>NZ_BDCA01000006.1 GCF_001613265.1 Nocardia vermiculata NBRC 100427
CCGCGGTGTTCGGCGCCCACCGCATCGGCGAGGGTGGCGTACCCGCCGGCGCGCAGTCGGGCGGCCAGGCCACGGTGCAGGTGCCGGGTCCACAGCAGGCCGCCGTAGATGAATCCGGTGTAACCCTGCAACAGCGACGCGCCCGCGAGGATCCGTTCGTAGGCCTGATCGGCAGTCTCGATACCACCGACCGAGATCAGGACCAGCCGGTCGCCGACGCGGGCGTAGAGGCGGCGCAGCACCTCGAGCGAACGAGCGGCCACCGGTGCACCGGACAGTCCACCCGCGCCGATCTCGTCGATCTCGGCGCGCGGGGTGTTCAGGCCGTCGCGGCGGATGGTCGTGTTGGTGGCCACGATGCCGGCCAGGCCCAGTTCCACCGCGAGGTCGGCGACCGCGTCGATATCGTCGTCGGACAGATCGGGGGCGATCTTGACCAGTACCGGTTTGCCGGCTCCGACACTGCTCTGCACCGCCTGCAGCAGCGGTTTCAGTGATTCCACCGCCTGCAGATCACGCAGTCCGGGCGTGTTGGGGGAGCTGACGTTGACGACGACGAAATCCGCGAGCGGCCCCAGTTTGGCGGCACTGTCGGCGTAGTCGGCGGCAGCCTGCTCGGCGGGAACGACCTTGGTTTTGCCGATATTGGCGCCGATCGGAACACCACCGACATCCCGTGCCGCCAGCTGCTGCCGGGCGGCACTCGCGCCGTGGTTGTTGAAGCCCATGCGGTTGACGAGCCCACGATCGGCGGGCACCCGGAACAGCCGCGGCGCCGGATTCCCGGGCTGCGCCTGCGCGGTCACGGTACCGATTTCGGCGAATCCGAAACCCATTGCACCCCAGGCGTTCACTCCGGCAGCATCCTTGTCGAAACCGGCGGCCAGCCCCAGCGGCGCAGGGAAGTTCACCCCGAACACGGTGGACGACAGGACCGGATCGTCGACCACGGTGAGCTTGCGCAGCAGCCACCGGGCCGGTGGGAAAGCGGTCGTGATCCGGATGGCGGTGAACACGAGATGATGGATGCGCTCGGGCGGCACCAGGAACATCAACCGCAGAACTAAGGAATACATCCCTCACATCCCCGTGTCGGTGACGGGGAAGCTGGTTTTGCGCCGCCGCAACAGTACTCGCCGGCTGCCGTCGGTGTAGGCCCGCACCCGCGACAGTTCCCACCCGCCGAATTCGGCTTGCAGTGACAGTCGCATCGACGCGGTGACCCGATTCACGTCCGGGGGTAGTCGTAGCGGCACGTACTCGTATTCTCCTTCTTCGGTGGTCTCCTCCCATCCCACGGGAAGCGACCCTCTACGCTGGGTGCGCATCACTGACCTCTCTTCCTCTGGTCCGCACCGATGCGCTGCAGACCGTCTCCGGTCGCCGAGCCGACGAACATGTCGCCGGTACGGCTGTCGATCGTCAGCGAATTGGGCTGGCGCACCGTCGGAAAGCGACCCACTTCTTCCGGTATGCCGGTCGACAGATCGAATCCGACCACCTCGTTGCTTCCGCTGAGGGTCAGCCATACGGTCTCGGATCGTTCATCGTAGGCCAGCGCGTACGGTGACGCGCCGACCGGGAAGAGCTGGCGCAGCATCAGCGGGTCGACGGTGTAGACCAGCAGCGCACCACCGGAGGTGTCGGTCGCCAGCAGGCGACCGAAATGATCGCTGATCACGTGGGTGGTGCCGCGCCCGGCGCGCAGCGACAGACCGGGCCGGTCGCGTTCGAGGTCGAGTTCGGTGAGTTTGGTCTGCCCCAGATCCAGGGCGGCGATCGCGTCACCGGCGACCGCCAGTTCGTCGACGGTTCCCAACCCCGTGACCGTGCGTTGCGGCTTTCCGGCCGGGTCCAGGAGCTGCACGCGGCCACCGTCGAGCCCGACCACCAGGGTGCCGTCGGAACGCCGGGCCACCGCCCGTGCCTGCCCGTCGACCGGGATATGTTCGAAGGTCGCCGAGGCGATGTCGAGGCGCAGTACTTCCCGGCCCGCCGGGATCAGCACCTTGCCCGGGCTGCCGGCGACGAGCCCGGTGGCCGGAGCGGGCAGGGTGAGCGTGCGCGGGGCGGACGAGCCGTCGGGGCCGACCAGGCGCAAGGTCAGCCCGGACGGATCCAGAGCCAGTACCCGCTCGGTGGCGGGTTCGACGAGCAGGGTGCCGATCGGGCCGAACTCGGTGACGGTTCCCGCGGGTCGCGCGGCGGAGGCGGGCCCGGTGGCCGCGACCCCGGGGGCGCCGGCGGCGGGCGTGGCGTCGGAATCGCTGCTCGACGACGAGCATCCCGCGAGTAGCGCTACGGCACTGGCTGCCGCGAGTACAGCAGACACTGCCGTCCGGTTCCCGCGCATGCTCCGAACTCCTTCGTGCCGTTTACTCATGCGTACCGCTTCATCTGACCATGATCGGACACTCGGGCCGGTCACCGGGGTGGTTCCGGCGTGGCACGCGCCTCACCCGTTACCGTTGACATTCGTCGCAGACCACACTCAGGGAGAAATCCGGTTGGAAACAGACCCCCCACCCGAGTTCGAGCTCGACGATGTGACCGTCGGGCCGTTCGCACACGGCTTCGGCACCACCGCGGACGGGCGCCCGTTCGCCTTCCGCACCGTGCGCTCCACCCTGACCATCGAGATCTACCGCCCCGATACCCCCGGTGACGTGCCCGGACCCGACGATGTCACCGCCGTCGCCGAGGCCGCGGTGACCGATATCGACCTCGACGACGCCCGCAGTGTGCGCGCCCTGGTCCGCGACCTCGTCCCCACCGCAACACCGGTTCCCGGCCCCCGGGGCGCCACCACCGTGCGTGCGCTGCTCGACCGGTTGGGCGCGGTCATCGAGGGCCGCTGAGCCCACGTGCCAGACTGTAGGAACCATCGTTCACTTACGACACATTCGAGGATGTCATGGCATTGCGACGCACGGTGTGCTGTGCAGGGGGAATCACGATGCTCGCGCTGGTGATCGCCGCCTGCGACAGCGGTCCCGACGAAGATTCGGTGGCCGCGGCCCGCTCCTCGGCCTATGCCGCGCTCACATCGTCCTCGCAGGCAGCGGCGACGAGCAACGCGAACCGGCCACCGCTCCCGACCGCCGCGCAACTCGACGAGCAGATCAAACGGGCACTGGATCCCTCGCTGCCCGACAGCGAACGCACCGACCTCATCGAGGACGGCGCGGCATTCTCCGACGCGATCCCCGACATGTACAAGGCGCTACACGACAATCCACATGCGGTGTACGGCGTGGTCGACCCCGTGTTCGACAACCACGACGGCACCCTGACCGCCACCATGCGCCTGGACAAGGACGGCACCGGCGAGAACGTGCGCACCACCATCGTGCACTTCATCGATATCGACGGTAAGTGGAAGATCTCGCGCACCGACCTGTGCGGAATTCTGCGTTCGGCCGACTACCGCACCTCCGCCTGCGGCTGAGCAGCGGCATGCTCGAAAGCTTCCTGCTGCGCTGGGGCCGATTCGTCCACCGCTACCGGTACCCGGTGTTCGCGGTATTCGTGCTGCTCGTCGCCGTATCCGGTTTCTGCGGGCGCGATCTGGGCACCCAACTCACCCAGGGCGGCTGGTTCGACGAGCACAGCGAATCGGTGGTCGCCTCGAAGATCGCCGACGAAACCTTCGGGCGCGACACCGACGCCGACGTGGTCGTCGTCTACACCGCCCCCGCCGGACGCACCCTCGACGATCCGCAGCTCAATCACGAGGTCCGCACCGCACTCGAGGACCTGTCCACCCGCTACCCGGACCGCATCAAGAAGATCGACAGCTATTTCGACGGTTCGATGATGGGCAGCTTCGCCGACGAATCCCGCACACACGCATTCGCCAGCATCGGCCTGCAAGGCTCCGACACCGCCACCGTCGACAACTATCTCGCCATCCAGGACGACCTGGGCGCGAGTGGACCCGGACGCGGACCGGGCGGCACCACCGTGCAGTTGGCCGGGCTGCAACCGGTGGTCGAAGGCATCAATATCGGGATGCAGGACGACATCCACCGCGCCGAGTTGATCGCGCTACCGGTGGTGGCGATCCTGCTGTACTTCGTGTTCGGCGGCGTGGTGGGGGCACTGCTACCGGTCCTCATCGGCGGGATGACGATCCTCGGCAGCCAGGGCATCATGCGCCTGCTGACCGAGCACATCGAGGTCAATGTCTTCGCCAGCGCCGTGGTGACCCTGGTCAGTCTCGGGCTCGCCATCGACTACGGACTGTTCGCGGTGACCCGCTTCCGCGAAGAACTCGCCGCCGGGCACAGCGTGGAGGAAGCCACCGCCCGCACCGTCGCCACCGCCGGACGCACCGTACTGTTCTCCGCCGCGATCATCGCCGTCAGCCTCGCGGCACTGTTCATCTACCCCAACGGAGTGCTGCGGTCGGTGCCCTACGGCGGGATCAGCTCGGTACTGCTGGCGGCACTGCTGTCGGTGACGGCATTGCCCGCCGCGCTGAGCATCGTGGGCCGGCGCATCGACCTGTGGGGCTGGCACCGCTTCGCCGGTATCCGCAACGCCGAGCAGATCGACCGCGGATTCTTCTCCAAGCTCGCCGTGTTCGCGATGCGGCATCCGGCGCGAGTGATCATCCCCATCGTCGCCGGTCTGCTGTTCCTGCTGATCCCGTTCCGCAACATCGAATTCGGCGGACTGTCCGAAAAATATCTGGCCGCCGACAACCCGGCCCGCATCGCACAGGAACAGTTCGACGCCCTGTTTCCTGAATTCCGTACCGAACCACTCAAACTCGTCGTCATCGGCGCGGCCAGCGGGCAGCTGTCCGACATCCGTTTCCAAGCCAATGTGACCCCGGGATTGACCGGACCGTTCGAGGCGTCCGCGCCCACCACCGACGGCATCAACGTGCTCTCCACCGGACTGGTGCACGAATCCGACGCCGATACCGCAATCGCCGCGCTGCGGTCCATCCCCGAACCACCGGGCGTGCAGGTGATGGTCGCCGGGGTGCCGGCCCTGGAACGAGATGCCATCCACGGTCTGATCGACGGCCTGCCACTGCTGGCGGCGATTCTGGCATTCGCGGCGCTGGCACTGATGTACATCGCGTTCCGCTCGATCGTGCTGGCGTTGAAGGCGGTGGTGATGAGTGCGCTCAGTCTCGGCGCCGCACTGGGCATCCTGACCTGGATCTTCGTGGAGGGCCACGGTGCGAGCCTGCTGGGATTCACGCCGGGACCGCTGATGTTCGCGGTACTGGTATTGATCGTCACGGTGCTGTTCGGGCTGTCCACCGACTACGAAGTCTTCCTGCAGTCCCGCATGACCGAGGCCCGCGCGAACGGTGCGCCACCGGCCGAGGCGATCCGCTACGGCATCGCCCACACCGGCGGGGTGATCACCTCGGCGGCGGCGATCCTGATCGTGGTCACCGGCGCCTTCGGATTCTCCGATCTGGTGCTGATGAAGTACATCGCCTACGGCATGATCGCCGCGCTGGTCCTCGATGCCACCGTCATCCGGATGCTGCTCACCCCCGCAGTGCTGAAACTGGTGTGGAAATGACCCGTCCCCGCCCGGCGCTGCCGGGGCCCGGTGTCAGCGCCGCACGGGCAGGATCAGCTGGGCACCGGTGACCGGGTGGTCGACGACCTCCACCGGATGCCGGTACACCGCCGACAGCAGTTCGGTGGTGAGGATCTCGCGGGGGGCGCCGACCGCGGCCAGCCGTCCCGCCTCGAGCACCGCGACCCGGTCGGCGTAGGCGGCGGCCAACCCGAGGTCGTGCAGGACCACCACGACCGCCGCACCGGCACGCGCACGGTCGGCGGCCAAGGTCAGCACCTGTTCCTGGTGGCCGAGATCCAGTGCGGCCGTGGGTTCGTCGAGCAGCAGAGTTTCGGTGTCCTGGGCCAGTACGCGCGCCAGCGCGGCGCGAGCACGTTCACCTCCCGACAGCGCCGGGAACGGGCGCCCGGCCAGATATTCGATATCGGTGGCGGCCAGCGCGGCCGCGATCGCCCGTTCGTCGTCGTCCTGGCGCGGCGTGCGCGCCCACGGGGACCGGCCCATCGCGACCACCTCACGCACCGTGAACGGGAATCCGACGGTGTGGTTCTGGGGCAGCACCGCGCGCCGGCGCGCCATATCGGTGGGTGTCCAGTGCGTGAGTGCGCGTCCGTCGAGTTCCACTGCGCCACCGGTGGGTTCGAGCTCACCCGACAGCGCCGCCAGCAGGGTGGACTTGCCAGCACCGTTGGGCCCGACCAGCGCCAGGATCTCACCGGCGACCACGTCGATGTCGACCGCGTCCAGCACGGTCCGGCCGCCGCGTTGCGCGCTGACGCCCCGTGCGCGCAACGTGACCGCTCCGGGCTCGGTGCCGGCCGGAACACCGTGTGCGGGCCGCAGTCTGCGCACCCATGCACGCAGCGGCGCGACCACCCGCGTGGGCGGAGTCGCTGCCGGGGCGGGCCCTTCGGAGGGGGCCTGCTGCAGCGGTGGTGTGGGGCGGTTCATGCCCAGCCTCCCGATCGTGCGCGGGTGCGGCGCAGCAGCCAGAAGAAGAACGGGCCGCCGACCAGGGACGTGAGCATGCCCAGCGGCAGGTCGGCGTTGTGGACGAGGGTGCGGGCGCCGATATCGGCGCCGAGCAGTACCACTGCGCCGAGGATCGCCGACAGCGGGATCAGCACCCGGTGCGCGGGCCCGACCAGCATGCGCACCACATGCGGCACGATCAACCCGACGAACAGCACGATGCCGTTGAACGCCACACCCGCGGTGGTGAGGATCGCGACGATCACGATGACGTTGCGGCGCAGCCGTTCCACATCGACGCCGAGGTGGCGGGCCGCGGCCTCGCCGAGTGCCAGCAGATCCAGGCGCGGCGCGAGGAGCACCGCGGCCGCCACGCCGATCGCGGTCAACGGCGCGACCACGCCCACCGCCTGCCAGGTGGCACCGTTGAGGCTGCCCATCTGCCAGAACACGATCTGATCGCGTGCCGCCGGCGACGCGGTGAACAGCAGGAACGACATGACACCGCCGGCGACGGCATTGACCGCGACACCGGTCAGCACCAGCGTCACGGTTTCGGTGCGTCCCCCCGAACGCGAGAGCAGGTACACCGCGAGCGTGGTGATCAGCCCGGCAACGAAGGCCCCGGCCGCGACCGACCACGCGGCCGCGAACGCACCTCCGACGACGATCACCACACCGGCGCCGACCGCCGCACCCGCCGAGACACCGATGACGCCGGGTTCGGCCAGCGGATTGGCGAACACACCCTGCAGCAGCGCGCCGGCGGTCGCGAGGGCGGCGCCGACCAGGATCGCCAGCATCACCCGCGGGAACCGCACCTCCCACAGGGTGACCTCACCGGCAGGATGATGGGGTAGCGGTCCCCAGTCCAGGCCGATGCGGTGCAGCACACTGCCGGCGACTTCCAGTGGTGTGGTGGGCACCTGCCCGAGCGCCGCCGACAGCAATGCCAGCACGACCAGCAGCGCCAGCGATACGGCGAACACGATCGTCACCTTGGACCAGCGCGGAACCCGCGGGCCCGGCTCGCCCGTCGTCGCCGTGTCGGCGGCAACGGACTGCGTACCCGTCGCACGGTCCGCACCGCCGCGCGACGACCCGACGTGCGCAGGCTGCTGCCCGGATTCGGTGCCAGAATCCGGGTGCGCGGTCTGCGCGCTCGGGCCGGATGCCCCATTCGCCGCCGGATCGTGTCCGCTCATGCGGGCTGGGTGCCGTAGACGGCCTGGACGAGCGCGGCCAGGACGTGGCCGGTCTGCGGGCCGAAACTGAACAGCACGGCGTCGGACATGTCGATGATGCGATGGTCGCGTCCGGCAGGTGTCTGCGCGATACCGGGCACCTGCTCGAGCCCGTCGACCCCGCCGACCGACTTCAGGCCGTCCGACATCAGCAACAGCACATCGGGTGCGGCCGCGATCATGGCCTCACTGGTGATGGTGGTGAACGGTTCGGTCAGCCCGGACGCGGTTCCGGCATCGACGCCGCCCAATGCCTCGATCAGCGAGTCGGCACCGGAACCCGGGCCCGCGAGCATGGTGATCGCGGTACTGCGGAGGTACAGGAACGCGATCTTCAACGGCGCATGCGCAGGTACGGACGCGGTGGCGGCATCGATTTCGGTGCGCGTGCGGTCGGCGAGTTTCACGCCTTGCTCGTGCACGCCCAGGGCATCGGCGACGGCCTGGATCTGGGGGCCGACGGCGTCGATGGTGCGCTGCGGGTCGAAGTAGACGACCGTGATCCCCAGCGCCCGCAGCTGGTCGCGCATGGTGGGCGTGGCGCTGGTGGTGTCGGTCAGGAACACGGTGGGCCGTTGCGCCGCGACCGCCTCGATGTTGATGCTGCCGCTGCCGCCGGCGACATTGGGGACGTCGCGGGCGGCGGGGAACGCCGCCGAGGTCGACCGGCCGACCAGGTTCGGTCCCAGGCCCAGCGCCCACACGGTCTGCGCGAGGGTGCCGTAACGGTCCACGGCCACGATGCGGTCGGCGGAGGTGACCGTGACATCGGCGCCGTCGAACGAGTGCACGGTGACCGGCAGCACGGGTGTCGGTGCGGGACCGACCGGTACCGGGTCCAGATCCGCGAGGGTCGCGGTGGCCGGGCCGGCGCCGGACCCGGTACCGGCATTGCCACCGCAGGCGGTGCCGGTCGCGACGAGCGCGATCGCGCCGAGCAGCGCGATCAGCCAGCGGCCACGCATCCGGCGGTTCGCCGGCCGTGCCGTGGCGGTGGGGGGCGCCGCCGATGTGGCGCGGGCCGGTCGGACGACACGATCGGGACACCTCATGTAGGCAAGCCTAAGTCCTTGCGTGAGCGCGCTGCCACCGGCGGGCCCGTATCGACCGTGCACGCTGCGTTCAGATCCCGCTGACGTCGTCGAGCGCGGCAGCGATCGCACGCGGCAGTTCCAGGGTTTCCGCGGCGAGCACCCCGGTGAGCTGGCCGATGTCGCGGGCACCGACGATCATCGACGACACCCCGGGACGGTCGCGGATCCAGGCCGCGGCGACCGCGAGCGGGGAGGTGCCCAACCCGTCGGCAGCGGTGACCACCGCGTCGACCACGCGCGTGGCGTGCTCGTCGAGGCGTTCGCGGATCTCGGCGGCGGTGGCCTCGTCGGCGCCGCGGGAGTCGGCCGGCACGCCGTCGCGATACTTGCCGGTGAGGATCCCACCGGCCAGCGGTGACACCGCGACCATGCCGATGCCGTGGTGAGCGGCGGCGGGAACCAGATCTCGCTCGTTACCGCGGGCCAGCAGTGAATACGGGGCGTGGGCGGCGACGAGCGGCACCTCGGAAGCCAGCGTCGCCAGCTGCCACCCGTTCAGGCCGCGGGCGCCCGCGTAGCGCACCTTGCCCGAGCGCACCGCGTACTCGACGGCAGCGGCGACCTCGTCGACCGGGGTGTAGGGATCCCAGGCCGCCACGCTCCAGATGTCGAGGTGATCGGTGTTCAGGTCGGTGAGGGAGCGGTCGAGCTGACGCAGCAGGGTGCGCCGGGAGGTATCCACGCTCCAGTGGATCCCGGTGGGAGGTTCACCGTCGGGATCGACGACCCCGGCCACCGACACGAGCCCGGCGCAACCGCTGATCACCAGGTCGTCGCGGGGGATCAGTTCACCGATCAGTTCGCCGAGAATGCGCTGCGCACCACCCCCCTGATAGGCCGGTGAGGTGTCGACCAGGGTGCCTCCGGTCTCGATGAAGGCGACCAGCTGGGCCGCCGCATCCTCGGAATCGGTTTCCCGGCCCCAGGTGTGGGTGGCCAGACCCATTCGCGATACGCGCAGGCCGCTGCGCCCGACCGCTCGCTGTTCCATCACCGGACCCCCGCAGCTCTCGTCACAGTGTCAGAGCCTAGAGCCCCACCGGACGCGACAGAGGTATACCGCACCCGAACCGCCGCGAGATGCGAGCCGCACCACAGTGTGAGCCGGCCCGTGCACGACTGCGGAGCCCGACCGCGGGCCGATTCCGCGCACAGCGAAACCCGCTGTACAACACCCACTCTCGACCGCTCTCCAGCACTGCGGGAAGCGGTGATCCGGCGACCGGCCGGGCCGTGGCGGCCCGATCGCCTACTGTGGACGCCATGACGGTGATCCTGCTGCGGCACGGGGTGTCGACCTCCAACACCGCGCGCACGCTGGCCGGGCGCAGCCCGGGCGTCGACCTCACCGAGCGCGGTGGCGAGCAGGCGCTGGCGGTCGCAGAACGCCTGGCGCCGTTGCCGATCGAGTACATCACCCATTCGCCGTTGCTGCGGTGCGCGCGCACGGTCGCACCGCTGGCCGGCAAGCTCGGCCTCGATGCCGAACCCGACGAGCGCCTGCTCGAGGTCGACTACGGCGACTGGACCGGTCGGCTGCTGTCGGAGCTGGTGAACGAACCGCTGTGGAAGGTGGTGCAACAGCACGCCTCCGGTGCGGTGTTTCCCGGTGGTGAGGGTCTGGCCCAGGTGCAGTACCGGGCGGTGGCCGCGGTCCGCGCCATAGACACCGAGCTGGCCCGCCGCCACGACCGCGATGTGCTGTGGGTGGCGTGCAGCCACGGTGATGTGATCAAGTCCCTGCTGGCCGACGCGTTCGGTATCCATCTCGACGGCTTTCAGCGCATCGTCGTCGAGCCTGCCTCGCTCAGTATCGTCCGCTACACGCCTACGGGGCCGTCGGTGTGGCGGGTCAACGACACCGGATCGGACCTGTCGGCGCTGGCAGCGCCGCGGCAACCGTCCGAGCAGCGGGCCGGTCCCGTCCCCGGCGGTGAGGTGGGCGCCGCCGCGGAGGCGGATAATGGGAATATTGCGGATCCCCCCGATACGGGGAACGAGCGCAACAAGTGATGCAGTCGGTTTCAGGAGGTGCAGATGGCCCGAGCAATCCATGTGTTTCGCACCCCCGACCGTTTCGTCGCCGGAACCGTCGGTGAACCAGGGGATCGCGCCTTCTATCTGCAGGCCGTCGAAGAACCCCGGGTGGTGAGTGTGCTGCTGGAGAAGCAGCAGGTGAAGGTGCTCGCCGACCGGATGGGGCTGTTACTCGACGAAGTGGCGCGGCGGTTCGGCGCGAGTGTGCCACCGGAGGCGGACGACGTCTCCGACATCGACCCGCTGCAGATGCCGATCGACACCGAGTTCCGGGTCGGCACAATGGGTTTGGGCTGGGACGCCGACGCCAACGCGGTGGTGGTGGAATTGCTGGCCATCACCGAAACCGAGGTCGACGAGTCGGTGGTTCTCGACGACACCGAGGAGGGCCCCGACGCGGTGCGGGTGTTCCTCACTCCCGAACAGGCCCGCGAATTCGCGCTGCGCTCGACGAAGGTGATCGCCGCCGGGCGCCCACCGTGCCCGCTGTGCGGGGAACCGCTCTCACCGAGCGGTCACATGTGCGTGCGCACCAACGGCTACAAACGCGGCGACATCTTCGGCGCCACAGATCTGGAGGAATGAGCACCGGTGACCATACGCGCGGCGGCCGCGAACGAGGGCGCGGCCCGCGACGGCCTGCACACCGGCGATCTGACGATCATCGGACGGGTCACCACTGCCAGCAATCTGACCCTGGTGTGCGAGGTCGAATCCGACGCGGAGCAGCCACTACGCGTGGTGTACAAGCCGGTGCGCGGGGAGCGGCCGCTGTGGGATTTCCCGGACGGCACCCTGGCCGGACGTGAGGTGGCCTCCTACCTGGTGTCCGCGGCGCTGGGCTGGTCGGTGATTCCGGAAACGATCCTGCGGGAGGGCCCGCTGGGGCCCGGCATGGTGCAGCGCTGGATCGATACCGTCGATCCGGGCGAGGCGCAGCCGCCGCGACCGGATCTGGTGGATCTGGTGCCCGCGGGCGAGGTGCCCAGCGATTTCCGTGAAGTGCTGCAGGCGGTCGACGGCACCGGCGCACGGGTCTCGCTGATCCACGCCGACGATGCGCGATTGCGCCGGATGGCAGTGCTGGACGTGCTGATCAACAATGCCGACCGCAAGGGCGGCCACGCCCTCGAAGGTGTCGACGGCGGCGTGTACGGGGTCGATCACGGGATCTGCCTGCACACCGAACCGAAATTGCGCACCGTGCTGTGGGGGTGGGCCGGTGAACCGGTCGACACCGAACTGATCGCCGATATCACCTCCTTCACCGAACGATTGCGGGGTCCGGTGGGCACCGCACTGGCCGAACACATCACCGACGCCGAGATCGAGGCACTCGACGAGCGCGCCCGGGAGTTGCTCGAGGATCCGTTGTTGCCGCATCCGATGAGCTCGCGGCCGATCCCGTGGCCGGCCTTCTGAATCGATCACGTTTCGTACCGGAATTCGATGCCGCGAGCGCTCAACGGTTGACATCGGCGCCGTCGCTGTCCGTGTCGAGGTCGAATACGGTGCCCGCCACATGGCCGGGAGGTCGCTGACCGGGGTCGGCGCCCACGAGGACGGTGCGCACCCTTACCCTCGAATCATGCAGTCCTGGTCCGAAATCTCCCTTCCCACCGTCGCCGGATCCGGACCGCCGTTGCGGTTGTTCGATACCGCCGACCGGCAGGTGCGCCCGGTGACGCCCGGCGCGACGGCCACCATGTACGTCTGCGGGATCACCCCCTACGACGCCACCCATCTGGGCCACGCGGCCACCTATCTGGCCTTCGACCTGGTCAACCGGTTGCTGCGCGACAGCGGGCACGACGTGCACTACGTGCAGAACATCACCGATGTCGACGATCCGCTGTTCGAGCGGGCCGAACGCGATGGTGTGGACTGGCGGGAGCTGGGCACCGGCGAGATCGAGTTGTTCCGTGAGGATATGGCGGCGCTGCGGGTGCTGCCGCCGCGGGACTACATCGGCGCGATCGAATCGGTCGGCGAGGTAGTGGAACTGGTGGACAAGCTCCTCGCCTCCGGTGCCGCCTATGTCGTCGACGACGACGAGTTCCGCGACATCTACTTCCGCCACGACGCGACCGAGCAGTTCGGCTACGAATCGGGCTACGACCGGGCCACGATGGAGCGGTTGTTCGCCGAACGTGGCGGGGACCCCGAACGGCCCGGCAAGCGGGATCCGATCGATGCGCTGCTGTGGCGTGCGGCGCGCCCGGGGGAGCCGACGTGGCAGGCGCCGTTCGGTGAGGGCCGCCCGGGCTGGCATATCGAGTGTGCCGCGATCGCGTTGAACCGGCTGGGCCCGGAGTTCGACATCCAGGGCGGCGGCAGCGATCTGATCTACCCGCATCACGAGTATTCGGCCGCGCACGCCGAGGCGGTGGTCTCGCATCGCCGTTTCGCCCGCCACTACGTCCATGCCGGGCTGATCGGCCTGGACGGCGAGAAGATGTCCAAGTCTCGCGGCAATCTGGTGTTCGTGTCGAAGCTGCGGCGTGCGGGCGTGGACCCGGGCGCAATCCGGCTGGGGCTGTTCGCCGGGCACTATCGCAGCGACCGGCAGTGGTCGGATCCGGTGCTGGACGAGGCGCTGACCCGGCTGGCGCGATGGCGGCAGGCCGCGGCACTGGCATCGGGGCCCGCGGCCGAGGACACCGTGGCACGGTTGCGGCAGCACCTGGCCGACGACCTGGACACTCCGAAGGCCCTCGCCGCAGTCGACAGCTGGGTGCAGCAGGCCCTCACCTACGGTGGTCCGGACCGTTCGGCTCCTGGACTGATCGGGCGCGCGGTGGACGCACTGCTGGGTATCGCACTCTGATCGCGCGCCAGACCTCGAACGCCACGTCGGGCTCGTGAGCAAACGGGGCCGGGACCCGCGTACACCGTGCGGGTCCCGGCCCCGTTGCTGGTCCGGCTCGCGACGAACGCGGTCCGGACAGGCCGTCAGCTACGCCGGTCGGCGACCGCCCAGGCGGCGACGGCGACGACACCGGAGACCGCCGCTACCGACGGCCACGCCCCGATCTTCTTGGCCAGCGGATGGGAAGCACCCATCGCAGCGACCGACAGCCCGGCCAGCGCCGCGGCACCGGGCACACCCGCCGCTGCCCGCCACCGCGGTACCGACGCGGCGGTGGCGGCGGCGAAGATCGCGCCACCGAGTGGCCGCTGTCCGGTGGCTTGTGCCAGCGCGAATCCGCCGAACAGTCCACCGGCGACCAGCGCCGACGTCGGAACCGAAGAAATTCCGGCCATGATCAGAAACCTCCCACACATATCAACCCGAATCGGGATGCGCCCGGACCGATATCTCGTCCCGGCCGCATCGCCCATTGTTCACCGCGCCGGTAGCCGGCCCCATCCGGCTCCGAGAAGCACGGCCTGACGCTGCCCCACGTTCCGGATGCGGCAGGACTGTCGGGGCGCCGAGTCGCACAGCGAGACCCGTTACTCGCGATGCGCAGCTACATCCGGTGCCGCGATGCGCGGCGGCACAGGGTGCCGGGATGCATCGACTGCCGCGCATCGAACCGAAAGGTTCGTCCTCACTCCCGACCCTGCCGCCCGGCGAGTAACACGAATCACACTTCTTTGACCGCCCGAGACGATTGGTGATTAATTGTCCCGGAGTCAACAGAGAGGTTGTCGAGTGTCGCCATCATCGGGTTCGGATCGGATTCGCGCCGTTCGCAGCAAGCTCGCCGCCGGTAACGCACTGGTGCAGGCGGTACGCCAGGATCCACGCATCGCACGAGACCTGATCGCCGGCCTCACCGGACGCGGTGCACAGGCAGGCACCGCCGAACCGCAGCCCGTCTCCGCGCACGGCGACAGCTACACCACACCCGCCGGCCTGAGCGAATACCCCAAAACCGCCCACGCCCACCACACCCTCGCCGCCGACCCCGCCACCGTCGCCGCCTACCTGAGCGATCTGAGCAATCTGCCGCAGTGGTTCACCTCCCACACCGGGTGGCGCGGCGAAGCCCCCGGCATGGCACGGGCAGGCCTGACCTTCACCCAGCAGGCCCTGGTGATGGGAATCCCCGCCGAATTGCACTGGACCGTGGTGCACGCCGACGACACCGGCTTCGCATTGCGCGGCGAAGGCCCGCAGGGAGTACGGCTGGGGTACTGGCTCTCGGTCACCGGATCCGGCGACAGTTCGACGGTGTACTTCGACACCGGACTCGGCGGCCCACCCGTACAGGGCCCGCTGGGCGCCTCGGTGTCACGCAGCCTCGGCGAGGCGATGGAACAGTCGCTGCACCGCCTGCCCGACGTGCTCGCCGCCGCCGGCCCGGTGAAACGCCGCCCGGCAGCACCGATCCTGCACACCGCCACCGGCACCGAGATCGATCCGCGCACCCCGGTACTGGTCGGCGCCGGGCAGGTCACCCAGCGCACCCCCGACCCCGGCTACGGTGATCCGGCCGCCCTCGCGGTGACGGCATTGCGCCGCGCCGCCGCCGACACCGGGGCAGGGGAGCAGCTGCTGGGCCGCGCCGACGCCGTGTTCGCGGTGGCCTCCGCGTCCTGGCAGTACCGCGACATGGGTGCCCTGGTCGCCGACCGTCTCGGCGTGAGCGGCGCCGACACCGCGCAGACGAGCCCGTTCGGCGGAGACGGCGGACAGCTGGTGGTCAACGAGGCCGCGGCCGCGGTAGCCGCCGGCGATTACGACATGGTGCTGGTCACCGGCGCGGAAGCGGGCAACACCCAGGCCGCGGCCCAGCGCGCCGGCGTCGAACCGGCCTGGCCGCAGCAGGCCCCCGATGTCGCCCCCACGCGCTCGATCGGCATCGACAAACCGGCCAACAATCAGGCCGAAACCAGTGCTGGGCTGCTCGCCCCGATCAACATGTACGCGCTGCTGGAGTCGGCGAACCGGCACCGGCTGGGTCGCGGGCCCGCCGACCACGCCGCCGCGGTCGCGGCGCTGTGGTCCCGGTTCTCGGCGGTGGCCGCGGGCAACGAATACGCCTGGCAGCCCGAGGAACTTCCCGCCGACACGATCGCCACCGCCACCGCCGACAACCGGATGGTGTCGGCGCCCTACACCAAACTCGAATGCGCCAATCTGACCGTCGACATGGCCAGCGGCCTGATCGTGTGCAGCGCCGCCGCCGCGCAGGACGCCGGAATCGCGCAGGACAAGTGGATCTTCATCCATGCCGGCGCCTCCGGACACGACGAGTGGTTCACCAGTGAACGCGCCGAATTGGCCGCCTCCCCGGCGATCGCGACCCTCGGCCGGGCGGTACTCGACCACACCGGTATCGGTGCCGAGGCACTGACCCACGTCGACCTCTACGCATGCTTCCCGGTGGCGGTGCAGATCGCGGCCCGCGAACTCGGCCTGGCCGCCGACGACCCCGCCCGCCCCCTGACCCTCACCGGCGGGCTGACCTTCGGCGGCGGCCCCGGCAACAATTACGGCGGCCACGCGGTCGCGACGATGGTGCAGCGGCTGCGCGCGGAGCCCGGCACCTACGGCCTGGCCAGCTCGCTGGGCTGGTACGTCACCAAACACGCTCTCGGCGTGTATTCCTCCCTGCCACCGGCACGCCCCTACCAGCATCTGCGCCCGATCATCGACAACCCACCGGCGCGCCCCGCACGGTCACACCACGACGGCCCCGCCGTGGTGGAGGCCTACACCGTCTCCTACACCCGCGACGGACAACCCGACGCCGCGATCGTGAGCCTGATCGAACCCGCAGGCGCACGAATCCTGCTGCGCAGCACCGACACCGACCTGATCACGGAACTCCTGGACGACGATCTGCTGGGTCTGCCGGTCACCGTGTCCGGCGACAGCTTCCGCATCGACGCACGCGAACGGGCTCCGCTGCCCGCCCCGCCCGCACCACCGGTCCTGGTGGAGCGCCGCGGCGCGGTCACCGTCATCACTCTGAACCGGCCGCAGGTGCGCAACGCGATGAACATGGCCGCCGCGCTGGCGCTGGAACGGGCGCTGGACGCCTACGAGGCCGATCCCACCGCGCAGGTCGCGATCATCACCGGTGCCGGCGGATACTTCTGCGCCGGAATGGACCTCAAGGCCGCCGCACGCGGCGAAACTCCGATCACCGAGAAACGAGGCCCGCTCGGTATCACCGCGACACCACCGACCAAACCGTTGATCGCCGCGGTCGAGGGTCCGGCCCTGGCCGGCGGCTGCGAATTGGCGCTGTCGGCGGATCTGGTGGTCGCCGCCGGGGATTCGACCTTCGGCATACCGGAGGTCAAACGTGGCCTGGTCGCGGTCGGCGGCGGGGTGCTGCGCCTGGCGCAGCGCCTGCCACGTGCGGTGGCGATGGAACTGGCGCTGACCGGTGACCCGATCAGTGCCGACCGCGCCGCCGCCCTCGGTCTGGTCAACGAGGTCACCGAGACCGGTAATGCGCTCGACGCCGCCCTGGAGCTGGCCCAGCGGATCTCCTGCAACGCACCGTTGAGCCTGGCCGCGAGCAAACGCATCATCGACGAGTCCCCGGACTGGCCGACCGATATCGCGTTCACCCGCCAGCTCGAGGTCGCCGGTACCGCCCTGGCCTCCGAGGACGCCGGGGAAGGAGTGCTCGCGTTCACCCAGAAACGCGCACCGATCTGGAAGGGACGCTGACACCGACACCGTCCGGGGACGCAGCGTTGAGCTGTCCCGCCCGCCGCGACCAAGTCGGCGGGCGGCCGGCGCCGGGGAAGCGCGGCGGTAGCAGCGCCAGGCGTAGCTCGGCCCACGCGGCGGTCTCACAGGGCCACCGGTCGCACGTGGACCGTCGTCCCGCGCGAACGGGCCCACGCTGTCCGGGCTCAGCGGCGGCGGGCGCGGATCACCGCTGCGGCGTGCGGTGACGTCATCGGCTCGATGGTCGATCCAGGAGCCGGTCGAGCCGGTTGCCCAGCTCCGCATACTCCTGCGACCAACCGCTGCTGATCGCGATCTCGCACAGTGCGCCGGTGGGAGCGAACAGCAGCTTCAGCTCACCGAGGCGGGAGGTGTCCCCGCTCGTGGCCCGCTCGAGGTGGTCGATCAGGTCGGCGACCAGTTCGTCGTCGTCGCGGTAGCGTGACTGCCAGGTCACATCCTGCGGCGCGGAGCGCACGATCGCCAGCACCTGCGCGAGAACCTCACGCACCCGAGACATATCCACCGGCGCGGGCTCCCCACCCGCCTGTTCACTCATCGCGGGCTCCTCGAGCACCGGCCCCGCCGGGCGCGGCGAGCTGCGGCAACTCCGTGCGATACAGCCACTCGTCCCACAGCTCACGCAGCGAATCCGCACTGTAGTGACCGGCCAGATCGGTGAAATCCTCGGTGCGGACACTGCCGTGCCGGTGCCGGGAGGTCCAGTCCCGCAACAGGGCGAAGAACGCGTCCTCACCCAGACGCAACCGCAGCGCGTGCAAGGTCAGCGCGCCGCGTTTGTACACCCGATCGTCGAACATCGAGGCCGGCCCCGGATCACCGACGACGATATCGCGCGGCGCCGCAGCCAGATTCGTGTACGCGGCGCGCGCCTGCTCGTCGGTGCCGGGCCCACCCGATGCCTGCGACCAGATCCATTCGGCGTAACAGGCGAATCCTTCGTGCAACCAGATGTCGCGCCACTGCCGCACGGTCACACTGTTGCCGAACCACTGATGCGCCAACTCGTGCGCGACGAGCCGTTCCGCGCCGCGCTGCCCGTCGCAGTGATTGGCACCGAAAATCGACATCCCCTGTGCCTCGATGGGGATTTCGAGCTCGTCATCGGTGACCACCACCGTGTATCCCGCAAACGGATACGGCCCGAAACACCGCTGGAACTGTGCCATCATTTCCGGCTGCCGCGCGAAATCGTGGTCGAAGCGGGACCGTAGCCGCGCCGGCAGCACCGCCGTCATCGGCACCTTCGCCCGTCCGGCCTCGATGCGGTGCGCACGGTAGGGCCCGATCTGGATCGTCGCCAGATAGCTCGCCATCGGCTCGGACTGCTCGTAGACCCACGTGCTGTGACTGGCTTTGGTGCTGCGATCGACCAGCACCCCGTTCGCCAGCGCGTGATAGGGCGAATCGGTGGTGATCGAGATCCGGTAGCTCGCTTTGGAGCTGGGATGATCGTCGCACGGAAACCAGGACGCCGCCCCGTTGGGTTGACTCGCGACCAGCACGCCGTCGGTGAGTTCTTCCCACCCCACCTCACCCCACGGGCCGCGCACCGGTTTCGGCGCCCCGCCGTAGTGCACCACGATCGACAGCGCCGCCCCCACCGGAACCTGCCGCGCCGGAGCCACCGTCAACTTCCCCCGCGCATGCGTGTATTTGGCCGGTTTCGCACCGTTGACGAACACCTTCGCCACCGACAGCGACGACGACAGGTCCAGGGCGAACCGCGGCTGCACCGCGGTCGCCACCGCGGTCACCGTCGCCCGTCCCGTCAACCGGTTGGAGGCAACCTTGTACACCAGTTCCAGCTCGTAGCGTGACACCCGATAGCCGCGGTTGCCGTTCTGCGGCAGATACTCGTCGATCGGCGTGACACCGCCACCTCTACCCAGCTTCACCGCGGCTCACCTTCACTTCCCGCGCCGCGAATCCGGCCACGGCGCAATCGGATTCCCCTGCCACCGGGTCGAGGAGGGCACATTGTCACCGCGCATCACCAGCGACGCCGGACCGACCGTCGCGCCCGCACCGATGCGTGCCGCCGGTAATGCCACACAGTGCGGGCCCAGCGTCGCACCGGCCTCGACCGTCACCGTGTCCATGGACATGATCCGATCATGGAACAGGTGGGTCTGCACGACACACCCCCGTTCCACGGTCGCGCCATCACCCAGGCGCACCAGATCCGCCTCGGGCAGCCAGTACGATTCGCACCACACTCCGCGTCCGATCCGGGCTCCCAGGCCGCGCAGCCAGATGTTCATCACGACGGTTCCGGTGGCCGCGCGAGCGAACCACGGCGCGGCGACCGTTTCCACGAAGGCGTCACACACTTCGTTGCGCCACACGAACGAACTCCACAGCGGATGTTCCACCGCCCGGATCCGGCCCACGATCAGCCATTTCGCCGCCACCGCGATAGCACCCGCCGCCGCGCCCGCCACCAGCAACACCACGCCCGCACACAGCGCCGCCAGCCAATACCCGGCATCGGAGGCCAGCCACGCCAGCGTGAACAGCACCGCCAGCCCGATCCCGAAACTCACCATCACCGGAATCAACCGGCACGTCTCCACCAGAGCACGCGCGGCCTTCAACCGCAGCGGCGGATCGAAGGTGCGGGCGGTGTCGGAGTCGGATGCGGTGCGCCGCAACCGCACCGGCGGGCTGCCCAGCCACGACGAGCCCGCTTTCGCCTTCTCCGGAGCCGCCGACAACACCGCCACCAAACCGTTCTTGGGCACCCGCCGTCCGGGTGCGGTCATCCCCGAATTACCCAGAAATGCGCGTTTGCCCACCTTCGCGGCACCGATCCGCATCCAACCGCCGCCGAGCTCGTAGCCGGCGATCATGGTGTCGTCGGCCAGGAAGGCACCGTCGGCGACCTTCGTGAATTTCGGCAACAGCAGCACCGTCGAAATCTCTGCTCCCTTACCGATATCGGCACCCAGCAGCCGCAACCAGATCGGCGTCAGCAGGCTCGCATACAGCGGGAAGAGGAATGTTCGCGCGGAATCGGTGAGCCGCTCGGTGGTCCACGCCTGCCATCCCACTCGGCTGCGCACCGGGTGATAGCCCTCGCGCAAACCGATCGACAGGATCCGGATCGCGACCACGGTCACCGCCGCGAACACCACCAGCACGATCAGCGCCGCCACCGGCAGCATCACCATCGCATGTGTGAGCGCACCCGGCAGGGTGGTCTCCGCGCGAATCCACCATGCCAGCAGCAGCCCGCCCGCGGCGAGCGACACCACCGGCAGCGCCGCCAGCAACATCGATGTGAGGGCGAACATCAGCACCCAGCGCAACGCTCGCGGTGGTGTGGTTTCGGGCCAGCGATATTCGGCCGGGCCGATCTTCACCGCCGGAGACCCGGCCCAGCACTGCCCCGCCTTCACCTTCCCGAACACCGCCGACCCCGGTTCCACGACCGCGTTCTTCCCGATCACCGCTCCGGCCACCACTGTCGACCGCGATCCCACGACCGCGCCGGCACCGATCCGGATCTCACCGATATGCACCACGTCACCGTCGATCCAGTAGCCGGCCAGATCCACCTCCGGCTCGACACTGCACCCGTCACCCAACTCCAGCATTCCGGTGACCGGTGGCAGCGTGTGCAGGTCCACCCCGCGACCGATACGCGCACCCAGCGCCCGCGCGAACGGCACCATCCACGGTGCGCCCGACAGATTCTCCGCGCCCGCCGCCTCGGCCAGCCGCACCGCGGTCCACAACCGCAGATGCACCGACCCACCCCGCGGATACGTGCCCGGTTCGACCCCGTGCAACAGCAGCCGCGCACCGGCCACGCAGATCGCCATCCGTCCCGGCGGGGAGATGAACAGTACGAACCCGGCCAGCGCCCACCACCACGACAGGCCCGGCATCCAGGGCAGCGCACCGAACCGGGAGGCGATATTGGTGACCACACCCAGCCACGTCAGCCACTGCAGCCCGGTCAACGTCGTCAACGGCACCGACGCCAGCACCTGAAACAGCTGCGCCCGACGTGGTGTCGGCGCCACCTCACGCACCGTGGCCGCCTCGGCCGGGGCGGCCGCGTCGACGAAATCGGCCAGCGCGCCCAGGCGCGGGTGGTCGTACAGGTCGGCGACGGTGATCTGCGGCAGCCGCCCACGCAGCGCCGCCACCAGTTGCGCCGCCGACAGGGAACCACCACCGAGATCGAAGAAGTCGGCATCGGGATCGTTCACCTCGGCGCCCAGTACCGAATGCCACAGTCCCGCCAGCCAATACGACGTACCGTCCAGGTCGGCGCCGGGTTCGGCGTCCGCCCCGGGCAGCGGCCACGGCAACGCGGCACGATCGACCTTCCCGGACGTACGGGTGGGCAACTCGTCGAGCACCGCCAGCCGCGGCACCAGCGCGGCCGGTAACTGCCGCCCCAGCAGCTTCCGTGCGGCGGCGATATCGAAATCGTCGGCGGCGCACGACAGATAGCCCACCAGGATCGGGGTGCCGGTGGCGGTGGTGCGCACGGCCGCCGCACCTGCTGTCACGCCGGGCAGATGTTGCAGCGCCGAATCCAGTTCGCCCAATTCGATCCGGCGGCCGCCCACCTTCACCTGATCGTCGGCGCGGCCCAGGAAGATCAGCCCCGCCGGATCGTTGCGCACCAGATCACCGGAACGGTAGGCGCGATCCCAGCCCAGCGACGGCATCGGCGCATACTTCTCCGCGTCCTTGGCGGGGTCCAGATAACGCGCCAGACCGACTCCACCGATCACCAGTTCACCGGATTCGCCGTCGGCGACCACCGCGCCCGAAGAATCGACGACCGCCAGATCCCAACCGTCCAACGGTAACCCGATCCGCACCGGTGCCGTGCCGGTCAGCTGCGCCGCACAGGCGACCACTGTCGCCTCGGTGGGGCCGTAGGTGTTCCACACCTCCCGCTCACCGGTCCCGGCGAGACGCTCGGCCAGCTCCGGCGGCACCGCCTCACCGCCGAAGATCAGCAACCGCACCGCGTCGAGCGCCTCCGGCGGCCACATCGCCGCGAGCGTCGGCACCGTCGACACGACACTGATACCGCGCCGGACCAGCCACGGCCCCAGATCCATTCCGCTACGCACCAACGCCCGCGGTGCCGGCACCAGACATGCGCCGTGCCGCCACGCCAGCCACATCTCCTCACACGATGCGTCGAACGCCACCGACAAACCCGCCAGCACCCGATCACCCGGGCCGATCGGCGCGCCGGTCAGGAACAACCGCGCCTCCGCGTCGACGAACGCCGCCGCGTTGCGATGCGTCACCGCAACACCTTTCGGCGTACCGGTGGAGCCCGAGGTGAAAATGATCCAGGCGTCGTCTGCCGGGGACAGCACTGCTGCTGTCTCCGGCGTCACCGGCTCCGCGGAGTCCGCACGCTGCGAGACGACACCGTCGCCGGTCACGATCGCCGCCACAGCGGCCTCACCGAACACCAATTGCGCACGCTCGTCCGGATCGTCGGCATCCACCGGCACATACGCCGCCCCCGCATGCAGGACCGCCAGAATCGTCACATACAGCTGCGCAGTACCCGACGGGATCCGGACCCCGACCCGGTCCCCGTGCCGCACCCCGGCCGCCCGCAACACGGCCACCGCGTCGTCGACGTCGTCGAGCAGCTCCCGGTAGGTCAGCACCGCGGTGCCGTCGTCGAGGGCCGGGGCCTCCGGATACCGGTGCACGGTCTCGGCCAGCACATCGACCAGAGTCCGCGGCGGTGCCGCCGCCGAGCCCCGCAACAACGACGCCTGCACCGTCTCCGCGGACCCCGCGCGCCGTGCAGGATCCGAGCGGGCCGGCTCTCCGTCGCTTCGGGCCTCCGCGTCACCGTGCGGGGGAGGAGTGGGAGAGGGGTGCGAGGAACCCACCCCCGACCGCGAACCGACAACCACGTTGTGCCTACCTCTCCCGTACCACCGATCGGACGCCTGGTTGTCTCACATCCGGGTTACCACCACGCGAACATCAGCTGTCGGATTCACCCACACCCGAAATCCGCCCCCGACCCGCACCATTGTCCCAGCGCACCCGCACCGCATCCGAGCCAGGGCTGCCACCGGCGTTCGCCCGCGAGATGCCGGCCGCTCAGCTCGCGCCGACGCCACACATCATCAGCCGTCGCATGCCCCGGGCCGGCGATCGCGGTGGGCGCGGTGCCCGGCAAACCACAACCGCCGCCGGACGGCATCCGGAAGCGGGCGAGTCGCAACTGTGACCGGACTCACCCGTGCCAAGATCGACGCAGGTGAAGTGAGCCCCCGCGGCACCATCCCGGTGGCTGCCAGTTTGCGGGAATGCCGACCGGGTACTCCAATACTTCGTGCCCAGGCCGCAATACGGGACCCAGGCACGAAGCAACCGAAAACAGGTGAGGAGGAGCGTGTGAGCACCAGCTTGCCGCAAGCTCAGCAACGACGTTCGGTCGCCGCGGCGGCCATGGGCAATGCGACCGAGTGGTACGACTACGGTGTTTACGCAGCCACCGCGACATACCTCACCGACGCTTTCTTTCCCGGCGAACTAGGCACCCTCGGCACCCTGCTCGGATTCGCGATCTCGTTCATCCTGCGCCCCGTCGGCGGCATGGTCTGGGGCCCGCTCGGTGACCGCATCGGCCGCAAATCCGTGCTCGCCATCACCATCCTGCTCATGGCCGCCGCCACCGGCCTCATCGGTTTGCTACCCAGCCACTCCGCCATCGGCGTCGGCGCACCGATCCTGCTGATCGCACTGCGCGTCATCCAGGGCTTCTCCACCGGCGGCGAATACGGCGGCGCCGCCACCTACATCGCCGAATCCACCGACGAACGCCGCCGCGGCTTCCTCGGCAGCTTCCTCGAATTCGGCACCCTGTGCGGTTTCGCCGGCGGTTCCCTCGTCGTCCTGATCATGCAGGTCCTGTTGTCCGACGACGCGATGGACTCCTGGGGCTGGCGGGTGCCGTTCCTGCTCGCCGTGCCGCTGGGCCTGATCGGCTGGTATCTGCGTAGCAAGCTCGACGAATCGCCGGTCTTCACCGAAGTCGCCGAGTCCGACAAGGTCCGCGGCGGGCTGCGCGTCCTGCTGCGCGACTACCGCCGCGAACTGCTCGTCCTCGGTGGCCTCGTCGTCGCCCTCAACGTCGTCAACTACACCCTGCTCGCCTACATGCCCACCTACCTGAACAACACCCTGGGTATGGAAGACTCCGAGACCACCGCGATGGTGCTCATCGGCGAGATCGTGATGGCACTGGTCCTACCGGTTTCCGGGGCAATATCCGACCGGGTCGGACGACGACCGATGTGGCTGGTCTCGCTGGTCGGACTCGCCATCTTCGCCGTCCCGATGTACTGGCTGATGGGGCAAGGCGCGGTATGGGCCGTCGTCGGCTTCATCGTTCTCGGCCTGCTCTACATTCCGCAGCTGTCCACCATCTCCGCCACGTTCCCCGCGATCTTCCCGACCCAGGTGCGCTTCGCCGGATTCGCGTTGGGCTACAACATCTCCACCGCCGCATTCGGCGGCACCGCACCGTTGATCAATGAATCCATCATCGACGTCAGCGGCTGGAATCTGTTCCCCGCCTTCTATATGGTCGGCGCCTGCCTGATCGGCCTCGTGGCCTGGTTCTTCCTCCGCGAAACCGCGGGCGTATCGCTGGCCGGCACCGAAGTCCCCGACGCCGAGGACGAGGAACCACTGCCGCAGAAGGCATAGCCGCGCAAATCCACGACGGTTCCGGCCGTCGGCAGCACTGCTGCCGACGGCCGGAACCGTCTTCGTCGCCCCGTCGGGCGGACGGCTCTCAGGCGGGCGCGGCCGCAGGACGGGTGGAGTGCCAGTGTGCGTCGACGACACCCTGCCGGTACGAGGCAGCCGGATGGGAGTCGGGCAGGCGGTCGCGGCCGGTCGACTGGCGGCGTGCGGTGCCCTGCTCGTAGTCGTGGCGGGCCAGTCCGCGCCGGCGCAGCACCGGCAGCACCTCGTCGATGAATTCGACGTAGCTCCCCGGAATCGTCGCGTTGATGACGTTGATGCCGTCGACACCGGCGTCGCGCCAGCGCTCGAGCTGATCGGCGATCTGCTCGGGCGTTCCCACCACCCGGCCGGAATGGCTGCGCAGCTGCGCCAGGTCACGCACGGTGGGTTCACGACCGGGCACCGCTTCGCGCAGCCACGCCAGTGTGCTCTGGGTGCCCTCGGTCTCGATATCCCCGATCGGGGTGTCCAGATCGTAGAAACCGAGGTCGTAGCCCAGACCGCCGGCGGCGTGGGCGAGGATGGTGGTGGGGTCGATGATCTCGTCGAGTTCGGCGGCCTTACGCTGCGCCTCCTGTTCGGTCGAACCGATCACGAACGACAGCCCCTGGAAGAACTGCAGATCCCGCGGCGCCCTCCCCGCCTCGACAGCCAGCCGCCGGGTGTCGTCTATCAGTGCCGCCGCGGCTTCGGGACTGGGGGAGACGATGAATTGTGCCTCGGCGTTACGGGCGGCGAATCGCCGCCCCGCGGGGGAGGAACCGGCTTGGAACAGCACCGGCGTGCGCTGCGGTGACGGCGCCACCAGATGCGGGCCTTCGACCCGGTACCGCCGACCGACGTGATCGATCTTGCGGACCTTGTCGAAATCGGCGTGGATACCGCTGGTCTTGTCCTGCACGAGGGCGTCGTCGTCCCAGGAGCCCTCCCACAGTTTGTAGACCACATCAACGTATTCCTGTGCCCACTCGTAGCGTTCGTCGTGCGGGGTGATGGCGTCGTAGCCGAAGTTGCGCCATGCGTTGTCCGACAAGCTGGTGACGATATTCCACGCGATCCGGCCGCCGGAGGCGTGATCGAGGGTGGAGATCTTGCGGGCGAAGTCGAACGGATGCTCCTGCAGGATCGAACTGGTGATCGCGATGCCCAGATGCTCGGTGTTGTAGGCCAGTGCCGAGGCCAGCACCAGGGGGTCGTTACTGGGGATCTGCAGGCCGCTGTCGACGAACTTGCGCCACGACCCCTGATAGTCGTCGTAGAGGCCGACCACGTCGGCGAAGAAGATGTAGTCGAACCGGCCGGCCTCGAGCGTACGCGCCAGCGACACCCAGTGTTCCAGCGACGAGAAGTCGGTCTGCTGCGCCTGCGGCAGCCGCCACGCACCGTGCAGAATATGCGAAGTGGTGTTCATCACGAATGCGGAAAATTTCAGCGGCGCGGTCATCGAATAGCCTCCCGAAAACACGGTAATCCAACACGAACTCGACCGCGGATATTACGTCGAAACCCAACAGGGAATCACTCTATAAAACCGTGCTGATTACAACCGGTGAAGCCGCGACGAACACTGTGCACACTGTGACGCACGATGTGGAGAACAAGGGCAAAGAAACGCGCCGCGCTGCTGACCGCGGCGATCCTGGTGCCGCTGACCGGGACCGCGTGCGCGGGCCCTTCCACCGGTACACCGAACACCACCGGAATACCGGCGGCCACCGGCACACCGGTCGACGGCGGCGTGATCGAATACGGTCACGAACAGGAACCACCGTGCGCGCACGCGGGCTGGGTGCAGAACGCCTACCTGGCGCGCCAGTACCTCGACAACCTCGTATCGGAGGCCGACGACGGCACCGTCGTACCGTGGCTCGCCACCGGCTGGGACATCTCACCGGACCGGCGCAGCTACACCTTCCACCTCCGCGACGACGTCGAATTCACCGACGGCACCCGCCTGGACGCGGCCGCCGTCAAATACAATATGGACCGCTATCTGAACGAGAAAACCGCCAACACGACGGTCGTCTCGTATCTGAAACCATATTTCGCGAGCGATAGCGCCGTCGACGACTTCACCTATCGAATCGATCTGCGCACACCCTACGAACCACTCCTCACGGCATTGTCGCAAGGATACTTCGGAATCCAGTCACCCACCGCACTGGAACGAGGACCACAAATCAACTGCACCGCACCCGTAGGATCCGGACCCTTCATTCTGAAGAAATGGGAGCGGAACCGGCAGATCACATTCGTCCGAAACCCGAAATACAACTCCGCACCCGCGAATGCACGCCACCAGGGTCCACCATATGTCGACAAGCTGATCTGGAAATTCCTGAAAGATCCGGTCTCCCGATACGGGTCGCTCACCAGCGGCTCCTCCGATGCCGTCTACAACGTGCCGGTCATCGACTGGGCCGACGCCGCCACCGAATTCCAACTGTCGCAATACCTCACCGGCGGACGACCCAACACCATCAGCATGAACGTCACCCACGCACCGTTCGACGACGTCCGAGTACGCCGAGCATTCGCACATTCAGCGGACCGCCGCACCGCGGTACGCACCGCCTTCCGCGGCGTCATCCCCTTCAACGGCAACGGCGCACTCAGCAGCAGCACCCCCGACTACGACCCGGCCTTCGACGACACCTACCGCCACGACCCCGCCACCGCCGCCCGGCTACTCGACGAAGCAGGCTGGAACCAGCGCGACAGCAACGGTATTCGCACCAAGAACGGAAAACCGCTCCACGCCACACTCGTCTACGCCGCCGACGCCGTCATCGGACCCGAAGGTGCCGCGGTATTACAGGACATCGCCGCCCAAGCCCGCGACGTCGGATTCGACATCCAACTCGTCCCCGCCACCCAAAGCGAATACTTCGGCGGCAAATACGCACCCGCGGACACCTTCAACGGCTACGTCGGATATTGGACCAGCCCCACCGCCGGACTGCTGTACATCAACTGGCGCCAACGACTACCCGACCAACCCAATCCGGACAACACCGCCTACTACAACAATCCCGAACTCCAGCACACCATCGAACTCGCCAACAGCACCGCCGACCCCGCCGGGCGCCGCCGCTACTACAGCAAGGCACAACAGATCATCTCCGACCAAGCAGTATCGATCGGGCTCTACCCCCAGACCACCTCGATCGCGGTCTCACCCCGGCTACGCGATGTGTGGATCGAAAAATCCCAGGGCGAACCGGTATTCGCCGACGCGAGGTTCATCCGATGACCGACACAGCCACCACGCCCACCACCGAACCCGCGACCACCCGGCCCCGGCACCTCGCACGCACCTGGATCGGCAAGATCGCCGGCGCGCTGCTCGTCCTGTGGGCCGCGGCATCGATCACCTTCGCCCTGCAAACCCTCACCCCCGGCGACCGCGCCACCCTCCTGCTCAACCTCGGCGCCGGACAGAGCCGCGAACGCACACCCCAGGAACTCGCACCCGTCAACGCCGAGTACGGATTCACCGACCCGCTCTGGCAGCAGTACACCCGATACCTGCGCGGACTACTACACGGCGACCTGGGCACCTCCTACCAACTGCAACAACCGGTGCTCGCGATCATCACCGACCAGATCGGCCCCACCCTGATCCTCACCGCCGCCGCACTGACCCTGGCCTGGCTGCTGGTCATCACGCTCACCACCCTCACCGCCGGCGCCGGACGACTCCGCTCGGCGGTAGGCACCACCATCGAAACCGTCACCGCCGGACTACCGCACTATTGGATCGGGATCCTGCTGCTGGTGATCTTCGCGATCAACCTCGGCTGGTTCCCGGTCGAGAGCGGTTCCGGCGTCCGCGGCCTGGTACTGCCCGCAGTCACCCTGGCCGTCCCACTGGCCGGATTCCTCGCCCAGGTGACCCGCGACGAATTCACCACCGCCCTCACCCAACCGTTCGTCCTGTCGGTGCGGGCCCGGGGGATCGGCGACCTCACCGTCCGATTCCGGCACGTACTCAGACATTCCCTGATCCCGGCACTGAGCGTCTCCGGCTGGGCGATGGGAGCACTGTTCGGCGGCGCCGTCATCGCCGAAACCGTCTTCGCCCGCGCCGGAATCGGGCAAACCCTGGTCAGCGCCGCCCAGGCCCGCGACGTCCCCCTCGTCAGCGGCATCGTCCTGATCATCGCCGCGATCTACGTCCTGGCCAATCTGGTGGTGGACGCCCTCTACACCATCGTCGACCCCAGGATTTCCACCTCATGACCGTCCTGACCCCGCCCGCACGCCGGCTCCCACCCACACCCGTCCTGATATCGGCCGCCATCCTCGCCGCGGCCGCGCTGGCCGCCCTGCTCCCCGCAGCACTGGCCGGCGACCCGTTCGCGATCAACCTCGACGAAGTACTCACCGGCCCGTCCTGGCAGCACCCGTTCGGCACCGACCTGTCCGGACGCGACCTGTACTCGCGCATCGTGCACGGCACCCGCGAATCCCTGCTGATCGGACTCGGCGCCACCGGGGTAGCACTGCTCATCGCCACCGTCCTCGGATTCGCCGCCGCCCTCGCCCCGAAAACATCCGCCGCAGCAGCCGATCGATCCGTCGAAGTACTGTTCGCCTTCCCCGCCGTACTGCTGGCACTGCTGCTGGTCAGCGTATTCGGCCCCGGCAGCACCACCCTGATCGTCGCCGTCGGAGTAGGAGTCGCACCCGGCTACGCCCGCATCATCCGCGGCCAAGTCCTCACCGTGCGAACCTCACCCTACGTCGAGGCAGCCGCCGCACTCGGCCATTCCCCGCTGCGCATATTCGCCCGCCACATCGTCCCGAACGCACTACGCCCCATGGTCGTCGTCGCCACCCTCGGCATCGGCCAAACCATCGTGTGGGCCTCGGGACTGGCATTCCTCGGAGTAGGGGTGCCACCGCCGGCACCGGAATGGGGCGCCCTGCTCGACGGCGGCCGCACCTACATCACCCACGCCTGGTGGCTGGAAGTGTTCCCCGGCCTCGCGATCGTCGTGATCGCACTCGCCGCCACCACCGTCGGCCGCCACCTCGCACACCGCTGGGAAGGACGATCATGACCACACCACTGCTCCGCGTCGACAACCTGCGCGTCGGATTCGCCGGACGTGAAATCGTGCACGGAGTGTCGTTCACCGTCGAACCCGGACAGTGCCTGGCCATCGTCGGCGAATCCGGCTCCGGCAAATCCGTCACCGCCAGAACCCTGATCGGCCTGCCCGGACCACAATCGGCCGTCACCGCCGACACCTTCGAATTCCGGGGCCGATCGGTCACCGAGCACCGCGACCGCGACTGGCAACGCCTGCGCGGCAAACAGATCGGTTTCGTCCTGCAGGACGCACTGGTCTCCCTCGACCCACTGCGACCGATCGGCAAGGAAATCGGCGAAGCGATCGCCGCCCACGACCACACCACCCGCACCACCCGCACCGCCGCGGTCATCGAACTGCTGCGCCTGGTCGGCGTTCCCCGCCCGGAACTCCGCGCCCGACAACGCTCCGGAGAATTGTCCGGCGGCCTACGCCAGCGCGCCCTGATCGCCGCCGCACTGGCCCTGGACCCACCGCTGCTGATCGCCGACGAACCCACCACCGCACTCGACGCCACCGTCGCCGCGCAAATCCTCGACGTCCTCGCCGAAGCCAAACAACGCGGCAAAGCGGTACTGCTGATCAGCCACGACCTCGCCGTCGTCGCCCGCCTCGCCGATCGAGTCGCCGTCATGCGCGACGGCGAATTCGTCGAAACCGGTCCCGCGGCAGAGGTTCTGAACAACCCCCGACACGACTACACCCGCTCACTACTCGACGCCGTCCCCTCCGGCATCTCGAAAGGCACCCTGCTCACCGACCGCACCCCCGCACCCACCCCGGATACCCCACCCGCCGGCGCACCACCTGCACTGCTCGCCCGCGGCCTGCGCAAAACCTTCACCGCCCCCGACGGCGGCAACCCCACCGGCGTCCACGACGTCAGTTTCGAACTGGCCGCCGGCACGACCCTCGGCATCGTGGGGGAGTCCGGCTCCGGAAAAACCACCACCGCGCGGATACTGCTGGGCCTGACCCGTCCGGACGCCGGCACCGTCGAGCTCGGCGGCACCCCCTGGTCGGCACTGTCCGCACGCGCCCGACGGGCCCGCCGCCACGAGATCTCGGTGATCTACCAGGATCCGCTGAGTTCGTTCGACCCACGCTGGACAGTCGCACATATCCTGCGCGACGCACTCGAGGCCGCCGACGTCCCGCGCCGAGCCCGCGAACCCCGGATCGACGAACTGCTCACGCAAGTACAACTGTCCGACGACGTCCGCGACCGGACACCGCTGCGACTGTCGGGCGGACAACGCCAGCGGGTCGCCATCGCCCGCGCCCTGGCAGGGGAGCCGTCGGTGATCGTCTGCGACGAACCGGTCTCCGCACTCGACGTCTCCGTACAAGCCCGCGTACTGGATCTCCTGACCACCCTGCAGGCCCGCACCGGTGTCGCGCTGCTGTTCATCTCCCACGATCTCGGTGTCATCCACCACATGAGCGACCACATCCTGGTGATGAAGGACGGAGTGGTCGTCGAACAAGGCGAAGCCGACCGAGTGTTCCACGCCCCCGAACACCCCTACACCCGCACACTGCTGGACGCGATCCCACGCCTGGGCGAGCAGGTGGTGGCAGCCTGAGCCCGGCACCACCCCGCGCCCACCACCGCAACCTCGCACCGACGCGAGTTGCCACCGGTCTCACGCTCGTGTGTGATCGAGCGCGAGCCGTTCCACGGCAGACGACCGGTGAAAAGGAAATATCTCGGATGCACCCACTGGAAGCCGACGATCCGGCGGCCATCGGCCCCTACCGGCTACTCGGCGTACTCGGCACCGGCGGAATGGGCCGAGTCTATCTGGGCCGCAATCCAGGAGGCCGCACCGTCGCGGTCAAGGTGATCCGCCCGGAACTGGCCGGCACCCCCGAATTCCGATCACGATTCCGGCGCGAACTCGCCGCAGCACGGCGAGTCACCGGCCCCGGCACCGTCCCGGTACTCGACGCCGACCCCGACGCACCCCACCCCTGGCTAGCCACCGCCTACGTCGCCGGACCGTCACTACAGGAAGTGGTGAAAGCCTTCGGCCCACTTCCCGAATCGGCACTGGGACCACTGGCCGCCGGACTCGCCCGCGCCCTCACCACCGTCCACCGCGCCGGAGTCGTCCACCGCGACCTCAAACCGTCCAACGTGCTGCTGACCGTCGACGGCCCGCAACTGATCGACTTCGGAATCGCCCGCGCCGCCGACGACGACAGCAGCGTCACCACCACCGGCCACGTGATCGGGTCACCGGGATACATGACCCCCGAACACATTGCCGGAAATAACGCGGTCGGCCCCCCGGGCGATGTCTTCGCCCTCGGCAGCGTCCTGGTCTTCGCCGCCACCGGCAACGGCCCGTTCGGCTCCGGCGATTCGATCGCCCTGCTGTGGCGGATCATGCAGGAACCCGCCCGCCTCGACGCGGTACCACCGGCCTGGCGCCCCCCGGTGGCCGCATGTCTGAACAAGGACCCGCTGCACCGCCCCACCCCGGCCGATATCGAGCAGCGCAGCAGCGAACTCGACACCGCCGGATCGGTATGGCTACCCGCCCCGGTACTCCAGGAAATCAGCCGCCAGACGATGGCGCTGCTGGACCTGGAGAGCACCCCGGTGCCCCCGCTCGACATGCACACCGGCCATGCACCCACACTCGGCACACAGCCCACCGCCGGCACAGACCCACCAGCCCCGCCCGAATACCGGGTCCCGTCCCGCCGACCCCGTCCGCGACGACGCACCCTCGTGATCGGCGCCGGCATCGCGCTGGCGCTGACAGCCGCCATCAGCACCACACTGACCTTCCGCCACGCCTCACACGGCCCGAGCGCCGCCACACTCAGCGCAGACACCACTACCGCGGCAGCATCGTCCACGCTGCCGACCGACTACATCGGAACCTGGAAGGGCACTGCCACCGACGGCCTGGCCACCTTCGATATCGTCGTCACCCTCGACACCGGCTCCCTCGGTACCGAAGTCGGCACCTCCAGCAACACCGGCCGCGCCTCCGGCACCACGTGTCGCCGCGCCGAAACCTTCACCGCCGCCACCGAATCCACCCTCACCCTACGAGCGCGCCTGCTGTCCGGCGCCGGATGCCTGGACGACGGTCAGTCCTCCACTCTCACCCTCGATCCCGGCGGCACCCTCAGCTACACGATGGCAGGACCGGTCGGTGCCATCACCGGCACTCTGCACAAACAATGAGCGAGTCACCGCGCCGCTGCGGGCAACGGTTCCCAGCCTAGCCACCGGCGCGGCCCGTCATCGCCACGAATACACGCCAAACGCTGGTGCGCCTGCGCCCGCCACGTATCCGCGGTGGCGGCTACTCGCGCGGCGGCCAGCGTCATCCGGAACTCCCGGATGTCACGCAACAGAAAATAGCCGCCCCACCGCGTGACATCGAGGCCGTACCCGCGGCAGAAGCAGTCGTAGCTGCCACCGTCGATCCAGCCCAGCGAGTAGTACTCGACCGCGGTCGGCACCAGATCCCACTCGGGCGGGCCGATCATCAGATGTTGCGGATCCAACAGCAGCGACCGCTGGTCGGACGTGACCGCGAATTCACGCCCCCACGCCTCGCCGTGCACCACACACCACTGATTCCCTGCTGCGAGATCGGCCCACCGGCCCCGCAACTCGGCAAGGTGTTCGTGCAACCAGCGCCGGTCCTCGGCGCCGAAGCACGTCGCAGCATCGACGGCACGTGCGAGCTGCCGAAACGGCTGAACCTGTCCCAGCGCGAACGTTGTCGGCAGCGGCGCCGCGTGTAACCGGGACAGCGCCACCGCCAGTTCGGTGAAATCAGCGGGCCGATGCGGCGGCGGATCGAGCCAGAAGGTCACCGCATGCCCGTGCACGTCGATCGGCTGGCGCAGCCCCGGCACTGCACGCACGGCTGCCAGACCGGCGGCGGCCAGCCATCGCGACACCTCCATCTCCCGGAGCACTTCGCCGTCGTGCGCCAGTCGGCCGATCCGAACCAGCACTCCACTGGGTAACCGGTAGCCGACCCCCGCCCCGAACTGCACCCGTTGGGCGCCGCGGGCCTCGATACCGACCCGAGAACAGGCGTCGAGCAGCACCGATGGCGAGCCGTTTCCTGCTGTTTCCGCCGTCATAGCCACGCCCAAAGTCCGCTGCGAGGCCCTCATCAACCTCGCCCGGTCTCATTGTGTGACATCGACGTACCAACCGCCACGCTTTGAGCAACATTGCGGCAATCGGACGCGGAATCCGTTCGCCCTACTTACCGGCGAAGTCCGAGCAGCCGCACCTCACATTCCGCGCGGGCGAATCATCCCGGGCAGCCGCACCGCCCACAGCGATCCCCGCACCGACCCGCCCGCGACATCGGCCCGAGATCGGATCGTGCACGAGGTTCGAGTGCTCGCAATTGGCACATCGACGCCGAGTCACCGGCCCCGGCGCCAACACCAGCCACACGGCGACCGCGAACGCGATCGTCACGAACACCAACGTCGTCAGCTGCTGCCCATCCACCTCATCGCCTCACAATCCGATCCGAGCCTCCTCGGATCAATGCGACGGCACATGCATGCCGTAGGGGACCGCCTCGAGCAGTGTCACGTTCACGGTCGCACCACTGGGAACCTGATACGAGCGCACCTGCCCCCGGCGCGCACCGGTCAGCGCGCTCCCCAGCGGGGATTCCGGAGAGTAGACCTCCAACTCCTCGGTGTCGGCGCCGTCCCGGCGCCCCAGCAGGAAGGTTTCGGTCTCCTCGTCGTCGTCGAATCGCACGGTCAGCACCATTCCGGGCTCCGCGACACCGTCATCGGCGGGAGCTTCACCGACGATCGCGCGATCCAGCAAATCCTCCAACTCCAGCCGGCGCGCACGCCGGGTCGCTTCCGCCTGCCCGTCGTCGCCGGGATCTCGCTCCGCCGCGCGCAACTCCACGAGTTCCTCGCGCAACCGCTGATAGGCGGCATCTGTCAACCACACACTGTCGGTTCCGGTCATCTCAATCTCTTCGGTCGGCCTGGCACACCACAACACCCTCCCGATCGCACGCCAATACAGCACACGGCGCGCAACCGGGTTCACTTCCAGATTGGCCCGTCCCACCCCACGCCATGTTGTTCCACAGATACAATCTCGGGAGTCAGTGTTGTAGTTTCACAACACCAGAGGGCGGCGAGCATGGGGGAGTGGCAGCCCGGAAAGGAGCAGTGACCTGCAACCATGGTGAAACTCGATCGATTGATCAACATCCTCAGCCGGTACGGCGCCCGGCTCCACGGCCCCGCCGCCGCCCGCACCCTCGAGATGCACAGCGTCGCCGTCCACGACCCGGTCCGCCCGCACTCCGCCACCGGTGACGTGTTCCTCGCCGTCGGCGTCGCCGACCTGACCGAGGCCCGCGCACTGGCCGAGCAGGCACGCGCCACCGTCATCGTGGTACGCACAACGGAGAAACCCGACCCACAGCTACGCGACGAACTGGAGCGATCCGGCGCCGCACTCATGCTGGTCGACCCGATCGTGTCCTGGAGCCAGATAGCGTCCGTCGTCTACGGCCTCGTACTCGAGGGCCGTGAAACCGAGGCCGGCCGAGGCCCCAGCGACCTGTTCGCCCTCGCCGACACGATCTCGGCATCTGTCGGAGCCCCGGTCACCATCGAAGACCAACTTTCCAGGGTGATGGCCTACTCCACCGCACCCGACGATATCGACCCCGTGCACTCGGGCACCATTCTGGGCCGCCGTATGCCTCCCGCCGTGCGGCACCTGTTCGAGCAGCGCGGCATCTTCACACATCTGGCCGGATCCGATTCACCCATTCACATCCCACCGTCGCCGGAGGAGGGGCTGGGCGGCAGAACCGTCGCCGCGGTCCGAGCCGGACGTGAACTACTCGGATCGGTCTGGGTGTCGTGTCACGACCCACTGCCGCAGCGGCAGGTGACATTACTGCAGGAGGGCGCGCATACCGTCGCGCTGCATCTCCTGCGCTCTCGGGTCAGTGCCGACCTCGAGCGCCAGGTGGAGTCCGAACTGGTCATCGAGTTGATCGAGGGAAGTCCGGATGCCGAGGCGGCGATCGGGAAGCTCGGTATCCCGTCGGAGAACCTTCGCGTGCTCGCTCTGCAGGCGCACGCCGACCAGGAACGCAATGCCGGGATCCTGCTCGCATTCGAGCGGGCGACAACGGGTTTCGGCTGGTCGCGGATCGGGCGGAGCACACTGTTCGGCAATACGGTGTACACGATCCTTCCTTGTGGAGACGACCCGGCACCCGCATATCGGTGGCTGAACGACCTCACTGCCGGACTACCGGCGCACCTGGAGGTCGTGGCCGGGATCGGTGGCACCGCGGGCGCCCGCACGCTGCCCGCGAGCCGGCGGGAGGCCGACGAGTGTATGGCCTTACCTGCGAGCGACACAGTGAGCAATGTTCACTGTTATGACAACTCGTGGGATCGAGTGCTGATCCAACGGCTCATTTCGGTCGCATCCACCGGCCGGCTGCCTTCACGTGATCCGGTTGCGCAACTTATCGAGTTCGACGCACTCAATGCCACGCAGTATGTTCCGACGCTGAAATCGTGGCTCGAGGCGCACGGTGACCTCAACGCCGCGGCCCACACCCTGGGCGTGCACCCGAATACGGTGCGACATCGAATGAAGCGTATGCGCGCCATGGATTTTCTGGATCTCGACGATACGCAGAAGCGGACGGCGATGCTTATCGCGCTGTCGATTCACACCGGATGACACGGAAGGTTGGGGAAACCCTCTATCAATTCGTCACTGTGACGAATTGATAGAGGGGTGGACGGCAGGCAGGGAAGGGCCGAGCACGCCACAACGGTGCGACCAGTCAGGAGTCGGAAATTTTCCGGTAAATGCGATATTCAGCGAAAATCTCAGTTCTGCCGGATTGGCGCACCCGCCGCACACAGTCGCACGCACGAACGTTCGACCTGGCGTGCACACCAGAGCCGTCGCAGTCGACCGGCAGCGCGGCAGGCCGCCGGCCGAACGCCGACATCGGCGTGACATGGGCATATTTACCCCTCCCAGCACCCGCTCCACTTCGCCGATAATCTACATTATGTCAAGTAACGGGCGTGGGGCTCTCCCCGTCACCGGCCGGCCACATCCCCACACCACTACTCCCCGACAGGTAGACACTCAGCGTCGCAGCATCAGCAGCGCGTATGCGGCCACCGTCGAATCGTCGGTGATGGTTCCGTTCACCACCATCTCCTCGACCTGTTTCCGGGCGAACCATTCGTGTCGCATGTCCTTCGGTCGAGCCGGCGATCGAACATTCTGGACAGCTCCCCCGTTCGGCTGAAAACTTTGCCGCAGCTGCGGGATTCGCTCGTTGCCCCGAGGTCAGGTCCGGCCCGTTGGGGAAGATTCGAGGCCGTCGCGCAGGAGGTCGAAGGCGTGGTTGGTGGCGCGGACCGCTTCCGGGTAGCGGTCTGTTGCGGACTCGCCGGCAACGAGGCTTCGATGATTCATCAGGGCCAGTTCGCGCTGCACCACGGTCACCTGGGCTGCGATGAGGCGCGCGGTCAGTGGATCGTAACCGCTCTCGCGCAGCGCATCGTCCAGCGTGTCCACTCCCCGTGCGGCGTAGCGCATCAGCCTTGCCGCCAACGTTTCGGTGCCGGAGACCAGTTGCAGGAAGGCCATGATCTCGGGGTCGTCGTTCAGGCCGGAGTTCGGATCGCGCCGCTGCAACGCGTCCAGTTGCGCTTCGCGCAGTGCCTCCAGCGGCGGTTGCCCGGCCGGCCGTGCCTGGACCGTTCTGGCGGCTTCATCCTCGTGGTCGGCGAACCGTTGCAGGACAAGGTCTTCCTTGGTCGGGAAGTAGGCGAACAGGGTCCGCCGGGAGACCTCCGCCGCCCGCGCGATGTCGGTGATCGAGACCTGGTCGAATCCTGCTTCGAGGAACATGCGGATCGCCGTGGCCGCGATCGTCTCGCGCAGGCGCATCTTCTTTCGTTCCCGCAGTCCCATCGGTTCGATCATGGACTCACACTAGCGCATTAGTAGATCGAGTGTATTCTTGCACTCAGTCTACTTTGGAGGATGTCGTGCGAACCGAAGTCATCGTGGTAGGAGCGGGCCCGACCGGTCTGATGCTGGCCACCGAGCTCACCCTTGCCGGAATATCGGTTGTCGTGCTGGAAAAACAGCACACGCGCAGCATCCAGTCCCGAGCAGGCGCCCTACAACCACGCACCGCAGAGGTACTCGACCTGCGTGGATTGCTGGAGCCACTGCTCGACCGTGCGCTCCCCCGAGGCGAGTTCGGGGGGCATTTCGCCGGGCTCCCGGTCGAATTGGACTGTCGGACCTGGCAGACCCGCCACCCCTACCCGGTCGCCGTCCCGCAGGCTCGGCTCGAAGCTTTCCTCGAACAGCGGCTCGTGGATCGGGGTGTGCCGGTGCTGCGCGGATCCGAAGTGTCCGCCATCGAACAGGATTCCGACGGCGTCACGGCCGCGGGCGTGCGCGGTAGCTACCTCGTGGCCTGCGACGGCGGGCACAGCATGATCCGCAAGCTGCTGGGTGTCGCGTTCCCCGGCACCGCGGGCACGACCTCTTCGGTGGTCGCGGATCTGACCCTCGCGACCCGATCCGCGACGGTCCCCAGCACCTCCGAACATTTCAGCCGGTACATCAAGCACGCGGGCGGATTCTTCAGCATCCTGCACCCCCTCGACGGTGAGCTGTACCGGATGATCTTCGGTAAGCTCGCTGCGGAAGGACCCGGCCGTGAAATGCCGGTCACCACCGCCGAAGTCGAGGAAGTGCTGCAGGCGGTGTACGGGCCCGAGACGCAACTCGGTGAGCTGCGCGCAGCATCCCGATTCAGCGACGCCACCCGCCAGGTCGAGCACTATCGCGAGGGACGAGTGCTCTTCGCCGGAGACGCGGCCCACATCCACTTGCCGATCGGAGGCCAGGGCGTGAACCTCGGTATCCAGGATGCGGTGAATCTCGGCTGGAAACTCGCCGCGACGATTCACGGCTGGGCGCCCGAGGGGTTGCTCGACAGCTACCACACCGAGCGTCACCCCGTCGCCGCGCGGGTACTGCGCACAACCCGCGCTCAGGGCGTGATCATGAATCCGAATCAGGACGAGGATCTCGCTACGGTCCGCGACCTCGTCACAGACATGCTTCGGCTCCCCGACACCAACCACTTCGTCTCAGGCATGATGGCGGGCCTGGACATCCGATATCGGGGGCTCGGTCCCCGCATGATCGACCTCGATGTGAACACTGCGCACGGCCCGACCCGCGTCAGCCGGCTGATGCACTGCGGCCGCGGCCTGCTGTTGTGTTTCGACGACACGCCACGGTCGATCGATCGTTGGGCCGACCGGGTCGACCAAGTCGTCGCCGATCCGGCCGACCGCGACGGCGATGCCGCCACCGTCCTGATTCGGCCCGACGGCTACATCGCCTGGTCTGCGCTCGATGCCGAACCACTCGAAACCGCACTGACCCGATGGTTCGGCTGAGCAGCAGCTCAGGCGTGGACGACGGTTTACCCACCGGCCGAGCCCGTCTCGGTACAGCCGACAACCGGGTGATTCGGCGACCAGACGATAATCCTACTTCTTCTGAGAATGCAGCCCGTCGAGCAGGAGCGTAACCGCACCGTGTGGCGACTCTGCTACGACTCCGGCGTCCACCGGGTTGCCGTCGACGTCCGAGATCGTCCATCCGCCAAGGGAAATGACCGGCACGCCACCACGACGGTTGACCAAGGCAAGTTCGGACAGGGTGCCGAACGACCCGCCGACGACGATGACCGCATCTGCGGACCACACGAGGATCGCATTGCGCGCCTCCCCCATGTTCGTATAGAGCACTGCCGACAGCCCGTCACAGATCCGCGTCGGATCGGTGTCCGGGCGTATGCCGATGACGAGTCCGCCGGCCTTCGACGCGCCTTCGGCGACCGCGGCCATGACCCCTGTGCCACCACCGCACAGCACCGTCGCGCCCGCTTCTGCGAGTAGTCTGCCGACCTCGCGTGCGTTGGCTGTGTCAGCTTCTGTGCACTGGCGGGGTCCGCATACTGCGACCTGAATCGGTAGGGGCACGTCATTCCTTACGAGCGGTGTAGGTGGTGAACATAGTGATGCGTTCGCTGAGTTCGAGGGTTGTTCGAGCACGTGCCCCTGTTACCGACGACATCGCGTCGGCCGTCTTGACGACGCGTTCGACGATGGGTGTGGTGCGGAGTTCGACCGGTAGAGACAACACCCGGTTCACGCGGGCCTCGGCGGCTTCGATGTCGCCGAGGCCCAGATGAGCTTGTGCGCCGTCGAGTTCTGCTGCGGCGATGAATTCTGGCGGGGAGCTCGGGGTGAAGATATCGAGGGCTTCCTCGCAATGTTGCAGGGCCAGCTGAAAATGCTGGCGCCCGGCCAACGAGAGGTGGACTTCGGCGGCGTAGTAGTGGGCTTTTCCAGGATCGAATGACATCACTCCGGTGCCGGCAGCGTTCGGCTGTCGACGGCCCATTGCGTCCATCGCGGCGTCGAGCGCTGCCAGCGCGGCCCGCTCGTCTCCCCGGGCCGCCTGGGCTCTCGCCAACTGGCTTGCCAATCGCAGCTGCGTCGAGGCGTCGGTCATGGTGGCAAGACCGATTTCGGCGTACCTCGCTGCTAGTGGGTAGTCCCCCGCCCAGTAGGCCACATTCGCTTGCACCCAGCGAACATAGGCCCGGAGGTGCTGATCCTCGGCGTAGTCGGCGGCAAACCAGGCGGTGCGGGCATGGGTGTCGGCATCGTACGGTCGGCCCAGGTCCGCGCAGGCGTGAGCGATGAGTGCGCACACTTGGCCGGCGATCAAGTACAGGTCGGCGATGAATCGTGGGCGCTGCCGGGCGTCGAGCAGATCGAATACCTCGCGCCGCAACGCGTTCAGCCGGGGAACCAATTCGAACGGTGGTTTGACCAGGTAATCGGCGGCCAGCGCGGATACGTCGGCGCGCAACTGCTCGAGGACGTTCTCGTCGACACCACCCGCGCCACGCTTGGTCCAGCGTGCGGAATCATCAGTGGACATTGCTATCTCCTGTGTCAGCTTCTCCAACTCGCTCAACACGGGCTCCGGCGTGTGTGCTGTTTCCGGAGGTGCCGTAAGTGCCTCGAAACCAAGTCTCCACACCAGACGGGCTACCCGCTGCGATGCCGGCCGCGCGTCAGCCTTTCCCGACATCCACCGGCGAAGTTGGCGATCAGATAGGGTTGCGGATTCTCCCTCCAGCCGAGCGGTCTCGTTGAAACGGTCGCACCACTCGGGCACCGTCCGATCGCTCTGGCGAATCAGCAGCTCGAGCACAGTGCGTGCATCGTGGTTCATTGCGTCCCCTCACGCAGATTTACGGGTCAACCAACGGTATCCCGTGCCCGCCACCGCTACTGCCCAGTGAACCGCTCGGTTCCGGGATAAGTCCGGGCAATGGCATGGAAATGGCCAGTTGCAGACATTGTTACGTCAGCCCGCTCGAGGTGAAGCTGATCACAGCACCAGTCGGTGAGCGGGGGACGCCGTTGAACTCCGCACCGACCTCGGATTGATCAGACCCACCCCGCCCCAGAGGAAGTGACTGTTCCGATGCTGAATGTTCCATTGCGCGAGGAGATCACTCATGACTGTGCGACAGATCCGATCGGCTTCGCCACCTCGACCGAGGCGTACGCAATGCTCCGACTACACGACGCTCACGGCCCCCGATGCAGGCGATTCCTTGCTGCCCACGCCTATGTCTCAGCGGGTTTGGACGACTGAGTGTGAGCGGGGACGGGACCGGCCTCGACATGCAGGTTCACGTGACCGTCGAGTTTCCCACCCACCCGCCGATGCACTTTCGCGCCGAAAAATCCGCCGCCCACAACTTTCTCGCCGAGATGGCGCGCTCGCACACCCGTGTCGTGGTCCAAGTGGACGCGGCGGTATCAGCGCGGATGCGTTTGCTGCCGTGCCACCGACTTTTCGAGGACCCATGACGATCAACGACGCATCTCCCCTGCCGCGGCGTACGCCCGCGACGACGCCGATCCCGGCACCGAAGAGTCCGGTCGAGCCGATCGCCGACCCGGCCCTTATTCGCCGTGTGCGCGATGGGCTCATGAACGAGCAGCCGGACTCAGGTGGGTGTAGCTCCCGATACGAGGGCGACGCGCGAGCCGGCCGACTGCTCCCCTATCCGACAACTGACTTCATCGAGAGGAAGACTGTTCATGACTGATATCGAAACTATCTGCGCTGCAAGCGACATCAAAGGGTTCATCGGGCCCGGCGGCCTCGACCGAGACAGCACCCGCAGACTGTTGGGGCAGGTGATCGATGTCGGGCTTGCGTTCAAGTACCGGCGGCGGTTCATGCTCCCTCGCGATGGTGTCACGCTCGATTCGATCGCGGTCGATGCCCTGCCGTGGGCGGGTTGCGATCTGGGTGAGGTGCTGTCACAGCTGGAGAGCAGGTATCTCCCGACAATGCCGAACTTCGCGTCGCCGATGTTCGCCGGCTTTCCGGATGCGGGTAACAATCTTGCCGCGGTGGCGGGGGCCGTTCTCGGTGAGTTGATCGACGTGAACCTCATCAACGCGGATTTCTGCTCTCGTGGGGCGACGGAGATGGAGATTGCGCTCATACGGTGGCTGCGCGAGCTTGTGGGCTTCGAAGTACCTCCACGGCCACCCAGGACGGCGTCGGAGGTCGGCGGAATCCCGACCACGGGAGGCACCGGCGCGAACTTCGGGGCCGTGCTCATGGCCCGCGAGCGCGCCTTCCCCGGTTGCCGGGAGGTCGGACTGCCCTCGTGCGCCAGACCAGTGATCGTGCTTCCCGAGGGGATCGGGCACTATACGATCGCCGCAGCCGCGGCCTGGGCCGGGCTCGGAAACACTGCCGTCGCACATCATGCGGTGCGGGACTATCGTTACGACCTCATCGAACTGGACCGACGACTGCACGATGCTCGTGCGGCCGGTCAGCAGGTGATCATGGCGGTCTGTTACGCCGGGGACAGTCGGACTATGGCGATCGAGAACCTGTCAGAATTCGCTGAGGTCGTGCGCCGCCACTACCCGGATGCCTGGTTGCACTGCGACGGTTGCCACGGGACGAGCCTACTGTTCTCCGATCGGCATCGATCCCGGTTGGACGGACTCGAGTGCTTCGACTCGGTGATGCTCGATCCGCACAAGGTGTTGAGCGTGCCTTACACCAATTCCTTCCTGCTGCTGCGTTCGCCCCGTGATGCGCAGCTGGTCGCGACGGAGTCCGAACTCATTCTGCGGCAGGCACGTTCGTTCGGGCAGATCACGCCGGCGACCGGTAGCCGGTCGTTTCAGAGTCTTCGGACGTGGATGCTGCTGAAGTCCCTCGGCGTCGAGGGAGTTGGGCGCATGATCGAAGCACGTATCGACGCCGCGAATCGCTTTGCCCACCTGGTCGACGAGCATCCGGGGTTCGTTCGGCTCAATGACGTCAGCATCAATTCGGTGGCTTTCACAGTGGTCCCGCCAGGTGCGCGAATTCCGTTCGACGTCGAGACCGCGGGCCGCTCGGCCGCGCTCACGACGCGCGCATACGAGCGGATGCTCGCTGACGGTGCGATGTATCTGCACAGTTTCGTTTTGCCGGACTCGGGAAACCGGCTCGGTCTCGGTCGTGATCACTCGCATCCTGTGCTGCGGTTCATGTCCGGTAACAGCCTGATCAGGGAGAAGGATCTGGCTGCCCTGCTCGATGCCACGGTGGACTACATCGGTGACGGGAGGGTCGGGTGAGGAACGCCAATCATCGGGCCTGTACCGAGGCACTGGATGCGATGCGGTGCGCCGCGCTGGAGGTGTTGCCGGCGCATTGCCCTCGCGCGGTGGTGATCTACGGGTCCTTCGGGCGGATGCGACAGAAGGCGTCATCGGATGTAGATGTGCTGGTGATAGGCGAGTACAGCACTCGTGCACTGCGACGGTTGACCGATGCCATTATCGCCTACAGCCGCGAGCGGGGCCTCGCGCTCGACGAGGAGGTGCCTTACGCCAACAAGGTCCTGGTCGACTGGGAGGAGTTGGAAAGCGCTGGGTCCTGCTCGGTGTTCTCCGGCAGCCCGCGCCTGGTTCCGGTCCGTCGGCATCCGGATTTCCTCGCATCGAAGTACATGCGGGCGAGGCTGTTCGTCACCGGCGTTCTGGCGCAGAGAACTCTGGCGTGGAGCGAGGACGTTACCCGTCTGGAAGCGGTTCGCGCCCGCGCCCAGGCAGGGCTGGTGTTGGCTGCGGTCGATGATCTGCGAGCGCTCGAGGTGGAGGTCGACGAGGACGCTGTGGTCGAATACCTGATGGGACAGGGGGTCTCCAGCGACGATTGGCTCGGCTTCGAGCCGGACCCGGCGACCTTGCGACACGTGCAGGCGTTCGTAGAACGCACGCTGCGAGCCAACCTGCTGACGTCCACGCCGAGGGGTGGGACCGATGAGTAGGATCGGCCCGTCCGTCGGCGTGGTCAGCACGTCGGCACCGCACATCGAGCCGAGGGGAAACGTCACGATGCCGAGGCATCTCATCACCAGCGCCCTGCCCTACATCAACGGAGTCAAGCATCTGGGCAATCTGGTGGGTTCGATGCTTCCGGCCGACGTGTACGCCCGATATATGCGCGCGCGGGGGCATGAAGTCCTGTTCGTCTGTGCGACAGACGAACACGGCACCCCCGCAGAACTTGCCGCCGCCGCAGCCGGGGTGAATGTCGCCGACTTCTGTGCCCAGGCACACGCGACTCAAAAGGCGATCTATGACGGATTCGGTTTGTCGTTCGACGTCTTCGGCCGGACCTCCTCGCCGCAGAATGTGGAGATCACACAGCATTTCGCCCGCAAGCTGTTCGACAACGGGTTTATCGAAGAACGCCCGGTCACTCAGGTGTACTCCGCTGCCGACGGCCGGTTCTTGCCCGACCGCTATGTCACCGGCACCTGCCCGCACTGCGGTTATGAGCGTGCCCGCGGTGACCAGTGTGAGAACTGCACACGCCTGCTGGACCCGACCGATCTGCTCGATCCTCGTTCGGCGATCAGTGGCTCCGCCGATCTCGAGGTGCGTGAGACGAGCCATCTGTTCCTGTTGCAGTCCAAGCTTCAACCCGAGGTCGAGGAGTGGATCGACCGCGTTGGCAGTCGATGGCCGCAGTTGGCGTCGTCTATTGCCCGTAAGTGGCTCGCTGAAGGTCTGCGCGATCGTGCGATCACTCGTGATCTCGACTGGGGTGTGCCGGTTCCGGCTGACACGTGGCTTGATCTGGCTGCGGCCGGAAAGGTCTTCTACGTCTGGTTCGACGCCCCGATCGGTTACCTGGCCGCCACCAAGGAATGGTCCGACGCCGATCCGAGCCGTTCGGACTGGAAGAGCTGGTGGTACGACGCCGGCGACGTTCACTACACGGAGTTCATGGGCAAAGACAACGTCCCCTTCCATACCGTCATGTTCCCCGCCACCGAGTTGGGGGTCCGTGAGCCCTGGAAGATGGTCGACTACATCAAGTCCTTCAGTTGGCTGAACTACTACGGCGGCAAATTCTCCACCTCCGAGCACCGGGGAATCTTCACCGACGACGCATTGAACATGCTGCCTGCCGACTACTGGCGCTACTTCATGATCAGCAACGCACCCGAATCGGACGACGTCAGCTTCACTTGGGAACTGTTCGCCACCCAAACCAATAAGGATCTCGCCGACGTCCTCGGGAACTTCGTCAACAGGGTGCTGACCTTCTGCGCCAAGAAGTTCGGCGACACCCTGCCTGCGGGGTCGTCTCCCGGTCCAGCAGAACAAGACCTCGGCCGGCGGCTCGCACAGTTGCTCGCCGAATACGAACACCACCTCGACGAGATAGAACTACGCAAGGCCACCGCCACCTTGCGCGCGATGTGGAGCCTGGCCAACGAGTACATCAATGACAAAGCCCCCTGGTCCCAGATAAAAGCAGATCCCGACGCCGCTGCACTCACGCTGCGGACCGCCGCCAACCTGATCTTTCTGTTCGGGATAATCTCCGAACCGATCATCCCGAGTACCGCTGCGACGCTTCGTAATCTGTGGCAGCAACCCGCGGTTGGTCTCGATGGCATCGGCTGGCCGGAGCAGCACGATATCGAAGCCCTGGCCTGGTTGCCGCCGGGAACTGAATTTGCCGTACCACCCGTGTTGTTCGCGAAGATCACCGACGACCAGGTGTCGTCATGGCGCGAGCAGTTCGGCTCCGACCAGGCGCGGTAGGGCACCCACCTCGTGCGTTCACCGCTTCGTGGCCAGTACTGTCGCAAGCCCTTGCTGCAGGTCCTCGACGAAATATTCGGGGGCTTCCAGTGACGGGAAGTGTCCCCCGTGCTCGGGTTCGCTCCAGTGGACGATCCGCCGGTACCGTTGCTGCGCCCACGGGCGGGGGCATTTCTCGACGTCGCGGGGGTAGGCGGTGATTGCCGCCGGAACGTCCACTCGCAGTTCGGGATCGAGGGCGTTGTGACTTTCGTGGTAAATGCGCGCTGCGGACGCGCCGGTCCGGGTCAGCCAGTACAGGGTGACGTTGTCGAGGATACGGTCCACCGAGATCGTCTCGAACGGGCTGTCTTCGGTGTCGCTCCACTCGGCGAACTTGTCGAGGATCCAGGCGAGCAACCCGACCGGTGAATCGACGAGTGAGTAGCCGATGGTCTGTGGCCGCGTCGCCTGCTGTTTCGCATACGCCGCGCGGTGGCGCCAGAAGTCGCGGGTTTCGGCGACCCATGCCCGCTCGGTCGCTGTGAGACCGTCTGTGCTCAGTCCGGGTGGTCCTTCGACGAAGGTGGTGTGGATGCCGAGGACCTGCGCCGGGAATCTGCCGCCGAGCACCGTGGTGATGTTGCCGCCCCAGTCTCCGCCGTGGGCGGCGAACCGGTCGTAGCCGAGTCTGTACATCAGTTCCACCCATGCGGCCGCGATCTTTTCGGTGCCCCACCCGGTGGTGGCCGGTTTGTCGCTGTAGCCGAAGCCCGGTAGCGACGGCACCACGACGTGGAATGCCGGCGCGTCGGCCCGTTTCGGGTCTGTCAGTTCATCCATGACGTCGATGAACCGGACGACGCTGTCCGGCCAGCCGTGCGTCAAGAGCAGCGGAGTGGCGTCTGCGCGCGCGGATCGGCGGTGCAGGAAGTGGATGCCGAGATCGTCGATGGTGGTGCGGTATTGGCCGATCCGGTCGAGGCGTTGTTCGAAGGCCCGCCAGTCGTATTCGGTGCGCCAGTAGTTCACGACTTCGACGAGGTCGGTGAGCGGAACACCCTGTCCCCATCGGCGGGAGCCGCGCTCGGTGCGGTCGAGGGTCTCGGCCTCGGGTAGCCGAGCCGCGGCCAGTCGGGCACGTAGCTCGTCGAGTTCGGCGTCGGGTGCGTGGGTTTCGAAGGTGTGTATCCCGGCGGAGGTGGGTTCCGGATCGAAGTTGCCGAGTGCAGTCATGGGATCTCCTGGTTTCGCGGCACCGGCCACTGCGGATCGAGAACCGGCTATGACGGTTCTAACATGGCTGTGGGACGACCGGCAACCAGCTATGGTGGTTCCATGGCTGGTGAGTTTCCCGAATTCCGCCTCGGTAGCGTGCTGGCGACGAGCTTCACGGCGACATTGACGGAGCGTTGCGGCGACCCCGTGGAGCGCATTCCCACGCCGCAGCGATGCGTCGACTGGCTGGCCGTGAACGGTCTCGCGGTGCCGTCGTGCACCGCCGCCCAGCTCGAACTGGCTCGTGAGTTGCGGGAGTCGGTTCACCTCGCCGCGACAGCGGCCGCGGTCCACGACGCTCCCCCGGCGTCCGCGGTCGACGTCATCAACGACTGCAGCATCCGGGGTGGGGCCGCGGCCGTCCTGACCTCCGACGGCAATCGTGAATGGCGGCTCGGCTCGACGACCGGTGTGGACGATGCGTTGGGTGTGATCGCCGGGGACGCGATCAGCATCCTGTCCGGCGAGCGTGACGGCAGGTTGGCGTTGTGCGCGTCGCCGACCTGCCGGGCGGCGTTCTTCGACACCAGCCGCAGCCGCACCCGCAGATGGTGTGAGATGAATACGTGCGGGAACCGCCAGAAGAAGGCACGCTTCCACGCCAATCAACGCCAGGCCACCGGCTCGGCGCCATGAGATCGGTTATGTGAACAGCAGCAGTGGTTCCCGGCCGGATATCGGCTACTCCCCTATTTCTTCTTCGACCGCAGTCCGTCGAGCAGCAGGGTCAGCCCGCCGCCGAGCAGCCACGTGTCCTTGGCGAGCGCCAGCCCGTCTTCGGTGGGTTTCGGGGAGCCTTCTTCGTGCATGCCGGGCGTTTTCCAGTACAGCGCCGTCAGTCCCCCACCGAATGCGGTGAGCGCGGCACCTGCGATCACCGGCGGGACGAGTGGGGTGAGCAGGACCGCGCCGATGGAGATTTCGGCGGTCGACAGTGCCTTGCCGAAGGTGGCCGGCTCCCATTTCTGCACGAACGGGAAGACCTGCGCCGCGGCGCCCTGCAGGGATTGTGCGGCTTCTTCGGGGAGGCGGCGTTTGCCCAGCCCGGAGTTGAGGATGAAGGCCCCGGTCGCGGCGCGCAGCGGGAGGTGGTGAATTCGCACGGTGTGTCTCCTATCGGTCCGGGTCGGGCGAGCGGCGGATCGGGTCCGGCGGAGGCGTACCCGCTGATCGGTTCCCCAATCGCCCGCATGGTCCGCGCACCGGCGAATACTGCCGTGGATTTCCGGCGGGCACGCCTTATCGGCCAGTGTTCCCCAGAACCGATGGCCGGTGAAGGCTCCACGCCGGGTCAGCGGTCGTGCTGCGTGTTCCCGTTGGCGCTGCCTCCGTCGAGTGTCCTGCCGTCGAGGAGCCGGTCGAGGATGTCGGCTATGCGGGCGACGGCTGCCGGTTCGGTCATGGCCAGGTGTTCGGCGTCGATGTCGAAGTCGACGATGCTGCCGTCGATCAGTGCGGTCCAGCCGTGGTGGCCGGTGGCGTCGGGGCGCCGGTTGCGGGCTGCGGTGAAGTACAGCAGGTCGGTGTCGACCGTGGGGGGCTGCCAGGTACTGGCGGCACTGATGGACAGGTTGTAGGCGTCGGTCATGCGTTCGATCGTGGCGGCGTCGATGGTGAAGCTGTCGCCCAGTTCGCGGGAGATCAGTTCGGCGGCTTGTGCGGCGGTGGCGTCGGGGTTCACGAAGTCGATGCCCAGGACCGGGCCGAGGTTGGCGACCAGTTCACCGGCGGTCACGGTGGTGACGTCGGCGGCGTCGATCCCGTCGGCTTCGGCGTCCAATATCGCCAGCAATGCCACTTGTTCACCGGCGGCACGGATTTCGGCGGCGACGGCGTGGGCGAGCTGACCGCCGAGGGACCAGCCGAGCAGGTGGTAGGGCCCGTGGGCCTGGACGGTGCGGATCTCCTGGAAGTAGCGGCGGGCGATGTCGGTGAAGGTTCGTGGTCCGGGTACTTCCCCACCGATCTGCGGGGCTTGCAGACCGTAGATCGGGCGGTCCTGGGCGAGGTACTGGTCGAAGGGGCGGTAGCACCACGACAGGCCGGAGGCCGGATGGATGCAGAACAGTGGTGGTTTGTCGCCGGCGGTGCGGATCGGCAGCAGGACGTCGAAGCCGGTGGTGTTGCCGGTGTCGGTGTCGATGGGCGGTGTTCCGGACTCGATGCGTGCGGCGAGGTCGGCGGGGCTGGGAGCCGCGAGCATCCAGGCGACCGGGATGTCGAGGTCCAGTTCCTTCTTCAGTTCGCTGATCACCTGTATCGAGCGCAGGGAGTTGCCGCCGAGGGCGTAGAAGTTGTCGTCGGCTCCTACTGCGGCGAGGTCGAGGACATGTTCGAAGGCGTGCGCGATGGCGCCTTCCAGCCGCGAGGACGGCGCCCGGAACTCGGCTACCGCGGCCGGTGGTTCGGGTAGCCGACGGCGGTCGAGTTTGCCGGAGGCGGTGAGCGGCATGGTGTCGAGCACCATGAGGGTGTGGGGCACCATATAGTCCGGAAGCCGGGTGCCGGCGTGGGCGAGGACTGCGGTGGTGTCCAGGGTGGCACCGATTTCGGGGACGAGGTAGCCGACCAGCCGGTCGGTGTGTACGGCGGCGATCGCGCGGGCGACACCGTGCCCTTCGGCCAATACTGTTTCGATTTCCCCGAGTTCGATGCGCAGGCCTCGGAGTTTGACTTGGAAGTCGGTGCGGCCCAGGTACTCCAGTTCGCCGCTGCGGCGCCGGCGGGCCCGGTCACCGGTGCGGTAGAGGCGTTCGCCGTGTCCGAAGGGGTCGGGGACGAATCGTTCCGCGGTCAATGCGGGGCGGGTCTGGTAGCCGCGAGCGATCTGAGTCCCCGCCAGGTACAGCTCTCCCGGCACTCCGGGTGGGACGGGGCGCAGGCGGGTGTCGAGGATGTAGGCGCGCGCGTTCCAGACCGGGGCCCCGATGGGAACACTGCTGCCTTCGGCGATCTCGGTGGCCTCTTGTGCGGTGACGTGCACGGCGAATTCGGTCGGGCCGTACAGGTTGTGTATTTCGACCTCGGGCAGTACTCGCCGGGCAGCGGTCACGGTGTCCACACCGAGGGCCTCGCCACCGATGAGGAGGGTTCGCAGCGAGGTGAGTGCCTGTGCAGGTGCGGCCTCGGCGAATACTGCCAGCATCGAAGGCACGAAGGAGGTGATGGTCACCTTGTGGGTGGCGATGGTTTCGGCGAGGTAGCTGGGGTCGGTGTGTCCGCCGGGCCGGGCGATCACCAGTCGGGCACCGGCGATGAGGGTGGCGAACAGTTCCCATACCGAGACGTCGAAGGTAGCGGGTGTCTTCTGCAACACGACATCGTCGGCGTCGAGTCCGTATTTCCCGATGATCCAGGCGAGCTGGTTGAGTACCGCGGCGTGGGTGACGGCGACGCCTTTGGGGCGTCCGGTGGATCCGGAGGTGAACAGGACGTAGGCGAGGTTGTCGGGGTGTAGGGGCGCGATGCGGTCGGTGTCGGTGATCGGGGTGTCGTCGAATGCGGTGTAGTCGATGCCGGCGAGGGTGGACAGCACGACGACGGGTGCGGCGACCGAGCGCATGTAGTCGATGCGGTCGGTGGGCAGGTCGGGGTCGATGGGGACGTAGCCGCCGCCGGCGGCGTGGACGGCGTACATGGCGGTGAGTTGGTCGATGCCGCGTGGCATGCGCACGGTGACGAGGGTGTCGGGTCCGACTCCGCGGGCGATGAGCCAGCGGGCGAGCCGGTTGACGCGAGCGGCGAATTGCGCGTAGGTCAGTGTCGTCTCGCCGTCGGTGACCGCGATGCGGTCGGGGTACCGGTGGGCGGTGCGGGTGAATGCGGTGGGGACGGTGTCGGCGGGCACGGGGTGTTCGGTTGCGTTCCAGTGCACCAGGACGTTGTCGCGTTCGGTGGGGTCGAGCAGGTCGGCGTCGTGCACCGGCCGGGTGGGGTCGTCGGTCATGGCGTGCAGCAGCCGGTGCAGGCGTTCGACGATGCCGGTGGCGGTGTCGGGGTCGAACAGGTCGCGAGCGTAGGTGAGGGTTCCGGTGATGCCGGTGGGGGCTCCGGTGTCGTCGTAGTTGTCGGAGACGGTGATCTGCAGGTCGAACAGGGAGGTCCCGATGTCGGCTTCCATGGCCGACAGGGTGAGGTCGGGCAGGTCGAATTCGGTGGCGGTGAGGTTCTGGAAGGCGAGCATCACCTGGAACAGGGGGTGGTGGGAGCGGGATCGGGTGGGGTTGAGTTCGCCGACGAGTCGTTCGAAGGGGACGTCGGCGTGGGCGAAGGCGGCGAGGTCGGTGGTGCGGACCTGGTCGAGTAGTTCGGTGAAGGTGATGGCGGGGTGCAGGCGGGTGCGCAGCACGAGGGTGTTGACGAACATGCCGACGAGGTCGTCGAGTTCGGGTTCGCCGCGGCCGGCGTAGGGGGTGCCGATGGTGATGTCGTCGGTGCCGGCGAGGCGGGCGAGGACGGCGGCGAGCGCGGTGTGGAAGGCCATGAACAGGGTGGTGTTGTGTGCGCGGGCCAGGTGTTGCAGGCGGGCGTGGAGTTGTGCGTCGACGGTGAGTGGCACGGTGGCGCCGGCGTAGCTTTGCGCGGGTGGGCGCGGCCGGTCGGCGGGCAGCGTGAGCAGGGCGGGTGCGTCGTCGAGTTGTTTTGTCCAGTAGTCGATCTGGGCGCGCAGCAGTGATTGCGGGTCGTGTTCGTCGCCGAGCACGGTGCGCTGCCAGATCGCATAGTCGGCGTATTGCACGGGCAGGGGTGTGCGTTGCGGTGGGTGGCCGTTGCGGCGGGCGGCGTAGGCGAGGGTCATGTCGTGGGCCAGGGGGCCGAGGGAGGAGCCGTCGCCGGCGATGTGGTGCACGACCAGGGCCAGGATCCATTGGTCGTTGCCGAGGTCGAACAGTCGCACCCGTACCGGCATGGTGTCGGTGACGTCGAAGGGGGTCGATACGAGCGCGGTGAGGGTGTGGTCGAGTTCGTGTTCGGCGAGTGGTGTGACCAGGACGGGCAGGGTTGCTTCGGCCGGGGTGAGGATGTGCTGGGCGGGTTCTGCGGTGGTGGCGGGGTAGATGGTGCGCAGCACTTCGTGTCGTTCGATGACGTCGCCGAGGGCGGCGCGCAGTGCGTCGATGTCGAGGTGTCCGGTGAGCCGGATGACGATGGGGATGCTGTAGGCGGCGGTGTCGGGTTCGGCCCGGTTGAGGAACCACATGCGTTGCTGGGCGTAGGACAGTGGGAGCTGTGGTGGGCGCTGGTGTGGGGTGAGGGCGATGCGTCCGGTGTCGGTGTGGGATTCGGCGCGGGCGGCGAGTTTCGCGACGGCGGGCGCGTCGAAGATCATCGATACGGGGATGCGGGTGTCGAGTGCGGCGCCGATGCGGGCGGCGACGCGGGTCGCGACGAGGCTGTTGCCGCCGAGTTCGAAGAAGTCGTCGTCGACACCGACGGGTGTGGTGAGGCCGAGGACCTCGGCGAATACTCCGGCGACGATTTCTTCGGCGGGGGTGGTGGGCGGCCGGAACTGCTTGGCGTGCAGCACCGGTGCCGGTAGGGCGTGGCGGTCGAGTTTGCCGTTGGGTGAGAGTGGGATGCGGTCGAGGATCACCACGGCGGCGGGCACCATGTAGGCCGGTAGTGCGGCGGCGGCGGTGGCGGTGAGGTCTTCGGGGGTGGGTGTGGCGTCGGGGGTGGGGACGACGTAGGACACGAGCATGACCGGTGCGGTGCCGTCGTGGTGGGCGATGGTGGTGGCGAAGGTGATGTCGGGGCGGGCGGTGAGCGCGGCGTCGATTTCGCCGAGTTCGATGCGGAAGCCGCGGATCTTGACCTGGAAGTCGTTGCGTCCCATGAATTCCAGGTCGCCGTCGCGGGTGCGGCGGACGAGGTCTCCGGTGCGGTACATGCGTTGCCCGGGTTCGTTGTAGGGGCAGGCGAGGAAGCGGGTGGCGGTGGTGGCGGTGCGGTGCAGGTAGCCGCGGGCGAGGGCGGGTCCGGTGAGGTACAGCTCCCCCGCTACCCCGGTGGGTACGGGGTGCAGGCGGGTGTCGAGGATCAGCGCCTGCATCTGCGGCAGTGGTGTGCCGATCCCGGTGCGGCCGGTGGTGGCGCCGGTGGCGGTGGCGAGGATGGTGGTTTCGGTGGGCCCGTACAGGATCCGGAATTCGCGGGTGCCGGCGGTGTCGGTGCCGGCCCACCGGTCGACCAGTTCGCTGGGTACTTCTTCACCGCCGGACAGCACGACTCGCAGGTCGTCGAGGCCGGTGGGGTCGACCGATGCCAGTGCTGCGGGGGTGACGAAGGCGTGGGTGATGTGCTGGGTGTGCAGCAGGTCGGCGAGTTCGTCGCCGCCGTAGGTGCCGGTGGGTGCGACCACGAGGGTGGCGGCGCCGGCTGCGGCGTAGAGGATTTCCAGGAGTGAGGCGTCGAAGGACGGTGACGCGAAGTGCAGGACGCGCGAGGACGGTTCGAGGTGGTAGTCGCCGGCTTGGGTGGTGGTGAGGTCGGCGATGCCGGTGTGGGTGACCGCGACACCTTTCGGGGTGCCGGTGGATCCGGAGGTGAACACGATGTAGGCGGTGTGGCCGGCGTGTAGTGGATGTCGCCGGTCGGTGTCGTCGATCCGGTCGGGGCGGTAGCCGGCGAGGCGGGCGGTGGTGTCGGGGGTGTCGATCACGAGCCAGCCGGTGGTGTCGGGCAGTGCGGGGCGGGCCGTGGTGACGGTGAGGCCCAGTGCCGCACCGGAGTCGGTGATCATGCGCTGGATGCGTCCGGCCGGGTAGGCGGGGTCGACGGGCACGTAGGGGGCGCCGGTCTTGACTACGGCCCACCAGGCGAGCACGGAATCCGGCGAGCGTGGTGCGGCGACGAGGACCGGGTTCTCGGGTCCGGCGCCGTGGTCGATCAGCAGGCGCGCGAGCCGGTTGGATCGTTCGTCGAGTTCGGTGTAGGTGAGGTGGGTGTCGGTGCCGATGAGTGCGCTGCCGTGGGGGTTGCGGTGGACGGCGGCGGCGAATACGTCGGGCAGCAGTGTCGGTGTGCCGGCGGGCCGGGCCGGGCCGGCGGTGAGGGTGCGGTGTTCGCCGGTGTCGAGCCAGTCGAGGTCGCCGACGGCGGTGTCGGGGGTGCGGGTGAGCGCGTGCAGCAACCGGTGCAGGCGGTCGACGATGCCGGTGGCGGTGTCGGAGTCGAACAGGTCGCGCGCGTAGCTCATGGTTCCGGAGATCCCTTGTGCGGCACCTGTTTCGGTGTAGGTGTCGGCAAGGATCAGTTGCAGGTCGAATTGGCATACGCCGGTGTCGACGTCGGCGCGGGTGATCACGACGTCGGGTAGCGCGATGTCGGCGCCGGTGAGGTTCTGGAAGGCGAGGGCGACCTGGAACAGGGGGTGTTGCGCGGTGGAGCGGTGCGGGTTGAGTTCTTCCACGACCCGTTCGAAGGGGACGTCGGCGTGGTCGAATGCCTGCAGGTCGGTGTCGCGGGTGCGGTCGAGCAGTTCGGTGAACGATTCGCCGGGGTCGACGGTGAGGCGCAGGGCGAGGGTGTTGACGAACATGCCGACGAGGTCGTCGAGGCCGGGTTCACCACGGCCGGCGACGGGGGTGCCGATCACGATGTCGTCGGTGGCGGCGAGCCGGGCGAGCAGTACCGCGAGCGCGGCGTGCACGACCATGAACAGAGAGCTGCCGTGGGTGCGGGCCAGGTCGAGGAGCCGGGCATGCAGGTCGGCGTCGATGTCGAAGCCGATGCGGTCGCCGGCGAGGGTGGCCACGGCGGGGCGGGGCCGGTCGGTGGGCAGGTCGAGCAGGTCGGGTGCCCCGTCGAGGGTGGTGCGCCAGTACTGCAGTTGGTTCGACATCAGTGAGGCGGGGTCGTCGGCGGCGCCGAGGACCTGGCGTTGCCACAACGCATAGTCCGCGTACTGCACGGGTAGTGGTTGCCATCGGGGTGGTTGTGCGTGCAGGCGGGCGGCGTAGGCGTTCATGACGTCGCGGGCCAGGGGCCCCATCGACTGGCCGTCGCCGGCGATGTGGTGCACGACCAGCACCAGCATGTATTCGCCGGTGGGTGCGCCGGTCGCGGCGGTGAGCGCGAACAGGCCGACCCGGATCGGGAGTTCGGTGCCGACGTCGAAGCCGCGGCGCACGAAGTCGGTGACGGCGGCCGGGAGGGCTTCGGTGGCGGGGTGGGTGGTTTCCAGGGGCACCCGGGCGTGGTCGAGGACGAGCTGGCTGGGCTCCCCCGCCGTGTCGGGGTAGATGGTGCGCAGCACTTCGTGACGTTCGACGACGTCGTCGAGGGCGGCGGTGAGCGCGGCGGTGTCGAGGCTGCCCGACAGGTGCAGCATGACGGGAATGTTGTAGGCGGGCGAGCCGGGTTCGAACCGGTTGAGGAACCACATGCGTTGCTGCGCCAGCGACAGCGGGATCGGTTGCGGGCGCACGGCGGCGGTCAACGCGACCCGGGTACCGGTGGTGAGGGTGGCGGCGTGCCGGGCCAGTCCGGCGACGGTCGGTGCGTCGAACACGGCGCGCACCGGCATCCGCACGTCGAGGGCGGCGCCGATGCGGGCGGCGACCAGTGAGGCGCTCAGCGAGTCGCCGCCGAGTTCGAAGAAGTCGTCGTCGGCTCCGATTCGGTCGCGGCCGAGGATCTGTTCGTAGGCGCGGGCGACCACCCCTTCCAGCCAGGTGGACGGTGGGCGGAAGCGGCGGGTAGGCAGGTTCGGCTGCGGCAGCCGGGCGCGGTCCAGTTTCCCGGTGGGGGTCAGTGGCACCTGGTCGAGCAGGTGCACCGCCGCCGGCACCATGTAGCTGGGCAGGGCGTCGGCCAGCGCTGTGGTCAGTTCGGTGGCGGTGGGGTCGGCGTCTGCTGCGGGCAGCACATAGGACACCAGGTAGGCGGGGCGCCCGTCGTCGGTGCGGGGCACGGTGACCGTGAAAGCGACGTCGGCGCGGGCGCCGAGGACGGCGTCGATTTCGGCGAGTTCGACGCGGTTGCCGCGAATCTTGACCTGGAAGTCGTTGCGTCCCACGAATTCCAGGTCGCCGTCGCGGGTGCGGCGCACCAGGTCGCCGGTGCGGTACATGCGCTGCCCGGCCTCGCCGTAGGGGCAGGCGACGAAACGGTTCGCGGTCAGGGCGGTGCGGTGCAGGTAGCCGTCGGCGAGGGCGGGCCCGAACAGATACAGCTCCCCTGCGGTGCCGTCGGGGACGGGCCGCAGCCAGGTGTCGAGGACGGTGGTGGCCACGGGTCCGGCGGGGGTGCCGATGGTGATCGGTGCGCCGCGGGTCAGGGGGTTGCTCGCGGTGGCCCAGATGGTGGATTCGGTGGGACCGTAGAGGTTGATCATGGCGCGGTGCGGCGCCCATCGGTCCACGAGTTCGGTGCCGACGGGTTCCCCGGCGGTGGCCAGGACTCGCAGATCGGGCAGGTCGTCGTCGGGCAGTGTGGCCAGCGCGGAGGGGGTCAGCACGGCGTGGGAGACGTTTTCGGCGCGCAGCAGCGCCGCCAGTTCGGGTCCGCCGTAGATCTGTGGTGGGGCGATGACGAGACTGCCGTGGGAGCCGTGTGCGGCGAGGATTTCGAAGATCGAGGCGTCGAAGCTGGGTGAGGCGACCTGCAGCACGGTGGCGGTGGCGTCGGTGCCGAGCAGGCGCCGTTGCGCGGCAACGATATCGGACAGTCCCCGGTGAGTGAGGAGCACACCTTTGGGGGTGCCGGTGGATCCGGAGGTGTAGATCAGGTAGGCGGTGTGGTCGGCGGTGAGGGTGGCGCCGCGTTCGGTGTCGGTGACGGGCCCACCGGCGCGGGTGTCCAGTTCGCGGCGGGTGGCGGGGTCGTCGATGCGGAGCAGGTCGAGGTCGGTGGGCAGCCGGTGCGCGACGTCGGTGTCGGTGAGTACGAGCGCGGCGCCGGAGTCCGACAGCAGGAATGCGAGGCGTTCGGGTGGCAGGTTGGGGTCGACGGGCAGGTAGGTGGCGCCGGCTTTCGCGGCGGCCCACAACGCGATGACCGACTCCGCCGAGCGGGTGAGCGCGCAGGCCACGACGGTGCCGGTGGTGAGGCCACGTTCCAGCAGCAGCCGGGCGAGCCGGTTGGAGCGGGTGTCGAGTTCGGTGTAGGTGAGGGTGGTCTCGCCGGATCGGACGGCGACGCTGTCGGGCCGGGCGGCGGCGGAGGCGGTGAGGATGGCGTCGAGGGTGTCGGGGATGTGGTGGCGGCCGGTGGTGGGCCGCGCGGGGGGCGGTTCCCGGTCGGGGGTGAGGTGCGCGATGGGGGTGTTCGGGTCGGCGGCGAGCGCGTGGAGTAGGTCGACGAAGCGGTCGAGGATCGTGCGGGCGGTGTCGTGGTCGAATTCGGTGTCGAGGTAGCGCAGGGTGAGGCGCAGCCCGTGGGGTTGCGACCCGTATTGTGCGGGCGCCCGGTCGGGTTCGGGGTGTTCGGGGGCGACGACCAGGCTCAGCGGGTACGGGGTGGCGTCGACGCCGGTGAGGGTGTCCACGCGCAGCCCGGCCGCGTCGACGAGTTGTTGCAGGGCGGCCCGGTCGATGGGGAACGACTGGAACGTGATCGCGGTGTCGAACAGTGCGCTGGTTCCGGCGGCGCGGTGGATGTCGGGCAGCCCGATGTAGTGGTGGTCGAGCATGCGGGCGCTGTCGTTCTGGATGCCGGTGAGCAGTCCGGCGACGGTGGCGGCGGGGTCGAGAGCGACGCGCACCGGGACGGTGTTGAGGAACATGCCGAGGGTCTGGTCGACTCCGGCGAGTTCGGGGGGCCGCCCGGAGACGGCGGTCCCGAAGATCACGTCGGTGTCGCCGGTGAGCACGCGCAGGTTCAGTGCCCATGCGGCGGCGACGACGGTGTTGAGTGTCACCTGGGTGTCGGCGGCGCCTGCGCGTAGCCGGGCCACGTCGGCGGGCGCGAGGGGGACGGTGAGCTCGCCCGCGGATGCGGTACGGGTGGCGGCGTCGGCGCGCGCGACCCGGGTGGGGTGCTCGACGTCGCGGAACCTGTCGGCCCAGGCGGCGAGGGAGGTGGGGGCGTCCTGGCGGTCGAGCCAGGACAGGTAGTCGCGGTAGCTGGGGGCGGGTGCGGCGGTGCCGGCACGGTCGGGGGTGGTGTAGTAGTCGAGCAGTTCGGCCATCAGCAGTGGCATCGACCAGCCGTCGAGGATGATGTGATGGTTGGTGATCAGCAGCCGGAACGTGTCGTCGTGCACGCGGATGAGGGTGAACCGGATCAGTGGCGGCACGGTCAGGTCGAAACCTGCGGCGGCGTCGCCGGCGGCGATCTGTTCGGCTTCGAGGGCGGGGGTCGGGGCGGCGCTGAGGTCGACGTGGTGGAAGCGGACGGCAGCATGCTCGACGACGATCTGGCACGGGCCGGCGGTGGTGTCGGGGTAGGCGGCGCGCAGGATGTCGTGGCGGTCGATGAGCACTTGGGCGGCGTGGCGCAGCCGGGCGCCGTCGACGGTGCCGGTGAACTCGATCGCGGTCTGCACGGTGTAGGTGTCGCCGGCGGTATCGGGGTTGTAGGTGGAGTGGAAGTGGATCCCCGCTTGCATCGGCGACAGCGGCCACACCTGTGTCAGGCCGCGGTAGTGTCGCCGTAGCCGCTCGACCTCGGTGTCGGTGAGGGTGTCGGGGGTGAGGTCGGCGGGTGCTGCGGCCGGGTGTGCTGCGGCGGGTGAGGGTTCGGGTTCGGGGTCACCGGCGCGGTGGACGATGTCGGCGATCGCGGCGACGGTTTTCCCTTCGAAGATGTCGCGTGGGGTGAGGGTGAGCCCGGCTTCTCGGGCGAGCGCGACCAGTCGCATGGAGACGATGCTGTCGCCACCGAGGGTGAAGAAGTTGCTGTCGGCGCCGATGGTGTCCAGGTGCAGCACTTCGGCGAACAGTTTCGCCACCAGATGCTCGTCGAGGGTTGCCGGAGCCCGCCCACCACTGTCGTTGTCGGGGCGGAACCGGTTGCGTTGCAATGCTCGACGATCGATCTTGCCGACCCGGGTGCGTGGCATCTCGTCGAGTTCGACGATCGCGGCCGGATTCATGTAATGCGCCAGCTCCGAATCCAGTTCGGCGTGCAGTGCCTGCGCGTCGAGCCTGGCGCCGGGTGCCGCCACGACATAGGACACCAGCACCGGATCACCGGCCGGGCCCGGCTGCGCGACAGTGGCGACCGTGGCGACGGATTCGTGACGGGCCAGGTGGGCGTCGATCTCCCCCGGTTCGATCCGCAACCCGTGAATTTTCACCTGTTGGTCACCACGCCCCAGATACTGCAGTTCCAGCCCGCTGCGGGTGCGGATCCAGCGCACACTGTCACCGGTGCGGTAGAGCCGCTCCCCGCGCGGTGACTGCGGGTCGGCGACGAAGCGCGACGCGGTGGTCACCGGACGCCCGAAGTAGCCGCGCGCCAGGGCAGGCCCCCCGAGATACAGTTCGCCGGTGACACCGACCGGCACCGGTCGCAGCCACGCATCGAGCACCGACACGGCCAGGCCGCGGATGGGGCCACCGATGGTGACCGGCTCCCCCGGTGTCAGCGCATCGGAACCGGTCGCCCAGATGGTGGCCTCGGTCGGCCCGTAGTGGTTCATCAGCCGCCGCCCCGGCGCCCACCGGGTGACGAGATCCGCGCCGGTGGCTTCACCGACCACGGCGACGGTATGCAGGCCGGGCAGCCCGAGGGGATCCATGGTGTCGAGCACCGACGGGGTGATGATCGCGTGGGTGACCGCACGCTCGCGCAGTAACTGTTCGAGCGCGGCCCCGGCGTAGACGTGCGGGGGTGCGATCGCCAGCGCGGCACCGTTGCTGTGGGCGAGCAGGATCTCCGACAGGCAGGCGTCGAAGCCGGGTGAGGCGACCTGCAGCACCGTCGAGGTCGGGTCGGCGTCGAACGCTTCGATCTGCTCGGCGACGAGGTCGGCGAGCCCCCGGTGGGTGACCAGCACCGCTTTCGGGGTGCCGGTGGATCCGGAGGTGTAGATCAGGTAGGCCGGGTTGTCCAGCCGCGGTGCAGCGGCCGGGAGGTCCGGCACACCGGCCAGGAAATCGACGGCCTCCGCCCGCACCCAGTCGACGGTGTCGGGCAGTTGATGCGCCACCGCGCCCACGGTCACGCCGAGGGTGGCGCCACAGTCACGCAGCAGTTCGGTGATACGCGCGGTGGGGTTGGCCGGATCGAGAGGCACGAAGGCGGCGCCGGTGCGCGCCACCGCCCACATCGCGATCACCAGTTCCGCGGAGCGTGGCACCACGATCGCGACGAATGTTTCCGGGCGCGCCCCGCGCGCGTGCAGCAGGCCCGCGAGCAGCTCCGCACGCGCGGCGAGCTCACCGTAGGTGAGGGTGCGGGTGTCGTCGCGCAGCGCGATCGCGTCGGGAAAGGTGTGCGCGGTGTCGGCGAGGATCCGGGCCAGGGTGCGTTCGGGCGTGGGGGCGGCACCGCATTGCGCGCGCAGCAGTTCGGCGTATTCGCGGTCGTCGCAGCCGTTGACGGCGCCGACGACCCCGCCCGGTTGCGACACCAGCCGCGACAGGATCACCTCGAACCGCTCCAGCAGTGCCTCGACAGTGCCGGTGTCGAACCGGTCGCGAGTGAAACGCAGTGTGACGGTGTGGGTTCCGTCGTCGCTGAGGGCCTCGGTGCCGGGCCGCGGCGGGGTCACCTGCAGGCTCAGCGGGTACGGGGTGGCGTCGTGGGCGTCGACGTCGACCAGTTCCACCCCGGCGGCGCCGAGTATGCCGGCGAGCCGGTCACGGTCCAGCGGATAGGACTCGAGCACGGTCACCGTGTCGAACATGTCGGTGAACCCGGTGGCGCGCTGGATCTCGGCGAGGCCGAGATGACGGTGTTCGAGAGTGGCGGCCTGCTCGGACTGCACCCGGGCCAGCAGTTCGGCGACCGTCTCGGCCGGGTCGAGGCGCACCCGTACCGGCACGGTGTTGATGAACAACCCGATCATGTCGGCCACACCGGGCAACTGCGGTGGCCGGTCGGTGACGGTGTTACCGAACACCACATCGGGCTCACCGGTCAGCACCGACAACAGCATCGCCCACGCGACCTGCACGGTGGTGTTGGCGGTGACCCCGTGCGAGCGTGACAACGCACCGATCGCGGCGGCGGTGTCGGCGTTCAACTGCCGCGACAGGGCACCGGTTTCGGCGGTGGCGGCCCGCTCGGGCCGACCGGTCACCAGAGTGGGGGTGTGCAGCCCGGCCAGTGTCCGCGCCCACGCGTCGACGGCGGCGTCACGGTCGCGGGTGTGCAGCCAGTGCAGATAGTCGCGGTAGGTGCCGGCCGCCGGCAGCTGCACCGCCGCCTGCTCACCGAGGTAGGCGGTGAGCAGTTCCCCGATCAGCAACGGCATCGACCAGCCGTCGAGGACGATGTGATGGTTGGTGATCAGCAACTCGAATTCGTCTGCGCCGGTACGGATCAGCCGCATCCGCAGCAGCGGCGGGCGCGCGGTGTCGAAGGGGCGCGCCGCGTCGGCGATGAGCCGCTCGTGTTCACGGGCCCGTTCACCGGGGTCGGCGATCTCGGTGAGGTCGGTGTGCTCCCAGTCGGCGCGGACCGCGCCCACCACGATCTGGCGGGGCCCGTCGGCGCTCTCGACGAACGCGGTGCGCAGGCTGTCGTGGCGGTCGAGCACCGTTTGCGCGGCACCTCGCATGCGTCCGGCGTCCACCTGTCCGGCCAGGGTCAGTCTCGCCTGCACCGTGTAGCCGTCGTCGTTGCCGCTGCTGTCGTAGACGGCGTGGAACAGCAGCCCGGTCTGCAGTGCGGTCAGCGGCCACACATCGGTGGTGGTCGGATATTCCAGCAGCCACCGGTCGATATCGTCCTGGCCGACGGTGACCAGCGGGAAGTCCGAGGGGGTGAACCCGCCCGCGGTGTCGGAGCCCACATGGTCGGCCAGCGCGCGCAGCGCCCGCACCCACAACGCGGCCAGTTCCTCGACCTCGTCCGCGGACAGCACCGCGGTCGCGTAATCCCAGGTGGCGTCGATTTCGAGGCCGTCCACGCCGGCTTCGGCGATCGCGTTGACATCGAGTACCGCCGGTAACGCCATCCGCGGGTCACCGGTCGCGGTCAGCGCGGTGAATTCGGTGGTCGGTGTCCACGGCCCGGTGTGTTCGTGGGCGCCGACCCGGCCGAGATAGTTGAACGCGATCTGTGGTTGCGGCGCGTCGGCGAGCACACGGGCAGCGTCGGCGTCCAGGCAGGCCAGCATGCCGTAGCCGATCCCGTTGTCGGGAATCGCACGCACATGTTCCTTGACGCGGGCGATGGCCCGGCCCGCGGCGGCACCACCGGCGAACGCGTCGTCGGTGCCGATCCCTTCCAGGTCGAGGCGCACCGGGAAGCGGGTGGTGAACCAGCCGACGGTGGCGCTGAGATCGGCGCCGGGCACGGCATGTTCTTCCCGGCCGTGGCCTTCCAGCGAGATCAGTTCGCTGCCCGCGGCGCCACCACGGTTGCGCCGCCACCGGGCCAGCGCCAGAGCCAGCGCCGCGAGCAGCGGATCGTTGGCGTTGCCGTGGAATCGGGCCGGGATGATGGTGAGGATCGCGTCGGTGACATCGGCGGGAATACGGACCCGAACCTGCCCGCTGGTGGCGGCGGTATCGCGTGCGGGGTCCAGCGCTGCGGTGCCGAGCGGTTCGTCTCCCGCTGCGAGCAGCGCGGTCCACGCGTCGAGTTCGCGGGCCCGCCGGGCGGGCGCCTGTTCGATCAATCCGTGCGTCCAACGCCGCACCGAGGTGGTGGACGCGGGCAGGCTCGGGTCACTGCCGTCGGCGATGCGGCGCCAGGCGCCGGCCAGGTCGGCGAGCAGGATGCGCCACGACACCGCGTCGACGGCGAGATGGTGGATCACCAGCCACAGCAGGTCCGGGCCCCGCCGCTGCGGGTCGCTGAGCCACACCGCCTGCAGCACGATCCCGTTGCCGGGGTCGAGCCGGTCGGCGGCCGCCTGCAGGTGTGCGTCGATTTCGGTGTCGTCGCGGCGATCCAACCGGGCCTGGTGCAGTGCGGCCGCGGCGTCGACGCCGCCGGGTGCGGCGATATCGATGTGGTGGCTGCCGGTGTGGGAGGTGCGCAGTGCCGCACGCAGCATGTCGTGGTGGTCGACAACCGCTGCCAATGCCGCCACCAGGTCGTCTCGTTCGATGTCGTCGGGCAGCTGCACGAGGGTGGCTTGGGCGAAGCGGTCGACATGCCCGCGGTCGAGCATCGCGTACATGATTGGCGACAGCGGCATGGTGCCGACGGCACCGTCGGGCAGTTCACGCAGCTGCGGCCCGGCACCGGCCTCGGTCGCCGCCAGCGCCAGGCCCGCGACCGTTTTGTGTTCGAACACATCCTGCGTGGACAGGTGCAGCCCCGCGGTTTTCGCACGAGCCACCAGCTGGATGGACAGGATGCTGTCGCCGCCGAGGGCGAAGAAGCTGTCGTCGGCGCCGACCTGCTCGCCGGCGCCGAGGATCTCCCCGAACAGCGCCGCGAGAGTGATCTCGCGGGGTGTGGACGGTGCACGGCCGGTGGTCGCGGCGGCGAAGACCGGCGCGGGCAGCGCGGACCGGTCGAGTTTGCCGAACGCGTTGACCGGCAGCGCGTCCAGTGGCGTGATCACCGTCGGAACCAGGTGCGGTGGCAGCGTGTCGCGGGCGAACTGCTGCAGTTGCAGCGCGTCGATGCGATGGCCGGGCTGGGCGACGACATAGGAGGCGAGCACGGTGGTGCCGGTGTTGTTGGGCACCGGCACGGTGACCGAGATGTCGACCTCGGGGTGCGCGGTCAACGCCGCATCCACCTCACCGGGTTCGATCCGGTAGCCGCGTATCTTCACCTGGAAGTCGCTGCGTCCCAATAGTTCCAGTGCCGGTGCCGCGTCGTCGCCGACCCAGCGCGCCAGATCACCGGTGCGGTACATGCGTTCCCCCCGGCGGCCGTGCGGATCGGCGACGAAGCGGCCCGCGGTCTCGGCGTAACGACCACAGTAGCCTCGCGCTACCCCGGGCCCTGCCAGATACAGCTCTCCCGCAGTACCTTTCGGCACCGCCTGCAGGGCTCGGTCGAGCACCATCGCCGATACTCCGCGTACCGGGCCGCCGACGGTGGGGGTGCGATCGGCGGCGAGGGTGGCACCGGCCGCGGTCACCGTGGTCTCGGTCGGACCGTACTCGTTGTACATGGTGGTGGCGGTGTTGCGGGTCCAGCGTTGCACGACGTGCGGCGGACACACGTCTCCCCCGACCACGACCGCGCGTACTTCGGTCAGTGGGCGCGGGTCCACGGTGGCCAGCACCGCCGGGGTGAGGGTGAGGTGGGTGACGTGTTCGTCGGCCAACAGCCGGGTCAGCGGTTCTCCACCGATCACCTCCGGTGGCACGATCAGCAGCGTCGCGCCGACAGCGAAGCAGAGCAGGAATTGCTCCAGGGAGGCATCGAAACTGGGCGACAACGCATACGACACCCGGGCGTTTTCGTCGATATGGCAGGTTTCGCTGCGGTCGGCGATGAGGTTCGCCAGCCCGGTGTGGGTGACCTGAACACCTTTGGGGACGCCGGTGGATCCGGAGGTGTAAGTGATGTAGGCGAGGTTGCCCGGGCGTAGTGGGCGGGTCCGTTCGATGTCGGTGATCGGCCCTTCCGCGCGCCCGCGGCAGGCGGCAACAGTGCCGGCATCGTCGACGACTACCGCGGGCACCGTGTGGGGCAGCCGGCCGCGATGGGCGCTGTCGGTGATGCCGACGCGGGCACCGCTGTCGGTGATCATGTGCTCGATGCGTTTGGCCGGATACTCCGGATCCACCTGCACGAGGGCGGCACCGCTCTTGGCCACCGCCCACGCCGCGACGACCGAATCGACCGAACGCCGCAGCATCACCGCGACGGTGGTCTCGGGGCCGCAGCCCAACGCGATGAGATGGCGGGCCAGCCGGGAAGAAGCGGTGTCGAGCTCACCGTAGGTGAGACCCGCTCCGGGCCCCGCCAGTGCCGGTGCGTTGCGGTGGCGGCGCGCACTGTCGGTGAGAATGTCGGGCAGCAGCCGTGTTCGGACCCCTTGTGGCCCGCGTACGGGCAGCAAGGTGGCGGTTTCGTGCCCGTCGAGCAGTGACAGCGCGGTGACGGGCCGGTTCGGGCCGCCGGCGAGGAAATCGTGTAGGAACCTCAGGAACCGTTGATGATGGCGGGCCAGTTCGTCGCCACTGTAGATGTTCGGATTGCCCTGGAAGTCGATGCGGGTGCTGTTCTTGCCGGCACCGGGATAGATGTTGACGAACAGGTCGGCAGTGGGCCCGGAGGTCAGCACGTGCAGGCGACCGGTGGTAGTGCCGAGGACGACCTCGTTGTCGACCATCATCAGGTTCACCGCCGGGCCGAACGATGCTGTCTCGTCGCGGGCGAGCCCCATATCGCGGAAGATGTCTTCCTGCCGGTAGCGCTGTCGGCGCAGTGCGCTGGTGAGCTCGCCCTGCACGGCGGCGATCAGTGCTCCGACGTCGCGGGCGCCGACCCGGATACGCAGCGGGACCACATTGGCGACCATGCCGCCGGAACGGCGCAGCACCGCGGAGTGCCGCCCCGATACCGGCAGGCTCAGCAGCAGTTCCTCGCTACCGGTCATGCGGGCCAGGTAGGCGGCGAAGGCGGCGACCACGATCGGTGTGACGCTGCCGGCGTGCTCGGTGGCGGCCACGTCGAGCAGGTGTGCGGTCTCTGCGGACAGGGGCGTGCCGACCAGTGCCGGATGAATGGTGGGCTTGCCGACACTGCCGGCGAGGCTGACGGCCGCAGGTGCGCCCGCCACATGGTCGGTCCAATAATTGCGGTCGTTGTCGAAGCGGGTCGACCTGCGGTAGGCGAGGTCCTGCTCGGTGATTTCACGCAGATCTTTCGCACCGCAGGGCGGCGGTTGCACCCCACCGGCCCAGGCGTTGTACAGCTCGGTGATCCGCTGCAGCATGGTGACGGCGGCGAATCCGTCGAGCACGATGTGGTGGGCGCGCTGGTACCACAGGTAGTGATCGGTGCCGACGTGGAAGACGATGGCCTTCATCAGCGGGTCGTGCAGCAGGTCTAGCGGGGCGCAGTAGTCCTCGGTCATCAGCCGATGCGCGGTGGCGACCGGGTCGGGGTGGCGTCGGACGTCCATGATCGAGACCGACGGTCCGCGGTCGTCGACGAACTGGCAGGGTTCGCCGTCCACCTCGGCCAACCGGATATGTCCGGAACCGAATTCTCGGGCGGCGGTGCGGCAGGCGTCGACGAGTAGTTCCGCGTTCAGTTCACCCGCTATTTCCACATATTGCGCGACGGAAATGGGTGATTCTCCGGTGAGGTGCTGGGCGAACCAGATTCCTCGTTGCGCCGCGGTCAGTTCGAACAGTTCACGAGGTGCCGCGGAACCGGATTCGTCCACCGGGGAATTCGTTCCCGCACCGTCGTCCGGAACAGGGGTCCCGGCGGAAATGGCCGGGCGTATCCGCGCTGACTTCGACAGGTCACGGTCGAAGTTGCTCTTGAATTGTGTCACCGGTCCTCCATACGGTGTGTATCGCCCGGGCCGGACCCCGCACCTGCGGAAATGTTCCGCGAGTACGGATTCCGCGCGCGACAGCGCGAGAAAACGGCGACGTCTACCGCCGCGTGCAATCGCACGCGGGTATCCCTCGCCTCAACGGTGGGCGAAAATATAGAATTGATGCAGCGACGTGGCGACCGTTATCGATGGGGTGCAGATGTGGTCCATCCGTCGCGATGGCATGTCGCGGTCAGCGACCAGGTTCGCGTCGCAGCCGGTGATTCCTCATCCGACGTCGTTGTCATTCATCAGGTTCTCCGGTCGGCCTTGCGGGCACGGGTCGCACTCGCGGCAGTGTGTTGTACGTAATATTCGACGGCGCGGCGGCCGTGGATAAACGTCTCTTTCCGATAACTCCCGTAAATCGGCGCAAATCGTGCCGGTCACGATATGCCCACACTTCTCGCGCCCGAATTTTCCGGCGGTGACGGCGGAACCTGCGGCGGCCGTTACCGATTCGAGCCCGGCGGGGCGGTCGGGTATCGAACCGGTCACGAGCCTCAACTGCCACAGCAACCACAGGTCCGCGAAACGAGTTCTCCATTTCGGGACACGCGCTTACTGGAATGAGTCATACTTCCGAACGTGTCCACCACAGCGGATTACGAGCGCCAGTTGCGCCGGGCCGCGCTGCGGGTGACGGCCCCGCGGCTCGCGGTGCTGGCCGCTGTGGCCGACCATCCGCACACCGACACCGACACGGTCCTCGGCCTGGTTCGTGCCACCCTCGGCACGGTCTCCCATCAGGCGATCTACGACGTGTTGCGGGCGTTGACCGAGGCAGGTCTGCTACGCCGGATCCAGCCGATGGGGTCGGTGGCGCGCTATGAGACGCGAGTAGGCGACAACCACCACCACCTGGTCTGCCGCACCTGCGGTGCCATCGCCGATGTCGACTGCGCGGTCGGTGCCCCACCGTGCCTGACGGCCGCCGACGACCGCGGTTTCGCGCTCGACGAGGCCGAAGTCATCTATTGGGGGTTGTGTCCTTCCTGTTCCCCACCGACATCTCGTTCACCGTCGTGAATCGCAGCCCGATTCACCCGTCCCTCCCCCGGAAAGGAAACCGAACGTGCCCGAGGAACACCCACCCATCGCCGAAGCCAATACCGAACCTCCGCAGAGCGGGTGCCCCGTCGTCGGTCGCATGAAGCGGCCGGTGGAAGGCGGCGGCAGCCGCGACTGGTGGCCCGAACAATTGAATCTGAACATTCTGCAGCACAACCCGGCCGAAATCGACCCGATGGGTGCCGACTTCGATTACGCAGCCGAATTCTCGACACTCGACCTGCAGGCGGTCGCCGACGACATCGTCGCGGTGATGACCGATTCGCAGCCGTGGTGGCCCGCCGACTTCGGGAACTACGGTCCGCTGTTCGTGCGAATGGCCTGGCATGCGGCCGGCACCTACCGCATCGAAGACGGCCGCGGCGGCGCCGGATCGGGCATGCAACGCTTCGCGCCGCTCAACAGCTGGCCCGACAATGTGCTACTCGATCGTGCCCGCCGCTTGCTGTGGCCGGTGAAACAGAAATACGGGCGCAAACTGTCGTGGGCGGACCTCATCGTCTACGCCGGCAACGTCGCACTCGACTCCATGGGGTTGCAGACCTTCGGATTCGGCGGCGGCCGCACCGACGCCTGGGAACCCGAAGAAATCTACTGGGGCCCCGAATCGACCTGGCTCGGCGACGAACGCTACTCGGGAGAAAGAGATCTGGAGAATCCGCTGGCCGCGGTCCAGATGGGGTTGATCTACGTCAACCCCGAAGGCCCCAACGGTGAACCGGACCCGCTGGCCGCGGCGATCGACATCCGCGAAACATTCCGCCGGATGGCGATGAACGACGTCGAAACCGCAGCCCTGATCGTCGGCGGGCACACCTTCGGTAAAACTCACGGCGCGGGCCGTGCCGATCAGGTCGGCCCCGAACCCGAAGCCGCACCCCTGGAACAGATGGGGTTGGGCTGGAAGAGCTCCTTCGGCGCCGGCCTCGGTGACGACGCCATGGGCGGCGGCCCGGAAGTGACCTGGAACTCCACCCCCACCGTCTGGGACAACAACTTCCTGGAAACCCTCTACGGCTACGAGTGGGAGAAGACGAAAAGCCCCGCCGGTGCCTGGCAGTGGACACCCCGCGACGGCGCCGGCGCCGATACCGTCGCCTACGCCCACGATCCCGCCAAACGCCGCGCACCCGGCATGCTGACCACCGACCTGTCGCTGCGGTTCGACCCGATCTACGGACCGATCACCCGCCGCTGGCTCGACCATCCCGAGGAATTGGCCGACGAATTCGCCAAGGCCTGGTACAAACTGATCCACCGCGATATGGGCCCCAAGGCACGGTATCTGGGTGCCCTGGTGCCCGAACAGACACTGCTGTGGCAGGACCCGATCCCCGCGGTCGATCACGAACTGATCGGCGCCACCGAGATCGCGGCATTGAAAACCAAACTGCTGTCCTCGGGGCTGACGGTGCCGCAGTTGGTGTCCACCGCGTGGGCCGCCGCCTCGACCTTCCGGGGCAGCGACAAACGCGGCGGCGCGAACGGCGGCCGGCTGCGGTTGGCACCCCAGTCGGGCTGGGCGGTCAACGACCCGGACGAACTGGCACAGGTGATCCGCACCCTCGAAGGTGTGCAGGAAGCGTTCAATTCCGAACAGACCGGCGCGGTACGGGTGTCGTTCGCCGACGTGGTGGTGCTCGGCGGAGTCGCCGCCATCGAGAAGGCTGCCGCCGACGGCGGATTCCAGGTCACGGTGCCGTTCACTCCGGGCCGCACCGACGCCGACCAGGAACTCACCGATGTGGAGTCCTTCGCCGAACTCGAGCCCGCCGCCGACGGATTCCGCAACTATCTGGGTAAGGCCAACCCGCTGCCGCCGGAATATCTGCTCGTCGACAAGGCGAACCTGCTGAACCTGACGGCACCGCAGATGACCGCACTCGTCGGCGGTATGCGCGTACTCGACGCGAACTTCAAACAGTCACCGCTCGGTGTGCTCACCGCGAATCCCGGTGTGCTGAGCAACGACTACTTCGTCAACCTGGTCGACATGGGCACCGAATGGAAGCCGTCGGACGCCGACGACGGCACCTATGTCGGTACCGACCGGACCACCGGGGCACAGCGGTGGACCGCGAGCCGGGTTGATCTGGTGTTCGGCGCGAACTCACGCTTGCGCGCCCTCGCGGAGGTGTACGCCGCCGACGACGCGAAACGCAAGTTCGTCGACGATTTCATCGCCGCATGGACGCAGGTGATGGACGCCGACCGGTTCGACCTGAACTGATCCACGGCCAGGCGAATGCCCCGCGCACCACCGCGTGCGCGGGGCATTCGCCTGCACGGGCGCTCCCCGCCGCACGCCCCCGCATGTCGGTGGCAACCGGCCGCCACACGCGGGCGTTACAGTCACGGCGAGACTTTTCGGGCACAGGAGGTCGTCGTGACCGTTCCACTGGTGGCTTGGCTCGGCACACTGGCGTTGATCGTCGTGCTGCTGGTGTTCGATTTCGTCTTTCACGTGCGCGGCGCCCGAACCCCCTCGTTGTCCGAATCGGTGGTGTGGTCTGTCGCGTATGTGGGTGTAGCGGTCGCCTTCGGTTTCGTGGTGTGGGGGCTGGGCGGTTCGGAGATGGGGGTGGAGTATTTCGCCGGCTACATCACCGAAAAAGCGTTGTCGGTGGACAATCTGTTCGTTTTCCTGGTGATCTTCACCGCGTTCCGCGTCCCGGCCGCCGCCCAGCAGAAGGTGCTGCTGGTGGGGATCGTGATCTCGTTGGCGGCGCGGACCGGGTTCATTTTCCTGGGCTCGACCCTGATCAACCGGTTCGCGTGGGTGTTCTACCTGTTCGGCGGGCTGTTGCTGATCACCGCGGGCAACATGTTGCGGCCCGAAGGGGAGAACAGCCACTCCGGTGACGGTGTCGTGGTGCGGTTGACCCGGAAACTGTTACGCACCACCGACTTCTACGACGGCAGCGCGATGACCACCAGGGTCGACGGCCGGCGCCGAATGACGCCGATGGTGTCGGCGATGATCGCGATCGGCGGCACCGACGTGTTGTTCGCCCTCGATTCCATTCCGGCGATCTTCGGGCTCACCCAGAACGTCTTTCTGGTGTTCACCGCGACCGCGTTCTCACTGCTGGGATTGCGACAACTGTTCTTCGTCCTCGAAGGTCTGCTGGACCGGCTGATCTATCTGGGGTTCGGGCTGGCGGTGGTGCTGAGTTTCATCGGCGTGAAACTGATCCTGCACGCCTTGCACCACAACAGTGTCCCGTTCATCAACGACGGCGACCCGGTACCGGTGGGTGAGATATCCACGGTGTGGTCGCTGGTGGTGATCGTGGCGATTCTGCTGGTGACGGTCGTGGTGTCGCTGTGGAGCCCCGCCGGGCGAGCACAGACCGCGGTCGCGGGTGCGCGCCGATACGCGAGCAGATATCTGGATCTGGGCTACGAGGGTGAGCAGTCGGTGCGCGAGGCGACCTACGACCGAATGCTCGCCTCGGAACGGACCATGGCGAAACTACCGGACAAGTACGTGCACCGCTTCGGTGCCGAGGATCTGTCCGCGCTGCTCGAACGTGCGCACATGGTGCACGCGGACCGGATGCAGCGGATCCGGGCGGGTCTGCCGCTGCGCATGTGACCGCTCACTGCGCCTGCGGTTCCGGGTGGACTCCGGTTCGCGCGGGAATCCGGTTGTCCAGCACCGTCATCGCTGCGACCGCGACACCGAGCCCGACGATCACCCACGCGATGGTGTGCAGGCCGGTGTCGGTGGTGGCGGGACCGAAGGTGAGTGCGATCAGGCTGGAGGAGAAGATCGCCCCCATGTAGGCGAAGGTGCGAAACAGCCCCGAAGCGACGGCCACCTGGTCGGCGGGAGCCTGCATGTAGAGCGCGGCCTGATTGGCGAATCCGCTGAAACCACTGGCGACGCCGAACAGCAGCGACATCGCGATCAGCACGATCACCGGCGACCGGGAGGTGATGGTGAACATGACCACGCCGGTGGCGACCAGGGCGGCACCGGCCACTGTCAGCGGCACCCGGATCCAACCGCGGTCGGACACCACGCGGGCCACCACGATGCTGATCGCCGACAGCGGCAACAGGATAAGGCCCACCTGGAAAGCGCTGTAGTGCGCGGCCTGTTCCATCCATTGACTGGTGCCGTAGAGCGCGGTGTAGGTGCCCAGCGCGACCACCGCCTGCCGCAGGTAGGTGCGGAGCAGACCGGCATTGCGGGTGAGCATCCCGACATCGATGAGCGGGCTGCGCGCGCGCCGTTCCCAGCCGATCAGCGCGGCACCGAGGATCACGGCGACCGGAATCAGCCACCAGATCGGGGTACGCAGATCCGACAGCAGGGTGAGCACGCTGACGACGGTGGCAGCGAACAGGACGATTCCGATGATGTCGACCGCAGCCGCCGGCGAACGCCCGGCCCGTGCCGGCGGCCGATCCTTCGGTACGCCGGTCAGCGTGGCGACGAGGGCGAACAGGGCCAGCGGCACGTTGACGAAGAAGATCGCACGCCAGCCGAACACCCCGGCGAGCACCCCACCCAGCGGCAATCCGACCACCGAGGTCACCTGGGCGGCGATGGAGAAGTTGCCCAGCACCGGCCCGGGGACACCGGTGCCGGCCTCGTCGGCGCGGCGGCGGACCAGTGTCATCGCGGTCGGGAAGGCCGCGGAGGTGCCGATTCCGATCAATGCGCGCGACACCACGAGAAATTCGAAGGCGGGTGCCGCGGTGCCCAGTACGCCACCGGCGACGAGGATGAGCAACCCGCCGATGAACACGCGCCGCGGCCCGAACAGATCCGCGAGTTTGCCCATGGTGGGTTGCGCGATCGCACTGCACAGATACAGCACCGAAATGAGCACGGCGGTGGTGCCGGGACCTTTGTGGAAGTCGACACCGATTCCGACCAACGCGGTGGCGATGGTGGAGGTGTTGATCGGGTTGAGGGTGGAGCCCAGCAGCAGCGGACCCAGGAAACGGGCGGAGAAGGGCGCCTGTCCTACCGGTGTGGTGTGCGTGGGTGCGGCTGTCACGAGCGGGTCCCCGGCGCGAACTCACCGCACTGGCCGGCAGCGCCGGTGAGACCTGCTCTGCGGCGGTGGGGCGCGCTGGTGCCGGGATCGGTCACGGTCGGGGCGGGGGACGGTTGTTCGGTACGGAGCATGGTCGATCCTTTGCTGAGCGCGGTGCGGAACGCGAGGATGCCGCGGGTCGACGGCACAGTCGGGTGCGGTGGCGGCTCAGGTGGCGCGGGCGATGCGGTCGAGCAGACCGACGGCGGCGGCCAGCTGCCGGATTTCTGCGTCGGTGAGTTCGTCGTCGATGACCCGAGTGAGCCAGTCCTCTTTGGCGCGGCGTCCGGTGCGGAATTCTTCGCGGGCGGCGTCGGTGAGGTCGAGGACGGTTTTGCGTCCGTCGGCCTGGTGGGGTTGTCCGCTGACGAGTCCGGCCTCTTCGAGCGCGCGCACGATTTTCGCCATCGATTGCGGGCGCATTCCGGCTGCGCCGGCAAGTTCGGTGGCGGTGGCGGGCCCGTTCTGTTCGAGGCGGATCAGTACCGAACTCTGCGATGTGGTGAGGTCACTGCCCTCGGCCTGGGCGCGCAGTTTCCGCAGCAGCCGGCTGACGGTGACACGCAGGTCGGCGGCTACCGCGGCGGTGGATGCGGGATGTTCGGACACACCTCGACCCTACGCTTTTATACAGCCAACTGCACAGCTGGCTGTATATATCGAGCAGGATCATTACTTGACGGCCGGTAAGCATTGCTTCTACCCTCACCCCAGGAACCCGCACACCGTTCACGACGACCGCGGGCCCGGAAAGCAAGGTGGGGATGAGCACCGTCAGCATTCTGTGGCCGAGACCACCCGAACAGATCCCGACGGTCCACCTCGGGGCACACGCCGTCGCCGACCTCGAACTCGGCCCGATACTCGCCGCCGTCATCGGCGACCGCGACGACCACAACCTCACTCCCCTGCTACACCGCCCCGTCCGCGACCACGACACCGTCACCTTCCGCCAACAGGTATTCACCGACCTCGACGACGACGACCTGCGCGCGGCCGCCGAGCACTTCGCGATCGGTATGTGGCGGGTCCACCGCCGCCTCGATGTGGCCACCGGCCTGCCGCACCCCTACCAGCGCCACCGCTGGCACCTCGACGCCGCCGCCGACTACGTCACGACCGTCACCGAACTACACACCGCCCTCACCGCGCTCCCACTGCGCTCGCGAGCCCTGCAACGCTGGCGGGCACACCTGGACACCTATTGCGCGGGCACCGCGCTGCGGAGCCTCGCCGCCGACATCGACACCGTCCGCGACGCACTGGCACAGGTGCGCTACCGCATCCGCCTGGTCGAGCGCACCCTTCAGGTCACCAGCGCAACCCCCGCGACCGACTACACCGCCACGATCACCACCCTGCTGGCCCGATTCGGCGCACCCCACCGGCGCACCCCACCCGCACCGCAGTGGCCGGATATGAACCAGACGGAAGAACAGATCCTCGACCGGGTCGTCGCCCGCCACCGCACCCCGTTCACCCGGCTGGCTCGATTCGCCGACAGCCACCACGAATTCATCACCACCGAGATCGCCGAATTCGAACGCGAACTGCACTTCTACCTGCGCTACCGGCGCTTCGCCCAACGCTGCACCACGACCACCCACCGCAGCTGCCTACCCGAGATCGCCGCACCGGGCCGCCCGATCCACGCCACCGGCGCCTACGATTACGCCCTCGCCATCCAGCACCCGGATCCGCTGGTATGCAACGACTTCCGGCTCGACGACACCGAACAGATCCTGGTGGTGACCGGACCCAACCAGGGCGGCAAAACCACCTTCGCCCGCAGCATCGGCCAACTGATCTACTTCGCCGCCCTCGGCGGCCCGGTCCCCGCCCGCACCGCGCGCCTACCACTGCCGGACCGGCTGTTCACCCACTTCGAACGCGCCGAACACGCCAGTGACCCGTCCGGACGGCTGCTGGCCGAGCTGCGAGCGATGCACGACACCCTCGACGCCGCGACAGCCGAAACCATCATCGTGCTCAATGAGAGCTTCAGCACCACCGGCACCACCGACGGAAACCGCATCGCCGCCGACGTACTCACCCGAATCGTGCGCCGGGGAACTCGCGGCGTGTGGGTCGGATTCTTCGACGAACTCGCCGACGCCGATCCCGCCGCCGTCTCGATGGTGGCACTCACCGACCCCGCCGACGTCACCCACCGCAGCTTCCGTATCGTGCGACGCCCCGCCGACCGCAACACCTACGCCCCCGAACTGGCCCGGCACTACGGACTCGGCTACCGCGAACTCACCGCGAGGCTGGCCCGATGAAACTCACCCTGCTGTCCCCGGGCGACCACGACGCCCCACCGATCGGCTACGGCGACACGGTATTCGACGATCTGGGCCTGCACCGCGTCATCGATATCGCCGGCGGCGGCGACGACTTCGTGACCGGCGCGATGCGCTCGACCATCCTCCGCGCCGTGGCCGACCCCACCGTCATCGCCCACCGGCACGCCGTTCTCACCGACTGCTGCACCCACCCGGACCTCACCCGCGAGGTGTATGCGATCGCCACTACCGCGAGCACCGTGCGGCGCTGGCCCAGCCGCGCCGGGCGACGCGCGGGCGGCACCCTGGTCCTCGCGGCGGCACCGTTCGCCGCGCAACTCGAACTGCTGCGCCGGCTCCGGACCCTGCTGCACCACCACGCGCCCGGACTGTCGGCCACCGGCTGGACCGAGCTCGTCGCCACCACCGCCCGGTTCGACGACGCCTACCTCGATGCCGTGTGCACCCAGCTCACGACGCTACAGCTGGAGCACGGAATCGAATTCGACGCGAGCCTGGGCATCGGCAACACCATGACCGACATCGTGCTGCGCGAACCACCCCGCACCCGCCGGGTACGACGCGGATTCGCCCGCACCGCAGATGTTTTCGAAGCGATCGTCGACGGCGACAGCAACAATGATCCGGTGACGGCACTGAAGGACCGGGCTCTGCAGGCCCTCGCCGACGTCGTGTCCGGCGCCGCCGACGAACTCCACCACTTCTTCACCCGGCTCCGCGAGCAGATCGCCTTCTACCTCGGCTGCCTCACCCTGCGCGACCACCTCGACCGGGCCGCCGTCCCCTACTGTCTGCCCCAACCGCACCCGCCCGGCGCCCCGCTCCTGCGCTGCCGCGGGTTACGCGACATCACCCTCACCCTGACCACGCCACCTGCCGGTAGCGCCAGCACGCCGGTGACCGGCAACGACCTCGACGCCGACGGCCGGACCCTGCTGGTGATCACCGGCGCCAACAACGGCGGCAAATCCACCTTCCTGCGCAGTCTCGGCGCCGCCCAGGTGATGATGCAGTCCGGCCTGTTCGTCTTGGCCGACCGGTTCGCCGCCGACCTGCGCGACAGCGTGTTCACCCACTTCGTCGGCGACGAGGACCGCACCCTGTCCCACGGCAAACTGGTCGCCGAACTGGTGCGGATGAACACCGTCGTCGACCGCATCGGCCGTCACGGACTGCTGCTGTGCAACGAAGCCTTCGCCTCCACCGCAGCACGCGACGCCACCGCGATCACCGAACCACTACTGCGCGCATTCACCGAAGCCGGTACGAAGGTCGTCACGGTCACCCACCTCTACGACTACGCACACGCCCGCCACGCCCGCGCCTATCCGGGCGATCTGTTCCTCCACGCCGAACGCACCCCCGAAGGCCACCGCACCCCCGAAGGCCACCGCACCCACCGCATCGTCGCCGGTTCACCATCACCCGGTGGCCACGCCGACGACCTGTTCGCTCACGTCTTCGGGCACCCGCCGGGTGAGTTCACGCCGAGGGGCGCAGACTGCTCAGCACCCTGATCGCATCCGAGAGTGGAATCATGCGGCCGGGCTGTTCGGCCAGCAAACCCATCTCGATGTACTGGCGGATCAGCATCGACGGCGTCACACCGTGTTCGGCGGCGACATCGCGGAGCCGATCGCGCAGATCGTGGGGCAGCTTCAGCGAGGTGGTGACCATGCCGCGCTCGATCTGGTCACCGGTCGGCGGCAGCGCAGGCGCGGGCTCGGTGTCGTCGAAGACCAGCGCCTCCACGATCGCCTGCGGGTCGGCGCCGGGCCTCGGTTCGAACGTGTTCTCACTCATCGGTTCGCCTCCCATGCGGTGTGTTCCCCGAGTTGCTGCGGGCGCATCTCGGCGGCCATGAGGATCTCCCACCTAGCCTGCGACGGTATGCCGGTCTCGCCGCGGGGCAGGTCCCGGGTGTGCTGCGATACCACCTGCCGCAACATCACCACCAGTGGGCGACCGGCGTCGGTGCGCCCCCAGACGGTGGTGACGGGCAGCCCGTCACGAGTGCGTGCCGGGCGCACCCGGCGACGCGACGAATACAACACTTCCATCACCTCCCAGGGCGCCACCTCGGCGCGGGCCAGGAACGCGTGGACTCCGATCCACCATGCGTACTCCACGTGGCAACGATAATACTCGCGTAGTACCCGTGCGGGAACGCCTCGGTCGCGCAGCTACCAGATCAAGGTCCGCGCCGGGACCCGCACACCCGCGAAGAACCGCTTACCGATGTCGCTGCCGTCGTGGTTGTAGGAATTCATGATGTCGGCCAGCTCGTCGGCCAGTTCACGCAACGCCGCGCTCGGACGCTGGATACCGCAATCACTGACCCACCCCCATTCCGGCGGGACCCCGTTGATCGTGACGATGATCTTCCCGACGAACGGGGTATCGACCGAATAGTCGATCTCGATCGGCGCATCGCGGATCGGAGAACGCTCGACGATCTCGGCACGATGCTGCGGCATACTGAAAATTTTCGCGAAAGCGATGTCCTGCGCGATCATCTCGGCAATACTCGCCAAGGTGGCATGCCGGCCGACACGGTGATACCGCTGCCCGTAGTCCCGGTCCCCGTGCACCGCATGCTGCGGATGCTTGGCCAGGATGCGATCCAGCATCCGCTGGGCTGCCTCCCGTTCGGCCGCACCGGTGGCAGGGTGATCGATCAACTGGCGCAGCCGGGAAATCCTGGGACTCAGAGCCGTCGACATCGGCGCGGTCCTTTCCTCGTCATCGCACGGCAACCACGGCCCCGCTCGGTCAGGGCAGTGGATCGACCAACACAGTGTGATCTATGCGCCGTAACATATCCGGCCGAGCGGTCAAACACGGCCAATTACGCGCCACCGCCTCACCAGCGGCATGTCCCGCGACCACCAGCGCATCCGCATCGACCCGGCCCGACAGCATCGCCGCCACCCGCGAGGCACCACCGACATCCAAACCCGGCACCACCGTATGCGGCAAACTCAGCAGCACCGCGAGAATATCGAGCCGATCCGGGCGCACCAGCGCCTGTCCCGCGGCCGCCACCGCCGCCGGGACGACGATCGTGTTGCCGGCGTCGGCCGTCGCCCACGCCACCGCATGCACATACGGCAACCGGCGTGTCCAGCCGACAACCGCGGCGGTATCGAATACGACACCACCCAACGCGGCCGGACTCACGCGGCGCCGGCGCGGCCGCGACCCAGATCCTCCGCCGACAACGGCGCCAACCCCTGTGTTCTTCGAGCCTGATTCACCAACTCCAGCGGCGGCACCCCGCCGAAGGTCGCCTCGATCGCGTCCAGGGAGATATCGCGATCCATCCGATCCCGTAGTGCGGCCGATACGTAGGCCGACAGATTCTCGATCCGCCCGGACGCCTTCCACCGCTCCAGCGTGGACACGTCGTCCTTCGGGACCGAGATCGTCACCTTCTTCGTCTCCGCCATACCAGAATCGTACGTCAGTATGGCGCCTCCGGATATGGCGGACCCGCCCGGCGCTACCGGGTGAACACAGTCGCGTGTGCCTCCTGCAGCAGCGTCACCAACTCCTTCGCCGCCTGCTGGTCCAGACCCGCGAACGCCGGCGCGATCAACGCGTCGGTCATCGCCTCGGCGGCATCCCAGCGCTCCCGCATCGACGCCGTGACCTCGGTCTCGTCCACCAGATCACCCCAGCCGAACAACCGGGCCTGGGTCGGCCCGTCCGACTTCGGCGAGCCACCGATCAACACCGCCTCGAACGGCGACAACCCACTCGCCCGCACCGCGATCAGATGCAAGCCACCCCGCAACTCACGCAGGCAGTGAATCAACTGCAGCACCCGCCCCGGCCCGTCCGCGGCCAGCGGCAGCGCACGCCAGCCCGCGAACAGACTCACCCCCGCGACATCGGCCGCATCCGACACCACCTGCAACAACTCCGCCAGCCGATCCGCGGAGTCGAACCCAGCGAGTTTACGGCGGCCGAAATCCCGACACGCCGCCAGATACGCCACCGCTGCCTCGGCGGGCGGCATCGATACCGACTCCCAGGCGCCCCGCACCGTGGCCGGACGGAAGAAGCCGAACGCCGCGGCCACCACATCGGCATCGACATCACCGAGCACCCCGCCGCGTCCGCGCGTGTACGGCCCGATGAAGCCCTCCACGCCGGTCGCGGCACCGAATGCCTTGGCCTCACGGGAGAACATGAACGCTCCCCCGATGTTCTGAATCTCGGATTTCACTGCGACCGGCACCGACACGGCACACCTCTTTCGGCGAGAACGACCGCGACGGCCGCTCGAATTCGACAATCCCCACGGAGCCTATCTCACTATTGTCAACTATTGCCAGAGTCGATCGGTATCCGGCCCGCACATCCACCCCACCAAATCCCGTATAACGTAACGGTATCGGCACTTCCGGCGGATCCGACCGACGATTCACATATCCTCGGGTCGGGCCCGGGTACCACCGAAATCGAAGCGAGCGAGGATGAACCACCACCTCGGCGCGACCGCACCCGACCCCGGTGCCGATCGCGCCACCGCGACGCAGACCGCGTTGACGTCACTCGTCGCCCGATTCGCGCACCAGTGGCGAACCAGCGGCGAACCACCGGACCTGGCCGCACACCTGCCCACCGAACCCACGCTGCGCCGCACCGCCCTCATCGAACTCATCAAAATCGACCTCCACGAACGCTGGCAACGCGACACCGGCGCCCTCCGCCTCGCCGACTACCGCGACCGATACCCCGAACTCGGCACCGCACCACTGCCCCCCGACCTCGTCTTCGAAGAGATCAACGCCCGCAGCCGCCGCGACAGCCAAGCCATCGACCTCGGCGAATACGAACAGGACTATCCCGCCCAAATGGCCCGCATCGCCGAAGGATCCGACGACCTACAAACCGCCGAACCCGGACTGCGCACCACCATGCTCGCCGACCCCACCGCCCTCGACGCCCTCGACACCATCAACCCCGGCGCCACCGTCGACGACTTCGACCTGCTGCTCCCCCTCGGCCAAGGCGCCTTCGCCCGCGTCTTCCTCGCCAGACAACGCTCCATGGGCCGCCTCGTCGCCGTCAAAATCTCCCACGACCGCGGCAGCGAACCACAAACCCTCGCCCAACTCGACCACGACCACATCGTCCGCGTCTTCGACCAACGCCAGATCACCGACCAACACCTCAAACTGATGTACATGCAGTACGTGCCCGGCGGCACCCTGCTCGGCGTCCTGCGCATGCTGCGCCGCACCACCCCCGCCCAGCGCAACGGCACACTACTGCTGGAAGCCATCGACGCCGCCACCACCACCGGCGGCGTCCTCGAACCGCAACTGTCCGCACCCACCCGCACCGAACTCGCCCGCCTCAGCTGGCCCGAAACCGTCGCCTGGCTCGGCAGCCGCCTCGCCGCCGCCCTCGACTACGCCAACCGCCGCGGCATCCTGCACCGCGACATCAAACCCGCCAACGTCCTGCTCACCGCCGACGGCCAACCCAAACTCGCCGACTTCAACATCAGCTTCAGCCGCCACCTCCCCGGTGCCAACCCCGTCGCCTACTTCGGCGGATCCCTGCCCTACATGGCGCCCGAACAACTCGCCGCCTGCCACCCCACCCTCGACACGACCGCCGCCGACCTGGACACCCGCGCAGACCTCTACGCCCTCGCCGTCGTGCTCTGGGAACTACTCACCGGCCGCGTCCCCTTCGACGACGGCCACGACGCCGGCGAAACCGAACACTCGCTGCAAGCCATGATCGAGCGCCGCAGCGCGCCCATCGCCGAACGATTCGAAGCCGACCTCCCACCCGACACCCCCGCACTACTACGCCACGCACTGCTCACCTGTCTGTCCCCCGACCCCGACGACCGCTACCCCACCGGCGCCGAACTCGCCCAGCAACTCGACCTCAGCCAGGACCGCGCCGCCCGCGACCTCGTCGACCCACCCGCACACAGCCTGCGCGCCCGCCTGCGCATGCGCCCCATGCCCGTGGTCACCCTCTCCAGCCTCCTCGGGCACCTCCTCGCCGGGCTCTATCTCGCCTCACACAATCTGCGCCTCATCCGCGACGCCCTCGGGGGCGACGCCGCCCACCAGATGATCCGGCTCGGCATCATCGTCATCCTCATCGCCTACCCGGTCGCCATCGCGGTCCTCGTCTACTGGTGCCGATCGGTGTTCGTCGTCCCCAACGGATTACGACAAGGTAGACAATTCGACGCCCGCACCCTGGCGAGAGCCCGCGCCGACACCCTCGCCTGCGGCGACCGCATCGCCATCGCCACCTTCGTCGGATGGCTCGCCGCCCTCGCCGTATTCCTCATCAAACTGCACACCCTCGGCAGCCTCTCCGCCGGAATCGTCACCAGCCTCATCGCCTGCAACCTCGTCGCCGCCTGCGTCGCCGTCGTCTACACCTACTTCCCCATCACCTACTTCGTATTGCGCTGGTACTACCCCGGATTGGTCGCCGCCGGCGCCACCACACCCGCCGACGCAGCCATGCTGCAACGCATGGTGCACCGCAGCCGCATCTACCTCGGAGTCGCGGCCTGCGTACCACTCGTCGGCGTTCCGGCCGGACTCGTCTTCCTCACACCCGAACAACAGCAGACCGTGATCGGCCCCATCGTCGGACTCTGCGTCGGAGGGCTTTTCGCATTCCTCATCACCCTGCGCACCTTCTACGCACTCGAATCCGACCTCGGCGCTCTCGACCGCGTCCTCGACCCCCACCGCTACTCCTGACCGGAATACGGTCGAACGACCAAGATCGTCTAGTCTCGAGGCGGTGCTAGGACATTCACATGCGACCAGCGGTGCACTGGCGTGGGCGGGAGCCGCTGCCGCGCTACCACTTTCGATTCTGACCTTCCCCGCCGCCCAGATCGGCCACATCGGCACCATCGACCTGCTCATGGGCACCTTCCTCACCGCCGGCGCCGCACTACTGCCCGACGCCGACCACCCCAGCGGCACCATCTCGCATGCGCTCGGTCCCATCACCCACACCGCCTGCAAGATCATCTCCAAGGTCTCCGGCGGACACCGCCACGCCACCCACTCCCTGGCCTTCGTCGCCGCCATCTCCATCGGCACCTGGGCCGGCGAACACTGGATCGGCCGCTGGTTCACCCTCGCCCTGGTCTTCTTCCTGCTCTCCCTCGCCGTACGCGCACTCAACCTGTGCCCACCCGGCCACGGATTCCGCTCCTATGCCACCATCGCCGTCCTCGCGGTAGCCGGCACCTTCGCCATGGACCAGTGGATCTCCGACAAACCCGCCTGGCTGCCGTTCGCCGTCGGACTCGGCTCCCTAGCCCACCTCCTCGGCGACTGCCTCACCGATCGCGGCTGCCGACTGTTCTGGCCACTCGACATCCGCACCCGCGTCCCCATCATCGAACGCACCGGCAACAAGGTCGAAACCTGGATCATCTCACCGCTGTTCGTTATCGGCACCCTCGCCGCCCTCTGGTACGTCATCACCCACCAGCCCTGACAGCGCGAGGACGTCGCGAACTCCCGGAAACAACGAGGCCCCGCTCCCGACCCTCTACCGAATCCGCGGGAGCGGAAGTGACGGAAAGGGTCCGGAGCGGGGCGGCTGCCGCGTGAACCGTCAGACCAGCGTGGCCGACACGATCGTGATCGGCTCCACCGGAACATCCTGGTGACCGGCCTTGGAACCCGTCTGGACGCCTTCGATCGCGTCGACGACCGCGCTACCGTCGGCGACCTTGCCGAAGACCGCGTAACCCCAGCCGTCCTGGCCCGGGTAGTTCAGGAAGTTGTTGTCGGAGGTGTTGACGAAGAACTGAGCACTGGCGGAATGCGGGTCCGCGGTGCGGGCCATCGCGACGGTGTACTTGTCGTTGCGCAGGCCGTTCTTGGCCTCGTTCTGCACCCGATTGGGCGCCGGCTTCTGCTGCATATCAGCGGTCATACCGCCGCCCTGCACCATGAAGCCCGGAATCACGCGATGAAAGATCGTGCCGTCGTAATGACCGGACTTCACATAGTCGACGAAGTTCGCCACGGTCTGCGGCGCCTTCGCCTCGTCCAGTTCGAGGGTGATGTCCCCGGCTGATGTGTTGAGCAACACTGTGGTCATCCGGACATCGTATGGCAGCTGCATGCACGCAGCCGACACCCCTCACCGTTGACCCTGCCCGTGCGGTCTGGGCTGTTGTTTTGGAGGTGGGTCGGGTGTTCGGTGCGCGGCGCCGGGAGGTGGCGCTACATAGTTAGATATGCATATCTATATTTCCTTCTGATAGATAGGTGCCGGTGCTCACCGCGTGTCCGATTCAGCACGCCCCCAGCGACACTCGACCCTTACTCCGGCTTCGCGCCACGACGGCAGGGTCATCCGCTCCGGACAACAGCCGAACTACAGCCGGCGTGCTCACCCGCCGCTGATCGCCTCCCGAACGGACTCCCCTCCCCCACAATTTTACCAACCCTGCACGTACATCGGCGCAGCGTCGGTGATCAGTGCCGTCTCCTTCCCTCTGTCACGGTCGCGATCCATGCGAAACGGCAACGCGCGGCGACTCATAGTCAGATGCGCATATCGCAGTAACAATATTGGTATGGCAGCCGCGCAGGAGAAGTTGGTGGCGATCAGGCCACGACTAGGAGCCGTACACCGTCTGCCAGATGGCATGTCCCAGTGCGCGCGCGAGTTGTTCGTCACCGACCGGATTTCCGGCGGCGAAGGTGAAATCGATAGTTCGCTCCACCATGCAGGTCAACGCGATCGCCGTGGCTTCCGTTTCGACATCGCCGCGGATGCGCCCCGCAGCGCGTTCACGTTCGAGACGATCGTGCACCACCTCGGTGAAACGCCGTACCCGGCCGCGCCAATACTCCCCCACTTCCGGGTCGTAGCCCGCCACCTCGGTGAGGGCACGTAGTACGCGATGGTGCGCACGGGTGCCGGCGATCATCAAGCGCATGGCGCCGACCACGCCGGTCTCGCCGTCGAGATGATCGGCGGCCCACCACAGCTCGGCCGTACGGAACTGGTCGTCGGTGGCCAGCTGGGCCATCCGGATCAGCAGCCGGCTCTTGTCCGGAAAGTAGCGATAGAAGGTCGAGCGCGCGATCTGCGCCTCGGCGGCGATCCGCGCCACGGGCAACTCGGTATAAGTGGTTCCGGCGTCGAGTAGCCGATCTACGGCGTCCAGCACCCGCCGCTCCACGGCCTCGCGGCGTTCGTCGCGCTGCCCGGCACGAGGGGGCCGACGGGTCAGCGAGGCCACGGCGACAATTCTTCGATGACGGCCATGGAACCATTGTGCCGCACCGCATCCGGCGGCAATTTTCGCCGACCCACCGGGCAGAGTATTGACAATGTGACAGATCCCACTTCATTCTCTCAATAGGACACAGTGTCCGAACACCGTGACCGGAAGGCGGCACCGATGCCTACCGAGGACCACACCCCCACCGCAGCAGATCCGAATCCCACGCGGCCCTATCCCGATACCTCGTTGCCCAAGACCGGAACACGTAGGGCCCCTGACGGATTCGTCGATGTTGTCATCGTCGGAGCTCGATGTGCGGGATCGGCGGCAGCGATAGCGTTCGCTCGCGCCGGACGCACCGTCGCGGTCGTCGACTCGGCATGCTTCCCGTCCGACACGCTCTCCACCCATCTACTGTGGCCCGCCGGGATCGCCGAGGTAGTGGCGCTCGGGGCCGAACAGCGCGTGTTGGCGCTCGGCGCCCCCAGGCTGCGGACCGCATTCGCGGCCGGGGCCGGCCAGGTGGTCCGCGCACCGTTCACGCCGATACGCGGCGTCGACTACGCGATGTGCGTGCGCCGCACCGGATTCGACGCAGCGCTGGTAGCCACTGCCCGCGCGGCGGGTGCGACGGTGTACGAGTCGACGAGGGTGATCGACCTGCTTCACGACGGGAACCGCGTCGTCGGGGTCAGGGCGGTCGATCGCTCCGGAGTCACCTCGGAGATTCGGGCACGACTGGTGGTCGGCGCCGACGGCCGGCGTTCGACCGTCGCCCGGCTGGCGGGAGCTGCGACACCGTATCGGAGCAAACCCAGTGGCCGCGACTGCTATTTCGCCTATTGGCGCGACGCCCGGCCGGAGTGGCGGTCGACGGCCGCACAATGGCGCACCGGCGAGCTACTGGGCACCGCCTTTCCCAGCGAGAACGGTGCGGTGCTGTCGCTGATCCAACCGCCGGTGCAGCCCGGCGGTGCCCACACCCGGCATGCCGCGCAGCGGTATCTGGAGATGATCGCCGCGATGCCGGAGCTGGCGGCCCGGCTGGAGGGCTCCGATCTGCTCGGGCGGGTCCGCTCGGCCACCGATATCACCTCCTACTTCCGGCACTCCAGCGGCCCGGGGTGGGTCCTACCGGGTGATTCCGGGCATTTCAAGGATCCGGTCACCGCGCAGGGCATGCGAGACGCGATGCGCTACGGGCGGCTGCTGGGCGAGTACGCCGCTCCCGTGCTCGACGATGCCCGGGCACTCGATCGTGCGTTGGCGCGGTGGGAGCGCCGCCGGGAACGCGAATGCCTGCCGATGTACCAGTGGACCAACCGCCTCGCGCGCGGAACCGAGATGTCCCCGCTGGAGGTGCAGTTGTATCGCTCGGGCGCGGCCGACCCACGGCTGGCCGGGCTCGCTCTCGACGTGATGACACGTGCACGTACACCCGACGAATTGCTCACCCCCGCCCGAGCGGCGAAGTTCGCGGTGCAGGCATTGCGTCATGCTCCCGCTGCCGCGGTGGCCGGCAATGTGCTGCAGGAGGTCCGCGACACCACCGAGGAGTGGCGTGAGCGGCAGGTCGCACGCTGGGGCGCGGTGTGGCACGAATCGGCGTTACCACGGCGGGTGTCGACGAGGTGACGTGCGGTTTCTCCCCGGATGTCGTGAACGGTTCGCGGGCGGGGTGATCGGAAGCTCCGGGGCCGGCGCCGGGTCGGTCCCGCTCGCTGAATCGAGGAGTCGACATGACCGGTGGGAACGATGCGGGTGGATTCGACCGACGGGAGCTGTTGCGCGGGGCCGCACTGACCGGTGCCGCGCTCGCGGTCGGCGGTTGGGCAGGCAGTGCGCAGGGCGCAGCACCACGTCGCGAGGTACGCCCCGGGCGGACCGTGGCGGTGTTCGGCGGTGGGGTGGCCGGATTGACCGCGGCCCATGAGCTGATCGAGCGGGGCTACGCGGTGACCGTCTACGAACCGTCGGCACTGGGCGGTAAGGCGCGCAGTATGCCGGTGCCCGGTACCGGCACCGGTGGTCGCGCGGACCTGCCGGGAGAGCACGGATTTCGCTTCTTCCCGGGCTGCTATCAACATGTTCCGGACACGATGGCGCGGATTCCGTTCCCGGGTAATGCGAACGGCGTGGCCGGCAATCTGATCCGGGTGGAATCGACGGTCGCGGGCTTCGCCGACCTGCCGCCGGTGACGGTTCCGACCGAGATCGCCGGACTGTCCCAGCTGACTCCCGACCGGCTGCGCAATTCTCTGGTGGCCGGGCTCGGTTTCGTGCCGCAATTGCCACCCCAGGAGCTGGCATTCTTCGGAAACCGGATGCTCATGTGGTTCACCAGTTGCACGGAGCGGCGTTTCGGCCAGTGGGAGTATCTCTCGTGGATGCAGGCGGTGCAGGCGGACGGGAAATCGCGCGCATACCGGGAGTATCTGGCGCGGGCACTGACCCGGATCACGGTGGCGGCGAAGGCGGAGACCAGTTCGGCGCGCACCATCGGAACGATCGGTGAGGCACTGGTTTTCGCGGGGGCGGGCATCGCCCCCGGATATCGGGGCGGCGTGGACCGGATCCTGAACGGTCCTACCAGCGAGGTATGGATCGATCCGTGGGTGGCGCACCTGTCCGGCCTGGGGGTGCGGTTCGTGCACGGTGCGGGTTTGACGGGGCTGCAGGTCTCCGGTGACCGGATCACCGGCGCCACCACCGGTGGTGGTGGCGTACACGCGGACTGGTATGTCTGCGCGATGCCGGCCGACCGGGCCGCATCGATCTTCGACGACGCGATCCTCACCGCCGATCCGGCACTGAGCGGGATCCGGCAACTGGTGATGGACTGGATGGTCGGTGTGCAGTTCTATCTGCGCCGGCCCACGGGTGTCCCGGAGGGCCACATCGCCGCGCTGGGGTCACCGTGGGCGATTACGGCATTGCGGCAGGCTCCCATGTGGCGCGGTGATTTCGCGGCCCGTTACGGCGACGGGACGGTGGTGGAGTGCCTGTCCGCCGACGTCTCGGATTGGGATACGCCGGGGATTCTGTTCGGCAAGCCGGCCAAGCGGTGTTCGAAGGACGAAGTGGTACAGGAGGTGTGGGCGCAGTTGAAGCGATGGCTCAATACCGGCACCGGATGGTTGCGCGACGAGGATCTCGATTCGTGGTTCGTCGACCCCGGTGTGCATTTCGAGAACGGCGGCAACCGCAACGACACTCCCCTGCTGGTGAACACCGTCGGTTCCTGGGATCACCGGCCCGAGGCGCGGACGGCGATCGGCAACATGTTCCTGTGCGGGGACCATGTCCGCACCGGGATCGATCTCGCGACGATGGAGGGCGCATGTGAGGCGGGCCGCAAGGCCGCCAACGCGGTGCTGGACGCCGCCGGCGACGGGGCGCCCCGCGTGCCGGTCTTCCCGATGTATGCGCCGCCGGAGCTCGAGCCGTTCAAACGTCTCGACGCCGATCGCTTTCGCGCCGGGTTACCGCACCTGATGGATATGTGAGCCGGTGCGAGCAGCGGTCGCCGGATGCCGGTGACGCGGCACGGGGTTGCTGCCGGGCCCGTGGCGCGGGGCTAGGGTGGAGTGCGTGTCATTGGTGCAGGCTGGACTGGACCGGCTGCCCGATCGCTGGAGCACACTGCTGCTCGCACATCGGGAGCTGATGAAATTCGCCGTGGTGGGCGCGATCACCTGGGTCGTGGACACGGGCGTGGTGTACGCGCTGAAGTTGACGGTGCTGCAGGACAAGCCGTTGACCGCACGGATCTTCGGCGTGTTGATCGCGACGATCGTGTCCTATGTGCTGAACCGGGAGTGGTCGTTCAACACGCGTGGGGGCAGGCAACGCCATCACGAGGCGGCACTGTTCTTCGGGGTCAGTGCGCTCGCGGTGGGTGTGACCGTGATTCCGCAAGCAGTCGCGCTGTACATCTTCGACATCCGGGTGCCACATGTCAGCCCGTTCGCGCAGGCGTTCTCGAACTTCGTGACCGGTCAGATCCTGGGAGTACTGCTGGCCATGGCGTTCCGGTTCTGGGCGTTGCGGCGCTTCGTGTTCCCCGAGGATCTGCGTGCGGCCGAGCTCGAGACGCTGTGATCTCGAGCCCGGCCGGTGGCGGACTCAGTGCCAGAGCACGGCGATGAAGACGTTGGCGATCGCCAGGATCCCGGCCGCATCGGCCATCCACGCGATCGCCTTGCCGCGTTTGGCGTCCGCGTGCGCCACCTCGGCCAATCCCGCGACCACGACGGCGATCACGAGTTTCACCACGATCTTCGCCATATCGAGGTCTTTGTCGAGAGAGTCGATCCCTTCCGCCATACCGACCAGTGCGATACCGGTCACGAGCTGTGCTCGCGCACCCCAGACCATGACCTGCGACACCGTCGGCCGACTCGCGGCGTACCCGCCGATGATGGCGGCGAGGCCGAGCAGGTGAGCGATGACGAACAGGTTGTAGACGACTGTCATGGCAGACAGCGTAGATCATCCGGACCCAGTCAACGACGACGTGTAGTAGATCTACGCGACCGGTCGGGGCTATTCGACGATCAACAGGCTGCCGTGCGGCACCATCGTGATACCGGCCGGATCGACCTTCCCGATGACCGGACCGGTGCAGCCGCGTCCGGCGTGTACCTCGATCACCTTGTCGGTGCTGTTGCCGACGGTGAGCTGGTACGCCTGCGGCTCGATGCATCCGCTCGGGTCGATATACTCCTGCCCGTTGACCGTCACCACACCCTGCGCGGCATTCGCGGCACCGGCGCCGAGCACGGCGCACACACCTGCCGCCACGGCCGCGGTGACGAGTCCTGCGGTGCGAATCATTAAATCCTCCAGTTTCTTTCGGCCCGACCGCGGTTCAGGTTACCGGCCCCGACGGGGTCGCGGGCGCTACGGTCGGCACCGCCCGCCCGCATCCGGATCGCACCGGTCCGGACCGGAAGTGGGTTCCCGGACACACTTGCGTTTCGCGCCGGATCGGCCCGGGTAGTCCACCTCAGGCGGCTCTCTCCGGTCGCGCCGCAGCGGCGGCGCTCGACGGGAGGGCCGGAACTGCTGGGTCGCTCGGGTGATGGCTAGGAGAAGAGGGTGGCGGTTGTACTCGTGCTGCGCGCACGTGGACTGGGTGATCTACTCACCGCGGTCCCGGCACTTCGTGCGCTCCGCCGAGCCAGGCCGCACGATCACATCGTGCTGGCCGCACCGCACCGGCTCAAACCCATCGTCGACCTGATCACCTCGGTCGACGAGATGGTTCCCGCCGCCGATCCGCACACGATGCGCTGGGACGGACCTGCACCCGCTCTGGCAGTGAATTTCCAGGACGCCGACGCCGAAAGCATCGTCGAGCTCTCCCGCACCTCCCCCACTCGCCTGCTCAGCTACGCCAACCCCGCATTCCCCGAACTCGAGGGCCCGCTGTGGCAGCCGGACATGCACGAGATCGATCGCTGCTGCCGGCTGCTCGAATCGGCCGGAATCAGCGCCGACCGCCGCAATCTCGGACTGGTACCACCGGTGGCCGCCACCGACCACCGCCACTGCGTGGTCGTCCATGTCGGCGCCGGTGCGCCCGCCCGCCGCTGGCCCGGCGAACGGTTCGCGGCGGTGATCCGCCACCTGCTTGTCCAAGGTCGTGAGGTGGTGGTGACCGGTGACGAGTTCGAACGCGACCTCGCGCTCGGAATCGCGGCCCGCGCCGGTCTGGCCCGCGAGCAGGTCCTGGCCGGACGACAGAACCTCATCGAATTGTCGGCAACCGTCGCCGAGGCCGCGCTGGTGGTGTCCGGCGATACCGGTGTCGCCCATCTTGCAACCGCGTTCGGAACCCGGACCGTCGTGTTGTTCGGCCCCACCTCGCCCAGTCACAACGGACCACCACCGCATCTGTCGGGGCGCCATATCGCGCTGTGGGCGGGCCGCACAGGCGACCGCTACAGCGACACCTGCGATCCGGGCCTGTTGCAGCTCACGGTCGCCGATGTCATCGCGGCCGTCGGCACCCAGCTCGATCGCCGGCGCTGGGCCGAAGCCGAACGGCGCAACACCTCCCCGTTCCGCCGGGTGGGCTGATCATCGGAGACGTTCGGCGTCCTTGGCCAGTTGCACCAGATTCGATGCCAGTTCGGCCAGTTCGGCAGCATCGGCGCCCTCGGCCACCGCGGTGGCCACATCCTCGGCGGCACACCGGGCCGCGAACCAGCGGTCGGCCAGATCGGTCGCTTCCTGAGCGCTCAGTACCACCGAATCCTCCGGGATACCGGTGCCTTCCAGCCCCTTCCGGTGCTCGTAGGCGCGCTGACGGCACGATTGGCGACAGTAGCGGCGACGGCGGCCGGTCTCGGTCTCGGCGATTTCCCGGCCGCACCACAGGCACGACGACAGCACACGGCGCGACATGACCCGCAACCTTAGCCGCACCGGGCGCATTCGGCTGTCCGGACCACACCGGCACCGCGTCGGCCGGGCCCGTGCCATCGGTTCTCGGCGCGGGCCGTAAAATGGTCCGATCGACCGTCACGGGAACCGATCGGGCCGCTGACGCGTTACACAGTGCAGTAGAGACGTTGCCGACAGGCCAGAGAGGACCGCACACCATGGCAGATCGCGTACTCCGAGGTAGCCGGCTCGGAGCGGTGAGCTACGAGACGGACCGCGACCACGACCTGGCACCACGTCGAGTGGCGCGGTACCGGACGGACAGTGGCGAGGAATTCGATGTTCCCTTCGCCGACGAGGCCGAAATCCCGCCGACGTGGCTGTGCCGCAACGGCCAGGAAGGCATTTTGCTGGAGGGCACCACGCAGGAGCCCAAGAAGGTGAAGCCGCCGCGCACCCATTGGGACATGCTGCTCGAGCGTCGCTCCAAGGAAGAGCTCGAGGAGTTGCTGCAGGAGCGTCTGGACCTGCTCAAGACGCGCCGCGGCCGCTGAGTCACGGGATAGACGAATACGGATCGTCCCCCACACCTGCAACGGGTGTGGGGGACGATCCGTATTCGTCAGTGACTGGCCACCTTGCGATACTGCAGCAGCGCCAGCGGCATGGCCACCAGCAGGATCGCCACCGAACACGCCACGGCATATCCCACCGCGTGATCGACGGGCCAGCCGTGCGGCGGCGCGAAGGTCGGCGGTGATCCGTTGTCGAACAGCTGACGCCCGGATGCTGCCACCGCCGTGATCGGATTCCACTCCGCGATCGAACGCAGCGGGCCCGGCAGCGTCTCCGCGGAAATGAACGCCGAGGAGATGAACGTCACCGGGAACAGCCAGATCAGGCCGGCACTCTGTGCGACTTCCACGTTCGGCGCGATCAGACCGGTCAGAGCCCCGACCCACGACATCGCGAACGCGAACAACAACAGGATGGCGAAGGCCAGGGCGGCGTCGGCGACCGAACCGTTGATCCGCCAACCCACGATGTAGCCACAGCCGACCATGACCGCCAGCGCCACCACATTCACCACCGTGTCCGACAGTGTGCGTCCCATCAGCACGGCCAGCCTCGACATCGGTAACGTCCGCATCCGGTCGATGATGCCCTTCTGCAGGTCGTTCGCCAGGCCGACGGTGGTGAACGCGGCATTGAACGCCACCGTCTGGGTGAAGATGCCGGCCAGCAGGAACTCCCGGTACTGGCCGCCGCCCAGTGACGCACCGAAGACATAGGCGAACAGGAATACGAACATCAGCGGCTGGATCGTCGCGGTGACCAGCAATGTCGGCACACGCAGGATGGTGAGCAGATTCCGGTACGCGATGATGGCACTGTCCCGGAACACCCTCACGACGGCGGGTATCGACGCCACCTCGGTGTCCGGCCGGACGGGCGCCTCGTCCGGTTGCCGAGTGGGCTCGGGCGCCGAATCGGTTTCGGCGACTGCCGCTTCCGCAGTACTCACGACATGATCTCCTCTACTGCCTCATCGGTTTCGGGCTCCTCCACCGGTGTCGCCGGGGTTCCGGTCAGCGACAGGAACACATCGTCGAGACTCGGCCGGTGGACATCCGCGTCCTTCACACAGACCCCCGCGTCGTCCAGCCGACGCAATGCCTCGACCATGGTTCGGGTGCCGTCGCCGACCACGATCGACACATGATCGGCGCCCGGTTCGTGAATCGGTTCGCCGAGGCCGACCTGACTCAGCACCGATTTCGCCGGGCCCGGGTCCTGTCCCTCGGCGAGGACGATCGTGAGCCGGTCGCCGCCGATCGACGTCTTCAGCTCGTCGGCCGACCCCCGTGCGATCACCCGGCCCCGGTCGATCACCGTGATCCGGTCGGCCAGCTGATCGGCCTCCTCGAGGTACTGCGTGGTGAGTAGCACCGTGGTCCCGTCGTCCACCAGGTCGCCGATCACTTTCCACATGTCGAGCCGACCTCGAGGGTCGAGGCCGGTCGTCGGCTCGTCCAGCACGACCACGGTGGGACGCGCCACCAGGGCGCCCGCCAGATCCAGGCGCCGCGCCATGCCCCCGGAATAGGTGCCGGCTCGGCGACCGGCCGCATGCTCGAGGCCCAGCGACACGAGGAGCTCGTTCGCTCGATCGGCGGATCTCCTGCGGTCCATGCCGTAGAGGCGGGCCACCATCCGCAGGTTCTCGAATCCGGAGAGATTCTCGTCCACCGCGGCGTACTGCCCGGACAAGCCGATGCGGGTGCGGGCCTGCGCCGGATGCCGGATGACGTCCACCCCGGCGACCCGGACCTCCCCGGCCGTGGGTTTCAACAGGGTGGTGACGATGCGTACTGTCGTGGTCTTGCCAGCGCCGTTGGGGCCCAGCAATCCCATGACGGTGCCCGACGGTATCTCCAGATCGATGCCGTCGAGGACCGTCGCCCGACCGTACTTCTTGACCAGACCCGTGACTTCCACTGCCAGGCTCACAGTGACTCCTCCGTGTCGTCGCCCGCGGCGACTTCCAGTTGTTCGCGCAGGACCGGTCCGACCACGGCCAGCGCTTCCGGTGTCGTCATGCCGGAGTGCCGGCACTGCAGGGCGTGGTCGTGGACGGTGCCGGTCACATACGGCTCCCACGCCTGTGCACAGCGGGCCGGATCGGCGAGATTCACCTCGTCGTCGGCCGCGGTGAAGAACACCACGTCGCCGTCGAAGACGCCGGGCCGGAACCCGTTCGCGAGCACCGTGCCGTTCTCGTACCCGGTGTACAGCCGCTGCAGATGATCCATCGTCAGAGCGGCGAACGGCCCCGGACGGCTGCGGAGCAGTTCCGCGGCCTGGGTGAGGGTGAGTGCCGCATCCAGCCCCTCCTCGGGGGCGTCGGTGCCGAATTCGCCGAGAATGTCCGCCACCGAGGGCATCGCCTGCTCCATCCAGCGGTCCCCGAGCTGATAGCTGTCCATCATCGCCAGCAACGCCACCTGCTCACCGGCCTCCTGCAGTTGAACAGCGATCTCGTGGGCGATCAGGCCACCCAGCGACCACCCCAACAGGAGATACGGCCCCTCGGGCTGAACCGACCGCATATGCGCCACATAATCCTTCGCCGCCGCACTGATCGAATCGTGGCTCTCGGCACCGGTGATGTGGGGTGCCTGCAAGCCGTAGACCGGACGGTCGGCGGGCAGGTGAGCCAGCAGACCCGCGTAGCACCACGACAGGCCGATCGCCGGATGTACGCAGAACAGCGGTGGTAACGGCGACTGCCCGGCCGGCCGGATCGGCAGCAGCGGACGCATGGCGACGGCCAGGGCGTCCTCCGCCGATCCGCCGAGCTGCCGGGCGATACCGGCGGGGGTGGATTCGGCGAACATCAGTTGCACCGGCATCTCGATTCCGGCGGCACGCAGCCGCGCGACCACCTTCGTCGCCAGCAACGAGTTGCCGCCGAGGTCGAAGAAGCCGTCGTCCGCACCGATGGTGGGCAGTCCGAGCACGTCGGCGAACGCGTCGCACACGGCCGTCTCGACCGGACCGGCGGGCGCCCGGTAGCTGTGCTCGGCACCGAACACCGGCTCCGGCAACGCCTTACGGTCCAACTTGCCGACCGGCGACAAGGGCACCTCGTCGAGCAGCATGATCGATTGCGGCACCATATAACTGGGCACCAGACCGGCGACGTGAGTGCGCAGCGACGACGCCGTCGCGGCAGCACCGGTTCGCGTCTTCACATACGACACCAGGGCGGTCGCACCCGCGGTGGTGCGGTGACCGATCGTGGTCGCGAATTCGATTTCGGGGTGCCGTGCCAGCGCGGTGTCGATCTCGCCGAGCTCGATCCGGAACCCACGGATCTTCACCTGATGGTCGGTGCGGCCCACGTACTCCAGTTCCTGCTGTTCACCGCGCCCGACCCACCGGACCAGATCGCCGGTGCGGTACATGCGCTCCCCCGGTGCTCCGAAGGGATTCGCGACGAAGCGCTGTGCGCTCAGCCCCGCACGATCGTGGTATCCGCGGGCCAGCGCGGGCCCCGCCAGATACAGCTCGCCCACGACACCTGCCGGCGCCGGATGCATGCGCCGGTCCAGCACCACCGCGTCGACACCGCGGATCGGCTCGCCGATGACGATCGGACGATCGGGTGCGGTCGGCGGGGAGATGACGGTGACGATGGTGGTCTCGGTCGGTCCGTACACGTTGTACAGATTCCGGCCGGGCGACCAGCGGGCCACCAGTTCCGGCGGCAATGCCTCGCCGCCCACCAGCACGTGCTGGAAGGTGTCGATTCCGGTCGGATCGACGGTGCCCAGCGCGGACGTGGTGATGAAGGCATGGGTGATGCGCTCGCGGCGCAGGAGCCGGCCCAGATCCGCTCCGCCGTACACCCCCGGCGGGGTGATCACGAGAGTCGCGGCGCCACCCAGTGCCAGCAGCAGATCGAGCATGGCCGCATCGAAGCTCGGGGTCGCGAAATGCAGAACTCGGCTGTCCGGTCCCACCGAGAAACGTTCGGCGGTCTCGGCGGCGAAATGCGACAGACCGCCGTGGGTGACCACCACGCCCTTGGGGGTACCGGTCGAGCCGGAGGTGTAGATGACGTAGGCGGGATTCTCGACCCGCACCCGTCCGCGGCGCTCTCCCGGCGCGATCGGCGCATCGGAGGTACGCAGCACGCGTTGCCGCAGCTTCGGTTCGTCCAGAACTGCCCACTCGGAACCGACCGGCATCCGGTCGCGATAGGCGGCGAGCGTGATACCCAGTGCCGCACCGGAATCGGTCAGCATATGGGTGATGCGGTGCTCGGGATAGTTCGGATCGACGGGAACGAACGCCGCGCCGGCCTTCGCCACCGCCAAGGTCACCGCCACCGATTCCACCGACCGTGGGATACCCAGCGCCACCAGTGTTTCCGGACCGACGCCGAGCGCGATCAGCATGCGGGCCAAGCGGTTGGTCCAGCGGTCCAGCGCTTCGTAGGTGATCTGGATCTCGCCACTGCGCAGCGCGACGGCGCCCGGGTCGACCGCCACCGCCGAAGCGAAGACATCGGCCAAGGTGCGCGGCGCACCGGCCTCGGCCCCGCGCACCGGCGACAGGGCCGTCCGCTCGGCCGGGGCGAGCACCTCCAGGTCCCCGACCGGCCGGTGCGGGGCTGCCGCGGCACTGCGGAGCAGCCTGGTGAATCGGGCACCGATGCGCGCGGCGGTCGGGGCGTCGAACAGGTCGCGAGCGAAATTGACCGAGACGGTGATGCCGTCGGGTTCGCGCTGCGCGGTCCAGGATTCGGTGAGGGTGAACTGCAGATCGAATTTGGCGATGCCGGGATCGGCGTCGTGGCTTTCGATGCGCAGATCCGGCAGGTCGAGGGTGCGCACCGGTTCGTTGCGCACCGACAGCATCACCTGGAACATCGGATGATGCGCCCGCGACCGGGCCGGGTTCAGCACTTCGACGAGCCGTTCGAACGGCACGTCGGCGTGGGCGAACGCCTCGAGGTCGGCATCACGCACAGTACGCAACAGGTCGGCGAAGCTGCCGTCCCCCGACACCGGGGTCCGCAGGACCAGGGTGCCGACGAACATGCCGATCATGGCATCCAGTTCCTGCCGTCCCCGGCCCGCGATCGGAGTGCCGACGGTGATGTCGTCCTCGGCGCTCATCCGGTGCAGCAGGGTGGCCAGGGCGGCGTGCAACACCATGAACATGGTGACGCCGTGCTGTGCCGCCAGGGCCTGCAGTGCGCGGTGGGTTCCGGCGTCGAGCGCACAGTCCACGGTGCCACCGCGGTAGCTGGGCGTGGGCGGCCGGGGCCGGTCGGCCGGGAGGGCGAGCAGTTCGGGTATCCCGGCCAGGGCACCACGCCAGTAGTCGAGTTGCCGGCTGGCGGGCGAGTCCGGATCGTCCTCGGCGCCGAGGGTGTCGCGCAGCCACAGCGTGTAGTCGGCGTACTGGACCGGCAGATCCTCCCAGTGCGGTGTCGTGCCGGCAGCACAGGCCCGGTAGGCGGTCGCGATATCGGCGGCCAGTGGTGCCAGCGACCAGCCGTCCATCGCGATGTGATGCACGACCAGCACCAGGACGTGATCGTCGGAAGCGATCCGCAGCAGTTGTGCACGCAGCGGCGCGGTGTGCGCCAGGTCGAAACCGGAGGCGGCGAACGAACCTACCGCCCAATCGATTTCGCCTTCGTCGAGGTCGACCACAGGCAGATCGATCGCGGCCGCGCCGGGATCCAGGATCTGCTGGTACGGTTCGCCGTCGATCTCCGGGAACACCGTGCGCAATGTCTCGTGCCGCTGCTGCAGTGCGTGCAGCGCCGAGCGCAGAGCGTGCACATCCAGCATCCCCCGCATGCGCAGCGCGGCAGGCACGTTGTAGACCCCGGAGGGTTCCGCGTCCGACGAGGCGTCGAACCGGTCGAGGAACCACAGCCGGCGCTGGGCTGCCGACAGCGGGATGCGCGCGGGACGCTCCCGCGGCACCAGTGCCGGGCCGTCGTCGCCGGTGGCGCCGCCCTCGAGCAGCGTAGCCAGTTCGGCGACGGTGGGCGCGCCGAAGACGGCGCGTACCTCGATACCGACACCGCTGGCGGCACGCAGTCGTGCAACCAATTGCGTTGCCAGTAGCGAGTTTCCGCCGATCTCGAAGAAGTTGTCGTCGGCGTGCACCGTTTCCGCGCCGACGAGTTCGGCGACCACCTGCGCGACCAGGTGTTCGTGCTCGGTCCGCGGCGCCCGGCCGGTGGTGGTTACGACCGCCTGTGGTTCGGGCAGTGCGGCGCTGTCGAGTTTGCCGACGGGGGTGAGCGGAATCCGGTCGAGGACCGTCACACTGCCCGGCACCATGTGGGCGGGCAGCCGTTCGGCGACGTACGCCCGGATCGCGTCGGTGTCGACCGGGACGGCCGGATCGGCGGGCTGCACGTAGGACACGATCCGCGCGGTACCGGCGATCTCACGAACCTCGGTGTGCGCGAAGCGCAGTGCCGGGTGGCCGGCCAGTACCTCGGTGATCTCACCGAGTTCGATGCGGAAACCGCGCACCTTCACCTGGTGGTCACTGCGGCCCAGATACACGATTTCACCGTCGGCCCGCAACCGCACCACGTCGCCGGTGCGGTACATACGGGCCCCCGCGGGCCCGCTCGGATCGGCCACGAACCGGGCAGCGGTCAGCGCGAGGCGGCCGTCGTATCCGCGCGCGATCGACCCGCCACCCAGATACAGCTCACCGGGCACGCCCAGGGGTACGGGACGCAGTCGCTCGTCCAGTACCAGGGCATGGACGCCGCGCACCAGTGATCCGATGGTGATCGGGGCACCGACGCGGACCGGGCCCGCGATCGTCACCACGATGGTCGTTTCGGTCGGCCCGTACCCGTTGAACATCTCCCGCCCGGGTGCCCATCGCTCGACCAGATCCGAGCTCAGCGCCTCACCACCGACCATGATGGCGCGCAGGTCCGGGAGCGGCCGGCGCCGATGATCGATGGTGGCCAGGGCGGCCGGTGTCATGAAGGTGTGGCTGATACGTTCGCGTTCCATCAGGTCGGCGAGTTCGTCGCCGCCGTAGATGTCGGGCGGACAGATCACCATCGTCGCGCCCGAGCCGACGGCCAGCAGGAGATCCAGCACGGCCGCGTCGAAACTGGGGCTCGCGAAGTGCAGGGTGCGAGCCTCCTCGTCGACTCGCATCCGGTCGCGGATGTCGTCGGCGAAGTTGGACAGTCCGGCATGGGTGACGGCCACGCCCTTGGGTTTTCCGGTCGACCCGGAGGTGTAGATCAGATAAGCCGGGTCCGAGATCCGGATCGTGCCCGGGCGTTCGCCGTCGGTGACGGTGCGGTCGTCGTGGGCGGCGAATTCGGCGCGTACCCGTTCGTCGTCCAGCGCCAGCCACTCGATGTCCGTCTCCGGCGCTGCCTCGAGCAGCCGGTCCCGGTGCCCGGAGACCGTGATACCCAGGACGCATCCGGAGTCGCGCAGCATATGCCCGATACGCCCGCTCGGATAGGTCGGGTCGACCGGGACGAAGGCCGCACCGGATTTGGTGACCGCCAGTACGGAGGCCACCGATTCCACCGACCGGGTCACACCCACTGCCACCCGGTCACCGGTGCCGATCCCGCGCGAGAGCAGGGCGCGCGCGATCCGGTTGGAATAACGGTCCAGTTCGGCATAGGTGAGTTCGGTGTCGCCGCTGCGGACCGCGATCCGGTCCGGGTGCATCTGGGCGGTGGCGGTGAAGTAGTTGGCCAGACTGCACCGTGGCGCCGGCTCCGGGCCGCGCAGCGGCGCGAAATACGTCCGCTCGACATCGGTGCGAGCATCGATGTCACGCACGAGAATTCGCGGATCGGTGGCGACTGTTTCCAGGACCGACAGCAGGCGCTCGGCGAATATCCGGACGGTCTGTTCGTCGAACAGTTCCGCGGCGTAGACGATCGAGAGACCACCGGTGTCGGCGGGTATGCGGAGTTCGAGGTCGAACTTCGCCAGCGCGATGTCGAGTTCCTCGGCGTGCAGGCGCAACCCCGGCAGTTCGAGGGCGGGCGCCGTGTTGTCCTGCAGGGTCAGCGCGACCTGCAGTGGCGGGCGCGGTCCGCCGTTGCCCCGCCCCAGTTCCTCGACGATGCGCTCGAAGGGCAGGTCCGCGTGGGCAATCGCGGCCAGCTCGCCGTCGCGGTCGGCCCGCAGCTGCTCGGCGAAACTCCGGTCGGGATCGACGTCGGACCGCAACATCAACGTATTGACGAACATGCCGACCAGCTCGTCGAGCCGGGTGTCGGAGCGGCCGGCGACCGGTGTGCCGATCACGATATCGCGGCCACCGGTCACGGCGCGCAGCACGACCGCCAACGCCGAGCGCAGCACCATGAACCGGCTCATGCTCTGGGCCCGCGCCACCGCGTCGAGTCGTTCGGCCAGTTCGCGCGGCAGGTCGAGATGGACACTGCCGGCGCGCTGGGACGGCTCGGCCGGACGCGGCCGGTCGTAGGGCAGCGGCAGTTCCTCGGGCAGGCCGGCGAGGGTCTCGCGCCAGAACCGCAGTTGTTCGGCCGCGGCACTGTCGGGGTCGGTCTCGTCGCCGAGGTTCTCGCGCTGCCACAGCCCGAAGTCCGCGTACTGCACGGGCAGCGGGGTCCACGCCGGTGCCGCGCCTGCGTGGCGGGCGCTGTAGGCGACCATCAGGTCTGCGGTCAGCGGTCCGAACGACCACCCGTCGGCGGCGATGTGGTGAACCACGATGCCGAGCCGGTAACTGTGCGGTCCGGTACGCAGCACGATGGTGCGCAGCGGGATCTCGCGGGTGAGGTCGAATCCCTGCTGTGCCAGTGTGCGCAGTGCCGCGGCAGCGCCCTGTTCGTCGGTGCTCACCGGTTCCGGAACGGGTGAGCAGCTGTCGGAGCCCAGGACCACCTGATGGGGGCCGGCTTCGTCCTCCGGGAAGATGGTGCGCAGCACCTCGTGCCGTTCGGCCAGGTCGGCGAGCGCCGCCCGCAGTGCCGGCAGATCGGGCTCCCCCTCGATGTGCAGCGCGAATGCGATGTTGTAGGCGCTGGATTCGGGGGCGTAGCGGTTGAGGAACCACATCCGCTGCTGCGGCAGCGACAAGGGCAGCCGCTGTGGGCGGGGCCGATACGGCTGCAGCGGCCGGCGCCGGGTCTGCGGCGCGACGCCGAGCTGTGCGGCGACTCCCGCCACGGTGGGCGCCTCGAAGATGGCCCGGACCGGGAGTTCCACCTCGAATTCGGCGTGTAGTGCGGCGGTGAGACGGGTGGCGAGCAGGGAATTCCCGCCGGCGTCGAAGAAGCTGTCCTCGGCCCCGGGTACGGCGTGACCCAATACCGCGGCGAATACCGCGGCGACCCGGCGTTCCAGCGCCGATTCCGGTGCCCGGGTGGGCCCGGCCGTGGTGAACTCCGGTGCGGGCAGCGCCTTGCGATCGACCTTGCCGGCCGGTGTCACGGGCACCCGGTCGAGCACTGTGATCGCGGCCGGAACCATATAGGCCGGCAGCCGTCGCCGCGCGGTATCGAGCACCTGTGCCGGGTCGAGTCCGGGGTCACCGGACACGTAGGAGGCCAGCCGGGCAGCGCCGTGTTCGCCGGTGTGCACGACGGTCATGGCGAATCGGACGCCCGGGTGGTCACGCAGCACATGGTCGATCTCGCGGAGTTCGATGCGGAAGCCGCGGATCTTGACCTGATCGTCGGCGCGACCCAGGAAGCGCAGTTCGCCGGAGACGTCGGTCATCACCAGATCCCCGGTGCGATACATGCGTTCGCCGCGGCGGCCGTGCGGATTGGCGGGGAAGCGGGCGGCGGTGAGCCCGTTGCGGCCGAGGTATCCGCGGGCCAGGCCGGGCCCGGACAGATACAGCTCGCCCGGGACGCCGGGCGGCACCGGATGCAGGCGCTGGTCCAGGACGAACAGCCGCATGCCACGCACCGGCTTCCCGATCGGCACGGGCCGGCCCGCGACCATCGGGGCCGTGGCGGTCGCGGCGACGGTGGCTTCGGAGGGCCCGTACATGTTGTGCATGCGGTGGCGGGCGGTCCAGGTGCGGACCAGGTCCTCGGGGCAGGCGTCGCCGCCCACGATCACGGCCTCGAGGTCGTCGAGCCCGTCCGGGGAGACGGTGGCCAGCGCGGCCGGGGTGACGAATGCGTGGGTGACCTGTTCCTCGCGCAGCAACGTCGCCAGCTCGGCGCCGCCGTAGAGGCCGGCCGGGGCCACGACTATGGTGGCGCCCGCCGCGAAGCCCAGCAGCAGTTCCAGCACCGACGCGTCGAACGACGGTGAGGAGAAGTGCAGGGTCCGGGCATACTCCCCGACCCGGAACAGGTGCCGCTGTTCGTGGGCGAGCGACGCGATACCACCGTGGGTGACCACGACCGCCTTGGGCCGCCCGGTCGATCCCGAGGTGTAGATCAGATATGCGGGGTGGGAGATGCGCAGCGGCAGTGGCCGGTCGGCGTCGGTGACCGGCGCGGGCGACACCCGGGCGAGGTCCGCTGCGAGGGCGTCGGAGTCCATCAGCAGCCAGTCGGCACCGCGCATGCTGTGCCGGCCACCCCGCAGCGGCCGTTGGGGCAGAGCGTCGTGACTGCGGGAATCGGTCAGGCCCAGCAGTGCGCCGGAGTCGTCGAGCATGTGCCCGATGCGATCGGCCGGGTAATCCGGATCGACCGGGACATAGGCGGCGCCGGTCTTGGCGACGGCCCAGATCGCGGTGATCGAGGACAGGCCACGCGGCAGGGCGATCGCGACGACCACCTCCGGGCCCACCCCCTGCCCGAGCAGCACCCGGGCGAGGCGGTTGGATGCCTCGTCGATCTCCCGGTAGGTGGTATCGGCGCCCTGGTAGCGCACAGCGACCGCCTCGGGCACCCGTTCGGCGGTCTCACTCAGCAGTCGCGCCAGGCTCAGCGGCGGGACTCCCGGTGCTCCGGTGATCGGCACCAGATTGCCGACCTCGCGCGCGTCGAGGATCGGCAGGTCACCGACGGGTGTCTGTGGTGCCTCGACCGCCGCATCGAGCAGTCGCACGAACCGTCGCGCGATCGCGGTGACCGTGGCCGCGTCGAAGACATCTGCGGCGTAACCGAATTCGGCGGTGAGCGGTCCGTCCTCGGGTACCGCGGCGTCGCTGTCGTGTACGACCAGCTGCAGATCGAACTTCGCCACGCCGACGTCCATCGGCAGGATGCGCGCACTCAGCCCGGTCAGGTCGACCCGCAGTTCCGGGGTGTTCTCGTAGGACAGCATCACCTGGAACAGCGGATGGCGGCCCGCGTCGCGAGACGGGTTCACCACCTCCACCAGCCGTTCGAAGGGCACATCGGAATTCGCGAAGGCGTCGAGGTCGGTTTCGCGAACCCGGTCGAGCATGCGATCGAATCCGGTGGCCGGATCGACCTCGGTGCGCAGCACGAGCGTGTTGACGAACATGCCGACGAGATCGTCGAGCGCCGGATCCGATCGTCCCGCGATCGGTGTGCCGATTGCGATGTCGCCGGTATTGCACAACCGCGACAGCAGGGTTGCGAGTGCGGCGTGCACAATCATGAAGCTGCTCACGCCGCGCTCGGCGGCCAGCTCGGTGACCGCGCGGCGGGTGTGGGCCGGGATGGTGAATTCGACTCGGCCACCGGCGGTATCGCGGTGGCGCGGGCGCGGGCGGTCCAGCGGCAGATCCAGCTGATCGGGCAGCTCGGCCAACGCGGTACGCCAGTAGGCGAGCTGCCGCGACAATGCGCTGGAGGGATCGGTTTCGTCGCCGAGCAGTTCGCGCTGCCACAGCGCGAAATCGGCGTACTGCACGGGCAGTGGCGTCCACTGCGGCGGCCGGCCGGTGCTGCGCGCGGCGACCGCGGACATCAGGTCACGTGCCAGCGGCGCCACCGACCAGCCGTCACCGCAGATGTGATGCAACACGACCAGGAAGATGTGCCGGTCCGGGCCGGTCGCGTACAACGCCACCCGGATCGGGGCCTGGCTGCGCAGATCGAACCCGTACCCGGCGTATTCGGTGGCCGAGGCCACGGCGTCGTCGTCGGTGGCGACGATCGGGTCCAGTGCGAGCGGAATGTCGGCGGCGGGGTGGATCACCTGTACCGGTCCGGTCGGTGAATCGGGGAAGGTGGTGCGCAGGCTTTCGTGACGTTCGAGCACGTCGACCAGGGCGGCGCGCAACATCTCGACCTCGAGTGGTCCGGTGAGTTCGACGGCCAGCGGCATGTTGTACGCACCGGCATGTTCGGCGAACCGGTTGAGGATCCACAACCGTTGCTGCGCCAGCGACAGCGGCAGCTGGTGCGGCCGCGGGCCGGCCACCAACTTGGGTGAGGCCTGATCGACGGTGTGCTCGCCGACCCGCGCGGCCAGCTGGGCCACGGTCGGCGATTCGAACAGGTCCCGAATGGTGAGCCCGGAACCGAATGCGGCGTTGATCCGGGCCACGGCACGCGCGGCCGACAGGGAATTACCCCCGAGATCGAAGAAATTGTCCTCGACACCCACGGTGTCGCAGTCGAGGACCTCGACGACCAGGGCGGCCAGGTGCCGCTCCGCGTCGGTGCGTGGCTCCACGATTCCGGTGCCGCCGCGGCGGGCCGGCGCGGCCGGGGCGGGCAGCGCCTTGCGGTCGATCTTGCCGTTGGCGCTCAGCGGCAGTTCGTCGAGAACCTGCACGACCGTCGGCACCATGTAACCGGGCAGCACACCACGCAGGTCGGCGACGAGTGCCGCACCGTCGAGGGTGTGGCCGGGTGCGGCCACGGCATAGGCGACGAGTTGATCGCCGTCGGCGCCGGTATGGGCGACGCAGACCGCCCGAGCCACGCGCTCGTCGTTGCCCAGCGCCGCCTCCACCTCACCGAGTTCGATGCGCTGACCGCGGATCTTGACCTGGAAATCGCTGCGCCCCAGATACTCCAGCACCGCGGGAAGCCGGGCGTCCGCCCCGGCGGGCGGGATCGGATCGACCCGCCAGCGCACCAGGTCTCCGGTGCGATACATCCGGGTACCGGGCGTGAACGGATCGGCGACGAATCGGTCGGCGCTCAGACCGGGACGTCCCAGGTATCCGCGCGCCAGCTGGACCCCCGCCAGGTACAGCTCACCGGTGACCCCGGGGGCTACCGGCTGCAAGGCGTCGTCGAGAACGTAGACGCGGGTGTTCCAGATCGGTGCGCCGATCGGGACGATGTCGTTCTCCGGCGCGCACGTCCAGTGAGTGACATCCACCGCGGCTTCGGTGGGGCCGTACAGATTGTGTAGCTGGGTTCGGTCCGCGCTCGTGGATCCGGGACGACGCGCGCCGGGGACGGTGGCGTGGAAATCGCGCACGGTCGCTGCGGGCAGTGCCTCACCACTGCAGAACACCCGGCGCAGCGAATCACAGCCGCGCACGTCGGTGTCGGTGACGAATACCGAGAGCATCGACGGCACGAAATGTGCGGTGGTGACTTCCTTCTCGGCGATGATTCGCGCCAGATAGGCCGGGTCCCGATGACCGTCGGGCGCCGCGACGACCAGGCGCGCACCGATCTGCAACGGCCAGAAGAACTCCCACACCGAGACGTCGAAGGTGGCCGGAGTCTTCTGCAGCACGACGTCGCTGTCGTCGAGGGGATAGCGATGCTGCATCCAGGCGAGCCGGTTGACGATCGACGCGTGAGTGATGCCGACGCCCTTGGGTTTACCGGTCGATCCGGAGGTGAAGATCACGTACGCGAGGTGGCCGGCGCGCAGCGGTGCGTGCCGTTCCGCATCGGTGACCGGCGGCTCGGTCGCGGGATGCACGCCGGCCAGGTCCAGGCTCTGCACGTCTAGGACGTCGACTGCGGGCGGGAGCTCGGTCTCGTCGCGTTCCGCGGTCAGCACGCACAGCGGTGCAGCCTGCGCGATGATCCCGGCGGTGCGCTCGGCCGGATGATCGGGATCGATCGGCAGGTAGGCCGCGCCCGCACGCACGATCGCGTACATGCCGACGATCAGGTCGAGGCTGCGCCGCATCGCGAGTCCCACCACGGTGTCCGGACCGGCTCCACGCGCGATCAGGATCCGGGCGAGGCGGTCGGCGCGGGCCCGCAACTGCTCGTAGGTCAGTGTCTCGCCGTCGAATTCGACGGCGATCGCGTCCGGGGTCTGCTGCGCCTGCGTTCCGAACAGGCCGGCCAGCGTACCGGCCGGCTCCGGCACATCGGTCGAGTTCCACTGCGACAGCACCTGATCGCGTTCGGTATCGGTGAGGCCCGGCAGTGCCGACACCGGAGTATCGGCAGCGGCGACGGCGAAGGTGGCCAGGTAGTCGAGGAATCGTTCGTGGTGGCGGGTCAGTTCCGCAGCGCCGTAGAGCTGAGGATTCGCCTCGAAGTCGAGGTGGATACGCCCGCCGGCGCCGTTGTAGAGGTTGATCGACAGATCCTCGACCGGCCCGGTGGACAGGACGTTCAGCGATCCGATCAGGCTGCCGAAATGCAGTTCGCTGTGGAACAGCATGAGGTTGACCATCGGGCCGAAGAAGCCACGACTGTCGCGGGAGTATCCGCAGTCGCGCCGGATGTCGTCGTGGCGGTAGCGCTGGTGCCGCAGCGCGCCGGTGATCTGCAGTTCCGTCGCCTTCACCACATCGTTGACGGTGGTGGTGGGCCCGATCTGCACCCGGATGGGTACCACGTTGGAGACCACGCCCGCGGAACGACGCAGCGCCACGGTGGTGCGTGCGGACATGGGCAGGCTCAGCACCACATCCGAGGTTCCGGTGGCGGCGCGCACGTAACCGGCCAAAGCCGCGACGACCGGGGCCGAGTGATGGACGTCGAATCTGGCAGCGGCGGCGCCCAGGTCGGTCTGGACCCCGTCACCGAGCATCGCCGCGGCGATCCGGCGGCCCGAGTCCGGCGCCGCGGATGCGGCACCGGACGACGACAGCGTCAGGGTCGCCCCCACGCCGTCGAGCTGTTCGCTCCAGTACTGCTGATCCGCCCGATACCGGCTGGACTCGCGGTATTCCGATTCCCCGGCGTAGAGCTCCTCCAGCCCGGCGGCCCGCGAGACCGTCGGTTCGGTGCGGTTTTCCAGCGCGCTGTAGATCTCGGCGGTGCGGGTCAGCGCATTCATGGCACCGTATCCGTCGATCACGATGTGATGGGCGCGCGAATACCAGATGTAGTCCTCGTCGCCGGTGCGCAGAACGACGTTGACGATGAGCGGTTCGCGTTCCAGATCCATCGGAGTACTGGCGTGCTCGTTCATCCACCGCATCGCGGCCGCATGCGGGTCGGATTCACCGCGCAGGTCCACCCGCTCCCATCCGGGACGGTGCGCCGTGTCGACGACCTGGTGCGGAACACCGTCCAGCTCCATCAACCGCATCTGCCCGACCTGGGTCTCGGCGCCGAAGCGTTCGATGGAATACAGCAATCGGCCGACGTCGAGATCCCCGTGGATCTCGACGTATTGGGCGATGGTGAGCGGTACCTCGGGGCGGATCCGTTGCGCGTACCACAGAGCCGTTTGTGCCGGTGACAGCGCGAAAGGTGGTGCTGAAAATTCGCCGGAAGCACATTGGTCGACACGATCTGTGGCCAATGAACTCATCAAACACTCCGTTCTGCCGCTGTTGACGCAACTCCCCGTGCCCTACTCGCGGCGGAAAAAGGCGCGCCAGCGGTAGGACGTGATCCACGCCCTATGATTCGGAGCATCTGTGCGGCCGGACTGGTAACGATGTGGTTACCTGAAAGCCGATCCGTTTTGTGCCGGCCAGAGCGGCCTACCAGGCGAGCGGATACGTCGCAATCGTGCGATTGCTGTCACTTTGCGGGATTCAGGTACTCAGGTACTCCGAGTTGTGCACTCGCCCTGCGCCGGTCTGCGCTACGCCCCATCACTTCCGTAGCGGCTGTGCCGCGGAGATTACCCCAACACAGCCGATCGAGGGGCGTACCACCACGAGGACGAGCCGATGCGGACCGGGGCGCGGTAAACGCCGATCGGTCAGCCACCCGGTCGAGTAGGTGTATTCTTCCGCGTCGGTCGGCTAGCCACCAGGAGTTCCTCAGGGGTAGGGATGAAGGGCCTCGGCGATGAGCTCCTCGTTGGCGCCCCAACCGTAGCGATGCGCCGCCGGGGTTCCAACCGACCAATGGCTCAGATTCGTTGGCACGATGTGGGTTCGGATGAACGGCGAGAGCCGGGCCAGGCGGCGGTCCTCGGTGAGGTTGGCCCGGCCCTTGACCTCGCGGCGGGTAGGGTTCGTCGTCGGCCGGCCGCGACACCTACAAGAGTCTCGAAGATCCCCGAAATGCGGGACCGCCCACCGCTCGGGTGTGGAAAACCGCACCGGGGGTACTGCGGCGGGTCCTACCGGACCGGGTGGGCGGCACCACTGTGCGCACGCCGCCCGATTCCTAGCGTCGAAATATGGCTATTGCAATGGAATCCACCGACGAGTTGACCGGGGTAGCTGGGTGGGCCGTCGATCTCATGGAGCGGCTCGGCGGGCTGGGGGCGGGCGCAGCCATCGCCCTGGAGAACCTCTTCCCGCCGCTGCCCAGTGAAATCATTCTGCCGCTGGCCGGCTTCACGGCGAGTAAGGGGCAATTCGGGTTGGCGGAGGCCCTCATATGGACCACGCTGGGCTCCGTGCTGGGCGCACTGGCACTGTACGGCCTGGGCATACTGCTCGGCCGGGACCGGCTCCGCGCCATTATCGATCGGATGCCGCTGGTCCAGTTGTCCGATTTCGACCGCACCGAGCAGTGGTTCGCCCGACACGGCGGTAAAGCGGTGTTCTTCGGGCGGATGATCCCGATCTTCCGCAGCCTGATCTCCATCCCCGCCGGCGTGGAGCGGATGCCGGTGGCGCGATTCACCCTGCTCACTACCGCGGGAAGCCTGATCTGGAATTCGGTGTTCGTGCTGTCCGGGTACTTCCTCGGCGAGAACTGGCCGGTAGTGGAAACCTACGCAGGGATTCTGCAGAAGGCCGTGATCACGGCGGTCCTGGTAGCGGCCGTAGTGTACTGCGTACGGGTGTGGACCCGGCATCGGCGGATGCGGCAAGTGAGGATGTGACGATGCGGATGTTCTCACCGCGCGGCGCGCGCCGCTGCGCTGCCGTACTCGTCGCCACGGCACTCGGTGTCGGCACCGTTGTGCCGGATCTCGCCGCCGCCGTGGCCGGGCTGTTCGGTCCACGACCGCTGCGGTGCGCAGTGGGTCTGGAACGGCGAAGGTTGGGCCTGCTGCTCGGCAAGCCGCCGGCCGGGGAACCCACAGGTCGGCGTGCGGTGGGGTATCTGAGCCTTCGGATCGCACTCGGACTGCTGGGCGGGGTGATCCTGGCGCTCCTCGGCGCGGGTTTGGTGGTCGGTGTGGCACTGGTCTATGGCGCGTGGTCGGGTGCGGCGGTCCCGGTGGTCGACGCCACCGAACCAGGGCAGATCCGCTGGAAAACCGTGCTCGTGGTCCTCCTACCGGGGCTGATCTTCGTGTTCCTCACCGTGCAAGGGCTGCTGGGCGTCACCCGGGCCGAGCTCTGGGCGTGGCGATTTTGCGCGAAGCCCGGGGCGGGTGAGCTGGCCGAGCGGGTCGCCCGGTTGACCACCACCCGCGCCGAGGTGACCGAGGTCATCGACGAAGAGCGTTGCCGGATCGAACGCGATCTGCACGACGGCGTCCAGCAGCGGGTGGTCGCGCTGTCGATCATGCTGGCCCGGGTCGATCGCGAAACCGATGCCGTGATGCGTGCGGACCTGCATCAGCGGGCGCGCGCCGAAACCGGACAGCTGCTCGACGAACTACGCCAGGTCTCGTGGCGAATCTACCCGGCGATGCTGGCACGCGACGGTTTACACGCCACGCTCGAGGCACTGGCAGACCGCACGCCGCTGCCGACACGGCTCGACATCGATCTCCCCGCGCGGCCACCGCGACCGGTCGAATCGGCCTGCTATTTCACTGCCAGCGAAGCCATCACCAACGCCATCAAGCACTCCGGTGCCGCGGCGCTCGAGATCACCGTCGGCCACACCGGCGATACCATCCGGCTGCGCATCCGCGACGACGGCCGTGGCGGCGCCGACCCGACCGGGCACGGACTGTCCGGTATCGCGGCCAGGATCCACGCGCTCGACGGTACGTTCGCCGTCGACTCCCCGGCCGGCGGGCCGACCACTATCACCGCGGAGGTACCTTGCGCATAACCCTCGCCGAAGACTCCGCACTGCTGCGGGAAAGCCTGGCTCAGCTGCTCATCGCCGAAGGCCATGAGGTCGTCGACTCGGTCGGTACGGCGGTCGAACTGCTACACGCCGTCCGGCTGCGTCCGCCGGATCTGGTGGTGGCCGATGTGCGGATGCCACCGGACCATATCGATGAGGGAATCCGGGCCGCGTTGACGATCCGTCGCGAACAACCCGATATCCCGGTCCTGGTGCTGTCCCAGTACGTCGAGCGTCGGCACGCGGCCGAATTCCTCACCGGCAGCGGCGGCGTGGGCTATCTACTCAAGGACCGAATCGCCGCCATCGACTCCTTCCTCGACGCCGTGGCCCGCGTCGGTGCGGGCGGCACGGCCTTCGATCCGGAAGTGGTCCGGCAACTGCTACAACACACTCGGGCCGGGTCTCCGATCGAACGACTCACGCCCCGCGAACGCGACGTACTCGAACTGATCGCCCAAGGCCTGAGCAACGCCGCAGTCAGCGAACGCCTCTACATCACACGTAGCGCCGTCGAAAAACACATCAACGCGATATTCGGCAAACTCGATCTTCCCGTCGGTGAAGCGCACAACCGCAGAGTTCTGGCGATCCTGGAACACCTGCGCGCACAATCGGACGGTTGAGCAGTGGGCACGGTAGGCCACGGCCCGAAGGCCGCTCTCTCACATGAACGTCAGCCGAACCGGGTGACGAACCGCTTTTGCCACGGCGTCTCGACGGCCCTACGCGAGTAGTGCTCTCGGACGTAGTCGACAGCTTCGGCGGCCGGTACCCCGTCGAGCACAGCGAGGCAGGACATCGCCGTACCCGTACGTCCGACCCCTCCGCCGCAGGCGATTTCGACGCGCTCGGTCGCCGCACGCTCGAGCAATTCACGCAGTAACTCAGTGAATACCGCGCGATCGGACGGCAGCCAGAAATCTCGCCACTGCACCCATCGGCTCTCCCACTCCGCCGGCGCGGGTTCGCTGCCTTGCAGATACATCCCGAATTGAGGTACATCGCCGGGTGGGAGAGGGTTACGGAGGCCCCTCCCACGAACCATGCGTCCGGATGGCAGGCGCAGCACTCCCGCCGCCTCCGGGTCCCATAACCGTTTCACCATCGAGGGCCCTTCCATGTGACAGCCGTGAAACGAACGCTACCGAGCGCGACCAACCGGATCACGGCGGATTTCCCGACGATCGACTGCGGTTTTCCGCAGCTACTGTGTGGTTTTCCGCGTACCCGCCGCGCCGCTGTGCTCATAACGTCGCACCGTGATCGAAAAATTGATCGAAACGCCGTACCGGGTACTCGCGGGAGTAGCGGCACTACTGGTCGTGCTGGGTGCGGTCGCGGTGACCGTGATGGCCGAAGGGAGCGGGCAGCAGCCGTTGCCCGCGTCCGCGACCGGACAGTTCAGCGCCGAGCGAGCACTGAACCACCTCTCCCGCTTCGCGACCGAACCGCGACCGCTGGGCAGCCCGGCCAGTGATCGGACGCGGGACTACATCGCCGACCAACTGCAACCCGCGGGCTTCACCACGACGATCCAGCATGCGGTCGGCACGCGATCATCGACGGGGCTCGCGACCTTCGGCCGGGTCGACAATGTGGTCGCCACACTGCCCGGACACGATCCCACCGGAACGGTTCTGCTCGTCGCGCACTACGACTCCGCCGCGACCGGACCCGGTGCGTCCGACGACGGCGCCGCGGTCGCCGCGATGGTAGAGGTCGGGCAGCTGATCAGCAGGCAGGGTGGACTGCGCAACGATCTGGTGCTGCTGTTCACCGACGGTGAGGAGGACGGTGTGCTCGGCGCGGACGCGTTCGTCCGGGAGCACCCGGCGGCCGCTGCGGGCGGCGTGGTGCTCAACTGGGAGGCCCGCGGCGTGAGCGGACCGTCGTTGATGTTCGAGACGTCGGAGCACAACGCCGCGTTGGTCTCCCTGTTCGCCGATGCCGTGCCGCATCCCCGCGGCGATTCGTCACTGGTCGAGGTGTACAAGGCGCTGCCGAACAACTCCGACTTCACCGCTTTATCCAACGCCGGTTTCACCGGACTGAACTTCGCCTACATTGAGGGCTCGTCGTATTACCACACCGCGGGTGACACCCTCGCCAACCTGGACCGGGGCAGCCTGCAACACCACGGCGAGAACATGCTTCACCTCACCCGCGCGCTGGGCAGGGCCGACCTGCCCAGTCTGAAGTCCGACCACGACAACACCTACTTCCGAGTCTTCGGCGTCATGATCACGTACTCGAACACGCTGGTCTGGCCGATCGCGCTGCTGGCCGTGTCGGCAGTTGTCGCGTCGGGATTCATCGCACGACGCCGGCGGCTGGCGAGTGTTCCGCGGATGCTTCTCGCCGGCCTGTCGGCGATACTGCCGCTGGCGATCGCGGCACTGCTCGGGCAGCTCATGTGGTCGGTTCTGGTTTGGCTGCGTCCCGGCTATGACCTGATGGGCGGGCTGGTGCATCGCCCACTGCCCTTCCAGGGTGCCCTTGTCGCGCTGGCCGGGACCGCGTTACTCGGTTGGTATCTGCTGTTGCGTCGCCGTCTGGGCCCGGCCGCGCTCGCGATCGGCGCACTGATGTGGCCCGCCGGGGTGGGGGTGGCGTGCGCGGCGCTGGCTCCGGGAGCGTCGTTCCTGTTCGCGCTGCCCGCGTTGTTCGCCGCACTCGGCGCGATACTGGCACTACAACCGGTGCGATGGGCCGCGTGGTCGGTCACAGCGTTGACGCTGGGTGCCCTGGTCTCGGCCGCGCTGCTGCCCGCGCTCGCCCGGAACTTGTTCAACGGAGTGGGCCTGGCATTCGGTGGTGCCGGTGCGGCGTGCGTAGCATTCTTCGGCCTGTTCTTGCTGCCGCTCGTGGAGTTGATGCTGCCTGCGCCGGGCGTCCGGAGCCGCGCCACCGTCGCGGTACCGGTGACCGCGGCAGTGCTGGCGGTGATCTTGGCCGGCACCGGATCTCTGGTAGACCGCTTCGACGTGCGGCACCCCGGTCGCAGTCACCTCGCCTACGTACTGAACGCTGACACCGGGGCGGCCGGCTGGGTCAGCGGAGAATCCGAACCGACCGAATGGACCCGCACGTACGTAGCAGGAAAAGATGTTTCACGGCTCTCGCCCGGCTACGCCCGTGGCTCACTCTGGACCGGCCGCGCCGAACCGCTGGCGCTGGACGGCCCCACGATCGAGGTTCGCGGCCGCGACGGCGATTCGGTCACGATGCACGTGACGCCCCGCCGATCGGCCTCCTCAATGGTGCTGCGCATCGACCACCCGATCGACCGGGCTGCCGCCACCGTCGCAGGTATGCGCCCGGTCTCCGTGGCCGTCTCGGGCGTGCGCGCCGAGACCTGGCCGGGAGAAATTCGATTCCGCGATATTCCACCGGAGGGAGCCGACATCACGGTACGGACGCCGGGAGCGACTCGCATCCGGGTCACCGCGATCGAGGAAACCCACGGTCTCGCCGCCGCCCCCGGCTTCCGGCCGCGCCCCGGCAGCCTCGTGGCCTCGACCCGAGAGGACGGCGATTCGATAGCGGTAACGCGGACCTACGAACTCTGACCGCACTGTTCGACGCGGGCACCATGCCCGCCTCGTCGACATACCAACGCGGACAACGCTTCTCACCGCACGAGTTGGGGATCGCCGCACGACAATCCGTCCATGTCGTCGCGGCGCCTCGAGGAACCAGCAACCGACTCCCGAGAGGTGGTTGTCCAGGGCAGGCGCAGCGGCCCTCAGCGTGGGGAAGCGGTGGTGACATCCTCATCAGCCCGGCGCGCCGTACGCGCCGCCGTTCGCCACCGAATCGCCGCAGCCAGGGCGACAGCCGCAGCAAGGACGCACAAGACGCGTTCCGGCAGTGGCCCGATCGCGGTCGCAGGCGTGGTTTCGCTGCGCAGCGGCAGGGTCGCCTCCAAAGCGGCCGGCACGAATTTCGGAGTCTGTTGCTGCACAGCGCCGTCGGCGGTGATGATGGCGCTGACTCCGGTGGTTGCCGCGACGACCAGGGCGCGGCCGTGTTCGACGGCCCGCACTCGCGACATGGCGAGCTGCTGATAGGTCATATCGCTGTCACCGAAGGTGGCATTGTTGGTCGGCACGGTCAGTAGTTGCGCGCCGGCGCGCAGGGAGTCCTCGAACGCCCGGTCGAATGCCACCTCGTAACACGTCGCCACGCCGATCGCTACCGGCGGGCCGCCGCCGGCCGGGTCGGCGTGCACCACACCGTCGCCGTGACCCGGGACGAAATATCCTGCGCGGTCGGCGTAATCGGAGAAGTGGCGGAAGAAGTCGCGATAGGGCAGATATTCGCCGAACGGCTGGATGATCTTCTTGTCGTGCCGCTCCCCCGGGCCGTCGGCGTCCCACATCATCACCGAATTCGTGGTGGTGCGATCGTCGTTGACCAGGACGGCGCCGACCAGGATCGGAGCGCCGATATCGCGGGAGGCCGCGGTGATCTCGGCGGCGGCGTCGGCGTTGCGCAGTGGATCGATATCGGAGGAGTTCTCCGGCCAGATCACCACATCCGGACGGGCCGCGGTACCGGCGGCTACCGCACGCGCGAGTTCCTCGGTACGGCGGATGTGATTGTCCAGTACGGCACGGCGCTGGGCGTTGAAGTCCAGTCCCAGCCGCGGCACGCTGCCCTGGATCGCGGCGACCGTGATCGGCCGGTCTCCGTCGTCCGGGGCGGGCAGCGCGGTCCGGAGGATCACTCCGGTAACCGGGATGATAATCACAACCGTTGCGAGAGTGAAAATTACGAGCCCTCGCCGCACCGTGTCCCGCTCCCGCAGGCGCAGTATCACCGCAGCCAGGACGGTCCCGGTCAGCGCCACCACGAAGCTGACGATCGGCGCTCCACCGAGCCAGGCGAACGGCAGATACCACCCGTCTGCCTGCCCGAATGCCAGGCGGCCCCAGGGGAATCCACCGAAGGGGAAGCTGGACCGGCCCCATTCGGTGAGCGTCCACATCAGTGCCGCCCACACCGGCCAGCCCGGCAGCACGGTGACCCACCGCGTCGCGAGGCCGAACAGTCCGACGTAGACCGCGCAGGCCGCCGACAACGCCAACCAGGGCACCGGCCCGACATAGATTCCGGTCCAGGGCAGCAGCGGCAGGAAGAACGCCAGGCCGCCGAGCAGACCGTAGCCGAAGGCGCCGCGCAGCCGGGTGGCGTCACGAGCCACCAGGGTCAGGATCGCGATGCCCAGCGGCGCGAGATACCAGCAGGTGCGTGGCGGGAAGCTCGCGAACACCAGCAGCCCGGCGACGACAGCGGCACCGATCCTCCCCCACACCCGCCACGTCATGCCCAGCACGGCGCCGATGCTACTGGGACCGCCGGTGGCCGGCCGATTCCGGGTCGTAGCGGCTCGGTGATATCGCGGCGTGGTCAGGCATCGTAGATGACGGTGCCCGCACGCACGGTGCGCAGACAGCGTGGCAGCGCGACGCCGGGATCCAGTGACGGCAGACCCGGAACCCCCGAGCGGGGATCGGTGGACCAGCGCTGCACCGTATCCGACGCCGCCGCGACCACCAGGTCCGCTGCCTCCCAGACCGCGTACGAGGCGGGAGCGCCGGGCACGAGAGTGCCTGCGACTCCGTCGCGGACGCCACCGGCCCGCCAGGCGCCACGCGTGGCCGCGGCGAACGCCGCTCGCGGGGAGATCTGATGGCCGGGCGTGCGATGGTGCGCGGCCGCACGCACCGCCTCCCACGGATTCAGCGCGGTGACCGGGGCATCGGAGCTGATCGCCAACGAAATCCCGGCCGCCGCCATCGCCGAGAACGGATTGGCGGCCGCCGCGCGGTCGGCCCCCAGGCGGGTGGCATACATTCCGTCGGGTCCGCCCCAGGCCGCGTCGAAACCCGGTTGCACACTGGCGATCACGCCGAACTCGGCGAGTTTCGCGATCTGGCCCCCGTCGAGCAGCTCGGCGTGTTCGATCCGATGCCCACGAGTGGCGACCGCCGGCGCGCCCAGCTCGGCGGCGACCCGGGAGACCCCTTCGACCACGGCGTCGGCGGCCGCATCACCGATGGCGTGGAAGCCGGCCTGGATCCCGGCCTCGGTGCAGGCGCGGACATGTGCGGTGATCGCGTCGGCGTCGAGGTAGCCGATCCCGGTTCCGGCGCGGTCGGCGTAGGGCTCACGCAGCCAGGCGGTGTGCGAGCCGAACGACCCGTCGACGAACAGGTCACCGGCGAGACCGTGCACTCCGAGTTCGTCGACGAGTGCGCGGGCCCCCGCGGCGGAGGTGACCGCTTCACCCCAGTAGGCGCGTACCTGCACTCCGTGCTCGAATTCGAGAAGTTCGCGGATGTCGGTGCGACCGGCGATCTGCGGCCCACCACATTCGTGCACGGCGACGACACCGTGCGCGGCGGCGTGGTCGAGTGCGGCCGCACGTGCCCGGTCTCGGCCGGCGCGATCGAGAGTGTCCAGCGCCGCGGCCCGGACCAGATGGTGTGCCTCGGCGCGCAGTGGTTCGCCCGCGGTGTATCCGTTCGCGTCGCGTACCGCGGGCACCGCGTCGAGCAGGGCGGTCGAGGCGACCGCCGAATGCGCGTCGACCCGGGCGAGGTAGACCGCGCGCCCCGTGCCTGCCGCCGCGTCCAGTTCCGCGGTACTGGGCGGGCGTTGTTCGGGCCACCGGGTCTCGTCCCACCCGTCGCCGATCACGGTTCCCCGATGGGCTGCCGAGAATTCCCGCACCAGTTCCAGGCAGTGCGGCAGCGACCGTGCCCGCGACAGGTCCAAACCGGTGAGCTGCAGGCCGAGCGCGGTGACGTGGACGTGGGTATCGACGAAGGCAGGCGCCACGAACGCGCCGTCCAGGTCGATGATCTCGGCGTCGGGGTGCAGCGCGCGGCCGGGTCGTTCGGCACCGAGCCAGACCACCGTGCCGTCGGTGACGGCCATCGCGGTCGCGTCGGGAGAACTGGAACTGTAGATTCGGCCACCGACCAGCAACTGGGTACTCACGGATGATCAGTGTGCCGCACGCCCCCGGGCCGCCCGTCGGTGCGGGTCGATCGCCGGCGTCAGTTGGGCTCGATGATGCGGCGTGCCGCACCCTGCCCGTCGTCGTAATGCTGATCGACCACCACACCGTCGACGACGTCGCCGGACGGATCCACCACCACGCCGCGGTATCCGGCGGCCATGGTGAACCGATCGAAGCGGCGCAGTGCGGCGGCCGAGACCAGCGGGCGCAGCAACGCGCGGGTGGGGAGCAGCAGGATCAGGCCGAGGACCGAGGTCACCAGGCCTGGCACGAACATCAGCAGGCCACCGGCCGCGACCAGGGCACCGTCGGCGACTGCCGTTCCGGCAGCGAGTTCGCCGCGACCGGCGCGACGGAACTGCTGGAAGACCCGCCGTCCCTGGGAGCGCACCAGGATCAGCCCCAGAGCGGATCCGGCGATCAGCAGCAGAATGGTCGGTACGGCCCCGATCAGGTGGCCGACCACGACCAGCGCCGCGATCTCGACGACGAGATAGAGAGCGAACAGCAGGGCGGGCATCGGCGATCCTTTCCACGATCTACTCTGCACAACGCGTCACGTCGCGATTTTTCTCCCGATCCGGGCACATCGACCGGAGATCGGTGCCGTGCCGTCTCAGGTACCGGGTGTGACCAGGCCCGTCTCGTAGGCCAGCACCACCGCTTGTACCCGGTCACGAAGCCCCAATTTGGTGAGCACCCGGCCCACGTGGGTTTTCACCGTCGCCTCCGACAGATACAGCTGCGCCGCGATCTCGGCGTTGGACCGTCCGGCCGCGATCTGCTCGAGCACTTCGCGCTCGCGGACGGTGAGAACATCGAGAATTCCCGGATCACGCATCCGTGCCGGATCGGTGGCGATCATCCGGTCGAGCAGGCGTTTGGTGACCTTGGGTGAGACCACGGCATCACCGGCGGCGACACTGCGGATCGCGGAGATCAGGTCCTCGGGCGGGGTGTCCTTGAGCAGGAAGCCGCTGGCTCCGGCACGGAGGGCACCCAGCGCGTGTTCGTCGAGGTCGAAGGTGGTCATGACCAGAACGCGGCTGCCGCATCCGGAATCGAGGATCTGGGCGGTCGCCGCGACGCCGTCGACCACGGGCATCCGCACGTCCATCAGCACCACGTCGGGGGTGAGTTCACCGGCCAGCCGGACGGCCGTGGCACCGTTGTCCGCCTCGGCGACCACATCGACGTCCGGATGTGCGCCCAGCACCATCTTCAATCCGGCACGCATCAGTTCCTGGTCGTCGACGACGAGTACGGAGATCGGCACGGGGTCCAATCTAATCGGGTCGGATCCGCGGTCAGTCCGGTGGTTCCCGCCGCAGCGGGATGCTGGCCCGGACCCGCCAGCCGCCCCCGGGACGGCGACCGGCGTCCAATGTGCCGCCGAGCACCGCGATGCGCTCCCGCATTCCGACCAGACCGAGCCCGCTGCCCGCGATCCCCCGGCGACCGGCGCCGTCGGTGCCGGGTTCGGCCTCGACGCCGGATACGAGCCGCTCGCTGTCCGGGCCGGGGCCACGATCGAGCACTTCGACCAGGACATCGTCGCTGCGACGACGCACCCGCACCCACGCCGTCGGGTCCGGGCCCGCGTGGCGGAAGGTGTTGGTCAGCGATTCCTGCACGATCCGATGCATGCCGAGACTCACCTCGGGTTCCACGTCATCGAGTTCGCCGGTGAGTTCGAGCTCCACGGCCAGTCCGGCACTGCGCATCATCGCGACCACCTTCGCCAGACCCGCCGTACCGTGCTGCGGCAGTTCGTCGGGTGCGTGCTCGGTGCGCAGCAACTCGACCGTGCGGCGCAATTCGCGCAATGCCTCACGGCCGGTACCGGCAATGGTGGACAAGGCCTGTTCGGCCAGGTCGGGATCGCGGCGCAGAGCGTATTTGGCGCCGTCGGCCTGCACGATGATCACGCTCACCGCGTGGGCGACCACATCGTGCAGTTCGCGAGCGATCCGGGTGCGTTCGGCCGCCACCGCGTCGTGGGCGCGTCGTTCCCGGTCGTAGTCGGCCACCGCGAGCCTCGCCTCGACCTCGGCGTCGTAGGCGTGGCGGGCACCGATGATCTCGGCGAGGGTCCAGCACAGCGCGTAGAACATGACCTCGTAGCCGACCACCATCGGCAGCGACAGCTCCACCACGGCCAACGAGAAGGCGCCGTCGACGACCAGCCCGATCAGGAACAGCAGCCCTTCGCGCCGGCCCACGTAGGCGACCAAGGTGTACAGGGCAATACCCAGGGCCAGCAGGGCGGGCGGTTGCAGATCTTCGTCGACGACCAGGCAGATCGCGCTGGTCGAGATGGACAGCACCAGCATCGCCGCGGCACTGGCCCGCGGGCGCACCCGCCGCCAGATCACTGGGATCGGGGTGATCAGCGCGAGGAACAGGTAGACGCGCCAGTGCTCCTTGCCGCCGATGCCGACCAGGTTCAGCAGCATCAGGGCGGTCGCGAGGATGGAGTCGGCGACCAGGGGTTTACCACGAAGCCACAGACTGAATCGGCGCACCCGCCCAGCCTAGGCGGCCTGCCCGACACCACCTGCGCAGACGGCCCGATCATGGTGCGTCGACCGAACCGCGCGCCGACGGGCCGGAGTCAGCACGACACTTCGGCCGGCGTCATGGTCATGTGCCGTCCGGCCGACAACCATGGCGCCAGTACCCGCGAGGTGGTCTCACGGATGGTGCGGTGCAACCCCTCGCCGTCTTCGACCGCACCACGTCCCTGGAACAGGACCGTGAGTGCGCCCGAGACCGCACCCACGACCGCACCGACGAGCGCGGCGGCGCCGACCTCGTCCAGTTCCTCCGGGAACGCCACCCGCAGCCGCCGGGCGATCTCCTGCTGGGCGGCGAGCTGGGCGTGGGCGGCCCGGCCGCTGACGGCCGGCACCGTGCGGGATATCCGGGCCCGCAACACCGCGAGGCGGGAGGCCAGGTCGTCGCCCAGATGGTCGCCCGGGTTGTCACCGGCGGCACGCAGGGCACGCAGTAGCACTTCGACCGGGCGCTCGTCCGGCCTGCGGCTGTCGATCGCTGCGACGGCGGCGGTGACGCGTTCGTCGGGCTCGGGGAACAACAGTTCCTCTTTGCTCTCGAAATAGTTGAAGAATGTGCGGGTGCCCACCTCGGCTTCGGCGGCGATGTCGGCGACGGTGGTCGCCTCGTAGCCGCGGGATTCGAACAGGGCGGCGGCGGCCTCGAGGAGGGCACGGCGGGTACGTTCCCGCTTGCGGTCACGGAGTGCGGATGGCGGCACGCGGGCAGACAGTACGGCATCGGCGGCGTACCGGGCCGCAGGCTGGGAGTTTCGCGCGCGTTGCAGTCGGTGCCACACCGCATACCGTGCACCTTTGCATTCGATGCAAACATGCACGGCGTGTCGCATTGGGTGGCAGCAGGTTTCGCGACGTCGACGGCAACGATTCGTTGGACCGGTGCCTGCCCGGCCGATAGCGTGGTCCCGGTGAGTATCACAACGTCGGCCGTGGACGATCAGTTCCGCGCCCTGCCGCTGGCGGCCCTGACCGATGCGGCACTGGCGGCAGCGCGCGCGGCCGGAGCCGAATACGCCGATCTGCGGGTACACCGGCTGGTCACACAATCGATCCGGTTGCGCGACGGCCGGGTCGAGTCCATCGACAATACCGTCGATCTCGGTTTCGCGGTACGGGTGATCGTCGACGGCACCTGGGGATTCGCCTCCCATTGCGAGCTCACCACCGACACCGCGGCGGCGGTCGCCCGGCGGGCGGTCACGGTCGCGGGCACCGTGCGCGCCCTCAATCGTGAACGGGTCGAACTCGCCGCCGAATCCGTCTACGCCGATGCCACCTGGGTCTCGTCCTACGACCTCGACCCCTTCGCGGTGCCGACACCGGAGAAGGTGGCGCTGCTGCAGGACTATTCGCACCGACTGGCCTCGGCAACAGGTGTCGACCATGTCACCGCGTCGGTACTGCAGGTCAAGGAACAGACCTATTACGCCGACACTTTCGGAACCCGGACCACCCAGCAGCGGGTACGGCTACACCCCGAGCTGGAGGCGATCGCGATCGACGCGGCCGGAGGCGGATTCGAGAGCATGCGCACGCTGGCCGCACCCGCCGGACGCGGCTGGGAGTACGTCACCGGTGCCGACGGGGTCTGGGACTGGGACGCCGAACTGGCCCGGATCCCCGAGTGGCTGGCCGAGAAGCTCGCGGCACCGTCGGTCACGCCGGGGCCGACCGACCTGGTGATCGATCCGACCAACCTGTGGCTCACGATTCACGAATCCATCGGTCACGCCACCGAGTACGACCGCGCGATCGGCTACGAATCCGCCTACGCGGGTACCTCCTTCGCAACTCCGGACCAGCTGGGGACGTTGCGTTACGGCACCCCGGTCATGCACGTCACCGCCGACCGCACGCAGGAATACGGCTTGGCGACCGTGGGCTACGACGACGAGGGCGTGGCCGGACAGCGCTGGGACCTGGTGCGTGCGGGCACCCTGGTCGGCTATCAGCTCGACCGCGTCTTCGCACCCCGGCTCGGCGTCGAACGCTCCAACGGCTGTTCCTACGCCGACTCGGCCCATCACGTGCCGATCCAGCGCATGGCCAACGTGTCGCTGCAACCGGATCCGGACCGCGATACCGGTACCGCCGAGCTCATCTCACGCGTCGACGACGGTATCTATGTCGTCGGCGACCGGTCCTGGTCGATCGATATGCAGCGCTACAACTTCCAGTTCACCGGCCAGCGTTTCTATCGGATCCGCAACGGAGAGTTGTCCGGTCAGCTGCGTGATGTGGCCTATCAGGCCACCACCACCGATTTCTGGGGTGCGATGGAAGCGGTCGGCGGCCCGTCGACCTGGGTGCTGGGAGGTGCGTTCAATTGCGGCAAGGCCCAACCCGGCCAGACCGCCGCTGTCTCCCACGGATGCCCGTCGGTACTCGTGCGCGGGATCAATATTCTCAATACGCGCCAGGAGGCGCAGTGAGTGACCATGGCGTAGCCGCCCACTGCGCCGACCGGGTGCGGGTGTCCCGCAAACCACCGGGCGCAGTGAGTGATCATGGCGTAGCCACCCACTGCGCCGACCGGGTGCGGGTGTCCCGCAAATTTCAGGAGGCGGAGTGACCGTGATGCATGGGGGCGAGGTTGTCGAACGGGCGTTGGCGGCCGCTCGCGCCGACGAGACGATCGTGATCGTCACCGACGCGTCGGAGGCCTCGCTGCGCTGGGCGGGCAATTCCATGACCACCAACGGAGCCTCGGAATCGCGGTCCTGGTCGGTGATCTCGATTCTGCGTGACGGCCCGCATGCCGCCCGGGTGGGCGGTACCGGGTCGACGAGTGTGGATCCCACCGAGATCGAGGCGGTGGTGCGCGCGGCGGAGGAGGCGGCGCGGACGGCCGAACCGGCGGCCGACGCGATGCCACTGCTGGATCCCGGCACCGCCGGTGCGGTGGCGGGCCCCGAGTGGGCCGGCGCCGTCGCGCATACGGGTATCGAGGCGTTCACCGGTCTCGCCGGTGAGCTCGCGGTCGGTTTCGCCGGTGCCGACCGGCTCTACGGTTTCGCCCACCACCAGCTGCACACCACCTGGCTGGGAACCTCCACCGGTATTCGGCGGCGCTGGACCGAGCCCACCGGGTCGATCGAGATCAACGGGAAACGCGGTGCGGAGGGCGAGCAGGCCAGCGCGTGGGTGGGCGCGCCGACCGCCGATTTCACCGATATCGACGTCACCGCGATGCTGGCCGAGCTGAGCAGGCGCCTGGACTGGAATGCGCGGCGGGTCGACTTGCCGGCGGGGCGTTATCCGACGTTGTTGCCGCCCTCGGCCGTCGCCGATCTGCTGATTCCGATGCTGTGGTCGATGGACGGTCGCGGCGCGCACGAGGGCCACACGGCGTTCTCCCGCGCAGGCGGCACCCGAGTCGGTGAGCGGCTCACCGACCTCCCGCTGACGATGTATTCCGATCCGGCGGCGCCCGGACTGCAGTATCGGCCGTTCGTCGCCACATCCGCTTCCTCGGAGCTGGTGTCGGTTTTCGACAACGGGATGGCCGCCGGACGGGTGGACTGGTTGCACGAGGGGGTGATCCGGTCCCTGGTCCAGCCGCGTTCGGTGGCGGCGCGATTCGACACTCCGGTCACGACGCCGGGTGACAATCTCCTGCTCACCGGCGGATCCGAGGCTACCCTCGAGCAGATGATCGCCGGCACCGAACGTGGACTGCTGCTGACCTGCCTGTGGTACATCCGCGAGGTCGACCCCGCCACCTTGTTGCAGACCGGTCTGACCCGCGACGGCGTGTATCTGGTCGAGGACGGCCGGGTCACCGCGGCGGTCAACAATTTCCGGTTCAACGAGAGCCCGCTGGATCTGCTGCGCCGCGCCACCGAGGCCGGCGCGACCGAGATCACCCTGCCGCGGGAGTGGAAGGACTGGTTCACGCGGACGGCGATGCCACCGTTGCGGATTCCCGATTTCCACATGTCGTCGGTGAGCCGGGCGACCTGACCCTCACTGCGGTGGACGCGGGTGCAGTCGCACGATCACGGTGCCGCGCTGCAGCGCCGCACGCAACTGGTCGCGGTTGATGCTGCCGTCGGGGTTCAGCCCGATGCCGGCGAACCGGCCGTGGGTCGGGTTGCTGGTGATCAGGATCCGGTAGGGCTCGGCGATCTCCGCTTCCCCGGTGATGATGTCCCAGTCGGCGAGCCGGTCACGCCCGCGCCAGGTGATGCGCACGGGTTCGCCCGGCCGGAGGTTGCGCCGCCAGTTCGCGGCGGTGCCGATCAGTAGTGCGCCACCGGATTCGACGTAGCCGACCGGGTTCGCGTAGACGCGGCCGGTGGTGCGGCCTGTCACCGTGATCACCAGCAGTTTGGCGCTGAGCAGCCGATGCAACGGGGAACGCAACAGTGTCCGCATCGCGGCGTCGACGGCCGGCTGCATGCGCAGTCTGCCACGACCGGGCTCGGTGACGGCCGGTGTGGGCTCGGGGGTACTGGAACCGGACATGGGGACCTCTCCCGCTCGAGATTTACTGAGCTTATACTCAGAAAATACGCGCCTCGCGCGGCCTACTGCAAGGGCCGCCCGAATCCGAGAGGAGAACCCGGGTGACGACCGGAAACCCCGCCCGCGGCACCCGGCCGCGCGGACGCCCGCGCCGCGGTGTCCGGGAGGCCGTCATCGCCGCAGCACAGCAGATTCTCACCGACCGGGGCGTGGCCCGGTTGAGCACCAAGGAGATCGCCACCCGGGCCGGAGTGGCCGAATCGAGCATCTTCTATCACTTCGGCGACCGGACGGGCCTACTCCACGCTGTGATCCGCGAGCACCTGCGCCCGCTGCAGGAGATGCTGACCGACCCGACCGGCGGCGAAACCTGCGACCTGCGCACGGACCTGATCCGGTTGGTGACCGTCCTGGAAGAGTTCTTCGGCGCGGCGATTCCGGTCATCGCGGCCATCGAATCCGATGCCGACCTGCGCGTGACCTACTCGCAGCGCAGCCGCGAACTGAATCTGGGACCGCATCGCGCCCTCGACACGGTGATCGCCCACCTGTCGGCGCGACACACCCTCGTGCCCGAGCCGCGTACGGCGGCGCTGTTCGTCTCCGGGGCCGCATACCAGCGAGCACTGCAGCATCGAATGAGCCCGCCGCACGCACATGCGACCCTCCCCACCCCTGAGGCGATCGCCGATCTGGCACTCCCCCTGTTCCTCCCGGAGCAGTGATCGAGGCCGAACGGATCCGCGTGCTCCGAATATCGGTGTGCGCATTCGGCGAACGGAAGGAACCCGCAGTTCAGGCGGAGGCGCTCAAGCCCGGCGACTGCCAGACCTCGGCCAGGTCCTGCAGTGGCACACCCAGCGCAACACTCAGCCCGACCACGGTGCCGAATGCCGGGCTGGGCAGGCGGCCGGATTCGATTTTGCGCAGCGTTTCCGGCGAAATGCCCGCGGTGTGCGCGATGTCGGCGAGGTCCCGGCCGCCCCGGGCGGTACGCAGGTAGGCGCCCAGGCGACGACCGGCCTCGACCTGGGCAGCAGTCAACGGGAGACGAACCATGCCGCCAGCATAGAGTTGGTATTTAAATACCGCAAGGGCTACAGTCGGTATACAAATACCGATACTGGAGGTTTCATGGTCGAACTCAAAACAGCCGCCGAGATCGAGCGGATGCGGGTGACCGGGCAATTCGTCGGGCGCACCCTCGCGGAGTTACGAGAACTCGCCGTCGTCGGGGTGAATCTCCTCGATCTGGAGCAGCATGTGCGGGCACGGATCCGCGAACGGGGTGCGGTCTCGTGCTACTGGGACTACTCCCCCTCGTTCGGCCGCGGCCCGTTCCGCAACACGGTCTGCCTGTCGGTCAACGATGCCGTCCTGCACGGGCTGCCCTTCGACTACCGCCTGCGCGACGGTGATCTGCTGAGCATGGATCTGGCCGTATCGATCGACGGCTGGGTGGCCGATGCCGCGGTGAGCGTCGTCGTCGGCACCGCCGACCCCGAGGACACCCGCCTCGTCACCGCCACCGAGGACGCCTTGGCCGCCGCGATCGAGGTCGCGCAGCCGGGTGGCCGGCTCGGCGACATCTCCGCTGCCATCGCCGCGGTCGCACGCCGCAACGGCTATCCGGTCAATACCGAATTCGGCGGCCACGGCCTGGGCCGCACCATGCACGAAGACCCGCACGTTGCCAACGACGGTCGCCCCGGGCGCGGGATGCGGCTGTTCTCGGGCCTGACCATCGCGATCGAGCCGTGGTTCGCGCGCACCACCGACCGCATCGTCGTCGATCCGGACGGCTGGACCATTCGCTCCGCCGACGGCTCGCGCACCGCCCATTCCGAGCACACCATCGCCATCACCGACACCGGCCCCGAAATCCTCACGCTCGCCGCGTGATCGGGGCCCGTCACCCAGTAGGCTGACTCGTTGTGGACAACCCTTTCGGACCGGCGGGCACCGCCTCCTACGTACTGCTGACCACCTACAAGAAGGACGGAACGGCGGTCGGGACAGCGGTGTGGGCAGCGCTCGACGACTCCCGGCTCTATGTCTGGACCGAGACCGGCAGTTGGAAGGTCAAGCGGTTGCGGCGCAATCCGGAAGTGACCCTGCAACCGTGCAGCGTCGCCGGTAAGCCCCGGGGGCCCGTCGTACGCGGTACCGGCACCGTACTCGACGAGCAGGGCAGCGATCGGGTCCGGCGCCTCATCAAGCGCAAGTACGGGATTCAGGGCCGGCTGATCGTCACCGGCAGCCTGCTACGCCGCGGCCGCACGGGCACGATCGGTATCGAAATCACCGCCGACGCATCCTGATCCGACCTCCCGACGGGTTCGGTCAGGGCTGCGCGGATATCGCCAGTCCCACCGAACGATCGTCACCCAGGATCAGTTTGTGGCCGCGGATCAGCAAGGTGCCGAGGAGCCCGTACTTACCGGCGATGAGCCCGCGCACCCGATCGGTACCGGCCGGATCGAGGATACGGCCGGTACCGGCGCTCACCTCTCCCCCGGCGGGACGACCGCGATTGTCACATGCCTGCAGCGTCACCGATGGGTTACGCCGCAATCGCTTGACCTTCCAGGACTTGGGGTTGGTCCACACCACCAGCCGGTCGCCGTCGGGAGCGGCCCAGACGGGGGTCCCGACCGGCGTGCCGTCCTTCTTGTAGGTGGTGAGCAGGACATATCGCTGCTGTGCAAGCTCGTTCCAGGTCATACACCCCACCGTAGGGATCTACCGGGTACCGCACATCCGCGTCGCGGCGCATACCCGAACTGCGTCCGCGGGCGTAGCGCCGGGCTACTCCAATTCGCCCTCGGTCTCCAGATAGATCTGCCGCAGCCGATCCAGCGTCTCGGGTTGCGGCGCCTGCCACAGCTTGCGTTCGGCAGCTTCGAGCAGACGTTCGGCGATGCCGTGCAGTGCCCACGGATTCGACTCCGTCATGAACTTGCGGTTCACCTCGTCGAATACGTAGCTCTCGGAGAGCTTCTCGTACATCCAGTCGGCGACCACATCGGTGGTGGCGTCGTACCCGAACAGATAGTCGACCGTCGCCGCCATCTCGAAGGCCCCCTTGTAACCGTGCCGGCGCATCGCCTCGAGCCAGCGCGGATTGACCACCCGCGAGCGGAACACCCGCGTGGTCTCCTCCGACAGGGTCCGGGTGCGCACCGAGTCCGGCCGGGTGCTGTCGCCGATGTAGGCCTCCGGATTCGTGCCGGTCAGCGCACGAACCGCGGCCACCATTCCACCGTGGTACTGGAAGTAGTCGTCGGAATCGGCGATATCGTGCTCACGGGTATCGGTGTTCTTGGCCGCGACCGCGATCCGCCGATAGGCGGCCCGCATATCGTCCGCGGCCGGCGCCCCGTCCAGATCCCGGCCGTAGGCATAGCCACCCCAGGTGGTGTACACCTGCGCCAGATCGTCGTCGGTGCGCCAGCTCTTGGAATCGATCAGCTGCAGCAGTCCGGCACCATAGGTTCCCGGCTTCGAGCCGAAGATACGGGTGGTGGCCCGACGCTGATCACCGTGCTCGGCGACATCGGCATCGGTGTGCGCGCGCACGTAGTTCGATTCCACCGGCTCGTCCAGTTCGGCGACCATGCGGACCGCGTCGTCGAGCAGCGCCAGCACGTGCGGGAACGCATCACGGAAGAATCCGGAGATGCGCACGGTGACGTCGATGCGCGGGCGGCCCAGCTCGGCCGGTTCGATCACTTCCAGGCGGGTCACCCGGCGGCTGGCCTCGTCCCAGACCGGGCGCACGCCCAGCAGCGCGAACACTTCGGCGATGTCGTCACCGGCGGTACGCATCGCGGAGGTGCCCCACACCGACAGACCCACCGACCGCGGATACTCGCCGTGATCGGTGAGGTAGCGCTCGAGCAGCGAATCGGCCATGGCCTGCCCGGTCTCCCACGCCAGCCGCGACGGCACTGCCTTGGGATCCACCGAGTAGAAGTTGCGGCCGGTCGGCAACACGTTGATCAGGCCACGCAGCGGCGAACCACTCGGGCCGGCCGGAATGAAACCACCGTCGAGGGCGTGCAGGATCCGGGCGAGCTCGATATCGGTCTGCCGCAGCCGCGGCACCACCTCGGTGGCGGCGAAACGCAGCACATCGGCCAGCGTGTCCGGTCGGGGGACCTCGGGTTCGTGCCGGGCCACCAGATCGCCGACCACCTCGGCCGACCAGTCGGTGGCCTGCAGCGCGGCCAGCAACCGACGAGCCCGCTGTTCCACAGCGTCGACCCGCTCGCGCGACTCCTCGCCGGATTCGTCGAGCCCCAGCGCCTCCCGCAGACCGGGCACCGCGAATTCGCCACCCCACAACTGCCGGGCGCGCAACATGGCCAGCACCAGGTCCAGCTCGCCCTCACCCGCCGGTGCCTGCCCGAGAATGTGCAGGCCGTCGCGGATCTGCACATCCTTGATCTCACACAACCAACCGTCGACGTGCAGCAGCATATCGTCGAAGACGTCTTCGTCCGGGCGCTCGTCCAGGCCCAGGTCGTGGTCCATCTTCGCGGCCCGCATCAGGGTCCAGATCTGCTGCCGGATCGCGGGGAGTTTCGCCGGATCCAGCGCCGAGATATTGGCGTGCTCGTCGAGCAACTGCTCGAGCCGAGCGATATCGCCGTAGGTCTCCGCGCGCGCCATCGGCGGGATCAGATGATCGACGAGGGTGGCGTGCGCGCGGCGCTTGGCCTGAGTTCCCTCACCGGGATCGTTGACGAGGAACGGATAGATCAGCGGTAGATCGCCCAGTGCCGCATCGGTGCCGCACGCCGCCGACATGCCCAGCGTCTTACCGGGCAGCCATTCGAGGTTGCCGTGCTTACCCAGGTGCACCATCGCGTCGGCGCCGAACCCGCCGTCGGGTCCTGCGGCCGCCAGCCAGCGGTAGACGGCCAGATAGTGGTGACTCGGTGGCAGGTCGGGATCGTGGTAGATCGCGACCGGGTTCTCACCGAAACCGCGCGGCGGCTGCACCAACAGTACGATATTGCCGAAACGCAATGCGGCGATGACGATCTCACCGTCCGGATCGGCGGACCGATCGACGAACAGCTCGCCCGGCGGCGGCCCCCACGCCCGCACGACCGCCTCGCGCAGTTCCGCGGGCAGAGTGGCGAACCAGGCGGAGTACTGCCGGGCGCCGATGCGGATCGGATTGCCCTCCAGCTGTTCGGCACTGAGCCAGTCCTGATCCTGGCCACCGGCGGCGATCAGCGCATGGATGAGCGCGTCACCATCGTGTTCCTCGAGTCCCGGCACTTCTCCCGGTGCGCCCAGATCGTAACCGGCGGACCGCATCTCGGTGAGCAGGCGGATGGCGCTGGCGGGGGTGTCGAGGCCGACGGCATTGCCGATTCGGGCATGTTTGGTCGGATACGCCGACAGCATCAGCGCGATCCGGCGCTGCGTGGTGGGCAGCTGCCGCAGCCGTGCATGCCGCACCGCGATACCGGCCACTCGGGCCGCACGTTCCGGATCGGGCACGTAGGTGGACAGACCGTCGGCGTCGAACTCCTTGAACGAGAACGGGACCGTGATGATGCGGCCGTCGAATTCCGGCACCGCCACCTGTGTCGCCACATCCAGCGGCGACAGGCCGTCGTCGTTGGCCTCCCATTGGGCACGACCACTCGTCAGGCACAGGCCCTGCAGGATCGGCACGTCCAGATCGGCGAGGGCACCGATATCCCAGGCTTCGTCGTCACCGCCGGCGGACGCGGTCGCCGGTTTGGTGCCACCGGCCGCCAGCACCGTCACCACCAGCGCATCGGCCCGGCGCAGGGTCGCCAGCAGCTCCGGTTCGGCATTGCGCAGCGAGGCGCAGTACAGCGGCAGCGGGCGGGCGCCGGCGGCTTCCACCGCACGGCACAGCGCCTCCACATAGGTGGTGTTCCCGGCCAGATGCTGGGCGCGGTAGTACAGCACGGCGACCACCGGCACCCGCCCGAGGCGAGAGTCGCTGTCTGCCACGGTGCCGGCGTCGCGATCGAGTTCACCCCACGACGGCAGCTGCACGGGCGGATCGAAACCGTGGCCGGTCAGCAGCACGGTGTCGGACAGGAAGTTGTGCAACTGGCGCAGATTCTGCGGGCCGCCGGCAGCCAGATAGTTGTGCGCATCGGCGGCGACACCGACCGGGACGGTGGAACATTCCATCAATTCGGCGTCGGGGGCCATCTCACCCCCGAGTGCCACCAGTGGGACGCCGCTCTCGCGCAGTGCGTCGAGCCCTTCCTCCCACGCGCGCCGGCCGCCGAGGATCCGGACCACGACCAGGTCCACACCGCTCAGCAGCTCGGGCAGGTCCTCCACCAGCAGGCGTGCCGGGTTGGCGAGCCGGTAGTCGGCGCGGCAGGCCCGCGCGGACAACAGGTCGGTGTCGGAGGTGGACAGCAGCAGGATCACAGTTCTCCTCGGGTGACGCGCCCAATTGCGGATTCGGCGCCCGCCCGGAGGGTCTGACTGTCACAGCGGCGCGACCGCACCGGAATTGCACCGGTTTCCTCTGGGGACGAGCCCCCGGATGCTATCGCGCCCGGACCCGCCCCAGCGCCCCGGCCGTCCAATGCCCACTCGAGCGCCCGGCGGAACCTGTTGTGCAGCACTGGCAGGCCGGTCGCGAAGCGGTTCCGGAATTCGCAAACCGGGCGTACGCTGAGAATATGCCGAACTCACCGGGATGGGCCAGGCGGAATCGCTTCGCCGCCTGGTCGGGAATTACATGCATGTTCGTTGCTGTGGCTTTGCTGGCAATGGCATTGGCGGCCGCAGCAGGCGACCGCGGGTGGCTGGTACTCGTCGCTGCGGGCGCCTGCGCGGCAGTCGCGATCTTCGGTCTGCTGGTCTTCGAGTCGACCGTGCACCGCGATCACTCCGATCGGCACGAAACTCCCCATCTGCTGTCGGACACCTACGTCGCCACACCCCCGTGGAAGGCGGCGCGCGGTCGCGGCAGGAGTAGCGCGCGAGGAAGGTGAAGCGCCATGCCCGGCAAACCCGGCTGGGTACGACGCAACCGTTTCGTCGCCTGGACCGCCTACTACTGCGTGCTGATCGGATTCGCGACACTCGCCATGACCCTGACCGCCGCCGGCACCGGACACCACGGCTGGGCACTGACGGCCGGGGTGGTGTGTGCGATCGCCTTCCTCAGCGGCATCGGGATGGTCGGCACCACCGCCCGCCAGGACCGCAGTGCCGATCACGCCACCCCGAATCTGCTCACCGACTCCTGGCACTCCCTGGAACTACAGCCGGCCGCCCACCCCGCAGGGTCACGCCTGCATCTGCCTCTGCGTCACCGCCACTGAGTCGGCACGACACCGGCCACCCGGGCGGCGGTAGCCGCCCGGCCGTAGGCTCGACACACCATGACTCGTACCGTCCCCGATTCCTGTCCGGGCGTGCTGCGTATGCACCAGGCCGCCGACGGCCCCCTGGCCCGCATCCGACTGCCCGGCGGCGTGATCACCCCCGACCAGCTGCGGGCCCTGGCGGCTGCGGCGGCCGAACTGGGTGACGGCACCCTCGAGCTCACCTCGCGCGGCAATGTCCAGCTCCGAGCGATGCACGATGCCGCGGCGCTCGCCGAGCGCCTCGAACGGGCCCGACTGCTGCCCGCACCCGGACACGAACGAGTCCGCAATATCGTCGCCTCTCCCCTGTCGGGCCGACGCGGTGGCCGGACCGACGTGCGCCCGGTAGCCGCCGAACTGGACGCCGCGCTGCAGGCAGCCCCGGAACTGGCCGCACTACCCGGGCGCGTCCTGTTCACCCTCGACGACGGCCGCGGCGATGTCACCGGTCTCGGTGGGGACATCGGCGTACACGCGGTCGGCACCGACGAATACGCACTCGTGCTCGCCGGACGCGATCACGGGCTCCGGGTCGCCGCGACACATGTGGTGCCGACGATGCTCGCCGCCGCACACTGCTTCCAGCGCATCCGCGCCGAGCACTGGCGGCTGCGTGAGGTTCCGGGCGGTACCGCCACAGTGATAGCGGAACTCGGTCTCGAATCGCGGTCCGAACCACGGACGTTGCCGGTCGACCACGACATTCCGATCGGGTGGCTACCCCAGGACGACGATCGGGTGGCACTGGGCGCCGCGGTGCCACTCGGCACGCTCGCCGCGCGAACCGCGGAATTCCTCGCCGCGGTCGAGCATCCGATCATCGTGACGCCGTGGCGTGGTCTGATCCTGGCAGATCTCGACGAATGGACCGCCGAACAGGTAGTGCGGGTGCTCGCACCGATGGGACTGATCTTCGACGCGCACTCACCGTGGCTCGCCGTCACCGCATGCGCGGGACAACCGGGGTGCGCGAAATCCCGCACCGACGTCCGCGCCGACGCCGCCGCCGCGATCGACACCGGACGGGCCTCGGCGACGGGACCGCCGTCACCCGATCGGACCGGGATCGCAGCCGGGGACATACGAGTGGCCGGCCGGCAGCACTGGTCCGGATGCGAACGACGCTGCGGCCGCCCCACCGGACCGGTCACCGACATCGTCGCCGAACCCGACGGGTACCGCATCTCCGGAGCAACCGAACAGTCCTGACGCAGCGCGGTGACGCCACCCGAGCCCACCGTGCCGCACAGGTGCCCCGCAGTTACCGCACAACCCTCCATGGTTACGCACGCTGCCGCCTCCGGGCCGTGCTCCCACTGCAGTATCCGATCGCGGCGTCCACACAACCCTCCATGGTTACGCACGCTGCCGCCTCCGGGCCGTGCTCCCACCGCTAGGGTGGTCGCCATGTCCGATGTGCGTACCAGCTATCTCACCGACGGGGCCGAGATCTATCGGCGTTCGTTCGCGACCATCCGGGACGAGGCCGACCTGGCCCGGTTTCCGGCCGATGTCGCGCAAGTGGTGGTGCGCATGATCCACGCCTGCGGGCAGGTCGATCTGACCACCGACGTCTCGCACACCCCGCAGGTGGTTGCGGCGGCCCGCGGTGCGCTGCGCGCGGGTGCTCCCATCCTGTGTGACGCCACCATGGTCGCCTCGGGCGTCACCCGCAAGCGGCTACCGGCCGACAACGAGGTGTTGTGCCTGCTCGCCGACCCCCGGGTGCCGGAGCTGGCGCGGCGGATGGGAAATACCAGATCCGCTGCAGCGCTGGAACTGTGGCGCGACCGGCTCGCCGGGGCCGTGGTCGCGATCGGCAACGCGCCCACCGCACTGTTTCACCTGCTCGACATGCTCGACGCCGGTGCGCCGCGTCCGGCCGCGATCCTCGGCATCCCGGTCGGCTTCATCGGCGCCGCCGAATCCAAACAGGCGCTCGCCGAGTACAGCGGCGTCGACTACCTCACCGTCCACGGCCGGCGCGGCGGCAGCGCGATCACCGCCGCCGCCCTCAACGCCATCGCGAGTGAGCAGGAGTGAACGATCAGGGCGCGGAGGAGGCAGCGGGCGTAACCACGCAGCGTCCCAGTGAACTCCTCGACACACACAGCGTGAACGATCAAGGCGTGCAGGAGGCAGCGGGCGTGAGCCGGCACCACGTTCCCGGCAAGTTGTGGGGCGTCGGCCTCGGGCCCGGCGATCCCGAACTTGTGACGGTGAAGGCGGCACGGGTCATCGAGAACGCCGACGTCATCGCGTTTCACAGCGCACGGCACGGCCGCAGCATTTCCCGGTCGATTGCCGCGCCGTACATGCGGCCCGGCCAGCTGGAGGAACATCTCGTCTATCCGGTGACCACCGAGACCACCGATCATCCGGGTGGATATCAGGGCGCGATCGACGAGTTCTATGCGCAGGCCGCCGAGGTGCTGGCCGCGCATCTGGCGGCGGGCCGCAGCGTGGCGCTGCTGGCGGCGGGCGATCCGTTGTTCTACAGCTCCTACATGCATATGCACCGGCGGCTGGCCGACCGGTTCCCGGCCGAGATCATCCCGGGCGTCACCTCGGTGAGTGCGGCGTCGGCCGCGCTGGGAACTCCTCTCGTGGAAGGGGAACAGGTGCTCACGGTGTTGCCCGGCACGATGCCGCCGGATCAGCTCGCCGAACGCCTGGCCGGCACCGACGCCGCGGCCGTCATGAAGCTCGGGCGTACCTATCCCGGTGTGCGGCAAGCACTGTCGCAGGCGGGCCGGCTCGACGACGCCTTCTACGTGGAACGGGCCAGCACCGGCCGGCAACGGGTACTGCGCGCCGCCGACGTCGCCGACGACGAGGTCCCCTACTTCGCCGTCGCCGTGGTTCCCGGCCCGGCACCGACCACCGAGATCCCGCTCACCCGCCACGGTGCCCCCCACTCCGAGACCGCCGCGCGGCCCGAGGTTTCTCCTCGGCCCGAGGTGCTTGCGGGTGAGGTGGTCGTGGTCGGGTTGGGGCCCGGATCACCGCAGTGGACCACTCCGGAGGTCACCCGCGCGCTAGCGGCGGCAACCGACATCGTCGGCTACACGACCTATGTGAACCGGGTGCCGGTCCGCCCGGGGCAGCGCCGCCATCTCAGCGACAACCGGGTCGAGTCCGAACGTGCCGCGATGGCCCTGGATCTGGCGAAGTCCGGCGCCCGGGTGGTCGTCGTCTCCTCCGGCGATCCGGGTGTGTTCGCGATGGCCGCGGCGGTGATCGAGGAGTCCGCCGATCCGCAGTGGCGCGACGTTCCGGTGCGGGTGTTGCCGGGTGTCACCGCAGCGAGCGCTGTCGCTGCACGGATCGGAGCGCCGCTCGGCCACGACTTCGCGATGATCTCGCTGTCGGATCGGCTCAAGCCCTGGGACACGGTGGCGGCCCGGATCGCCGCGGCCGCAGCCGCGGATATGGCCATCGCGATCTACAACCCGGCCTCGAGTCAGCGCCGGTGGCAGGTCGCCGCACTGCGCGACATCCTGCTCGAACACCGCGCACCGCAGACTCCGGTGGTCTTGGGCCGCGATGTCGGCGGACCGTCGGAATCTGTCCGCGCCACCACGCTGGCGGCTCTGGACCCGGCCGAGGTCGATATGCGCACCCTGCTCGTCATCGGCGCCTCCACCACCGTCGCGGTGGATACGCCCACCGGACCCCGGGTCTACACCTCACGCCGGTACGGCCCGCAGCCCACCACCTACGACGCCACGGCATCGCCATCGGCATCGCGATAGCCTCCGCGCGAGCTGCTGCGGCCGAGTTGACACACCTGGGTGTGCATCGCCGACCTCGATGCTAGATGCCTTCGAGGCCGACGACGGGACCGTCAGTCTCGGCCGGGATGCGGTCTCGGCCGGAGCGCGCGCACAGCCAATCCCACGCTCCTGCAACGGTATCGGTGTGGTCCGCTCCGGCCGGCAGCGGTGGCCGGTCGACCACGATGACCGGGATGCCTTCGTGCCGTGCAGCGGTCATTTTGGCCTCGGTGAGATCGCCACCGCTGTCCTTGGTCAGGAGCGCGTCGATCCGATGTTCGCGCAGCAGTGCGATTTCCTGTTCCACCGTGAACGGACCGCGCGCCAGCAGCAGCAGATGCTGCGGCGGCACCGGTCCGGTCGGCGGGTCGATGGCCCGGATCAGGAACCAGGTCTCGTCGAGATCGGCGAACTCACCCACATGCTGGCGTCCGATGGTGAGAAAGACTCGCTCGAAACCGGCAGCGGCCGCCGCGGCCGCCGCCATGTCGGGAACCCGCAGCCAGTGGTCGTCGGGCTGTTGTGGCCAGCCCGGCCGGCGCAGCTGCAGGATCGGCACTCCGGTCATGCGGGCGGCCTGGGCCGCGTGCGCGGATATGGTGGCGGCGAACGGATGGGTGGCGTCGACGATGACCTCGATCCCGTTGTCGGCCAGCCAGTCCCGCAGACCTCGCACACCGCCGAAACCGCCGACGCGAACGGCGCCGGCGGGTAGTACGGGCCGGGCCACCCGCCCGGCAAGCGAGGACACGACGTCGAAACCCCGTTCGCCGGTGGCGAGGCCGGCCAGCTGCCGGGCTTCCCGCGTACCACCCAATATCAGAACCTTCAGTGCTGCTCCGATTTCGTCACCACCCATTGCGCAACCGGCAACTGTGGTCGCCACGCGGTGAACCCGCCCAGCGCCCCCGCCCGGTATATCTGGAACTTTCGGAGTGCACCACCGTAGGTGGCGGCCCAGTTCACCAGCAACGCTTCCGATTCCGCGGTCACCGCGTTGGCCACCAGCCGCCCGCCCACGGGCAGCCGCGCCCAGCAGGCCGCGAAGACCCCGTCCTGGGTCAGTCCACCGCCGAGGAATATCGCATCAGGACCGGCCACATCACCGGCGGCCAGCGCCTCCAGCACCGCACCGCGCACGACCACCGCCGGCACTCCGAGCGCCGTCGCGTTGCTGCCGATCCGGTCGCGCCGCGCGGCATCGCGCTCGAAGCTGATCGCACGACAGTCCGGGTGTGTACGACACCATTCGATCGCTATGGTTCCCGAGCCGCCGCCCACATCCCACAACAGTTCTCCCGGTGCGGGAGCGAGCGCCGTGAGAGACAGCGCGCGTACCTCTGCCTTGGTCAACTGGCCGTCGCCGCCGTAGCGCGCGTCGGACAGCCCGGGGAGCCTGGTCAGCCGGGGCGCATCCGGATCGCGGACTGCTTCGACGGCGATCAGATTCAGCGGATCTCCCGGTGGTGGTGTCCATTGCGCCGCGGTCGAGGCAACCGCCCGCTCACGGGGACCGCCCAGTTGCTCCAGCACTGTCATCCGGGACTGACCGAAGCCGTTGCCGCGCAGCAGGTCTGCCACTTGCGACGGAGAATGCTCATCCGCGCTCAGGACCAGCAGCCGCCGTCCGTCGGACAGTTCGGGCAGCACCGTCTCGACGGGACGCCCGACGACACTCACCACGGGGGTGTGCGCACTGGCCCAGCCGAGCCGGGCACAGGCCAGCGCCGCGGACGAGGGCTGCGGATATACCCGGATCCCGTGCGGTCCCAGCATTCTGGCCAGCGTGACACCGATCCCGTAGAACATCGGGTCGCCGCTGGCCAGCACACAGACGCGGCGGTCACGGTGACGGTCGAGCAGTTCCGCGAGCGCCGGCAACAGCGGGCTGGGCCAGCGTTCCCGCCGTGCACCGGTAGCGTCCGCGGGCACCAGATCCAGTTGCCGCGCCGAACCGAGTACCACCTGTGCGTCACTCACCTGCTTCCGGGCGGCGGCAGCCACACCGGTCCAGCCGTCGGCGCCGATTCCGACGACCACGATCGGCGCCATCAGCGCGGCATCCGGCGCCAGAGTGCGCGCGGAACCAGCCGCGCCACCACGTAGGCCGCGCCGAGTGCCCGCGGCACCCAGATCTGCCCGGTCCGCCGGCGCAGACCCGTCACCACGGCCTCGGCCACCTGATCCGGTGTCCGCGACAGCGGTGCCGGGCTCATCCCCGCCGTCATCCGTCCGATCACGAAACCGCTGCGCACCAGCAACAGGTGCACCCCACTACCGTGCAACGCATCCGACAGGCCGGAGGCGAATCCGTGCAGTCCGGCCTTGCCCGAACCGTAGACGTAGTTGGCACGCCGAACCCGGACCCCGGCGACCGATCCGAATACCACCAGCTGGCCACTTCCCTGGGCGCGCAACAGATTCGCCAGCACCGTGAGCACGTTCACCTGGGCGATGAAATCGGTCTGCAGTACCGCCACCGCCGCGGCCGGGTCCCGTTCCGCGGCGGCCTGGTCACCCAGCACGCCGAAGGCGAGGACGGCGACCCCGATGCGCCCGTGTTCGGCTGCCACCTGCTCCAGCAGCGGCTGATGACTGCCGAGATCGTCGGCATCGAATTCCACGGTGTGCACCGCGCGGGCGCCGGCGCCACGCAGCTCTGCGCATTCGGCCGCGAGATCGGCGCTGCGTCGCGCCGCGAGGATCACGTCTCGACCGGCGCAGATCCGCCGCACCACTTCCAGGCCTATTTCACTACGCCCGCCGAGCAGCACGATCACACCGTCGTCGACATCCCGCACAACCATGGCGCTCAGTGTGCCACCGCCCGCCGCCGACCTCGCGACACGGATCACCCTCGACCGGTGCTCCGGGCCCACCCGCACCCCTACCGTCGTACCGCCGATTGCTACCGTCGCGTCATGACCAGCACCGCCGCCGAGCGCGTCGACCTGTCGGCGAGCGCCTCGGAATTCGTCACCGAACGACATCTGGCCACACTCACCACGTTGCGTGCCGACGGCACTCCGCATGTCGTCGCGATCGGGTTCACCTGGGATCCGGAGGCCGGTATCGCCCGCGTGATCACCGACGGCTCCAGCACCAAGGCCCGCAATGTACGGCGTTCCGGATACGCGGCACTGAGCCAGGTCGACGGGCCGCGGTGGTTGACCCTGGAGGGCCCGGCCGAGGTGTGGACCGAGCCCGAGCGCGTCGCCGAGGCCGAGCACCGCTATGCCCGGCGCTACCGCACACCGCGGGAGAACCCGACCCGCGTCGTCATCGCGGTGCGAGCCACCCGCGTGTTGTCGAGCAGCACCTTGCGCGGCTGATCGGCGTTCAGAACGCAGATACGGGAGGGCCTACAGCACCGCCAGTCCGTGTGGCCGGTGGTTCACCGATTCGACACCGTCCTCGGTGACCACGACGATGTCCTCGATCCGAGCGCCCCATTCACCGTCGAAGTAGATGCCGGGCTCGATGCTGAAGGCCATACCCGCGCGCAGCACGATGTCGTTGCCGTCCACGACATACGGTTCCTCGTGTACCGACAACCCGATGCCGTGACCGGTGCGGTGGATGAACTCCGCCCCGAATCCGGCCTCGGTCAACACCTTCCGTGCCGCGGCATCCACCGAGGCTGCGGTGACTCCCGGGCGTACGGCAGCGACCGCGGCAGCCTGGGCACGTTCCAGTACGGCGTAGCGCTCCGCGATCTCCGGGTCGGGTTCGCCCAGCACGTAGGTACGGGTCGAATCGGAGAAGTAGCCCGGTTCCACCGGGCCGCCGATATCGATCACCACCACATCCCCGGGCTCGACGACGCGGCCGGATTCGGCATGGTGTGGGTTGGCACCGTTGGGTCCGCTGCCCACGATCACGAAATCGGCGTCGAGGTGCCCCTCGGCCACGATGGCCGCCCGGATATCTGCCGCGATATCGGCCTCGGTACGCCCGGTCCGTAGCCACTCTCCCATCCGGGCGTGAACGCGATCGATGGCGGCGCCGGCACGGCGCAAGGCATCGATCTCGGCGGAGTCCTTGGTCATCCGCAACTCGCGCAGGATCGGGGTGGCCGACACCGGCAGCGCGGTCAACGCGTCGGCGATCGGCAGCAGATGCAGCGCCGGCATGGAATCCGCGACCGCGACCCGGGCGCCGGCGTTGAGCGTGGATTTCACGACCCCGTACGGATCCACGCCGTCGACCCAGGGGACCAGGTGGATGCCGAGCTCCGCGGCGGCCGAACCGTCCAGCGCCGCCAGTTCGAGTTTCGGCAGCACCACCGACGGCGTCTCGCCGCTGGCGGGCACGATCAGGCAGGTCAGCCGTTCGAACGACTGCGCGGCCGAGCCCAGCAGATAGCGCAGATCCGGCCCCGGTGTGATCAGCAATGCGTCCAGATGTGCCGCACGGGTCAGCTCCGCCGCCCGCTCCAGCCGCCTGCCGTAGATTTCGGCACCGAACCGTGACTCCGTCTGTGCGCTCATGGAATACGACGTTACCCGCCGGTGGTCCCAGCGGTAGCGATCGCACCGTCCGCTCCGGGTCGTGCCCGCGCCTGTCGGTGCGGCCCGGTAGCGTCTGCAGCATGCTCACCTCCAGTGCGAGTGACCGGCCGTTGTTGCTGCTCGACGGTGCCGGCCTGTGGTTCCGGGCGTTCTACGCGATTCCCGAGAAGATCACCGCGCCCGACGGGCGACCGGTCAACGCGCTGCGCGGATTCACCGATATGGTCGCCGCGCTCATCACCCGGCACCGGCCCGGGCGATTGGTCGTCTGTCTGGATCTCGACTGGCGCCCGGCCTTCCGGGTCGACTTGCTGCCCTCCTACAAGGCCCACCGCCTCGACACCACCGCGGCCGACCCGGGCGCCGAAGAGGTCCCCGACACCCTGACACCGCAGGTCGACATGATCGCCGAGATGCTCGCCGCCGCCGGAATCGCCACCGCCGGTGCGGCCGGACTCGAAGCCGACGACGTGATCGGCACCCTGGCGACGCGAGAACGCGACAACGAGGTGATCGTCGTCAGCGGCGACCGGGACCTGCTGCAACTGGTACGCGACGACAGCCCACCGGTCCGGGTGTTCTACGTGGGCCGCGGCCTGGCCAAGGCCGAACTGTTCGGGCCGGCCGAGGTCGCCGCGAAATACGGTGTCCCCGTGGAGCATGCGGGCCCGGCGTATGCGGATATGGCGACTCTGCGCGGCGACGCCTCCGACGGTCTGCCCGGCGTCGCCGGTATCGGCGACAAATCCGCGGCTACCCTCATCTCACGGTTCGGTTCCCTCGAGGCGCTGCTCGAGGCGGTCGCCGATCCGGAGGCGAATCTGGCGCGCGGCATCCGGGCGAAACTCGTCGCGGCACAGGATTATCTGCAGGTGGCGGCGCCGGTCGTACGAGTCGTCCGCGACGCCGAGGTGACGATGTCCGGCCCGGATCCGCTCCCCGGCGAGCCTGCAGACATCGAACAGTTGCGGGCACTGGCAACCGGATACAACGCCGAGAGCCCCGTTGAACGCCTCATTTCGGCCATGGCAGCGAATTCCCGGAGCTGACGCCGACCGGCATACCGACCGGACCCGTGGCGGGCGACGAATTCGCCCGGCACAGGTCCCGGTCAGGCGATCAATTGGGGCGGCCGACCTCATAGGTGCCGTCATCCTTGGTGATCTTGACGGTGACCTGCTTCTGCTCCCCGCCCACCTTCAGATCACAATCGAAGCTGGCGCCGACCTCGACTTTCTGGCCCGACGGGCAGCTGACTTCCTGGACGTCGTCGATGCCGTAGGAATCCTTCAACACCTTCTGCACGCCGTCCTGGACGGCCGAGTTGTCGAGTTTGTCCCCGCCCAGGAAGATTACGGCGAGAACCACGGCGACGATCACCACGACCGCCACGGCGATACCGCCGAAGAGCACGCCCTTCTTGGGCTTCTTGGCGGGCGTACCGATGAGCTGCGCTTCGGTGGCCGCCCACTGCGGCTGCTGCTGTCCGTCCCATTGCTGGTTCTGCGGCGGCTGCTGCTGCGCCCACGGCTGAGACGGCGGCTGCTGGGACGGCTGCTGCCCCCACGGTTGCTGATTCTGCTGTGGCGGCTGCCCCCACTGCTGTTGCGTTTGATCCCACGGCTGCGGCTGCGCCGGCGGTTGCTGCGGCCAGGAAGGCTGGCTCTGTTGCCCCCACTGCGGTTGCTGCGGGGGTTGCTGAGGTGGCTGTTGCCCCCACGGCTCCTGATTCGGTGCGGGCTGTCCCCACTGCTGCGGAGGCTGCTGTCCGCCCTCCCACTGTGGTGGCTGCTGTGGTGGCTGCTGCTGCCCGGACCACTGTTGGGTCGGATCGCTGCTGGGTCCCTCCCCTGGGCCAGGGTTCTCGTTCGGTCCGTACGGGCCGCTCATGTGCCTGCCTCCACTCGTCGTCTCACTTCCCCCCGTGTGAGGTGATCAGGCTCCTCACCACGGTCGGTACCGTTAGTCATCCAATCACAGCCGGACCGGCTACGCGGCGTCCACCGCCACAACGCCGCGTCGGATCGCGCGCACCGACTTCGCGGCGGTAGCGGCGATTTCGGGATCGTCCGCGGTTTGGTGGATCTGGTCGAGCAGATCGATCACCTGCCGGCACCAGCGTACGAAATCACCGGCCGACAGCGCACCACCCTGTTCACCGCTGGCCAGCAACGATTCGGCCAAGCCGTCGCCGCGTGCCCATTTGTAGACACCGGTGACGAACCCCAGATCCGGTTCCCGCGTCGGCGCGAGCTTGTGCCGGGCCTCGTCGGAACGCAGTGTGCTCCACACTCCGATCGTCGCCGCGATGGCACGGCGCACCGGTTCGGTCGGCCCGGCCGGGGACAGATAACCGCCCTCTTCCCGGCGTGATTCGAAGACCAGCACCGAGACCACCCCGGCCAGTTCGGCCGCGCCGAGGCCGCGCCACGATCCGTCCCGCAGGCATTCGGCCACCACCAGATCGGCCTCGGTGTAGATCCGCGCCAGGCGGCGACCGTCGGCGGTCACCTCACCATCGGTCACGTAGCCACGCTCGGTGAGCAGGGCGAGAATCCGGTCGAACGTGCGTGCCAGTGAATTCGTCGTGGTGGCGACCTTCTGGCGCATCGATTCCGTTTCGCGTTCCAGCCGGCCGAACCGCTCCCCCAGCCGGGCCAGCTGTTCCCGGTCGGGCCGGGTGTGGGCCGGATGAGCCCGCAGTGCCCGCCGCAACGTGGCCAGTTCACGGTCGTCGGCCGCGCGCGAACGCTTGCCGCGGCGTCCTCGGGCCGGGACCGAGATACCGGTACTGCGTAGTGCCGAGGCCAGATCGCGTCGTGCCCGAGCGGTCCGATGGTCCACGTGCCGGGGCAGCCGCATCCGGCCCAGCGGTTGCGCGGGCGTCGGGAAATCCGCGGCGGAGACCCGGCCTGCCCAGGTGTCGGCGGTCAGCACGAGCGGTCGCGGATCACCGGGGCGGGAGTCCGGCTCGAGGATCACCGCAAGCCCCTGGCGGCGGCCGGTCGGAATGGCCACCACGTCCCCGCGCCGCAGCGTGGTCAGCGATTCGACCGCGGCACCGCGGCGATCCGCGCGCCCTTGGCGTTCTACTTCGCGTTCCCGCTGCTTGACGCGTTCCCGTAGCGACAGATACTCCAGGAAACCGTCGTCACCGATCTGGGACCGCAGTTTGCGGATCTGGCCTTCGTTACGTTCGATGCCGCGGACCAGTCCCACCACCGATCGGTCCGCCTGGAACTGGGCGAAGGAACGTTCCAGCAGTCCGCGAGCCTGCGGGGCACCCATCCGGTCGACGAGGTTGATCGACATGTTGTATCCGGGCCGGAACGAACTTCGCAGCGGATAGGTACGCGTGGAGGCCAGTCCGGCGACGGCACTGGTGTCCACATCGGGATGCCACATCACCACCGCGTGGCCCTCCACGTCGATACCGCGGCGTCCGGCACGGCCCGTCAGCTGCGTGTACTCCCCGGGAGTCAGTTCGGCGTGGGTCTCGCCGTTGAATTTCACCAGTCGTTCCAGGACCACCGTGCGGGCCGGCATGTTGATGCCCAGCGCAAGGGTTTCGGTGGCGAACACCGCCCGCACCAGGCCACGGACGAACAGTTCCTCCACGGTGTGCCGAAAGGCCGGCAGCATGCCGGCGTGATGGGCGGCAAGCCCGCGGAACAGCGCCTCGCGCCACTCCCAGTATCCGAGAACGTCCAGATCGGCGCGGGGCAGATCACCGGTGTGGCGTTCGATGATCGCCTCGATCTCCTCCTCGTCTCCGGGGCGGCTCAGATCCAGCCGCGAACGCAGGCACTGTGCCAGTGCGCCGTCACATCCGGCACGGCTGAAGATGAAGGTGATCGCCGGCAGCAGGCCCTCCTCGTCGAGCCGGGCGAGCATTTCGGGCCGTGGCAGCGGCCGGAAGTAGCGTCGCGGGCCGCCGCGATGGCGGGGCGCCGACCAGTCGTTCATCCGGTCGGCCTCGCGCCGATGTTTGATGAACCGGACCAGATCCTCGTCGACGAGTACCTTCTGATCGCTGGATTTCGCATCGAACAGATCGAACAGTCGCCGCCCCACCATCACGTGCTGCCACAACGGCACCGGGCGGGTCTCGTCGACGATGACCGCGGTGTCCCCGCGCACCGTCTCCATCCAGGCGCCGAACTCCTCGGCGTTGCTGACCGTGGCCGACAGGCTCACCAGGCGCACCTCCGGCGGCAGGTGCAGAATCACTTCCTCCCACACCGCGCCGCGGAACCGGTCGGCGAGGTAGTGCACCTCGTCCATCACCACGTGCGACAGCCCGTGCAGCGCGTCGGAGCCCGCGTAGAGCATGTTGCGCAGCACCTCGGTGGTCATCACCACGACACCGGCAGCGGGGTTGATCGACTGGTCGCCGGTGAGCAGTCCCACGGCATCGCGCCCGTAGCGCTGCACCAGATCGGCGTACTTCTGATTCGACAACGCCTTGATCGGCGTGGTGTAGAAGCATTTCCCACCACCCACCCGGGCCAGATGCACCGCGAACTCCCCGACCACGGTCTTACCGGCGCCGGTCGGGGCACACACGAGCACACTGTGCCCGTTCTCCAGTGCGGCGCAGGCCTGCTGCTGGAACGGGTCGAGCGAGAAGGTCAGGTCGGCGGCGAATGCCGCGAGTTCGCCAGTCAGCGACGGATATCCCACGCTCAGAGCGTATCGGAGTAGTCCGACACCGGTCGTGGTGATTTCTCCGGGCCTCCTGCGGACAGCGGGCCCGCGGCCTCCACCGGGCTCGCTCCCTCCACCGGAGTCGTTGCGTCGACCTCGCCGGGTCCGGTCAACGGCGATGCCTCGTCATCCGACAGTGCGGCCCAGTTGTCGGCGCGCCGGGCACGGCGGCGATCGTTGACTCGCGCTATCTGTACGGCCACCTCGAACAGCACCGTCAGCGCGGCGGCCAGCGCCAGCATGGAGAACGGATCCTGCGGTGTGACGATCGCGGCGAAGACGAACAGGCCGAAGATCATGCCGCGACGCCACTTCTTGAGCTTCTCGTAGCTCAGCACGCCGATCATGTTCAGCCCGATGATCAGCAGCGGCGTCTCGAAACTGACCCCGAAGATGATCAGCAGCTGAATGATGAAACCGAAGTACTGGCTACCACTGAGCGCGGTGATCTGCACATTGCTGCCGATCCCCATCAGGAAGCTCAGCGCATGGGCCACCACCCAGTAGGCCAGCAGCGCGCCGGTAACGAACAGCACCGCACCCGAGGCGACGAAACCGACGGCGTACTTACGTTCCTTCGAATACAGCGCGGGAGTGACGAACGACCACAGTTGGTACAACCAGATCGGGCAGGCCATGACCACGCCGGCTGTCAAACCCACCTTGAACCGCAGCATGAACTGTTCGAACGGCGCGGTCGCCAGGAGCCGGCAGGATCCGTCGGTGGTCAGTTGCGCACGGCTCTCCGCCGGCAGCGCACAGTACGGGCCGCGCAGAATGTCGCCGAGGCTTTCGATGCCGATGGATCCGTAGATGTGCCAGCCGTGCGCGTACCAGAGGAAACCCAGCGCCGTCGTCAACGCGATCGCCAGCAGCGACTTGAGTACCCGCGACCGCAACTCGTGTAAATGTTCGACCAACGACATCGTGCCGTCGGGATTCGTCCTGCGCCGGCTGCGGCGGGGGTCGAACGGAATGCGCATGGATGTGAATGCCTCGCTGCTCACCTGGCGACGGACCCGGATGAAACGCCCACTCGTCATCGGACCGTCACCCCGCGGGCGTACCCGGGGTGACGGCCTGTGTCAGGACCGGATCAGGCCGTGTGGCGATCCTTGTCGGCCTGCGGCACCGGATTCACCGGTTGCGCGGACGGCAACTCGGCTGCCGGGGCCGATTGCTGCGACGCCCCGGACGCCTTCGCCGCGGAATTCCCGGAGTTGCCGGAATTCTCGGCACCCCCCGAACCGTCGGACTGCATCTCGCTCATCTCGCTCTTGAAGATGCGCAGGGATCGTCCGACACCGCGAGCGGCGTCGGGCAGCCGCTTGGCGCCGAACAGCAGCAGGATCACCAACGCAATGATGAGCCAGTGCGTCGGGCTCAATGAACCCATCGAAAACCTCCCAAGACTGTAGTATGTCCGATGCTACCGGACCGGTACCGGCCGCTGACCGGCATCATCCAACCCGGCTGCGGCGGCGGGCCGCGGTCCGTAGGTCCGCCAGCAGTTCGCCGCCCGACCAGCGACGGGTCGAGCCCTCCTCCTCCGCCGCCCGCACCAGCTCGATCAGCCGGGCGTTCACCGGGGTCGCCACCCCCACCGTCCGGCCCAGCTCCACGACCTCGCCGCACAGCCAGTCGATTTCGGTGCGGCGCCCCAACGCCAGGTCGTCCGCCATCGACGACCGCGCCATCGGGTCCACCGCCAGCACCGTCCCGGCCACCCGCCCGAATACGGCGTCGGGCACGCTCAGCACGCGCGCCATGACCCGAGGCGGTACCGGAGTCAGCCGAGCGGGACGGATCCCCGCCACGCGCATGGCGGCCAGCGCCTCGGTCTGTGCCAGGCCCAGGCAGCGCCGGTAGTTGCGGGACGCGAGCTCCTCCCGCAGCGGCAGGCCCGACAGCGCATTGACCGCATTGTTGAGGTTCAGCAGCAGTTTCGCCCATTGCACCGGGCGCAGATCCGCATGTAGTGCCGGGGCCAGGCCGGCCCGCTCGAACAGCGGTGCCAGCCGAGTCACGGCCGGGTCGGCAGTCAGTGCCAGGCCGCCCTCGGTGCCGCGGTGGTACCAGCCCTCGCCACGGTGTACGACATTGAACATCACCATTCCGGCCGACACCGGCGAGGCGGGCAGTACCTCCCGGATCACCGCATCGTTGCCGATCCCGTTCTGCAGGCTGACCACCGCGGTCTCCGGCCGGATCCGGCCGCGCAGCTGTGCGGCCGCATCCGCACTCTGTGCCGATTTCACCGTGATCAGCACCAGATCCGCGGTGTCCGCGCTGTCGGGTTCGGTCTCGGTGCGAAATCCGCTCACGGCGACCCGATCTTCGCCCCCGTCCAGATCGGTGAGCCGCAGACCGTGCGCCTGCACCTCGTCGAGCACCCGCGGCCGGCCCACGAAGCTCACCTCGGCACCACCGGCCGCGAGTTTTCCACCCACGAACAGACCGATACTGCCCGCGCCCAGCACTGTCACCCGAACACTCACGCGGGGCCGGCCTCCCCGGCCGCGGATTCGAAGGCCATCTCGCCGCTGTCACCGTAGGCCGCGAGTGCCGCTGTCGAACGCTCACGCACCGCGGTCACCAGCTCCGGCGGACCCAAGACGGTCACTCCGGATCCGAATCCGAGCAACAACCGCGCGATCCAGTCCAGAGTGGCGAAACGCATCGTCGCCTCGACATCACCGTCGGGGTGCACGACCACCGGATGCATCGGATACTGGTCGAGCACCCAGCCGTAATCGGCGCGGATCCGCAGTCGCGCCAGGGCGACCGCCGGATCGTCGGAGAACAGGTCCAGCCCTGCCGTCTCGTCGGTGGCGTGCCGGGGCGGATCCGCCGCCTCGGCGAGTTCGGTCGCCTCCTCGATCCGGTCGAACCGAAACAGCCGCACTCCTTCGGCCTGCCGGCACCAGGCCTGCAGATACGAGTTGTTGTCCACCAGCACGATCCGGATGGGGTCCACGATGCGCTCGGACACCACGTCCCGGCTCGCCGAGTAGTACACCAGCCGGAGCGCATGGCCGCGCGCCAGTGCCGACCGCACCGTCGTCACGGCGGGCGCCTCGACCGGCACCGGCGTATCAGGTGCGTCACGCCCGCCGTCACCGGCGATGGCGGATTCGATCTTCGCGATCGCCGACCGTGCCGCCGTCGGATCCACCATGCCCGGCAGATCCGCGATCGACCGCAGCGCCACCAGCAGGGCGGTCGCCTCGGTCGAGGTCAGACGCAGCGGCCGGTCGATACCCGCGGAGAACGTGACCTCGATGCTCTCCTCGGAGAACGACAGATCGATCAGATCGCCGGGGCCGTAGCCCGGCAGCCCGCACATCCACAGCTGATTCAGATCACTCATCAACTGCTTCGTACTGACTCCCAGGTCGGCGGCCGCCTCGGGCGCGCTGATTCCCGGATTGGCCAGGAAGTACGGAACCATGTTCAGCAGCCGTGACAACCGGGTGGACAACCGCCCGCTCATCGCTGCGCCCCTGTGGCCGGTCCGCTGTTCACCGAGCTCATGCCGACACCTCCGTCCGTTCCAGTACCGAGCGCAACCGGGAGATCACATCGGCGCGCAGATCCTCCGGCGCCAGCACCAGGGCGTCCGGGCCCAGACCGGTGATCAGCCGGGCGAGCCAATCACGGGACCGTACCGGTACCTCGACCACTGCCCCCGGACGTCCGGCCACCTCACGTTCGGCGACCACCACACCCAACCGGCGGATCTCCTGACCACGTTCCTTCGCCACCCATACCGTGGCCGAACCCGTGACCGGCGCCGCGCCCGTGACCCGCGCCACGATCTCACGGAGATCCAGGTCGGCGGGCTTGTGCACCACGTTCTCTGGGCCGTAGATCTCGACCTGCGCGCCGATCCGCGACAGCCGGAAGGTTCGCACCGCGTCGCGATCCCGATCGTGTCCCACCAGATACCAGCGGCCGTGTCGGGTCACCACCCCCCACGGCTCCACATCACGCAGCGCGTACGGCGCGTTGTGGGTCACTCGATGCTGGAATCGCACCGCGCGGCCCGCGTCGATCGCCGCGAGCAGGGTCCCCAGTGCCGCCTCCGAACCGCGGGTGCGCGCCGGCACCGACGGCACCGACGCCGACGCGGCATCCGGGTCCACGTGGACCCCCGCGGCGCGCAACTTCAGCACCGCACTCTCGGCGGCGCTGGCCAATTCCGGAGACTCCCACAACTGCACCGCCACGGCGACGGCAGCCGTCTCCGCGCTGGTCAGATCGATATCGGGAAGTTCGTAGGCATCGCGGTTGATGCGATACCCCTCTTGTCCGGAGTACCGGCCCACCGGGCCGACCTCCAGCGGGATCCCCAGATCCCGCAGTTCGTTCTTATCGCGCTCGAACATCCGGCTGAACGCCTCGTCGCTGGCCGATTCCTCGTATCCGGCGACATTGTCGCGAATGCGCTCCGCGGTCAGGAACTGCCGGGTCGACAGCAGCGCGATCACCAGATTCATCAGACGCTCGACCTTGGAAATCGCCACGTGACACAGAGTAATCGGCGCATCTCGACAGCGGTGCGTCACCGCACCGAAAGACCCGCACGGCGTCCGGATCCGGGCCTTCGGAACGGCCCGGATCCTTCGGCTCACATCGAGGCGATCAGTCGATCCACTCGCTCGTCCACCGAACGGAACGGATCCTTGCACAGCACCGTGCGCTGCGCCTGATCGTTCAACTTCAGATGCACCCAGTCCACGGTGAAGTCCCGGCCGGCCTCCTGCGCGGCGGTGATGAAGTCGCCGCGCAGTTTCGCCCGGGTCGTCTGCGGTGGGGTCGTGACCGCGGCGTCCACCGTCTCGTCCTCGGTGACCCGCTTGACCAAGCCCTTACGCTGCAGCAGATCGAACACGCCGCGACCACGCTTGATGTCGTGATAAGCCAGGTCCAGCTGGGAGATCTTCGGATCCGACAGCTCCATCGAATACCGATCCTGATAGCGCTGGAACAGCTTGCGCTTGATCACCCAGTCGATTTCGGTGTCGACCTTCGCGAAATCCTGAGCCTCCACCGCGTCGAGCGTGCGACCCCACAGATCCACCACCGCATCCACCTGCGGATCGCGTTCGCGATTGCGAAGATGCTCCACGGCGCGGGCGTAGTACTCGCGCTGAATTTCGAGGGCGCTGGCCTGCCGGCCGCCGGCCAGACGCACCGGTTTGCGGCCCGTCACATCGTGGCTGACCTCACGGATGGCGCGGATCGGATTGTCCAGCGCGAAATCGCGGAAGGAGACACCGGCCTCGATCATCTCCAGCACCAGCGCCGCCGTCCCCACCTTCAGCATGGTGGTGGGTTCGGCCATATTCGAGTCGCCGACGATCACGTGCAGGCGACGGTACTTCTCGGCATCGGCATGCGGTTCGTCGCGCGTATTGATGATCGGACGCGACCGGGTGGTCGCCGAGGACACCCCTTCCCAGATGTGCTCGGCACGCTGCGACAGGCAGAATGTCGCTGCCTTCGGCGTCTGCAGAATCTTGCCGGCACCGCAGATCAACTGCCTGGTGACCAGGAACGGCAACAGGACATCGGAGATCCGGGAGAACTCGCCGGCGCGCACCACCAGGAAATTCTCGTGACATCCGTAGGAGTTGCCCGCCGAATCGGTGTTGTTCTTGAACAGATAGATATCGCCGCCGATCCCCTCCTCCGCCAAGCGCTGCTCGGCATCGATCAGCAACTCCTCGAGCACCCGCTCACCCGCGCGATCGTGAGTGACCAACTGCACCAGCGAGTCGCATTCGGCCGTCGCGTACTCCGGATGGGAACCGACATCGAGATACAGCCGTGCCCCATTGCGAAGAAAGACGTTCGAACTACGACCCCAGGACACCACCCGGCGGAACAGATACCGGGCCACCTCGTCAGGACTCAACCGACGGTGACCGTGGAACGTGCACGTCACCCCGAACTCGGTTTCGATCCCCATAATTCGTCGCTGCACACCATCGACATTACAGCCAAGTGATCATCGAAAGTGGCTGTGCGAGCAAGAGGTTGCTAACAATATGGCGCTGCTCCCGCCCAGACGGTGATTTGCCGACCTCGAACCGAGGATTCACCGGCCGACACCGCAGGAGACCGCCGCGCTCTCGTGCGAGAGTGCGGCGGTCTCACCGGGTGCTCACGTGGTGACCAGCGGTTACGGATTGGACGGATCGCCCGCCGACGGGGTCTCCGGCTCGGTTTTCGCATCCTTCTTCGCGCCCTTGCCGACTGCCTTACCGGCTGCGCTGTCGGCGTCCAGCAGTGATTCGAGCGTGGCGCGGGTGATTCTGCGGAATGCACGACGCGGCCGGGCCTGTTCCAAGGTCGCCACCTCGAGGGAGGACACGGCAATACCTTTGGTGTCCTTGTCACCGTTGTCCGGCGACCCCTTCTGCAACGCTTCGACGGCCGTGCGGATCGCGGCACCCAATTCCAGTCCCGGCTGGTAGGTGTCCTTGAGCGCGGTGCTGATGGGGTCGGTATTTCCGCCCATCACCACGAAGTCGCGTTCGTCGACGATGGAGCCGTCGAAGTTGATCCGGTACAACACCGAGTTCGACGCCTGTTCGGGGTAGCCGACCTCACCGATGCAGATCTCCACCTCGTAGGGCTTGAGCTGATCGGTGAAGATGGTGCCCAGCGTCGAGGCGTACATGTTCGCCAGCGCACGGCCCGTCACATCCCGCCGGTCGTACTGGTACCCGCGCAGGTCCGCCTGCAGAATTCCGCCGCGGCGCAGGCTGTCGAACTCGTTGTACTTACCGACCGCGGCGAATCCCACCCGGTCGTAGAGCTCACTCACCTTGTGCAGCGTCGCCGAGGGATTCTCGGCGACGAACAGCACGCCCTTGTCGTACACCAGCGCCACCACACTGCGTCCCCGGGCGATACCTTTGCGCGCAAGTTCGGTCTTGTCGCGCATGATCTGTTCGGCCGACGCGTAGTACGGCAGTGTCATGCTGTAATTCCTTCCCCTACTACCTCCGGCCGCCGACCGTTCACGCGGGCGCACCTCCCTGTTCTGCCGCTGCCCGCGCCGCACCGATCGTCCGCGCGGTCTCTTCCAGGCGCTCGCCGGAAACCTCCAGCGCGCCTTCGGCATTGATGACGGCGGCGGTCGGGTAGATCCCGCGCAGCAGATCGGGGCCGCCGGTGGCGGTGTCGTCGTCGGAAGCGTCGACCAGCGCTTCCACCGCGATCTGCAGGGCACGATCCTCGTCGATATCGCGGCTGTAGGTCTTCTTCAGCGACGATTTCGCGAACATCGACCCCGACCCGATGGCGGTGTAGCCGAAGCGTTCCTCACTGCGGCCGCCGACCATGTCGTAGGACACGATGCGACCGGCACGCTCGGGGTCGGTGGCCTCGAGGTCGTAACCGACGAGCAGCGGTACCGCCGCCATGCCCTGCATGGCGGCGGGCAGATTGTCGCGCACCATTTTCGACAGCTTGTTGGCCTTGCCGTCGAAGGTGAGTGATACGCCCTCGATCTTCTCGTAGTGTTCCAGTTCCACCGCGAACAGCCGGATCATCTCCACCGCGACGCCCACGGTCCCGGCGATACCCGCTGCCGAGAACGTGTCGGTGATGTACACCTTGTCGATATCGCGGCTGGCCAGCAGGTTTCCCTGAGTGGCCCGGCGGTCGCCGGCGATCAGCACACCGCCGCGGTAGGTCACCGCGACGATGGTGGTGCCGTGCGGTGCCAGCTCGCTGGTGGTACCGGACTGCCCGGAGGCCGCGCCGAAGCCGTTGCCAGGCAACAGTTCCGGCGCGTTGGCCCGCAGATGTTCGGAGAAGGAGGAGAGGGCGTACCCCATGTGGAGCCGCGAGGGGTCACCTGATGTCACTGGCCGCCTTTCTGAACGTAAGCACGCACGAAGTCCTCGGCGTTCTCCTCGAGCACGTCATCGATCTCGTCGAGCAGGTCGTCGGTATCGTCGGCCAGCTTTTCGCGGCGCTCCTGTCCCGCGGCCTCCGCACCGGCCGTGTCGTCGTCCTCGTCGCCACCACCGGCGCGCTTGGTCTGCTCTTGTGCCATAGCAGCCGACCTCCTCTGTGATCATCGGCGAGCACCGGAAACCTCCGATGCTCGTACTTCAACACTACCCAGCAACTCCGACAACAGGGCGGATTACCTCGCAATGAGGCATCCGCCGGTCAGGAGGTCAGCTGTTTGACCAGTTCGGCCGCGCTGCCCGCCCCCTCCAGCAACTCGCCCACATGGGATTTGGTCCCACGGCGCGGTTCCAGAGTGGGAATGCGCACCAGCGAATCCCCACCCAGGTCGAAGATCACCGAATCCCAGCTGGCCGCGGCGATATCGGCACCGAAACGGCGCAGGCATTCGCCGCGGAAATACGCACGAGTGTCGGTCGGCGGGGTGGTCATCGCAGCGGTGACCTCCGCTTCGGTGACCAGGCGCTCCATCGAGCCGCGCGCGACCAGCCGGTTGTAGAGCCCCTTGTCCAGCCGCACGTCGGAATACTGCAGATCCATCAGATGCAGCTTCGGCGCCGCCCAGCCCAGCCCCTCCCGGCTGCGCATCCCCTCGAACAGGCGCAGCTTGGCCGGCCAGTCCAGCAGATGCGCGCATTCCATCGGATCGCGTTCGAGCAGATCCAGCACGTGTGCCCACTTCTCGAGCACATCGGTGACCCGCGCATCCGCGGTCCCCTCGCGATCGTGGAACTTCTCCGCCCGATCGAGGTAGATCCGTTGCAGCGCAAGGCCGGTCAGTTCACGTCCGTCGGCCAGGGCCACGGTCGCCCGCAGGGTCGGGTCGTGACTGATGGTGTGCACCGCGGTCACCGGTCGGGCCAGCTGCAGATCCGACAGATCCTCACCGGCCTCGATCAGGTCGAGGACCAGGGCGGTGGTACCGACCTTGAGATAGGTCGACCATTCGGCCAGGTTGGCGTCGCCGATGATCACGTGCAGCCGGCGATACTTGTCGGCGTCGGCGTGCGGCTCGTCGCGGGTATTGATGATGCCGCGTTTGAGCGTGGTCTCCAGCCCGACCTCGACCTCGATGTAGTCCGACCGCTGCGACAACTGGAATCCGGCGTGGTCCCCCGACTGCCCCAGGCCCACGCGGCCCGATCCGGTCACCACCTGGCGCGAGGCGAAGAACGGCGTCAGGCCCACGATGATCTGGTTGAACGGCGTATCGCGGTTCATCAGATAGTTCTCGTGGGTGCCGTAGGAGGCACCCTTACCGTCGACATTGTTCTTGTAGAGCTGCATGCGCGGCGCACCGGGCACACTCGAGGCGTGCCTGGCGGCCGCCTCCATCACACGCTCACCGGCCTTGTCCCAGATCACCGCGTCCATCGGGTCCACGACCTCGGGGGCCGAGTACTCCGGATGGGCGTGATCGACATAGAGGCGGGCACCGTTGGTGAGGATCATATTCGCCGCGCCGACCTCGTCGGCATCGATCACCGGCGCGGGCCCGTTGAGCCGTCCCAGGTCGAATCCGCGCGCGTCGCGTAGCGGGGACTCCACCTCGTAGTCCCAGCGTGTGCGCTTGGCGCGGGGCACTCCCTCGGCCGCCGCATAGGCCAGCACCGCCTGAGTCGATGTGAGAATCGGGTTGGCCGAGGGTTCGGTTGGCGTGGAGATGCCGTACTCGACCTCGATTCCGATGATGCGCTGCATATGTCGAGCCTAGGCGACGGAAGCGTTTTCCGGGCACGCGCGGGCGGACCGGCCCGCCTGCTCCCCGGGGGCGGACGGGCTAGAGCACCGATCGCACCGTCTGCTCGTCGCGCGCCAGCACGGCGCGGCCGTCCGGGGTCACCACGATGGGACGCTGGATGAGTTTCGGCGTACCCGCCAGTGCCTCTATCCACTGGTCGCGGTCCGCTTCGGTACGCGACCAGCCCGGCATCCCGAGTTCTTTCGCCTCCGGCTCCGCCAGGCGAGTGATATCCCACGGCTGCAGCCCGAGCCGGGTCAGCACGGATCGTAGTTCCGCGGCGGTCGGTGGTTCGTCGAGATAGCGCCGCTCGATGTAGTCCACCCCGGCCTCGTCCAGCGCCGCCTTGGCCGCACGGCTCTTCGAGCAGCGAGGGTTGTGCCAGATCTGAGTCTTTTCCGATGTCATATCCGAAACCCTAATCGGCCGACGACGGCGTCGGCGGTGGGTCAGAGCTGCCAGGAGCGGAATTCGATGCACTGGCCGGGACGGACCTGCCCCAGCGCATCGACATCGGCGTCGATCACCGTCCCCACCACCGGATATCCGCCGGTGATGGGGCGATCGGCCAGCAGCACCACGGGACGGCCCGCCGGTGGCACCTGAATCGCGCCGAGAGCCATTCCCTCCGTGGGTAGTTCGCCGGTGTCGACGCGCTGCAGTGCCGGCGCGTCCGCGCACCGTTCCAGCCGCACCCCGATCCGATCGATCTCGGTCGACACCTGCCAGGCGCCGGTGAACAGGTCGGTGGCATTGCGGAACCAGTCGGCACGGGGGCCCAGCAACACCCGCGGCCGCACCGTCGCATCCGTGGGCCCGGCGACGGGCGCGACGTCGACGAGCGGCCAGCCGTGCGGTGGCGCCCCCACCGGCACGGTGTCGTCGCGGCGCAGCGGAGCGGGCCCGATCCCTGCCATGGTGTCGCGACTGCGTGAGCCGAGCACCGGCTCCACCGCGATACCGCCACGCACCGCCAGATAGCAGCGCAGCCCGGTCGCGGCCGTACCGAGCCGCACTCGCTGCCCGGCGCCGACGAACAACACCGAGGCCGGTGGTTCGTGCCGGCCGGCCACGGTGATCGGCACGGATGCGCCGGTCACCGCCACGACCGCCGGTATCTCGAACTCCACCTCGAGTCCGCCCAGCATGCATTCGACGGCAGCAGCCGATTCAGCATTGCCCACCAGCCGGTTCGCCAGCCGCAGCGCACCACGGTCGACGGCTCCCGAGACGCCGACTCCCGCGTGGAACCATCCCGGCCGGCCGAGATCCTGAATCGTGCTCAGCGCGCCGGGCTCGAGCACACGCATCCGGCCCCGCGCCACCCGGGCGGGGCTCATCGGCCCACCGCCTCGAAGCGGACGCTCGTCCCGGCTCGCAACAGGGCGGGTTCGGGCCGATCCAGATCCCACAACGCCAGCTCGGTCCGTCCGATCAACTGCCAGCCTCCCGGTGAATCACGCGGATACACGGCGCTGTATCCACCGGCGAGGGCGACCGCACCGGCCGGAACCACGGTGCGCGCCTGGGCCCGGCGTGGGACCGCCAGCGCGGCGTCCGGGGACCGGAGATATCCGAACCCGGGCGCGAAACCGATGAATGCGCACCGCCACCGCGCCGCGGTGTGCCGACGGACGAGCTCGTCCGGGGGGATATCGAGGAGTTCGGCGGCGGCATCGAGGTCGGGCCCGTCGTAATGCACCGGCACGGACACCACGTCGGCGGCGTCCGCCGCGGCGGTATCGGCGCCGGTGACCAGTGGCAGGGACCGCACCCGGCTCTCGATCCGCGCCGGATCCACACCCCGGTGCAGGGTGAGCAGTACGGTGCGCGCGGCAGGCAGCAGATCGGCCACTCCGTCGATCGGATCGGCCCGCAGCCGGTCGAGCAGGACAGGCAGCCGGGCCTCGTCGGACGGTTCGATCAGCAGCCCCCGGTCACCGGCGAGACGCACGCTCAGCTCGCTCATGCGAAGCTCCGCAACCGGACGCCCTTGTCCACCAGTGCCTGCCGGATCGAGCGAGCCATCCGCACCGCATCGGGCGAATCACCGTGTACGCAGAGGCTGCGTACCTGCACGCCGACCTGCGCGCCGTCCACCGTCGACGCACGGCCGTCCACGGCGATCGATACCGCCTGGGCCAGGGCGGCCTCGGCGCCGAGCACGGCACCGGGTTGCCCACGCGGCACCAGGCGCGCCTGCGGGGTGTACGCGCGATCGGCGAAACCTTCGGCATGGAACGGTATTTCGGCAGCCGCGGCCGACCTGGCCAGTTCCGAATCGGCGGGCCCGAGCAGGCTCGCGCCGCCGAAGGACACCAGGGCCGCCACCACCGCATCGGCCACCTCACGGTCGGCCGCCGCCGAGTGATACAGCGCGCCGTGCGGTTTCACGTAGCGAACGCGGTCGCCCGCGGCTCGGGCGAAGGCATCGAGCGCACCGATCTGATACAGCGATTCCGCGGTCAGGTCGTCCGGGGTCACGGCCATCGCACGGCGGCCGAAGCCCGCGAGATCGCGGTAGGAGATGTGGGCGCCGATCCGCACCGAATGCGCCACCGCGAGCTCGCAGGTGCGGCGCATGATCGACGGGTCACCGGCGTGGAAGCCACACGCGATGTTGGCGCTGGTGACGATGTCGAGCAGGGCGGCGTCGTCGCCCATCGACCACGCCCCGAATCCCTCGCCGAGATCACTGTTCAGATCGATCACCATCGCGCACGACCTCCCGCCTGAGCTGTTTGCCTCCATCATCGTCCCTGCCCGCCCACAGTGCCGCATCGCGTGGGATCCGGTGGCGACGGTGAGCGCTCGCAGACGTTGTCGAGCACGCCACGGCGTGGGTACGCAGCCGCCGATCGCGGCGGATTCCCCGGCCTACCCGGAGGAGGTCACCGCGCCCGCCCAGGCGGCAAAGGCGCCCGGGTTGCGGGTCTGCAGCAGCACTCGTCCCGGTCCGGAGAAGTCGAAGACCAGCCCCTCCCCGGACGTGAACGACTGCAACGAACGTCCCGATACGGCCCGGCGGATCCCGAATTTCATCGCCAGGTCGTAGGCCACCACGTGACCACTGTCGATGGTCACCACTTCACCCGGACGCAGATCGATCACATCCAGGGCGCCGAAGACTCCGACGACGACCTCGCCCTGCCCCTGGGCACGCAGACCGAAGCCACCCTCCCCACCGAACATGTTGGCGAAGCCACCCCACTTCGCCTCGACCTGTACACCATGAGAATTCGCGATCCAGCCGCCCCGACTGATGAAATACGGCCGGTCCGCGGCGATCGGCAACGCCAGCATGTCGCCCGGCAGCGCGGGGGCGACATCCACCCATCCGCCTTCCGGTGGCGCGGTGAACGTGGAGACGAAGAACGACTCCCCCGCCAGGACCGAACGTTTCAGTCCCGCAAGGAATCCCCCTTCCGCCTTCGCGGACAGGCCCACGCCTGCGGAATGAGCCACCATCGCGCCGGTCTCCGCGCGCAGCGGCTCCCCACCGTCGAGAAAACACCGCGCCACCGTCGACGACGGGTTGTGCCGCAACTGCACCTTCATATCGGCCGAGGTTAGCAGCGCGCCGCCGGCCGGGGGCTGCGCTGTGCGGTATCACCCCCCGCTCACGGGCACGGCATGCGATGATGCCGAGCGACCGACGCAGCAACCGGATACGTATTCGTCGAAAGGCCCGCCCAGGTGCACATCGCTTCGCAATTCTCGCAGCCCCGCCCGGACCGTCCCTCCCGCCGATCGCGCAGAACGGCGGTGCGCTGCGGGGTGGCGGCGGCCGGAGCGGCGATCGCACTACTGACCGCAGGGCCGGCCGCGGCGGCTCCCGTCCCGGTACACACGCAGACACCGGGTTGTATGACACCGGGCGACGGCGTACCCAACGGCAAACAATGGCCCGCCGAGCCGGCCATGACCGTCGATCCGAACGCCGGCTACACCGCGACGCTGCAAACGAACTGCGGCACGATCACCGCAACACTCGACGCCGCGGCCGCACCGCATACGGTCAACTCGTTCGCATTCCTGGCCGGTGAGCAGTACTTCGACAACACGCGGTGCCATCGCGTCACCACCGAGGGCATCTTCGTGCTGCAGTGCGGCGATCCCACCGGTACCGGCACCGGCGGGCCCGGTTACCAGTTCGGCGACGAGAATCTCGCCGGGGCGACGTATCCGGCCGGCACGCTCGCCATGGCCAATTCCGGGCCGAACACCAACGGCAGCCAGTTCTTCCTGGTGTACTCCGACAGCCAACTGCCGCCCAACTACACCCCGTTCGGCCGTATCACCGACGGCATGGATGTGTTGCAGAACATCGCCGCGGGCGGTACCAAGGACGGATCCGGCGACGGCGCACCGGCCACCGATATTGTGCTCGGCTCGGTGACCACTGCCCGGCGCTGACAACCGGATACGACGAAGGCCGCGCTCGCACTGCGGGCGCGGCCTTCGTGTATTCGGTGTAGGGCTACCCGAGGCTCACAGGTACTGCCCCGTATTGGATTCGGTATCGATCGCCCGGCTGGCCGAGGCGTTCTTACCGGTGACCAGCGTGCGGATGTAGACGATCCGCTCGCCCTTCTTGCCCGAGATCCGTGCCCAGTCATCGGGATTGGTGGTGTTGGGCAGGTCCTCGTTCTCGGAGAACTCGTCCACGATCGAGTCGAACAGGTGCTGGATACGCAGTCCGGGATTACCGGTTTCCAGTACGGACTTGATCGCGTACTTCTTGGACCGGTCCACGATGTTCTGGATCATGGCACCGGAGTTGAAGTCCTTGAAGTACAGCACTTCCTTGTCGCCGTTGGCGTAGGTGACCTCCAGGAAGCGGTTGTCCTCGCTCTCGGCGTACATCCGGTCCACGACCCGCTCGATCATCGCCTTCACGCACTTGGTGCGATCACCGGAGAACTCCGCGATGTCGTCGGCGTGCAGCGGCAGCCCGTCGGTCAGGTACTTGGAGAAGATGTCCTGCGCCGCTTCGGCATCCGGCCGTTCGATCTTGATCTTTACATCGAGACGGCCCGGACGCAGAATCGCCGGATCGATCATGTCCTCACGGTTGGAGGCACCGATCACGATCACGTTCTCGAGGCCTTCCACACCGTCGATCTCCGACAGCAACTGCGGCACCACGGTCGTCTCCACATCCGAGGAAACGCCGGAACCACGGGTCCGGAAGATCGAGTCCATCTCGTCGAAGAACACGATCACCGGGGTACCTTCGGACGCCTTCTCCCGGGCCCGCTGGAAGATGATCCGGATATGGCGCTCGGTCTCACCGACGAACTTGTTCAGCAGTTCGGGGCCCTTGATATTGAGGAAGAAGGACTTGGCTTCCTTGGCGTCCTCACCGCGGGCCTCGGCGATCTTCTTGGCCAGCGAATTGGCCACGGCCTTCGCGATCAGCGTCTTACCGCATCCCGGCGGGCCGTAGAGCAGCACACCCTTCGGGGGACGCAACGCGTACTCGTGGAACAGATCCTTGTGCAGGAACGGCAATTCCACCGCGTCGCGAATCTGCTCGATCTGACGGCCGAGACCGCCGATGTCCTCGTAGCCGACATCGGGCACCTCTTCGAGGACCAGATCCTCGACCTCGGCCTTGGGAATCCGCTCGAACGCGAAGCCGGCCTTGCTGTCGACCAGCAGCGAGTCACCCGCGCGCAGACGGCGCACCGGCTGATTCGGGTCCTCGGTGTCGTCGGCGTCGACCAGGGCCGTCAGCGGACCGGACAGCCACACCACCCGCTCCTCGTCGGCATGGCCGACGACCAGGGCGCGACGCCCGTCGTCGAGGACCTCGCGCAGGGTTCCGATCTCTCCGGTCCGGTCGAAGGTGCCGGCCTCGACCACCGTGAGTGCCTCGTTCAGGCGCAGCGTCTGGCCGTAGTGCAGTTCGGCGGTATCGATGTTCGGCGAGCAGGTCAGGCGCATCTTGCGCCCGGAGGTGAACACATCCACCGTCTGGTCGTCGTACACCCCGATCAGCACGCCGTAGCCGCTGGGCGGCTGGCCCAGCCGGTCGACCTCCTCACGCAACGCCACCAACTGCTGACGGGCCTCTTTCAGGGTGTCCATCAGTTTGGTGTTGCGAATCGTCAGCGAATCGATACGAGCTTCCAATTCCCTTGACCGATCCGGCGAGTCGGCGAGTTGCCTACGGAGTGCAGCCGCCTCGGCGCGTACCACCTCGAGTTCTCTCCAGGCCGCCGAATCCGAATTCTCGATGGGGCTCATGATGCTGCTCCTCCCAGTCCCGGTCTATCAACGCTACCGGGCGCGAACCGTTCTCGCTTTCCGACATGGTTTCGTCGTGATCACATCTCAGCTGCGGTCTACCGGCCCGGTCAACCATGTTAGCCTGCCCTAACCTAGATTCGGCGAGGGATTTCGCCGGACCGAACCGAAAGGTGTAGTCGATGCTCCTTCCCACGCGCCACCGCTGTACCGCTCACAGTGGCAATACCCGCACCGGGGGCAACGTCACACCGGCTGCCGTTGTTTCCGGTACCCGCCGCCGCGGGTTCCGCCTCGTGACAGCTACCGCGTTCGCGGCGCTCGCTGTTACGGCTATGACAGCATGCGGGTCCGACAACACCGAAGACTCCACGCCGAGCAACAGTGCAGCGGCCACCAGCGCGTCGGCCGCCGAGACCACTACCAGCGGCGATACCGCCGAGGCCGGCGCGCCCACCGCGCCGGAACTGGAGGCCACGCTCAATGGGATCGCCGATCCGAACACCCCGGCGGCCGATAAGCAGAAACTGATCGTCGACGGTGACAAGCGCGCGGCGAACCTGGATGCGGTGACGAAGGCGCTGGCCAACTACGGCAGCCTGACCTTCACCGTCGCCGGCATCACCACCGAGGGAGACGAGGCCACCGGTCAGGTGACCATCCAGTCCCCGCACGGTCCGGCCGGGCCGATGCCGATGACCTGGCAGCACTCCGAGCAGGGATGGCAGCTGTCGGATGCGTCGGCATGCCAGATCCTGGCCATGGGTCAGGCCCCCTGCCAGCCCTGATGGCCGGCCCCACCCCGACACCCCGAAGGCCCCGTCCGATTCGGACGGGGCCTTCGGGGTGTACTCCGCGCACAGTGGCCGTCCCGGTGCGGAACGGGCAGGCCCGGACGGGCACGCTCAGCCCTTGGACGGGCGGCGCTGCGGCTTCGGGGCCACCACACCGTCGGCAAGTCGCCGAGCGCTCACCAGGAACGCGGTATGGCCCTGCATTCGATGCTCAGGGCGTACCGCCAGCCCCACCACGTGCCACGGCCGTACCAGAGATTCCCAGGAGCGCGGCTCGGTCCAGCACTGTTGCTGCCGCAATGCCTCGACCACTTCCGACAGCTGCGTCACGGTAGCCACATAGACCATGAGCACGCCCCCCGGAATGAGCGCGCGCGAGACGGCGGGCAACGCATCCCACGGTTTGAGCATGTCCAGCACCACGCGATCGACCTGTTCGCCGTCGTAATCGGCGACGTCGGCGATGGTCAGGGTCCAGTTCTCCGGGCGTTCGCCGAAGAATCGCTCGACATTGCGCACGGCATGTTCGGCGTGATCCTCACGAATCTCGAACGAACGCACCGTGCCCTGCGGGCCGACCGCGCGCAGCAGCGAACAGGTCAGGGCGCCCGAGCCGGCTCCGGCCTCGAGCACCCGTGCTCCGGGGAAGACGTCCCCCTCGTGCACGATCTGTGCGGCGTCTTTCGGGTAGATGACCGCCGCACCACGCGGCATCGACAGCACATAGTCGACCAGCAGCGGCCGCAGCGCCAGATACGGTGTGCCGTTGACGGTTTGCACCACCGTGCCCTCGTCGGCACCGATCAGCTCGTCGTGGCTGATCGGGCCCTTGTGGGTGTGGAACTCCTTGCCCGGCTCCAGCACGACGGTGTGTTGCCTGCCCTTGGCATCGGTCAGCTGCACCCGGTCCCCCGTGGCGAATGGGCCGGTCCGTCTGGCCGTCATGAATCTCCGTTCTCCTGCGCATCATTTCCGGTGGCGGCATAGCGCCCCGAATGTGTCGGTACCCGCGGATAGCCTGCCAGGTATGTCCGCACCACCGACGGCGACCCCGTCCGAATTGCCCTCCATTGCCCGCGGGCCGGCGTTGTCACCGTCGCGGGCAACGGATTTCAAACAATGTCCGCTGAAATACCGATTGCGCGCAATCGACCGGATTCCGGAAACGCCCACCCGTGACGCGGTCCGCGGAACAGCGGTGCATGCGGTACTGGAATCGCTGTACGGGCTACCCAGCGGCGAACGCGAACCCGAGCGCGCCGCGGCGCTGGTGGAACCGGCCTGGCAACAGTTGCTGCACGATCGCCCAGAGTTCGAGGAGGTCCTCGGCACGGACGGCCCGGCGCCGTTTCTCGCCGAAGTCGCCGATCTCGTGCACCGGTACTACCGGCTCGAGAATCCGACCGGTTTCGATCCGCAGTCCTGCGAATCACTGGTGGAGGTGCGTCTTGCGGACGGCTCCCCGCTACGGGGCTATGTCGACCGCATCGACGTCGCGGCGGACGGCCGGTTGCGGGTCGTCGACTACAAGACCGGCCGTACCCCCGGCCCCGACGCCGAACAGCAGGCACTGTTCCAGCTCAAGTTCTACGCCCTCGTCGTGTACCGGAGCAGGGGCGTGGTCCCGGCCGAACTGCGACTGCTCTACCTGCGCGACGGTCAGATCCTGACCTATACGCCGGACGTCGACGAGCTGGTTCGCTTCGAACGCATCGTGTCGGCCCTGTGGGAGGCGATCACCGCCGCCGGCCGCGACGGCGACTTCCCGGCCCGGCGCGGCGGCGGCTGCCGATTCTGCGAATATCAGCAGCTGTGCCCGGCCTTCGGTGGAACTCCCCCGCCGTATCCGGGCTGGCCCGGGCAGGGCGGCGACCCGGCACCGGTACCCTGAGGCGCACCGTCGGCGGGCCCGCACACGCTCACAGCGCGCGACAGGACCGGATATCGCTGGCGAGGATGGCCTTGGCACCGAGCTCGGCGAGCTCGTCCATCACACCGTTGACCTGACTGCGCGGTACCAGCGCACGTACCGCCACCCAGGCCGGGTCGGTCAGCGGTGCGACCGTCGGCGACTCCAGGCCCGGGGTCACCGCACCGGCACGCTCGAGCAGCTCCTTGGGGCAGTCGTAGTCCAGCATCACGTACTGCTGGGCGAAGACCACGCCCTGGACCCGCGCGACGAGCTGATTGCGGGCCCTGTCGCCACGTTCGGCGGTGGCGGCCTCGATGAGCACCGCCTCCGAATCGCACAGCGAATCACCGAACGGCACCAAATTGTGCTGACGCAGGGTACGGCCCGATCCGACCACATCGGCAATGGCATCGGCGACGCCGAGCTGGATGGAGATCTCCACGGCACCGTCGAGCCGGATGACCTCGGCCTCGACGCCGCGTGTACGCAGGTCGCGCCGCACCAGGTTCGGGTACGAGGTGGCGATGCGCTTTCCGGCGAGGTCCTCCGGCTTCCAGTCCCGCCCGGCGGGGGCCGCGTACCGGAAGGTGGAGCGGCCGAAGCCCATCGCCAGGCGTTCCTGTACCGGGGCTCCGGAGTCGAGCGCCAGATCACGGCCGGTGATGCCGAGATCGAGTTCTCCGGAACCGACGTAGATGGCGATGTCCTTCGGGCGCAGGAAGAAGAACTCGACCTGATTGGCATTGTCGAGCACCGAAAGATCGCGAGAATCGGTCCGTTTGCGGTAGCCGGCCTCGGTCAGGATCTCGACGGCGGTCTGGGACAGGGCGCCCTTGTTGGGGACTGCGACGCGGAGCATGGGAATGGTGTCCTTTCGGGACGGGTGACGGACAGGACGGCGCGGGCCGTCACAGATGTCGGTACACGTCCTCGAGCTGCAGACCACGGCCCACCATCAGCACCTGCAGCCAGTACAGGAGCTGGGAGATCTCCTCGGCCAGCTCGTCGTCGGACTCGTGCTCGGCGGCCAGCCACACCTCGCCGGCCTCTTCGATCACCTTCTTGCCCTGTGCATGGACCCCGGCGTCCAATGCCGCCACGGTTGCGGAACCTTCCGGACGGTTGGCCGCACGATCCTGCAGCTCGGCGAACAGGGTTTCGAAAGTCTTCACGGGAACCCATTCTTTCAGACGACCGCACATGTCCCGCAATCGGTTATCGATGCGAGCCGGGTGGTCAGGGCGGTTGTGCGCACGATCACGGTCTCGAGCCGGGAGTCGGCCACGTGACGCCGCCGCCGGGGCGGTCGATGCGATAGATGTGGTGCCAACCGTCGTCGACCGGGTTGTCCGGCGGCAACTCGCCTTCGGCGACACGGCGTAAGCCCGCCTTCTCCAGTGCCCGCCGGGATGCGCGGTTGGCGGCGGCGACCGGGATCACGATGCTGTCGGCGCGCGGATGGTCGACCCAGGTGGCTGCAACGATCGCCCGGAGCATCGCCGACCCCACTCCCCGGCCGACGCGACCGGGATCACCGATGAAGTAGTCCAGCGATATCGCTGCATCGGAGACCTCGAGCGTCGGCCGGAGCTGGGCCCTGTACTCGGGCCAGTCCGCCCAGCGAATGCGCTGCACCAGCCCGACCGGACGGCCGTCGGCGCTGACGAGCAGATCTTCCGCGGCCACCTCGCCCCGTGCGGTGGGCCCGAAATCGCGTTCGATCGCTGCGGCGTCGATCTCGTGATACCACCACCGCCGCACATGCGGCTGCGCCAACCAGCCCGCGAGCAGGCCGAAATCCCCAGGCGTCAGGGCACGCCAGGTGAACTGCGGTATCACCGGGTCGAGCATGTGGACGAGACTAGGCCGCGGTTCAGCTCGAGGCCAGCAGCTCCTCCAGTTCGGACACCGCACCGCGCAGTTCGTGGGCGAATCGGTCCATCTGCGCCGCAACCGCTTTCGGGGTGGCGAGGTAGATGTTCCAGCGATCTGGAAGCAGCACGTAGGCCACGCCGATGCACTTCGGGCTGGTGCAGCCGAATCCGAAGAATTCGATATTCGCCGACGGCGCCGAACTGGTACTCAGATAATCGTCACGGGTGATCACCCAGCCGGGACTGTCGTAGAACGGCATCGGCTCGGTGGCGCCCAGTTCGGCACCTCGGCGCCGCTGCACCCACTGCAGCTCCCACAGATGCTGTTCGGGGGCCGCACCGCGCTGACACTGTTTGGCACGCTCCACATGCGCGGTGGCCGCGGCGCGGGCAGAGGCGAGCTTCGCCGCCGGCGCCGCCGACCGGTCGTCCATGGTGGCGACGAATTCCAGCATTTCCGGGGTGATCACCCGCATCGCCTCGGTGCGGCCGTTGCGGTACTGGCGGGTCGCGATCGATTCGTAGGTTGCGCCGACCATGCCCTTGCTGCGCTGGTGTGCGAGCTGATAGCTCAGCTGGGCGAACGCGTCCGGCGAGATACCGAGTTGCTTGGCCCGCGTGGTACCGAAGCTGTCGAAGGAGACCGTGGTCGTGGCATTGTCGGCCACGAACTGCTCGAATGCCGCAGCGGCCGAGCCGATGTCGGCGCGCAACGCGGCATCGAGGCGGAATTCGATCGGGCGCACGGCCGGCAGTCCCTGGACCCGCGCGCCCGAGCGGGCGGCGTGTTCGGCCACCTTCGTCTCGAGCAGGAAGTCGACGAACGACAGGATGGTCGTGCCGTCCAGACCGCAGTGTTCGACATTGATGCCGGCGCTGCCGTCGGCGAACACGATCAGCGACACCGCCTTGTCGAACCAGCGATTGCCGCTGTCACCGTGCAGCAGCGTATCGGAGGCGGCCGCGGCATCGGCGGGGGCGACATCGTCGAGACAGACACAGAACAGCGCCGTCTCGATCGTGTCCAGCGCCGACGCGTTCACCGGATCTGCCAGCATGCGTCCCCGCACTCCGGCCCATTCGGCGCGCGCCATGGTGGTCAGATGTCCGGGTGACTGCTCCGCCGGCACCTGTTCGGGTGCCGCGTCGAGCACCGCCTGCAGCCCGCCCGCGAGATCCTCCGGTGCGTAGGCAGTGCCGTCCGCGCCGATGACCTCCATCCGGAACATCACGCCGTGGTGGAACACCACGATGTGGCGTTCCTGCGACGGGCCGGGCCACTGCTCGCTGTAGGGCACCCGCACACTGTCCTGCGGGTCGCCCGGAATCCTGGTCTCGGAGAACAGAGATTTGTTCTGGGCCATCGAGAAGTGTGCGCCACGCTGCACCACCGGCTCGATCTCCTCCCGGTCCAGGAGCAGTTTGTAGTTCACCGCGGCAGTGATCAGGCCGGCGGCGCGGTCGATCTGGCGATCGGAACTCGACTGGGCCAGCGGGGTGTCGTCGCGGAACAGGAAGAAGAAGTTCGCGTTGACCGCGATCCGGTCACGACGGCCCAGATAGCGCGACGGCCAGAATTCGTCGAGCCAGCTGCCGACGCCGGGAGTGCGGTCGAAACGCTCCACCTCGGCGTGCAGGATCCGGGCCGGTCCGTCGGCGCGCAGCAGATCGGCGACCGCGCGCTCGGTGGTGGCGTATTCATCCTCCGACAGCAGCGGCTTCGACCACTCCAGGAATCGTGCGCAGCTGTCGTCGAGCGTCGGCAAGGGCACGCGCGGCAGCTGATCGTCGAAGGCGAAGGTACGGTCGGTCACTGGCGATCCTCGGTGGTCGAAGGGGTTGGGGACTCGGACGGGAAGGTCTCTGCGGGCCGGGAGATGTGCAGCTGGGCGTGCAACCACCCCTCGGCTTCGTATCCGGCGGCGTCGATTCCGGCGGCGCCGAGTGTGTTCAGTACCTGCTGCTGCTCGGCCTCGGAGGCGAAGCGGCGCTGTCGGAAGGTGCCGGGGCGGCGTTCGGTCCGATACCCCAGCGCGGCGAGTTCGCGAGCCATCGGCTCGAAGTCGTACATCCGCAGCACGAAATGTGCCATCCACGGCAGTCGGGTTCCGTGCGCGCGAGCGATGCGGGTGAGCGTGCGACCGGTGACGTAGCCGACGCATCCGGTGGAGATCACCAGATCCGCGGAGCCGATGATGCGCCGTTGCGTCTCCGTCGCCTCGCCCGATTCCAGATCGGCGTGCACGGTTTCGTGCAGCAGTCCGGTCGCCGCGGCGTAGTCCAGGGCCGGTGCGGAGGCGTCCATACCGATGAACCGGATGTCGGGCAGCCGGTCGTCGGCGGCGAGACGGGCGCGGTCGCGGGCGATGCACGTGGCGGTATCGGCATCGCCGTAGTGGTCGGCCAGCTCGGCGACGGTGGTGCCGAACCGCAGCAACGCCGCGTTCACCCCATAGGAGCAGCCGAGGTCGAGTACGGTCGGCGCGGTGCCGGTCACGGCTTCGTACTCGGAGAACAACTCGATGAATTCCGGCGTGGCCAACTCCGGTATGCAGTAGTCCAATTCGGCCATGCGGCGGCAGTAGGCGCTCGGATCCGGGCGGTCGTAGATGTCGTCGAACGAAGCTTTTCCATTGGTGTGCGTGGAAACCGTCACGGGCGATCCTCCTGAATCGAACGGGTGCTCAGTCGAGAAGTCGGTCACCGCGCACGGCATTGCCGGCTGCGGCCAGATGCTCCGGCAGAACTCGCCCGAACAGTTGCCGGGAACGCTCGACCGCGCCGATGACACCGGCACGGTCGCTGTAGGCGAAGATCGCGCTGTGGCGTTCGGTGGCGCCCTCGACCGGTGATACCCGATGCAGAGAGAACCGGCCCTGGAACAGTTGCAGATCACCGGGGCGTAGTCGCAGCCGCCGGACCAACGAGTCACCGGTGCCGGTGAGTACCGACCGCACCGCCGCCAGGTTCTCCGACTCGGGCGTGCGGATGCGCGGGCAGTACTCGAATTCACCACCGGCGGCCGGCTCCCGGGTGAGCATCGATACCGTGAACTCGTTGGTGTCGAAATGCCATGGATGCGACATTCCGGGTGCGACGACGTTCAGGCACAGCCCCGCCAGCGGGTCGGCGTATTCGTGCAGCCGGGGCAGGCCGAAGCATTCGGCGATCAGGCGCTGGAACACCACACTCGTGTAGAGCACCTGAATCAACGCGGTGGGCGGTATGAGATCACGTGCCACGAAGGCATTTCCACGCTCGAGCACGATCGTGGCCGGATGGTCCGGTGGTAGTTCGGCATCGAGCGGGATGTTGTAGGCGTTGACCTTCTCGACCGTGTAGTGGGCGTGCGGAGCCAGTTCGGCACCTTCGGCGCACAGGGTCTCGCGCAGCTCGGGCCGCACGAACCCCGGCAGTACCGTGCACCCGTCGGCGGCGAGTTCCGCCCGCGCCGCCCCGACCACCTCGTCCCAGCGCGCACCACCCGGCGCGTCGAGGGGGTAGCGCGCGGTGTCCACGATGTCGGCGAGAGTCGGTGCCGCCTGTCCCGTGCCGTCCGGCGCCTGCCGTCTGCCGGTGTTCTCGCTGCTCTCTGCTCCTGTTTCACCCACGTCGACACAACCCCCTGTCAGCCACCATGAAGATCATTGTGACCTGTCGGGGGAGATCGCACATCCCATTCCCCGATATCCTTGGGAAAGGTCACAAACTCTTCAGTAACCATGTGCGGCAGTGGTATTCGGCGCCACAACGACAGCGGCGGAATCCGGCCACATCGCCCGTGTGACCGGCACCGATGTCAGCTCGCGCCGGCGTGCACGACCGTCAGATCCTCGAGGGTCAACCCCTCCAGCGACGCCCGCAGATGCAGCCCGGGCCGGTGCGGCACCTCGATCTCGCAGGGCACGACGAGCACCCGGCAGCCGGCCGCGAGCGCGGCCGTCGATCCCGTCGGCGAATCCTCCACCGCCACACAATCGCCCGGATCGACACCGAGCAGCGCCGCGGCCCGCAGATACGGGTCGGGTGCGGGTTTGCCGCGATCGACCTCGTCACCGCAGACCGACACATCGAATGTCTCCCGGCCCAGCGTTTCCAGGCACAGTTCGGTGAGCGACCGTGTGGTGTTGGTGACCAGGGCGGCGGGGACTCCCGCCGCGCGCAGCACCGCGAGTGCCTCCGCGGCACCCGGACGCCACGGCACCGGCCCGGTCATCAATTCGGCGACGCGGACTTCGAGCCACTGTCCCGCCGCGGTCATCGCGCCCGGATCCTGCTCCAGCCCCAGGCCCTCGAACAGGATTCGCAATGCGCTGGGCCCGTCGGCGCCGATCAGTGCGTGCCGCAGCACGTCGGTCATCCGTCCGCCGAGTTCCACGGCGAGCTCACGCACCGCGATATCCCAGAGCTTCTCCGAATCGAGCAGAGTGCCGTCCATATCCCACAGCACCGCCGCCATACTCATCCGAAGCTCGCTTTCCTCAGGTTCCCGAGCCGGTGATGAGCATCCGGCCGGCGGCCGTATCCACCGTGAACCAACGGCTCTCGGAGGTGACGGTCCCGTCGTTCAGGGTATAGGTCAGCGTCGCGACCACCCGGCCGGGACCGCTCTCGCGCACCCCGCTGATCTGTACCGCGGACACTGTCGACCAGAATGCGGAGTACTGGTCGTAGCCGCCGGTCTGCGCCTGATACGACGGCGCCAGCTGCGACCAGGCGCCGCCGGTGTCACGCGGCAACATCCCGTAATAGCCGGAGACGAAGCCCGTTGCCTCGGCCGCCCGCGGCGGACCGTAGGTGGTGCCGGGCGCCGGTGTCGCTCCCCCTGACGTGGCACCGGGCCGCGGGACCCCGGATGTGCCGGTGGGCGCGGGGCGAGCGCTCGGCCGGGGACTGCCCAGATCCACGCTGCCGCCGTCGCCGGTGACCGAGGAACCGCCCGGCGCCTCCGGGGTCACCGTGGCCGGCGACGGCCCGGATTCCGGGGCGTCGGGTTCGGCGGAGGCTGCGGTACCCGGCCCGCTCGCGGTCCGCTCGGTGCCGCCGTCGGAGCCCGACGTGGCGATCAGGCCGATGATCACTCCCAGCACGATCACCACGGCAGCCGCGCCGATCGGCCACAGTCGACGATTCGCGGTGCGCGGGGATCTCGGCGTTTCCGGAGGTGGTACGGGCGTTCGCGCAGTAGTCCCGGCCGCGGCCGCATCGGCCGTGGGCACCGACAGCACCGTGGTCGCCGCGGCGGCCGGATGTTCGAGCACCTTGGTCGGCGCCGGAGCCAGGTCGGAGGTCCGGCCCTCGGCAACGGCCTCGAGCGCCTGCTGCGCCTGCTGCATCGTCGGCCGGTCCGCCCCCTCGGGCGCGAGCAGACTCATCAGGACCGGCCCCAGCGGACCGGCGCGCGTCGGTTCGGGCACCTTGGCGCCGACGACCGCATGCAGCACGGCCAGCGGGTTGTCACCCTCGCCGAACGGTGGTGCGCCCTCGACCGCCGCGTACAGCGTGGACCCCAGGGCGAACACGTCCGAGGACGGTTCCGGATCTTCCCCACGGGCGATCTCCGGCGACAGATAGGCCGGGGTGCCGGCCAGGAATCCGGTGGAGGTGACGGTGACATCGCCGACCGCCCGGGAAATCCCGAAATCGGTGATCTTCACGGTGCCGTTGTCGGCCACGAGGATGTTGGCCGGCTTCACGTCGCGATGCACGATCCCCGCGTCGTGGGCGGCGGCCAGCGCAGCGGCGACCTTCGCACCGATCCGGGCGACCTCCCGCGGCTCCAACGGCCCCTTGTCCCGCATCAGCGCCGCCAGACTCGGGGCATCGACGAATTCCATCACCAGCCAGGGCTGGCCGTCCTCGTCGGCCACATCGAAGATCGTCACCGCATTCTGATGGTGCAGCCGGGCCGCAATCCGGCCCTCCCGCTTGGCGCGCATCTTCGCTTCGAACGCCTGCTCCTTGGTCAGACCGGGCGCCAGCAGTAGTTGCTTCACCGCGACGGTGCGGCGTAGCCGGACGTCGCTGGCTCGCCAGACCACCCCCATCGCACCGGTGCCGATCGGATCGCCCAGCCGGTACCGTCCGGAGATCAGCCGATCAGAACTCATGCTGTTATGTCCTCCTGCATTTCACCCGCCGAGTCACTGTGCCACTCTGCGCGTGAAACCCGGAAATTTCAGAATCTCCGAAAGCCTAGGCGATCGCGCGAAACCCCTAGGCGTTGAAGTACTTTGCTTCCGGGTGCAACAGCACGAAGGCATCGGTGGACTGCTCCGGATGCAGCTGCAGCTCCTCCGACAGCGACACTCCGATGCGCTCGGCCTCGAGCAGCGACACCAGTTTGGCGCGATCCTCGAGGTCGGGGCATGCGCCGTAGCCGAAGGCATACCGCGCGCCGCGGTAACCCAGTTTGAAGTAGTCGGCGATGTCGGCCGGATCGTCGGCGGCGAGCGAGCGGCCCTCCACCACGAGTTCCTCACGGATACGACGGTGCCAGTATTCGGCCAGTGCCTCGGTCAGCTGGACACCGATTCCGTGTACCTCGAGGTAGTCACGGTAGTTGTCGGCCGCGAACAGCTCGTTGGCGAAATCGGCGATCGGCTGGCCCATAGTGACCAGCTGGAACGGCAGTACATCGACCTGCCCGGTCCGCTCCGCTTCCCGGCGCGAGCGGATGAAGTCCGCGATGCACAGGAACCGGTCACGCTGCTGACGCGGGAAACTGAACCGGTATCGCTGCGGGGCGGCCGGATCCGCTTCGGTGAGCACGATCACGTCGTCCCCCTCGGACACGGCCGGAAAGTAGCCGTACACCACCGCGGCGTGCTGCAGAACCCCCTCGGTGGACAGCCGGTCCAGCCAGTACCGCAACCGCGGGCGGCCGTCCGACTCGACCAGTTCCTCGTAGCTCGGCCCCTCGCCACCACGCTGCCCGCGCAGCCCCCACTGCCCGAGGAACAACGCCCGTTCGTCCAGCAGCCCGGAGTACTCGCCCACACCGAGCCCCTTGATCACCCGGGTACCCCAGAACGGCGGCACCGGAACCGGCAGGTCGGCGGCGACATCGGAACGCTCCGGCACCACGACGGGAACCTCCTTGGCGCGCCGCTCCGCCGCAATGCGCTTGGAACGTTCGTGGCGGGCCTTGCGCTCGGCGAGCTTCGCGCGTTCGGCGATCGCCTCCGGGCTGTCGGGATCGGGGCCTCCCCCGCGCTTGCGGGTCATGATGTCGTCCATCAGCCGCAGTCCCTCGAAGGCATCGCGGGCGTAATGCACATCGCCCGCGTAGACATCGGTGAGATCGTTCTCGACGTACCCGCGGGTCAGTGCCGCGCCGCCCAGCAGGACGGGGAATTCGTCGGCGACCCCGCGGGTGTTCATCTCCTCGAGGTTCTCCTTCATGACCACGGTCGATTTCACCAGCAGGCCCGACATGCCGATGACATCGGCCTTCTTGTCGGCCGCGGCGTCGAGGATCGCCGAAATCGGTTGTTTGATACCGAGATTGACCACTTCGTAGCCGTTGTTGGACAAGATGATGTCGACCAGGTTCTTACCGATGTCGTGCACATCGCCCTTGACGGTGGCCAGGACGATCCGTCCCTTGCCGGCGTCGTCGGTGGCCTCCATATGCGGTTCCAGGTGGGCGACGGCGGTCTTCATCACCTCCGCGGACTGCAGGACGAACGGCAGCTGCATCTGGCCCGAGCCGAACAGCTCGCCGACGGTCTTCATCCCGGCCAGCAGCGTCTCGTTGATGATCCGCAGCGGCGGCACCTCCTGCATCGCCGCATCCAGATCCGCTTCCAGACCGTTGCGGTCGCCGTCGACGATGCGCCGTTCCAGCCGCTCGAACAGCGGCAACGCGGCGAGTTCGTCGGCCCGCGAGGCCTTCGCCGAGGCCGCGGACACGCCCTCGAACATCGACATCAGCGTCTGCAGCGGGTCGTAGCCCTCGCGGCGGCGGTCGTAGATCAGATCCATCGCCGTGTCGCGCTGGTCCTCGGGGATCCGGCTGATCGGCAGAATCTTGGACGCGTGCACGATCGCGGAATCGAGCCCCGCCTGCACGCACTCGTGCATGAAGACCGAGTTCAGTACCTGCCGGGCGGCCGGGTTGAGACCGAAGGAGATGTTGGACAGCCCCAGGGTGGTCTGCACGCTGGGATGGCGGCGCTTGAGCTCGCGGATGCCCTCGATGGTCTCCAGCCCGTCGCGCCGCGACTCCTCCTGGCCGGTGCCGAGGGTGAAGGTCAGGCAGTCGACGATGATGTCGCTCTCCGCGAGGCCCCAGTTTCCGGTGATGTCCTCGATCAGCCGTTCGGCGATCTCGACCTTCTTGTCCGCGGTGCGGGCCTGACCGTGTTCGTCGATGGTGAGCGCGACGACGGCGGCACCGTGCTCGGCGACCAGCCGCATGATCTGCTGGAAGCGTGAGTCGGGCCCGGCGCCGTCCTCGTAGTTCACCGAGTTCACCGCACAGCGACCGCCCAGATGCTCGAGTCCGGCCTGCAGCACCGGAGGCTCGGTGGAGTCGAGCATGATCGGCAGGGTGGAGGCGGTCGCGAGCCGGCCCGACAGCTCGGCCATGTCGACCGCTCCGTCGCGGCCGACGTAGTCGACGCACAGGTCCAGCATATGGGCGCCGTCGCGGGTCTGATCCTTGGCGATGTCGAGGCATTTCTGCCAGTCACCGGCGAGCATCGCCTCGCGGAATGCCTTGGAGCCGTTGGCGTTGGTGCGCTCGCCGATCATCATCACCGAGGCGTCCTGCTCGAACGGCACCGCCGTGTACATCGACGCCACACTGGGCTCGTGTTGCGGAGTGCGCACGGCCGGAGCCACATTCGCCACCGCGTCGGCCACCTCGCGAATGTGCTGCGGGGTGGTACCGCAGCAGCCACCGACCAGTGCCAGCCCGAACTCGGTGACGAATCCGTGCAGCGCACTCGCCAATTCGCCGGGAGACAGCGGATATTCGGCACCGTTGGCACCGAGTACCGGCAGGCCGGCGTTCGGCATCACCGACACCGGCAACTGCGCATGCCGGGACAGGTGGCGCAGATGTTCGCTCATCTCGGCGGGGCCGGTGGCGCAGTTGAGACCGATCATGTCGACGCCCAGCGGCTCGATCGCGGTCAGCGCGGCGCCGATCTCACTGCCGACGAGCATGGTGCCGGTGGTCTCCACGGTCACGTGGGTGATGATCGGAATGCGGCGCCCGGCGCGTTCCATGGCCCGGCGGCTACCGGTCACCGCGGCCTTCACCTGCAGCAGGTCCTGGCAGGTCTCGATCAGAACGGCATCGGCGCCGCCGTCGAGCATTCCCAGTGCGGCCTCGGTGTAGGCGTCACGCAGCGCGACGTACGGCGCGTGTCCCAATGTCGGCAGCTTGGTGCCCGGCCCCATCGACCCCAGCACATAGCGTGCCGTGCCGTCGGCACCCGGCCCCATCTCGTCGGCGACCTCACGAGCGAGCCGGGTGCCCCGCTCGGACAGATCACGGATCCGGTCGGCGATGTCGTAGTCGGCGAGGTTGGGCAGATTGCATCCGAAGGTGTTGGTTTCCACCGCGTCGGCACCGGCCTCGTAGTACGCGCGGTGGATACCGCGCAGCACGTCCGGCCTGGTCTCGTTGAGGATTTCGTTACAGCCCTCGAGGCCGCGGAAGTCGTCCAGCGTGAGATCGGCTGCCTGCAACATGGTGCCCATCGCACCGTCGCCGATCACGACACGCCGGTTGAGCGTGTCGAGCAGGGTGGTATCGAACTCGGCGCGGGAGGACACAGACATGTACTCCAGGGTAATTGCACGCTCCGACACCTCGGGGTCCAGGCCGCACGTACGGTGCTCCAGCACACTCGGTGCCGGGCCACGCGGCCGGGCCGTGACCGACGATGCTGTCCGGTAGCGGTGCGCCGCTGCGTGCCGAGGCCGGCTCCGACGGGGCGAGCCGGCACCCGTTCTCCTCGACACGCGGGGTCGCCGCAATTACCTCCGACAAGATTCCTCGCACACCGTAGGCTGACCTGGTGAACCCCAGTGCACCATCCGATCCGGCGCTTCCGACCCTGCGCGATCCGGTTCTCGTAGCCGCCTTCGAGGGCTGGAACGATGCGGCCGATGCGGCCAGCGGCGCCATCGAACATCTGGAACTGATCTGGGACGCCGAACCCCTGGCCGAGCTGGATTCCGAGGATTACTACGATTACCAGGTCAACCGGCCGAATGTGCGTCAGGTCGACGGCGTGACCCGCGAGATCCAGTGGCCGTCCACCACCCTGTCGGTGTGCTCACCGCCCGGCAGTGAACGCGATATCGTCCTGCTGCACGGCATCGAACCGAATATGCGCTGGCGGGCCTTCTGCTCCGACATCATCGAGATGATCGAGCAGCTTCGAGTGTCGACGGTCCTGATCCTCGGCGCCCTGCTGGCCGATACCCCACATACCCGCCCGGTTCCGGTCACCGGCACCGCCTACAGCAAGGACGCGGCCGAGCAGTTCAATCTGGAGCAGACCCGCTACGAGGGACCGACCGGTATCACCGGGGTGCTGCAGGACGCCTGTGTGCGCGCGGGTGTGCCGGCGATCTCGTTCTGGGCTGCGGTTCCGCACTACGTCTCGCAGCCGCCGAATCCCAAGGCGACGATCTCGCTGCTGCGCCGCGTCGAGGACGTCCTCGACCTCGAAGTGCCGCTCGGCGAGTTGCCGGCGCAGGCCGAGGACTGGGAGTCCGCGGTCGACGAGATGACCGAGGACGACGAAGAAGTCACCGAGTACGTGCGGTCACTGGAGGAGCGCGGCGATGCCGCGGTCGACATCGACGATGCGATGTCGAAGATCGACGGCGACGCGATTGCCGCCGAATTCGAGAAGTATCTGCGCCGCCGGGGTGGCGGCAAGGGGGGATTCGGGCGCTGACCGCCCGGTCCGCGGGGGTTCAGGTGTCGATGGTCAACACCTGAGCTTCCGCGTCGTGGGCCAGTTTCGCGAGCAGAACTTCACGCGGAATGGTCTGGCCTGCAAGGTGATCGAGTGACGGGACCACCACATGGTGCGCCTCGGACCGCTTCAGTTCTGCGGTCAGCTCGGCGAATGCGGTGCCGTCACCATGGAGCGATTCATGGAACGTGGCGGCGAAACAGAGGCCGACCTCGCTGGCGAGGGTGCACATCGCATCCTCCAGTTCGGCGGCATGACCTTCGGCCAGGTCGTCACGCACGTATCCATAGATCAACGCTTCCACCCGAACCTCCGTTGGGATGTGTAAGGAACTCGCTGTTCTCTTGTGGAGTACTGCGGCGGACGGGAAAACCGCCCGAATCGAGCATCTGTCATCTGCAAATGCAATTGCAGATGTCAATGACGGACAACCTCGTGCCCTCTCGTCCATCCGGCGTTAACTGGTGGGATACTACAGACGTGGCCGTGAGTGACGATCGACCCGTCTGGGCTGTCAGGATGCGCTCCGAACGAGACGCCAGGGGGTGGTCCCAAGCAGATGCCGTGCGCGCAATGCGCGCCAAGTCATCCCATAATTTACCGACCGACAGCACCCTGCTGCGCAATTGGCGCCGCTGGGAATCGGGTGAGTCGAGACCCGACGACTTCTACGCACCGATCATCGCCGCGGCGTTCGACACCGTGACCGCGGCGTTCTTCCCCAAGGCGCGACCGAACCGCGACGACGAGTTGCTGTCTTCCACCGGTATGGACACTCTGGAATTCATCGGCCGCCTCCGTATGTCCGACATCTCCTCGGCGACACTGGACGCCATCCGGATCACCGCCGAACGACTCTGCTGTGAATACCCTTTCGCCGATCCGCACGAACTCCACGCCGAGGGCACCGCCTGGCTGCGGCGGATCACCTCGCTGCTCGACGGCAGGCTGACGCTGTCCCAGCACCGTGAGGTGCTCGTGCTGGCCGGCTGGGTGGCGCTGCTGGTCGGTTGCGTCGATTACGACCTGGGCCGGCGTACCGCCGCGGAGGCGACCCGTCGCGCGGCGCTGTCGCTCGGTCACGAGGCCGAACATCCCGAAATCATCGGCTGGGGTGCGGAAATGGCGGCCTGGTTCGCCATCACCCAGGGCAACTATCGCGGCGCGATCGAGGTCGCCGAGGCCGCCCTGGACGACTCCCGCGGCCTGGGCGTGGACGTCCAGCTGGCCGCGCAGCAGGCCAAGGCCTGGGCCCGCATCGGCGATCGCGAGGCGATGGAGCGGGCACTCGACCGTGGCCGCACCATCCTGCAGCACCTCGACGTCCCGGTGAACCTGGACAACCACTTCGTGGTCGACCCACAGAAGTTCGATTTCTATGCCATGGACTGCTGCCGGGTCGCCGGCGACAATCGACCGGCCGAAAGCCATGCCCGCCAGGTGATTCGCAGCTCCATCGGCCTGGACGGAACGGTCCGCCAGCCGATGCGGGTATCCGAGGCGCAGCTGACCCTGGCGGTAGTCGCGGTGCGTGATCGCGATCTGGAGCTGGCGGTCGACGAGGCGATGCGCGCGTTCGACGGTAAGCGGCGCTCACTGCCGTCGCTGTTGTGGATCGCCGGCGAAGCCGCCCGCGAGATGATCGAGCGGTACCCCTCCGATCCTCGTACCCGCGCCTATCTCGAACAGATGCGGGTGCTGGCGGCCGTCTGATTCCCGCCCGCTCCGTGGTGGCGGCGCGCCGAGATGCGGGCGCACCGTCACCGCGTGGCGGCAGGTATTACGCTCGTGCCGGTGACCGAGTCCGCTGGCCGATTGCTACCCGCCGAACCCGCCTTGTTCGAGGGCCCCTCCCCCGAGGGTGACGGGGCCGCGATCGAGGGTGCCGACCGGTTGCGATTGTTCTCCTTCGCGACCGCGGACAAGCGCACCGACTACCTGTGGGTGCTCCGCGCCTTCGATCGAGCGCGCGCCGCCTACGTGGTCCTTCTGCATGCCGACGAAGTCGCCGAAACCCTCGCCCGGCTGCCACGCGCACCGCGGCTCACCGGCACCGAGATCGGTCCCCTCCTCGAGCAACTACACACCTGGGGTGTGCTGGAGCGTAGCTATGACGGCACCCGGGCTGCCACACTGGCCGAATACCGCAACCGGCACTACGTCTACCAGTTCTCCCGGGCCGGATACCAGGCGTTCCGGGCGGTCGACGAGGTCCTGGACGCACGGTTGGACGAGGCGGCGCTGTCGCGGCTGGTGCTCCCCGAGCTGTTGTCGGATCTGCAGGCACTCGCCCAGGCCAACCGCGCCGGCGACGCCGAACGCGCGTACCGGATCCTCAAGCGGCTCGATACCGCCCTCTCCGAACTCGCCGACCACGCCGCGCATTTCTATCTGACCCTCGGCGACCTGGTACGCACCACCGAGGCCACCCCGGAAGCCTTTCTCGCGCACAAGGATGCACTGCTCGCGCATATGCGGGAATTCAGCATGGACCTGGCCCGCTACGCGCCGCGGCTGGCGGCAGCCATCGCCGAGGTCGACGATACGGGCGCCGAACTGCTGATCACCCGCGCCGCGTCCTGCGACGAGCGGGTGCTGCTCGATCTCGGGGCGCGGGAGACGGATTGGCGCGCACGCTGGGAGGGTCTGCGGGGCTGGTTCGTCGCGGTGCGCGATCGGACGCCCGATCTCACCTCCGACGCTGCCGCCGCCACGGAGGCCGATCGGCTGCGGGAAGCGACCATGAGCGCCATCGCGGCGGTGCTGTCGCTGTTGCGCCGAGTCACCGAGACCCGCAAGGGCGGAGTCAGCCGGGAATCGGCGCTGCGACATCTGGCCGGCTGGTTCGCCGCCGCACCGACCGCGGACAGCGCCCACGCACTGTTCGACGTCGTCTTCGGCCTCGGCAAACCGCGGCACCTGTCGATGGCTCACCCCGATGCCGATGTCATTCCCGCTCATCGGTCCTGGTGGGAGGCGGCGCCGTTGGAGATCGCCCGAACCCTGGCCGAGACCGGCCGCCAGCCCACCCCCGGCGCACCCGCGCGGCTGGTACGCAACGACGCCGGAGTGCGGCGACTGCGTCAGGCTCAGCTCGAGAGCCAGCGCGCCCGCGCCGCGGCGGCACTGTCGCTGGCTTCCGAGGACATCCACGAGCGCGAACTCGACGAACGCGAAACCGAGGTGCTGTTGCGCCTGCTGGATGCGGCCTCGACCGCCTGGGTTCCGGTCAGCGGGCGCGTGGGCACCAGCGGTTCGGACAGCGGCGTCACCCTGACCGTGCGCGAACATCCCGGCTCGACCGTGGTCCGCACCGCACAGGGATTGCTGTATCTGGATCACCGCCGGCTCGAGGTCCGGGAGAATTCCCGCACCGGATCCCGGCGGTCGTGATGCACGCCCGCACCATCGACCCGCTGGCACTCGACAGCTACCAGCGCGCCGCGCGCGCCCTGCTGGCCAATCATCTGGTGACCCGGACCTTCCCGGATCGCATCGCGCTCCCGCTGATCCGCCGCTGGGCCACCGAGCTGCGGGAGGACCTCGCGGAGTTGCTCGGCTACCGGCTCGAGGTCACCGAGACCACGGCGCGACTGTTTCCCGCACCCGACCGGTTCGACACCGGTCGCCCCGCACGCACCCCCGCCGACCGGGTTTTCGACCGGCGCCGCTACGCGTATCTGTCACTGGCACTCGCAGCGCTCGGACGTGCCGGTGATCAGATCACCCTGTCGGAGCTGGCCGATCAGGTCGCCGCCTACGCCACGCGGGTGCCGGGGCTGGATTTGTCCACCGAACGCGCCGCCGACCGGGACGCATTCGTCGACGCGGTGGCCTGGCTGGCCGCGCGCGGCGCGCTCACCCTCGCCGATGGGGATGCCGGTGGCTGGGCCGCCGACCCGGATGCCGGTGAGGCGCTCTACGACATCGACCGCGCGGTGGTGTTCGCGATCTTCCGGCCGCCGCGGGCGTTGCAGCATCTGCACAGCGTGCGTGCCCTGCTCACCGACGACGAGGGCGCGGGCCCCGGTACCCGAGCCGCGGCTGCGCGGCGGGTACGCCGGGCGCTGGTCGAACTGCCGGTCGTCTACTCCGAAACCCTCGCCGAGGCAGAACGTTCCGCGCTGGGCAACGAGAAGATCATTGCGGAGGTGGAGTTGCTGACGGGCCTGCGCGCCGAACGTCGCAGCGAGGGCGTCGCGCTCATCGACGCCTCGGGACGCTTCTCCGATGTGCGTTTCCCGAGCACCGGAACGCTGGCGCAGGTGGCGTTGCTGCTGATCGGCGAGATCGCGGACCTGGCTCTCGACATCGATCATCCGCTGCCGCGGCGGCCCCGCCCGCCCCTCTCCACCGAGCTCGCCGACGGCCTCGATGCCGCGATCCCGGCGGCCACCGTCTTCGCACCACTGGTGACCGACGACACCGAAGACGACGCCGAACCCACCGACGAGGAATCCGGCGGCGAGCAGTTCACCCATCCCTTCATCGGCGACGACTGGATCCGCGCCACGGTGATCGCACTCACCGAGCGGTACGGATCCACCTTCGCCGCCCAGTGGCAGGCCGATCCCGGCGGACTCACCACCGAGGCGATCACGCTGCTGAACCGGCTGGCGCTGGTGCAGGTCGTCGACGGCGGCATCCTCGCCCTACCGGCCCTGGCCCGCTACCGCGGGACGGTGGTGACGGTCCGCAAGCGTGCGGAAAGCGAGTTGTTCGCCTCGGCCCGCACACTGAGCAGCCACGCCACCGATCCCGCATCCGCCGACACCTCAGGAAAGGCGACGGAGTAACCATGGACCTCATACACGGTGGAGTCCGCTTCATCCCGACCCGAGCCGGCATCGTGAACCTCTGGGACTATCGCGATCAGGAGTTCAGCTTCGCCGACGGGCGCCTGGTGCTGCGCGGCCCGAACGGTTCCGGCAAGACCAAGGCTCTCGAGGTGCTGTTCCCGTTCGTGTTCGACGGGCGGATCGAGCCGCGCCGGCTCAACCCGTTCGCCGGTGAAGAGCGCACGATGAAGTCGAATCTGCTCTATCGCAAGCAGGATTCGGCGTATTCGTACGTGTGGATGGAGTTCGCGCGGGGCCACTGGACGGAGCCGGAAGTGGTCACCGTCGGGATCGGGATGCGCGCCACCCGCTCCTCCGACAAGGTGACGCGTTGGTACTTCGTCGCCGACGGCCGGGTGGGCGTGGATTTCTCGCTGATCGGCCCGGACGATCGGCCCTTCACCCGCAAGCAGCTCGCCGAGCAGATCGGCACCGATGCGATCGTGGACCGGCCGGTCGACTACCGTGCCGCGATCGACGCGCGAATGTTCGGGCTCGGGGTGCAGCGCTACGACCAGCTGATCAATCTGATTCTCACGCTGCGGCGCCCACAGCTGGCGAAGAACCTGGATCCGCGCGGACTCTCGCAGGCACTCACCGACGGTCTGCGTCCGCTCGACGATCAGCTCATCCTCGACGCCGCCCGCTCGTTCAGCGATATGGAGGAGGTCGGGCGCACCCTCGAAGGGCTCGTCGCCGCCGACTCCGCCACCCGGGCATTCGTCGGCACCTACCGCAAATATCTGGCGGTGCAGGCGAAGGGCGATGTCGAACAGGTCCGCACCCGGCTGGACGCGGTCACCCACGGCAGTACCGCATTGTTCGCCGCGGCCGCGCTGCGCGAGCGGCGCGAGGGCGAGCGCACCGCGGCCGAACAGCGCGCCGACGCCGCCGATACCGCCTACGAGCAGGCCCTCACCGATCGCGAAACATTGCAGCGTTCGGGCGCATACGAGGGCAAACAGCAGCTCGACGATCTGGCCGGAGCGGTGCGGCGACTGGAATCCTCGGCCGCGGTGCACCGCGACAAGGCCACCAAGGCACAGCAGAGCGCCGATCAGCGGGCCGCGGAGTCCGAACGAGCCGCGACCGCGTTGGACAGCGCCGTGGCAGCGCTCGCTCGCGCGGAGAACGAGCTGCGGGAGGCGGCCGAGGAAGCGGGCATCGGGTGGACCACGCTGCCGGAGCAGGCTCGGACCGAGCAGCTGGTCACGACGGTGCGCAGCCATGCCGAGGAACGCGACGCGGATGTACGCGCGGTCCGCACGGCGATGGCCGCGGCCGACGCCGCGGCCGCCGACCGCGATCGAGCCCAGCGCACCGTCGAACACGGCACCGACCTGCGTGACACCGCGGCGGCCGCACTTGCCGAGGCCGAGGCCGAGGTCACCGTGGCCCGGTCGAATACCGCAGCGGCACTGCGGGGTTGGTGGGACACCCACCGCGACCGGTACGCCGGGGTCGCCGAACTGTTCGAGGCACTCGAAGCCGCCGTGGCACAGGCAGGTGCGGATGATGCGCCCTCGCTCGCGCAGGTTCTCACCGAGCACAGCGAACAGCTCACCGAAGAGTTGCGTGACCGCCGCCGGCAGGCACGCGCGAGCGCAGAGCAGGCCCGTACCCACACCGCGGCGCTGCGCACCGAACGGCAGACGATCGCGGCCGAACAGGACGATGCTCCTCCGGTCACCTTCGGCCGCACCGGCTCCCGGTCCGACCGCGGCGGCGCACCACTGTGGCGGCTGGTGCGTTTCGCCGACGATGTGGATCCCGAACGTGCCGCGACGATCGAGGCCACGCTGCATGCGATGGGAATGCTCGACGCGTGGGTCGGGGACGAGTCGACCGGCCCCCTGGAGTCCGACACCGTCCTGGTTGCGCTGCCCGCCCCGTCGCGTCCCGCCGCGCCGACGCTGGCCGATGTGCTGAGCATCGAGGACGGTGTCGGGGACGGCAGTGATTCGGCGATGGGTGCGGTGTCGCGCGCCCGCCTCGCCGACGTGCTGAGCTCTATCGCTGTGCGAGACAACGCTTCCCGGTCCGAGGAACCTGTGGTCGTCTCCGGTGACGGCACCTTCCGCCACGGCGTGCAGCTGGGTCGCCACCACAAGCCACAGGCCGAATTCATCGGAGCGACCGCCCGGGCTCGCCGCCGCGAACAGCGACTCACCGATCTGGCCGTGGAGATCGCCGCGGCCGAACAGGCCGCGCAGGCAGCCGCCGAGGAGGCAGCCGCAGCCGAGGAGCACGTCGGCGAACTCGCCGCGGCGGCCCGGGAATTGCCGCGCACCACCACGGTCACCGCCGCCCTGCGTGCGGTCTCGGAGGCCGCGGGTGTGCTGCGGTCTCATACCGATACCGCGGCACGGGCGGAGCAGGAACTGGACCAGGCGGTCGCCGCCTACACCGCGGCGGACAAGAAGGTGCGCGCAGTGGCCGCGGCCCGGTCCGCGCCCCGCGATCCGGCCGAACTGGATGCGCTCGCGGCCGCCGTCCGGCATTTCGAGAATGCGGGCACGGCGCTGCTGCGGGTGCGGGGCGAGCAGCAACGCGACGCCGAACGGGCTCGCGAGGCCGGCGACCGCCTCGCCGAATCCCGTGATCTGGCCGAGGCTTTCGCGGAGGAGGCCGAAGCGGCGCGGGTCGGCTACGAGGAGCAGGTGCGCACCCTCGAGACGCTGCGGGAGGCGTTGGGTGCCGATGCAGCCGATATCGATCGTGAACTGGAGCGGGCACGCGAGCGGATCGAGGCCGCGCGCACCGAACAGCGCAACGCCCGCAAGGCCGCCGCCGAGGCCATCGAAGCCGTCGGCTCCGCGGAGGGCAGCTACCGCGCCGCCTACGAGGCGCTCGGGACCGCGCTCACCGAACTCCTCGCCGATGTTCGAGCATTGGCGCCCTATGCCCGCGCGGATCTGCTGGCGCTGCTGGGGGCGTCCGTCGAGCACCGCTGGCCGAGCACCTCGGCGGCCTGGTCGACCGCCGACCAACTGCTCTACCGGATCGAATCCGGTGGTCCGGAAACCGAGACACCGGTGCTGCCGGCCGAGGTCCATGCACTGTTCGAGGATCTGTGCACCGCGACCGCATCGGTGCGCGCCGGTGAATCGGCCCGCAAATCCACCCGCACCGCGGTGACCGCGGCCCTACAGGAATTCGACGCCGCGTTGTCGGCGGCACGCCAGGACTACCGGCTGCAGTGGGATGCCGCCGACGGTCTCACCGTGGTGCAGGTGCACGACGACAACGGTGTGGCGCCACTGTCGGATTTCGCCGATCGCATCGCCGCCGCGCGCTCGGATCAGGAACTGCTGCTCACCGACGCCGAACGCCGCATCCTGGAGGATGCCCTACTCACCGGGCTGGCACAGCAGATCCACGAACGTACCTGTGATGCAAGGGATCTGATCGCTCGTATGGGTGCGGAGATGAAACAGCGCCGGATGTCCTCGGGTAACACGATCGGGGTGCACTGGGTGCTGGCGGACAATCTGTCGGAGTCGGCGCGGGCGGTGTGCAAACTACTCGATCACACCGCCACCGACCTCGGTCCCGGTGATCTGGCGACGGTGCGTGCGCATTTCGCCGCCGAGATCCGGGCCGCTCGCGCCGCGCATCCGGAGCGCTCCTATCCGGAGATCCTGGCTACCACATTGGATTACCGCACGTGGCGGGTGTTCTCGTTCTCCCTGGTCAATGTCGACGGCTCCGAGGACCGGCTGACCGTCGCCCGGCACAGTGCGCTCTCGGGTGGCGAACAGTCCGTCTCACTGCATCTACCGTTGTTCGCCGCCGCGCATGTGATGCTGGATTCGGCGGACCCGCAGGCGCCGCGCCTGCTCGCCCTGGACGAGGCGTTCGCCGGTGTGGACGACAACGGCCGCAGCGAATTGCTGGGCCTGTCGGTCGATTTCGATCTGGACCTGTTCATGACCGGCTACGACCTGTGGATCACCTACGATCACGTACCGGCATGCGCGCATTACGATCTCGCGCATTCCGCAGCCGAGAACACGGTCAGCGCGACGCTGCTGGTGTGGGATTCCTCGGCACTACTCGCCGAGCACGACGGGTCCGACCTCAGCACGGCGCTCGGCTCCCCCAACCGCCGCCGCACCCCGCACACGGTGGAGGGCGGAATTCCCTTGGACGAGGTCTTGGAACCGAGCACCTGACGCACTGGGCGTGCGCCGGGCTCAGCGGCTGCGGCGCACGCTCAGTTCTCGCCGAAGGTGACCGACAGTGCATCCTGATCGCCCGGTGCGACCACTGCGGTCAGCGGCAGTTCGGGAACAGGCTCCACCTCCGACGCGGCATAGCCGACCCATCCGGTACCGACGAATACCGCGATCAGCAAGGCGGTAGGCAGTTCCAGTAGCAGCCAACCGCCCGGTATCGACTGCAGGCCGGTCGGCGGAATCAGTTGCACCGAGGGTATGTCGGACCGGCCACCGGCCGTGCCGCAACGGACTCCGCGGTCGGCTCCCTTTCGATTCCTGGTTCCTGCACGCGCATTCGACATCATTACCGATCCGCTCCGCCACCCCGGAACCCGCGCTCGCACCCGAACCTCCACTCGTTTCGAACATTCGGCGGATTTGCCGAAATGCCGCTGGAACTTCAGCGTGCCGGATCCACGCAGACGCCACACCGATAATAAGCAGGACATTCGGCGTGTCCGGACGAAAAGCTCCGAATACCAATCGGTTGCTAATATCTCGCCGATTCGATCAGCGCACACTCGCGTCGGGCACCATGGGCGGGCAGGTGCCGCCGGGGAAGGTCTGCAACTCGAAGTGCCACCACTCGTTCACGAACGTCCGGCACAGCCCGAAACGATTTCCGTTGTCCTGCAACCACTGTGCTCCCTGCTGCGGGCCGACATCGATCGCGTGCCCGGTCACATGGGTGGATTCGTCGGGCGGCAGTACCCAGCGCCGCGCCGCCTCGGGGCTGCCGTAGGTGGCAATCCCCTCGTCCCACAGCTGCTGCTGTTCCGCACGGGTGCGATAGCCGGACACGATCTCGAGCGGTACCCCCTGTTCGTGCGCCTGCTGCTCGGCCAGCGAGTACGCCGCGGCCAGCAGCGGATCCAGTCCCGCACTGCCGGCCGCGGATCCGGTCGCAACGGGTGCGGCGGTACCGGTCCCGGTCGCGCCCGCCACAGCCACTCCGACCATCACCGCTGTCCCCGCCAGTCCGCGCAACATGAAAGCGATCCTAGCCACCACCTACCCCTTGCCCCCGCCCCGGGCACGGACGCACCGTCGGGTGCGCGAGCCGCCGGAGATTGTCCACCTCGTCGTCACGCGACCGGTTCGCGCCACCGCGCCCGGCCCGAACTCGCTTTCCGCCAGTGGCGTGTCTATCGCGGGCGAGCGCCATCACAGCCACTACCGTGCGAAGCGGTCCTGTGTTCTGTCGACCCGACGACGACGAGGAGGCAGTCGTGGCACTTCCGATGACCGCGAACACCCTGGTAGCGGTCGCTGCCGCACTGGGAGCGACCGCACTCGTCGCCCTCGCCACGCTCGCCCCGGCTCGCACCCGCCGCATTCCTTCGGATGCCGACGAGGTAACGCGACGTCGCATGGTTCACCAGGGCGGTGTCACGCCCACCCGACACCGTCGCGCGACCCGTGCAGGCATCACACCGCCCCACTAGCTCAGGCGCAGAAGCTACTGCCCTCAACTGTCGAACACGGTCGTTCATCTGCCGATGGCGTCGCCGGCCCAGGTCCTGGCGGTGCCGTTGGCGAGATCTGGGCCGGCGGGAGACCCGTTGGAACGTTGACTCGCGGCATGATTGTCTATGCTCAGGGCGCCCACGATCAGGCAGCGGCGCAGGTGGCCGATTACAAAGAATTGCGCGGGGAACTCCACGCCGCGACCGACGCGCCGACCGGCGAGTAAGCAACCGACGCCGCCGGATCACCCGGCGCAATCATCTCCGGGCCGAATCGCTTTGCGGCACTGCATCGGTCGCGACGCGGATACACCGGATCAGGTGTCCAGCCATTGCTCTATCCGGTTGAGATCGGTGGTGGTGACGATATCCTCCCCGTAGTCACCATCCATGAGTTTCCATTCGTGGCGCGGGGCGGCACTGCGCACGAGAACATACCCCGCCTTCTCGGCTCGGGCGACCAGTCGGCGGATCCGTTCGGCGTGTGGATCCGGTTGTGCGGCTCCATTGTTCGGTCCCGTATCAGTCATCGGTGCGGCTCCATCGTGCTCGTCGGCTGGAATCGGGCTGGATGCGTCCGGCGGCAACGAGGGCCGCGAAGGCGGACCGCTTGCGTGGACAGTCGTGATCGCGATGGACCTGCATCCACAGGTGGGCCTCCGCGAGGGTGAACGGGCGGTCAGGGCACGCGCAGCTCCACTCCGACGGCCACGCGAACGTTCGGGGCCGACCTTCGCGTCGATTGCTGCCGCACGAGCTGTCATGTGGTGCGGCGGGGTCACCCGGCCAGAGACAACCGGCCGCAAGCAGCGCCACCCCACATCCCGACAACACCGTCACAATGCTCGACAGGGCGTTCCAGGTCCCCATCGGGCAATCACTCGACCCGAGTATCGTTCGGGTACAGTCCGTTTGCGAGCTCGTTCAGTCCGGCGAGCACCTGCCGGAACGTTTCCGCCGGAACCACGCCGTGCCGAAACGGCTTGCCGGTTTCCTGGGCGGCGGGGAATTCGACACCGCGGCAGTGCGCCCGCTCGCGGGGACTCAACCGCGGCGGCTCGACCCGGTGGAAGTGCACCAGCGTGTGGTAGGCGACCTGTTTCCAGGCACAGTGTTCGGCACGGCAACACAGATGCTGCTGCATCGTGGCGTGGGCAAGTTCGATCTGCGAGAGTTCACAGATACTCGGCGGGGTGACCCGTACCTCGTCGGTCAGCGGGTTGTGCACGGTTTCATCTCCCTCGATTTCATTGGATCAGTGGGCTATTCGAGACGAACGCTCGCCGAACCGATACGAGTCGGCTATCATGGTCGGTAGCAGCGACACGGACACGGGCTACACCCCGCGACCACGGTCGCCCTGGTGCGAGCGATTTTTCGGGTTCCTCTTGGTTGGTACGGACCGCAGTAGCGGTCTCGGTTTATACATTTGCCTCGCTTGCGACACCAGAACACCACTCACCCGCCTGGACTGGTTGCGCGACACGAAATTTCGGTGGAAGTGCTGTAAAGCGCCAGGACGGATTACAGGATTCCCGAAGCACCGTTTCAGTGTGAAACGAAACAGATTGGGGGCATTCGATGGCCGAGAACGGGGAACCGCTGTCCCTGCCGAAGCGCCAGCTCGGCTATTACCTGCGGCAGGCGCGCGATGAGGCCGGACTGACGCTGGCGCAAGCTGCCGCATATGTCGGACGCTCCGCACCCACATTGATGCGGATCGAGAAGGGACTGACGCAAAAGCTGTCACTTCCGGAGATCGAGGCCTTCTGCCGGTTGTACCAGTTCGATCAAGAGAAGATCGAGGCCATGAAAGGCCTTGCTCAGCAGGCGGATACAAAGAACTGGTGGCATGAGTACGACGACCTGATCCCGGCGGACTTCGACATCTACGTGGGGTTGGAGACTGCCGCACAGACGATCGTCACCTACCAGCCTGAACTGGCCCCGGGCCTACTACAGACCCCCGACTATGCACGAGCACTTTCACGCAGTTCGTTGCCGGATGCACCGGAAGCCGAGATCGAGCGGCACGTCCAGCTCAAGATGCGCCGACAGCTACTCATCACCCGCAAGGCGCACCCAGCCGGGCTGCAGCTCATCATCCACGAAGCTGCGCTCCGGCGTGTGGTTGGCAGCGGCAAGGTGATGAGCTTCCAGGTCCGCCATCTCGCGGACATCAGCATCCGCGCGAACATCGAGGTGAGGGTTGTCCCGTTTGCGGCCGGCATCCCGCTGGGAGACCAGGTCGGTGCCTTCGTGATGTTGCAGTTCGCCGCTGCCAAGAACACTGTCGTATACGTGGAAACCTTCACCGGCGACTTGTATTTGGAAAAACCCGCTAGCGTCCGCCGGTACGCTGACGCATACGGAGCCGTGCAGACCGCCGCACTCGACGCGGCAGCCAGCAGGGCAACGTTGCGGCAGGTAGCGAAGGAGCATGCACGATGAATATCGATTTATCCGGAGCGCAGTGGTTCAAGAGCAGCCGAAGTAGCGGTACCAGGGAGTGTGTCGAGGTCGCGTTCCTCGGCGGCGGCCAGGTCGGCGTCCGTGATTCCAAGAACCCACAGGGTCCAGCTCTCGTGTTCACGCCCGACGAATGGGACGCCTTCACGGGCGAGATATGCCACGGCGAACTGTTCCGGCCCCAGGCATAGCGATTCCATGGCGACTCCCTCCACAATCGGTTCGATCCGGCTGGTCGACCTGCACGTAGGTTCGGCCGCGAGCGGCAGGGCTTCGCCAACATGAAAGACCGTCCTCCATGACCGATGCCCGTCGTCTCGTAGACAAGATGTGGTCCTACTGGCCCGTCCCCGACGATGCGACCGCCTGATCCGGCCCCGGGATCAGGCGGTCGATCACCGGCGCGCAAGCTGTGGGTCTACGACCTGCGCACCAACCAGACTTCACGCTCAAACAGAACCCACCACGCCGCACCACCTCGACGACTTTGTCACCTCCTACGGTCCGGGCCGCGACCGCGAGACCCGCGTCGAGTACCAGCGCTGGAAATCGTTCACCTACGACGAGCTCATCGCCCGCGACAAGACCAACCTGGATATCACCTGGTTGCGTGACGAATCACTGGAAGACACCGAGAATCTTCCCGCCCCGGAGATCATCGCCCGAGAAATCGTCGAAGACTTGACGGCGGCGTTGGCCGAATTCGAGGCCGTCGTAGCAGCATTGGAGCAAGGCGCAGCAGCACAAGCTTCCGCTGACTGACAGCTCGGCCCGGCCCGCGAGCAGTGGAGGCAATCATGAGAACCGGAGAACAAATCGACGCCCGCGTACGGACAGAGATACTGATCTAAAAGATGACCGCTAAATTCGGACCACTCACGGCCGCCACCAGCCAGCGAGTCCAATCTGCGGACCCCACGCAGGTCCGCACCTGGATGAACCGAATCCTCACAGGCCACACGCTCGACGAACTGAGTTCACCTCGCCCAGATCAAGCCCTCCGAACCACTGACCCGATGGTTCTGCTGAAGAAGAAGCTTCCGACGGGGCGCCGTGCTTTCACCAACCAGGGGACGACGGCAGCGTTTCAGGCCGCTCGGTTGTGCGAACAGTGAAAAGCATATCGCCCATTTCCTTCGTCTTCGGCGGCTTCGGAAACAATGAATATCCCCACGGTCGACACCGATCCATATCGCCCGGATCAGAATTCACCACAGCAATCTTCCAGCCAGAAAAAATATTGATCGGCGGACCAGCCCAATACGCTTCGGGATCCAACCCCTTCATGCCCGGAAAAATCGCAGACGGAACAGACTGCACCGTCGGTGAGGCGTCACGGCCGATCTCCCGGGTAAACGTCGTACGCGTACTCTCGATCGTTCCGAGGCGCGGAGAATCATACTGCGGATAGGACGCTGTGGTCGCCGTTCCGGCGACCTGTAGACAACTCAACGACTGGAATCCGTCTTTCGTCGTCACCAAAGACATCAATCGCCACTGCAGGGTCCCCACCAATCCCTTGCCCATGAACGCAGAGGCCACATGGGATCCGATGTCGCTGGTCTGTGCCTTTTCAAAGCCGGCGTACGTATCGACGAAGCGACTATAGTTCCCGATGAATTCCGACTCGGCGGCACCTCTCGACAGCTTCGCCTCGATACTCGACAAATCGATACCCGGTTCAACACTCCACACGGATGTGGCGTCCGAAATCGACAGTGGAGGCCTGTAGGGAAATACTTCCATCGCCGGCAACGAACTGCGGGAATCATTCTGACTCCCGCACGCGCCCAACAACAACACGACTGACAACACCGTCACAGCCCGCATCGAACGAACAACCTTGCGAGACGACGTCTTGGAAGAAACGATCGAAGCCCCCCACCGACTCACCAGGACGCCAGCCAATTGTTTTTCCCCTTCTTCTCCAACTCGTCGGTCTTCAACACGGCCAGCGAGCCTTGACCATCGGACGTCCCGCTGGAGATGATCTCCCGCCGGAACCAATCATTCACCTGGGTACCCAAGCGCATATATTCCAGGCGACCACCGTCGTCGACACCCGAATTGTTCAGGTCGGTCGAGAGCTTGTCTGCCAGCAGATCTGCCTTGTCGTCGGTATTCGCGGCCGACAGATACGGCTTCACGGTAAAGGATCCATCCGGTGATGATTCGAGCATTACGTCCCGAACATCGGGTGGCAACATCAGCGGCTGCACTCTTCCCGATTCGATGAGCTGCGCCATCATGTTGTAATTTTGCGCCCCGATGGTTCGCGACCGCGATGCGTCGTAGCCATGATGGTCCGAATCTTCCAGATAATCGTCACGAATCTGCCCGGAAAGGTCCGGGTCAACACTGGTCAGCGGATTCTTGTAGTACTCCGATACCGCCTGAGCCAGTGGACCGCCGATCGCGCCCGCAGGCCCCGCTATGCCGGTCAGCCCCAACAGGTTCTGTGCCACGCCGTAGGCGGCCGATTTCTGATCTGCCAGCGCCTTGGCGCGCGCGGTCTCATCCGTCGTGAAATCCGCTACCTCCGCGGCCATCCCACTGTCGACCAATGCCTGCAAACGTCCCGAATACGTGCCCAACCCTCGCTGTTCCTCGCCGCCACCGAAAGCCCCCGCGGCGAAGTTGCGGTCGATCTTCTCGGCGAGCCCTAGTGCCGCACCATTGATCGTCGCACCGGCTCTCGGATCGCCGTCCAGAATGCTGAAAATGCGGGTGCCGTCGACCGGGCCGACGCTGTCGGCCGGGAACCCACTGGTTCCCGTGATCTCGGAAGGAGCCCCCACGATGTCACCCACATACGGCGCCAGACTGTTCGCAATACTGCGAGTGACGAGCGGATTCACCTGCCCGAGCGAATGATTCTCCTGACCGGGCATATTGAGCAGGGTGTCGTACATGTTCACACCGCCGCCCGTCTTTGTAGTCGACAGCAATTCCGCGAGGGCGCCGGCAGCCTCGCCGGCATGCTCGGCCCGGGTCGGATCGGCGTTGGTAGCGTCACCGCTCACCCAGTCCATCAACGAGCCTGCCGCGGCGCCGTCGTCGGACCATTCGTGCGTGAGGATGGCGCCCATGGCGGATTCGTGGTCGTAGGCGTGCCAGGACTGCCCCGGTGTGTCTTTGCCGAACAACTCGTCACTGCCATTTCCGGTGAGCAACGCGTAACTCGCATCGTTGCTGCGCCCGGCGGCACCCAGCAGGCTCTGTGCGGCGTTCTCCGAGTCACGGAGCGCTTCGGCATCGGGGTATTTGGTGCCCATATAGTCACCGATCCCGCCATGATCGAGGATCCAGGCCTGGTGGGCTGCCTGGCGGCCCATCTCGACCCCGAGCCGATCCCCCGGCATGTAGTCCGGGTCGCCAGCGTTGATGAAGTCACCGAAGGCCGCCAGGTCCGCGTTGTAGTCCAGGATCGCGCTGCGATGATCGGTCTTGGGACCGAACATGCCTGGCCGATAGTCATCGGGCAGTTCGCGAGTGTTCGAATCAGGGGCACCCGCCAGATTGGGGCGGGTGCCGACGATTTCTCGGATCTCAGAGTTGAGTTTGCCGAACCCGCCGCGATCGACGATCTTTCCTTGCGTGTCCCGGGTGACCACACTCTCGTTGGAGAGGGTCATCATTCCGCCGGCCAGTCCCGCCCGCAACTGCTGCGCTTGCGACGAGCCGTCGTTCTTCAGGTTCTCCGACAGGGTCAGCAGACCGTCGCGGCCGGATTTGTCGTACAGGTTCGTCAGGTAGTCCATTGTCGATTGCGGGACTGTGAGCACCTCCCCGCGCTGGATTGCATTCCAATCCTCTTTGCTGATTCCCGCCTGTGTCAGATGTTCGAGAATCCTGGCGCGTTCATCGTCGGACAACTTCCCGTCCGCGATGGTCTCGCCGTCCTCACGCCCCTGGTCCCCTGTAAGCTTCATCCTCGGATCAAGCTTCGCCGGCGCCTCCGCCGCCACCGTGGTGACGCCCTGGGTGTCGGGCAACGCGTTCTGGATATGAGTACCAGCATTCGTGATTGCGGTGCCCAGGTCGTTCAGCGCCGACTTGATCGGCAGCTCGAACGTATCCTTACCGTATTTGAGCAGCGCAGCCAGGGCTGCACCTTGGTCATCCGGGTTGTCCAACGACGAGGTCGCTGCCACCTTGGCGCCGTGACTCGGCTCGACGTTGCCATCGTCGGACACATCGTACTTCGCCTGCACGGCCGCCGAGATCGCCTGTGTCGCACGATTCTTCGCCCCCCAGATCGCATCCCGATCCGCTGTCAGGGTGGTGATCGCAGTCTGTAGGTCCTCGGTGAAGCGTCGACCTGCGGTGACTGCCGCCGCAGCAGTGTCACGCGCCCGGTCTCCAGTCTTTCCGGTCCAGAAGTCGCTCGACTGACGAAACTCGTTGCCCGACTTGTCGAGGTTGATCTGCACCGTGTCGTGCACGGTCCGCCATTCGGTGATCAACCCGTCCAGCGCGTTCGGATCACATGTCTCCGCTTGCGATCTCGTTGCCGCCATGTCGCCCCCCTGCCTCCTCAGCGCCCACTGTCGACGCGGTCGTACTCACGTGCACGGTCCTCGTCTACCTGCAGAAATATCGCAGACACCGTGACAGTGTTGGCGGCCAGCGCGTCGAATATGCCGGCGATGTCGTCCACGGCGCTCCGCACCACTGGGCTGACGGATGCATACGCCTGCCCGACCTGGAATCCGGGAAACGCATTGGTCAGAGCAAGGCCAGCACCGCCCAGCGGCACCGTTTTGACCTCACCAGCATGACTCTTCACATTTCGCGCCAGAACGGCGGCATCGGCGCCATCGATTTTGAATGTTTCACCCAGCGGATTCCCCACGAGCGACGATATTACGAGACAGGCCCCGTTTTGCCCAGTTCGACCGAAACGCCGGTATGGTGGCCCCAGCGCGGAACACTGCAGCGCAGTGTGGGGAGTGGAGGAATACCTATGGGCACCGGGAACCTCGATCCGATGCAGGAGAATACGAGAAGTCTGGTCCAGGCACTGACCACAGCCCGGTCGTCCGCGCGATCCTCCGATGGGCTGTTGGCCGTCGAAGCCTGCGCCGACGGTGAGATCGAGATCCGGATCGATGATCGCGCCCTGGTCTACGGCGGGGCGGCGGTAGCGGCTGAACTATCCAGGCTGGCAGCCCAGGCGTTGACCAGCGCCCGGTCGCAAGTGAGCACCGCGATGGAGGCTTTCCAGGCCGATCCCCGCATCACCGCTGCCATTCAAGCAACGTCGGATGCGATGGATCAACCGCTCACAACAACCGCGCCACCCCCGTTGCCCGTCAGCCATGACACTCGGCCGTCAACACACCCAGCGACGGATCCATTTGTGAGAACCAATGATTCACGATCGATCAACCGGCAAACGCCGACAGCACATCAAGCGCTACCTCCATACGACCTGTATGACGACGATGTTGATCAGGATTCCTACTATCAACGCAAATCCTGGCTGGTCTGAGCCGGCGAGATCCCGGCCCCGAAGACATTGATCCCGAGCGCACTGGTTCACCCGGAACGATCCAGCATCGAAAGTATCCGACCGGCCGGCCTCAAACCGTCTCGCGCAGAGCGTATTACACGATTCACCCCGTTTGCCTGATTGGCTGCCGTGGGCAACGGCTCATCGACCTCGACATCCCCGACCGCGAGGCCCTGGGCCCGTACCTGCCCCGGCTGCGGTTCCTGCTCGACGACATCGCCGCACTCGACCCCGCCGCCCTGCGTAAACGCGACCTGACTCCCGCGGCGCGGATCCTGCTCGTCCTGCAACGCATCGCCCCCAAGAACACTGCGCTCGGAAACGATATGCTGGACTGGCTCGACGACTTCCGCGAACTGGAGTACGGCCCGGACCCGCTCAGCGACTACCGGGCCATCCTCACGTACCTCATGGCAGTCGGCGAAGCCCCAGGGGCCGACCTCGCAGTAGTATTCAGACAACTCGGCCCGCACGCACAGGAGGCGGTCATGACAACCGGCGAAAGCATCAAAGCCCTCGGACGCACCGAAGCACTGATCGAACTCATGACGGCTAAGTTCGGTCCACTCCCTGCCGGCACCATTCACAGAGTTGAATCAGCGGACCCAGCACAGGTCCGCGCCTGGAACATCCGAGTCTTCACCGCGAACACTCCGGACGAGCTGCTCGACTGAGTTCACCGCCCGGCCGGGATGCCCGGGGCCGCACACCTACGGCCCCGGTTCACTATCAGACCCGTTCCTTGGACCGAGTCCGCACGCGAAGGGCGATCGGCTTCTGGGTCTCGGCGAAGAAGTCGTTGCCCTTGTCGTCGACGACGATGAAGGCCGGGAAGTCTTCGACCTCGATCTTCCAGACCGCTTCCATGCCGAGTTCCGGATATTCGAGGACCTCGACGTTCTTGATGCAGTCCAGGGCGAGGCGGGCGGCGGGGCCACCGATGGAGCCGAGGTAGAAGCCGCCGTGTTCCTTGCACGCCTTGGTGACCTGGGCCGAGCGGTTGCCCTTGGCCAGCATCACCATCGAACCGCCGGCCGCCTGGAACTGGTCGACGTAGGAGTCCATCCGGCCCGCGGTGGTGGGGCCGAAGGAACCGGAGGCGTAGCCATCGGGGGTCTTGGCGGGGCCAGCGTAGTAGACGGCCATATCGCGCAGATATTGCGGCATCGACTCGCCGGCGTCGAGACGTTCCTTGATCTTGGCGTGGGCGATATCACGCGCCACCACCAGCGGGCCGGTCAACGACAGGCGGGTCTTGACCGGGTACTTCGACAGTTCGTCGCGGATCTCCGACATCGGGCGGTTCAGGTCGACCTTGACCACATCGCCGCCGAGGATGGCGTCGGTCTGCTCCGGAAGATACTGGGCCGGCTCGGTTTCCAGCTGCTCCAGGAAGACACCCTCGGGGGTGATCTTGGCCAGGGCCTGCCGGTCGGCCGAACACGACACCGCGATCGCGACCGGGCAGCTGGCACCGTGGCGCGGCAGCCGGATCACCCGCACGTCGTGGCAGAAGTACTTGCCGCCGAACTGGGCGCCGATACCGAAGGACTGGGTCAGCTTGAAGACCTCCTCCTCCAGTTCCAGATCACGGAAACCGTGCGCGGCCAACGACCCTTCGGTGGGCAGGGCGTCGAGGTAGTGCGCGGAAGCGTATTTCGCCGTCTTGAGGGCGAATTCGGCACTGGTGCCGCCGATCACGACCGCAAGGTGGTACGGCGGGCAGGCGGCGGTGCCCAGCGAGCGGATCTTCTCGTCGAGAAAATTCAGCATTCCAGCCGGGTTCAGGATGGCCTTGGTCTCCTGGAACAGGAACGACTTGTTCGCCGAACCGCCCCCCTTGGCCATGTACAGGAACTTGTAGGCGGGATGGCCGGGATCGCCTGCGGTGGAGTACAACTCGACCTGCGCGGGCAGGTTGGAACCGGTGTTCTTCTCGTCCCACATGGTGATCGGCGCCAACTGCGAGTACCGCAGGTTCAGCTTGGTGTAGGCGTCGAATACGCCGCGGGAGATCCACTCGGCGTCGTCGGTGCCGGTCAGCACGCCCTCGGACTTCTTACCCATCACGATCGCGGTGCCGGTGTCCTGGCACATGGGCAGGATGCCGCCCGCGGAGATGTTGACGTTCTTGAGCAGGTCCAGCGCGACGAAGCGATCGTTACCGGAGGACTCCGGGTCGTCGATGATCTTGCGTAGCTGCGCCAGATGAGCGGGACGCAGGTAGTGGCTGATGTCGTGCATCGCCTCCGCGGTGAGCATCCGCAGCACCTCGGGCTCGACCTGGAGGAAGGTGCGCCCACCCGCCTCGAAGGTGCTCACGCCCTCGGTGGTCAGCAACCGGTAGGGGGTCTCGTCGGCTCCGGTGGGCAGCAGATCCGAATAGCGGAACTCTGGCGCGGTCACGAATCGCACTCCTTGTATGTCTTCGGGTGCACTCGGCCGCGGCGAATCACGATCGGCCGAAACAACGATCCGACTCTAGCCAGGGCGCCGCACCGCGCCGAGGGCAGGCCAGCCTAATCTGCATTGCCGTACGCAAAGGTTGCACCTTCAACGTAGGAGGTGTAGGTGTCGATCCGAACGGTGACTCGGCTATCGCCGGCAGGGTGCGACATCGGCTGTCGCCTACAGCGGGAAGGCAATACCATCACCACGCACAGACCTGGAGAGGAACCGTGACCGAACCCCGTTGGCTCGACGATCTCGAAACCCGCGCGTGGCTCGGTTTCGTGTTCACCCGAGACCTCGTCGCCGCGGCCGTCGGCCGTGATTCGCTCCGTGTCGCCAATCTCACCCACGTCGAGTACACCGTGCTGTCCCGGCTGGCCGACGCACCCGATCACCGCCGCAGCTTCGCCGACCTGGCCGCCGTCCTGGAGTGGTCGCAGAGCCGGTTGTCACATCAGATCACCAGGATGGAGAAGCGCGGCCTGGTCGCGCGCCAGTCCATTCCCGACGATGCGCGCCGCACCGCCGCGGTGCTCACCACCAAGGGTGCGGAGGTGCTGGCGACCGCCGCTCCCGCACACGTCGACAGCGTCCGCCGGCACATGATCGACGTCCTGGATCGCGATCAGCTGACCGCCCTCGCCGATATCTACGACACATTGCTCACCCATCACCGCGCCCCTGACCGACGGGTGGACACATGGATCGACCGCAGTGGTTCGCTCACTCCCGCCCGTTCCGCTCCTCCCGGCGGCTGAGGGCGTGGCAGAGCACACACCGGGCCGGAGTGTTTGATTTGTTCACCAGCGGGTATCGGGTAAGACTAGGCTCGACTGCGGCGCCTCGACAGACACCGCGCGCGAGCGACCCTGACGAACCGACCTCCCTTACGAAAGGGGCAGGAGTTTTCATGTCCGACGTGTCCATCGGCCTGTCGCCGGATTCGCGGCCGGCCGGCCCGGTCGACAACCTGCTTCCCGAGCTGGTCGAACACCTGCGTCAGAATCGCACCGAGCTCCGTGAGGAATGGGCGCGCCGCATTACCGACGCCCAGTTGCTGACGGCGATGACACCGGAGGAGATCTTCTCCGAGGCGACGTCGGTCTACGACAATTACGTCGAGGTACTCGAGACCGGCAGTGTCGAGGCCCTGCAGGCCTACGCACGCGATCTGTCCGAGCGCATCATTCCGAGAGGCGTCGAGACCGACGAGGTCATCGGCATCGTGCTGTTGCTGCGAGATGTGCTCTCGCGGAGCCTGTTCGAGAAGTACCAGTCGGACTTCGGTCTGCTGAAGAAGGTGCTCGACGCCTACGAGCCCGCTGCCAATCGGATCGCCAACACGGTGGCCATCTCGTTCGTGCAGGAGCGCGAGCGCGTCATCCGCCAACAGCAGGAGGCCATCCGGGAACTGTCCACCCCGGTCCTACAGGTACGCGAGCAGTTACTGATCCTGCCGATCATCGGCGTGCTGGATTCGCAGCGCGCCCGCCAGCTCACCGAGCAGTTGCTGCGGGCCATCCGCGCCAACCGCGCCAAGGTCGTCGTGATCGACATCACCGGTGTGCCGATGATCGACTCCACCGTGGCCAACCACCTGGTCCAGACCGTCGATGCTTCCGGGCTGATGGGCGCCAACGTGATCATCACGGGCCTGTCCTCGGAAATCGCGCTCACCCTGGTCACCATCGGCCTGGATCTGACGAAGATGAATGCGGTCGGCGACCTGCAGGGGGGTATCGAGGAAGCGGAGCGGCTGCTCGGCTACGAGATCTCCCGGCTGACCGAACGCGACGGACGGTAGTCGGGGCGCCCCATGCCGGTACCCATTCTCAAACAGGGCACCTACCTGATCGCATCGGTGCAGTCGGCCCTGACGGACGCCGATACCGAACGCCTGCAGGACGACTTGATGGCCTATGTCAGCAAGTATCGCGCTCAGGGCATCATCGTCGATGTGACCGCGATCGACGTGATGGATTCCTTCGCCGCGCGTTCTCTGCGTACCATCGCCCATATGACCAAGCTGCGGGGAGCGGAGACGGTCATCGTCGGCCTGCAACCCGAGGTGGCCTTCGCGATGGTCCAGCTCGGCCTGACATTCGAGGACATGCATACCGCGCTGGACCTCGAAGAGGGTCTGGCATGGCTCAACAAGAAGCTGTCCAACAGCCGGCGAGACGGTCGGTGATCGTGGCCTCCGATAACGTGGTGATTGCGGTGAAGGTGTCGGGCGACATCGTTATCGCACGTCAGGCCGGACGGGAGCTGGCCACCGAGCTCGGCTTCACGCTGACCGATATCACCATGATTTCCACGGCCATCTCCGAAATCGCCCGCAACATCACCAGTTACGCCGGAACCGGGGAGATCCGGGTCGCGGTGCTGGAACGAGAAGGCCGGCAGGCGCTGGTCATTCAGGCCCAGGATCAGGGACCCGGAATTCGCGATATCCCGCGCGCACTCGAAGACGGCTACTCCACCGGCCGCGGCCTGGGCCTCGGCCTGCCCGGCGCGCGCAGGTTGATGGACCGGTTGATCGTTGAGTCGACACCGGGGCAGGGAACACTCGTCGAGATGTGGAAGTGGGTGCCGCCCGGTGCATGAGGACGGATCGGCCGGCACAGTGGAGTGGGCGGTCGCCGGACGAGCACTACCGGGACAGCCCGTCTCGGGAGACCGGTCGGTAGTTCTCGACGCGGGTGACGGATCGGTGTTGTTCGCGGTCCTCGACGGACTGGGCCACGGTGCCGCGGCCGCGGACGCCGCGGACCGCGCGGCGAAGATACTGGCCGACAATCGCAACGAACCGCTCGATGTGCTGATGGTGCTGTGTCATCGGGCGATGGCCGACACCCGGGGTGCCGCGGTGTCGCTGGTGTTGTTCGGCGGTGACGACCGGCTCGAATGGCTGAGCGTAGGCAATGTCGACTCCCGGGTCGTCGCGATCGGCCCCGGAAAGCCCGAACTTCGCGCCTCGGCGCTGCTCACCGGCGGTATCGTCGGCTACCGTTTGCCGCCGAATCTACAAACCCAGACCTTGCTCATCCGTCCGGGCGACATTCTGCTGATGTCCACCGACGGTATCGTCAGCAATTTCGTCGACACCCTGGATCTGGCGAAACCGGCTACCGATATCGCCGCCGACATCCTGTCGCGGCACGGTAAGGACACCGACGACGCGCTGGTACTCGCGGCGCGCCACCGTGGTCGTGCGGCAGGTGCCAGATGAACGCGGCTCGGCGAGCCCCGGTGGCAGCGCGCAGGCGCGTGCCATGAGTGCGGTGCTGGCCGCTTTCCGCGAGGCCTATGCGAATGCGCTTCGGCTACACCTGGATTCACCCACCCAGAACACGCTGTCGGAGGGCTACGAGCTGGGCCGGCGGGCACTGGTCGAGGGCGTCAGCATCCTCGATCTCACCGAGCACCACTTCCGCCTGCTCGACGCGCAGGGCCTGATCGCCACCTCCGCCACGCGGCAACCGCAGGCAGGAAGTTCCGACCGCGCGCAGGCCGCGCTGGAATTCCTGCTGCAGACACTCGCGGCGCTCGATGTGGCCACCCGCGGGTTCCTCGACAGCACCCGCAGTTACGAACTACAGCGGCTACGCGCCGACGATCTGGAGGGCCGTGACGCCTTCCGCACGGCATTGGTCGAATCGCTGCAGGACGGATTCTTCGTCGCCGCCGACGACGGCACGATCACCGAGGTGAATTCCGCATTCGGTGCGCTGACCGGCTACGGCCCGGCGACCGCGCCCTACCCGCTGCCGCATCCGTGGACCGACAATTCCGAACCCCACTATCCGGCCCTGGGCACCGAGGCGGCGCGATTCGTGATGCCGGCCAGGCACCGCGACGGGCGACGGGTGTGGCTCGCGGTCAGTACCTCCTCGCTGCGCAGCCCGGAGGACGACGAGCGGATCTATGTCGGCACCATCCGCGACGTCACCGCCGAACACGATGCGCAGGCCCGCGATCAGGCGGTGTCACGCCTGGCCACCGCAGTCGGTGCGGCCACCACCGTGGCCGAGGTCCTGGCCGTCGGCCTGGAGGAGTTGCGGCGCGCGATCGGCGGCGAGACCGCCGTGGTCTCGATGTGGGCGAACCGCCAGACCGCACCGGAACTGTATGTGTCGGGGCCGGTCAGGGGCACCGACGGCGCCGCACCGGTACCCGGAGACGCCGTGGCGCGCAAGGTGATCGATGCGCGGGCGCGGGCACTGCTCGACCGCACCCGGATGCGCCCGCACCGCGCGATGTTCGCCATCCCCGAGGGCGCCGCCAGTTCGGAAGGCATCGTGGCGCCGCTCGGCGAAACCGGTGACGCCGCGCTGTGGGTACGGTTCGCGGCACCCCGTGCGATCAGTCCGGGCGATTGGTCGTTGCTGACCCTGCTGGTCGGGCATCTCAGTCTGGCACTGCAGCGTGCCCGCAACTTCGACCAGGTGCGATCGACGTCGTTGACACTGCAGCGGGCGATGCTCGGCCCGATCGATCTGCCGCCGGGTTTCGCGGTGCACTACGAACCCGCACTCCCCCCGCTCGAGATCGGCGGGGACTGGTACGACGTGGTGCCGCTGCGCGACGGCACCCTCGGCATCGTGGTCGGAGATTGCGTCGGGCGCGGCCTGTCCGCGGCGGTGGTGATGGGCCAGTTGCGCACCGCCGCACAGGCGCTGCTGCTGCGCGGCGCCGGACCGGCCCAACTGCTCACCGAACTGGATGCGGTGGCCGCGCGTATTCCGGGCGCGATGTGCACCACGGTGTGCGCCGCCATCCTCGATCCGGCCCGCGGTGTGCTGCGCTATTCCAGTGCGGGGCATATGCCCCCGGTGCTGGCGGCGCCGGGGCGGGCCGGGCGCCTGCTGGAGGGCGGACGGGCGGTACCGCTGGCGACCTTCGACATGGGCCGGCGTCCCGAGGCGACCACGGCCATCGATCCCGGTGCCACGCTGGTGCTGTACACCGACGGCCTGGTCGAGCAGCGCGGCATCGACATCGCCGATCACTTCGACCAGTTGGCCGACGAATTGTCCGGCGCGGCCGAGTATCTGCCATGGGAGGTGGCCGATGCGGTGCTGTCGCGGTTGCGTCCCGATGTCGGCTACGACGACGACATCGCGATGGTCGTATATCGCCATCCGCCCCCACCGCTACGGCTGGACGTGCCTGCCGAACCCACCCGGCTCGGCGTGGTGCGGCGGACACTCACCGCCTGGTTGTCCTCGGCCGCCGTCGGACACGAGCTGGCCGCCGATCTGGTCTCGGCCGCCAACGAAGCGTGTACGAACAGCATCGAGCACGCTTACCTGCGCGAGGACGCCGGCAAGGTACAGCTCACCGCCGAGTGCGCGGATGATTCGATCCGGCTCGAGATCATCGACTCGGGAACCTGGCGTCCGCTACCCGAGGACCCGGGGCCCCGGGGCCGCGGCCTGGCGATGATGCGCGCGCTCACCGACGACATGGAGATCGACCACACCGCGGCGGGAACCCGGGTCCGTTTGACGGTGCGGCTTCCCTCGGTCACCTTCAGCGCCGCGAGCCGCGTGTAGCGCACCGGGGGTCGGGGATCGGCAGCACGTGCCCTGCTCGTCTCGCCCGGGGATCGCACGCACGTCGTTTCAGGCGCCGAATCCGGAGCTCCAGCTCGACAATGCCCGGTCGAGGATGTCGGCCAGCTCCTCCTCGGGATGGTCGAGCCAATACTCGTATCCGGCCATCGCGCCCCCCAGCGCACAGTAGCTCGCCACCTGCGGCTGCAGCTCGCGCCGGTCCACATCCAGCCGTCCGGCGATGAAATCGGCCACCACATTGCGCCACTCTTGATAGCGGAGAGTCGAATGCGCTTGTAGCGCAGGAACTTTCAAAATCAATTCCATCCGCTTACGGTGCCACGGGACCTGCTCGGGATCGAAGCGGTTGAACGCGACCACCACGGCGCGCACGGCGTCGGCGATCGACTGATCCGCCGGGCAGCGGTCGAACAGTTCCCGCATCCCCTGCAGTTGATCGGTGAAGCTGCCCCACACCACGTCGTTCTTGGATTCGAAGTACCGAAAGAACGTCCGCTTACTCACCCCGACCGCGGCCGCGATGTCACCGACGGTCGTCTCGTCGAAACCTCGCTCCTCGAACAGCGAGAATGCGGCGCGTTCCAACTCGATTGCGCTGGTAGAGGGCCTACGGCCGGCCCGGGCGCGGTGCGAGCCCGACTTTTCCGCCGCACCCTCTTCCATTTTGTCACCGGATGCCATTATGCTGTGTGTCACTCCCATCACCCATCGCGATCCGCAGGAGGAGCACTCATGAACGAACCCATCACCAGCCAGACAGTAGTCCCCGGCGAGGACACTCTGGTCGAAGACGACCTGCTCGTCGAGGACGTTTCGATCGATGGCATGTGCGGTGTCTACTGACGCCTTCGATCCGGCAGGCTCCTATCGGCTCGCGCCCTCGATCTCGTTGCGGCCCGAGCCGTTCGGAGCCCTGGTCTACGACTTCACCACGCGTCGTCTCTCCTTTCTGAAGACGCCGCAACTGGTCGCGGTCGTGCAGGGACTGGCCGGACAACCCGACGCGGCCGCCGCTCTGGCGGCCGCGGGGGTCACCACCGCCGAACGCCCGAGCTACCTCAACGCGCTGGCCGGCCTGCTCCACGCGGGCACCATCGAGCCGCGTCCCGCCGGTGCGAACGAACAGGATCCACGATGAAACTGGTCGAACACTTCAAACACGGCCTCGATGCGCCGATCTGCCTGACCTGGGAACTCACCTACGCCTGCAATCTGGCGTGCGAGCACTGCCTGTCCTCCTCCGGCCGTCGCGATCCGCGCGAGCTGTCCACCGAGGAGTGCAAGGCGTTCATCGACGAGCTCGAACGCATGCAGGTCTTCTACGTCAATATCGGCGGTGGCGAGCCGACCGTCCGCAGTGATTTCTGGGAACTGCTCGACTACGCCGTGGCCCACCACGTCGGAGTGAAGTTCTCCACCAACGGGGTTCGCCTCACCCCCGAGCGTGCCCGGCAGCTGGCGGCCACCGACTACGTCGACGTGCAGATCTCCATCGACGGCGCCACCGCGGAGGTCAACGACGCCGTACGCGGTCCCGGATCCTTCGATACGGCGATGCGAGCGATGCAGAACCTGGCCGACGCCGGATTCGAGAACTTCAAGATCTCGGTGGTGATGACCCGCCACAACGTTGATCAACTCGACGAGTTCAAGGCCATCGCCGACCGTTTCGGCGCGCAGCTGCGCATCACCCGGCTGCGTCCCTCCGGACGCGGTGCCGATGTGTGGAACGAGCTGCATCCCACCACCGATCAGCAGCTGACCATCTACGACTGGCTCGTCGCCAACGGCGAGGGCGTGCTGACCGGTGATTCGTTCTTCCACCTCAATGCGCTGGGCTCCACGCCGATCGCGGGCCTGAACCTGTGCGGTGCCGGCCGGGTGGTGTGCCTGGTCGATCCGGTCGGCGACGTCTACGCCTGCCCGTTCGCCATCCACGACGAATTCCTCGGCGGCAACATCCGCAATCCGGGCGGGTTCGAAAGCGTCTGGCGCACCTCGGAGTTGTTCGAAGAACTGCGGCAACCGCAGACCGGCGGCGCCTGCACCTCGTGTTCGGCCTACGACGCCTGCCAGGGTGGGTGCATGGCCGCGAAGTTCTTCACCGGCCTGCCGCTGGACGGTCCCGACCCCGAATGCGTGAAGGGCAACGCCGAACTCGCGCTGGCCGGTGTCGGCGCGAAACCACAGCCGGACAAGAACCACTCCCGCAGCGCACCACGCACCCGCACCGTCGCGCTCGGAATTCCCACCCGCGCCGCGACCACGACCGCGCCGGACCGGGCCTGCGACACCAGCCCGCTCGCCGGTCTCACCTGACGCCCCCTCCCCCGGCCGCCGTCCCCGCCGCTCTGCCCGCGGCCGGGGCGGCAGGTCCGGCCCCCTCACTTCAGTGCAAGGATTCTCATGGCAAGCACCCGTGACTGGTTCGAATCGGTCGCCGAAGCACAGCGACGCGCGAAGAAGCGTGTCCCCAAGGCGGTCTATCTGGCGCTGCTGGCCGGCTCCGAAGCCGGTGCCACCCTCGACGACAATGCCGCCGCGTTCGCCGAACTCGGCCTGCGCCCGCATATCGCGGACCTGTCCCCGACTCGCGATCTCGCCACCACGGTGCTGGGACAAGAGATCTCGATGCCGGTGATCTGCTCGCCCACCGGTGTGCAGGCGGTGGACCCGGCCGGTGAGGTCGGTGTCGCCCGGGGCGCGGCGTCGTCGGGCACCGCGCTGGGACTGTCCTCGTTCGGCTCCAAGCCGATCGAGGAGGTCATCGCCGCCAACGACAAGACCTTCTACCAGATCTATTGGCTCGGCGACCGCGACAGCATGCTCGCCCGGCTCGACCGGGCCCGCACCGCCGGCGCCAAGGGCCTGATCGTCACGCTGGACTGGGTTTTCGCCAGCGCCCGCGACTGGGGCAGCCCCGCCCTGCCCGACAAAGTCGATCTGAAGACCGCGGTACGGTTCGCGCCCCAGGTCGCCACCAAACCCGGCTGGCTGCTGCGCTTCGCCCGCACCGGCAAACTGCCCGATCTCACTACCCCGAATCTGGTGGCCCGCGGCGAGCAGGGGCCGACCTTCTTCGGCGCCTACGGCGAATGGATGGGCACCCCGCCGCCGACCTGGGACGACCTGGCCTGGTTGCGGGAACAGTGGGACGGACCGTTCCTGATCAAGGGTGTCGGCCGGCCCGACGACGCGAAGCGCGCGGTGGATATCGGGGCCAGTGCGATCTCGGTATCCAACCACGGTGGCAACAACCTCGACACCACTCCCGCTTCGATCCGGATGCTGCCCAGTGTGGTTCAGGCCGTCGACGGACAGATCGAGATCCTGCTCGACGGCGGGATCCGGCGCGGCAGTGACGTCGTCAAGGCCGTGGCCCTGGGCGCGCAGGCCGTGATGATCGGCCGTCCGTATCTGTGGGGTATGGCCGCCGCCGGTGAGCGCGGCGTGCACAACGTCCTCGAGGTACTGCGCCAGGGTATCGACTCGGCGGTCTACGGCCTCGGACATTCCTCGATCCACGACCTGTCGCCGGCCGACGTCATCGTCCCCGACGGCTTCACCCGAGGAATGTAGCGACCCCCGCACCGGTGGCCGTCGTCACGGGCGCGGTCCGCGGTATCGGCGCGGCCACGGCGCATCAGCTCGCCACCGAGGGCTGGCGGATCGTCGCGGTCGACTCCCTCGGCCGTCTCGACGCCGCGGCCTCCATGATGACCGGCGGACAGCCGCTGTGGGAGACCACTCGCGACCCGTGGGCGCCGATGTTCGATATCGGCGCCCACGGTACGGCCGATCTCGCGCGGGCCGCCGTCCCGGCCATGCTGCGGCAGCCGGCACCCCGAACCGGACGGTTCATCGGTGTCGCCTCGGCCGCGGCCCACCACGGACTGTGGCATCTGTCGGGCTACAGCGCGGCCGAGCACGCCGCCGTCGGTCTGATCAAGGCCCTCGCCCACGATCTGCGCGGCACCGGCAACACCGCGACCGCGGCCTCCCCCGGGTTCAACCCGCACCGCGTTGCTCAGCGAAACGGCACGCCGCTACGACCTCGGCGACGTGGCCGAGGTCGGGGGGCACCGGCTGGTGGACCGGATCCTGGATCCCGACGAGGTCGCCGCCGTCCTCACCTGGCTGTGCTCACCGAAATCCGCCGCGATCACCGGCAGCGGCGTCCACGCCGACGGCGGTTTCCTGGGGTGCGTGCGACGCGCGCGATGCCTCCTCGCGCGCTGGGTATTTCGCCGCGCTGCCGGTAGGGCCCGCGTCGGCGCCCCGCGCGGGCGACCTCCTCATCGGCGGATGCCGGACGCATCACATGGACAGGAGCCCCCGGTTCCCGTAGCGTCGAAGCAGACATCCGGTATGGCATCGGTGCCCCTTCCCGAGTTGCAACGCACCGGATTCCCAGCCGGAGACAGGCGACGGGATCCGTTGCCACAGTGTTCCGGCACGCACGAACGTATCGCACGAATGCTCCGTCCGCGATCTCGATCCGGCCGTCCTCGCCCGTCCGCGGTGCGGTCACTGTAGGTGCCCACGCAGACTGCAGGGAAGGAACTCATGGCTATTGCCGAGGTCGCCACGTACGCACACCTCACCGACAGCGATATCGCCGAGCTCGGCCGCGAACTCGACGCGATACGCTGCGACATCACGCGAACGCGGGGTGAGCGGGACGCCGCCTACATCCGGCGTACGATCGTCGCTCAGCGCGCGCTCGACGTGGCGTCCCGGACGGTGATCGCACTCGGACGCGGCCGGCGCGGCTGGATGCTCGGTGTGGCGGGGCTGTCGACGGCCAAGTGCGTGGAGAACATGGAACTCGGCCACAACATCGGCCACGGCCAGTGGGACTGGATGAATGATCCCGAAATCCATTCCAGCACATGGGAATGGGATATGGCCGCACTGTCGTCGCACTGGCGTTACGCGCACAACCACCGCCATCACGTGTACACCAATGTGCTGGGTCTGGACGACGATATCGGCTTCGGGGCGATGCGGGTGACCCGCGACCAGCCGTGGCGGTGGTACACGAGTCTGCAGCCACTGCAGAACCTGCTGCTGGCGCTGACCTTCGAGTGGGGTATCGCACTGCACGGGCTCTGGGCCGAATACGAGCGGTCCGACGGACGCGTCGCCCGGGCCGCGCACACCAGGGCGTGCCTCGCCAAGGCGGTCCGGCAGATCGGCAAGGACTACGTGATGTTCCCCGCGCTGACCGGCCGGCGGTGGCGGCGCACCCTGGCCGCGGCGGTCGCCGCCAACGCACTGCGCAACGTCTGGGCGCATACGGTCATCTTCTGCGGTCACTTCCCCGACGGCGCCGAAAAGTTCACCTCGGACGTGGTCGAGCAGGAGTCACGGCACGAGTGGTACCTGCGGCAGTTACTCGGCAGCGCGAACTTCGACGCGGGGCCGGTGCTGCGGGTGCTGAGCGGGAACCTGTGTTATCAGATCGAACATCACCTGTTCCCCGACCTGCCGAGCAACCGTTATGCGGAGATCGCGGTCCGCGTGCGGGCGCTGTGCGACAAGTACGACCTCCCCTACACCAGCGGTTCGCTACCGCGCCAGTATCTGCTGGCGATGCGGACCGTCCACAAACTGGCCTTACCGGACCGCTGGCTCCGCGCCGGCCCCGACGACGCTCCGGAGACGGCCTCGGAACGCAAGTTTCACACCGCCGACCTCCACGCCACCGAACGCAGCACCGGCCACTCGGAGCAATCCTCGAGACGTCGCCGTGGATTGCGTACCGCATTGCGCCGGCCCACCGGGCCGACCGCCACCACCGAAAGAGATATTTCATGAGTAACGACGACACCGCGGGCCCACGGTTGTTCAGCCACGAGGATGCGGCCACCGACAGTGCGCCCGCCACCGCGGCCCGCACCGACCTTCGGCCCACCTTCCTTGCCCCACCGGGCGAGGCGACCCGCGCCGAGACCGACTCGCAGAGTCCGGCTCGCACGCGGGAACCGGGCCGCCGCGACGGCCGGCGGTCACCGCATGCGCGCCGACCCCGCCCTACTACTGCGCGCGGACAAGGCAGGCGGGGCTAGTTCGCTATTCTCCGCGCCACTGTGGCGCACGCTTCTCCGCGAAAGCACGAGCGCCTTCCTGGGCGTCGGCGGAGGTGAAGATCGGGCCCGCGATCGCGCTCTGCCGCTCGAACATTTCGTCCTGCGGCCAGTCACCGCTGTCGCGCATGATCTGCTTGGACGCACGGACGGCAAGCGGGCCGTTGGCCGCGATGGTCCGGGCCAGTTCGAGCGCCGTGTTCAGCGCGGCGCCTTCGTCGGTGAGCCGATTGACCAGACCGAAATGGTGCGCCCGTTCGGCATCGAGCAGGTCGCCGGTCAGGGCCAGTTCCAGCGCCACCGCGGGCGGTATCCGCCGTGGCAGGCGCATCAGCCCACCGGCAGCCGCCACCAGACCGCGTTTGACCTCGGGAATGCCGAATTTCGCTGCACGCGAGGCGACGACGAGATCTGCGGCGAGCACGGCCTCGCAGCCGCCCGCGAGTGCATATCCCTCCACCGCCGCGATCAGCGGCTTGTCCGGCGGCGCCTGCACCAGGCCGAGGAATCCGCGGCCCGGAATCACCGGGGATTCACCGCGCACGAAGGCCTTCAGATCCATTCCGGCGCAGAAGGTGCCGCCGGCACCGGTGAGCACGCCGACCGAGAGATCGTCACGGGAGTCGAGCTCGGTCATCGCCGCGGCGACACCTTCGGCGACCGCGAGGTTGACGGCGTTACGAGCCGCCGGCCGGTTCAAGGTCACCACCAGCACGCCGTCGTGCGCTTCGACCAGTACTTCGTCGCTCATCGCAGCTCCGTTCCGGCCGCGGCGGCGCATCGGGTGTCGCTACTGCCGGCCGCCGGGCCCGCATGGTTTCGTTCGACGTTCATATCCGTCCTCTGTCGCGCTCGTCGCTGCGCCCGCCACCGCGGGCAGGCGCAGTGTGATTGTGCCTGGTACTTCGACAGTCTCGCTCACCGTGCGGTGAGACCGCCGTCCGCCGTCACGACCGATCCGGTCATATACGAGGATTCCGCCGAGAGCAGGAACGCGATGATGCCGGCCATCTCCTCCGGTTCGGCGCGGCGGCCCAGCGGGGTGGCCGCGACCGCGTTGCTGGTCACGCCCTCGACTTCGCGGGCGCGGCGGGCCAGCGGAGTGTCCACCACTCCCGGGCACAGGCAGTTGGCGCGCACCCCACGATCGGCGTAGCCGACGGCGATCGATCGGGTCAGCCCCAGCACGCCACTCTTCGACGCGTCGTAACCGCAGGTGTTGGTGTTCGCCGAGATCAGTGACGCCACCGACCCGATGGTCACCACACTGGCGGCGTCCGCCTCCAGTAGATGGGGCAAGGCCGCCCGGACCGCCAGGAACGTCCCGTTCAGGTTGATATCGATCACCGAGTACCAGTCGTCGAGCGACATCTCGTGCGGCAGGCCGGAGCGAGCGATACCCGCGCAGGTGAGCACGCCGTCCAGTCCGCCCAGTTCCTGCGCCGCGGCACTCACCGCGGCGTCGACCGATTCCGGCCGGGTGACATCGGCTTCGAACGCTACCGTCCGGTCGACATCGGCTGCCAGGCGCTGGGCGGCGTCGACATCGCGATCGAGCACGGCTACCGCGGCGCCCTCGGCGGAGAGCCGTCGTACCGCGGCGGCACCGATCCCGCCGGCACCACCGGTAATGAGAATCCGCCGGTCCTGTAAGCGTTGTCCGTTCGTCATCGTCAGTTCCTCTCAGCCGATCCGGCGGCCGCAGTCGACCGGGATCGAGACACCGGTGACGAAACGGGCTTCCTCGGAGGCCAGGTACAGCACCGCGTTGCTGATGTCGATCGCTTCGACCCATCCCTGCCCGAGTACGTCGCCGCCGCGGGCACGTTCCCGCAGATCCTCGGGGGTGGGGTTCTCCAGGTCCGGGCAGAAGACCCGCAGCGTGGAGTCACTGAACAGCATGTCGGTGGCGACATTGCCCGGATGCACGGCGTTCACCCGGATCTGATGCGGGCCCAGTTCGGCCGACAGCGTCTTCATCAGCCCGACGACACCGCTCTTGGACGCGTTGTAGTGGGCGACGTTCGCGGCGCCGACCATGGTGACGACCGAGCTGGTCAGGATGACCGAGCCGCCGCGGCCGGCCGAGATCAGGTGCGGGACGGTGGCTTTCACCGTCCGCCAGACCCCGGTCATGTTGATGTCGACCATGTCCTGCCATTCGGCGTCGGTCAGATCGACCGTCGGGCGGCACCCGCACACTCCCGCATTGGCGCTCACGATATCGATACCGCCCAGGGTCTCGACCGCGTCCGCGGCCACCTGGTCGAGCCCGGCCTGGTCGCGCACATCGACCTGCCGGGCGATCACCCGCCGGCCCAGGTCACGGACCAGTTTCTCGGTCTCCCGCAGGTCGTCCACCGTGGCCATCGGATACTCGAGCGACGCGACATCCGCGCAGGAGTCGACCGCGACGATATCGGCGCCCTCCTGCGCGAGCCGCACCGCATGTGCACGACCCTGTCCGCGTGCCGCACCGGTGATGAACGCGACCTTTCCGGCAACCCGTCCCATTTCGCCTTACCTCCGTGTTCTCAGTTCATGTTCAGCAGCCGGGCCGGCACCGCGCCGGCCATCAGCCGCAGCTGTCGTTCGTCGACGCCCTCGTCCCACAGGGCGTTGACATAGCCCCGCAGGCCGGCGGCCGGGTGCGGCAGGGTGTCGGTCCAGCCGTAGTCGGTGGAGACGATCGCGCGCTCCGGGCCGATCCGGCCGACAGCGCTGATCACCTGCTCGAAAGTCGAGGGTTTGCCCATACAGGTGTGCGCACAGAACTCGATGACGGCGCCCAGGTCGGCCAGCTCCACGACCTGGTCGACGGACAGGCCCGGTCCCGCGCTCGCATGCATCGCGTGGGTCACGACCAGGTTGCCGCGGCCGCCGAAGGCACGCGCCACCGCGTAATGCTCGTCGACGGTGATGTGCCCGGTCGCCAGTACCGCATCGTGCGCGGCGACGAGATCCATGATGTCGCGCACCTCGGGCACCATTTCACCGTCCGGATCGAGCACCGCGATCCCCTGTGACACACCGAATGCCGCTTCGATGGCGGCGGGGCGGTTCGATATCGACGACAGGGTCGGCAACCAGATCACCTGTGCGCCGGCGCGCAGCGCGGTGTCCACCGCCTGCGGGTTGAGCCCGCCCACCGGGTGGTCGCAGCACATCCCGGCGATCGAGGTCACCTCCGGAACGGCCTTGTTCGCCAGATCGGCGACGGCGGTGGAGGGAAACTCGTGTGCCTTCAGCACGATGGCCCGCATGCCGGCGGCCGCGGCCTCCTGCGCGGCCTGGATCGGATCCACCGCGTGCGGATGCTTGGCCAGCTTTTCGACCAGCGGTTCCGGGCCGAAGTGGCAGTGCATGTCGATCGCGCCGCCGAAAAGGATGGGGGCCGAACCGGAGTCGCGTGTCATTCGGCGGTGACACCTCCGTCGACCAGGATCGCCTGGCCGGTGACGTAGGAGGCATCCGAGGAGGCGAGGAATGCGACCACCGAGGCGATCTCGTCGGCTTCGCCGTAGCGGCCCAACGGCACACTCAGCGGTTTCGACGGATTGCGGACGGTGCCGCCGGTCGGGACGATCGCCGCGGTATTGTTGCTCAGATTGGTCTTCACCGCTCCCGGGCAGACGCTGTTGACCCGGATGCCCTGCGGCGCGTACTCGACCGCCAACGTCTGGGTGAGCATCTTCACCCCGCCCTTGGACGCCCGGTACGGTGCGAGGCCGCCTTGCGTCGCGACGAACGACGAGGTCGAACCGCAGGTGACGACCGAACCACCACCGCGTCGCAGCAGCGACGGGAGCGCGGCCTGGATCGTGAAGAAGGTGCCGTTCAGGTTGATATCGAGCACGCCGCGCCAATCCTGTTCCGACAGTTCGTGACTGTCGACGCGCGCACCCGAGACGCCGGCGCCGGTGAAGACCACACCGATCTCGCCGAATTCGGCGACAACCTCGTCCACCACCACGCCCAACCGCTCCCGATCGCGCACGTCGGCGACGTAGGACGCGGCCCGCCCGCCGGCCTCGCGGATCGCTGCGGCGGTCTGCGCGGCGGCATCGCCGTGCAGATCGATCACTGCCACGGCCGCCCCCTCCGCGGCCAGGCGCCGGGCGGATGCGGCGCCGATGCCCGATCCGCCGCCGGTCACCACCGCCGTGTGGTTGTCGAGCCTGTGCATGTCCGACCTTCCCTGGTTACTCATTTATACGAATCATGCACATCATTACCCCGGAAGTCAACGGTTGATTTGCGTCACATTCATGCTAATAATTCGCACTAGTATCCGTGTGATTTCGACGAGGAGAGGCCTATGCCCGAGCTGACCGACAATCCCGGCAGAACACGAGATCTCGGCGGGTGTCCGGTGTTCCACACCGACTACCGCGTCGAACGCCCCGCGCTGGAAACGCACCGGCTGCTCAACGCCGAGCGGGAGGCCGCCCGGTTCGCCTGGAACGATTCGACCGAGGAGGGGTTCTGGGTCCTGAACCGGTTCGACGATGTGCGCGAGGCGCTGCAACGCGATGACGATTTCACCAACGACCAGGTCAGCGCGTTCCACCGGTCGCCGCCGCGAGTGTTGCTGCCGGAGAATCTCAACCAGCCCGAGCATGCCGAGATGCGCAAGATTCTCAATCCGTTCTTCGCGCCCAAGCTGGTCCGGCGCGTCGCTGATCTGGCCCAGGAGCGTGCCACCGCACTGGTGGACGCGATCGCGCCGCGCGGATCGGAGGATATGGCGAGCGGGTTCGGCATGATCTATCCGACCGAGCTGTTCCTGGCGCTGCTCGGTCTGCCCGTCGAGGACGGAGCGACACTCATGCCCTGGGTGGAGGGCCAGTTCATCGGCTTCTTCGACAAGACACCGGAGGCTCAGCGGATCGCCGCCGATACCCGCCGGGAACTCGACGCCTACTTCGCGGCGGCGATCGCTGCACGCCGGAAAGCACCCGGCGATCCGTCGACCGACCTGGTGACACGACTGATCACCGCCGAATACCAGGGTGCACCCATTCCGGACGAGATGATCCTGACCATCTGCATGACGATCATGTCGGCCGGGCTGGACACCACCCGCAGCGCGCTGGGCTACACCTTCCTGCACATGGCCACCCATCCCGAGGACCGGCAACGGCTGATCGACGACCCCGAACTGTGGCCGAATGCGATCGAGGAGATCATCCGGCTCTACGGCCTGATCATTCAGGATGGACGCGAAGCGGCCCGTGACATGGACTTCCACGGCCTGCCCATCCGCAAAGGTGACCTGGTGTGGTTGGGGCTCGCGGCGGCCAATCAGGACCCACGCGCATTCGAGGATCCGGAGGCCTTCGATCCGGATCGACCGAATCTCACTCGGCATCTGGGCTTCGGTGCCGGCTTCCACCGCTGCCTCGGCATGCATCTCGCGCGGGCGGAACTGGTTGTGGCGCTGACCGAATGGCACAAGAAGATTCCGCACTATCGAATCGCCGACGGAGCCGAGCTGCGCGAACGCGGTAGCCAGCTACGACTGCAGCACGTGCCCCTGGTGTGGGACTGAGCGCACGTACCGCCCGCGATCCGCACCGCGATCGGCCCGGCACCCTCACGACGGGGATGCCGGGCCGACCTGTTTCCCAGGACACTTCCCAGCACAGCCGTCGCCATCGGCTACGCCGGATACCCAGGGGTGGGTTTGCCCCCACGCAGCACCCTCGCGCTGCGGGCGGTGCGGTGGTGAGCTACGAATCGCGCACGGTGATAGCGGTTTCGGGGCAAGCCCCGGCAGCCGCCTCGGCCTGCCCGGTCAGCCCTTCGGGTACGTCCCAGCTGGTGCCCCGCTCGGCGACGAAGCCCTCGTCGTCGTCGGTCAGCAGTGCTTCGGCCATCGCGTAGCAGCGGCCGTGCCCCATGCACCGGTCCTTGTCGATCGAAATGATCATGTCGTCCTCCTCGTCCATTGGGTGGATATGCCTCGGCGCGGCCCACACCTGCCGTGGGCCACGCCGAGGACGAGCGAATATGGTTCCGGCTCAGTCCACTTCGTCCGCGGGCACATTCGCCGAGCGCACGAACGCGACGAGCAGGAAGCCGACGACCGCGATTCCGACGCCGATGAACCAGCCCAGCTGGAAGCTGTGCTCGGACGGAACCGCGTCGTGCCCCACCGTGATCACCGATGCGGTGAGGATGCCGGTGATCGCGGCACTACCGATCGAGCTCCCCAGCGGGCCGGCGATCTGTCCCATACCCGCCGCGGTGGAGACCTGATCGGGGTGCAGCGCCTTGATGAAGGTCATATAGGCGCTGGCGACGGCCAGGCCGTAGGACAGACCGACGATGATCGGCCATACCCACATCTGCCATTCCGAACCGTGCGCGACCGCCATGAGCAACATGCCGAGCGCGGAACCGCCGAAAGCCACCATGGACACAGTACGAGCCGGCACGAACCGGCTCAGCCGATCGGCCCCGGCACTGCCGACGACGATACCGATGCAGTACACCAGCATCACCAGACCGCTGCGCAGCCCGTCGTAGCCGAAACCGAAACCGGCCGACGGCGGCACTTCGGTGAAGGCCGGAATCGTGAAATTGATGACCCAGGTCGACATTCCAGCCAAGAAGAAGACCAGCCAGCCGCGCAGGAAGTTGAGGTTGCGCAGCGCGCGGGTATTCACCAGCGGCTGCGCCACCCGCTCCTCGACGAGCCACCAGACGATGACCACGACGATACCGAGAATCAGCGGTAGCAACGTCTTCGGCGACGACCAGCCCCACTTCGACCCCATGCTCAGAGGTACCAGAATCAGCGCCAGCGCCACGGTCAGCAGGAATCCGCCGATCCAGTCGACCTTCGTGTCGGCGGCACCCTCGTGCTTCGGGATCGCGACGAGGGTGCCGACGATACCGATGACTCCGAGCGCCGCGATCACCGCGAGCATGATCCGCCAGTTCACCTCGACGGTATCGGCCAACAGTCCACCGAGGGCAAAGGAAAGACCGGCCGCGACACCCTCGGCGGCCGCTATCCACGCCAGCACCACGGTCAGCGACCGACCCGACAGGTTGGACCGCGCCATGAACAACGCCAGCGCGATGGCACCGAGGGTGAACCCGCCGATGAACCGGCCGATCAGCAGTACCGTCATATTCGGCGCCACGGCGGCGAGGAAACAACCGAAGGCCAGTAGCCCCATGGTGGTCAGCGCGACGACCCGCTGACCGAACAACTTCGCCATCGGGGGAAGCAGGGCGGTGCCGATCGCACCGCCGAGCGTACCGATGATCACCACCCAGTTGAGCAGACCGCCCGTGGCCCCGAGATCGGGGCCGATCTGACCGAGCAGCTTGAGTGGAACGGTGGTCACCAGGGTGGCCAGGATGACGAAATAGCCGATCATGACGACCAAGCCGCGTGGCATCGTGTCCGACACCTCACCGCGGTTGGAATCCGTTGCAGTAGTGGTCATCTTGCCTCTTCATCGAGTCGAGCGAGAATCCACCCGGGATACGGGCGGAAAAGAAGGTGACGCTGTCACCGGTCGGCCGGGGTGCGATATCCCCGTGCGACGAGTTCGGGCAGCACGTCGGATTCGAACAGCCGCAGGCTGCGCCATCCGGCCTCGAGCGGCAGTCCACCCATCAGCGGCTGGAAGACCAGTTCGGCGTCGGGACCGAGCTTTTCGCAGAGTGCGAGGCATTCCTCCGGTGTGACCACCCTGATGTTCGGATCCTGCTGCAGCTCGGCCAGTCCCGCGGCCGGCTGGTAGGCGGTGGTGCCCACTCCCCGCTCCCGCGCCCAGGCGGCATTGGAGTTGGTGGTGTACAGCACGTGCGGTGCGACGATCTCCCAGTCCCGAGCAGGATTGTCGGAGACGAACAGGAACAGCGGCCCCAGGGTGGGCGCCTGCGGCGGGACCGGCTCGCCGAGGCGGCGCCGTTCGGCGGCGTAGATCTCGTACAGCCGGTCCTTATCGGATCCGGCGGGACGATAGCCGTCCCCGATGCGTGCCGCGCGGACGGCCGAGGCATCGGCCGAGCCGCCGATGAACAGTGGTGGCCCCTGCGGACGGGCGGGACGAGGGCGGACCCGGACCCGCTCACCGCGAAAGTCGAATTCCGCGCCGGTCCACGCCTGCCGCAGAATCTGCACGGTCTCCTCGAGAATCCGCGCCCGGTGCCGGCGTTCGACGCCGAACATCCGGTATTCGAAATCCCGATAGCCGATGCCCGCGGTCACCTCTACCCGGCCACCACCGATCAGATCGAGAGTCGCGAGATCCTCGGCCAGGCGCAGCGGATGATGCAGGACGGCGACCAGCGCCGACAGATGCACCGTCAGCCGCCGGGTCCGGCCGAGGATCGCCGAGCCGAGAATCATCGGTGCGGCGCAGTACCCGTCGTCGGCGCCGTGATGTTCGGCCAGGTACACCGTCTCGAATCCCACCTCGTCCGCCCACACCGCGTGGTCGAGTGCGGCGGCATACTGATCGGGGCTGTCCACGCCGATATCGGGTGCGCGCATGTCGTAGCGCAAAGACAGTTTCACGTCACAGTCCCTCATTTCCTGCCGGCGCCGAACGTGTCCCACGCCACTCTCAAATCCAGTAGAACCATAGCAACCATGCGCATGAATGTGTAGGGTTTGATCCGATTCGCCGCGAAACAACGGTGTCCGCCCCGCATGCCACCGCCGCGAGTCACGGGTACGACGTGTGAAAGGGAAACGATGACGGCCACTGCACCAGGAGCCCTGTCCGGGATCCGGATCGTCGACTTCAGCCGGATCCTCGCGGGTCCCTACGCCACCATGCTCCTCTCGGATTTCGGCGCGGAAGTGACCCGGCTCGAACGACCGAACGTCGGTGACGACACCCGTGGCTGGGGCCCGCCGTGGCACGAGGGCGAGTCCACCTACTTCCTGGGCCTGAACCGGAACAAGCGGTCGATCGCCTTCGATCTGACCAGCGAAGCCGATCGGGCGATGGCTCACGAACTGATCGCCGAAGCCGACGTCGTGGTGGAGAATTTCCGCCCCGGCACGCTGGAGCGTTACGGATTCGGCTACGAGCAGCTCGCCACCGACCACCCCGCCCTGGTGTATTGCTCGGTGACCGGCTTCGGCTCCGACAAGGGCGCTCACCTCCCCGGTTACGACCTGATCGCGCAGGCCACCGGCGGACTGATGAGTATCACCGGCCATCCGGATACCGGCCCCGCCAAGGTCGGCGTGGCGATGGTCGACGCGATCACCGGGGTACACGCCGCGCTCGGCATCCAGACTGCACTGATCCACCGGCTGCGTACCGGCGAGGGGCAGCGGGTGGAGGTCAACCTGCTGTCCTCGGTCCTGGCGTCGCTGACCAATCAGGTGTCCGGGCACATTCTCACCGGGAATGTGCCCGGGCTGATGGGCAACGCACATCCGAGTATCGCCCCGTACCAGCCGGTGCACACGGCCGACCGTCCCCTGGCCGTCGCCGCGGCCAACGACAAACAGTTCGGCGCGCTGTGCCATGCGCTGCACCGTCCCGCGCTGATCGACGACCCACGATTCCGTACCAACACCGATCGCTCGACCCATCGCGAGGCGCTGATCGAGGAACTGGAGGACGTCTTCCGCACCCAGGGCGCGGACCACTGGTTCTCCGTCCTGGTCGATGCGGGCGTGCCCGCGGGTCCGATCAACGACATCGGTCAGGCCATCGACTTCGCCGAGAATCTGGGGCTGTCGCCGGTGGTGATGCCCAGCGATGAACCGCAGGGCACCGGAGTTGCTCAGGTGCGCAACCCGATTCGGCTGTCACGCACCCCGGCCACCTACCGGACCAATCCCCCGAAACTGCCTACGCGCTGATGCCGATTCGAGGGGCGGAGCCGGTCGCCTGCCCGCCCCTCGAATCACCGCGTACCGCACCTCACCTCAGGTCGAGTACCAGCTTGCCGATCGAGGTGCGCGCCCCCAGAGCCTCGAGTGCCGAGCCGGCCTCCGCGAGCGGTCGCAGCTCGGGCTCGGCGACGCCACCGGTGCGGGCGCGCACCTCGGCCAACCAGTTGTCGACCGGAACCACCTGATCGGCACCGGCTGCGGTCGCGGCGCGGGCCTTCGCGTCGTCGCTGACCACGGCAATCGTGCGCAGTCCCAGGGCCCGGCACAGGTGCAGCACTGCCTGTCCGAGCCCGCCGGCCGCACCGTGCACGAGCACGAGTTCACCCGCCTCGACCCGGGCCCGGCGACGCAAGGCGAAATGCGCGGTCAGATAGTTCATCGGCATCCCTGCCGCAGCCGCGACGCCGACGGTGTCCGGCAGTGGGAGCACCCGTCGAGGGTCGACAGCGACCACCTGCTGCCAGGCACCGCCGGTCGTCAGGGCCGCGACCCGCTGTCCGGGCTCGAGGCCGCTGTCCGGCGGCGCGGAGCGCACGGTGCCCGCTGCCTCCACTCCCGGCACGAACGGCAGGGCGCGCACGGTCTGATAGCGCCCCTGGGTCTGCAGCAGATCCGGATAGGACACTCCGGCGGCCTGCACGTCGACGACGACCCGGCCGGTCGCGGCCGGTTCGGGTAGTTCGGTCACCTGCAGCCCACGGGGGCCGATCGCCTCGTTCAGTACCACTGCACGCATCGGGATTCCTTTCCGGCACACGGCATCCCGCGCGCCGTATGAGACAACGATCCGGTACGCGAACCGGGCCCCGGTGCCGGAGCGGGTACGGCCCGCGATGTTGTGGTGGCGCGGGTCAGCGCGCCTGCGGTTCCTGCTGCCAGCCGGCGACCAGATCGGTGCTCACTTCCACCGCCATACTCATCTCCGTGAACAGCGGCGTCGGGCCGGCGACGTTCACGACGGCGTCGTAGCGACCCCAGCCGATTCCCGAACGCCCGCTCCCGCGAGCGGTGAACAGGAACTGCGCCTGCACCCGCACCCCGGATTCATCCAGCCGGGTGGTGCGCGCATTGGCGACGAAATGTCGTTTGTTCGACGGATCGGCGGCAAAGGCCCATTCGAAGAACTCCCGGATCTCGGCGGTACCGCGGGCCTGTCGCGACGGCGTGTTCAGCACCGCGTCGGCGGCGAACAGTGCGGTCACCGTGTCCGGATGCGGCTCGTCGAGCACCCGTGCATAGGCGTGCAGATGATCACGGGCGACCTCGGCCGCCTCCAGCCGGCGCAGCCGTTCCCGCAACTCGGTCGTGTCGTCGTCGAGATGGTGTCCTGCGGACTCGGTCATGATCGAATTCCTCCTCAGTCGAGGGGCACGTCGTCGTGGACGCCGCGCCACGCCGTCGTGCCGCCGTCGACGGGCAACACGACCCCGGTCAGAAACGACGCACCGTCACCGGCCAGGAAGCACGCGGGGTGGGCCACCTCGACCGGCAGACCGCGGCGCGGAATGAGATTCGTGCCGTACATCGATCGCGCCCGCAGCAGCCGGTCCTCGCCCGCGGCCAGATGCGCATCACTCATCGGTGTCTTGATCGAGCCCGGGCAGTAGCAGTTCACCCGGACGTCGGGAGCCAGATTGACCGCCGCCACCTTGGTCAACTGGATCACCGCTGCCTTGGAGACCCCGTACGCGACCATATTGGTGCCGGCGAGCCCCGACACCGAGGCGGCGTTGACCACCGACGGGCCCCGGTCGGAGGCGCGCAGATGCGGCGCCGCGAACTTGATCGCGGACCAGACGGCCTTGAGGTTGATGGCCATCACCGTGTCCCAGACGTCTTCGTCGAGAGTTTCGATGCCGGTCCGGTCCGGCGGGGTGAACATGTGGTCGAGCACGCCCGCATTGTTGAACAGCGTGTCCAGCCCGCCGGCCCAGCCGGCGAAGTCGTCGACCATCTGCTCGATCTCCGAGGTGGAGCGCAGGTCCGCGGTGATCGCCCGGACCTGGGTGCCCGTGTCGGCGACCAGTTCCGCGGTCGTCGCCAACTCCGTGGCGTCGACGTCGGTGACGCCGATCCGGGAGGCGCCCTGGCGGGCAGCTTCCAGGGCGAGTTCACGCCCCATCCCCTTGGCCGCGCCGGTGATCAGTGCTCTTTTGTCGTTCAACATGTCGGTCCCACTTCCGGATTCAGTTGCGCGCCGGCTCGAGGCAGACGCCGCGCTCGACCAGTTCGTCGATCGCCGCGGTCGGGTAGCCCAGTTCTGTGAGGATGTCGCGGGTGTGCTGGCCCAGCAGCGGGCTGGGGCCGCGGACCTGTCCCGGGGTGTCCGAAAGCCGAATGGTGACACCGACTTCCCGGCACCAGCCGTATTCCGGATGATGGTGTTCGACGACCTGTCCGGTCTCGGCGAGCGTTTCGTCCCACAGCAGTTCGGGCATCACCGGATCCTCGGCCGGGATCTCCACCGGCACCCCGGCGCGGTCCAGCAGGCCGAACGCGTCGTCGGTACTCAGCTGTGCGAAGGCATCTTCCAAGCGGGCAGCCAGCTCGGCGGAGTTGTCGACGCGTTGCTGCTCGGCACCGAACTCCTCGAGCCATTCGGGTCGACCGAGTGCGGCGGCCAGGTCCGCGAATTTCCGGTCGCCGAATACGGCGATCATCACCCAGCCGTCGGCGGTGCGATAGAGCCGGTACAGCGGCGACCACCCGGTCGTGTCGGCGTCCAGCCGATAGGGCTCGAGCGGATTGCCGTTGCCGTCGGCTGCCATCTCGGTGCGCACGAGCAGGCTCGAATGCAGCTGCGGACTTTCCAGATACTGGCCGGCCCCCGAATTCTGCCGGGCGACCAGGGCCATCAGAACGCTGACGGCGCCGAGGAATCCGTTGTACAGGTCCTCGTTACCCATCACCCGCCGGATCGGGGCGTTGCCCGCCCCGGCACCGATGAAGTTCATGCCGACGAATCCGGATTGCAGCGGCGCGAAGCTCTTCAACGAGGACTTCGGGCCGGTCGAGCCGAAACCGGGCAGATAGGCGTAGATCAGCTTCGGGTTGATCGCACGCAGCTGTTCGTAGCCCAGGCCGATCTTCTCGGCCTTACCAGGGCGGAAGTTCACCGTGACCACATCGACCTCGGCGACCAATGTGCGGACGACTTCCCGGCCTTCCGGTGTGCGCATATCGATGCACAGGCCGCGTTTGCCGCGTTGGGAGCATTCCCACAGATCGCCGAGCGGGCGCATCTGATCGCCCGAGGGCGGTTCCACCTTCACGACCTCGGCGCCGAGGTCGCACAACAGTTTCGAGCCGAAGCCGGTGGCGAAGAACGAACTGAAGTCGGCGATCTTCACCCCCTCCAGCGGCCGCGCGAGACTGCGTGGCTGTGCGGGCCGCCAGGCCGGATGCGGCCGCAGTTCGCTGATCTTCTCGTCGTGGGAACCGACCTGCGGTGCCGGTTCCGGTGTGGCGGGCGGGGTTTCGCCGAACTTCACCACGGGGCCGAGCTGGCGGACGGTGCCGTGCTCGGCGTCGGGCAGCTCGATGGTGACACCGGCATGCCGGATCTGTTCGTCGTCGAAGATCTCGTGCGGCCGCAGCACCGGCAGGCACGCGATGTCGTGCTCGGCGAACAGCGCGACCCACTCGTCCCGGGTACGGGACTTGAACGCCTGGGGCACGAGATCACGCGCGATCACCAGTTCGTCGTCGTCGAGCGGCACCGACATCTCGGGGCCGTCGATCTGCTGCACACGGTCGCCGAACCCGAGCAGGTCCATCATTCGCTTGTAGGAGCCGGGGCCGCCGGTGTGTGGGATCAACCAGTTCCCGTCCGCACATTCGAACGGGTCGGTGATCAGGCGTTTGTTTCCGAAACCCTGCTTGGTTCCGCTGCGGGCGAGGTAGGAGATGTCTTTCTCGTTCCACCACCAGTTCATCCCGCGGATCGCGAGCATGCCGTCCAGCAGTGAGGTGTCCACACGCTGGCCCCGCCCGGTGAGTTTGCGCGCGTGCAGTGCCGACAGCACTCCGATGACCGCCAGAAATGCGGTGCCGTAGGACACGGTGGGATGACCGAGGAAGGTCGGTCCGTCGCGATGTGCACGCTGTTCGGCCGTCATGCCGAGGCGCGCGTTGAGCAGTGCCTCGTATCCCGGCCGTCGCGACAGCGGGCCCGTCGTTCCGTAGCCGGTGAGGGTGAGGCAGATCAGTTGCGGGTACCGGGCATGCAACGTGGCGTGGTCCAGACCCTTGGCTTCGGCGCGACCCGCACCCCAGGATTCGATGAACACGTCCGCGGACGCCAGCAGCTCGTGCAGCTTCACCTTCCCGGGATCGGTGTCGAGATCGGCTGTGACACTCCACTTTCCGCGGTCGAGCACCTTGCGCAGCGTGGCTTCGGCTCCGGGTGTGTAGCCGGGCCGCTCGATCTTGACTACTCGTGCACCGTAGTCGGCCAGCATCATGGTGGCGATACCCGCGGGCATGCCCCGGCTCGCGTCGACGACCACGAGTCCCTCGAGTGGACCAGGCATATGCGCTCCTCACCTAGCAATTCACGAATCGATCGAGTGTGCGGACGAGTCGATATGTGTGCCGGCCTCCGGACTCGGGCGGCACCCGAAAGAGCAGCATCTCCACCGCGCGATCGAGTGATCAGCAGCAGATGGATCGCGTCTATCTATACACATCAATAGCATTGAATGTAGGGTGTGGAGTACGCGAGCACAAGAGCCTGGGGAGAACGAATATGCCTGCTACGGAACGGCCGAAGAAGACTGCGCTACTCGTGGCACAGCGCATCGTGGAGGACATCCATCGCCGAGGTAACCAGATCGGCGATCGCCTGCCCCCGGAAAAAGCCATGCTCGAGGATTACGACGTCGGGCGCGGGACGCTCCGGGAATCGCTGCGGTTTCTCGAGCTGCAGGGCGTCATCACCTTGAAGCCCGGCCCCAGCGGTGGCCCGATCGTGCAGCAGCCCGACAGTTCGGCGTTGGCCACGTCACTGAGCCTGCTGTTGCAATTCCAGCAGGCCCCCTTCCAGACCGTGATCGAGACCCGCGCCGCACTGGAACCCCGGATGGCACGCCTGGCCGCCGAGCGGATGCCGGAAGAGGATACGGCGAAGTTGTTCGAGATCATCGAACTCGAACAGCAGAATCTCGACGACGAAACCGGATTCCTCACCCAGACGCGTCGCTTCCACAACACCGTCGCCGACGGCTCCGGCAACCTGATCTTCGCGGCGCTGTTCACCGCACTGTTCGACATCCTCGACGGTGCTTCGGTGGGCGTCGAGTACCCGGCGCGCCAGCGGAAACTGACCGTGGAGATCCACACCGACATCGCCACAGCGATTTCCGAACACGATCTCGATCGCGCCGAGGAGCTGATGACCACCCATATGCAGGCGCTGGCCGCCTACACCCAGAAGCACTACGCCAAGGCGCTCGCGGCGCCAGTGATGTGGAAGATGTGACATGACGACAGCAATCCGCCCGGTCCCGTTCCCCGACGATGTGACCGAGGAATTCTGGGACAGCGTCCGCGCCCACCGGCTCAGCATTCAACGCTGTGCCGCCTGCCGGCGGTTCAACCACGCACCGAGCCTGACCTGCCCGGCGTGCGGGAGCGAGGATCTGACCTTCGAGCCGGTGTCCGGACGCGGCACCGTCTACAGCTACACGGTGCTCGAGGATCCTCCCGGCCCCGGGTTCGCCGAGCTGGTCCCGCTCGTGGTCGTGATCGTCGAACTCGTCGAGCAGCCGGGGCTGCTACTGGTGGCCGATCTGCTCGGCGCCGGGCCGGATGCGGTGCGCATCGGTGCCGCGGTGGCAGTGGACTTCGAAGAGATCTCCGAGGACTGCGTGCTCCCGCAGTTCCGGCTGACGGAAGCGTGAGAAGACAGATGTGGGAACTCCGTGACAAGGTCGCCGTCGCCGGCGTCGGATACAGCGAACTGGGCCGGCGGCTGCCACGCACGCTGGCCGCACTCACCGTCGAAGCGTGCGATCGCGCACTCGCGGATGCGGGCCTGACCCGTGCGGACGTCGACGGCATCGCCACCTCCCCCTCGATGCCTCGCTACGGCGGAACCAAGGGAACCGGCGAGGGGATCGACGTCGTCACCCCCTACTACCTGCCGCAACTGCTCGGCATCCGGCCGCAGATCACCTGGACCGGCTCCACCAACGGCATGGTGACCCAGAGTGTCATGGACGCCGCCATGGCGATCCACTCCGGAGTGTGCACGCACGCACTGGTCTACCGGTCGCTGCACGTGCCCAAGGGGCGCTACGTCAACTACGACAGCAGCATCGCCGCGGGCCCGGACCAGTTCCAGGCGCCGTTCGGTTTCAGCATGCCCCCGGCGTGGGCGGCGACGGTCCTGCGCCGATATCTCGATCTGAACGGGCTCACTCGCGCCGATCTGGCCCCGTACGCGGTCGCGAACCGGGACAACGCACAGAAGAATCCGCACGCGTACTGGCGTGGAAAGCCGCTGAGCACAGCCGATTATCTGAATGCCCGGATGATCGCCGATCCGATGTCCATCCTGGACTGCGATATCCCGGTCGACGGCTCGGTCGCGTTGCTGCTCACCTCTACCGAACGCGCACGCGATCTGCGGCAGCCGCCCGCACTGCTCACCGGCTTCGCCGCCGGCACGCACACCGCCCCGACCGGCGCGGTGATGACCCTCGAAGATCTCGTCGAGGGCTCCGAGCAGATCGCGCGCACCCTGTGGCACACCAGCGGTCTCGGCCCGTCCGATATCGACAACGCCCAGTTGTACGACGGATTCAGTGTTTTCGTGCACACCTGGCTGGAAGGTATGGGGTTCGTCGGACGCGGTGAGGCGGTGCCGTTCACTCGCGAGGGCCACACGGCACTGACCGGCAAGCTACCGGTCAACACCGGTGGCGGCGCCCTGGGTGAGGGCCGCCTGCACGGGATGACCCATCTCGCGGAGGCGGTGCTGCAGGTCACCGGCCGTGGTGGTGAGCGTCAGGTCCCCGATGCCGCGCGCGCACTGGTGACCGTCTCCAACGGCCTGGCCAAATCCACCGCATTCGTCTTCAGCCGGGATCGCTGACCCGGATCTCCGGTCGGACCACACAGAGAGCCGCCCGGTGACCGATCTTCTCGGTCACCGGGCGGCTCGTCTCCTCGACCGGTCGAGCCGGCCCGCGCGCAGCTACCTACCGGCCCGCGAATTTTCCCTTGGCGAAGCTCGCCGGACCGGGCGCATTCGTATAGCCCGCATCGGCGAACAGTTCGGTGCCGGTGACGAATGCCGAATCCGCACCGGCCAGGAACGAGACCGCTCCGGCGATATCGGACGGTTGCCCCGGGCGGCCGACCAACGGACTGGGAGCCATCGTGCGGGCCGTCGCTTCCAGATCGGCCGGGTCGTCGGCGAGCACGGCCGCCGTCATGGCCGACACGATCGCTCCCGGAACCACCGAGTTCACGCGAATGCCGTAATCACGCACCTCGGCGGCGACGGCACGCACCAGGCCCGCGACACCGGCCTTGGTCGCGCTGTACACATGCGGACCGACACCGCCGACCACCCCGCCCGGGCTGGACGTGACGATGATCGAGCCCCGGCCGCGCGGCCGCATCACCCGCACCGCATGCTTCAGGCACAGCAGGGTGCCGCGCAGATTGACCGCGATCGTCCGGTCGGCCTCGGCGGTGTCGGTCTGCTCGATCGGTCCCAGCGCACCGAAAACGCCGGCGTTGGCGAAGAACACCTCGAGTGATCCGGCGCGGTCAACCAGCGCCTGGATGTCCGCCTCGCACGTCACATCGGTGCGGACGAACTCGCCGCCGATGCGCTCGGCGAGTGCGCGCCCGGGCTCGTCGGCCACGTCCGCAACCAGGACGTGGAATCCGTCGGTGGCCAGCCGCTCGGCGCAGGCCGCGCCGATGCCGCTCGCCCCGCCGGTCACGATCGCAACCCGTTCACTCATAGACGGCCACCAGGCGTCCTTCGACCTCGCCGCGGTGCAGTCGTTCCAGTGCGTCCGGAATGTCGTCGAAGGTGATGGGCACGATCAGCGGATTCAACTCTCCCGCGGCGAACAGGTCGTAGACCGCGGCGATGTCCTCCACCGAACCGCTGCGCGACCCGATGAGGGTGACCTGTTTGAAGATCAACGAGCCGGTCGAGATCTCGGCGGCCAGCCGGCCCATCCCGACCTGCACCACGGTGCCGAATTCACGCACTGTTTCGATCGCCGCGGCCGTGGTGGTGCCGAACCCGGCGAAATCGACGATCAGATCGAGCTTCTCCGCGGTGAAATCGGTGATGTCGTCGGAGACCGCTTGTGCGCCGAGGTCTTTCGCCGCCTGCCACAGGGCCGGCTTCTTCTCCGCGACGAAGACCGTGGCCCCCAGCACGACAGCGATACGGGCCGCCATCTGCCCGAGCCCACCGAGGCCGATGATGCCGACCTTGTCGCCCCTGCGCACCCCGCCGCGGCGCACCAGTGCCCGGTACGCGGCGCGCCCCGCGTCGGTGCCGAGCGCGGCCTGCTCGAAGCCGACCCCCTCGGGCACCCGGACCAGATCCTCCGGCAGGGCGGTGCAGCGGAACGAATAGCCGCCGTCACGTCCCAGACCGGGACGGGTTCGTCCCGCCGGGAAGACACCGACCCGGTCACCGACGGCGAAATCCTCGACCGCGGGACCCACTTCGGCGATCACGCCCGCGAGTTCGTGTCCCAGGGTCAACGGGAAGGGGCCGATCCGCTCGGTCCACTGCGGATCGTGCAGGATGCCGACGTCGGTGTGGCACAACCCGGCCGCCTTGATCTCGATCAATACCTCGTCGTCGGCGGGGCGGGGTTCCGGCAGATCCCGGAGCACCAGCGGATCCCCCGCACGTTCGAACTGCCATGCCCTCATAGCCACCTCTTCTCTCAGGCCGCGGTGACCGCGGCCGCCATGCCTTGTCCGCCGCCGATACACATGGACACCAGGGCGCGATGTGCGTCACGACGCTGCAATTCGTGCAGTGCGGTGGTGAGCATGCGTACGCCCGTGGCACCGATCGGATGCCCCAGCGAGATGCCGGATCCGTTGACGTTCAAGCGGTCCCGGTCGTCCCATCCCCAGCCACGCAGTACGCCGAGGACCTGGCAGGCGAAGGCCTCGTTGAGTTCGACCAGATCGATGTCGTCGAAACCGAGTCCGGTGCGGGCGAACAGCTTCTCGACCGCCGGCACCGGGCCCAGGCCCATGAGTGCGGGATCGCAGCCGGCCGCGGTCCAGCCTTCCAGGTATCCGATCGGCTCCAGACCCAGCTCTTGCAGACGATCCTCGGCGACCACGAGTACCGCGGCGGCGGCGTCGTTCTGCTGACTGGCGTTACCCGCGGTCACCACACCACCGGGTGTGACCGTGCGCAGCTTCGCGAGGGATTCGGTGGTGCTGTCCGGCCGGATCCCCTCGTCCCGGGCGAACATCGTCACGTTGCCCTTGCGGTCGGTGAGCTCGACCGGCACCACCTCGGCGTCGAAACGGCCCGACTCCCAGGCGGCATGTGCACGGGAATGACTTTCCGCGGCAAGCTGATCGGAATCGGCACGGGTGATCCCGTACTTCTTCGCGACATTTTCCGCGGTCTCGATCATCCCGCTGATCCGGCCGAACCGCCATTCCGGCTGCGAGCGTTCCCGGCCACGATCGAGTCGATCGAACAACTGCAGACCACCGGATCGGGTGCCCCAGCGGGCACCGGTCGTGTAGTGCTCGATGGTGCTCATCGATTCGACACCGCCGGCGACGACCACATCGGCCGCACCGGTCTGCACCATCATGGCCGCCGTCACGACCGCCTGCAGCCCGGTGCCGCAGCGGCGGTCGGTCTGCAGTCCGGCCACCGAGATCGGCAGGCCGGCGTCGAGGGCGGCCCAGCGGCCGATACACGGCGCCTCCGAATTGGCGTAGGACTGCCCCATCGCCACGTCGTCGATCCGATCGGGGTCGATACCGGAGCGTTCGACGACCGCACGCAGGACGGTGGTCGCCAGGGTCACCGCCGGCACTTCCTTCAGCGCACCCCCGAACCGGCCGACCGCGGTGCGGACCGGGGCCACCAATGCTGCACGTTTCATCACACTTCGCTCCTCAGCCGACCAGTACGCGGATGGTCTCGGCGACGAGCGCCGGACGTTCACCGCCCTCGATCTCGATGACATAGGCGGTGACCAGATTCGCGCCCTTCGGGGTGCGTTCCAGCGCTTGGATCCGGGCACCGCACCGGATCCTGGACCCCACCGGGACCGGCGCCAGAAAGCGAATCTTGTTGGTGCCGTAGTTGATTTTCATGCGTACGCCGTCGATGTCGAAGATTTCGGCGCCGAGTGCGGGCAGCAGCGACAACGTCAGATATCCGTGCGCGATGGTACCCCCGAAATCGGTCGCGGCCGCACGCTCGGGATCGACATGGATCCACTGCCGGTCATCGGTCGCGTCGGCGAAGGCGTCGACGCGCTCCTGAGTCACCTCGAGCCAGCCGCTGTAGCCCAGATGCTCGCCGACGGCGGCGGCGACCTCGTCGATGCCGTGAAAGATCTGTGCCCCCATCACAGTCCCCCACGTGCCACGAGTTGCGCGGCGATCACATTGCGCTGGATCTCGTTGGTCCCCTCACCGACGATCATCAGCGGGGCGTCGCGGAAATAGCGCTCCACGTCGTATTCGGTGGAGTAGCCGTACCCGCCGTGGATACGTACCGCGTTGAGCGCCACCTCCATCGCGATCTCCGAGGCGTACAGCTTGGCCATCCCGGCCTCCATATCGCAGCGCTCACCCCGGTCGTACATTTCGGCGGCGTGCCGGGTGAGCTGACGCGCGGCGGTCAGCTTGGTCGCCATATCGGCGAGATAGTTCCCGACCGACTGATGCTTCCAGATCGGCTGTCCGAAGCTCTCCCGCTGCTGGGCGTAGGCCAGCGAATCCTCGAGGGCCGCGGTGGCCACGCCCAGCGCCCGCGAGGCGACCTGGATGCGGCCGGTTTCGAGCCCCTTCATCATCTGCCCGAAACCCTTGCCGGGTGTGGTGCCGAGGACGGCGTCGGCGGAGATCCGGTAGTTGTCGAACGACAGCTCACAGCTCTCGACGCCCTTGTATCCGAGCTTGGGCAGATCCCGCGACACGGTCAGTCCCGGACCGTGTTCGACCAGCACGATGGAGATGCCGCGATGCCGCGGTGTCGCCGCCGGATCGGTCTTGCACAGCAGGGCGATGACGCCCGAACGCCGCGCGTTGGTGATCCACGTCTTGGCACCGTTGATCACCAGATCGTCGCCGTCGCGCTTGGCGGTGGTGGTCATGGCCTGGAGGTCGGAGCCTCCCCCGGGCTCGGTCAGTGCCATGGTCGCGCGGATCTCGCCGGTCGCCATCCGGGGCAGGTAGCGCCGCTTCTGTTCCTCGGTGCCGAACAGGCCGACGAGTTTGGCGACCACCGTGTGCCCGCCCATGGCGCCCGACAGCGACATCCAGCCGCGCGCCAGTTCCTCGGTCACCTTCACATAGCAGGGCATCGACACCGGCGCCCCGCCGTACTCCTCCGAGATCGCCAGGCCGTAGATGCCGATGCGTTTCATCTGCTCGATCCACTGCTCCGGGTACTCGTTCGCGTGCTCCACCTCCTGGACGGCCGGTTTCACCTCGCGATCGATGAACTCACGCACCGTCTCCACCAGGAAGGTCTCTTCGTCGTTCAGGTAGTAGCTCACGCCCCACGCCTCATCGTGTCGCGGGCTCTCCCGAGCCCGAAAACGGATCTGTACGGCCATCGTCGAACAGCCGGAAGAAAATGTCAATCATGATAAACATTTACAGAGACTAATCTCTCTGGGAGACTCCCGAAATCCGCACCGACGATCGAGAAGGAACGAGAATTCGTGGCAGATGTACGCCGACGCGCGGCACTGGTCGCCCCCGGCTCCGATGACCGCAAGGCATGCAAGGCGCTGGCGAGCACGGCCGACGAAGTGGTCCTCGACCTCGAGGATGCGGTCGCGACGGGATCGAAGGTCACCGCACGAACGCTCGTCTCGGACCTGATCCGCGAGCACGGTACCGCCCGGACGGTATCGGTCCGGATCAACGGACCGACCACCCCGTGGTTCACCGAGGATCTGCGCGCCTGCGCGGCCCTGGCCGGGACCCTCACCTCGATCGTCGTCCCGAAGGTCGAGAGCCGGGCGGAGCTGGCCGAGGCCGATGCGGTGCTCACCGCAGCCGGGGCCGCCGAACTGCCGGTACAGGCCCTGATCGAGACCCCGGCCGGAATCGGCGCGGTCGACGATATCGCCACCGGCCCCCGGGTGAGCGCGCTGATCATCGGCTACGCCGATCTCGGTGCCGCCCTGGGGCGCGCCGCGACCGCCGGCCCGCAGCAGTGGTTGTTCGTCCAGGACCGGGTCCTGCACGCCGCACGGGCCGCTGGCATCCAGGCCGTCGACGGTCCCTACCTGCGTATCGCCGACGATGCGGACTTCCGCGCCGCCACTGGGTGGACCGCCGATCTGGGATTCGACGGAAAATGGGTGATCCATCCCGCCCAGATCGCCACGGTCCAGGAGGTTTTCACCCCCACCGAGCAGCAAGCCGAATACGCTCGCCGCGTGCTGGCGGCACTCGAGCAGGCGGAGTCCCACGGCGCGGGCGCGGCCCAGCTCGACGGGCAGATGCTGGACGAAGCCGTCGCGGTGGCGGCGCGGCGCACCTTGTCGAAGATCGGAGCATGAGATGAGCAGCGATTCCGTCCGCGCGGTCGGCGGACCGTATTTCGACGAGCTGTCGGTGGGACAGATCTTCGACACCGCACCCGCGATCACCCTTACCGAAGGGCTCGCGGCAGCGCATCAGAGCATCCTCGGTGACCGGTTGCGCTTGCCGCTGGACACCCACCTGGCGACCGCGGTCGCCGGCGGGCCCGTCGCCCACGCGGGCCTGGTGGCGGACCTGTCGATCGGACAGTCCACCCTGGCGACCCATCACGTCAAGGCCAATCTGTTCTACCGGGGGCTTCGTTTCCACCGCCTCTCGCGGATCGGCGACACCCTGTACACGACGACCGAAGTTGCCGGGCTGAAACAGAATTCGGCGAAACCGGGGCGACGCCCCACCGGACTGGCAGCCCTGCGGATCACCACCGTCGACCAGAACGGTGCCACCGTCCTCGACTTCTACCGGTGCGCGATGTTGCCGCTGAGCGAGAACCCGGATCCCGCGCGGCCGGTGCCCGCCGACGATCTGTCCGCGATCGAACCGCGCGACCTGCCGCCACTGACCGTGCCCGACGGGCTGGATCCGGCGGCGTACCGGCGGCGGGTCCCGGGCAGGCATTTCGATCCGGCACTCGTGGGCACCACCTTCGAATCCAGTGGTGACGTGGTGTCGGGCGCACCCGAACTGGCCCGGCTGACGCTCAACATCGCCGCCACCCACCACGACGCCCGGGTCGGCGCCGCCGGACGCCTGGTCTACGGCGGGCACACCATCGGGCTCGCGCTGGCGCAGGCCACGCGCGCACTGCCGAACCTGGTGACCGTGCTGGGCTGGCAATCCTGCGACCACACCGGCCCGGTGCACGAGGGCGACACCCTCACCAGCCGGCTGCTCGTCGAATCCGCGGAACCGCTACCGGCGGGCGGCGGAGTTCTGCACCTGCGGTCGCAGGTCTACGCGCACCGCGGCGACGCGGCCCCCGCCCCCGTGCTGGACTGGCGATTCAGCGCGCTGTTCGCCTGATGCCACCACACCGACTCCACCATTCACGAGAGGTAACAGCATGAGCACCACAGGACGCCTGGCCGGTAAGGTCGCGCTGATCACCGGCGCGGCTTCCGGTCTGGGCCTGGCTTCGGCGCACCGTTTCGCGGCCGAGGGCGCGGCCGTCGCACTCGCCGATCTCGATCCGGCCGCGGCCGCGGCTGCCACCGAGCAGATCACCGCGGCGGGCGGGCGCGCGCTTCCGGTCACCGCGAACGTCACCTCCGATGCCGACGCACAGCGGATGATCGCCGAAACCCTCACCGAATTCGGGCAACTCGACGTGGTCTTCGCCAATGCGGGGATCAACGGCACCGGAAATGCGGCCGATACCACCGAGGACGACTGGGACCGGGTGATCGCGATCAACCTCAAGGGGGTCTGGCTCACCTCGAAGTACGCACTGCCGCATATGATCGAGCGCCGCACCGGCTCGATCATCAACCAGGCCAGTATGGGTGGGCTGATCGGGCTGCCCGGCATCTTCCCGTACACCGCGGCCAAGGGCGGGGTCATCGCGATGACCAAACAGATGGCGGTCACCTACGGTCCGGACAATGTGCGGGTGAACGCCATCTGCCCCGGCACCATCCCGACGCCCCTGGTGTACCAGGACCGCATCGATCGCGGCGATGTCGCGCCCGATGCCGACCAGACCGCGCTCGATGCGGCTACCGCAGCACGCTTTCCGCTGCGCCGGCTGGGTACCCCGGCCGATCTGGCCTCGCTCGCGCTGTTCCTGGCCAGTGACGAGGCCGACTGGATCACCGGTGGGATCTACACCGTCGACGGTGGCCGCAGCGCCTTCTGACACCACAGCGCTCACCCCGGAACACGAAACCGCCGGGTGGGAAACGTATCTCGTTTCCCACCCGGCGGTTCACTGCTCGGCTCAGGCCGGGCGATGCGGCAGGTAGACATCCTCGTAGACGCGGCGGACGTACGGTTCGATATCGATCTTGTCCGGCGTGTACCACTCGGCGAAGCCGTTGTAGTCGGTGGTGTTGCGGTAGCCGAGTTCGGCCACGATACGGCTCCATTTTTCGGCCGCGGTCCGCACCGAGTCCACGAACGCCGCACCGTCGGAGAGCGAACGCTCGTGCGCTGCCCCGTCGATGATCGCCTCGTTGCTGCGCTGCAGCGCCGTCCGCGCATCGGCCGACAGCGGGCTCACCTCCCCGCCGTACTTCTTGATCTGCTCGACCGAATCGACCGTGATAGGCCAGATCTTGTCCTCGACGACGGCGCCGAGGAAGACGTCGAGGCGATCCCACAGCAACTGCTGTGCCGCCAGCGGCAGTTTGTTCCACATGTCGTCGTTGAACACCATGTTCGCGGTCGGGACGACCAACCCGGCATCCGGATCGATGATCGTGTGGGGCGCGACCTCGACCAGACCACCGATCGTCGCTGCCGACGGGCTGACCATCGAGCAATCGATGACACCGCGCTGCAGTGCCTCGTAGGCCTCGGTATAGGCCACCGAGGTCGAGGTGCCGTGCAGGGCGGCGACCTGCTTACCGGCCGCGGTACTACCGATGGAGATGCTCTTACCGGCGAAATCGGCCAGACTGGAGCGGGGGTCGGCACAGAACATCGCGTTGGTTCCGGCGTTGTAACCGGGCATCACCAGCTTCATCCCCTTCTCCTCGAACTCCGACACGATCTCCGGAGTGGCGAAGGCGACCTCGGCGGGCCAGGCGTTGGACTGCAACGCACCGGTGACCACACTCTGGTCGGAGAGCACCCCGGCATTGCCGAGGGCCGAGGTGGCCGGGAACTCCTTGGGCTCGTACACGGTGAGCACCTGCGCCATATCGAGGCGGCCGTCGCTGACGGCATCGTCGATCTCGGTGGACTTCGCGATCGCATCCGAGTACGCGACATCGAAGGTGATCTTCCCGCCGGACCAGTCCTCGACCGCGGCCACGTACTCCTCGACGAACGCCCCCGCGACCGACCCCTTGGCGCCGGGCGACTGCGTGTGCAGCACGATGGTCCCGGCGTCGGCCAAGGCGGCCCGATACTCGTCCTTGGTAGCACCGTAGGAGACACTCGGTCCCCCACCGCGCATGCCGTTGATGCCGGATTCGGCGCATCCGGCCAGCACGAGGGCCCCGGCCGCCAGGTACGCACCGGCACGGACGGCGGCACCCGTGCGCGTGAAGAACTTGACCACTGCTGATCTCCTTGAATGGGCCTCGAAGGCCGAAACGCGATGTGAGAGAAGTTGATCGACACCGCAATCGCATACGAGCAGAGTGACGTCCCCCACTCGATGATGCTAATCATGCGTCTGAATTGATGGAATTGTCAAGATCTATGCGCCTGAATTACGGCTACCGCGGGAGCAATTCCTGCCTATGATTATTAGCACCCTGTAGGATCGGTGCCGTGCCAGGCCCCACCCCAGCTCTGTCGCCTCGTGTCCGCGACTGGGCAGGCAGCGGAATCGCGAACCTCACCGGACGCCCCGACGGCCCACCGCTGATCCCACCCGGCCACGCCGCGACCATCGCCCGCCAGGACACCGACCGCATAGCCGCCGCGACCGCGGGACGGGTACGACTGGACGGCGCCCGGCTGCTGTCCGAGCGGGCCGCGTTCACCGGATTCACCCGGGGCGGCCGCCGCTCGGTGGGCAGCCACTGCCGGCTCCTGCCGACCAGGGACGGCTGGGCCGCGGTGAGTTGTGCCCGGCCCGACGATCCGGCACTGTTCGGGGCCCTCGTCTGCGGTGAGGTCGGCGACGATCCGTGGCCACAGCTCACCGACTGGCTGCGCACCCATTCCGGCGCCGAACTGGCCGAACGCGCCGGGTTGCTGGGACTGGCAGCGACACCCGTCACGCCGGTGGCCGCCGCGAGCGCGCCCGTCCTCCCGTTGCGCTCGGTGGCCGGGCTGCGGGTGGTCGATTTCAGCGCGCTGTGGGCGGGCCCGCTGTGCGCACACCTGCTGGGACTGGCCGGGGCGCGGGTCATCAAGGTCGAAACCCCGACCCGCCCCGACGGCGCCCGGCGTGGAAATCCCGAGTTCTACCGACTGCTGCATGCCGGGCACGAATCGGTCGTCCTGGACCCGGACGATGCGCGCCAACGCCGCGTACTCGCCGAACTGGTCGCCTCCGCCGATATCGTCATCGAGGCTTCCCGCCCCCGCGCGCTGGCCGGATTCGGGCTCGACGCCCGGGGGTTCGCCGACGCGGGCGGCACCTGGATCTCGATCACCGCGCACGGCCGGGCCTCGAACCGGATCGGATTCGGCGACGATATCGCCGCCGGTGCGGGCCTGGTGGCGCGGGACGCGGACGGGACGCCGCTGTTCGTCGGAGATGCGATCGCCGACCCACTGACCGGGCTGCGGGCTGCGGTGCTGGCGATGTCGGTCCCGTCCGACGGCTCCGGTCGGCTGTGGGACGTCTCGATGTCCTCGATCGTGGCAGCGACACTCGATCCCGCCACCCGCACCGAGCCGATCGCGGACTCGCTACTGCATGCACCGACCCGCCGCGCGCCCGGCGGTGTGGCGCCCGCCGGCGGCAGCGACACCGCCGCGGTCCTCGCCGAACTGGGTGTGCGGCCGTGACCGGCCTCGTCGCTCGCGACGCCGGACTCGTTATTCGCGACGCGGAGGTCTGCGGTACCCGCGCCGACGTCGTCGTCCGCGACGGTATCGTCGCCGCGATCGGCACACCGCCGACCGCGCCCGGGGTCCCGGTACTCGACGCCGCGGGTGGTGCGCTGCTGCCCGGACTGCACGATCACCATCTGCACCTGCATGCGCTCGCCGCCGATACGAACTCGGTGCGCTGCGGGCCGCCCCGGGTGCACACGGCCGGTGAGCTGGCCGCCGCACTGGCCGCCGCGCCGGGCGACGGGTGGATTCGCGGGGTCGGCTATGTCGAAACCGTTGCCGGACTGCTCGACGCGACAGCGCTCGACGCACTGTGCCGGGAGCGCCCGGTGCGCCTGCAGCACCGCAGTGGTGCGATGTGGATTCTCAATTCCGCCGCAGCACGACTGACCGGCCTGCACACCACCACCGAACCGGGCGTGGAACGGGACGACCGCGGGCGCGCCACCGGACGGGTCTGGCGCGCCGACAGCTGGTTGCGCTCGCGGCTGCCCGACGCCTGGCCGCCCGGGCTCACCGAGGTGGGTGCACGGCTGGCCGGCTACGGAATCACCGGAATTACCGATGCCACACCCGATCTGAGTGCGCGATCACTCGCAAGCCTGACCTCCGCCGCGGTCACGGGTGAGATTCCACAACGACTGAACCTGCTCGGCGTTCCCCTCGGCGGCGTGTGCGACCCGGTCGTCGGCACCGGCCCGTACAAGATCGTGATCGCCGATTCGGAGCTGCCCGATATCGTCGCACTCGAGGACACCGTCCGGCGGGCCCACGACCTCGGCCGGCCGGTCGCGGTGCACTGTGTCAGCCGCGAGGCACTGCTGATCCTGCTGGCGGTCTTCGATGCCACCGGAACCCTCGAGGGCGACCGGATCGAACACGGTGCACTGGTACCGGCGGAAACCCTCGCGGTGTTGCGACGCCTGGGTGTCACCGTGGTGACACAGCCCGGTTTCCTCGCCGACCGTGGCGACGACTATCTGCGCCGGGTCGAGCGCCGCGACCTCGTCGATCTCTACCGGTGCCGAAGCCTGCGGGACGCGGGTGTGGGGCTGGCGCTGTCGAGTGACGCGCCCTACGGACCCGCGGACCCCTGGCAGGTGATCATGGCCGCCACCGAGCGCCGCGCACCCGACGGCAGCATTGTCGGCGACGACGAAACAGTGCCGACCGCAACAGCTCTCGACCGATACCTGGCCCCGCTGACGGATCCCGGCGGTCCGGCCCGCGCGATCGTCACCGGCGCCGCAGCCGATCTGGTCCTGCTGGACCGGCCGCTCGCGCGGATGCTCGCCGCACCGGACAGTGCGGCGGTGCGATGCACACTCGTCGGCGGCCGCATGGTGTACGAGCGGTAAGTGGCCCGGGATCGCCGGACCACCCACCGCTCAGATTCCGACCAGGTCGGCCAGAAGTTCGGTGTGATGGGTGTTGTTGCCGAAGAGCGGTTCGGTGGCCTTGGCCCGGCGGAAGTACAGATGCGGATCGGCCTCCCAGGTGAATCCGATACCGCCGTGCACCTGAATGTTCTGCGCCGCACACAAAGTCAGGCATTCCGAGGCCTGCGCCTTGGCCATCACCGCAACCCGGCCGAACTCGTCGTTGCCCTGGTCCGCGCACATGGAGGCGTACATGACCGTTGCCTGCACGGCGTCGATCGCGATCGCCATATCCGCGCATTTGTGCTTGATGGCCTGGAAGGACCCGATCGGGCGGTTGAACTGCACCCGCTGCTTGGCATAGCTCACCGCCATGTCCAGCGCGGCCTCGGCGGCGCCGAGCGCCTCGTTCGCGAGCAGGATGCGCACCAGGTCGACCACGCGGCCGATCGCCGCCGGATCCGAACCCAGCAGGTGGGCGTTCGCGTCCGTCAGCTCGATCGTCGCGACCGGCCGGGTCGGATCCAAAGAGGATTGTGCGGTTACCGCGACACCGCCGGCCTGTGCGTCCACGACGTACAGCCCGACCGTGTCCCCCGCCGGTACCAGCGCCGCAATCACCAGCAGGTCGGCCACATGCCCGAAAGCGACGTAGTCGACACGTCCGGTCAATGCGGGTGCCGACGGTTCACCCGCCGCACGTACCCGGGCGCCGGCGACCGTGGTGTCATCAGCTCCGCTGAGCGCGAGAGTGCCGATCACACTGCCGTCGACCAGGCCGGGCAACAGTGCGCGGTGCTGTTCCTCGGTGCCCAGCGCCAGCACCGCTTCGATGGCGCCGGTGGTGGTCACCATCGGAACCGGTGTCAGGGCGCGACCCAATTCCTGTGCCACGAGCGAGGTCTCGAGAAAGCTGAACCCTCCGCCGCCGAATTTCTCTGCGACATGCAAGCCGGGCACCCCCATATTCGAGGTGAGCAGCTGCCAGGTGTCGGCATCGTGACCGCCGGCCGCGGCGATGTCGCGGACCCGGGTCATCGGGGCACGTTCGGACAGGAGGCGGCGAAGTGAACTCCGAAACTCCTCCTGATCTTCGTCGAATGCGAAGTACACGGTGGTCTTTTCCGTTCTTCCGGATCGCCGGCACGGCGGCGACGATGTCGAATCAAGCGCTGCGACGGCGTCCGATGTCCTGGAAGGGGCCGTCGTCGAGGCGCGGTTCCTTCGGCAGTCCCAGCAGTTGCTCGCCGATGATGTTGCGCTGAATCTGGGAGCTGCCGCCGTAGATGGTGGCGGCACGCGCGTAGAGCGCGATGTCGGTCCAGCAGCGCGACGAATTGTCCGAGCCGGGGTTGGGTGTCACCAGGATCCCGTCGTTGCCGCCACCACTGGGGGTGAGGACCTCGAGGCCGAGTATTTCCATCCCGATCTCGGTGAGACGCTGGAAGAATTCGCTCCAGATCACCTTCGAGAACGAACCGTCCACCCCGTAGGAGCCGCCGTTGAGCAGTTTCGTCAGCGCGCGGTAGCCACGGAAACGCATGGTCTGCACCCGTGACCAGCACCAGGCCAGCTCCGCCCGGATCCGCGGATCGGCGGTCAGGCCGCGTTCGCGGGCCAGTTCGATCAGCCGCTCGACCTCGCGGCCGAAGCGGACGGCATCCGTGGTGGCCCGCACGCCACGCTCGAATCCGAGCAGCGTGTTGGCCGTTTTCCAGCCCCCGCCGACACCGCCGACGACATGCGAGGCGGGCGTGCGCGCGTCGGTGAAGAACACCTCACTGAAGGCGACGTAGCCGGCCGCATTGAGGATCGGGCGCACCTCGACCCCGGGCTGATCCATCGGTACCAGCAGGAACGACAGGCCCTTGTGCTTGGTCACCGTCGGGTCGGTGCGCGCGATGACGAAGATCCAGTTGGCGTTGTGCCCCTGCGATGTCCAGGTCTTCTGGCCGTTGATCACCCATTCGTCGCCGTCGAGCACGGCTCGGGTGCGCGTACCGGCCAGATCGGAGCCGGCTTCGGGTTCCGAATAGCCTTGGCACCACACATGTTCGCCCGACAGCACCCGCGGCAGGAAGTACTCCTTCTGCTCGTCGGTGCCCAGCACGGTGAGGGTGTTGCCGAGCAGTTTGATGCCGAGAGCGTCGTTCTCGGTGCCGTCGGGCACACCGAGACGCATGAGTTCTTCGTTCAGCACGACCTGTTCGATACTCGACAGGCCGGCGCCACCGAACTCCTCGGGCCACGACACCGCGAGTAGACCGTTGTCGGAGAGCACTTTCCGCCAGCTCGACAGAAACTCTTCCTGTTCGGCGGCGGGCAGCGCGCCGATACCCTGCCAGTCCTCGGGCAGTTCGGCCTCCAGCAGCGCGCGGATCTCGCCGCGGTAGGCCTCCGCCGCCTCGGGATAGGTGATGTCCATGGTTCAGGCTTCCTTCTGCGCCACCGCGGCCTGCGTGCACACGGTCGCCGTCAAGTGGGCGATCTGCTCGGCGGAATAGCCGAGTTCGCCGAGAATTTCGGCCGAGTCCCGGCCGAGCCGCGGGCTGCCGCCCTTGAAACGGCCCGGGGTATCGGACAGGTGGATCACCATGCCGACCTCGCGGGACCAGCCGTATTCGGGATGATGATGCTCGACCACCCGTCCGGATTCGGTCGCCCACTCCTCCCAGAGCAGCTCCGGCATCGCCGGGTAGTCGAGCGGTATCTCGGCGGGGACATTGTTGTCATCCAGTAGTGAAAATGCTTGCGCGCTGGTCAGTTCCGCAAATCGAGTGCCGAGTGTCCGCGCCAGTGCCTCGACGTTGGCGGAGCGTGCCGCCGTGGTCGCGAACCGCTCGTCGCCGACCAGGCCGGACAGCTCCAGCGCCGCGGCGAGGCGGCCGAAGGCCGCATCACCGAACGCCGCGATCGCGATCCAGCCGTCGGCGGTGCGGTACAGGCGGTACAGAGGCGACAGCCCCGTCTGCTCGGAGTCGAGCCGATGCGCCGGGACCGCTTCCCCGTCGAGGGTCGCGGAATGCTCGCTGATCACGAACAGGCTCGAATGCAGTTGCGGGCTCTCGACGTACTGGCCGGCACCGGTGTTGGCCCGGTGGTGCAGGGCGAGCAGCACAGTAACCGCACCGAGGAATCCGTTGTAGAGATCCTCGTTGCCGATCACCCGGCGGATCGGCGGGTTCCCCGCACCGGAGCCCTCGAAGTTCAGCCCGACCAATCCGGATACCAACGGGGCGAACGACTTCAAGGTCGACTTGGGCCCGCTGGAGCCGAATCCGGGCAGGTAGGCGTAGATCAGATCCGGATTGATCGCACGCAGCTGCTCGTAGCCCAGGCCGATCTTCTCGGCCTTGCCGGGGCGGTAGTTCTGCATCACCACATCGGCCTCGGCGACCAGGCGGTGCGCGATCTCCTGCCCCTCGGGGCTGCGCAGATCCAGCGCGATCGTGCGCTTACCGCGATTGGCGCCCTCGAACAGGTCGCCCAGCGGACGCATCTGGTCACCGATCAACGGCTCGATCTTGATCACATCGGCACCGAGATCCGACAGCAGCCGGGCACCGAAGCCGGTGGCGAAGTACGAGCTGAAGTCGAGGATCTTGACGCCGTGCAGCGGGGAGGTCACGGCCTCGCCGGCCGGAGCGGGCGCCCACAGCGGTGAACGGGCGATCTCTGCCACCCGATCGTTGTGCGCACCGACCGCGGGCGCGGGTTCGGGAGTCGCAGGGGTGGACTTCTCGAAGCGGATCACCGGGCCGATCTGGCGCAGCGTGCCGTGGTCGGCATCGGGCAGTTCGATCGCGACCCCGGCGTGCACGACCTGATCGTCGTCGAAGGTCTCTTCCGGATGCAGCACCGGCAGCGCGGCGATATCGGCGGCGTGGAACAGCTCGAGCCATTCGTCACGGGGGCGCGACCGGAATGCCTCGGGCACCTTGTTGCGGGCGATGTCGAGTTCCACGTCGTCGAGCGGAACCGCCATCTCCGGGCCCTCGATGGCCCGGGTCTGCTCGCCGAAACCCAGCAGATCCATCATGCGCTTGTAGGAGCCGGGACCGCCGGTGTGCGGAATCAGCCACTGCCCGTCGGCGCACTGGAAGGGATCGGTGATCAGTCGCTTGTTCCCGAATCCCTTCTGGTTACCGCTGCGGGCGAGATAGGAGATGTCCTTCTCGTTCCACCACCAGTTCATCGACGAGATCGCGAGCATTCCGTCCAGCAGCGAGGTGTCGACCTTCTGGCCGGTGCCGTTGAGTTTGCGGGCCCGCAGCGCGGCGAGGATGCCGATGGTGGTGATGAACGCCGTACCGTAGGACACCGTCGGATGTCCCAGGAAGATCGGCCCGTCGCGGTGGCCGACCTGTTCGGCCATCTGCCCGAGACGGGCGTTGAGCAGCGCCTCGTAACCGGGACGGCCCGCCAGCGGGCCGTCGTTGCCGTACCCGGTGACCGAGCAGTAGACCAGCTCGGGAAACAGCTCGTGCACGCGGTCGTAGTCCAGGCCGCCTGGCGCCCGTCCGGCGCCGAAGGATTCCACGAAGACATCGGCACCCGACAGCAGTTGCTCGGCGATCGCGCGCCCCTCGGGCGTGTTCAGGTCCGCCTCGACGCTCCACTTACCGCGGTCGGTCGATTTACGCAGCGCCGAGTTCGCCTCGTGCGGACCGCCCGGGCGCTCGAGTTTGACGACGCGGGCGCCGTAGTCGGCGAGCATCATCGTCGAGATGGCCGCCGGCATGCCCCAGCTCGCATCGATCACGACGAGTCCGTCGAGTGGACCAGCCATCTGAACACTCCTTCTGTTCCGAACGCACCGCACCGGTCGCGGCGCGCAAGCGCGGACGGGGGTTGCGGTACAAGTAGATTCGGCAACGCGCTGGCCGGGGGCGGTTCGCCGCCCGGTCGCCGGTACGCGCCGAGGGCCCTAGTCCGAGGAGGGCAGGGGCTTGGCGGTGAGCAGTTCCATGGGCGCGCCGTGGCAGGTGAAGCTGCCCTCGCCCTTCTTGACGCAGATGATCTGGGTCTGGCAGGTGGCGCAGGTGTAGCGCTTACCGATCTGGTTCATTGTGATGTGCTCTCTCTGCTCAGCTACCGGCGAAGGTGATCTCGAGCGCGACGCCGCAGCAGGTCAGCGCGGACCCGCCTGCGGTCGTGACGATCGCCTCGGAACCACATTCGTTGCAGCGCAGGCGACTGCCGTTGGACGCCTGCGTACCGGGGGTGCTGTCGGACATCTTCTGCTCCTTCGCAGTGGATGCTGCGGGCCGATGCGGAGGATGTCCGCCCCGCCCGATGCGAAACCTTCTTAGATCACCATAATCATAGTCATGAATTAAGGCAAGAGTGCCGGGACTTCACATCTGCCGACCGCCGGTGACCTCGAGAACAGCACCGGTCATATAGCTCGACATGTCGCAGGCCAGGAACAACACCACCGAGGCGACCTCACTCGGCTCCCCCGCGCGGCCCATCGGAATATCGGCCATCTTCTGTTCCCAGATGCGCTCCGGCATCGCCTCGGTCATCGGGGTGCGGACCAGGCCCGGCTGCACCGCGTTCACCCGAACGTTCTTGAAGGCGACCTCCTTGGCGGCCGCCTTGGTCAGGCCCACGATGCCGGCCTTGGCCGCGGAGTAGTTGGTCTGCCCCAGCAGTCCGACCTTGCCCGAGATCGACGAGATGTTGACGATCGAGCCCGCTCCGTAGTCACGCATGCGCCCCGCGGCCGCCCGGGTGCCGTTCCATGCGCCTTTGAGATGTACGGCGATGACGTCGTCGAAGTCCTGCTCACTCATCTTGCGCATGGTCGCGTCCCGGGTCATGCCCGCATTGTTGACGAAGATGGCGAGCCGTCCGAACGCCTGCTCGGCAGTGTCGACAGCGGCCTCGACCGCGGCGCTGTCGCGCACATCGCACCGGACGTAGCGGGCGAGGCCCGGGCCACCGAGCTCGGCTTCGGCCTGCGCGCCGGCGATATCGTTGACATCAGCGATCACGACCCTGGCGCCTTCGCGGACGAAGGTGCGCGCGATGTCGAGGCCGATCCCCTGCACTGCCCCCGTCACGACGGCGACGCGATCATTCAGTAGTCCCACTGTCACTCCTGTTCGTCGGGAAATCGGCGCAGCGCGTCAGCGTGCGCCACCCGATGCTGCTTTCTTGGCGGCATTCACCAGACCGCCGCCGATGATCAGACGCTGGATCTCGCTGGTGCCCTCGTAGAGCCGCAGCAGGCGCACGTCGCGGTAGATCCGCTCGACCGCCACCTCACGCAGATAGCCCGACCCGCCGTGGATCTGCACCGCGAGATCGGCTGCGCGGCCGACCATCTCGGTGCAGTAGAGCTTGGCCGCCGACGGACCGACCCGCCGATCCTCGCCGGAGACGTAGCGGGCGGCGACCTCGCGAACCATGGCGCGCCCGGCCATCACACCGGTCGCGATATCGGCGATCATCGCCTGCACGAGCTGGAAATCCCCGATGGGCGTGCCCCCCTGGGTTGCGGTCGCGGCGTAAGCGGTGGCCTCGTCGAGCGCGCGCTGCGCGGTGCCAACCGCCAGGGCCGCGATATGCACGCGACCGCGGGCCAGCGAGGTCATCGCGGCGCGGTAGCCGACATCCTCACTGCCACCCACGAGCGCGGAGTTCGGCACCCGCACCTCGGTGAAGTGCACGTCGGCGGTCCAGGCGCCCTCCTGCCCCATCTTGCGATCCTTGGGCCCGACTTCCAGCCCGGGCGTATCGGCGGGCACCAGGAACACCGCGATCCCGGTGCCGTTCTCGTCGGCGGGACGGGTCCGGGCGAAGACGATGAACAGATCCGCCAGCGGGGCATTGGTGATGAAACGTTTCTCCCCGGTGATCACCCAGTCGTCGCCGTCGCGTTTCGCCTTGGTCCGCAATCCGGCCGGATTCGACCCCGCGCCGGGTTCGGTGAGCGCGAAGGAGGCGACGACGGCGCCGGAGGCGATGCCCTCGAGCCACTGCGCCTTCTGCTCATCGGTACCGAAGTTCACCAGCACCTGTCCGGCGATACCGTTGTTGGTGCCGAACATCGATCGCAGCGACAGCGCCGTGTAGCCGAATTCCATTGCGAGTTCGACATCCTGGGTCAGGTCGAGCCCGAGCCCGCCCCACTCCTGGGGTATCGCGTAACCGAACAGACCCATCGCCGCGGCGTTCGCGCGAATATCGGAGGGGATGCTGTCGGTATCCGCGATCTCCTGCTCGCGCGGGACCACCTGTTTACGGATGAACTCACGAGTCTGCGCCAGGATGTCAGCGAAATCTTCCGGACCGACCGCCGAAATGCTTGCCATAGTGGAAGTATCATGCCCAGCAACCATGGTGTCAAATGTTATGGTTCGAATTATTATCATTAATTGTTCGTCCTGCTCAGCAGCCTGTCCGACAGCCTGCTCCGGACGAATCGACCGGAGGACTCCTGGATGACCACCAGCAACCACACCGCTGATCGCCCCCTCGCGGGCCTGCGCATCGTCGAGATCTCGAGCTTCGTCGCCTCTCCCCTGTGCGGTCTCACCCTCAGCCAGCTGGGTGCCGAGGTCATCCGTATCGACCCGATCGGTGGTGCCGCGGATATCGACCGGTGGCCGTTGACCGCCGCGGGCGAATCCATCTACTGGACCGGGCTCAATCGGGGCAAACGCTCGCTGGCGCTGGACCTGCGCTCGGAGTCCGGCCGCGATATCGTGCAGCGCCTGGTGAGCGCGCCCGGCGACGGCGGCGGCATCCTGGTGACCAATGCCGGTGGGCGGGACTGGACCAGTTACGAAACCCTGTCCGCGCTGCGCCCGGATGTGATCACCCTGGAGCTGCTCGGTCGCCACGACGGTCGTCCGGCGGTCGATTACACCGTCAACGCCGCCCTCGGATTTCCACAGATCACCGGGCCACTGGACCACGCGGGCGTGGTGAACCACGTACTACCGGCCTGGGATGTGGCCGCAGGACTCCATGCCGCGCTCGCGGTCACCGCCGCGGTGCGCCGCCGCGAGCACACCGGGGCGGGGGCACGGATCGTGCTTCCGCTCGAGGATGTCGCACTGGCCACCGCGGGCGCCCTGGGCTATCTGACCGAACCACAGGTCAACGGCAGTGGCCGCCCGGCCACCGGAAACGCCGTGTACGGGACGTATGGCAGCGATTTCGTCACCGCGGACAACGAGCGGTTCATGGTCGTCGCGCTCACCTCACGCCACTTCCGGGATCTGCTGACACTGACCGGGACCGGGCCGGCCGTCGCTGCCCTGGAGGCGGCACTGGAGGCCGATTTCGGGCGCGAGAGCGACCGCTTCGACCATCGCGAGGTACTCACCGCACTGTTCGCCCGCTGGTTCCGGACCCACAGTGCCGCGGAGGTCGCCGCGGCACTGGACGCGTCCTCGGTGCTGCACGAGCGGTATCGCAGCTTCGAGCAGGTCGTGGAGTCCGGTGAGCTCGCTGCCAATCCGCTGTTCGCCGAGCTCGCCCAGCCGCGGATCGGCACCTATCTGGCCGCGGCGATGCCGGCCTCCTACGATGGCGCCCACCTGCACACGGGCGCGGCCGCCGCACTGGGCGCCGACGGGCACGAGGTGCTGCGCAGGCTGCTCGAGCTCGACGATGCACAGCTCGCCGACCTCGAACAGGCGGGCGTGCTCGCCCGCTGAGCACACCCGCCGCCGACGGACGGGACGACAGCAGAGCAGCGAGGCAAAACAGTTCGGCCGCAGCGTGTGTACGCTGCGGCCGAACTGTTCGTTCCGGCCCGCGCATCCGTGCATCGGCCGGGTAGTGCTGCGATCAGCCGCCGCCGGCGTGATCGGGCAGGAATGTCGCGATCTCCGGGAACATGATCAGGATCAGCACCACGACGACCGCCATCGGCAGGAACCACAGCGCTGCCATGAACACGTCCTTGAGCGGAATGTTCTTGCCGAGATTGACCTCTCGATCCTTGGTTATCGAGTGGATGACCATCGCCAGCACACCCACCGGCGGCGCCACGATGGCCAGCTCCCCCATGAACACGGTGAACGCGCCGAACCACAGCAACGAGATGTCGAGGCTCGCCAGCGTGGGGATCAGGATCGGGATCGTCAGCACCATCATCGGAAGCGGTTCCATGAAGGCACCGAGGATGATGTCGACCACCATCATCAGCAGGATGAACTCGACCCGGCCCAGATCCATCCGCGTGATGAGATCGGCGAAGCCGTTGCTGATCCCGCTCAGGATCATCATCCGGGACAGGGCCTCGACGCCGATCAGGAGCAGGAAGATCGCCCCGACCGTCGAGACGGTGCCGATGGCGCCGTCGGCGAGCGCCCGGAAGGCACCACCGGTCCGGCCCTTGAGCGCGAACACCACACCGACCGAGCACAGGGCCGCCACGGCGCCGGCCTCGGTGGCGGTGAAGATGCCCGAGAGCATGCCGCCCACGATGACGACCATCAGCACCGGGATCGGCCACGCCTTCGCCAGGCTGTCGAATTTGTCCTTCCAGGACACCTTTTCGGTGCTGCGACCACGGTTCGGGCCGGCCAGATCCTTACCGAACACCGCATAGAGCACGATCGCGATGCTGAACAGGATCGCCACCAGAATGCCCGGGCCGATACCCGCCAGCAGCTGTTTGCCGACCGGAACCTCGGCGATACCCGCGTACAGCACCAGCAGAATACTCGGCGGAATCAGCTGACCGGGGAGCCCGGCGACGATCACCGCACCGACCGCGAGCCGGCGGTCGTAGCCGGCCTTCAACATCTCGGGAATACCGATCCGGCCCAGCGCATACGCCGTTCCGGTGGTCGAGCCGCTCACCGCGGCCAATCCCGCGCCCGCCACATTCGTGCCGACCGCGAGACCGCCCGGCAGCCAGCCCAGCCAGTGCCTGGCCACGGTGTACAGATTGGCGGTCAGCCCGGACCGCCACATCAGCAGGCCCATCAGCACGAACATCGGCACCACACTGAGGGTCCAGTTGGCGACCTGATGGTAGGGCAGCGACGACAGGGCGCTGAACACCGTCTTCTCGCCACGCAGCGCGTACAGCCCGGCGAACGACGGGATCATCATCGTCAGGGCCACGGGCAGGCGCAGCAGTAGCAGCGTCATCATCAACACGAGCGCCGCGCAGCCGATCGCCTGGGGCTTCAGCGGCATGAAGATGGCGGCGGTCGATCCGAAGAGGACGACGACGAGGATGCCGAATACGGTCCAGGACCGGATCGTGTGTTTCCGGCTCAGCCCGACCGGAGGCGGAGCGATCGGCCGCTCGTCGGGGGCGGCAACGGTGGTCATTTCTTCTCCGAATGCGATGGGTGGGAAGTCGGGTCCGCAGCTACGGCGGGGACGAGGTCCTCGTCCGGGGTGGCGGTGGCACTCTCGTCCGCGCCGTCCGGGGTCGGCGCGCGCTCGACGTCCTCGTCCTCACCCCCGCGCAGGGCACGCACCGCAGCGAACGCGAGCTGCAGGGTCAGCACGGTGAACGCCAGCGGCACCAGGTACAGCACGGGCCAGGACACCACCGTCGACACGCCTGCGGTCTTGCCGATCTCCTGAGCGTGGATCGCAGCTTTCGCGCCGAACCACGCGAAGCCGCCCATCACGATGAGCGCCAGCAGATATCCGCAGGCCAGGACCGCCCGCCGGACGCGCCGCGGGAAGTAGTGGGTGACGAGGTCAGCAACGATGTGTTCACCGCGGGCCTGCGCCGCCATGAAACCCAGCAACGCGATGATCGGCAGATAGATGTACTGCGTGATCTCGAGGGTGTTCTGAATGGGATGTGAAGCGAACGCCCGCAGCAACGCGTTGGCGGTCACGTGAATCATCATGACGAAGAGCACGACGACCGCCGGCACTTCGATCAGGAGCCGCAGCCGGTCCGGCCGTGCGCTCGAAGCGCTCGATGATGCGCTCATGGAAACTCCGAGGGGGATCGAGGGGAATGAGAGGGGCGCTACCCGGCGCGGAGTCCACGCGGTTCGTTCGCCGATGCCGAGCCGGTGACACACGTCACCGGCGGCACACCCATCATTCGCCCGAATTGGGTCGAATGTCAATATTTCATGCGAATCATTTTCATGGAAATCCGACCCCGGACAGCAGGAAACCGCAGACTGTTTCGTGGACTGAAACACCCTGCGGCCCAGCTGTTTACCCACCTACTCCGACACGGCACGCAATTCGTCGGCGAACTTCTCACGCGCCAGCTCCTCGAGCGCGGGCACGTGATAACTCGGGAACACACCGTCGTGCGGTATCGCGTCACGCAGCAACTGCCGCGCCAGACTGATCTTGTGGATCTCGGTGGCGCCGTCGGCGAGGCCCATATGGTAGGACTCCAGCAACCATTTCCCCAGCGGGAGCTCCTTGGATACGCCGAGCGACCCGTGCAGCTGCACCGCGCGCGAGGTCACATCGAGCAGCACCTTCGGCATCGCCGCCTTGACCGCGGCGATGTCCTTGATGACCTTGCGGTAGTCGTTCTCCTTGTCGATGCGCCACGCGGTGCGCAGCACCAGCAGCCGGAACTGCTCGAGCTGCAACCACGAGTCGGCGATCATCTCCTGCACGAGCTGTTTGTCACCCAGCCGGCCACCGCGCGTGGTGCGCGAGACCGCACGCTCGAGCATCATGTCCAGGGAACGCTTGACCAGGCCGACCGTGCGCATGGCGTGATGGATACGCCCCCCGCCCAGCCGGGTCTGGGCCACCTCGAACCCCTGCCCCACGCCGCCGAGAATATGGTCGGCCGGGATGCGCACATCGGTCCAGCGGGTGTAGGCGTGCGTGCCGACCTCGTAGTCGTGGCCCCACACGCCGGTGTTGCGGACGATCTCGACACCGGGAGTCTCGGCCGGGACGATGAACTGCGACAACCGCCGATGCGGCTCGGCGTCGGGATCGGTGACCGCCATGATGATGTAGAACGAGGCGAAGCGCGCATTCGACCCGAACCACTTCTCGCCGTTGATCACCCATTCGTCACCGTGGCGTACTGCGCGGGTCTCGAACTCGACCGGATTGGACCCGCCCTGCGGTTCGGTCATCGCATAGCAGGAAACGATCTTGTTCTCGATGAGCGGTTCCAGATATCGCTGCTTGAGTTCGGGAGTGCCGTAGTGCGCGAGAATCTCGGCGTTACCGGAATCGGGCGCCTGGGCGCCGAAGACGATCGGCCCGGAGTGGGTGCGTCCGACGATCTCGTTGAGCAGGGCCAGTTTCAACTGCCCGTATCCCTGTCCACCCAGCTCGGGACCGAGGTGAGTGGCCCACAGGCCCTTCTCCCGGACCTTGTCCTGCAGTGGTGGAATCAGCTTCTGCCGCAACGGATCCTGCAGGTCCCACGCATGGGTGATGACCTGGTCGATCGGCTCGACCTCGGTGGTGACGAACTCGTCGGCCCAGTCGAGTACCTTCTGATACTCGGGGTCGGTCTCGAATCCCCAGCTCATATCGTGGTTCCTCATCGGTTGGTAGGGAATAGGTTTCGGTTGCGGTGCACGTTCAGCGCATCGCGGTGCGGCCGCCGTCGACCGGGATGATCGCGCCGGAGGTGTAGCCGGCGCCGGGCCCGGCGAGGTAGAGCGCGGCACCGACGATCTCGTCGGGATTACCGGCGCGGCCAAGGGGTAGTGCCTTCATCTTCTCGGCGACCACGTCCATATCCCACGCCTTGCTGATATCGGTCAGGAACGGACCGGCCATGATGGCATTGACCCGCACGCTCGGCCCGTAGGCCTGCGCGAACCCCTTGGTCAGAATGTTGAGCCCGGCCTTGGCGGCGGCATACGGCAGATCCCCCGGAGTGGGTCGCTCCGAGGCGATGGAACTGATATTGATGATCGAGCCACCGCCTGCCTCGACCATGCGCGGGGCGATCAGGGTCGTCAGCCGGAACGCGCCTTTGAGGTTGACGTCGAAGACCTTGTCGAACAGGCCCTCGGTGATCTCCTCCAGACTCGAGTACAACGGCGACATGCCCGCATTGTTGACCAGGATGTCGACCGTCCCGAACTCCTCGTAGGCACGGTCGACCAGGCTCTGCTGCGCGTCCCAGTCCCCCACGTGGCAGGCGACGGGCAGTGCGCGCCGGCCGGTGGCGGCGGTGACCTCGGCGGCCAGCTTCTCGCAGCTGTCGAGTTTGCGGCTGACAATGATCGTGTCGGCGCCGGCGTGAGCGAAGGCCAGCACCATTTCCCGGCCGAGCCCCCGGCTGCCACCGGTCACCAGCGCAACCTTGCCCTCGAGTGGAAGGGTCGGAGCTGTCATCGTTGTCTCTCCTTGTCGGTCATGGGGTTCCACACTCAGCGCGGGGCCATGCGGATGGCGCCGTCGAGCCGGACGACCTCGCCGTTGAGCATCGGATTGGAGACGATGTGTGCGGCGAGGGCGCCGAACTCACGTGGGTTTCCCAGCCGCGCGGGATGCGGGGTCTGCGCACCCAGCGCCGCCTTCGCCTCGTCGCCCAGACCGGCCAGCAGCGGGGTATCGAACAAGCCGGGCGCGATCGAGACCACACGGATCGCCGACGAGGCCAGATCGCGGGCCAACGGCAACGTCATGCCCGCGACACCGGCCTTGGAAGCAGCGTAGGCCGCCTGCCCGATCTGCCCTTCGTAGGCCGCGACCGACGCCGTGGTCACGATGACACCGCGCTCCTCACCGTCGAGTTCCAGCCGCGACATCCGTTCCGCCGCCAGCCGCACCACATTGAAGGTGCCGATCAGGTTGATCGTCACGACGCGGGTGAACACGTCCAGTGGAAACACGCCCTTGCGCCCCACGACACGCAGCGAACGCCCGGTGCCGGCGCAACTGACCACCGCACGTAGTTCACCGAATTCCTCGGCGGTGTCCAGCGCCTGGGCGACCGCGGTCTCGTCGGTGATGTCGGCGGGCGCGAAGCGCGCATTCTCGCCGAGTTCGGCAGCGACGGCCGCGCCCTGTGAGGTGGGCAGATCGAGCAACACCACCTTCGATCCCGCGTCGAGGAGTTGCCGGGCGGTGGCGAGTCCGAGACCGGACGCACCACCGGTGACGAGTGTGACCTTACCGTTGACGTTCACGAATACGCCTTCCTCGGCTGCCGCCGAAAATCCTGGTCCCGGCTGCTGCCGAAAGTTGTTGCCGAATGGTCAGATACGTTCGATGAGCAGCGCATTGGCCATACCGCCGTGTTCACACATGGTCTGCAGGCCGTACCGTCCCCCGGTGCGTTCCAACTCACCGACCATGGTGGCCAGCAACCGCACCCCGGAGGCGCCGATCGCGTGGCCGAGGGAGATGGCGCCGCCCGCGGGGTTGAGGCGGGCCGAATCGGCGCCGAATTCCCGGGCCCAGGCCAGCGGCACCGATGCGAACGCCTCGTTGACCTCGTAGACGTCGACCGCGTCGATACCCAGACCGGTGCGGTCGAGAATCTTGCGGGTGGCCGGGATGGGCGCGGTCAGCATGTACAGCGGATCGTCACCGGCGACCGCGAAGTCCACGAACCGGGCGCGCGGGGTCAGGCCCAGGGCCGCTGCCTTGTCCTCGGACATGATCAGGGTTGCCGCCGCGGCATCGGTGAGCGGCGAGGAGTTGCCCGGGGTGATCATCCAGCCCAGATCCGGGAAACGCTGCGCCGCTTCTTCCGAGTGGAACGAGGCACGGAGTTTACCCAGGCTCTCCACCGTCGTGGTGGCCCGGATCGTTTCGTCGGTGCTGTGCGGCCCCTCCGGCGTCGGCACCGGCACGGTCTCGCGGTCGAAATGACCGGCGGCGGCCGCGGCGGCCGCCCGCCGATGGGATTCGAATGCGTACCCGTCGACCTCGTCACGGCTCAGCCCGAACTTACGCGCGACCAGCTCGGCGGCGACACCCTGGCTGATCCAGCCCTCCGGATACCGCTGAGCCAGGCCCTGACCGACCAGATCGCGGCCCATCGGCGCGGTGCCCATCGGCACCCGGCTCATCGACTCGACACCACAGGCGATCACGACGTCGTAGGCGCCGGCGAGCACACCCTGGGCCGCGAAGTGCACCGCCTGCTGGCTGGAACCGCACGCCCGGGTCACGGTGGTCGCGGGGGTGGATTCGGGCAGCCCCGCAGCCAGTGCCGCGGAACGGGTGATGTTGCCGGCCTGCTCGGCCGCCTGGCTGACACAGCCGCCGATGACATCGTCGACCAGCACCGAGTCGATGTCGTTTCGCGCCATCAGGCCGCGTAGTACCTCGGCGAGCAGGTCGACCGGGTGCACGCCGGACAGTGCGCCGCCGGCCTTACCCCGGCCGGATGCCGACCGGACGACGTCGACGATCACCGCATTACGCATGGAAACTCCTCGTGAGAAAAGACGATGGTGAACCGATCCGGATCGATGCCGGTCAGTCCGATACCCGGGCGACCAGGTCCCGGCGCACCAGCTTGCCGGTGGCGGTCCGGGGCAGCTCGTCGACGAAAACGACCTCGTCGGGCGTGCGCGAGCCACGCAACCGCTCACGACACCAGGTCCGGATGTCCTGCGGTTCGGCGTGGTCGTCACCGTTCGGCACGATCACCGCGCAGATCCGCTCGCCCCACTCGTCGTCGGGTACACCGATGACGGCGACCTCACGCACGTCGGCGTGGTGGACCAGGACATCCTCGATCTCGGCCGGTGCGATGTTCTCGCCACCGCGGATGATGGTGTCGTCGGCGCGGCCGCCGATGTAGAGGAAACCGTCCTCGATGCGGGCGCTGTCGCGTGTCGGGAACCAGCCCTGGGCGTCCAGTGCCGATCCCTTCCCCATGTATTCACCGCTGACCTGCGCACCGCGCACCCACAGCAGACCGGTCTCGCCCTCGGCGAGGACCGTGGTGTCTTCCTCGTCGCGGATCTGTGCTTCCATTCCGGGCACGATGCGCCCGACCGAGCCGAGCCGGCCTCGCAGCGCGGGATCGGCCAGCGCCTCGCGGTGATCGTCGGGCCCCAATACGGCGATCGTCGAGCTGGTCTCGGTGAGACCGTAGGCATTGACGAATCCGGTCGCCGGGAACGCTGCGAGCGCGCGCTCGAGCACCGGCTGCGGCATCCGCGCGCCGCCGTAGGCCAGTGAGGCCAGCGCAGGCGCGTCACCCGGTGCGCCGTTCAGGTGTTCGACGACGCGGGCGAGCATGGTCGGGACCACCATCGCCCCGGTGATCTCCTCACCCCGCACCAGATCGAGCCAGCCCTGCGGCGTGAAGTCCGGTAGGTACACCATCCGGCGGCCCGCGTACACATTGCTGAGCACCGCGCCCATCCCGGCGATGTGATACGGCGGCGTACTGACCAGCGTCGCCTCTTCCGCTGCGGCGGAACCGAATTCGACCGTGTTGAGCAGATAGGACAGCAGATGCTGGTGGCGTAGCAGCACCCCCTTGGGCGCCGAGGTGGTGCCGCTGGTGAACAGCACCACCGCCGTGGCGTCATCGGGCGCGGTATCGGTCACCGCAGGTCCGGCCGAGGTCGCGAGCTCGATGAACTGTGCAGTGGTGAGCACGGTCTCGGCGGCGCCGTCGAGAGCGTCGCGGTAGGCCGGATCGGCGACGATCAGAGGACGGTCCAGCTGCGCGATCAGATCCCGCAGCTGTTCGGCCGCGAGCCGGTAGTTCAGCGGCGCGATCGGCACCCCGGCACGAGCGGAGGCGAAGGTCAGGATCGGCAGTACCGGCCCGTTGACGCCGACGAACACCACATGTGCGGCGCCGTACTCGTTCAGGACCGCGGCCCCGCGCGACGCGGCGTCGCTGAGCTGCTGGTAGGTCATACCGGCGTCACGACGCCCCAAGGCCTGCCTGTCCGGATGGACCGATACAGCCATGTCCAGAACCATTTCGATACCCATTGCACCACCTGGTGAGAACGCTTGGATTGAGGATGTGCGCCCGAGGCACCGAGCCGTGTGAGGCAGGAAACATCCGGGGCAGTCTGTGGCAAACGATAACAACTATGCGCCGCAATTTCGAATAATTCATGACAATAGTTCGGATAGATGTGTTAGTTTCGGTGAGCGCGAATGACCTGGGTCACGTCGAAGCACCCTCCGAGCGGGTGTCCGGCGGCCGGGACCACAGACGAAAGGCACGAGGTAAACCGATGAGCGATCGAGATCCGGTGGACGTCGCCACACTCACGGCGTGGCTCGACCGGAACGAGGTCGGGACCGGCCCGGTCACGGATGTCGTGACCCTGACCGGTGGCACCCAGAACATCCTCGCCCGCTTCACCCGGGCGGGCGGCGACTACGTCTTCCGCCGCCCGCCGCTGCACAAACGCAGCAACAGCGACGAAACGATGCGGCGGGAAGCACGGTTGCTCGCGGCCCTCACCGACAGTGCGGTCCCCCACCCCCGGCTGGTCGCACTCTGCGACGACCTGGACGTGCTGGGATGCGTCTTCTTCGTGATGGAAGAAATCACGGGATTCACCGCCACCTCGGAGGTACCCGAACCGTTCGCCTCCTCCCCCGAGCTCCAGCATGCGATGGGCCTGTCGATCGTCGACGGTGCGGCCGCACTCGCGCAGGTGGACCCCGCCGCCCTCGGCACCGAACAACTCGCACGGGCGGACGGATGGATCGACCGCCAGGTCGGCCGCTGGCAGCGTCAACTCGACTCGTATCGCGACCTCGACGGCTGGCCGGGCCCGCAGCTCGACGGGCTCGACGAGATCGGACGCTGGCTCGACGACCACCGCCCGGCACAGTGGCGCAAGGGCATCATTCACGGCGACTATCACTTCGGCAATGTCATGTTCCGCCTCGACCGCCCCGAAGTCGCGGCGATCGTCGACTGGGAATTGGGCACCGTCGGGGATCCGCTACTCGACCTGGGCCACCTCCTGGCGACCTGGCCCGACCCCACCGAGTCCCGCACCGTCGGCCTGGCGCGACAGCTCGACGGGCTGCCCACCCGTGCGGAGCTCATCGCCCGCTACGGCGAGAGCAGTGGCCGGGACATGTCCGAATTCGACTGGTATCAGGTCCTCGCCTGCTACCGGCTCGCCATCATCCTCGAAGGCACCCACGCGCGCGCATGCGCCGGCAAGGCCGAGGCCGCGCTGGGCCGCCGCTTCCACGGGGTTTCCCAGGCACTGCTCGACCAGGCGCTGTCGCTGCTGCGGACCGCGCCCGAAACTCGCTGACCGGAAAGGTTTTTCATCTCATGTCCGATGCACTCGAGCCCGGCGCATCCCACGATCCCAGTACGCCGGTCGACTACAAATATCTGCGCTACGAAACCCACGACGAGGGCACCATCGCCCGCATCGTGCTGAACCGCCCGCGCTACCGCAACGCCCAGAACCGCGGCCTGCTCGTCGAACTCGGCGAGGCGTTCCTACGTGCCGAGGCCGACGACACGGTGCGGGTGGTCATCCTCGCCGGTGACGGCCCCGCATTCTCCTCCGGTCACGATCTCGGCAGCTCCGACTACAAGGCCGAGCGCGACCCGGGCCCCGACCAGCACTGGTCCTACACCTGCACGGGCGCCACCCACGACGCGGTCGAATCCCGATACCACCAGGAGTGGCACTACTTCTACGAGAACACGCTGCGGTGGCGCAAACTACGCAAGATCACCATCGCTCAGGTGCACGGCAACGTGTTCTCCGCGGCCCTCATGCTCACCTGGGCATGCGATCTGATCGTGGCGGCCGAGGGGACACAGTTCGCCGACGTGGTCGCCACCCGACTCGGTATGTGTGGAGTCGAATACTTCGGTCACCCTTGGGAATTCGGACCTCGCAAGACCAAGGAGCTGCTCCTCACCGGCGACTGCATCGACGCCGAGGACGCTCGCGCCCTCGGCATGGTCAGCAAGATCTTCCCGGCGGACGAACTCGGTGACCGCGCCCTCGACTTCGCCCGCCGGATCGCACAGGTGCCGAGCATGGCGGCGATGCTGGTCAAGGATTCGGTGAATCAGAGCCAGGACGCGATGGGATTCACCAGCGCGCTCGACTCGTGCTTCACGATCCACCAGCTCGGACATGCGCAGTGGACCTACCTGTCGGGCGGGAAGAGCCCGGTCGGAACTCCCGAACTCGGTCTGCCCGACTGGAAGTCGGCTCCGCCGGTCGAGCGGGCCGACCCCTACCGGCCCTGAGTCCGGCCGCCGCCACCGCCGGATGCTCCACCGGCAGGTGAGCCGGATTGCACGTCCTCGACAGTGCTGTCGAGGGGTCCCAGAGAAGAGGAAAACCGATGAGGAAAATTGCTGCTGCCTGCGTGCTTTTCGCAGGCACCGTGGGCATTGCGGGAACCGCCCACGCCGCACCGCCGGAACCCCAGGCGATCAACTACACCGCAACCCCCACCTCCACCGGCACCGTGATCACCACCGATGCGGGAAGTATGGACGTCGAGGACGGCGCACTGAAGATCAAGGCTCCCAACGGAACCGTGGTCGCCGGCACCGATCTGTCCTTCCGGGTCGACGATTTCGTGTTCCCGATCGCCGCCGACATCAGTGGCCACAGCGCGACCCTCGCACCGCAGTTCGATCTCGCGCATGCCAGCTACAAGCCGGTCGCGCTGCCGTATGAAGATCAGGCCCCCTGGAAGACCGACTACGAGCGTGAGCAGGCGGCATGGAGCCGCCTGACCAGCACTATCACCGTCGGCTCCACGGTGGGCACCCTGGTGGGTGGCCTCGGTGGCGCGGCCGTGGGGTGCCTGCTGGGCGGTATCGCCGGCGCCACCGTCGCCGCCGCCACCATCGTCGGCATGTTCGGCCCGTTCATTCCCGCCGCGGCCGTCGGCTGCCTCGGCGGTGTGCTCGCGGTCGGCGCCCTGGGCACCGTCGCCGGTCAGCTGCTGGTGACCGCACCGGTCGCGATCATGGCCGCGGTGCAGTACTTCACCACCGTCAACCAGCCCGGACCCGCTGCGCCCGCACCGGCGCCGGCCCCGGCCAAGTAGTCCGGAGAGCCGTCTTCGACGCGGTGCACGCAGGTTTCGCCCACGGACCGTCCGGGCGCCCCTGCGTGCACCGCCCCCGTCTGTGCCACACGATGTGCTGTGCCGCACCGCGTCCCCTTCTGGCATCCGCCACCCCCATGAGGTAAACATAATCATGGATTGACCTGGCTCGAACTCCAGTGGGTACGGGGGGCGGCTTGGCGCATGGAGGGACGTGTGATGGCACAATCAGGGCTGCGCCCGCAGAAGACCGCGATGCTGGTCGCGCAGCGGATCGTGGAGGGAATCAACAAGCGGGGCAACAAGGTCGGTGACAAGCTGCCCCCTGAGCGGGTGATGCTCGAAGAGTACGACATCGGCCGGGGCACCCTGCGCGAATCGCTGCGCTTCCTGGAATTGCAGGGCGTCATCACGCTCAAGCCCGGACCCGGCGGTGGTCCGATCGTCAAACAGCCCGACGGTATGGCCCTGGCGACCGCGATCACCCTGTTGTTGCAGTTCGAGAACGCACCGTTCCGCACCATCGTCGAGGCGCGCACCGCCCTCGAGCCGATGATGGCCAAACTCGCCGCGGAACGGATCAGTGCCGAGCAACTGGCCACCCTGAAACATTCGGTGGATCACATGCGCGCGAACCTCGACGACGAGGAGATCTTCGTCGAGATGAGCCGCGTCTTCCACGACACCGTGGCGAAGGGCTCCGGCAACGCCATCTTCGGATACCTCATCCATGCATTGCTCGATATGCTCGACGGCTCCGCGGTGGGCATGGAGTACCCCCAGCGCAGCCGAGTCGCCACCTGCGACATTCACGAGAAGATCTACCTCGCGGTAGCGGGCGGGGATGCCGCAGCAGCGCTGACGGCGATGGAGGAACACATCGACGCCATCTGGCGCTACGAGCAGAAGCACTATCCCGAAGTGCTCGACACCCCGATCGCGTGGGGTAACCGCGGCTGACCGCGTGTACGAAAGGCCGTGTCTCCACTCGTATTCCGACTGTGCGGGCGGACGCGGCCCAGTCCGCTTCCGCCCGCACGGTGCCGGCCC
>NZ_BDCA01000007.1 GCF_001613265.1 Nocardia vermiculata NBRC 100427
CACGCACACACCATCGCCCAGAAGTTGTTCTGATTGATCGGTGAGGCAACTTTTCTAGCTTAGCTCAACCATCCGATCCGAACCAAATCGGACCCCGGTCGAACCAGTGTGATCGCCAGGCGCTCTCCGTACTACCTCGTTTTCCCCTGGCCTCTCGGCCCGGGGTCGGTGTCCGTGTCGCTCTGACCTGGAATAAGTTACGCACACATTGATACGAAGTCAAATCGCCTGGTCAGAGCGATAATTCGTCATGTCACCGACTACGCCGCAACACCGACGCGTTCGACATCGGCGCCGAGTCCCCTCAGGTTCTCCACGAAGTCGGGGTACCCACGGTCGATGTGGAAGACGTCGTGCACCTCGGTGACCCCATCGGCAACGAGTCCGGCCAGGACCAGCCCGGCGCCGGCGCGAATATCCGAGGACCACACCGGTGCACTCGACAAACGGGGAATCCCCCGGATCACCGCGTGATGACCGTCGGTGCGCGCATCGGCACCCAACCGGATCATCTCCTCCACGAACCGGAAGCGCGCCTCGAAGATGTTCTCGGTGATCATCGAAGTGCCCTCCGCGATCGTCGCCAGGCCGATGGCCATCGGTTGCAGGTCGGTCGGGAACCCCGGAAACGGCAGGGTCGAGAAATTCACCGCACGCGGCCGCTCCGGCTGCTCCACCCGGAACCCGTTGGGTTCGAAGGTGATTCGCGCACCGGAGGAGCGGAGCTTGTCCAGCACCAAGGACAGGTGCTTCGGATTCAGGCCCGTGACTCGTACATCCCCCATGGTCATCGCCGCAGCGATGCCCCAGGTAGCGGCCACGATCCGGTCGCCGATCACCTGGTGAGTGGTCGGCACCAGCTTGCGCACACCTGCGATGGTGAGGACCGAGGTGCCGGCGCCGTCGATCCGCGCACCCATCCGATTGAGCATCGTGCACAGGTCGACGATCTCCGGCTCGCGCGCGGCATTGTCGATCACCGTCTCCCCTTCGGCCAGGACCGCGGCCATGAGGATGTTCTCCGTCGCCCCGACCGAAGGGAAGTCCAGCCGGATGCGCGCGCCCTGCAGTTCATCGGCGCGAGCTACCAGGCAGCCGTGCTCGATCTCGCTGGTCGCGCCGAGTAGTCGCAGACCGGCCTGATGCATATCCAGTGGCCGCGAACCGATGGCATCGCCGCCGGGCAGTGCCACCACCGCACGCTTGCAGCGCGCCATCAGCGGGCCGAGCACACACACCGAGGCACGGAACTGGGTGACCGCCGGGAAGTCCGCGTGATACTTCGGTTCCGCCGGCGTGGTGATGGCCACCACGGAACCGTCGACCGTCACATCGCAGCCCAGCCCGCGCAGCACCTCGGCCATCAGCGGGACGTCCAGGATGTCCGGGCAGTTCGTAATCGTCGTCGTCCCCTCGGCCAACAGCGCGGCGGCCATCAGCTTGAGCACGCTGTTCTTCGCGCCGCCTACGGCCACCTCGCCGACCAGCCGATGGCCGCCGGTCACCAGGAAGCGTTCACTCACAGCGCCTCCTCGCCGACGCCGGCGGTGCCGTGCGCGCCGCACGCTGTATCAATTGTTGGCTCGCAAGCTCGCTCACGGGGGCCAGCCTAACGGGAGGGCTCGTCGGTCGCGCCCGGTCCGTCCGTCTCCGAACCGCCCGGCCGCCACAGCACGTCACCGTCCGGATTCGCCAGTCGGCCGAGGATGAACAGCAGGTCCGACAGCCGGTTCAGGTATTTCGCGGGAAGCACGTTCGTCCCGTCCGGGTCGGCCTCGACCGCGGCCCACGCCGAACGCTCCGCGCGGCGCGTCACGGTCCGGGCGACGTGCAACAGTGCCGCGAGCGGGGTGCCGCCGGGAAGGATGAACGAATTCAGCGGGGTCAGTCCGGCATTGAACTCGTCGCACCAGCCTTCGACGCGATCGATGTAGGGCTGGGTGATCCGCAGCGGCGGGTACTTGGGATTCGCAACCACCGGAGTCGACAGATCCGCGCCCGCGTCGAACAGATCGTTCTGCACCTGCCGCAGGACCTCGGCGATCCGCACCGGGGGCCCGCCCAGCGCCAGCGCTACGCCGAGAGCCGCATTCGTCTCGTCACAGTCGGCATAGGCGATCAGTCGGGGATCGGTCTTCGGCACCCTGGAGAAGTCGCTCAGACCGGTGGTGCCGTCGTCACCGGTGCGGGTATAGATCTTGGTCAGATGCACACTCATGGGTAGTGATCACCGTATTTCTGATCAGGGCCCCGGCCGCCGCCGGATCCGTTCGGAAGGCCTCGACTCGACCCACGACAGGAACGCCGCCAGCGAGCCACGATCCAGCGCGAGTTCATAGCTTCCGTCGCCGTCGGACACCGCGATGACGATGATGTCGTCGGTCATGATGTCGTACTCGTCGCCCACCGGGGAGCGACGATCGACCACCTCGATGCCGAGGCGCCGGATGGTCGAGTCGGGCCCGAGTTTCAGACTGGTGAGTTTGTAGAACACGAGCCGGCCCTCGCCGTAGCGGATCAGGCCGTGCCGCCACCCCTGGCCGCCCTGCGCGGGCAACACCCGCAGAATCGCCGCAGTGCCGCCGCGGCGCAACATGATCAGGCGATACAGCGAGACCAGCGCCACGCCGACCAGCAACAGCACCAGAATGATCAGAAGCACCATCCCGGTCCGCAATCCAGGTCCGTCCCTTCGCATCGCCCTGCGCCAACGGCAGCGCCGTGCCCTGCCCGGACAAGACCGCTCCCGCAGCGAGTCTACAAACCGCACCGCCGCGGCACACAGCCGGTCAGCCGATCCGAAAGTTTTTCTCCCGACCGTCACCACCGCCGCAGCCCGGCAGCTCCCGGTCTCGGCCGTGCCTGATGCTCCGGCCTGCGCATATCCCCTGCGGCCGTCCCCGAACAGCAGTGTGGCGGTCCGGATGTCCGGACCGCCACACGGGCAGTGCTATTCGATTGTGCTCGGCGGCAGATCGCCTCGACAGCGTTCGGAGACGATCAGTCCGTCTTCGCCTCGACCGCACGCAGCCGGGCGGTCGCCACATTCTGTTCCTGCTCCGAAGAGTTCGGATCGGCCAGCACCGCACGTGCCGCATCGATATCGATATCGGCAGCGAATTCGGCGGATTCGGCGAGAATCCGGACGGCCTCACCCGTGCAGGAGAAGAACCCGCCGTGCACGGCGGCGACGATCCGCTCACCCTCGGTGCTCTCGATGGTCACGATGCCGCCCTCGGCCAGCTGGCCGAGCACGGGCTCGTGGCCGTGCAGAATACCGATCTGCCCTTCGGTGGTCTGGGCGCCGACGAAACTCGCCTGCCCCGACCACAGCCGCCGCTCGATGGCGACCAGATCAACTGACATGTCCGCCATGGTGACTACTTCCCGGCGATCTTCTTCGCGGCCGCCTCGACGTCGTCCAGGCCACCGCAGGAGTTGAACGCCTGCTCAGGCAGGTGGTCGAATTCGCCCTTGCAAACCCGGTCGAAGTCGTCGATGGTCTGCTCCAGCGGCACGACCGAACCCACGTTGCCGGTGAACTTCTCGGCGACGATGAAGTTCTGGCCGAGGAACTTCTCCAGGCGACGGGCACGGCCCACCAGGACCTTGTCCTCTTCGGAGAGCTCGTCCATACCGAGGATGGCGATGATGTCCTGCAGTTCCTTGTACTTCTGCAGAATCCGCTTGACCTCGTTGGCCACCGCGAAGTGCCGGTCGCCAACAATGGACGCTTCGAGGATCCGACTCGTCGAGGTCAGCGGGTCGACGGCGGGGTAGATACCCTTCTGCGAAATCGGGCGGGAAAGCTCGGTGGTCGCATCCAGGTGGGCGAAGGTGGTCGCCGGCGCCGGGTCGGTGTAGTCGTCGGCGGGAACGTAGATCGCCTGCATCGAGGTGATCGAACGACCACGGGTCGAGGTGATGCGCTCCTGCAGCTGGCCCATCTCGTCCGCCAGGGTCGGCTGGTAACCGACGGCCGAGGGCATACGACCCAGCAGGGTCGAGACCTCGGAACCGGCCTGGGTGAACCGGAAGATGTTGTCGATGAACAGCAGCACGTCCTGGCCCTGTACATCGCGGAAGTACTCCGCCATGGTCAGCGCGGACAGGGCGACACGCATACGGGTGCCCGGCGGCTCGTCCATCTGGCCGAAGACGAGGGCGGTGTCCTGCAGCACGCCCATCTCTTCCATTTCCAGGTGCAGGTCGGTGCCCTCACGGGTGCGCTCACCGACGCCGGCGAACACCGACGTACCGGAGAACTCACGCGCGATACGGGTGATCATCTCCTGGATCAGAACGGTCTTGCCGACACCGGCACCACCGAACAGACCGATCTTGCCGCCCTTCACGTACGGGGTCAGCAAGTCGATGACCTTGATGCCCGTCTCCAGGATCTCGGTCTTACCCTCGAGCTGATCGAAGGCGGGCGGCTCGCGGTGGATGCCCCACTGCTCGCCGTCGCGGCCCAGACCGGGGGTGTCCAAGCAGTCGCCGAGGGCGTTGAAGACATGGCCCTTGGTGACCTCGCCGACCGGCACCGAGATCGGCTTGCCGGTATCGGTCACCGGCGCGCCACGGACGAGGCCGTCGGTGGGCTGCATCGAAATGGTGCGAACGACGTTGTCGCCCAGGTGCTGCGCCACCTCGAGGGTCAGCGTCTTGGCCACCGAGGGCAGGACGATATCCGAATGCAGAGCGTTGAACAGCTCGGGGATCGCTCCGCGCGGGAACTCGACGTCCACAACGGGGCCGGCTACCCGGACGACGCGGCCTGTGCCAGCGCCCGCCCGGCTTGTGTTCTCTTGCGTGACAGCTGCGGTCATTTGTCTTCTTCCATGGGTGGCTAGGGCTTAGTCGCGGTCCGAGTTCGCCAGCGCGTTCGCGCCACCGACGATCTCACTGATTTCCTGTGTGATGTTCGCCTGGCGGATCGAGTTCGCCTGACGGCTCAGGGAATCGACCAGCTCGGTGGCGTTATCGGTGGCGGCCTTCATCGCGGTGCGGCGCGCGGCCGACTCCGAGGCCGCCGCCTCGAGCAGCGACGAGTAGATGCGGGTGTTGATGTACTTCGGCAGCAGTGCGCCGAGCAGCTTGTCCGCATCCGGTTCGAACTCGTACAGCGAGCTGACCTTGGCGTCCGGAGAGTCGGTCAGCATATCCTCGCCGAGTTCATAGTTCTCGTCGACGAAACTCACCTGGATCGGCGCCATCCGGCGCACCTCCGGAACCTGCGACAACATCGACACGAAGCGCGTGTAGACGATATGTACCTCGTCCACACCCTCGATCGTGCCCGCGCCGCCGGGTGCCTCGACCTCCGAGCCGGAGCCGGCCATGAAGATGTCGACGAGATGACCGCAGGCGGCCGAGGCGTCGGTGTAGTGCGGCTGCTGCGAGAAGCCGGTCCACGAACCCGACACCGACCGGCGCCGGAAGGTGTAGTACGTCAGGCCCTTGTTGCCCATGACGTAGAGCACCGGCTCCTTGCCCTCGGAGCGCAGTGTGGTCAGCAGCTCCTCCGCGCGCTTGAGCACGTTGGCGTTGTAGCCACCGCACATACCGCTGTCACTGGTGATGACCAGGACGGCGGCCCGACTCGGGTTCTCCCGCTCGGTCAGCAGCGGATGGTTGAGATTCGACGAGGCAGCAGCGAGTTCGCTCAGTACCTTGGTGATCTCTTCCGCGTACGGCTTCGCGGCGGCGACCCGGGCCTGGGCCTTACTGATCCGCGAGGTCGCGATCAGCTCCTGCGCCTTGGTGATCTTCTTGATCGAGCTCACACCACGAATACGGGAGCGCAGTTCACGCAAGTTCGCCATCAGCGGTTCACACTCCCTTCGCGTATCCCGCGTATCGGATTGGTCGGCATGGTCGGACCCGGCTTACTTCTCGACGTGCTTACGGGTGACCGACAGCGACTCGACCTCTTCGTGGTCCAGTTCGCCCGCGCCGGCCTCGTTGACCACGCGGCTGCCGTCGGAAGCCAGGAAGCCCTGCTTGAAGCGCTCGGTCTCGGCCTTGATGGAGTCGGCGGCCTCGCCCTGCAGCACCTTGCCACCCTCGATCGACTCGAACGCCGCGGCGGCGCTGCGGTGCAGCGACTCGAGCAGTTCGTTGTTGAAGCGGCGGACGTCGGCGACCGGCACGGTGTCGAAGTAGCCGGCGTCGACCAGGAAGATCGACACGATCTGGTCCTCGACCGCAACCGGGGAGTACTGATCCTGCTTGAGCAGCTCGACCCAGCGGGCACCACGCTCGAGCTGGGCCAGCGAGGCGGCATCCAGATCGGAGGCGAAGGCGGAGAACGCTTCGAGCTCGCGGTAGGAGGCCAGCTCCAGACGCAGCGAACCGGCGACCTTCTTCATGCCCTTGGTCTGCGCGGCGCCACCGACACGGGAGACCGAGGTACCGACGTTGATGGCCGGACGCACACCCTTGTTGAACAGGTCGGACTCGAGGAAGACCTGGCCGTCGGTGATGGAGATGACGTTGGTCGGGATGAACGCCGAGATGTCGTTGGCCTTGGTCTCGATGATCGGCAGACCCGTCATCGAACCGGCGCCCATCTCGTCGGACAGCTTCGCGCAACGCTCCAGCAGGCGGGAGTGCAGGTAGAAGACGTCACCCGGATACGCCTCGCGGCCCGGCGGACGACGCAGCAGCAGCGAGATGGCGCGGTAGGCCTCGGCCTGCTTGGACAGGTCGTCGAACACGATCAGGACGTGCTTGCCCTGGTACATCCAGTGCTGGCCGAGCGCGGAACCGGTGTAGGGCGCGAGCCACTTGAAACCGGCCGAATCAGACGCAGGTGCCGCGACGATCGTCGTGTACTCCAGCGCCCCGTGGGCCTCGAGCGCGGACTTCACACCGGCGATGGTGGAGCCCTTCTGGCCGATCGCGACGTAGATGCAACGCATCTGCTTGGTCGGATCGCCGGACTCCCAGTTGGCCTTCTGGTTCAGGATGGCGTCGATGCAGAGCGCGGTTTTACCGGTCTTGCGGTCGCCGATGACCAGCTGACGCTGGCCGCGGCCGATGGCGGTCAGTGCGTCGATGGCGGTGATGCCGGTGGCCATCGGCTCCTCGACCGGCTGACGCTCCAGCACGGTCGCGGCCTGCAGCTCCAGCACGCGGCGCTCATCGGATTCGATCTCGCCCAGGCCGTCGATCGGCTTGCCGAGCGGGTCGATGACGCGGCCGAGGAAGTTGTCGCCGACCGGCACCGAGAGCACGTCACCGGTGCGGCGGACCTGCTGGCCCTCTTCGATGCCGTTGAACTCACCGAGGATGACCGCGCCGATTTCGTCGGGGTCGAGGTTCAGCGCAACACCCAGCACGCCGCCGGGGAATTCGAGGATCTCGTTGGTCATCGCCGACGGCAGGCCGCTGACGTGCGCGATGCCGTCACTGGTGTCGGTAACCGTGCCGATTTCCTCGATCGAGGTTTCGGGGGTGTAGCTCTGGGTGTAGCTTTCGATCGCGCTACGGATCTCATCGGGGGAGATCGTCAGCTCCGCCATGGTTCTTCCTGCTCTCGCTGTGGTCTGGAATGTCGGGGTGGGTGCCGGGCCGCCGAGGCCGGCTAGGCCAGGGATTGGCGCAGACGGCGCAGTCGACCGACCGCACTGCCGTCGATGACGTCGTCACCGATGCGGATGACGACACCGGCCAGCAGGCTGGTGTCGATCTGCACATGGACGGTGACCGGCTTGTCATAGATCCGCTGCAGCGATGCGGCGAGTTGCTCCCGCTGCTGCTGCGTCAGCTCCGTGGCCGCACGAACGTAGGCGACGATCTGCTTGCGCAGGGATGCCGCCAGCTCGGACAGCTGATCGAAGGCGATGCCCGCGTCACCACGCGAACGGCCGACGGCCTGCTCGGCCAGCTGCATGGTGATGTCTTCGACCTTGCCGGTGAGCAGCCGGGCCAGCAGTTCGCGCTTGGCCTGCTGTGAGGTGGCGTGATCGGTGAGGGCCTGCTCCAGATTCGGATTGTCCTCGATGATGCGCGCCAGCCGGAACAGCTCGTCCTCGACGGCGTCGATACGGCCGCGGTCGGCCGCGGCACGCAACAGCGCCTCCTGCCCCAGCACCACCAGGGTGTCGACCAGATCCCGGGTACGGGACCAGTCCTGGGCGACGGCCGTGGTCAGCACGGCCAGCGTGGCCGCGCTGATCTTGCCGCCGAACACGCGTTCGGCCAGTTCGGCTCGCACCGAACTGGACACCGACTTATCCGCGAGCGCGACACGCAGCGAACGCTGGTCGTCGAGCACGTCGACTACGGCGAACAGTTCGGAACCCGTCGTTGCGATGGTGATGTCACCGGTCGCGGACAGTGCGGCCGAAAGAGCTTCCCTCGCACGGGAACTCGCCTCGCGGCTCGCTGCGTACATGCTTCCCACTTTCACTGAGTTGAATTCCGGGGCACCGGTTCGGTCACGTCCGGTGACTCATGTCACCGGACGAACCTCTCAGGCGCAGGTTACCTGCCGACCCCGATGCCGGCCTTCTCATCCAGCTCGGTAAGGAACCGGTCGATGGACGCGGCCTGCTTGGCCTCGTCCGCCACGGACTGCCCGATGATCTTCTCGGCCAGGTCTACCGCGGTGCGGCCGAGCTCGGACCGCAATTCGGTAACAATCTGCTGACGCTGCGAATCCAGCTGGGCGTGACCCGCAGTGACGATGCGATCGGCCTCGGCCTGCGCCTCGGACCGCAGCTGGGCGAGGATCTGCTGGCCCTGGGTGCGCGCTTCCTCGCGGATGCGTGCCGCCTCCAGCCGGGCCTCCGCCAGCTGCTGCTGGTACTGCTGCAGGGTCTGCTGGGCTTCGGCCTGCGCGGCCTCGGCCGCTTCCATGCCGCCTTCGATCTTCTGTGAGCGCTCGTCGAGCACCTTCGTCAAACGGGGAACCACGTACTTGTAGAACAGGAACCCGATGACCACAACACAGACCAGCGACCACACGATGTCGTAGGTCTCCGGGATGAGGGGGTTTATATCCTCCGCATCCTCGGCGAGCAGATACATGCTGTTCATGGGAATCAGAAGATGAAGCCGGCAACGAGGCCGATCAGGGCCAGCGCCTCGGTGAAGGCGATACCCAGGAACATGTTGGTCCGGATGGTGCCCTGCAGCTCGGGCTGACGAGCGATGCCCTCGATCGCCTTACCGACAACGATGCCGACACCGATACCCGGGCCGATCGCGGCCAGACCGTAGCCGATAGCGCCGTAGCCCTTCACCGGTTCCGAGTTCTGGGCGAGTTCGGCGGCCACGTAGGAGAGGCTCATGAGATTTCTTTCCCTTTCTGTTGCCCACCCACCCGGCGGCCGGTGGGGCAGTTCTTGTGCGGTTGTGCGGTCAGTGCGAGTCGGCGTGCTGCGCCAGGGAGATGTAGACGGCGGTCAGCAGTGCGAACACGTAGGCCTGCAGGAAGACAACCAAGAGCTCGAACAGGGTGAATCCGAATCCCGCCAGCAAGGAGAACGGCGAGAAGATCTTCATCCACGAGACGGCGTCGAACAGGAAGAACTGGGTGGCGCTGAAGAACAGCACCAGCATGATGTGACCGGACAGCATGTTGGCCATGAGTCGGACGGTCAGGGTGAACGGACGCAGGACGAAGGTCGAGATGAACTCGATCGGAATCAGCAGTACGTGCAGCGCGATCGGCACATTGGGCACCACGATCGACGAGCGCATGTACCGCCAGAACCCGTACTTGCGGATACCCACGTAGTTGAACGCGATATAGGCGATCGCGGCGAGCACGATCGGCATACCGACGCGGGCGTTCGAGGAGATGTTCAAGAACGGGATGACGCTCGAGAAGTTCAGGAACAAGACCGTGAAGAAGATCGTGGCGATGAGCGGGAAGTATTTCCGGCCGCTTTCCTTGCCGAGGATCTCTTCGCAGATCTGCTCGCGAACGAACACCAGTCCGATCTCCGCGACGTTCTGCAGACCGCGCGGTACGAGGCGGGGACTGCGGAATGCGAGCAACATGACCGCGGCCAGAACGGCCGCCATGATGATGCGGATCAGCATCAAACGGTCGAGCTCGAACGGCGTCCCCTCGAACAGCAGAGCCGGAGGGAAGAAGTCTTGCAGCGAAGGCGCGTGGAACTCGCCCGCCAAAGTGGTGACGCTCAGCGTTCTCTCCCGTGTTCGGGCCGCGGGACAACCTCGATCTCGCGGTTCGATCGGACATTGACGATCAGGGGGGTCGACTCAGGTCGGCTCGAGTTCGTCAGCAGCTGCGCGGGTAAGTCCCACTGTGGCGTCTGTACGTCGGCGACATCGTCGACGGTGCAGGGCCGGAAACTCCGCACAGAAGATCCGGCACAGCAGTAAGCATAACCTCTCACATCAGTCCTGATGCGGTCGGCCCCGTGTTTATGGATGCTTACGGTAAAGAGTTTACCAAGGTGTCTACGACAACGTGTAGGGGGTCGGTTCAAATATTGGAACGATCTTGGTCGACGGGGCCGGAGGGTGGATCGATCACCGGAACACGCCGCCGCAGAAGTCCATATGTTTCGGCCCCGAGAACAATCAGCAACGCACCCACGACCGTCAGGAACAGGGTACCGGGACTGTAGAAATCGAAGCGCTGCACGATCGCGACCACAACCATCACGATCAGCAGTTTGCCGACCCAGCTTCCCAGCATCACCATCCCCTGAATCCCGCTGTCCAGTTTCGCACTGAACAACACGAGAGCGGCAGTGGTGAGAATGAAGAAGCCACCGATCGCGGAGCCGATCAAGGCCCCCCAGAAGCCGGCCCAGCCCGCGACAATCGAACCGGCAACAACCGAAACCACCACCAGCACACAGAGTCCGGCAATGCCGTAACGCAGCGCCGCTCGCAGCGGGGCATCGGGATGATATTCGGGTGCCGTGCTCACAGTCGCTACTTTACTAGGCCCTTACTTGCGGCGACCGCGGAGCCCGGCGAGCTCCCGCAGTGACGGGACGGCCGTCACCACCAGTGCGAATACCAGGCCCGCCGCGAACAGCAGCACCACCACCCGGCGATCCATCAACGACGAGCCGACCGCGGCGAAGGCCAGCACCCCGACCCACAAGTAGATCAGCAGCACCACCCGCCGATGCGAATGGCCGATCTGGAGCAGGCGGTGGTGCAGATGCATTTTGTCGGGTGTGGAGAAACTCACTCCGGCGCGCACGCGCCGCACGATTGCCAGCACCAGATCCAGCACCGGAATAAACATCACCGCCCCCACCAGCAACAGCGGTGAAAGCAGGCCGACGATATCGCGCGGGCCGTATCCGGTGAGCGGAATCCGGCCGGAGGCGCCGGTCGAGACGGCAGCCAGCATCAAACCGATCAGCATCGAACCGGAATCGCCCATGAATATGCGGGCCGGATTGAAATTGTGGGGCAGGAATCCCAGGCATCCGCCCGCCAGCGCGGCGGCCAACAGGGCCGGCGGGAAGGTATCGGTGGCGCCGCCCTGCTCGTAGAGCAAACCGACGGTGAACACGAATACCGCGACGGCCGCGATCAGGCCCAACCCCGCGGCCAGACCGTCGAGTCCGTCGACGAAGTTCATCGCGTTGATCATGGTGACCGTGATCGCCACTGTCACCACGCCGCCCTGCAGCTGATCGAGTACCACGGTGGTGTTGCTGAACGGGTTGTAGATGGCGACCCAGCTCAGCCCCATCACGGCCATGACTCCGGCAGCGGTGATCTGGCCGACGAACTTGGTCAGGGCGTCCAGCCCCCACCGATCGTCGACGATTCCCACGAGCACGATCAGCGTGCCCGCGACCAGTACCGCCGGAATATCGTGCGGATAGTCGAAGCCCCGGCGCAACGCGGGGAGCTGGTGCGCGAACAACACCGCGGCCAGTACGCCGAGATAGATACCGACACCGCCCATGCGTGGGATCGGTTCCAGGTGCACATCACGATCACGCGGGACCGCGATGGCGCCGAAACCGATCGCCAGTGTTCGAATTCCGCCGGTGGACAACATCGTCACCACCGCCGACACGAGCAGGACCAGAAGCAGCTCGCGCAGCGGGACGACCGCGCCCTGACTGAAGACCATCTACCGTGCCGTCAGCCGGCCGTCTCGGGCGACAGCTCGTCCGGTGACATGCCCAGGACCTCACCGAGCTGCTCGAGCGTCACCGCGCCCGCGCGCAGTACTCGCGGGCGATCGGCCGTCAGGTCGACGATCGTCGAGGGCACGCCGTGGTCGGCGGGGCCACCGTCGAGGTAGGTACCCACCAGCGAGCCGAGCTGGTCGCGTGCCTCGGTCACCGTGGTGGCCGGCGGCTGTCCGGAGACGTTCGCACTCGATACCGCCATCGGCCCCACCTCACGCAGCAATTCCAGCGCGATGGGATGCAGCGGCATGCGCAGCATCACGGTGCCGCGGGCATCCCCCAGATCCCACGCCAGCGATGGCGCCTGCTGCACCACCAGGCTGAGCCCGCCCGGCCAGAACGCGCGGATCAGATCGCGGGCTCTGGGTTGTACGGAGAACACGAGTCCGTCGATGGTGTTCCACGAACCCACCAGCACCGGCACCGGCATATCGCGCCCACGCCGTTTGGCCGCGAGCAGGGCGGCCACGGCAGCGGAATCGAACGCGTCCGCGGCGATTCCGTAGACCGTGTCGGTGGGGATGACAGCCAGCCGTCCGGATTTCAAGGTGGTCCGCGCAGCAGTCAGCCCGGCGGCACGAGAATCGGGATCGGAGCAGTCGTAGACGGTACTCACGGCGCCGAGTCTATTGAATGTGTCTCTCGGCACTGTGCCCGGCGTCGGGCCCGGCTGTGGCGACCGAGTGGCAACTATCACCGAACGGTAGTAGTCCACCGCAACAGTTACCAACTGGCATACCCGCTGAATGCGCGCCCGCACGCCGCAGGGACCACTCGATCGAGCGAAAGACGCTAGGTCCGCAACCGTGCAGCGACGAAGCGGGGGCGGCCGGCCAGATCGGGATGTTCGGTGATCTGGTCGAATCCGCCGTGGGCGGCGAACAACGCCGCGACCTCGGAGCCGTGCGAGTCGTCGTGTTCGACCGCGACGAATCCGCCCGGGCGCAGCAGTCGCGCCACCGTGCTGATCATGGGTGCGATCACGGACAATCCGTCGACGCCACCGAACAAGGCCAGATGCGGATCATGCTCGGCCACTTCGGGATCGAGCACCGCGCCGGTGGGAATGTAGGGCGGATTGGCGACGACCAGATCGACGCGGCCGTTCAGCTCGGCCAGTACATCCGCGCTCGTCACATCGCCCGCGGACACCGTGACGGGGGTATCGCCCTGCGCCTGCTGCCGATCGGCATTGCGCTGAGCCCACCGCCGGGCCGTGGGATCCAGCTCCACCGCGTGCACCCGGGCGTCGGGCCTGGCGTGGGCGATCGCAAGCGCCAGCGCGCCCGATCCGGTACACAGATCCACCACCATCGGCGGCCGGTCGTGTCCGGCCGCCTCCAGTCGCGCCAGGGCCCACGCGAACAGCAGCTCGGTTTCCGGACGTGGCACGAAAACCCCCGGCCCCACGTCGAGATCCACTTCCCCCAGGGACGCGGTACCGGTCAGATGCTGCAGCGGCACCCGGTCCGCGCGGCGCGCCACCAGCGTGTGGAACTGTTCGAGTTGTTCCGGAGTCACCATCGGAATCAATGCCAGCCGCGAGCGCTCGGCCTCGAGCACACGGGCAGCCAGATATTCGGCATCGATCTGCGGGCTGGGGACCCCCGCCGACGCGAGCGTGCGGGCAGCCGCGTTGACCGCGGGGCGCAGCGGCACACGGCGCGTACCCGCCTCGCCGGATGGATTGCCGTGCAGAGTGCAGCCTCCTGGAGAAGGGCCGGGCCGAACATCGAGAACCCGGCGAATACCCCATGATGTCACGGGCGCGCAGAGCCGATCTCACGCCCGGTCGGCGCCGCCGGCCCCGCGCGAGCGGCCGGCGCAACACCACCCTCGGGGTGCTACTCGGCGGCCAGCCGGGCGGCGCGATCCGCCTCGCCGAGCGCGTCGAGCACTGCATCGAGGTCACCGTCGAGGACCGAGTCCAGGTTGTGCGCCTTGAACCCGATGCGATGGTCGGTGATGCGGTTCTCGGGGAAGTTGTAGGTGCGGATGCGCTCGGAACGGTCCACTGTGCGGATCTGTGAGGCCCGGCCTGCGGCGGCATCGGCATCGGCCTGCTCCTCGGCCAGTGCCTGCAACCGTGCGGCGAGCACCTGCATGGCACGCAGCTTGTTCTGCAGCTGCGAACGCTCGTTCTGGCAGGTCACCACGATGCCGCTGGGCAGATGGGTGATGCGGACCGCGGAGTCGGTGGTGTTGACGCCCTGCCCGCCCTTACCCGAGGAGCGGTAGACGTCGATACGCAGATCGGATTCGTCGATCTGGACCTGCTCGACCTCGTCGGGTTCCGGATAGATCAGGACGCCGGCGGCCGAGGTGTGGATGCGGCCCTGTGATTCGGTCACCGGCACCCGCTGCACGCGGTGCACCCCGCCTTCGAACTTCAACCGCGACCAGACCCCGTCCCGGCTCGGCTCGCGGCTCTTGATCGACAGGGTGGCCTCCTTGTAGCCGCCCAGATCGGAGATGTTCGCGTCGAGCACCTCCACCTTCCACCCGTGGCGTTCGGCATAGCGGAGGTACATGCGCGCCAGGTCGGAGGCGAACAAGGCGGACTCCTCACCACCCTCCCCCGACTTCACCTCGAGTACGACATCGTCGCTGTCGTGCGGGTCACGCGGGGCCAGCAGGTCGGTGAGTGTGTTCTCCAGCTCGTCGACCTGCTGCTCGAGGTCGGGGACCTCGGCGGCGAAGGAGGCGTCGTCGGCGGCCAGCTCACGCGCCGCGGACAGGTCGTCACGGGCGGCGGTGAGCTTGGTGTAGGTCGACATGATCGGCGCCAGTTCGGCGAACCGCTTACCGACGCGCCGGGCCTCGGCCGGGTCGTTGTGCAGCGCCGGGTCCGACAGCTGCGTCTCCAGGCCGGCGTGTTCGGCCAGAATATCGTCGATAGCGGATGGGGCCGTGATCTTGTCGGCCATGGGAGTACTGCCTCCTGCTGGGAGTTTCGGGCACCAGAAACACACCAACGCCCGGCCTGCGAAGGCAGGACGGGCGTTGGCGGGACAGCTACTTGGCTTCCGAGGACTCGGACTTCTTGGCGCGCTTGCCGTAACGGGCCTCGAAGCGGGCGACGCGGCCGCCGGTGTCGAGGATCTTCTGCTTGCCCGTGTAGAACGGGTGGCACTGCGAGCAGACCTCGACGGTGATCTGGCCCGACTCCTTGGTGCTGTGAGTCTGGAAGGTGTTGCCGCAACCGCAGACAACGGTGGTCGGCACGTATGCCGGGTGGATTCCTGCCTTCATGGGTGTCCTCTCGATCTGGCCCCGGGTCGCCCGAGCCCACAACCTGATCTGCTGTGTGACCCTCGACGGACGTGAACCGGAACCGACTAGGCGGGATGGTCTGCAGATCGCAGACGCACCGGCGATCCAGTATGCCAGAACCGCCGATACGCACGCACAACGCACCCCGGAACGGATTTGTTCCGCGCACCCGTCGGGGATTCGCCCATCGCTGTCGCAGCGATCCGATGCCCCAGGATCCTCGGCCCCGGAAAGTAACGGCACGCGAATGTGCCGTGCTCGAGCCACGCTGAATTCGAGTAGTCGGCTACTCGGGAATGCGAACACCACTGTTCGTAGATTCATGGCAGAGCCACAATTCCGACGAAACCAACCGACGACCCGAGGTGAACCAGTGAACTTCCAGGTCGCACGGGGGACGAGTAGATCCCGGTCGCCGTCGCCCGGAGCCCATCGCGCGCATCGCCGCCGAATCCGCATGCTGCCGGGACGCCGGCATGCGACCGAGATCTACGCCGGATCGGTCCTCGCCACTCTCGCGCTCACCGCCGTGGCCGGGCTCGTCGCCGCACCGGACCGGCCTGCACCCGCGCCGGCGCCTGCGCAATCCCCCGAGACCTACGAATTCGCGGCGGTCTCGTTCTCGACCGGGTCCATCACCGGAGCCACCGCACTCATCCTGATCGGGCTGATCGGCGGCGCCGCGATGGTCGGCATGCTGTTCTATTCGCCACGAACGCCGCGCGACGACGACACGCAGCCGCACCACCATCGCACTCCCCCGACCTCCCGTCGTCGAGCCGCGTCGCCACCCGACGCCGCCGCCCACCGGAGCCCCGGGAAATACGACGCGGCGGCCGCGCCCGAAAGCGCGAACCGCCGCGAAGTGTGCGTGCGTCCGGTTACTCGTCGAGCGCACCCGGCGCGGTCTTCGAGACCGTCATCAAGAATTCGACGTTGTTCTTCGACTTCTTCAACCGATCGATGAGCAGATCGATCGCCTGCTGGGAATCCAGTCCGGACAACACCCGGCGCAGCTTGTGCACGACCGCCATCTCGTCCGGAGACATCAGCAGCTCGTCGTGACGAGTGCTGGACGGGTTGATGTCCACAGCCGGGAACACCCGGCGCTCGGCGATCTTGCGATCGAGCTTGAGCTCGGCGTTACCGGTGCCCTTGAACTCCTCGAAGATCACCGTGTCACCGGTGGAACCGGTCTCCACCATCGCGGTGGCGATGATGGTGAGCGAGCCGCCGTTCTCGATGTTGCGGGCCGCGCCGAGGAACCGCTTGGGCGGATACAGCGCGGTGGAGTCCACACCACCGGACAGGATGCGGCCCGAAGCCGGCGAGGAGTTGTTGTAGGCACGACCCAGACGAGTGATCGAATCGAGCAGCACGACAACGTCCTGGCCCATCTCGACCAGGCGCTTGGCCCGCTCGATCGCCAGCTCGGCGACCGAGGTGTGATCGCTCGGCGGCCGGTCGAACGTGGAGGCGATCACCTCACCGCGCACGGAGCGCTGCATATCGGTGACCTCTTCGGGACGCTCGTCCACCAGCACGACCATCAGGTAGCACTCGGGGTTGTTGGTGGCGATCGCATTCGCGATGTCCTGCAGGATCGTGGTCTTACCGGCCTTCGGCGGTGACACGATCAGGGCGCGCTGTCCCTTACCGATCGGCATGATCAGGTCGATCACGCGCGTGGTCAGCTTGGGGTTCTGCGCAGTCTCGAGCCGCAGCCGCTGATTGGGGTACAGCGGAGTCAGCTTGTTGAACTCCGGCCGGCGCTTGGCAGCGTCGACATCGGAGCCGTTGACGGTGTCCAGCCGCACCAGCGGATCGAACTTCTGCCGCTGATTGCCCTGCTCACCCTCGCGAGGGGCGCGGACCGCACCGGTGATCGCATCACCGCGACGCAGGCCGTTCTTGCGCACCATGTTCATCGAGACGTACACATCGTTCTGACCGGCCAGGTAACCGGAGGTACGAACGAAGGCGTAGTTGTCGAGCACATCGAGGATGCCGGCAACCGGCTGCAGGACATCGTCGTCGCGCAGCTCGACGTCGCGACCGTCACCACCGTCACGGTCGCGCCCGCCACGGCGACGCTCGCGGAAGCGCCGGCCACGACGTCCGCGGCCGCCTTCCTCGTCGTCGCCACCGCGCGCCGGCCCGTTACCGGACTGATTCTGGCCACCGCCGGACTGGTTGCGATCGCGACGACGCTCGCCCTGATCCTGATCGGACTTGCCGTCACCGGAATCGGATTTCGACTCGCCCTTGTGATCCGAGCGTGCATCACCGCCGCGGTTGTCACCGTCGCCACGCTGGTCGCGGCCGCGGCGCTGGCGGCCCCGCCCCCGCTGACCGCCGTCACGACCGGACTCGTCGCCCGAATCGGCCGGGCGCGCAGCAGATTCCGCCGCCTCGTTCTTCGACGCCGACGCGGCCTCGCTCTTGGCAGGCTCGCTCTTGGCAGGCGCGGGCTCCGCAGCGACATCGTCGAGCGTCTGCTGGCGACCACGACCGTTGCGCGAACCACCGCGCGGCGATTCGCTCTTGGCACGCTCCTTACCGGTCGATTCGGCAGCGTTCGCGGAGGTCTCGGCCTTGGCGGCGCCGGCGTCCGGAGCGGACTTCGCAGCGGAATCCGCCGCGTCCGCCGCAGGCTGGGCCGCGGCGTTCTTCTTGTCGGCGCCCTTCGCATCGCTACGACCACCGCGCGGCGGCTTACCGGCGGCAGCGGCCTGATTTTCCTTGATAGCGGCGATGAGATCGCCCTTACGCATCCCGGATGTACCTCGGATACCGAGCTCTCCGGCAAGCGCACGCAACTGCGGCAACAACATTCCAGTCAGCCCCGATCGTGCGACGTCGGTATGTTCGCTCATCTTCGAAATCTGTCCGGAGTCACTTTCGCGGCCGTCCGAGGGATTTGCAGTGTCCACCCCGGGTGTCGCGAGCAGGTCCGTATCTGTCACGGAGATCCTTTCCTTCCCTCGATTGCCGTGTGCATATTCGAGGGGTCGTCCCGAAGCCCGATCACCGTGCCGAGCTCGGATGCCGTATCGCCTACCCCGCCTGACCGATGGGATAACCACCTGGTCGCGGACACCGGTTCACTGAATGGGATTGATCATTCCAGTCGCTATCCCCTAGATGGAAGCCGAAGTCCCGAGTGATTCGAGCCCCCGAGCCACCTGATTCGAGCAAGGAGCCTGCTGGAGCGATTGCCCTGATGAAGCACCGGCGTCTGACGCGCACGATGTACGGACCAGCCCAGAATAGCTCTGTCCGCCGACGTCAGCAAGACGGCCACGCCGTCAATCCACGCGAACACCCGCGGAAATATCGGGCTCGACCACCCGCAGACCGTCCTCCGCGGCGAGTTTACGCAGGTCGTCCGGAAATTCTTCGGTTCCCAGCGCGAGGATGGTGGGGCCGGCACCCGACACCATTGCCGCGAGCCCCCCAGTGCGCAGCCGGGCGATCCAGGCTGTGGTCAGCGGCAGCGCCGCGGAACGGTAGCCCTGATGCAGGCGGTCCTGGGTGGCCGGCAGCAGCAGATCGGGACGCTCGGTCAGCGCGACGACGGCCAGGGCGGCGCGGCTCGCGTTGAAGGCGGCGTCGCCGTGCGGCACCATATCGGGCAGCAGACCCCGAGTATGCGCGGTCGAGGAACGCTCCTGCGGAATCAGGACCGTGGCCTTCAGCCGGGCATGTGGTTCCAGCCGCACCGCGCGGTAAACCCGCTGATGATGCTCCACGGAGATGTTGGCGTCCACCTCGGCGGCGCTGTCGGATTCGGTCCAGGAGACCACGACACCGCCCAGCACACTGGCCGCGGCGTTGTCGGGATGACCTTCGAATTCCGAGGCGAGTTGCACCAGTTCGGCATCCGACCCGGCCAACGCCGGATCGAATTCGGCGGCCAGCCCGCGCGCCGCGGCCAGCCCGCCCACCGCCGCGGAGGCCGAGGATCCCAGCCCCCGCGAATGCGGAATCACGTTGCGGCACACCACGTCCAGACCGTCGGCCCACAGGCCCGCAGCCTCCAGACCGCGCTCGATGGCGCGAACCACCAGATGCGAAGGGCCCCAAGGGACATCGTCGGCGCCCTCCCCCTCCACCCGAATGGTAAGCCCGGAATCGGTGGTACGTACCGCGATTTCGTCGTAAAGACCCAGGGCGATACCGAGCGAGTCGAAACCCGGACCGAGGTTGGCGCTGGACGCCGGCACCCGCGCGGTGACGGTGATACCGGGCGGGAGCGTCCGTACCTGCGCCATCAGCTGACCTTCACGCGCGCGCAACTCAGGCCAACTCGAGCTCGCGCGCCACCGCGACCGGATCCACCGCGATCGCCTGGACCTGTGGCATCCCCGACAGCGCGGTGTCGGGATCCTTGAGACCGTTGCCGGTGACGGTGCAGACCACGGTCAGGCCCGGCTCGAGCCATCCCTCTGCGCGCGCCGCCAGCAGACCCGCCACGCTGGCGGCCGACGCGGGCTCCACGAAGACACCCTCGCGGCCGGCGACCAGCCGGTACGCGGCCAGGATCTCCTCGTCGGTCGCGGCCCGGAAGGCTCCGCCGGACTGTTCCTTGGCGGCCACGGCGCTGTTCCACGACGCGGGCGCACCGATCCGGATGGCGGTCGCGATGGTCTCGGGGTCTTTCACCGGAGCACCGTTGACCAGGGGCGCCGCACCCGCGGCCTGGACCCCGAGCATGCGCGGCCGACCGGTGGTGATGCCATCGGTGTGATATTCGCTGTATCCCTTCCAGTACGCGGTGATATTGCCCGCGTTACCGACCGGGAGCGCATGGACGTCGGGGGCCTTGCCCAGTGCGTCGCAGATTTCGAAGGCAGCGGTCTTCTGTCCCTCGATGCGGGCCGGGTTCACCGAATTCACGAGCCCGACCTCGGGGAAATCGGAGGTGACCTTCCGGGCCAGTTCGAGGCAGTCGTCGAAATTGCCCTCGACCTGGATGATCTTCGCGCCGAGCATGACGGCCTGGGCCAGCTTGCCCATCGCGATCTTGCCCTGCGGAATCAGCACCGCGCAGTGCATTCCGGCGCGGGTGGCGTAGGCCGCGGCCGACGCGGAAGTGTTACCGGTGGAGGCGCACAGCACCGCCTTCTGGCCGCGAGCCTTGGCATCGGTCATCGCCATGGTCATCCCGCGGTCCTTGAACGAACCGGTCGGGTTGGCACCTTCGACCTTGAGATACACCTCGCAGCCGGTCAGCTCCGACAGATGGTGCGCGGGCACCAGCGGGGTGCCACCCTCGAACAACGTGACCGGCTCCCAGTCGGCACCGACCGCCAGTCGATCGCGGTAGGCGGCGATCAGTCCCGGCCAGGGGGTGTGCACGGCCCCTGCCGACAGCGGCGCTCCTGTCTGACTCATTCCTCGGTGCCTTCCAATCTCAAGACGCTGGTCACAGACGTGACGGAATCCAACTCGGCAAGTGCTGCCACCGTAGCGGCCAGTGCCGACTCGGGGGCGTGGTGGGTGACCACCACCAGTCGCGCACCCTCGTCGTATCCCTCCTGGCGGACCGTCGAGATGCTGACCCCGTGCTCGGCGAATTTGCCGGATACTGCCTGCAGAACCCCGGTGCGGTCGGCAACCCGCAGGTTCACGTGGTAGCGGGTGGGGATGTCACCGATCGGTGCGATCGGCAGCTCAGCATAAACCGACTCGCCGGGGGCGCGGCCACCGTAGAACTTGTTGCGGGCGGCCATCACCAGATCGCCCATCACGGCCGACGCGGTCGGCGCACCACCGGCCCCCTGGCCGTAGAACATCAACCGGCCGGCGTTCTCCGCCTCGACCACCACGGCATTGAACGCGCCGTTGACCGTCGCCAGCGGGTGCCGCCGCGGGATCAGCGCCGGGTAGACGCGCACCGACACCCGATCCTTACCGCCGGTCTGCGGTGCGACCACATCGGCCAGGCTCGGGGTCTCGACCACGGAACCGTCCAGCGCGAGCCGGTCGGTGCCGGGCATGCGCTCGCAGATGGCGAGCAGTTTCACCGTGCATCCCACCGCGTCGGCGGTCTCGAGGTCCTCCGCGGTGATCTCGGTGATGCCCTCGCGATACACGTCGGCGGCGGTGACGCGGGTGTGGAAGGCCAGCGAGGCCAGGATCGCAGCCTTGGCGGCGGCGTCGTAGCCCTCCACGTCGGCAGTCGGGTCGGCCTCGGCGTAGCCCAGCCGGGTCGCCTCGGCCAGGGTGCCGGCGTAGTCGGCACCGGTCTCGTCCATCGCTGACAGAACGAAATTCGTTGTGCCGTTGACGATCCCGACCACGCGGTTCACCCGGTCACCGGACATCGACTGAATCAGTGGACGCACCACCGGGATGGCACCGGCCACCGCGGCCTCGAAGTACAGATCGGCCCGGCTGCCCTCCGCGGCGGCGGCCAGCTCACCGGTGTAATCGGCGAGCAGCGCCTTGTTCGCGGTGACCACGGACTTACCACCGTGCAGCGCGGCGAGAATCGCCTTGCGGGCGGTATCCATCCCGCCCATCAACTCGACGACCAGATCGACGTCCGACCGTGCGACCAGTGCCTCGGCATCGGTGGTCAGCAATTCGGCAGGGATGCCGCGATCGACGTCGGTACGCCGGACCGCGACTCCGCGCAATACGAGCGGTGCTCCCACCCGCGCACGCAGGTCATCGGCGTGTTCGAGCAGAATCCGCACCACCTCGGTGCCGACATTGCCCATCCCGAGCACGGCGACACCGATCGGATGCTCGGCTCCGAATCCACCGGTGTGGGCCTGGTTTACTGCCTCGGTCATGGGTGCACCTCCGTCGCTTCCAGGCTCATCAGATCCGACACGGTCTCCCGGCGCAACAGCAGCCGGGCCCGGCCGTCGCGGACCGCGACCACCGCCGGTCGGGTCAACATGTTGTACCGGCTGGCCATCGAATAGCAGTAGGCACCGGTGGCCGCCACCGCGACCAGGTCACCCGGGGCAACGTCGGCCGGCATCCAGGTGTCGCGGATGACGATATCGCCGCTTTCGCAGTGTTTTCCGACCACCCGTGCCACCACCGGGGCGGCGTCGCTGGAGCGCGAGACCAACCGGCAGTCGTAGTCCGCCTGATACAGCGCCGGGCGGATGTTGTCGCTCATCCCGCCGTCGACACTGACGTAGCGGCGCTGCGCCCCGGCATCGAGGGTGACATCCTTGGTGGTTCCGACCTCGTAGAGGGTGACGGTGCCGGGCCCCGCGATCGCCCGCCCGGGCTCGACGGCAAGGGTCGGCGTCGGCAAGCCGATCTGCGAGGCTTCGGCCTCGACCAGGTCGCGCACCTTTGCCGCGAAGTCGTCCAGGGGCGGCGGATCGTCACTCGGGAGATACGAAATACCCAGTCCACCACCGAGATCCAGAGTCGCGATCTGTTCGGTGCGCTCGACACCGAACTTCTCGATCGCATCGTGCAACAGTCGCAGCATGCGCCGCGCGGAGATCTCGAAACCGTCGATATCGAAAATCTGCGAACCGATATGGCTGTGCAGGCCCACCAGGCGCAGATTGTCCGCCTCGAAGACCCGAGCGAGAGCCTGCATGGCATCGCCACCGGCGATCGAGAAACCGAACTTCTGGTCCTCGTGCGCGGTCGAAATGTATTCGTGGGTATGGGCTTCCACGCCGACGGTGACGCGGACCAGAACGTCCTGCACCACTCCGGCACGGGCCGCGACCGACTCCAGTCGCTCGATCTCGATCAGCGAGTCGACCACAACGTGCCCGACACCGGCTGCCACCGCTTGCTCCAGCTCGGCCACTGATTTGTTGTTGCCGTGCAACGCGATTCGCTCGGCCGGGAACCCACCGTGCAATGCGACCGCAAGCTCACCACCGGAGCACACGTCCAGGTGCAGGCCCTCGTCACGGACCCAGCGCGCGATCTCACCGCACAGGAAGGCCTTCGAGGCGTAGTGCACACGTGCACCGGTACCGAAGGCGCGCACCATGTCCCGGCAACGGGAGCGGAAGTCGTCCTCGTCGACCACGAACAGCGGCGTGCCGAACTCCGCGGCCAGCTCGGTAACCGGAACACCGGCCAGCCGCACCACACCGTCGCTGTCGCGCGAGGCGTTGCGGGGCCAGACGTTGTCCGGAAGAACGATCATCTCGCCGGAGTCCGCGGGCCGCTCCGGCAGGTTGGGGGCGTGGGGGATCTCGGCATGCCGAGGACCCGCCGGATGCGCACTCACGATAATTCCTTCCTCGGGGTGTTCAGGGTCGGCCGAACTCGTTGTTCGGCGCTCGATACCAGGGGACGGGGCCGGCTGCTCACATGCGCTCCGGAGTGGAGACGCCGAGCAGCGTCAGGCCGTTGGACAGCACCTGGCGGGTGGCGTCCACCAGCCGCAGGCGGGCGGCGTTGACCGCAGTGACCGGATCGTCGCCCTGCGGCAGAATGCGCAGCGTCTTGTTGGTCTGGAAGCGGTGGTACGCACCGGCCAGTTCCTCCAGGTAACGGGCCACCCGGTGCGGTTCGCGCAGTGATGCCGCACTGGTCAGCACGGCGGGGAACTCGCCGAGGGTGCGGATCAGCTCGCCCTCCTCGTCGGCAGTCAGCAGCGACAGGTCCGGTTCGACCCCGTCGAATGCGAAATCGGCGGCATTGCGTAGCACCGCGCAGGTGCGGGCGTGGGCGTATTGCACGTAGTAGACCGGATTCTCGCTGCTCTGTTTGGTCCACAGATCCAGATCGATATCGATGCTGGAGTTCACCGAGCTACGCACCAGCACGTAGCGGGCCGCGTCGACACCGATCGCCTCGACCAGGTCGTCGAGGGTGACCACGGTGCCGGCCCGCTTGCTCATCCGCACGGCGACACCGTCGCGCACCAGATTCACCATCTGACCGATCAGCACCTCGACGGTGTTCGGATCGTCGCCGAACGCGGCGGCAGCGGCCTTCAACCGGCCGATATAACCGTGATGGTCGGCGCCCAGCATGTAGATGCACAGGTCGAATCCGCGGGCACGCTTGTTCTGGAAGTAGGCGATATCGCCGCCGATGTAGGCGGACTTACCGTCGCTCTTGATGACGACGCGGTCCTTGTCGTCACCGTATTCGGTGCTGGCGATCCACCACGCACCGTCCTTGGAGTACAGGTTGCCCGACGCCTTCAGCTGTTCCAGCGCCTTGTCCACCGCACCCGACTCGAACAGCGAACTCTCGTTGAAGTACACGTCGAAGTCGGTGCCGAAGTCGTGCAGGGTCTGCTTGATGTGCGCGAACATCAGCTCGACGCCCTCGTGCCGGAACAGCTCGTGACGCTGGGTGGCGGGCAGCGCGACCGCATCGGGATGCGCGGCGGTGATCTGGCCGGCGATATCCGTGATGTAGGTACCGGCGTAGCCGTTCTCGGGCGTCGGGGCACCGGTCGCGGCGGCGATGAGCGATTCGGCGTACCGGTCGATCTGGGCGCCGTGATCGTTGAAGTAGTACTCGCGGGTGACCTCGGCGCCCTGCGCGGCCAGGATGCGGCCCAGCGCGTCACCGACCGCGGCCCAGCGAGTACCACCCAGGTGGACCGGGCCGGTCGGGTTCGCCGAAACGAACTCCAGATTGATCTTCGTGCCGGCGAGCGACTGCGCGGTGCCGTATTTCGCTCCGGCCGCCCGGATCTGTTCCACGATCGCACCCTGCGCGGCCGCTGCCAGCCGAATATTCAGAAATCCCGGACCGGCGACATCGGCCGAATCGATCCCTTCGGCAGCGGCCAGCGCCTCGGCCAGCAAACCGGCCAGTTCGCGCGGATTCAATCCCGCCTTCTTGCCCACCTGCATCGCCACATTCGTGGCATAGTCTCCATGTTCCGGATTCCGGGGTCGCTCCACCTTGACCTCGTCGGGCAGGACCGAAGGGTCGCATCCACGTTCGACGAGCACCTTCGCCGCGGTCGCACGAAGGAGATCTGCAAGGTCAGCTGGAGTCACGAGTCTCTATCCTATGGTCCGAGTGGGTGTGCGCTACCAGCGGGCACCTGCTACGGCACCCCCTCACGCCCCCTCGACACCGAAGAGAGCGCAACGCCGATGCCGAACACCAGCGCCAAATCAGCGAAGGCGATCCGTGCCGCCGCCAAATCCGCCCCCGGCGGCGCGATCAGCGGCGGATCCGAGGCAGCGACCAGACGCCGGGTGCCGTGGACGCTCATCGGCGCCGTGGTGGTGATCGCGGTCCTCGTCGTCACCCTGGCGGTCTACTTCGTCCCCAAGATCCGCCACCACGCCGAGGACGAGGACAGCAAGCAGTCGCCCACCGGCCAGATGAACAATGAGCTACCTGCCGGAATTCCCGGCATTCCAGGTATCCCCGGCATGCCCGGCGTTCCGCTCCCCGGCGAATCCGCCCCGGCGGGCTGAGACGGCATCCGGTCGGCACCACCCCCTGCACTAGTCCCCTGCTCGGAGCGTCCTTTTGGCACACGCCGTGTGATGCGATACGCTTTCCCCGCCCGATCGGACGACGTGCACACAGGTGTCGACCGGGTCCAATCCCCGCCCTCGTAGCTCAGGGGATAGAGCGTCTGCCTCCGGAGCAGAAGGCCGCAGGTTCGATTCCTGCCGAGGGCACACACGAAAGACCCCCGACCAGCACACCGGTCGGGGGTCTTTCACGTTTGCGAGGTCAGCCGTCCCGAGTGTCACGAGTGGACACAACCTCACGCGGACGACGCGCAACAACCGTCAGAGCGTTGATTCGCCGAGCGGCAGCACCTTGTGTGTCACCGTCCGCCCGTACGCCCTGGATCGTGCCGTGAGCACGTCCCGTGGAAGCACATCCTCCACCTTCGAATGTGACCGGTTTCACGCACGCGACGTACAGCAGTCCCGCGCGTGCAGGCCTCTCATCGCGACAAGGGGTGCATCCCCGCCCCGGCCCGGGGTGCTCCTAGTGCACCTTCACCTGTTGCGACGCCCTCAGCGTCGCGCCGGCCATCCGGTCCCGCAGCTGCCCCACGCGTGCAGTCCACTGCCGGGTGAAGCCCGGGTCGGCTTCCAGGTCCGACCAGATCCGGTCCAGTCCCGGCACCGTATGTGTCCCGGGCATCCACAGCGGCACCAATTCATCCAGTACCGGAAGGAGATCGGTCGCCATTGCACCCGGCCGGGCGCCGAACCCACCGGAGGCGCCCGCCACGCGGCTGATCGTGGTCAGCAACCAGTCATGGACCGCGAGATCCTCGCAGAACCGGCGTATTTCCGCGATATCACCGTGCAGCACGGTGATTCGTAGCGTTCGGACCGTGTCGTTGTCGAGCCGGAACGAGAACGGCAGCGAATCGCCGGACGGGGCGGCCACCTCGGCCGCCCAGCGCAACCGGGTGGTCGCGGCGCCGCGGAAGGGGATCTCCTGATCGAGCTGAGGGTTCACTCGCGTCAGATTCGCCATTCGCTGGCAGATCGAGGCCAGCTCCGGCCGCTCGCCGGCCGGCGAATGCAGATAGCCATCTGCCAGGGCACGACCGGAGGGGGCCCCGCTGATCGTCTCGATGGTGCCCGGCTTGCTCAGATAGTGGGACCACGGCCGTCGGTCGGATCCGGTGCCTCGCACCACTTCGGTCTGCGAGGAGGCCTGCAGAATCCGGCCACCGATCACCACCGACCGCGAGCTGACGGTGCCGATGCCGCGTATCCGTTTGCCGCTGGTCCGGTCCGGACGGCATTGGGCCAGATGACAATCCACCCCCTCGAGCCGGCTCGGTGACATGACGAGCGGCACCGGCCGTTCCCGCGAGGTCGGCGCGCTGCCGAGCTTCACCGTCCTCAGCAGTTCGACGGTCGCCGGGATATCGAGGACCTCCCGCGACGGCAGCAGACAGGTCTGGACCTCGCCGAATACGGCCAGGACCGGCTTGCCGCTCACAATCGTGGTGGTCGAGCCCGCCTCATGAGCCATCGGCGGACCCCGCACTGACGACCCGGTTCAGGAAGACGTGCTGCAGGCGGTCGGTGATCTGCTCGGGGATGATGACCCCCTCGGCCGCACCACGCACGACCGGCTGTGCCTTCAGTTCCTCGTCGATGTTCACATGGTCGAGGATCGTCCGCACCGCATGTTCGATCTTCACATAGGTGGGCGGCAGGATAGAGAGCGTCTGGTAGGCGGCGAACGGTGCCGCGCGGGGTTCCAGCTGAACCACCGTAGGCAGGTCGTCCCAGGTGTCCGGCCACGTGGCGGGGCGAGGCTGCGGCTGAGCGACCGGAGCCCCCTGGTCGCGGATCAGTCCTAAACGCAGCAGCTGCCAGATCGAGGCCAGAAACGGACACGACCAGCGCTTGTTACCTGCTTCGTCGAGAACCTCGCTCCACATCTCGACATCCAGGAATATCGAATGCTCCCGGCGGCCGAATTCCTTCGACGGCCGGTACTGCGACATCTGCATGGCGGGCTTGGCCTCGAAAACCGAAGAGCGCCAGCCATTGCACAGCCAACCCGACCGTGCATCGGGTGGGGATGCACCGAATGTCGCGGGGACCGGGTCGTCGACTACCCATGTGTTTACCATCTCGGCCAACTCGACCCACTCGGTGGGCTGCCCGTTCACGAACCGTCGCGATCTCCAGCAACCGGCCTCACGCCCGAAGTAATCGATCCGGAGCTCGTATTCGGCGGCCACCGCCAGAATTTTCTCCAGTATCTCGCCGGGGTTGGTATCAGAGCCGAAGTAGTCATCGATCAGGAAACAGGTACTGATCCGCGCGGAGTCGCCGAACTCGTCTTTCATCTCCTGGGTGTAGAGATCGACCAGTCTTTTCACCCGCCGGAACTGCGACCGCATGGGTTCGATGCCGTTGGTCAGATCACTCATATAGAAGTGCCCGGCCTCGATCGATACGTGCGCCAATTCCACCTGGGCGATCCGCACCTGCTCGGTGGCCTCGCTGTACCCCGCTCCGAAGCCGGGCATCAGAAATCACCCGCCAGTTTCCACGTCTCTTCATCGACGAGGTCGTCGGCCAGTGCTACGAACGCCTCCCTGGTTTGCGCGTTGGCGATCTTCGCATCGACATCTGCATCCAGAATCACCTGCTCGCGCCATTGCAGCACCGGCTCCATCGGTGTTTCGCCGAGCGTGACACTGGTACCGATCTTGTTGATCTGCGCGAGGTTGTCCAGCATCTTGTCCTGCTTGCGCAGCCAGGCCCATTGCGGGCCGCTGCCACCTGCCTCGTGCCCGGCCACACCGGTCGAGGGGACCGCAGTACGCACATACCGGAGCGAATCCAGCAACCGATCCGAACCGTAGCCGATACTCTCACTGTTCTGCTTCAGCCCGTGGTCGCCGTGCACCAATCCGTTCGCGGCCAGAATATGTTGGCGAGTCCAGCGGTGGAACACCAGCCAGCGCGCCACGGCATTCCGCAACTGCGACGCAGCCATCGCACTGAGCACGATTTCCAGTGCCGCCGATCGTCCGGCACTGAGATCGACGAAGGTGATGTCGTATTCCTGCCTGCACTTCACCAGTAGTTCGATACAGCGTTGCACCACGGCGGCGGACACACCGAATTCACCGCCACCACGATCACCCGGAACCAACGCGAGCTGGTAGGGGTGCCGGGGCGACTGCAGATCCTTACGGTTGGTCGCCGCACGAATATCGTGCGAGGCCAGTCGCGATGTTCGTCCGGTGAGAAACGAGTGCAGTCCGTTGCCGCTGTCGGTCCCCCGCTCCAGTTGCTCGATCTCGAACAGTGCGCCCGCAGTGGGTGAGCCGAAGTCGAAGTCGAGGTAGGCGACATTGTGCCCTTTGATGCTGAGCCGATAGGCGAGATTACAGCTCGTCACCGACCGGCCGGTACCGCCCTTGTCGGAGGTGGCGAAAACAATGATCGGTTCGTGTCCGCCCACGTCACTCACCCCGCATCGCGTCGGAGGTGGCGAATTCGAGCTCGTCCAGTTCGCGCAGCGCTTCCGCGCACAGGCTGTGCGCGGTACCGGGACGCTCCTCGATCCAGGTCCGGGCCCGCGACAACTTCAACTCGATCCGCTCCAGCGCCTGCCGATTCGGTGTGTGGTCGTTCTCGCTGAGGTCCAGGAACCTCTGGTTGAGCAGGTGGTCTGCCTCGCTGAGCAGATCCCGCGAACGCGCCGACGACTGTGCCGAGCGCAACGGCGGGTCCTGATATGCCTTCGCCGCGACGACCAGGCATTCGATGATCCGCTCGGTGAAATACCAGGACGGCACGTCGTTGCTGTCCGACGATTCCGACACCCGCTCGCCACCATAGGATTCCGATGCGAAGTACCGGTCCGCGTCATCCCACAATCCCTTGGCGGTGCCGGCCGTGAAGGCACGCCGCTCCAGGTGAGTCATCGTCGCCTGAGACAGTTCGAGCAGCTGATCACGGGTGGCGAGGGTGCCGGACAGCTGCGCCGCCTGCAGGGTGCGCTTCAACAGTGTCGGGGCGTAGTCCGACACCACCCAGGTCAATTGCGGCCCGTCACCGACCGTTTCGCTGCCCTCCAGCGACAGCGCCACTCCCGGGAAGTGCAGGGCGCGGGCGGGATCGTCCTCGGTCAACCGGCTGGTTATTCGTCCCCGGCGAGCCAGTTCACCGAAAATCGGGGTGGCCCTGGTGAGATCGTCATCGCTGGCCTCACGGGAGACGAGATCCTGGATCAGGAGCGCGGACATGGAGAGACTGAAATAGTCCGATTCCTTGCCGTCCGCGGTGCGCCAGGGAATGTCCTCCAGCGGCCACCGTCCGGTACCGAAACGCGCCATCGTCGACCAGAAGCGCTGGGCGATCTCCCAGCGCAGTTGCAATGCGCCGGCGAGGCGGCGCTGCTCTTCGTCGAGTAGGTCGAGTTCGCGGGTGCTCGAGCGGCTCAGGTCGTTGATGCCGTCCAGCGCCACAGCGGTGAAATACAGGTACGGCCGTTGTGCGGCATACCCTTCCGCGGTGGACAGCGGAGTGTCGACAAAGCCGATCTCCTGGGCGTCGCGGACCAGCCCCCAGCTCCAGCCGCATTCGAACAGTAGGCCGGTGTCTTCGAGTTCGTCCTCGTCGTCTTCGGAGGTCCTGGTGAGGGTGGCATCCCGTAGCCGGGTGCGTACCCGTTCGAGCCGGCGTGCGACCGCGGCCACCACCGCACCGGTTTCCTCGCCGGTCTGATTGAACATACTCAGCATCGCCCGGCCGTCCGGGCTGCCCGGATCCACGAAGCGGACCACGAAACTGCGGATGAGTCCGACCATCGCCGCGGTGAGGCGACGCGCGAGCCGCTCCTGCACCAGGGTCAAGGCTGCTTCCATGCGCTTCTCGGTACGCCTGTTGCGCACCGAGCGGACCTCGCGGACGAACTGTAATCCGGCCAGACACAGGGTCAGCGACATGGAGTACGAGTCGACGACGTCGAGTTCCCGCTGCGCCGGCACCGGTGCGGCCTCCTGCGGGTGTTGCAGGTAACTGTCCGCCGAGAAGATCGGTTGCCCGTCGCGTTCGTAGCGCTGCAGATACTCGTCGAGTATCTGGATGACCCGCGGGCCGATGCGCCGGCCCAACGGGCTCAGCACATCCCGGACGTCGTCGGCGATCCGATCCGGATCGTGCAGTGCGAAACTTTCGATCTGAGTGGCCGGATACAGGATGCACAGCAGCTGCTCGGCGTCACCGATGGAGTTGGTGCCGGCCTGCCCGCCCCAGACCCATTCGCCGTCGCGGTAGCAGTGGGCCAGCATCGAGGCCCACACGTTCAGAATTTGGCGCCGCGGCTGGATCCTCATCGCCTGCAAACCCTTTCATCGGTTACACCTGAGGCAGCGCGCGCAAGCGGTACCTCGGCACCGCTGTGCGACGGGAGAAAAATTAGCACAGCCGAACTCCGTGCCGTTTCGGCGCGCCTCAGAGTCGAAACCATTTGCGTACCAATAGGGCAAAGAAGACAGACATCGACACCGCACCCACCCAGGCCTCGACCGCGAACAGCGGCTTCGCGGCAGCAGAGCGTAGGTCGTCCGACTCGTTCAGGTCGCCCCACCCGACCGGATTCAGGAAACCCGTAACGCACAGGTACAGGGTGTCAGCGAACCCCAAAGCCGATAGTTTGAAGGTCAGCACAGTGACGAGCACGAGCGCGAACAACACCCAGAAGAGCAGCCGAAACGGCTGATACCCGTACCCACACGACACGTCGGCGAGCCGGCCGACCCAGTATCGCCAGCCCTGCGCGGTACGAGTACGAGTCTTGGCCAGTCGCAGTCCGCAGCGATCCTCTGCATCACGGTCCTCGATCGTGCGGTACAGCGCCTTCGCGCGCTGGAATGCCACTGCGGCATGCCGAGGCAGCCCGGTGAGCTGCATTCCCAGACCCTCGTAGACCTCGGCCAAGTGCAGGCTCTGCTGTTCGTTCAGCCTGATCGGCCCGTGGTATTCGGACTCGGCGGCCAGCAGTGCCGCCAGTAATGCCCCGGAGGGACGCTCGTCGGCGTCGGCCGAGTCATCCGTGCCGGCCGGGCCGTTCGAGGGCAGCACGACCGCGTAGAGATCGTCGAACAGCAGCGCGCGACTGTTGCGTGAGCGGCGGGGCGGCAGCTGCTCGAACTTTTCGAACAGGCTGTTCTGGAACATATCGGCATAGTCGAACAACTTGCCGATCAGCTCCGCCTCCGGGACTTCCTGCCTCGCGATCATGCTCGCGAGTTCTTCTGCCCGGCGGGAGATTCGAGCGGATAACGTCTTGATGAAAGGTGCAGAATCCCCCATAGAAAAACCCTACCGGTAGTGCGGTGCGGTCCGACGGGAAACCCACTACAGATATTGTGACCTATATCGCATCAGACGACGAGGGCAACCGGGTCCGAAGTAACTGCTGTCGAATCCGACGCAGATGAATCCGGCCTGCTCGAACATGTTGAGCGCCAACCGGTTGCCCGGATCCACGGTCAGCTCGACATCGACTGCGCCGGCCGCGATGCACCGCTGCACGGCGCGTTCGAGCAACGCCCGGCCGGAACCGCAGTGCTGCATGTCGGTGGCCACGGCCAAGGTGAACAGCAAAGCCTTCGCATCCCGCACCATAGTCAGTGCATAACCGATCAGCTCACCCCCCAATTCGGCTACCAGCCACTGGTTTCCATGCATGTCGAAGAGCTGGCGCAGCATGAAGTACAGGTACGGCTCAGGGAAGATCTCCGCTTCGAGCGCAGCGATGGCTTCCAGATCTTTGAGGAACACCTGCCGATAAACCGGCACCTCATTATCCGCAATTTCCATCAGTTTCCTCGCCCCGTCGTGCGATCTATCTCTATCGAGGATAGATCGCGGCCCCACACCGATTGGTTCGCTTCAGGGCTGTGTGCAGAGCAATGTGCCCGGCCGACACGGGAATTGCGCGCGGCGACAGTGCGGTGGCCCCGCGCGTATTGCTCACCGCTGCGGCGACGGCGGCGAACTGCTCCCCGCGACCTCCAACTGCGAGGCCGGGACCGTTCCGGGGCCGGGGTGTGCCGAATTGTGGCTGGTAGCCAGCAGCCCGGTCACCGTTCCCCCGAGGGCGACCGTCACCGCCGCCGCGGCGACCAGTTTGCGTCGCGAGACCGTCGACACCCGATCCGGCGGTGCGAACCGGATCCCGCGCAGCCGCCGGGCCGCCGGCCGCTCGCTGGCCAGCAGTACTGCTCCGCGCGCTGAGACGAACTCCGGTTCCGGGTCGTAGATCACCGGCAGTTCGAGCAGCTGTTCCAAGGCGGCGCGGATACCGGGGTTGCGAGTACATCCGCCCAGCAGCACCACCGCCTGCGGTGCCACGGCGGTCTCCTCGATCAGTTGCCGGACATACGACACCGAATGGTGGATGCCCGCTTCCACGAGATCGGTGAAGTCGCTGCGGGTCAACACGATTCTCGTCCCCGATGCGGGGTCCTCGGTGGTGACCACCGGGGTGCCGGTGAGCTGCTCCTTGTAGTCGCGGCAGGTGGCGGAATCGATATCCACTCCGCCTCGAGCCAGCTGCCGGCGCAGCAACACGTCGTGCGTGTCACCACCGAGCAGAGTGCTGTGGGTGCCCGCGAGAATCGCCTCGGTGCGGCAGTCCGCCTCGGTGAGGGTGAGACCGGAGGCACCCAGGTCGTAGAGCAGAACCGGCCCGTCGTCGGGCAGGCGGCCGCTGAAACGCAGGTAGCGCAGCTGTGCGAGAGGCTCGTCGGCAATGGTGAGGCGAGTGCGACCGGAGGCGACGCGCAGCGCCTCGGCGTGCAGCGTGCAGCGTGCCGTCACCGTGATGCCGGTGACGAATTCGTCTCGACGCACGGCGGAGCGCCGCATCGAGTCGATGGCCTCGAAGACCGGCTCCTCGACCCCTGCTCCGGCCCGGCGCTCGACGGTGCACTGGTCGATCGGAGGCAGATGAGGTCGATCGGAGTGGGTGAGCATCGCCCGCGCGCCTCCGGCACCCGCGGATACCCCCAGGACCAGCACCATGGCGTCCATGGTGGACCTTCAGGACCCGGATGGGAAGGTTTCCCAGCGGGATGTCGCCACCCGGTCGCAGCGGTCAAGCCCAGCGTGTCGGGGTTTCGCCGCTGTCGAAGTCACCGGCCTCGCGTCGGAATTCTCCCAGCAACTGCAGCAGTAGTTCCACCCGTTTCGGGGGCAGGCCCGGCCGGGCGAAGACCTTCTCGTTCAATTCGTGGGTGGCCGACGCGGCCAGCTCCCGGCCGGCGTCGGTGATCTCGATCAGTGTCGCGCGGCGATCACTGGGGTGCGGAACCCGCTTGACCAGCGCGGCAGCCTCGAGCCGGTCGACGGTATTGGTGACGCTGGTGGGGTGGACCTGCAGGCGCGCGCTGGCCATGGCCATCGGCAGGGCGCCGGTCTTGCTGAAACTGAGCAATGTCAGCAGTTCGTAGCGGGAGAAGGTGAGCCCGGACGGGCGCAGCGCCTCGTCCACCCGGGCCATGACGATCTGCTGGGCCCGCACCAGCGCGGTCACCGCGGCCATGCCGTCGGCGACGTCGCCCCAGCCGTGCGAGGTCCACTGACGGTGGGCCTCTTCGATCGGGTCCAGCGGAAGCGGGCGTGGTGCGGCCATACGCCGAGTGTATTGGCCCGGACGCGGTGATGGTGTGCGCCGCTCGATCTTCACGAAAGCCCCGAAAGGTCACCGAGGACAACGTGGTTACGGTCGGCGGTGGTCCCCAGCGTGTACTCGGGCATCAGGCCGAGATATTCGGCTCGGCTGCGGGTGCTCCAGCGCCGGGCCGCCGCGGTGCGGGTCTTGTAGAAATTCACCGTGTAACCGCCTTCGTACAGGCGTAGCAGCGTATATCCACCGGGATATTCCTTCACCGCGCCCACCTCCAGGAATTCCACATCCAGCGGGAGATCGGGGCGGGTGCGGCGGTTGCGGTGGGTGTGTCCGGCGTGATGAAAGAACACCCCCGGTGTCGATTGGTACAGGCGCTGCAGGGTGAGCGCATCGGACCGGTTCAGCACGAAGCTCGGTCCTGCGATATTGGTCAGCCCCGATTCGGCGGTCACCGGATGATGACCGAAGACGACGGTCGGCCGGTCCGGATCGTGGCGCAACGTTTCGCGGAGCCGGTCGAACTGGTTGGCACCGATACTTCCGCCCGCACCGTCCGAGGTGGTATCGAGCCCGATCAACCGCAGCCCGCCGAGCCGGTTTTCGGTGAACTGCCCCCGACGGTGGAAGCTGTCACCCCAGCAGTCGTGGTGATCGGCGCCGATGGTGGTGCAGCCGCCGTATTCGGCCCCGGTATGCGGCCGGTCGTGATTGCCCCGGACAGCGAACCAGTCCCGGCCCGCCCGGCCCCACCGATCCAGCCGGTCGCGGATGGCACGACTCTGCCCGGGCGTCGCCTCCGAGGTCAGATCCCCGGCCAGGATCAGCTGGTCTGCGCCACGGTCGGGCCGGCGCACATCGTCGAGGACGGCATCCAGCATGACCTCGGTATAGGGAGTCAGGCCCGGCTCCTGACGCACCCCCGGTGGCAGGCCCGCCACGATCAGCCCGCTGATCTCCTCGCCGAAATGCACGTCGTTGCACAGCGCCAGGGTGCGCAGCAGCCGCCCGGGCGGTGGCACCGCGGTACCGAACTCACCGGTGCATTCGGGCGCGCCGGGCAGATGAGTCACCAATTCCGGTGCCGCGACCGCGAGCACGCCGTCGGACCAGGCCTCGAACCGGTAGCGGCGGCCCGGTTCGAGCCCGGTGACCTCCGCGAAGTGATACGGGGTCGGGCCGGTATCGGTGATCGTCGCCGGTTTCGCCGGGGAGCGGGAATCGGCTGGTGCAATACGGATTTCGGTTCCAGCATCTACCGGCTCGGGTTTTCCGGAGGCACCGGGAGCGAGAGTGGTCCAGGTGAAGATCGCCGTGGTGTCGGTGACGGTGACGACTTCCAGGTCGGTGGCGATCAGCGAATGCGCCTGCGCGCGAGCAGAACCAGCGGTCGCCGGCAGCGCACCGGCCAACGGTGCGGCCGCCGCCACAGCGAGGGCGGACAGGACACGGCGGCGATTCGGGCCGCAGCACGTCATCGAGACACCCGCACCCGGTCACGCCGATGATCGGCTGCGCAATTATCGGTCATAGGCGCCCACCGCCTGCGGGACACCCGCACCCGGTCGCACCGATGATCGGCTACGCAATTATCGGTCATAGGCGCCCACCGCCTGCGGGACACCCGCACCCGGTCACGCCAATGATCGGCTACGCAATTATCGGTCATAGGCGCTCCTGGCGGTCGGCGGCGCGGGTGGGCGGTCGATTGCCGACCCTATCCTCGCCGCCGTTACTACCGGGAGCGCCGGTCCGGCCGGAACCGCGGAGGTATCGGCTTCGGTTGTGGCGCGGCAGGAGTCGCGCGGATCAGTCCGTCGTCAGGTCGTAGCGGTAGCGGCTGGTCGGGACTACGTCGACATTGCGATTTGCGCCGAAGACGGTGGTGCTTTCCGCCATCCGTGCGGCGCGGCGGCGCAGTTCGTCCTCGTCACCTCCGCTGCCCCAGAAGGCATGCCAGTCGGTCATCGCGGCCATCGGGAACAATTCTTCGACGACCGCGTCCACCCGCGGGCCACGAGTAATGGCTTCGACCACTACGTTCTGCACGTAACCGAAGGTGGACTGCGTTTCGATAGCGACAGTGGTGTGCACGTCTTGCCAGTGCCGCAGCCACTGTTCGCGTTCGAGTCCCTCCGGAATCCGCAGCAGGGCGACATTGGCCAGCGCGTCGTAGCGGGTGCCCTCGGCGGGCGCCGGCGCGACCAACGGTTCGCGTTCGTCGACGATCCAGCCGTCGATCCGCGAGCAGATCGCTCCGAGGGCCTCGGTGACCGGGTCGCTGTCGCTTTCGGTCCAGACACTGACGACCGCGGCGACCGGTTGGTCGTACGTATTGATCTGCATCTGCGCATCAGCCACATCGGCATCGCGGATGTTGACCTGCAATGCGGTCGCTCCCATCGCAGCGAGCTGAGATCGCAGCTCAGGCGAACGCAGCGAATCCGCGAGATTCGTGCCCCACAGGGCGTACACCAGCTTCATCCGAAGTCCCTTCGACATGCGAGCCTCGCGGCCCGCACCGGTACGTTTACCCGTCTCCGCGTTCAATTCGTCACCTGGTCTCGGTCAACGGAATTCGAAGGTCGTTCAGCGCGTGGCCAGTTCGGCGAGCCGGAAGGCCAGGGCCCTCCGGACAGCGGGGACACGGGTGGCGATCCGGATGGCGGCATTGCGGAGTGCACGTGCCGGACGTGCACGCAGCGTCGCCATCCGCGTCATGCGATCGGTGAAACGCACCACGCCGAGCGCTATCGGACGGCGGGCTCGCTCGTAGTCCTGCAGCAGTGTGTCCGGCTCGCCGCCGAGCACCCGGGCCAGCAGGCTGCCCAGGAGTGCGGCGTCCTGAATACCGGTGTTCATCCCCTGACCGCCGGCGGGGCTGTGTACATGGGCGGCGTCACCGGCGAGCAGGATGCGCCCGGCCCGGTAGTGGTCGGCGATCCGGTGGTGTACCCGGAACCGGGAGCTCCACAGCACCTCGTGTACCCGGGCGCCGGGGCAGCGGGCGTCGAGCAGGTTCTGCACCTGGTCGAGCGTCGGTTGTTCGGGAGCTCGGGCGACGGTGGCGACCACGCGGAACCGGTTGTGCTCGTCGTCCGGTAGCGGCGCGACGACGGTGACTCCTTCCGGAGATACGTGCAGGGATACCTCCTCGCGCGAGGACGGCCACTGCATCCGTACATCGGCGAGGACGAACGATTCCGGATAGGTCGAGCCGGTGAAGCCGATCCCGGCCGCCGTGCGGACTCGGCTGTGCATCCCGTCCGCGCCGACCACGTAGCGCGCCCGGATCGTGCCGGAAGTTCCTGCGGTATCGGTGTATTCGACCGTCACCGACTCGTCACCGGGGATCGTCGCGGTCACCTCGTAGGGGCGCAGTACCGCGCCACCCGCACGATGCAGCCGGTCGAGCAGCACAGCCTCGGTGGTCTCCTGGCCGACCATCAGGGTGTACGGGAATTCGGTGGGAAGCTCCGAGAATCCGATCCGGGCCAGGCGCCGGGTGCCGTCGTGCAGGACGAAATGCGGCACCTCGATACCGAGGTCGTGCAGGGTCGAGGCGATACCCAGCTCGTCGAGCACCTCCATGGTGCGGGCATGGACGACCGCCGCCCGGGAGGTGTTCGCGCCGGCGGCCAGCCGATCCAGCACGACCACCTCGACGCCGGCGTCGGCGAGGGTGATTGCGGCCGTCAGCCCGGCGGGACCGGCGCCGACGATGACGACATCGGCGGAAATCGGAACGACGCTGCTCATGATGACTCCAAGTGTGTCAACGACTGTTTGCCAACAACTGTTGGCATTGACGGTAGACCGGTCCACACCACGAGTCAACACTTGTTGGCCTACACTTGTTGGCATGACCGAGGAGACTGGCTCACGCCGTTCGGATTCGACACGGGCGGCGATCCTCGATGCCGCCCGCCGCCATTTCGCACGAGAAGGTTTCGCTAAGGCGACGATTCGGGCGATCGCCGGCGACGCGGGCATCGATCCATCGATGGTGATGCGCTACTACGGCAGCAAAGAGGGGCTGTTCGACGCCGCATTGGATGTCGACCTGGGACTACCGGATCTCGGCGCGGTCGCCGAGGACGCACTCGGAGAAGCAGTGGCGCTCCGGTTCCTGGAGTTGTGGGAGACGTCCCCCGGCAATGAACTGTTGCTGGCACTGCTGCGCTCATCGGTCTCCGACGACACTGTCGCGCAACGTTTTCAGCAGGTCTTCGCCGGACAGTTGATGCCGATGGTGATGCGGATCGGCGACCCCGCAGATGCGCCGCGGCGGGCAGGATTGGTGGTCAGCCAGATTCTGGGACTGGCGCTGTGCCGCTATGTGCTCCGACTGGAACCGGTGGTCGCGTTGTCGCGCGAGCAGATCGTGACCACGGTGGGCGCCACCGTGCAGCGATATCTGGTCTCGACTCCGGACTGAACGAATACGACTCCGCACGAAAGGCGCGGCCGGGAAACGACTACGCCCCGAGGCCGGCGGATACAACTACGCCCCGAGTCCGGCGGTGCGGTCTCGGGGCGTTCGGGTAGTGCCTGCGTGTCTGAAGTGTCGGCGCACGGCATCTACCTCCTCTCGGTCGGCGACTTCGGATCAGGTGTAGAGGCGGTCGACGAAGGCGCGCAGGTTGGTTCGCACGCGTTCGGCCTTCTGCTCGTCGGTCAGATCCTCGCGGTAGCGATTACCCAGCGCCGGACGCTTCTTGTTGCGCGCGTAGAGCGAGCACGCCAGGTCGGTGCACATCGGTATGCCCACGGTATTGCCGCGACGCCCGGAGTCCCCGGTCTTACTCGCGGCCAGCAGCGAGACTCCACCGCCGGTGTGTGTGGTCATACAGATCGAGCAGAGCTGAGCTTTTGCGGTGCCACCGCGCTCGTAACGCAGCGCCACCCCGATCAGGCGGTCGTCGTAGGGCGTCACGAACCATGCTCTACCCGGCATCGCCGGGTCGGTCCAGCCGAAGAAGTCCAGGTCGTCCCATGGTTGGGCGTCCAGGTTGCGCGGGACCGGCATGCGTTTGGCATCGCCCTTGGAACAGTTGACGAACGACGAGCGGATCTCGCGTTCGGTCAGGGGGTCCACAATATGCACTCCATTTCCGTCGGTGGAATTCGAACGGAGAGAGGCTACGGCCGCACCGCCGCCCGGGCAATCGAATATGAGGGCTACCGCTCGGGCGGCGTGCGCAGTCCGGCCAGCGCGACCGTCATCAGACGTTCGGCAGCGGCGGGTGCTGTGTCGCAGGCGACACCGAGACCGTGGCCGAGGCGAACCAGATCCCGCGGTTCGAGTTCGGGGCGGACCAGGCCGGCCCGCTGTGCGGGGACGAGCACCGCGGCCGCGGCATCGACGATCAGCTTCGTGCACAGCGTGAAGGTGGGCGAGCCGTGGTCCATCGCCGCCTTGAGGGTGGCCGCCACGCTGCGCTTGTCCATGACATAGTGCACCTGCGCGCGGAACCACTGCTCCAGAGCGGCGAGGGGTGTGTGGGTATCGGCCAATTCGTGGGCGAGTTCGGCCAGAGCTTCGATACTCGAGCGGTAGACCGCTTCGACCAGCGCGTCGCGATTCGGAAAATGCCGGTAGAGCGTGCCGGTCCCCACCGACGCGCGGCGCGCGATGTCATCGGCGGGCGCATCGGGGCCGTATTCGGCGAAGACCTCCCGGGCACATTCGACAATGCGCTGGTAGTTGCGCCGCGCATCCGCGCGCATCGGTCGCTCGGGCGACAGTGCGTTCACGATTCCTCCAGTGGAAGCGGATGAACTCTCCGTTCGGTCTCGAGATAACCGGAGAACTTGTCCATATATTAACCCGGGGCTCAACCGGACGCGTTCTCCGCTTAGTTATTCCCGCATCGGACGAGGTGTAGATCACACGGAATATAAATGGAGGCATGTCTCCGCTTCTTGTTAAAGTGCCTAACCGGAGAACTTCTCCGCTTCATCTCGTGGGAGGAACGCGTACTCGTGGCGCTCGCCAAATCCCGCCCGCATTACAACGTCGTTTTCGCGGTGCTACTGCTCGGAATATCCGCATACGCTCTATTGCAGTCGATGGTCGTACCGGTCCTGTCGCTGCTGATACCGGCCTTGCACACCACCCAGGCCACCGCGACCTGGCTGATGACCGGCTACCTGCTGTCCGCCTCGGTCGCGACCCCCATTCTGGGTCGCATCGGTGACAAGGTCGGCAAGGAACGCATGCTGGTCGTCACGCTCGTCGCGCTGGCGGTCGGCTCCTTGATCGCGGCACTCACCGACTCCGTCGAGGTGATGATCGTCGCGCGCGTCATCCAGGGTCTCGGCGGCGGTGTGATTCCACTGGCCTTCGGCATCATTCGCGACGAGTTCCCGGCGCGGAAACTGCACGGCGCGGTGGGCATCGCCTCATCGCTGATCGCCGTCGGATCGGGTGTCGGACTGATCCTGGCGGGCCCGATCGTCGATCACCTGAACTACCACTGGCTGTTCTGGGTGCCGATGATCATCACGACCATCGCCGCGGTCGCCGCGGTGCTGTTCGTTCCCGAATCTCCGGTACGCAGTCCGGGCCGGATCAATTGGCTCGCCGCATTTCTGCTGTCGGCCTGGTTGATCGCACTGCTGCTGGCCGTCAGCCAGGGCCCGTCGTGGGGCTGGGGTTCGGTACCCACACTCGGGCTCTTCGTCGCGGCAGTGGTCTGCGCGGCACTGTGGATCGTGGTCGAATTGAAATCGGCCACCCCGCTGATCGATATGCGGACCATGCGCATCCCGGCGGTGTGGACGACCAACCTGGTCGCCGTACTGATCGGCGCCGGCATGTACGCGATGATGACCTTCCTGCCGCAGCTGCTGCAGACCCCGGAGGCCGCCGCCGGCTACGGACTGAGCGCGAGTATCACCCAGTCCGGTGTGTACATGCTGCCGATGTCGGTGGCGATGTTCCTCATCGGTTTCGCGGTCGGGCCACTGTCGGCCCGGATCAGCCCGAAATTCATCGTCCTGATCGGCGCCGTCATCGCGATTCCCGGATTCGTGATGCTCGCGGTCGGGCACAACCAGAGCTGGGTCGTCTACGTGTCGGGCGCCCTGCTCGGCCTGGGAATCGGCATGGCGTTCTCGTCGATGCCGGCCATCATCGTCGCGGCGGTACCGCCCGCTCAGACCGGTGCGGCCACCGGAATGAACGCCAATGTCCGTACCGTCGGTGGCGCCATCGGCAGCGCGGTTTCCGGGGTCATCCTGACCTCGGGTGCGCATACCGCCGGCGGCTTCGCCGCGGACTCCGGCTACACGAATGTGTTCTGGTTCCTCGGCGGTGTCGCCGTACTAGGTGCGGCCGCGGCAGCGATCGTGCCGACCGTGCGGGCGAACCGTGCCGAGGCAGAATCGGTTGCGCCGGTGCTCTCGGACGAGGATCCCGCGCCGCTGCCCGGCAGTGTGGTGCCCGAAGCCACCGCGCAACTCGCGACTGCGGACGTCACCCCCGGTGCATCGATCGGCGGACGGATCGGCCGGGAGAACGGCCAACCGGTACCGGCATCCGTGCTGACCCTGATCGACCAGCACGGCAAACAGGTTTCGCGGGCGATCGGTGACGCGGACGGCGGCTACGCCGTCGCGGCACCCGGCCCGGGCGGCTACGTGCTGATCGCCTCCGCGAACGGTCACAGCCCGGTGGCGGTCAATGTCGTCATCGGCGCTCGGCCGCAGCGCGTCGATCTGACGCTGTCGAGTTCCGGTGAACTGGCGGGCTCGGTGCGCCGCAGCGACAGCGCCGCACCCGTGTCCGGTGCCATCGTCACGGTGACCGATCTGTCCGGGGAGGTCGTGGGTTCGGCGATCACCGACGAGGACGGCACCTACGTCTGCCGCGGCGTTCCGTCCGGAACACATACCGTCGCCGTCGTCGCCGCCGGTATGCACCCGAACGCCGCAACATTGACGGTGCCCGACACCGGCCTGATGCGGTACGACGCACAACTCGAGTCGATGGGAACCCTGGTCGGCGCGGTACAGGCCGAAGGGCGCGCGGTCGCCAACGCACAGGTGAGCGTGCTGGACACGACCGGCGAACTGGTCGCCACCGCCCGCACCGACACCGAAGGCCGCTACGTCGTCTCCGATCTGCCCACCGGCGACTACGTCGTGGTCGCCCGCAGCTACCCGTCGGTGACCGGCAATGTGACGGTGACCGGCACCGGAAGTGCGCACGATGTGGAACTCGGCTACGAGGACGCCATGGTGCCGGTGCGCTGAACGGCGAATGCGGGCACCGCACAACGACTACCGGCCCGGCCGTTCCCTGCGAAGCGGGGAACGGCCGGGCCGGTGGCCGTAGTGCGCGGACTCAGCGGTGTTCGAAGTTGGCGGCCCGCTTCTCCACGAAAGCGGTCATGCCCTCGGTCTGGTCCTCGGTCGCGAACAGCGAGTGGAAGACGCGGCGTTCGAAACGCAGGCCCTCGGTGAGGGTGGTCTCGTAGGCGCGGTCCACGGCTTCCTTGGCGATCATCACCGACGGCAGCGACATGCCCGCGATGGTTTCGGCAGCCTGCATTGCGGTCGCGAGCAGGTCGGCGGCGGGGACGACGCGGGCGACCAGGCCGGCACGTTCGGCTTCCTCGGCGCCCATATTGCGGCCGGTGAGGATGAGGTCCATCGCCTTGGCCTTGCCGACCGCGCGGGTCAGACGCTGCGACCCACCCATGCCGGGTATGACACCCAGTTTGATCTCGGGCTGACCGAACTTCGCGGTGTCGGAAGCGATCAGGATGTCGCACATCATCGCCAGCTCGCAGCCACCGCCCAGGGCGTAACCGGATACCGCCGCGATGATCGGCTTACGGAAGGCGTTGAGCCGGTCCCAGCCCGCGAAATGATCGGTCAGGTACATGTCCATATAGGACTTGGACTGCATTTCCTTGATGTCGGCGCCGGCGGCGAACGCCTTCTCCGAACCGGTCAGCACGACCGCACCGATCCCGGCATCCGCTTCGAGCTCATCCAGCGCGGCCGTGATGTCGGTCAGGACCTGCGAATTCAGCGCATTGAGTGCCTTCGGTCGGTTCAAGGTGATCACCGCGACGCGGCCGGTGCGCTCCAGCAGAATGGTCTCGAAGTCGCTCACAGTGTGTCCTTTCCCGGCTCTTGTCCGGATCGGCGACGAATGTCGGTGACAATAGCGGAGAAGTCCTTGCCGGCCGCCGCCTGGTTGAACTGCTCGTAGATCTCAGCAGCCAGCAGGCCGAAACGGCCGTCGACGCCGTTGTCACGCAACGCGTTGGCAGCCAGACCGAGATCCTTGTTCATCAGAGCGGTCGCGAAACCGGGCTGATAATCGTTGTTGGACGGGCTGGTCGGGACCGGGCCCGGCACCGGGCAGTAGGTGGTCAGCGACCAGCACTGGCCCGACGCGGTGGAGACCACGTCGTAGAACTTGTCGTGGGTCAGGCCCAGCTTCTCCCCCAGCACGATCGCCTCGGACAGGCCGATCATGGAGATGCCCAGCATCATGTTGTTGCAGATCTTGGCGGCCTGGCCGACACCCGCGCCGCCGCAGTGCACCACCTTGCCACCCATCACGTCGAGCACCGCCGCGGCGGCGTCGAAGTCCGCCGCCTCGCCACCCACCATGAAGGTGAGGGTGCCCGCGGTCGCGCCACCGACCCCACCGGACACAGGCGCATCCAGCGCCCGATGCCCCGCTGCCACAACGGCTTCGGCAGCCTTCTTCGCATCGGCGACATCGATCGTGGAGCAGTCGATGAACAGGGTCCCGGGCTTCGCGGCCGGCAACACGTCGCCGTAGACGTCGAGCACGATGCGGCCGTTGGGCAGCATCGTGATCACGATCTCGGCCTCCGCGGCCGCCGCCACCGCGGTATCGACCACGGTGGCGCCGTCGGCACGGGCCTGATCCTGAGCAGCCGGAACCGGATCGAAGGCCAACACCTCGTAGCCCGCGCGCACCAGATTGGCGGCCATCGGACCACCCATGTGCCCGAGTCCGAGGAACGCCACCTTCTGGGCGGATGGATTATCTGCGGAAGTCATCGCTGCTCCTGTGATTTGCGGGACACCCGCACCCGGTCGCAGCCATAACCCGCTGCGCAATTGTCGGTCATCGCTGCTCCTGTGTTCTGCGGGACACCCGCACCCGGTCGCAGCGACAACCCGCTGCGCAATTGTCGGTCATCGCTGCTCCTGTGGGGTAAGCCCGAGTTCGCGATCGCCGAGCTCAGCGAAGTAGCTGTCGACCAAGGCGTCGGTGACCTCGGTCAGGGTTGCGGGCGACCACTGGGGGTTGCGGTCCTTGTCGATCACCTGGGCCCGGATTCCCTCCACCAGGTCGTGGCTGGTCAGGGCGGCCGAGGAGACGCGGTACTCCTCGTTCAACGCCTCCTCCAGGCTCTGCGCGCCACGCGCATTGCGCAGTGAACGGAGTGTGACCTTCAGTGCGACAGGCGATTTCGACAACACGTCACCGGCCGCCTTGGCCGCTTCGGGAGTGTCGTGGCGCTGCAGTCCCGCGACGATCTCCTCCACGGTGGCGGCGCTGTAGCAGGCGTCGATCCACGTGCGCTGGGCTGCCAGTTCGGATTCCGGCGCGGGCTGAGCGAACTTCGCGAGCGCCACCGGGGCATCCGCTCGACGCAATTCGTCCAGCAGCGCCGGAATCTGGTCGGAGGGCACGAAATAGTCGGCGAAACCGGCGGCGATGGCGTCACCCGCGCTCATCCGCGCGGTGGTCAACGCGACATGGGTGCCGAGCTCACCCGGCGCCCGCGACAACAGATAGGTGCCGCCCACATCGGGGATGAAGCCGATTCCGGTCTCCGGCATGCCGACCATGGACCGCTCGGTCACGATGCGGTACCGACCGTGCGCGGACAGGCCGACGCCACCGCCCATCACAATGCCGTCCATCACTGCCACATACGGTTTGGGGTAACGGCCGATGAGGGCATTGAGAATGTACTCGTCACGCCAGAACTGCCCGGACGGCGACTCGGCACCGGCATAGGCCGAATCCCCCGCGGCCACCGTGTTCTTCGCATCGGTGTGGATGGCGACGATATCGCCGCCCGCGCACAAACCACGCTCGCCCGCGCCGGTGAGCACCACGGTGCGCACCTCGCCGTCGGTGGCCCAGTCGCGCAAGGTATCCAGAATCGCCTGTGCCATCGGATGATTGAGCGCGTTGATCGCCTTGGGCCGGTTGAGTGTGATGAGGCCGACGCCGTCACGCTTGTCGAACAGTACTTCCGCTTCGCTCATATCGTTTTTTCCTTACTTCTCATGCTGTACCTATGCGGCATGAGCGGGGCCCTCCGTGGTTACGCACGCTGCCTCCTCCGGGCCCTGACCGCTCATGCTGTTTCTACTCGGCATGAGCGGGGCCCTCCGTGGTTACGCACGCTGCCTCCTCCGGGCCCTGACCGCTCATGCCGCGCCGACGACCGAGCGGGCCACGACGACCCGCATGATCTCGTTGGTTCCTTCGAGAATCTGGTGCACGCGCAGGTCGCGCACGATCTTCTCGATACCGTATTCGGTCAGGTAGCCGTAACCGCCGTGCAGTTGCAGTGCCTTGTTGGCGACCTCGAAGCCGGCGTCGGTGCCGAAGCGCTTGGCCATCGCGCACAGCTCCACCTTGTCCGGGGCATCGGCGTCCAGTGCTGCCGCCGCACGCCACAGCAGGGTGCGCGCGGCCTCCAGCGAGGTGCGCATATCGGCCAGGTCGAACTGCAGTGCCGCATTGTCGAGCAACCGGGCGCCGAAAGCCTTGCGCTCGGCCATATATGCCACGGACTTGTCCAATGCGGTCTGCGCGCCGCCCAGCGAGCACGCGGCGATATTGAGCCGGCCACCGTTGAGCCCGTTCATCGCGATCCGGAAGCCGTTGCCCTCGCCACCGAGCAGGTTGTCCGCGGGCACCCGGGCCTGGTCCAGGATGACCTGCCGGGTGGGCTGCGCATTCCAGCCCATCTTCTTCTCGTTGGCACCGAAGGAGAGTCCGGGGGTATCCGCGGGCACGATGAATGCCGAGATACCGCGCGCACCGGCATCGTCGGTCCGCGCCATCAGCACGTACACGTCGGAACTTCCGGCACCGGAGATGAACTGCTTCACCCCGGTGAGCAGATAATCGTCGCCGTCACGAACGGCCTTGGTACTCAAGGCCGCAGCGTCGGACCCGACACCGGGTTCGGTGAGCGCATAGCTCGCCAGCAGATCCATCGAGGTGAGCCCGGGCAGCCACCGATCCCGCTGCGCCGCGGTGCCGTAACTGTCGATCATCCATGCGGCCATGTTGTGAATCGAAATGTAGGCCGCGATCGCCGGGCAGCCGGTGGACAACTGTTCGAAGATCCGGACCGCATCCAGCCGGCGCAGCGCGGATCCGCCCACGTCCTCGCCGACGTAGATGCCACCCATGCCGAGCGAACCCGCCTTGCGCAGCACGTCGACCGGGAAGTGTTTGTGCTCGTCCCATTCCAGCGCGTTCGGGGCGAGCAACTCGTCGGCGAAACCGCGTGCCGTATCGGCGATCGCCTGTTCGTCGTCGTCGAGTACGAACATGATCAGTCCATCGTCGGGATGGAGAAGTGGTCCGCGTCCGCATCGGCGACCGGTGCTGTCCGCAGCCCCTGGGGCCAGCGCTGGGTGACGGTCTTGGTCTTGGTGTAGAAGCGGATCGAGTCCGGGCCGTGCTGGTTGAGGTCCCCGAAGCCGGAGGCCTTCCAGCCGCCGAAGGTGTGGTACGCGATCGGCACCGGAATCGGGACGTTCACGCCGACCATGCCCACCTGCACGCGCGCGGCGAAATCGCGCGCGGTGTCACCGTCACGAGTGAAGATGGCGACACCGTTGCCGAATTCGTGTTCGCTGGGCAGCCGCAGCGCTTCCTCGTAGTCGGCGGCCCGCACGATCGCGACCATCGGGCCGAAGACCTCTTCGCGGTAGATCCGCATCTGCGGGGTGACGTGGTCGAACAGCGTGGCGCCGACGAAGAATCCGTTCTCCGCACCCGCCACGGTCAGGCCGCGGCCGTCGACGACGAGTTCGGCCCCCTCGTCCACACCGATCCCGACGTAGTTGTTCACCCGGTCGACACCGTCGCGGCCGACCAGCGGGCCGAAGTCCGCGCCCGGATCGTCGGAGCGGCCGACGGTCAGCTTCTCGATCCGCTCGACCAGCTTGGCGCGCAACCGGTCCGCGGTCTGCTCACCGACCGGGACGGCCACCGAGATGGCCATGCAGCGCTCACCGGCCGAGCCGTATCCGGCGCCGATGAGCTGATCGGCCACATCGTCGAGGTCCGCGTCGGGCATGACGATCGCGTGGTTCTTGGCGCCGCCGAAGCATTGGGCACGTTTACCGTGCGCGGTGGCGGTCTCGTAGATGTACTGGGCGATCGGAGTGGAGCCCACGAAGCCGACGGCCTTGACGCGTTCGTCGGTGAGCAGCGTGTCCACCGCCTGCTTGTCACCGTTGACCACGTTGAACACCCCCGGCGGCAGGCCGGCCTCGAGGAACAGCTCCGCCAGGCGCAACGGCACCGAGGGATCACGTTCGGACGGCTTGAGCACGAAGGCGTTACCGCAGGCCAACGCCGGGCCGGCCTTCCACAGCGGGATCATGGCAGGGAAGTTGAACGGGGTGATACCGGCGACGACGCCGAGCGGCTGACGCATCGAGTAGACGTCGATGCCGGTGCCGGCGCTCTCGGTGTACTCCCCCTTGAGCAGGTGCGGGATACCGATCGCGAACTCGATCACCTCGAGGCCACGCTGAATATCTCCCCGCGCGTCGGGAATGGTCTTGCCGTGCTCGCGCGAGAGCAGTTCGGCCAGCGAATCCATCTCGTCCTGCACCAGCGCGACGAACTTCATCAGCACCCGCGCCCGCTTCTGCGGGTTCATCGCGGCCCAGATCGGCTGCGCGGCAGCGGCGTTCGCGATCACATCCTGCACTTCGGCAACGCTCGCGAGCGGAACGCGGGCCTGCACCGCACCGGTGCTGGGGTTGAAGACGTCACCGAACTTGCCGGAGGTTCCGGCGACCTGTTGCCCGCCGATGAAATGAGTGAGTTCGCGAACCATGCCAGTCCTGTTCTCGAATGTGGCCGATGCGTGCCGAGGCGCCGCAGTACCCAGCCATCCTATAGTTGGACGTCCAAGTATTGGAACCCCTGTGATCCACCCCACGGATCGCGCAGTGCCGTACCTCACAGTAGAGTTGGTTTGGCGTCCTACTATCGGAGCGCCAAGTAGCTGCGGCCCGTCCGGCCGCTGGTTGGAGGATGACATGGCCGAGCTGCACGTTCCCGTCCATCCCGTCCGCTTCGTCACCTCGGCGGCACTGTTCGACGGGCACGACGCGGCCATCAACATCATGCGCCGGATCCTGCAGTCCCAGGGCGCCGAAGTGATACACCTCGGACATAACCGCGCGGTGCACGAGGTCGTCGACGCAGTACTCACCGAGGACGCGCAGGGGGTCGCGGTCAGCTCCTATCAGGGCGGCCATGTCGAGTACTTCGAATATCTCGCCTCCGCGCTGCGCGAGGCCGGAGCCGGGCACGTGCACATCTTCGGCGGCGGCGGGGGTGTCATCGTGGCCGAGGAGATCGAGCGGCTCGCGGCAGCGGGGGTGCGTATCTTCTCGCCGGAGGACGGGCAGCGACTGGGACTTCCGGGCATGATCAACGAACTGGTCCGGGACTGCGATGTGGATCTGTCGACGGAGCCCACGCCGGTCGCCGCGACACTGGGCGGGGAACGCTTCGCGCTGGCCCGCACCCTCACCTGCCTGCAAGCCGACGCGCTTCCCGCCGCCGACCTGGCCGAACTGCGCAGTGCTGCTGCCGGACGCACGGTTCCTGTGCTCGGCATCACCGGCACCGGCGGGTCCGGGAAGTCCTCGCTCACAGACGAACTCGTGCGCCGGATGCGGACCGATCAGCAGGACAAGCTGCGGGTGGCGGTCCTCGCGGTCGATCCGACCCGCAGGCGCGGTGGCGGGGCACTGCTGGGTGACCGGATCCGGATGAATTCGCTGGACAGCCCGCAGATCTATTTCCGGTCGCTGGCCACCCGAGGCGCCCACGAACTGCCGACCAATATCGACGAGATGATTCTGGCCTGCAAGGCCGCCGGCTACGACCTGGTGATCCTGGAGACCCCGGGAATCGGGCAGGGCGACGCCGCGATCATCGACCACGTCGACGTCGCGATGTATGTGATGACCCCCGAATTCGGCGCGGCCTCCCAGCTCGAGAAGATCGATATGCTCGATTTCGCCGACGTGGTGGCGATCAACAAGTTCGAGCGGCGCGGCGCGGAGGATGCGCTGCGCGATGTCTCCCGCCAGCTGGTCCGCAACCGGGAGGCCTTCGGCTCCGGGCCGCAAGATATGCCGGTGTTCGGCACCAGCGCGGCGACCTTCAACGACGACGGCGTGACGGCGCTCTACCAGCATCTGGCCGGCCTGCTCGGCGAGCGGGGACTGCCGCTGCAGGCGGGGGTGCTGCCGACGGTGGACACCCGCGCTTCCACGCGGTTCGCGCAGATCATTCCGCCGGGCCGGGTGCGCTACCTTGCCGAGATCGCCGACGCCGTGCGCGACTACCACGCGGAGACCGAGCGTCAGGTCGCCGCGGCGCAACGGGTGCAACGGTTCGAGCAGGTCCTCGCCGAATTGCCCGGCGCCGACAGCGAGGGCGAGACCGGGCCGTCCGGCACCGACTCCCCTGCCACACGGGTGGAGGCGGCCCGGGCGGAGCTGCGCGCACTCCTCGCGGGAGCGAGTGCGAAGCTGTCCGCGGAATCTGCTGCCCTGCTGCGGGAGTGGCCGCAGGTGGCCGAGTCCTACCGGGGCGAGGAACAGGTCGTGCGGGTCCGGGATCGCGAGATCCACACCCCGCTGCGGCGAACCACCCTGTCGGACAATTCGATTCCCCGGGTCGCCCTCCCGCGTTTCACCGATCACGGTGAACTGCTGCGTTTCCTGCGGTCGGAGAATCTGCCCGGGAAATTCCCCTTCACCGGTGGGGTTTTCGCCTTCAAACGCGACAACGAGGACCCGGCCCGGATGTTCGCCGGAGAAGGCGACGCGTTCCGGACCAACCGCCGATTCAAGGTGTTGTCCGAGCACGCCGAGGCCAAACGGCTCTCCACTGCCTTCGATTCGGTAACCCTCTACGGACACGATCCGGCCCCACGACCCGATATCTATGGGAAAGTCGGCACCTCAGGGGTTTCCATCGCCACCGTCGACGATATGAAGGCTCTCTACGACGGCTTCGACCTCAGCGCGCCCACCACCTCGGTGTCGATGACGATCAACGGGCCGGCACCGACGATTCTCGCCTTCTTCCTCAACACCGCCATCGACCAGGCAGTCGACGGGTTCGGGGAAAAGAACGGTCGCGAGCCCGATGCCGGGGAACTCACCGAGATCCGCTCCCGCACGCTCGCCACCGTGCGCGGCACCGTGCAGGCCGACATCCTCAAGGAGGATCAGGGCCAGAACACCTGCATCTTCTCCACCGAGTTCAGCCTGCGCATGATGGCCGACATCCAGGAATGGTTCGTACGCAACGAGGTTCGGAACTTCTACTCGGTGTCGATCTCGGGCTATCACATCGCCGAGGCGGGGGCGAATCCGATCAGTCAGCTCGCGTTCACCCTCGCCAACGGCTTCACCTATGTGGAGGCGTACCTGGCCCGCGGGATGGATATCGACGACTTCGCACCCAATCTGTCGTACTTCTTCTCCAACGGCATGGATCCGGAGTACTCGGTCATCGGCCGGGTGGCACGCCGGATCTGGGCGATCACCCTGCGCGACAAGTACGGCGCAGGCGACCGGTCGCAGAAGCTCAAGTACCACATCCAGACCTCGGGCCGCTCGCTGCACGCCCAGGAGATGAACTTCAACGACATCCGGACCACGCTGCAAGCGCTGATCGCCATCTACGACAACTGCAACAGTCTGCACACCAACGCCTACGACGAGGCGGTGACCACCCCGACCGAGGAGTCGGTACGACGCGCCCTGGCCATCCAGTTGATCATCAACAAGGAATGGGGCCTGGCGATGAACGAGAACCCGCTGCAGGGCAGTTTCATCATCGACGAACTCACCGATCTGGTGGAGGAGGCCGTGCTGTCGGAGTTCGAGCGGATCAGCGAGCGCGGCGGTGTGCTGGGCGCGATGGAGACCGGATACCAGCGCGGACGCATCCAGGATGAATCGATGCGCTACGAACATCGCAAACACGACGGTTCGCTGCCGATCATCGGAGTGAACACCTTCCGGAACCCGCACGGTGAGGCCCACCAGGTACTGGAATTGGCGCGCGGTACCGAAACCGAGAAGCGGTCCCAGCTACAGCGCACCGAGGAATTCGCCGCGACCCACCGCGAGCAGGCCCGGGACGCGCTGGCCCGGCTCGAGGTCGCCGCCCGCGGTGACGACAACGTCTTCGACGTGCTGATGGACGCCGCCAGGGTATGCACATTGCAGCAGATCACCGACTGCTTCTTCGCCGTCGGCGGACAGTACCGCCGCAATGTGTGATCGCCGTCGCCGATGTGGCCCGCACGGATCCTTTCCCATGTGACAATGCCCTGGTCGGAATAGTCGTACGTACGCGACGGAAGGCGATCTTAACTCTTCTCCACGGATAAATCCGGGAGATTTCCAGCTCGGACCGCACCACCAACCGCCCCGGAGGGAGGCCGGCAATGTCTTACGTCGTCAACACTGACACGGTCGAGTTCTACCGTGGCCGCCCTGATCACGTGAGCAGCGTTACGATCTCGGTCATCGGTGTGACCACACATCGCACACTCGAAGACACGCACACCCAACGCGAGCCGCTGCTTGGCTCTCGCACCACAGCTCGCACAGGTCATCGTCGTATAAGCGGGCGGAACCAACACCACCTTCCGCCCCGCCCGCGTAGCACGCTCGATCAACTCTCGTTTCGCAGCACCGATCGCAGCATCAGCCGCTTTCCGGGCCATCGTGGATTTGGCGAGGAATTTCGGTTTGAAATCCTCCACGGCGATCGTCTGATGGTCGGCAACCACACGCTTCGCCCACACGCGAGCCGCGTGCGTGTTCTGCCGGGCCGATCTCTTGAAGATCTTCGCGGCCCGGCGACGAGCCCGCAGGTAGCCGGCACTCGGAGCTTGCCCACGCGCACGGCGACGGCGAGCCATCTTCCGTTGCGCTCGAGCGAGTTCGGCGGCACAACGGCGCCGATACCCTCCGTATGGGAGGTCGTAGGCGTGGTCGGTGGTGGTCGCGGTGGTGGACACACCCCAGTCGATACCGATAGCCCCCACTCCTGCGGGGACGGTGGTGTCTATCTCGCGACGCACAACGAACGACGCATACCAGTGGCCGAGGGAATCCCGATACACGCGCACCGAGGTCGGTGCGGACGGCAACTCTCGCGACCACACCACAGGGATCGATATTTTGCCGGGCAATCGGAGCTTTCGATCTTTGATCGAGAAGCCGCGCGTCGTGTAATCCAGGGACGGCAAAGAAACCTTGCGGGACTTCCGGACCGGCTTGCCGCGACCTTTCACCTTGAAAGAATGGTCAAGTGCCTGCGCGTAGCACCGCAAGGTCTGCTGCTGCGCGACCTGAGAACCTTCCCGCAACCACGCGGTCCGGCCGCGCGCTTCGGTGAGCATTTTCGACAACTTCGAAAATGTCGGTCTGTGTCCCGAACGCTGCTGATAGACGGCTTCGTTCCACAAGAATCTGCACCGATGCCATTCGGATTCGAGTGCGCCTACCGCTCGCGCGCCGGGGCGCAAGCGGTAGGAGTAACGCACAATCTCGAACATGCGTTCGACTATACAGCGCTGAGCGACATGCCGTTCAGATGGGCGAGATCCGCTCGAACGACTACGTCGTCTACCGCTGCACCGATCACGTGGTGCCCGGAATGCCGTCGTCGAGTCATTCGGCGGACGCATCGAGCAGCGGCTCGAACAAACTTGTGGACCAACTCGTACGTCGTCGTCACCGCCGTCGGCGGCCCAACCCCGGAGGCAATGAAACGCTATGTCGAGAACCAGAAAAACGCATAGCTCCGCCCCCTCCCCACACCTGAAGGCAGGGGTTTCCACGGAGCTCTTTCGATGAACCTTGCCGGTATCAGCGTCGTGGACGCGCATATTCACCAGTGGGACCCGCTCACCACACCGCGGGATTTCAGCACCCTGGCGAAGATGTTCCGGTTCGTGCCGTTGCCGGTCGACAAGGCGTCCCGGCTGGCGCCCAAGCGGGATCGTGATTTCGTCGGGGTGCCCGACGCCTACCTGCACCCGTATCTGCCCGCCGACTACCGCGCGGATGCCGAGGCGGTGCCCGTCGAGGCGATCGTGCACATCGAGGTCGAATGGGCGGGCCGCGCCCCGGACGCGAAGGCCGACGAGACGCGCTGGGTGGCCAGCCTGCCGTTCGGCGTCGATACTCCCGCGCTGGGTGCCATTGTCGGCGGCGGCGATCCGGCGGCACCCGGATTCGCCGCACTCGTCGATGCGCACCAGTCGGCATCACCGCTGTTCCGCGGTATCAGGACCATGGTCGCCCATCACCCGGATTCGGGTGTGCGGTCGTTCTGCAAGGGCGAGGGAGCGCTGTCGGAACGCTCCTTCCTGGACGGTTTCGCCGTGCTCGCCGAGCGTGGACTGTCGTTCGAGGCGTGGGTGTATTCCCATCAGATTCCGGAGGTCACCGCCCTCGCGAGCCGCTATCCCGAGGTGACCATCGTGCTGAACCATCTCGGCACCCCGGCCGGTATCTTCGGGCCGATCGGTAAGGACACCGGCACTCATCCCGGCCGGCGACGGGAGCTGTTCGTGCGGTGGCGCGACGATATCGCCACGCTCGCAACCCATCCCAATGTCGTGGCGAAGGTGAGCGGACTGGGCATGCCGATTCTCGGTCATCCGGTGCCGATGCGTGGCAGCACCACCACGGTGGCCGAACTGCTCGACCGGACCGCGCCGCTGCTGCACCACGCCTTCGACGTCTTCGGTGCCCAGCGCCTGATCTGGGGCTCGAATTATCCGGTGGACAAACCGATTACGACGGTGGCGAACAGTGCCCAAGCGGTGGTCGACGTCCTGGCCGACCGTGGTGGCAGCGCGGAAGAACTCGAACAGGTCTTCCGGACCAATGCTCAACGGGTATACGGCATCGACGCCGACCTACTCGCCTAGCACACCACGCTCGCTGCACCGGTTATCGCGACCGCCGCATCGCGACGTATTCGAGTTCGGCGAAGACTGCCACGGTGACGGCGCCGATCAGCATGAAGGCAACACCCCAGCCGGTCAGCGCGATGATTCCGGTCACGGTCAGGACGGTCATTCCCACCGCCGACGCCAGATTGACGACGATGACACCGGCGACCATCCTTGCCTGAATCTCCGGATAACCGGCGATCAGCAGCAAGGCGAGGGCGCCGCCCAGCATCGCCGCCCCGAACGGTATCGACCATGCCGTGGGCAGCCCGAGCGGCTCTCGTAGCGGGTAGGCCAGGGCCAGCATCACGAGGCCGAAAACACCGGTGCTCCAGCCATCGATTCGCAGGATGGTGCGCACGTCCACGCGTGCCGTGGGCACGGTAAGAGTTGTCATGAATTGCTCCTTGTCAGCACTGAACCGGACGGCTCCCCACGACGATGCCGGGCACCTGTGCTGATTCTCAATAACCTCCGAGGTTATGGAACTGCTGCGCGAGGCGCCGTTATGCTGCCGCCGTGACCTCCTCGACGACCAGGCCGGCTGCCGGGCAGTTGCTGCGACAGTGGCGGCAGCGCCGGCGATTGAGTCAACTGGACCTGGCGTCGAGTGCGAACATTTCGGCCCGGCACATCTCCTATTTGGAGACCGGTCGTGCACAACCCAGCCGGGCCATGGTGCTTCGCCTGTGCGAAACACTGGAAGTGCCGCTGCGCGAACGTAATACCCTTCTGCTCGCCGGCGGATTCGCCCCGGCCTACGGTGAGAGCACACTCGACGACAGCGAGATGAGTGCGGTCCGTTCGGCGCTGGAGGTCATGCTCACCACGCACGAGCCGTATCCAGCCGTGGTCGTCGACCGGCTGTGGAACGTGGTGCTCGGCAACCGCGCCATGGACGTGCTGATGACGGGGATTCCCGAACAGCTGCTCCGGCCGCAGCCGAATGTGTTTCGGCTGGTGTTGCACCCCGACGGCTTGTCCGCCCAGCTGGCCAATGCGCGTCAGGTGCGAGAGTTGTTTCTGCACCGGCTGATTCGCCAGGTCGACAGCACCGGCGACGAACGGCTGCGAGACCTGCACACCGAGGTGTGCGCCTATCCGGAGCCGGCAGCCGAGCCCACAGTCAATGCCGCGCCAGTGAGCCCGTTCGAGGTGCCGATCCGGATCCGCACCCCGGCGGGGGAACTGTCGATGTTCAGCACCATGGCCACCTTCGGTGCCCCGGCGGATGTGATGCTGTCCGAGCTGGCGATCGAATTGTTCTACCCGTTGGACGAATTCACCCGCACCACACTCGTTGCGGCAGCACACACCGCGCGCCCGGCCGAAGGAACTCCGGCCCACTGATCGGCACCGTCGTACGGGCGAGCTGCTCGAACGACACCGCCCCCGAGCGGTGACTGCGGTCAGGACGGCGCGATCTCGAGGTATTGCGCGGACAGCACGGTGGCGTGTGCACCGGTGTGGGTGATGATCCGTTGGGCGTCGACATCGACGGTGCCGGCCCGCCACGCGGCGAGCAGTTCCAGGAATCCGCCGATTCCCATCAGGGTGCTCATCCGCAGTGCGAGCGGGTCCACGCCGGGGCGCAGGTAGGGTTCCGCGGCCGCCATCAGCCAATCGGTCGCGTCGGTGAGCATGGTCGAGCGACGTACCTCGAGGATCGCGCTACCGGCGTGGTCGGCACACAGGATGCGAGCGGGCCCGGCGAGCTGCAATTCGACCGCGCGGGCGACCGCGGCGTGCAGTGTCTCGAGGGGCGGTCGGCCCACCCCGTCGGCCACCACCCCACTGAGCTCCGTGAAGACCTCGGTGCAGACGTCGTCCCAGACGGCGGCGAGCAGTTCGTCGCGGTCGGCGAAATGTTCGTAGAAATATCGATCGTTGAGCGCGGTCCGCCCGCAGACCCCCCGCATGGTGACCGCCGCCCAGCCGTGTTCGAGCCAGATCTCCAGTGCGGCCGCCAGCAATCGGGCCCGCCGCTCGGTGCGACGCTGTTCCGAGGTGCGTCCACCCCACCTGCGCGGCGGCCCGTCCCGGCCGGTGGCAGGGCGGGCGTCGGGCGCGATCCGGTCGCCACCGGCGGGGGCCGGAGGCCGAGACTTACGCGCGGACCGTTGCGCACTCATGGTTGACATTCTGCCGTATCGCGCGCCTAATTGGTGGCAGGCGCGGCCAATGGTGGCGCTCGACACCAATTGGCCATGCTCGACAGACCGATCGGCCCTCCGCGGGCCCGGACCGGCCGGCGACGGCATCGGGAGTTCCCATGCGACTCAATCCATTCGGTACCCCACGGCGCACCGAACGTGCGGACGCGGTGGTCACTGGGGCGGGCAGCGGTATCGGCCGCGCATTCGCCCGCGAGCTGGCCGACCGTGGCGGCCGGGTGGTCTGCGCCGACATCGAAGCGGATCGGGCACACGACACCGCCACCGAGATTCTCGCCGCGGGCGGTACGGCACTGGGTGTCGACTGCGATGTCCGGGTCGCGGAGCAGGTGGTCACTCTCGCCGATACGGCGGAGGACTGGTTCGGTGGCGCCGCGGATATCGTGATCAACAACGCCGGTATCGGGCGTGGCGGCGAGCCGATCGGCCAGACGCCGCTCCGGCAATGGCACGAAGTACTCGACGTCAATCTCTGGGGCGTGATCCACGGTTGCCATGTCTTCGCGCCGCGGCTGCGCACGGCCGGTCGGGGAGCCATCGTCAATACCGCCTCGGCCGCCGCATTCGGTACCGCACCGCGGATGGGGGCCTACAACGTGAGCAAGGCCGGGGTGCTGGCCTTGTCGGAGACCCTGGCCGCCGAACTCGCCGGCACCGGCGTCACCGTCACCGCCCTCTGCCCGACCGCGGTCCGCACCGGCATCCTCGACGACGCCGCGGTCGAGGATCCGGGGGCCGCCCGGCTCGGTGCAGCGATGCTGCGCTGGACCGGCCGCTCCCCCGAATCCATCGCTCGCACCACGCTCGACGCCGTCGACCACGGCCGGCTCTACGTCGTCCCACAGGTCGAGGCGAAGTTCATCTGGCAGTCCAAACGACTGCTCCCCACCCCGTACACACAGGTCACCGGACTCCTGGAGCGAGTGCTCCGATAACGGTGTCCCGAGGAGGTCGAACAATGGCGTTCGCATATCCGGATATGCTGGCAACGATCCAGGACCGGCAGTGGGCTCTGGCCGATATCGATTGGGACGCACCGGGAGCCGAGCTCATCACCGCCGAGCAGCGGCCCCGGCTGGCGGCGTTCATGGCCGATCTGGTCTGGATCGAACATGTGGGCGCGCGCGGTTTCGCGGCACTGACCCGCAAGGCGCCGCCGGGCGCGCTGCGCGAGATCTACCGCTATTTCCATGCCGAGGAACAGAAGCATGCCAACGCCGAACTGGCGCTGATGCGCCGCTGGGGCATGCTGCCCGATGATGAAATGCCGGTACCCAACAACAATATTCGCCTGGTGATCGAATGGCTCGACCGCTACGCCGACGATCTGTCACTGCCGGTCCTCGGCACGGTGATTCCGTCCCTGGAGACCGCACTGGACGGCGCCCTGGTCCGCTTCCTGCTCGACGAAGTAGAGGATCCGATCTGCCATCAGGTCTTCCGGCACATCAACAGTGACGAATCGCGGCATCTGGCAGTCGGGTTCCAGGTGCTCGAACAGCTGGGCGCGGGCCCGGTACGGCGGCTCGCGATCGAAACCGCGGGGCTCGCACTGCGCCCCTCCTTCGCGCTGGGTGCCGTACTCTATGCGCCATTGCTGTCCCGGATGGCCGCCAATATCGTCGCCCTCGGCCTGGACGAGGACAAACTGTGGAATGCGGTGCGGCGCTACGAAACGCTCGGTGACCGCCGGCCCGCCATCCGGCGGGTACCGCTGTACCACGTCGTCCGCTACCACGCCCGCATGACGATCCACCGGGTGCAGCCGATGCAGCTGGCCACCGACGTGCTCAACGCCGGAATCGATCGCATTCCGGGCCGGCTGTTCGGTGCGCCGCCGTCGTGGTCGCGAGAACTGACCTACGAGCCGGTGGCGAAATGACGGGCGCCGCGGTGTCGCGGCCACGCGGCGACGAGGTGTTCACCGGCGATCGGATCCACTGCGAGTACTGGGACGACCGGCTCGACCTGCGGGGCCGGCGGGTGGCGATCCTCGGTGCGGCAGCGGCGGTGGCCCGGGTGCTGCCGCCGGTGGTCGCCCAGGCGGAAACGGTCACCGTCTTCCAGCACGAATCGGTGTGGGTGCTACCGCGTCTGCCGTTGCCCGCACTGTCCGCCCTGGTACCGGGTCGGTTGGCTCACTGCGCCGCACGAGTGAATCTGCGGATGCAGGTGCGGGACCGATGGATGCGGCGACAGCTGACTCCCGAAGACAGCTCCGGCATCCACCGGCACAGCAGCTACTACCGTGCCCTGCAGCAACCGCACTGCCGGCTGGTGACCTGGCCCGTCGCCACCCTGGCGCCGAAAGGTATCCGCACCGTCGACGGCATCGAACATCGGGTCGACTGCATCATCTTCGCGCACACCGGATCGAACGGAGCAGCGATGACCGACAATCACGCAGCAGGTCATCGCTGCGACCGGGTGCGGGTGTCCCGCAAGACACTGGAGCAGCGATGACCATCGACCACGAGGTGATCATCGTCGGTGCCGGATTCTCCGGCATCGGCGTCGCGATCACGCTTCGTCAGGCCGGTTTCCGGGATTTCCTCATCGTCGACGATGCCGACGGCGTGGGAGGTACCTGGCATTGGAACACCTATCCGGGTATCGCGGTGGACATACCGTCGTTCAGCTATCAGTACTCGTTCGAGCAGAGCGCGCGGTGGTCGCGGGTCTACGCGCCGGGGCATGAACTCGCGGAGTACGCCGAGCACTGCGTCGACAAGTACGGCCTGCGACCACGGATCAGGTTCTCCACCACCATCTCCGCGGCGGAATTCGACGAGCAGGCGGCGGTCTGGACATTGCACACCGGCGACGGGGAAAAGCTCACCGCACGCTATGTGATCGGTGCGACCGGCGTTCTGACTCGCCCGAAACTGCCCGACATTCCCGGCGTCGAATCGTTTTCCGGCATCACCATGCACACCTCACGCTGGGATCACGAGCAGTCGCTGCGAGGTAAGCGGGTGGCGATCGTCGGGACCGGCGCCTCGGCGGTGCAGATCGTGCCCTCCATCGCACCGGAGGTCGCCCGGCTCACGGTGTTTCAGCGCACCCCGATCTGGTGCCTGCCCCGCCCGGACAGTGCGCTGCCGTCGCCGGCACGCTGGGCGCTGCGCAATCTGCCCGGCGGGCAGGCGGTGTCCCGGCTGGCCAGCCAAGCGTTCGTGGAGCTGACCTTCCCGCTGTCGGCGCACTACTATTCGACGCTCCCGCTGGCGAAGCTGGGCGAACTCAGCGGACTGGCTCATCTGCGCCGGCAGGTCCACGATCCGGTGGTCCGGGACAAACTCACCCCGCGATACGCACTCGGCTGCAAACGCCCCGGATTCTCCAACGACTACCTGCCGACGTTCAATCGCGACAACGTGATCCTGGAAACCGATCCGATCCGCGAGATCACTCCCACGAGTGTCCGCACCGCCGAGTCCGAATATCCGGTCGACGTGCTGATTCTGGCCACCGGATTCAAGGTGATGGAATCGGGGAATATGCCGACCTTCGACATGACCGGTGTCGGTGGACGGGATCTGGAGAAGTGGTGGGACGAGAACCGGCTGCAGGCCTACGAAGGCGTGAGCGTGCCCGGATTCCCCAACTTCTTCTCCATCATCGGCCCGTACGGCTACAACGGTGCGTCGTACTTCACGCTGATCGAGATGCAGGCCCAGCACATCCTCCGGTTACTGCGGCATGCCCGGCGCCGGCGTGCCGAGCGGATCGAAGTGACCCCGGCGGCCAACGAACGTTATTTCCGCCAGATGCTCGACCGGCGCGATGGGCAGGTGTTCTGGCAGGACAGCTGTTCGGTGTCACACAGCTACTACTTCGACAAACACGGTGATGTGCCGTTGAAGCCGATGAGCACCATCGAGGCCGCTTGGCGCGCTACGCATTTCGACCTGGACGACTACACGTTCGAGCGTTCCGGTGCTCAGCTGTCGCGCGCTGCGTCCAGTTGAGCGGTCAGCCGGGTACGGGCCTCGACCAGTGACGGCCCATACCAGGTGAGATCGCGTCCGCTCACCAGCGCGACGGGAATACCGGAAAATACTTCCGGTCCGTCGGTAGCGGTGAAGACGTAGGGCTCGTCCGGTAGTACTGCCAGTCGAATACCTTGCCGGAGTTCGGATTCGGTGACGGTGGGATACCGGTCGGCTCGGTCGGTGTGTACCAGGTTCAGGCCGAGCCGGGCCGCCAGGTCGGCGGTGAAGGTATCGCGACCGACCACCATCCACGGGTTCCGCCAGATCGGGATCACCGCGTCGACCGCCGGCGGGGGCGGTGCCGACCAGATCTCGCGGGCCTGCTCGAGCCATGGTGGGACGGTACCCGCGAGCGCGGTCACGAACAGCCGGGACATCGAGGTGAATGCCTCGTCGACGGTGCGGATCCGGGTCACCCACACCGGAATTCCGGCCGCGCGCAGCCGGTCCACATCCAGCCGGCGATTTTCCTCCTGATTGCAGATCACCAGGTCCGGGGTCAGTTCCGCGATACGCCGCAGGTTCGGATTCTTGGTGCCGCGCACTCGTTCCACCGGCAGCTCGGCGGGGTGTGTACACCAGTCGGTCGCGGCGACGAGCAGTTCCGGGCGCGATATCGCCACGGCCTCGGTCAGCGACGGCACCAGCGACACCACTCGGCGTACCGGCCGCCGCAGCCCTACCGCGGCGCCCAGATCATCCACCGGGTCCTCGTGCACCAGCACAGCATAGGGCCTGCCCGATGCGATGGTTGCGGGAGCGAGCGTTCAATCCGAGGTCTTCAGAGCCCGGTAGAGGGCACCCAGTTCGCGCATACCCGCCTCGGCCATCGGCTCGTCCTCGCTGGTCATCCGTAGTGCCTGGCGCAGCGGCACGGAATCGAGATCCTCGACCGCTGCCCGGAACTGCGGATCCGGCAGGGCGGGCAGGGTGACGTTCTCGCCGTAGAGGTCGTCGGACACCGTGGGTCCGTCGTCCCGCTGTACGCCGCGGATCAAGGTATCCAGGTCGAGACCGCGCAAGGTCAGCATCACCGCCGGTGTTTCGTCCAATCGTTCGGCGAAGATGTAGCACAGCGCGGCCACATGTTTACACGGCCACCCGTCGTCCGGGCAGGTGCAGGAGAAATCGAGTTCGGCCGCCGTGGTCGGAAGCAACAACGGGCCCAGCTCCTGGGGTAGTGAACCGGAGGCCAGTTGGGCGAGCATGCCCGGCGTGTCGCGCACCTGCTCGACCAGTTCGTCGAGGCGCTCGTCCCGCAGCACCCGCAGCGTCAGGACCGAGGTGAACGGGCGCGGCTGGCTGCCCTGCACCTCGGCCGCTACCGCCCCCGGCTCGATGTGGTAGTTGACCACCTGCCCCGAACGGGCGTAAGTCCGCCCGCGGGTGAGCCGGCCGGCGTCGGCAACCTCCTCGATCGCCTCCAGGAACGCGCGACCCCACCAGGTGCGCGCGAAACCGCCGCGCCGGCTGCGCGATTGCACGCCACCCCGCACCGGTCGGCGCTTACCGTAGGCACTGAAATCTGGGGCGGGGCTCATTCGCCGACCGCCTCCGCACCCAGTGAGAACAGGTCGCGCAGTTCGTCGGTGCTCATTTCGGTGATCCAGTTCTCACCGGCGCCGACGGTCAGATTCGCCAATTCCTGTTTGCCGGTGAGCATATCGTCGATGCGCTCCTCGATCGTGTCCACGCATACCAGCTTGCGCACCTGCACATCGCGGCGCTGGCCGATCCGGAAGGCTCGGTCGGTGGCCTGGTTCTCCACCGCGGGATTCCACCACCGGTCCAGGTGCACAACATGATTGGCGGCGGTGAGATTCAGACCGGTACCACCTGCCTTGAGCGACAACACCATGATGGGTGGTCCGTCGGACTCGGCGAACCGCTCCACCATGCCGTCGCGGCGCTTCTTCGGCACACCGCCGTGCAGGAAGGGAATGGCGGTACCGAAACGTTCGGTCAGATACGGCGTGATCAGATCACCGAATTCGCGGAACTGGGTGAACAGCAGTGCGCGCTCCCCCTCGGCCAGTACCGATTCCAGCACGTCCTCCACCAGTGCGAGTTTCCCGGAGCGATGGCGGCCGCGCCGCACCAGCGCCGACCCGTCGCCGAGATAGTGCGCGGGATGGTTGCAGACCTGTTTGAGCCTGGTCAGCGCAGCCAGAACGGCACCACGGCGGGCCATGTTCACCGCCTTGGACCCGGTATCGCGTGCGGCCTTCAACTGGGTGAGCATCTCGTCCACGATCGCCTGATACAGCGCGGCCTGCTCGGCGGTGAGATTGGCGCGCACGGTCATCTCGAACTTCTCCGGCAGATCGGAGATGACCGACGGATCGGTCTTCACCCGGCGCAGGACGAACGGCGCGGTCACCGCGCGCAGCCGCGACACCGCATTCGGGTCGTTCTCACGCTCGATGGGCACGGCGAAGCGCGCGTGGAATTCCGAGGGCTTGCCCAGAATGTTCGGCGCCGCGAAATCGAGAATCGACCGCAGCTCCTCCAGCCGGTTCTCCACCGGCGTCCCGGTGAGTGCCAACCGGTGCCGAGCCGGGATCGCGCGCGCGGCACGCGATTGCCGGGTGGCGGCATTCTTGATGTGCTGGGCCTCGTCGAGCACCACACGCTCCCACGGTTGCCGCTTCAGTTCTTCCACATCGCGTGCCAGCAGCGCGTAGGTGGTGAGTACCAGGTCCGAATCCGCTACGGCCGCATCGAGTTCCGCACCGGATCGGCGGCCGGGGCCGTGGTGCACCAGTACTCGCAGGCCGGGAGCGAAGCGCTCGGTTTCCCGCTGCCAGTTGCCGACCACCGACATCGGGCACACCAGCAGGGTCGGCCCTGGTACGGAACTCGTTGCTGCGCTTTCACTCTCGTGTATCAGCAGCGCGAGTACCTGGACGGTTTTGCCGAGCCCCATATCGTCGGCGAGCACGGCACCGCAGCCGAGCCGGTTCATGGTCGCCAACCAGGACAGACCGCGCAGCTGGTAGGGCCGCAGCTGCGCCTTCAAGCCCGCGGGGGGTTCCACGTCGTCGCCGTTGTGCACACTGTCGAACAGCTCACGCACCCATCCGGTGGCGGTGACCTCCGCGATCGGGACCTGTCGGACCTGGGTGGCCGCGATATCACCGAGCAACCGGGTCAGACTCCCGGACCGTTCGTCGGTCCGGCCCTCCAGGTAGGCGGCCGCGGCGGCCAGGGCGCGCTGATCGGCCTGGACCCACTGGCCCCGCAGCCGGACCAGATCCGATTTCGACTCGATGAGCCGGCTCATCTCGGCGGGGGTCAGGACGGTGTCACCGAGCGCCAGCTCCCAGCGATAGGACACCAGCCCGCTGAGGCCGACGGCCGATTCGGTCGCGGCCGGGGACTGGACCTGCAACCGCATGCTCGGCGAGACGATGCGCCACGCCCGCGGCAGCATGACGTGTACACCGGCGGAGCGTAGTTCGTTCACGCCGTGGGCCACCAGCTCCTGCACGACCGGGGTCGGCAGCAGGAAATCCATTCCGTAGGGGTCGCGCGGAACCTGTTGCAACCGGGGGTAGGCCTGCACCGCCGCGGCGACCTTCTCACCTGCCGACCGCAGTAACGCGGGATCACCTTGCATCGGAACAGGCTGCGGTGCTTCCCCTTCCGAACGCAGGCACACCTCGAGCCGCCACAGCGCCTCGACCGCGCGCGGATCGTCGTCGGGGTCGTCGTCGGATTCGAGCAGCCGCAGCACCAGCTCGGGTTCGTCGGCGGTGAGACTGTCGCGCCAGCGCTGCAGTACCGCTGCCACCTGATGAGAACCGGAGTCCAACGGAACGTCGGCGACCAGGGCCGCGAGCAGTGGATGCGCTGGCTCCCGCACCCGTAACTCGGATCGGGCCAGTGGATCGGTGAGCTCCGCGACCAGGTCGCCGAGGATTTCCGCAGCCGATCGGGCATCCGGTATGCGTAGCGCCGGTGGCATGGCCGCGGCCAGTTCGGCCCGCCAGGCGCGTTGCCGGCGCCCTCCGACCAGCCCCCAGCGCACCCACCATTCGCCGTCGGCTCGATGCAGTTCGGGCACGATCCGGCCGGCCCGCACCCAGCGCCGCAGCCCGCGCACGGCGTGACCGAGATAGCGCAGGTCGGCCGCGACGACCGATTCGGGCAACGGCTGAGTGAGCACCCGAGCCGCGACCGCGGGCGCGAGCGCATGGGCACGCACCTCGGCGACCTCGGGCCCTTCCGGGCCGGCCACCAGTACCCGGGCCCGATGGCGGAATCGCGCGGACCGCGCGATCTCACCGAGCGGATCCGGCAGTGCCGCGTACTCGGTGGCGGTGGGCTGCTCGATACCGGGCGGGCGCCACAGCACCAACCCCGATCCGGGCGACCACGAACCGTGCAGCATGTCCCCATCCAATCAGCCGGGCCCGACAGGTAGCGGTGGGGACCCGGTCGGCCGCGGCCCGCGGCCGACCGGGTCACCTGGGCAGGCGCGGCTCCGGATGCCCGCATCGGCTGCTCCGTCCCCGTCCCGGACGCCCGGCCCACCCCGGCCGGGACCGGGCGAATCGGCACTTTCGAGTAAACGCACCCCGTCCGGCGTCCCGGCGCCGGAAACGGTCGGCAGCGGCGAGTAGAGCTGTGCGCATGAGGCGGGGACGGCAGCAGGAAGTGACGGTCGCGGTCGGCACATCGGCGCAACCGGTTCGGGCCACAGCGATCACCGTCTCGAGCCGATGCGACGACCCGGTACACAGCGACTGCGCGGCCGATGAGCTACGAGCGCCGAAACTGTTCGGCGCGACGGACCGAGACGGTTTCGAGGGCAGGACCGGCGGGCGGATACCGGGCTCGATGCTGCGGTGGGCGGGCCGCCCTGCGGTGATCACCGTGGCGGTAGCGGCGGTACTGCTGCTGGTGACAGGGTGCGCGGTGTTCACCGGGCCGTCCCCCGCACCGGGCAGTCCCACCCGCGCCCAGCTCGAACAGTTACTGCGGGTGGTGCGCGTGATACCGAAGCGGCCTCGCCCCGGCGGCTACGACCGCGACTGCGGCGCCGGGCACCGCTGTGTCTTCGGCCCGGCATGGTCGGACGATCAGGACGCGCCCGGTGGGCACGACGGGTGCGATTCGCGTGACAACGTCCTGGCCCGGCAGTTGCGCGGGATCCGGTTCCGGCCGGGGACCGACAACTGCGTGGTAGTGGCGGGCACACTGCGCGATCCCTATACCGGCCGCTCGATCACCTTCGAGAAGTCACGCGCGCGGGAGGTGCAGATCGATCATGTCTATCCGCTGGCGGCGGCCTGGGATATGGGCGCCGCGGGCTGGTCGCGGGACATGCGCACCCGCTTCGCCAACGATGTCGTGTTCAACCTGCTGGCGGTCGACGGCCCCACCAACATGGACAAGAGCGACCGCACTCCCTCGCACTGGCTACCGCCCGCCCGCGCCTACCGCTGCTTCTACGCCGGAAAGTACCTCACGGCGGCCGCCGAATACCGGCTTCCGATCACTGCCGCGGACCAGGCTGTACTCGCTCGCGTCGCCCGCGGATGCCCTTGACTCGGTTGTGCCGCCGGCTGCTTGTGTTCGGTCCGTTCCGGGTCAGTCGAGAGCGGTCGCGACCGGGCGCTCGGGATCGCTCGACCATTGTGACCAGGACCCCGGGTACAGCGCCGCCGACCGGCCCGCCACCGACAGTGCGGCGATCTGATGTGCGGCGGTGACACCGGAACCGCAGTACACCGCGACCGGCCCCTGCCCCAGGCCGGAGAACCGTTCCCGCAGCTGCTCCGCGGTTTTGAAAGTACCTTCCGCCGTGAGGTTTTCGGAGGTGGGGACACTCACCGCGCCGGGGATGTGCCCGGCACGGGGATCGACGGGTTCCACCAGACCGCGGTAGCGCTCGTCCGCGCGAGCGTCCAGCAGCGCCCCCTGCCAGGCGGCCACATCATCGGCTTGCACCACCGGCATATTGCCCGCGGTGCACACCACGTCCCCCGGAGACGGATCGGGCTCACTGCCGGTGACCAGCTCACCACCGCTGCGCAGCCAGGCGGGAAGGCCGCCGTCGAGAATGCGCACCTCGGTCAGGCCCGCCCAGCGCAACAGCCACCAGGCCCGGGCCGCGGCGAGTGCGCCGGTCGCGTCGTAGACCACGATCGGACGGCCCGCCCGCACGCCCCAGCTGCGCGCGCACTTCTGCAGATGCGCGGCGGACGGCAGTGGATGGCGGCCGTGCAACGGGGAAGGCGGTGCGGCCAGTTCGGTCTCCAGATCGACGAAGATCGCTCCGGGAATGTGCCCCTCGAGGTAATGCTCCGGGCCGTCGGGATCACCCAGGGCCCACCGCACATCCAGGAGATGGATATCGCACTCGGTGCCCGAGAGCAGTGTGCGAAGTTCCTCGGGCGAGACAAGTACCGAGCTCATTCGGCTCCTCCACCGCAGCTCTACTCAGTGACGCGAACACTGCTCAGCGTACGACATCCCGTCCACGCGTCGTCAGCACCCAGCGCACCAGCAGCCCGGCCGCCACTGCCCAGAACGCCGCACCGATTCCGAAGGCGACGATGCCGGATGCCGCCACCAGGAACGTCACCACGGCCGCGGTACGGTTGCCGCCCTCGTCGAGCATCGCGGCGAGCGCACCGGCGAGGGTGGCGAGCAGCGCCAGCCCGGCCACTGTTTCCAAGACCCCTTCGGGCGCGACGGCGGCGATCGCGACGAAGGCGGCGGCAGCGGGCGCGAGGACCAGATAGCAACCCCCGGCCGCCATCGTCGCCACCCAGCGGCGCCGGGGATCGGGGTGCGCGGACGGTGCCGCCGCCAGCGCCGCGCTGATCGCGGCCAGATTGATCGCGTGTCCGCCCGCGGGAGCACCGAGGATCGTTCCGATTCCCGTGGTGGTCATCGAGGCACGCCACGGGACGTGATATCCGAACGACTTCATGATCGCGGATCCCGGCACGTTCTGCGCGGCCATCGTGACCACGTACAACGGCACCGCGATACCGATCATTGCTTGCCAACTCCACTGCGGCACAGTGATTTCCACTCGCGGAATCAAGTCCGCCGCGGCAACGCCACGATGTCCGGCGAGCAGTGCGACCGCTACCCCGGCACCCGCGGTGAGGAAGGCGCCCGGTACCGCCCACTTCGGTGCGAATCGGTGCAATACCAACCACACCACGATGATCGGGGCGACGACGACCGCACTGGAGGTCGTCAATGCATGTAGCGGCGCCAGGCACAGCGGCAGCAGCACACCCGCCAGCATCGCCTGCGCGATCTCCACCGGAATCGCGGTGATCAACCGCCCCAGCCACGACCAGTAACCGGTGAGCACGATCAATACGCCGGTGACCACGAAGGCGCCGACCGCGGCAGGCCAACCGCCACTCACCGCCCCGGTGCCGGCCAGCAGCGCGGCACCGGGCGTGGACCAGGCCAGCGTGATCGGCATGCGATAGCGCCGGCTGAGCACCCACATCCCCAATGATTGAGTGACGCAGACCGACAGCAAGCCCGAGGCGGCCTGCGCCGGAGTGGCACCCACCGCCGTGAGCCCGGCCAGGACCACAGCGAACGAGCTGGTGAGGCCCACCAACGCGGCGACGATTCCCGCGCCCACCGCCTGCCCGGGGCCGCCCCGCGCCGGCGATTCCCGGCGGGCCCCGGCGTCGGAATCGATCGGCAGGACCGCCGCACCCCCTGATCGGATCGCCGCGCCTCGCCCCTCCGAGGTGGACGGCCGCGGATTCACCATCACGTCGGGCGCCGCAGCCGGTTCGGCCGAGGTCCCGTCCTCCGGTTCGCCGCCGTCCTTCGACTCCGGTCGAGCCGGTATTCCGGTGGTCGGCGGCGGCGATTCGGGGTCGGCGGTAGCAGTCACCGGCCCATACTGACCGACAACTGGACTTCGAGTCAGCGTCCAATACACCGAAACTGGACTGACTTCCGCCCGGACGCGGGCCGGGTCGGCGGCGGCCGGGCGCCTGTTCAGTCCGGAGGAGCGCTGCTCCGGTTGCCGGCAGTTCGGTCCGGGCGCCGTTCCACCTCGCCGGGCGCGCGCTCCGCTCCCGCCAACCGCCGCAACAGGGGGGCGGTGCGCGGTTCGACCAACTGCTGCATCACCAACGACATATTGGTGCGCTGCACACCGACGATCTTCAGAATCGCCCCGGCGACCCGGTACAGGTCATCGGGGTCGCGGGCGACGACGCGCACGGTCAGATCCACCGGCCCGGCCGTGCCGCACACCTCGGTAACCTCGGGGATTTCGGCAAGTTCGGTGATCACCGCGTCGAGTCGGTGCTGATCGACCACCACCGCGACGAACGCCGCCAACCGGTAACCGAGTGCCCGCGGATCGACTCGACGCTCGAATCCCGACAGCACACCGGCGGCCTCCCAGCGCGCCAATCGGGCCTGCACGGTATTGCGAGACAAACCCAGCCGGGTAGCCAGCTCCACCCCGGTGGCCCGAGGGGTGGCTGCCAGTTCCAGCAGCAGCCGGGCATCGGTGGCGTCGACGATGGCCGGAGTGGGGTCAGCACTGGTCATGTAACGCAGTATGACAGCCGGAACCCGGCGATTGTGGAGCATTCTGCACAGTTCGCATGTCGGCGCTTGCGCATCCCGCTCAATCGTGGATGCTGTGAGGTACAGCACAATGTTGTTGACGGCAGTCCGCCGGATCGCGCTCGTCGGTGACCCCGCCGAGGCGGCAACGAGGAGGTGATGGCTGTGCACGACACGACCACGTCCAGGCACGATACCTATCCGGTTCAGCTGATTCAGCCCGATGGGCAGCGCGTATTCGATCGTGAGCACGCGGCACTGGTCGCCGATATCGGCCCCGACCGGCTCCGCGACCTGTACGAGGACCTTGTCGTCGTCCGGCGCATCGACGCCGAGGCGACCGCACTGCAACGGCAGGGTCAGCTGGGACTGTGGGCACCCCTGCACGGACAGGAAGCCGCCCAGGTCGGCTCGGCCCGTGCGCTGCACCCCGAGGACTACGTGTTCTGCAGCTACCGCGAAGCGGGCGTGGCGCACTGCCGCGGCGCGGACCCGGCGTCGATCACCCGGATGTGGCGCGGGGTCGCCCATTCCTGCTGGGATCCGGACGAGATCAATATGACCAATCCGGCGATCGTGGTCGGCGCCCAGGGCTTACACGCCACCGGTTACGCCTACGCCGCACATCTCGAAGGGGCCGAGCTCGCGGTGCTGACCTACTTCGGCGACGGCGCCACCAGCCAGGGCGATATCGCCGAAGCGCTCGGTTTCGCCGCATCCTGGAGCGCCCCGGTGGTGTTCTTCTGCCAGAACAACCAGTGGGCGATCAGCGAGCCGGTGCAGGTGCAGAGCCAGACGCCGATCGTGCGGCGGGCCTACGGCTACGGCATTCCGGGCGTTCAGGTCGACGGCAACGATGTGCTCGCGGTGCTGGCAGTGACCCGGCAGGCGGTGGCGCGAGCACGAGCCGGCGGTGGGCCGTCGTTCATCGAGGCCATCACCTACCGCATGGGCCCGCACACGACCGCCGACGATCCGACCCGGTACCGGTCCGCAGCCGAGACCGAACTCTGGAAGCGACGCGACCCGATCGATCGGATGCGCCGGCTGCTGGAGCGAGAAGGTCTGTGGAGCAGTGATTTCGAACGCCGCGTCACCGAACACTCGGATGCCGTCGGGGCCACGGTCCGCGGTGCCACCATCGACATGCCGGATCCGGAGCCGAGTCGGCTCTTCGACCACGTCTACACCACCGCTCATCCACTCATCGATGCCGAGCGCGACGAATATGCCGGATATCTGGCCGGCTTCGAGGAAGGAGTCCGGGCATGATCACCACCTTCGCGGCAGCGCTGAACACCGGGATGCGACGGGCCCTCGAGGATGATCCCAAGGTCGTGCTGATGGGCGAGGACATCGGCCGGCTGGGCGGTGTCTTCCGGGTGACCGACACCCTGCAGAAGGATTTCGGCAACAACCGCGTCATCGACACGCCCCTAGCCGAGTCCGGCATCATCGGTACGGCTTTCGGCATGGCACTGCGTGGGTTCCGCCCGGTCTGCGAGATTCAGTTCGACGGGTTCGTCTACCCCGCCTTCGACCAGATCGTCTCGCAGGTCGCCAAGATCCACTATCGCACCGAGGGGAAGGTCCGCGCACCGATCACCATCCGGATCCCGTTCGGCGGCGGAATCGGTTCGGTGGAGCACCATTCGGAATCCCCGGAGGCGTACTTCGCACATACCGCGGGGCTGCGTGTCGTTTCGCCGAGCACGCCCGAGGATGCCTATCCGATGTTGCGTCAGGCGATCTCGTGCGACGATCCGGTGATCTTCCTCGAACCCAAGCGGCGCTATTGGGACAAATCCGATCTCGATTTCACCGCGCTGGACGCCGATCCGTATCCCCTCGACCGAGCTCGGGTCCGCCGGGCGGGACGAGACGCGACGATCGTCGCCTACGGCGGGATGGTCTCCACCGCCCTGACAGCCGCCGATATCGCTGCGGGAGAGGGCCGTTCGCTCGAGGTGATCGATCTGCGCAGCCTGTCCCCGATCGACTTCGACACCATCGAGCAGTCCGTGCACCGCACCGGCCGGTTGATCGTCACCCATGAGGCGCCGGTCTTCGCCGGCCTCGGTGCCGAGATCGCCGCCCGGATCGCGGAGCGGTGCTTCTACTATCTCGAGGCACCGATTTTGCGCGTCGGAGGCTTCGACATCCCGTATCCCCCGGCTAAGCTCGAACGGCACCACATGCCCGACCCCGACCGCATCCTCGACGCGGTCGATAGGACGTTCGCCGCCTGAGTTCACGGCCCCCGGGTCGCGAGGCGGCCCGCAGAGTTACGCCTGACCGCTCGTTCAGACAGAGGTGCCCGTTGGAAGACCCCGCTGTGGACGGCAACGACCACGTGCTCGAGTTCCGCCTGCCCGATCTCGGAGAAGGCCTGACCGAGGCCGAACTCCTCTCGTGGTCGGTCGCCGTCGGCGATACCGTCGAACTCAACCAGACCATCGCCGAGGTGGAAACCGCCAAGGCTCAGGTGGAGCTACCGTGTCCGTTCGCCGGGCAGGTCGCCGAACTACTGGCCCAGCCGGGCGATACGGTCGCGGTCGGCGCGCCGCTGATCCGGGTGCGGGTCGAGGCGGGGACCGCGGCACCGCCGGACGATGCACAGGCCCGCACCTCGGTGCTGGTCGGATACGGCCCCGGCGCCGAATCCGGCACCCGGCGACGCCGACCGGCGACGCGCAACGGAACCGCGCCGCCGGCCGATACCCCCGGCTCGGATATCTCGGGCGCCTCGGGCGCCTCCGGCGCCTCCGCCGCCGGTCCACCGCAGCCGGATGCGGCTCGCACGGACGCCCCGGCACATCCGGGGGACATTCCCCCGGAGTTTCCCGGCCGCCCACCGGCCACCCCGGCGGCCCGCCAGCTCGCGCGCGAACTGGGCATCAACATCTCCTTCGTCGCGGGGTCCGGACCGGGCGGTGCGGTGACGGTCGAGGACGTACGCCATGCGGTGCCGGTCTCCCAGCCACCGCGGCGGGCCCGGCCCGACGACGAGTCCGAGGAGACACCGCGCCCGGCCGCGCCCCCGGTGCCGACCATGCGTCCCGACGGCGGGATCATCCGGCCCACGCCGAGCGAACGCGAGACCCGCACCCCGGTCAGCGGCGTGCGCAAGCGCATCGCCGCGGCCATGACCGCCAGCGCCCGCACCATCCCACAGGCCAGCGCCTTCGTCAGCACCGATTTCACCGCGTCGATGGAACTGCTCGACCATCTGCGCAGCACCGACTCGTTCACCGGGTTGTCGCTGACTCCGCTCGCCCTGGTCGCGAAGGCCACACTGGCGGCGATGGCCGAATTCCCGGCGATCAACTCCGCCTGGGACGACGAGGCCAAACAGATCGTCACCAAGCATTATGTGAATCTCGGCATCGCGGTGGCCACCGACCGTGGACTGCTCGTCCCCAATATCAAGGAGGCTCAGTCGCTGAGCCTGCGCGAGTTGTGCCGTGAGATCGGCTGGCTGGCCGACGTCGCACGGGCGGGTTCGGCAACACCGGCCGATCTGCTCGGCGGCACCTTCACCATCAGCAATGTCGGCGTCTTCGGTGTGGACGCGGGTGTTCCGCTGGTGAACCCGGGCGAGGGCGCGATTCTGTGTCTCGGATCGATCCGCAAACAACCGTGGGTGTACCGCAACGAGACCGCGGTCCGCTGGATCACCACACTCGGGGTGAGCTTCGATCACCGCATGATCGACGGCGAGCTGGGCGCACGGTTCCTGTCGACGATCGCCTCACTCCTCGAGGACCCACTGACCCTGCTGGGCCGGGTCTGAGGCGGCGCGGCCGATATCCGGTGCCGCGGTACCGATTCACTCGGGGTCGACGACCAACGCGGCGGCCGCGGCACGAATGATCGTGGGGATCTCGACGGACTTCCGGCTCTCGTTGTCGACGTAGACGTGCACGAAGGTGCCCGTGGCCGCCAGTTCCAGCTCCTCACCTTCGGAGCGCCCGGCGGCACCACCGCCGACGACGCGGAAGATCGCCAGATCGTAGGTGATGCTGGAACGGCCCAGACGCGTGATACGCAGCCCGACTCGCAACTGGTCCGGAAAGCTCAGCGACCCGTGGTACCGACACGATGTCGTCGCCACCACGCCGATCGCGGGCAGCTCCCGGATATCGGTTCCGGTCGCCTCCATCAGCCAGGCGTTCACCGCGGTATCGAAGTAGGAGTAGTAGGTCACGTTGTTGACGTGACCGTAATGGTCGTTGTCGGCCCAGCGCGTCGGCACCGGCCAAAGCACCGGATAGTCCTGCTGTGTGGTGGTCACCGGTCCGACAATAGCGACCGGAGCGACGGAGGCGGAGGCGGCAGCCTGCGTCACCACGAAGCCCGCGGCCGGCCGAACCAATGCGCACTCTTATTCCCGTAGCGTCGAATCGGTGAATTCATCAGTGCAGGTGGCACGGCGCGGGCGGGTTTCTCCTGCTGCGCGCCGGGCACGGGCGTCCGTCTTCGCAGTGTTCGCGCTCAACGGGTTCCTGGCCGCGCTGTGGGTGGTCCATATTCCGGTCATCACCGATCGCACGGGCGTATCTCATGGGGCACTGGGGCTGTTGATCCTGGTCATGGCGGGCAGCGGGATCGCCGGGATGCAGGCGGCGGGCCCACTGTCCGACCGTTTCGGCAGTCGCGTGCCGGTCGGCGTGGCGGTGCTGTGGCTGGCGGTCGCGGTGAGCGGGCCCGCGTGGGCTACCGGGCCGGTCCAGCTCGGCCTCGCCCTCGCGGTCTTCGGATTCGGCAACGGCGCCCTCGACGTATCGATGAACGCTCAGGCCGTCGAGGTCGAGCGCGCCTACGGCCGGCCGATCATGGCAGCTTTTCACGGGCTGTTCTCGTGTGGCGGGTTGGCCGGTTCGCTGGTGGGCGCGGCGGCGATGCACGCGGGCGTCGATATCCGTGCCGGGTTCGCGATTGCGGCCGTGGGGAGCCTGCTCGTCGTGGTGGCGACTGTGCCCGGGCTGCTGCCACCTTCGCGCGCTGTCTCGCACGTCGAAGCAGCCGGGCCGGCCGAATCGACATCGGGTGCGGCACCATCGGGGTCCTGGGGCACCGGCGTGGATCGCCGGATCGGTGCGGCTGCTCCGGTGCGCGGCACCGCAGGCCGGCGTTCGAGCGGGTTCGTGTCGGTGATGGGACGGCTGCTCCCGCCCAGGGTCCTGGCGTTGGCGGCGATCGCCTTCGCCCTGTTGATGGCCGAGGGGGTTGCCAACGACTGGAGTGCGTTGCAGACCCATGAACATCTCGGGGTCAGCGATGCGACGGCCGCACTGTCGTTCGGCGCTTTCTCGACCGCCATGACGGTCGGGCGTTTCACCGCGGATCGGATCAGCGGGCGGTTCGGACGGGTCGCGGTGGTGCGCTGGGGTTCCCTGCTCGGCGCCGCGGGACTGGCGGTGATCATGGCGTCGCCGTGGCTGCCGCTGAGCCTGGCCGGCTGGGTGCTGGCCGGACTCGGGCTGGCCGGCGGGGTTCCTCAGATTTTCACCGCGGCGGGGAATCTGGGGTCCTCGACCGCGGCGACGGATATGTCGAAGGTGTTCGGGCTGGGCTATCTGGGCTTCCTCGCGGGTCCGTCGATCATCGGCTGGTTGTCCCAGGCCACCTCGCTGACCACCGCATTCACCTTCCCGCTCGTCTCCGTACTGCTGTGCGCATGCTTTGCCGGCGTGGTCGGCACCGGAGCAGTTGTTGACCTCGAGGACAAAAACCTCTAGAGTCAGCACCATGGGCAGGCCACGGAACTTCGACACCGACGCCGTGGTGGACCGTGCGATGGACGCGTTCTGGACCCACGGCTACGCCAATACCTCACCGGCACAACTGGCTTCGGCCACCGGAATCGGAAAGGGCAGCCTCTACAACACTTTCGGCAGCAAACGAGCACTGTTCGAACGAGCCCTGGCACGGTACAACCGCGCAGGAGCGGAACTGGCAGCGGAATGCATGTCCCGGCCGGGCACCGCCCGGGACTGCATCGGCGACTTCCTGCGCCTGCTGGTCGATTCCGATCTCGCCGATCCGACGCGCCGCGGCTGCCTGGCCGTCAACACCGCCACCGAATTCTCGGGACGGGACCCCGAGATCATCCGGGCGGTCGCCGATATGCAGGAACGCACGGTCGCGACACTGGCGGCGCGAATCGACCAGGGGCGCCGCGACGGGGACGTCGCGCGCGACACCGATCCACGCGGCGCCGCGGAGTTCCTGATGAACACCATCTCGGGGCTGCGCGTCATGGCCAAGACCTCCGAGGCATCGACCCTCTACCGCATCATCGATTCAGCCCTGAAAACCCTCTGACAAAAACCCTCTGACACATTCGAAGGACCGCTGCGGCGGCCCTTTTTCCTACCCTAGTTTTTGACCTGAAGTTCAAGAAAGGAACCATCATGGAACTGGAACTCGCCGGCAAGACCGCCGTCGTCACGGGCGCGGGCCGCGGCATCGGACTCGCCGTTGCCCAGACCCTGGCAGCGGAGGGCGTCCGGGTCGTCGGAGCCGCCCGCACGGTCACCCCCGAGCTCGAAAAGGCCACCGTTGCCGCCGTTTCCGCGGATCTGAGCCGACCCGAAGGATCAGCGGCGCTGATCGACGCCGCACTCGGCGAACTGGGCGGGATCGACATCCTGATCAACAATGTGGGCGGAGGCGATGTGGATCGCCTGGGTATGGGCGGATTCCTCGACACACCGGACGAGCAGTGGCAAGAGATCTTCGACCTCAACCTCTTCAGCCCGATCTGGACCACCCGGGCGGCCCTGCCCAGCCTGCTCGAGCGCCGCGGAGCGATCGTGAACATCTCCTCGACCAGTGCGCGCATCCCCACCAGCGGCCCGATCGGGTACAGCGAGGCCAAGGCCGCACTCACCGTGCTGAGCAAACGACTCAGCGAGGAGCTGGCACCCCGCGGCGTGCGGGTCAACACCGTCACTCCCGGCGTGGTGGGCAGTTCGCTCTGGCGCGGCGCGGACGGGTTCGGAGCCAAACTCGCCGCCGCACAGGGGGTTACCCATGACGAGCTCTTGGCCGGCATCGCGGACAACTTCGGCATCTCCTCGGGCCGGATCTCCGAACCCGAGGAGGTCGCGACCCTGATTACGTTCCTGGTCTCGGAACGGGCCGCCAATATCGTCGGCTCCGACTACGTGATCGACGGCGGCAGCCTGAAGGCCGCCTGAGCGACGACATACGAGTGCCGGCCCCGCGTCACCCTGCGGGGCCGGCATCGTCGTGTGAGTAAGGTAACCCCACCCGGTGTATTTACCTAAGTTAAGTAAATTGCCGGTAGGATGGTGCCGTGCCGCGTCGCGAAGGAATCCCCGAATCCGTGGTCGAGGCCGACTCCATCGAGGAACTGGAGCGCGCCCTGACTCGCGTCGCACATCTACTCACCCGCGCCCGGCGGCACGGGCGAACCGTGGCCGCGGCGGGTGTCACGCTCGACCGGGCCAACGTGCCCCTGTTACGCATGCTCGCCGACTCCGAGGAGCCGATGCGGCTGGGCGAACTGGCCGCTTGCCTCGGCGTGGAGGCACCGCACGTCACCCGGCAGATCCAGCGCCTGGAACGAGAGCGCTACGTCGACCGGGTGCCCGACCCCGACGATCGCAGAGCGCAGCGCGTCCGGATCACCGACGAGGGACGCGCGACCGTGGAGGCGATCCGCACGGTCAGCCGCCGCAATATGCGAGAAGCACTGGCCGAGTGGACGACCGCGGATCTACAGCTCCTGTCCACGCTGAGCCACCGCATGGTCGACGATTTCCTCACCAACGCCGATCGCAACGAGGCGCTCGACGGTCGATGACGACGATCCGTCCGTCAGGACGTACCGGCCCGCTTGTTCACGCGTATGGTCACATCGGGCCACGGCGGGCGGCGAATCACCGCGATCAGCGACAGGGTCGTCGCCATCAGGCCGACGAAGATCCCGGTCAGCGCGATCGCGGTGTCATCGGTGACCGCATGCCATGTCGTCTTGCCGTCCGCGACGACGAACACTCCCAGTGGCCGGGCACGCCGGAATCGGCCCGCCGGTTTGGTCACCGGCACGACGGTCACACCTTCCGCAGTCCGGTACGGAGATCCGTAGATCGCGGAACTCCCGTCGACATCAGGCAGTTCGAACTGCTCCTGCACCGTCATCTCGGCCCCTTCCCGGTTCCGCCGCCAACGCTCGGTGCCATCCGGCATCGTCGCCACTGTAGCCCGGCGCACGGTGCTGCGTCCCCCGGCAGCGGCGACGGCCCGTGGCAACTGGTGCCACGGGCCGTCCCCGAGTGTTCGGAAGGGTTGCGATCAGAGGGCTTTGAGCTCCTCGGTGACCGCACCGACCGACTTCTTGGCATCGCCGAACAGCATCGAGGTGTGGTCGGCGTAGAACAGCGGATTGTCGATACCGGCGAAACCGGAGTTCATCGACCGCTTCAGCACGATCACACTCTTTGCCTGGTCGACATTGAGCACCGGCATCCCGTAGATCGGGCTGGAGGAATCCTCGCGCGCGGCCGGGTTGGTGACGTCGTTGGCGCCGATCACCAGCGCCACATCGGTACGCGAGAACTCGCCGTTGATGTCGTCCATCTCCTTGAGCGCGTCATAGGAGACCTCGGCCTCGGCCAGCAGCACATTCATATGACCGGGCATGCGACCCGCGACCGGATGAATGGCGTACTTGACCTCGACACCCTTGGCCTCCAGCAGCGACGCCATCTCCTTGACCGCATGCTGGGCCTGCGCGACCGCCATACCGTAGCCGGGCACCACGATGACCTGATTGGCATACGCCATCTGGATCGCGGCATCGGCGGCCGAGGTGGCCTTGGCCTGCTTCTGTTCCCCGCCGGCGGAGGCAGCCGCACCGCCACCGCCACCGAAACCACCGGCGACGATCGCCGGAATGGAGCGGTTCATCGCCTTGGCCATCAGGTTGGTCAGGATGGTGCCGGACGCGCCGACGATCATGCCGGCCACGATCATGGCGGTGTTGTTGAGCGCCAGACCCGCTGCCGCGGCCGACAGACCGGTCAGGGCGTTGAGCAGCGAGATGACCACCGGCATATCGGCACCACCGATCGGCAGCACCACCATCAGGCCGAGCACCGCGGCCAGCACCAGCAGCAGGATCATCCACCAGGACGCCACACCCTCGTGGGCGGCGCCGATTCCGATCACCACGGCGACGGCGATCGAGCCGACCGCAAGCAGCAGGTTGACCGGCTGCTGCAGTTTGCCGAGTCCGATCGGCTTACCGGGCAGGATCTCCTGCAGCTTGCCGAACGCGATCAGCGAGCCCCAGAACGAGATCGAGCCGATGATCGCAGCGAACAGCGAACCGATCACGATGTGCACGGTCGGTTCCTCGTGCAACTGCGAAAAGCCCTCGCTGTTGAGGAATTCCGACCACGCGATCAGCGCGACGGTGCCACCACCGACACCGTTGAACGCGGCCACCAACTGCGGCATCGCGGTCATTTTGGTGAAACGCGCCGGCGGGACACCCAGTGCCACACCGACAACCAAGCCCGCGATGATGATGATCCAGTTCGAGGTGTCTCGGATCGAGATGAAGGTCGCGATCACCGCGAGGCCCATGCCGACCGCGGCGATCCAGTTGCCGCGCACCGCGGTCTTGGGGCCGGTCAGCCCCATAAGACCGTAGATGAACAGCGCGAACGCGACGATATAGAGAATATTGACCAAGTTGTCCATCGGTTATTTACCCGCCTCGGAAGACTGCTGCGCGGCACCCGGCTTCTTACCCTTGAACATGCCGAGCATGCGATCGGTGACGACGAAACCGCCGATCACGTTCAGGGTTCCGAACACCACGGCGACGAACAGGATGATCTGGGTGATCACCGAGGGGTTCTCGACTTTGCCGAGCGTCACCAGCGCGCCCAGCACGACGATGCCGTGAATGGCGTTGGTGCCCGACATGAGCGGGGTGTGCAAGGTGTTGGGCACCTTGGAGATCACCGCGAAGCCCACGAATCCGGACAGCACCAGAATCGCGATATTGGCCAGCAGATCGGTATACATCAGCTCTCCCCCTCGGGGTCGGCAGGGCGGTCCGGTTTACCGGCCACACAGGAATCGGCGAGCACCTGGTCGGAGAAATCAGGCTCCAGGGCGCCATCTACCAGCATCAGTTCCAGTAGCGCCGAAATATTCTTCGAGTACAGCTCCGAGGCGTGCTCGGGCATGGTCGCCGGCAGGTTCAGCGGCGAGGCGATGGTGACGCCGTGTTTGACCACGGTCTGGCCGGGCTCGGTCAACTCACAGTTGCCGCCGGTCTCACCGGCGAGATCGACGATCACACTGCCGGGCTTCATCCCTTCCACCGCGGCGGCCGTGACCAGTCGCGGTGCGGGACGGCCGGGAACCAGCGCGGTGGTGATCACCACGTCGAAACCCTTGATGGCATCTTCGAGAGCCTGCTGCTGCTGGGCCTTCTCGTCCTCGGTGAGCTCACGGGCGTACCCGCCCTCACCAGCGGCGTCGATACCCAGATCCAGCCACTGCGAACCCACCGAACGCACCTGGTCGGCGACCTCGGGCCGCACATCGTATCCAGTGGTGCGGCCACCGAGACGCTTCGCGGTCGCCAGCGCCTGCAGCCCGGCCACGCCGACACCGAGTACCAGCACCGTCGCCGGTTTCACGGTGCCCGCCGCGGTGGTGAGCATCGGGAAGAAGCGGGTCGATTCGGACGCGGCGACCAAGACGGCCTTGTATCCGGACACGTTGCCCTGCGAGGACAGCGCATCCATCACCTGCGCACGCGAGATACGCGGGATCGCCTCCACCGCGAAGGCGCGTACGCCCGCGGCCTCCAAGGCGCCGATCTTGTTGTCCGCGTTCCGGGGAGCGAGGAACCCGATCAGCGTCTGCCCCTTCGACAGCTTCGCGATCTCGGCGTCGCTGGGCGGGGCCACCTTCACCACGACCTCGGCCTGCCACGGATCGCCGATGGTCGCACCGGCGGTCTCGTACGCCTCGTCGGGAATCAGCGCGCCCAGTCCGGCGTCTGCTTCCACGACTACTTCCACACCCTGCTTCACCAGGCTCGGGATGATCTTCGGCACCAACGCGACACGTCGCTCATCGGCGTTGGTTTCACGAACCACGCCGACACGCGTGCGGCGCGCAGCACGACTGTCGTCGGAGGACTGTGCTCCGTCGACCGCGCTCTGCGTTGTCTCCACTGGTCAACTTCCTTACTTGTGACGGCAGGCTGGCCCCCTGCGAACAGGTGGGCCGCCTTGTTACCGGTCGGGCCGAACGGAACTTACTCATGAGTAAGTTCCGTTACAATTCTCGCAACTGTACCCGGCACCTCGGTGAGCGTAGACGAGATCAACATCACACCCGATTGCGGCTTTTCTACTAAATGCCCGATCTTCCAGCGGAAAGGCGGGGGTATGCCCCGCGGGCTGTACACCGTAATGTCTGCCCGATGAGTGGTTGCGCCTTCTGCCGGATCGTCACGGGCGAGGCTCCTGCGACACGCGTCTACGAGAACGACCGAATGGTGGCCTTTCTCGACATCAGACCGATCACCCGGGGCCACACCCTCGTAATCCCCAAGCAGCACGCGGCCGACCTCGACGCCCTGGATGCCGAATCCGGGGCCGATCTGTTCCGGGTCGGGCACCGGATCGCGAAGGCGCTGCGTCGCAGTGCTCTCGGTGCCGACGGTGCGAACCTCGTACTGAACGATGGCAAGGCCGCCTTCCAGACCGTGCATCACGTGCACCTGCACGTGGTGCCTCGCCGCGGCGGGGATCTGTTCACCTTCGCCCGCGGATTCCTGTTGCGGCGGCCGCACGAACCCACCGCCACCGCGACCGCGATCCGTACCGGCCTCGATCGCCTGGCCTCCGAAACCGACGACGACAGGGAGACTCGCCCATGAGTACCGACGCACTCGATCGCACCGAGTTGTCCGGTGCGCTGTCCGAACAGTGGAACGCGCTGGCCCGCTTGACGTCCGGACTGGACGAGAAGCAATGGCGGTCACCCTCACCACTGCCCGGGTGGACCGTCTTCGATGTCCTCGCCCATGTGGTCGGCACCGAATCGATGCTGCTCGGCGAAGCGCTCCCGCAGGCCGACAGCGATGTCCATGCGCTGCCCCATGTCCGCAACGACACCGGCGCACTGAACGAGATCTGGCTGCAATCACTGCGGCCACTGACCGGCGAGCAACTGCTACACCGTTTCGCCGAGGTCACCGATCGACGCCGCGCCGCCGTGGCCGGGCTCGATGATGCCGCCTGGCAGGCAGATATCCAGTCCCCCATCGGCCTGGTTCCCTACGCCCGATTCATGCGGGTCCGCCTGTTCGACTGCTGGATGCACCAGCTCGACATCACCGATGCGCTGGGCGGTGCCGCGGCAACGCCGGGAATGAACGAAGGCGGGCGGTGCGCCGAACTCGCACTGGACGAGATCGAGCCGTTCCTCGGACGCGTCGTCGTCAAACGTGGCGGCGCCCCCGACGGATCCCGCATCGCGATCGAAACCACCGGGCCTGTCGTCCGCGAGTTCCGGATCAGCGTCGACGGCCGCGCGGAACTCGTTGCGGCCCTGGACCGTCCGGCCGATACCACGATTCGTCTGGGTTCCGGACTGTTCGCCCGGCTGTGCGGTGGCCGCACCACTGCCGACGCGCACGCCGGCGAGATCGAGGTCGCCGGTGATCGCGCCCTGGGCAATCGGATCGCGGCCCATCTGGCCTTCACCATCTGAGCCGTCGTGCGACTGTTCCTGTCCAGCTACCGATTCGGAGCACACTACGACCGCTTCGCGGCCTTGACCGGTGGGCCCTGCGCCATCGCGGTGATTCCCAACGCCTGCGATGCCTGGCCGGATGCCTGGTCCGGCGCGGTCACCAGCGATGTCGTCCCCTTACGCCGGAAGGGTTTTCGCCCCGAGGTGGTCGATCTGCGTGACTATCTCGGCCGGCCCGCCGAGCTGGAACGCACTCTTCGCGACTTTCCGGCGGTATGGGTTCGCGGCGGAAACACCTTCGTGTTGCGTGCTCAATTCGCCCGTAGCGGTGCCGATTCCGTCCTTCGCCGGCTCCTCACCGAGGACACACTGGCTTACGCCGGCTACAGCGCCGGAGCCTGCCTACTCACTCCGGACCTGCACGGGCTGGAGGAATCCGACGACCCCGCCGAGGTGTACAGCGCATGCGGTATCGAAACGCGCTGGGACGGACTGGATGTGGTCGACCGCCCGATCGTGCCACACGTCGACTCACCGGCCACCGACCCGGAGGGTCACGGCTCCCGGCTGGCGGCGCGGCTGGCGGAGGCAGGCACCCCGCACTGGCCCCTCACCGACGACGATGTCGTAGTGGTCGACGGCGACGAGCCGGTGCTACTGCGCGGTTGACCGGCGGTTCGGAGGTGCGAGCTGCTGATTTCAGCTCAACGGCCGCGGTGCACACAGGACATTCGTCCGCCCAGCCGATGCGCGGTCCGAGCGCGACCGAGCCGGCTGTCGTAGCCGCCGGGATGAGCACTCGCGGGCAGCCGGTCGGCATATTCCTCGGCCAGCAGAGCCAGCACGCCCGCACCTGCCAGACCCGTCATATCCGGTGCGGCACCGAAACTCTCGTGCGCCAGGCTCGCGCAGGTCGCATCGGAGGCCAACTCCACGAGCGCGGCCGGAAACACCCGCCGAACCGCGGCTGTGAGGGCGAATCCGTGGCCCCACTGCGGAATCGAAGCAGGTGCGACCACCCCGGCAACGACATCCAGTGGCCCCGGGCAGCAGATGCCCACGGCGGTGATCTCGTCTTCGCCGGCCACATCGAGCAGCAGGTCCCGGCAGGCCCGCCAGGCGGCGTCCGCCGGAATCGGGATACGGCAGACCGTGCGGGCGGCGATATCCACGGTGACCGGCCCCGCCACGAAGCTCTCGCCGTCGAGCGCCAATGCCAGCACACTCATGAATCCGCAACCATGGCAAGCCCTTCCACCCGCAGCTGTACTGCGACAGCCCGCAGACGGCAGAGCCGGTCTCGCCATTTCATTACGCGCCGTAATGTAATGAAAATACTATGTGGCCTGTTACGACGTCAATGGCATTGCCGCTCAGGGCCGGCGATATCCGACCGCATCCAACGCGGACCGAACCGTCAGCTGCACGAGTTCGTCGTCGATCGGCCCCAGCGTCGGGATCAGCGCGCGCATCATCATCGGCCCGGTGATCAAATCGCAGATCCACTCCGCATCGAAGCCCGGCTCGATCTCACCGCGCACCACCGCCCGTTCCAGAATCGACGACGTGGATGCGCGCCGCGGGATCAGGAACCGCTGCTGAAATCGCTCCGCGAGCGCACGATTGCGCCCGACCTCCTCCAACAGTCCCGGCAGCGAGTTGCACAGCACCGGATCGGTGAAGAACTGGGCCTGATGCTGTTGATTGGCCAGCATTTCCACCTCGATCCCGCCCAGGTCGTCAGACCCCGGACGCAGACCGAACCGCTGGATCAACAAGGCGAGAACGAGATCGGCGAGATCGGAGAAACGCCGATACAGCGCCGGACGGGTCGTCGCGGCCGCCTCGGCCACCGCCCCCAGTGTGACCGCCCCGTATCCACGCTCGGCGATCAGCTGCGCCGCAGCCTCCAGCAACGCGGCATCCAGCGAAGGGTCACGTGGACGGCCGGCCCGGCCGTGGGAAACGCTGTCGGGCATGGGCCAACGGTACCCAGAGTGCGGGTCCGGCGACTTCGCCGCGCATCGCCGGCACGGCTACAGGTACAGCCCGGTCCCGTGTTCGGGGCGTTCGCTGGCGACGGCGTGCAGATCGCGTTCGCGCAGGACCAGATACGCCTGCCCCTGAACCTCCACCTCGAACTGGTCCTCGGCGCTGAACAGCACCCGGTCGCCGACGCTGACGCTGCGCACATGGGAACCGGCACCGCAGACCTCACCCCAGCTGAGCCGCTTGGCCACCTGTGCGGTGGCGGGGATCAGGATGCCACCGCTGCTGCGCCGCTCCCCTTCCTCCGCAGCGACACGGACCATGATCCGGTCGTGGAGCATCTGGATCTCTAGCTGGGGATCGGGCACCGCGGCAGTGTACTGCGCACGCCCACAACATCCTGAAGCGGTATCGCCGCCCGCACCGGCCGAAGAACGTAGGTTTTCCGATGTGGACATCACAACCCTCGCCGGCCGTCTCCCCGGCGGCACGGTCGTCACCGATCCCGATATTCTGGCCGGCTATCGGCAGGACCGCGCGCTCGATCCGGCGGCCGGCACCCCGGCAGCGCTGGTACGCCCGGTGACCACCGAGCAGGTCTCGACGGTGGTCGGCTGGGCCCACTCGAATCGGGTGCCGCTGATCCCACGCGGGGCCGGCACCGGCCTGTCCGGCGGCGCGACCGCCCAGGACGGCGCGCTCGTGGTGAGCACCGAACGCATGCGTGAGATCACGGTCGACCAGGTGACCCGGACCGCGATCACCCAGCCCGGACTGCTCAACGCCGAGGTGAAGCGGGCCGCCGCCGAACACGGCCTGTGGTACCCACCGGACCCCTCGTCGTTCGAGATCTGTTCCATCGGGGGCAACGCCGCGACCAATGCCGGTGGCCTGTGCTGTGTGAAATACGGTGTCACCACCGATTACATCCTCGGAATGCAGGTTGTGCTGGCCGACGGCACCGCGGTCCGTCTGGGCGGGCCACGACTGAAGGACTCGGCCGGACTGTCGCTGACCAAGCTGTTCGTCGGTAGTGAGGGCACTCTCGGCATCATCACCGAACTCACCCTGCGCCTACTGCCCGCCCAACCACAGCAGAGCACGGTCGTCGCGACATTTCCCACCCTGACCGCGGCCACCACGGCCATCGACGCGGTCACCGCCCGCTTGCGCCCGTCGATGCTGGAGTTCATGGACGCGGTCGCCATCAACGCCGTCGAAGACGAAATGCGGATGGGCCTGGATCGGACTGCGGCGGCCATGCTGATCGCCCGTTCGGACGCGCCCGGCGAATACCGCACGCTCGAAGCCGGCCTGATCGCCGCGGCCTGCGACGGTGCCACCGAGGTCTTCCGCACCGAGGATCCCGAGGAGGGCGAGGCATTCTGCGCGGCACGGCGCTTCGCGATTCCCGCGGTCGAACGGAAGGGCACCTTACTGCTGGAAGACGTCGGCGTGCCGCTCCCCCGGCTGGGTGACTTGGTGACCGGGGTCGCCGACATCGCCGAACGGCACCAGGTCCTGATCTCGGTGATCGCACATGCCGGCGACGGCAACACCCACCCGCTGATCGTGCACGACCCTGCCGACCCCGACGAGACCGCGCGGGCGCAACAGGCTTTCGGTGCGATCATGGACCTCGCCGTGTCGCTGGGCGGCACGATCACCGGCGAACACGGGGTGGGCCGGCTGAAGAAGGCATGGCTGCCCGCCCAACTGGGGCCGGAAGCGATGGACCTCACCCACCGCATCAAACAGGCGCTGGACCCGCACGGAATCCTCAATCCGGGCGCGTTGCTCTAGTACTGCGGGCCGTGCGCGGCCGGTCGAACTACGGGCGCGCTCGGTGGCGCCCGGAACAAATCGGGTCGAGACAGGAGTTCTACCGGATATGACGACGAGGCTCGAGCACAATACCGCCGCCGAACGCTACGAGATCTACATCGACGACACCCTCGCCGGTTACGCCGATTACGCCGAGACCACCAGCGGCGACACTCGCGTGCGCGACCTCAACCACACCCTGACCTTTCCGGAATTCCGTGGGCGTGGGGTAGCGGCCCAACTGGTGGAGTACGCCCTCACCGACTGCCGCGCGCAGGGGTTCACGGTCCGGCCGACCTGCTGGTACGTGGAGCAGTACATCGGTGAGCATCGCGAATACGCCGATCTGGTGGCGTGAGCACCGCAGCCTGCTAGTTCCGCCGGCGCCAGACCAGGAACTGCCGGTCACGCACCGTGCCCATCGCCTCGATCACCTTGGCGTTGTCGAATCCGGGGAGCTGCTGCAGACGACCCAGGAATTCATTGTCTGCCGCAGAATGCGGCACCACGCACCCGTTCCCGCGCACACCGATGAGGACGAAGAACACGTCGTCGGCAAACGGACCGTCGGCGGTCGTGATGATCCGCACCTCGGTCAGCTCCTGCCAACCGACTTCCTCGATTCGGCCGTTGTCCAGGGTGCGGCGGACGAACCTATCGGTGATCTCGACGCCTGCCATGCATCAATATTGCTCTGCGAAAGCCGTTGGGACAATTCCGAATTCGCCCGATTGCGATTGAACGAACAGGTGAGATTGCAAATGAAATCTCTTCGGCCACCGCATTTCTCACACAGCACTCTACCAGCGGCAATTGCTGATAATTCACTGCTTTCGACAACCACTTCCGGTAAGGCCCCGCGACATTCCGTGGCAACGAAACGCCGGAGCGCGGCGCCGAGAGCGTAACTCGGCGCCGCGAGCTCCGTGCGCACGGCAGCTACCGCTACCGCCCGTGTCGCTAGCGCAGCAGCTGCCGCGACATCACCATGCGCTGAATCTGGTTGGTGCCCTCATAGATCTGGGTGATCTTGGCGTCCCGCATCATCCGCTCCACCGGGAAGTCGGTCGTGTAGCCGGCGCCACCGAACAGCTGCACCGCATTGGTGGTGACCTCCATGGCCACGTCCGAGGCGAAGCACTTGGCGGCCGCGGAGATGAACCCGAGGTTCTTCTCACCACGCTCGGCCCGGGCGGCCGAGGTGTAGACCATCAGACGCGCGGCCTCCACCTTCATCGCCATATCGGCGAGCATGAACTGGGTGTTCTGGAATTCGGAGATGGCCTTGCCGAACTGCTTGCGGTCCTTGGTGTAGGCGATTGCCGCGTCCAGGGCACCCTGAGCCAAGCCCACGGCCTGCGCACCGATGGTCGGACGGGTGTGGTCGAGGGTCGCCAGCGCGGTCTTGAAACCGGTCCCCGGTTCACCGATGATGCGGTCGCCCGGAACCTTGCAGTTCTCGAAGTACAGCTCGGCCGTCGGGGAGCCCTTGATGCCCAGCTTGTGCTCCAGCGGACCCACGGTGAAGCCCTCGTCGTCCTTGTGCACCATGAACGAGGAAATGCCGTTGGCACCCTTGTCCGGATCGGTGACGGCCATGACGGTGTACCAGTCGGACTTGCCGCCGTTGGTGATCCAGCACTTGGAGCCGTTGACGACCCAGCCGTCGCCGTCCTGGCGCGCGCGGGTCCGCATGGACGCGGCGTCGGAGCCGGCCTCACGCTCGGACAGCCCGTAGGAGGCCATCTTGCCGCCGGCGATCTCGGGGAGCACCTGCTGCTTGAGCTCCTCGGAGCCGTTCAGAATAAGCCCCATGGTGCCCAGCTTGTTGACCGCGGGGATCAGCGAGGAGGAACCGCAGACGCGAGCGACCTCTTCGATCACGATGCACGCGGCGACCGAGTCGGCTCCCTGGCCGCCGTAGGCCTCGGGTACGTGCACGGCGTTGAAGCCGGCGGCGTTCAACGCATCCAGCGCCTCCTGCGGGAAGCGGGCGTCACCGTCGACGTCCTTGGCGTGCGGGGCGATCTCCTTCTCGGCCAAGCCGCGAATCGCCGCGCGCAGCTCGTCGTGGAAGTCTTCCAGCTTGAACAGATCGAAATCGGGGTTGCCCGCCATGTGGGTTCACTCCTGGTCGTGGGGTTTCGGATTCGCCTGGTTCGCGAATTCCGGCACTGCCAGCGCCTCGAGACTCAACGCCGCGGCACTCAGTGCCATTCGGTATTCAGTATACGCCCGGAAGCTGCGCCGACACGAGCCAACGCTTCCATCACACCCTGACACTCAGTGCCAGTAGAGATGCGGTGTGACTGTCGTCATAGCTTACCGAGACGCTCGGTCAGCAACTCCGCGACCTGCCGCGCCGGCATCTCACGCGGAAAGACCGCGACGACCATCTCCCCGGCCTCTCCGGGTTCTTCCGAGCGCACCCCGGCGGCAGCCGTCGGATCGTCGCCCTCCGCGGAGCTCGCCGCCTTCCCCGGTGCGATCGCCCCCACCGCGGTCCGCAGATCCGACACACTCGCCTCGGACTCGCCCCGCACCATCCGGCGCAACAGATAGTTGTGCGTCGCGGTCACGGACGCACTGAATTGGATCAGCGCCAGATCGGGCACCTGCGGCAGGCGGTCACGCAGGTAGTCGGTGAACATCCGCTCGTACCGGAAAACCGTGACGATCTCCCGATCACGCAGGGCCGACGCCTGCCGCACCACGCGGTAGCGACGCGCCGCCAGTTCCCGGGTCTCGGTGAACCGCTCGAAGATCCCGACCACCGCTTCGCGCACACAATCCCACGGATCCCCCTGCGCCGTCGCCAAGAATTCCTGCGCCCGCGCCAGTTGCTCCTCGTGATCGGCGAAGACCACATCCTCCTTCGACCGGAACTGCCGGAAGAAGGTCCGCCGCGAAATACCCGCCGCCTCCGCGATCTCGTCCACCGCCGTCGCCTCGTACCCCTGTTCGGCGAACAACCGCAACGCGTGATCGACCACACTCAGCCGGAACGCCGAATCCGCGGCGGCACGAGCAGGAGCCGGATTGTCACTGGACACCCCTGAACCGTAACCAGCCCTGCCCGGTCTCGCCGCTTCGGGCGCACCGCGACACCCGTGTCGCCGGGCACCCACGCCGGGCCGACCGTGCCCCGGTACCCGGACGCGCTGCGATGTCGGGCGCCCGGCGCCTGCGGCTACCCCAGCAGGCGGTTGCGCAGCGCTTCGTCCTTGTCGAGAACGAGTTTTTCCAGGTCCGCCTGGAACTGCTCCATGCGGGCGCGCAGGGCCGGATCGGCAGCGGCGAGGATGCGAACGGCCAGCAGGCCGGCGTTGCGGGCGCCGCCGATCGAGACCGTGGCGACCGGAACACCGGCGGGCATCTGCACGATCGAGAGCAGCGAGTCCATGCCGTCCAGATACTTCAGTGGCACCGGAACCCCGATCACCGGCAGCGGCGTCGCGGAGGCGACCATTCCGGGCAGGTGGGCGGCACCGCCCGCGCCGGCGATGATCACCTTGACGCCACGGCCGGCGGCCTCGCGGGCGTAGTCGAGCATGCGCTGCGGGGTGCGATGCGCCGAGACCACACCGACCTCGAATCGGATACCGAACTCCGCCAGCGCCTCGGCCGCCGCTTCCATAGTCGGCCAGTCCGAGTCGCTGCCCATGATCAGGCCGACCTGCGCAGCGGAGCCTGCGGAGCGCTCGTCGAACACGGCAGCGGTCTCTGCTTGCTCACTCATGGTGATCCCATCCGTCCGTCCACACCGCGTGCGACATCCAGTGCGCCGCGCGTTCGGCCTTCTCCCGCACCTCGGTCACATCGTCACCGAGGATGTTCACGTGCCCGATCTTGCGTTTCGGGCGCTCCCCCTTGCCGTACAGGTGCACCTTCGCCTCCGGGATCCGGGCGAACAGATGATGCAGCCGCTCGTCCATCGACATCGCGGGGGTCTCACCGGCGCCGAGGATGTTCGCCATCACGGTCACCGGGGCCAGCGGCGCGGTCGAGCCGAGCGGATAGTCCAGCACCGCGCGCAGATGCTGCTCGAACTGGCCGGTGACCGCGCCGTCCATGCCCCAGTGCCCGGAATTGTGTGGACGCATCGCCAGCTCGTTGACCAGCAGCCGACCGTCGTGGGTTTCGAACAGCTCCACCGCCATCGCGCCGGTGGTGCCCAGTTCCTTCGCCAACCGCAGCGCCAGCGATTCGGCCTCGGTCGCCAAGTCGTCGGAGAGGCCGGGGGCGGGTGCGATCACCACCGCGCACTGCCCCTCACGTTGCACGGTCTCCACCACGGGCCAGGCCGCGGCCTGCCCGAACGGCGAGCGCGCCACCATCGCCGACAGTTCACGCTTCAGTTCGACCTTCTGCTCGGCGAGCAGGGTGACGTCGTTGCCGAGTTGTTCGGCGACGATCTGTTCGGCTTCGACGGCATCCTCGATCATCCACACACCGCGGCCGTCGTATCCGCCGCGGACCGCCTTGAGTACGAACGGACCGTGCTCGGCGGCGAACCCGGTGGCATCGGCGACCGACTCGACCGCCGTGAACGCCGGGACCGGCACCCCCATCTCGGCCAGTTTGCGGCGCATCGCCAGTTTGTCCTGGGCGTAGACCAGCGCGCTCGGCGGCGGCTGCACGTTCACGCCCTCGGCGACCAGCGCCTGCAGGTGTTCGGTCGGCACATGCTCGTGGTCGAAGGTCACCGCATGTGTTCCGACGGCAACCTTGCGCAGTGCCGCGGGATCGGTGTGGGACCCGAGCACCACCTCCGGACTGACCTGTGCCGCGGGGTCACCCGGACGCTCGGCCAGCACGCGCAGGCATTGCCCCAGCGCCACCGCGGCCTGATGAGTCATCCGGGCCAGCTGCCCGCCACCGATCATGGCCACGGTCGGCATCGCACCGCCCTCGAAATTGCGCGAAACCGGCACCGGTTCACCTTCGGCAACCGCATTCACCCCGGCTGAGGGGTCCATCGATGCCCCACTACGCTCGCTCACAGCCCACCATGTTGTCATGGCCGCCCCAGTGCTTACGAGTGCGGGTTGATTGCCCATCGAAGCGCGGACGTAGACTCAGCGGGTGTCATTTGTCGATGATGTGGTCAACATCCTGCCCAAAACCATTCGGGACCTGGCAATCCGTCATCACGAGCTGATCAAGTTCGCGATTGTCGGAGCGACCACTTTCGTCATCGACAGCGGCATCTTCTACATTCTGAAATTGACGGTGTTGTCGCCGAAGCCGATCACCGCCAAGATCATTTCCGGTGTCATCGCCGTCATCGCTTCCTACATCCTGAACCGGGAATGGTCGTTCAAAGGCCGCGGCGGGCGTGAAAGACATCATGAAGCGCTGCTGTTCTTCGTGGTCAGCGCCATCGGCGTGGCGCTGTCGAATCTGCCGCTGTGGCTCTCTCGCTACGCGTTCCACCTGCATGTTCCCGATGTGAGCCTGATGGTCGAGAACATCGCCGACTTCTTCAGCGCCTTCATCATCGGCAATATCCTGCAGATGATATTTCGCTTCTGGGCGATGAAGCGCTGGGTGTTCCCCGACGAAATCGATGTCCTGGTCGAGGAATTCGAAGAACTCTACGAAGAGGAACGCCCGCTCGGCAGCAGCTGAGCGCGACCCGCGCAGTCAGCGCGGCTCGCCCATCACGCCGTTACCGGAACGTCCCGTCGGCTTGCTCAGGAACACCGCGAACAGCGCCGGTCGGCGCCGCTGCAATTCCAGCCGACCACCGTCCGCCTCGATCAGTGCCCGCGCCAGCGCCAGCCCCACTCCGGTCGAGCCGGCACCGGAGAAGCCACGATCGAAGATGTGCGGCGCGAGTTCGTCGCTGACCCCCTCCCCCTCGTCGGAAACCTCGACCGCCACCAGCGGCTCCCGATTCCGCCTGCCGTACACCGTTCGCACCGATATCGTGCAGTCACCACCGCCGTGTACCAGGGCATTGTCGACCAGCACCGCGACCGCTTCCCGCAGCCGCGAACCGGTCACCGGCGCCGCCAAACCCGAGTCGCCGGAGAGCAGCAGTTCACGTCCGGCCTCGGCGAACGGGTGCCGCCATTCCGCCACCACCCCGCGCAGCTCGGCCACCACCGGAACCGGGTCGTGGTCGGCGGCGTCCTCGTCTCGCGAGTCACGGACCAGATCGTCGATCGCCTCGGTGAGCCGGTCGACCTGGGCCATCGCCTCCTCCGATTCGTGCACCACCGCTTGATCGGGATGCGCCGACAGCTCGTCGAGCCGCAACCGCACCGCGGTCAGCCGGCTCCGCAACTGATGTGAGACATCCGCGACCAGGGCGTGTTCGCGCTGTAGCCGACCGGCGATCTCGACCGTCGCCGCATCGAGCACATCCGATACCCGATCGAGTTCGGTGATGCCGTGCCGGCGCGGATCCGGCCGGAAGTCGCCCTTCGTCAACCGTGCCGCCCGGGCAGCGACATCGCGCAGCGGGTCGGCGACGCGGCGCGCGGTCACCACGGCCACCGCGGCACCCGCCGCCAGCGAAGCCAGGGCTACGAGGGCCACCGCGCCCACCGCCTGCCGCTGCATCGAATGCATGGGCGCTGCCGGCACCTCGAGCCGCAGCGACCCCGAGGTCCCCATGGCCAGCGACTCCACCACCGGATTCGCGACCTGGGCAACACCCGCGTCCAACCGCAGCGCGGCGTCCTCCGGGGTCGGATAGATCACGGTCAACCGTCCACCGGCCGGGATCAGCGGCCGCACCGAGCGCAGGTCGAGCACGCCGTGCACCATGCCGTCGGCCTGTTCCTGGCTGACGATCTCCACCGACATACGATCCAGCCGCGCGCGCAGGTCGCTACGGGTGATGTCGGCCACCCACTGCCACGCGGTGAACGCCAGCGGGATGCCCAGCACCACAGTGGTGAGGGTCAGGGCTGCAAGCATCGACAGCAGAATCCGGCGGCGCATCGGCGATCAGTCGGTGTTGTACCGGAAGCCGACACCGCGCACGGTGACGATGCGCCGCTCCGCCACCGGGCCTTCGTCACCGATCTTGCGTCGCAGCCAGGACATGTGCATGTCCAGGGTCTTGGACCCACGCAGATCCGCGTCGCCCCAGACCTCACGGAGAATGGTCTCGCGCGGCACCACCTGCCCGGCGCGGTCGATGAGAACCTTCAGCAGCTCGTACTCCTTGTTGGCCAGATTCACCTCATGTCCGTTGACCAGGACGCGCCGGGCCGCGGGCTCGAGCCGGACTCCGGCGATTTCGACGACCTCGTCGCCGATGCCACTGCGTCGCAGCAGCGCCCGCACCCGGGCCAGCAGTTCGGCGAGACGGAAGGGCTTTCCGACGTAATCGTCGGCGCCGGCATCCAGCCCGACGACGAAATCGACCTCGTCGGTGCGGGCGGTCAACATCAGCACAGCGAGTTCGGCCCCGCGCGCACGCACCTGGCGGCACACCTCGAGGCCGTCCATCCCCGGTAGTCCGAGGTCGAGAATGAGTAGATCGTGTTCGCCCTCCAGCGCACGACGGAGCACGGCGGGCCCGAAACTTTCGACGGTTACCGAATACCCTTCGCGCCCCAGCGCTCGCGACAGCGGAGCGGCGATGGCCTCGTCATCTTCGGCCAGCAGTACAGCGGTCACCGCACCAGATTACTGGCGAACCGGGCTGATCGGGCCGACCGGGCATCAGGTAGCTGTTGTCACCGGCCGTAGCCGTAGCCGGGATCGGGATTCCGGTCGTAGTGCGGACCACCCTGCGGAACATCGAAAACCTGGTGGTACAGCAGCGCGTGTACCTTCTGCACTTCCGGAATATCGTCGTACTCGAGTGGATCACCCGAGGCAGCGTCGATGATCAGCGTGCCGGTTCCCAGCATGCGATCGGACAGCCCGTGGCTGAACTGCACACTCGAGATGCGGCTCATCGGAATATCGATACCGGTATGGGTGAGCACTCCCTCGCGCACCAGCACCCGACGATCGGTGATGATGAAATGCGTTGACTTCCAGCGAATCACCGGTGTCAGACAGCGCCACACCAGCAGCAGCGCCCAAACCGCGACCACCACGATCAGCACCACCGTGCGCACGCTGCCCTCGGTGTTACGCCATGCCAGACCGCTCGCGAATCCGGCCACCGCGGTGGCCAGGATGAAAGTGAGCGCCGGCAGGAACAGCATCTTCCAATGCGGATGGCGGTGCAGCAGCAACTGTTCGTCGGGCGCGAGCAGCTCCTCCGGATAACCCATATGCGAACCCTACCCCGTGCCGATCCGGCCGTGTCCGTAGCGAACACCGTTGTGCCGCACACCCGGCGGCAGCCGCCGCCGGCCTATACGGGACGCAGGTGGGTTACGTCACCGGCGGAAACCGGGCGATCACCGATCAGCAACCGGCCGAAGGCGTCCACATCCGTCGCCACTCCGGTGAGAACGTTGCCGCCGGGCAGTTCCGCGCGCACCTGCGCACCGAGAGTCGCACACCGGTCGCGGTATGCCGCCGCGACCACCTCGATGTCCCAGTTCGCCGCGCGCCACCGCGTGAAGTGACCGGCGAAAGCACGTAGCATGGCCAGCACCAGTTCGTCGCGATCGACCTCGCCGGCTCCGGCCAGCGTCAGTGAGATCGCGTGCGGGACCGGAAGTTCGTCCTCGGTGAGGCTCACGTTCACGCCGGTACCGATCACGACCGCGGGCTGCTCCCCCGCCGAGGCCACCTCGGCCAGAATGCCCGCGACTTTGCGTCCGTCGATCAGGACGTCGTTGGGCCACTTGAGTTTCGCGTCCAGCCCGGTGGTCGCGCGCACCGCGTCGACGACCGCTACACCGGTCAGCAGCGGCAACCATCCCAGCACCGCCGGGTCGATTCCACTCGGTCGCACCAGGATCGACACGGCGACCTGCGCACGTGGCGGGCTCGCCCACGAGCGTTCGTGGCGGCCACGGCCGCTGCCCTGATGTTCGGCCACCAGTACCCGGCCGTCCACCTCGGGATCGACGGCCTGCGCGATCAGATCCGCATTCGTCGATCCGGTGGATTCCACCACGTCGATACGGGAGAACAGCGACAGGTCGGGCTCTTCGGCGACTGCTCGTCGCAGGGTTTCGACATCCAACGGTGGCCTCTGCACGTCTCGCAGGGTACTCCAGCGTGCGCGGGCCGCTGCCAGGCCGCTCCGCAGGCCCGGCCCGCCGCCACCGGCGATGCGCCGTCGATGTGTGCCGGCCGATGAGTTCAGCCGACCAGTGCATACTCCGGCAGGGCGCCGATGGTGCCCGGTGGATCGCCGTCGACATCCCCACCCGAACCACACTCGCTCCCCGGCCGGGCGGACGCATCCTCCACCCGGGCCGCACCCTCCGGTTCCGTACCGTCCCGGTGCGGCCGCTCGGCCCAGGTTTCCGGATCCGTGATGGTCGGCGCCGGCTCGCCGGGCGAGCGTGTCCAGCCCGCGACGGCGGCGAACAGCCTCAGGGATGCGGAATGCCTTGGCAGACAGCAGGTTCGAGATGCTACAGCGGTTGGAGGCCCAGGGCTCCGGCGACGAAGCGGCTCACCGCCGTCATCCCGGACTCCAGGGCGGTGTCGTATCCCTGCCGGGACCAGCCCGAAAGTTCCGCTGTGCCATCCGCTTTCGGCGTCGCGACGATCTCGGCAACCAACTCGGCGGTGGTGGGTTCACAGACCGCCCAGGAGTACGCGGTCTGCTCCGACCATTCCCGCGCCCGGCGCTCCACGTAACCCGGATCGGTGATACCGCCGTCCGCCAGTGCGGGACGATCATCGATACGGTCGTCGGCGCGCAGTGCCCGCAGGTACCAGCTACCGGCGTTGATCTCGATCGGTTCCATCAGTGTCCCCTCCGTTCGTCTCGCCGGCCCTCGAGCGTCCGGTCCCGGCGCCGGCCGTGCCGATCGTGATCGCGTTGCTGCAACCCGCCGGTGATGATGCCCGCGGCCGGAATCATCAGAAACCACAACCAGGTGTGGGTGGTGAAGAACAGCACCAACGCGAGAATGACGACCAGGCCCGTCACCATCCCCGCGAATTCGCGACGACCACCCGATTGCGCAGCGGCCGGTTCGTGGGGCTGTTCGGGCTGCGGAGTCTCCGGTACCGCAACGGGAAGGTCGGCGAAGACCGGCGCCAGGTCGCCGCGCGTCACCGCAGCGGCAACCCGTCCGCTGCGCTCGTCGAATTCGGAAACCGACAGCCGACCGGCGGCGAAATGGTCCGACAATGTCTGCATCGCCTGCTCCCGCTCGGTGGTGCCGATGCGGATGTCGGGTGATTCAGCCATGCAACGAGATTACCGCGCACCCTCGTCCCGAGCAGGTCCTCGTCAGCCCCGGACCGGTCCCGCGACCACCGCAAGTACCACCGGACGCGCATCCCTACTATGGTCGGATCATGTTCCGCCAGCGCCGAATCGTCGACGCCTGTCACCGGTCCCCGGCGCGTAGCACGACGACACGGCCGGTATCGGTGGCCGCACAACGCGGCGTCGCACGTCTCGGACGGATGCGGTGAGTCCGCGGCAGTTCGGCCGATACCGGCTCGACCGCCTGCTCGGCCGTGGTTCGGCCGGCGAGGTGTGGCTGGCATACGACCCCGGCAGCGCCCGCACCGTGGCCCTGAAGATCCTCTCCGGTAGTGCGGCGGAGGATCCCGACTATCGGCGGCGCTTCGAGCGCGAAGCCCGCATCGGGTCACATATCGCGAATCCGCACATCGCACCGATCCACGGGTTCGGCGAGGTCGGCGGTCGGCTGTATCTCGATATGGCCTATATCCCGGGGGTCGATCTCGCCCAGCTGATCCGCGGCGCCACGATGACGGCCGCCGAGGCGGTGGAGCTGATCTCGCAGATCGCCGAAGCCCTCGATGCCGCGCACGCGGCCGGCCTGATCCACCGGGATGTGAAACCGGCCAACATCATCGTGCACCCCAGCGGATTCGCCTATCTCATCGATTTCGGTATCGCGCGGGCCGCGGGTCAATCGACCATTACCGCGACGGGTTTCACGGTCGGGACGCTCGCCTATATGGCGCCCGAGCGCTTCACCGGAGGTGGCGACGCACGCTCCGACATCTACTCGCTGGCCTGTGTGCTCTACGAGGCGCTCACCGCGCGCCGGCCGTTCGGTGACACGGACGCGGTCCAGCAACTGCACTCCCACCTACATCAGCCGCCACCGCGCCCCACGGCCACCGACCCGCGCGTACCCATCGGGCTCGACGCCGTGGTCGCCCGGGGAATGGCCAAGAATCCGCAGGACCGCTACCGCACCGCAGGTGAGCTGGCTGCGGCCGCGCGAGCCGCGGCCGGTGCCGCACCGACGCAGCGAGTAGCCCCCGTACTGCAGTCGGAGGCGGTCACCACCCAATTGTCCCGCGGTGAGCCGGGGCCGCCGGGCCCGGCCGGTGCCTTCCGCGCCCCGGCAGCCGCACCGCCGCCGGGTACAGCCGTGCCGCCACGAACCCTCGCGCTGCCGCCGAACGGTGCCACGGGGGCGGCACCACTGCAATCGGCCGGCGGACATCGGCCCACTCCGACTGTGGTGGCCAGTACACCGTTTCCCATCGAGACGGCTGCCCCGCACGCACCTGTCGCACCACCCCGTCGGCGTTCGGCCACCGCCGTCGCCGCGGCGCTGATCGGTGTGGGGCTGGTCGCACTGGCCGTTATCGCGGGCTGCACGGCCCTGCTCACCAGCGGCAACGACGCGCCCACCGATCCGGCGACCACCACCGGCGCCCCGGCCACCAGCGCACCGCAGACCACCGCCCCGGAAACCCCCGAGCCGGAATACACCACCGCGGTGATCCCGCCCCCGATGACGATCCCCCTGCCCACCGGGATCTTCGTACCACCGCCGTTCCGGATCCCCGGGGCCGCCTATCCGCAGGACAACTCGGCACCCGGCGCACACCGGCAACACGGGCCCAAGCAGGACGAGAAGAAAGCCCGCGACGGGTCGCCCGAAGCACACGCCGCGAACTGAACCGTCCCGCTCCATACATCCGGCGCCATCGCCCCGAACCCGGATCACGGGCGGGTGCGGCCTGCTGCGCGGCGCAACTCGAAGCGAGCCATCCGGAATCCGGTCAACGTGCCGGTTGCCGTCCCTACCGCTGAACGGGACCGCGACCGAAAACCGAACAGGCCCCGCTCCGGTTCGGAGCGGGGCCTGTTCGAAAGGCTATGCGGCCTACTTGATTTCGGCGAGTACGGTGCCCTGGGTGATGGCGGCACCGGCCTCGATCGCCAAACCGGTCACGACACCGGCCTTGTGCGCGTTGACCGGGTTCTCCATCTTCATGGCCTCGAGCACCACGATCAGGTCGCCCGCCTCGACGGTCTGGCCCTCTTCGACCGCGACCTTGACGACGGTGCCCTGCATCGGCGCGGTCACCGAATCGCCGGAGGCAGCCGAACCGGCAGCGCCACCACGCTTGCGCGCCTTGGGCTTCTTGCGGATCACGCCGGCACCGTTCCCCGCGGCACCGGCAGCGCCCGCACCCACGGTGAACTGACCGGGCAGCGATACCTCGACCCGACGGCCGCCGACCTCGACGACCACGTTCTGCCGCGGCGCCTCGTCCTCATCCTCGATGGGCTGGCCACCGGTGTAGGGCTCGATGGTGTTTTCCCACTCGTTCTCGATCCACTTGGTGTAGACGTCGAACTTGGTGCCATCTCCGACGAATGCCGGGTTGGTCACGATGTGGCGGTCGAACGGGATGACCGTGGCCAGACCCTCGACCTCGTACTCGGCCAGCGCGCGCGACGCCCGCTCCAGCGCCTGGGTGCGGTTCTCACCGGTCACGATCAGCTTGGCCAGCATCGAGTCGAACTGACCACCGATCACACTGCCGGCCACCACACCGGAGTCCACGCGGACACCCGGGCCGGTCGGCTCCTTGTACACGGTGACCGGGCCCGGCGCGGGCAGGAAACCGCGACCGGCATCCTCACCGTTGATCCGGAACTCGATCGAATGCCCGCGCGGGGTGGGATCCTCGGTGATGGTCAGTTCCTCGCCGTTGGCGATGCGGAACTGCCAGCGCACCAGGTCCAGACCCGAGGTCTCCTCGGTGACCGGATGCTCGACCTGCAGGCGAGTATTGACCTCGAGGAAGGACACGGTCTCGCCCTGCACCAGGTACTCCACGGTGCCGGCGCCGTAGTAACCGGCCTCCTTGCAGATCCGCTTGGCGGACTCGTGGATCTTGCCGCGCACCTCGTCGGACAGGAACGGCGCGGGGGCCTCCTCGACCAGCTTCTGGAACCGGCGCTGCAGCGAGCAGTCGCGAGTACCGGCGACGATCACGTTGCCGTGCTGATCCGCCAGGACCTGCGCCTCGACGTGGCGAGCCTTGTCCAGGTACTGCTCCACGAAGCATTCGCCACGACCGAAGGCCGCGGTGGCCTCACGGGTCGCGGACTCGAACAGCTCGGGAATCTCCTCGACGGTGTGGGCGACTTTCATGCCGCGGCCACCACCGCCGAAGGCGGCCTTGATGGCCACCGGAACGCCGTACTGCTTCGCGAACTCGACGACCTCGGTCGCATCCTTGACCGGGTCCTTGGTACCCGCGGCCATCGGCGCCTGCGCCCGCTCGGCGATGTGGCGGGCGGTGACCTTGTCGCCCAGGTCGCGAATCGACTGCGGGGAGGGGCCGATCCAGATCAGCTTGGCGTCGATCACGGCCTGCGCGAAGTCCGCGTTCTCCGACAGGAAGCCGTAGCCCGGATGAATCGCATCCGCGCCGGACTTCGCCGCCGCATCCAAAATCTTGTCGAACACCAGGTACGACTCCGCAGAGGTCTGTCCGCCCAATGCGAACGCCTCGTCGGCCAATTTCACGAACGGTGCATCGGCATCCGGTTCCGCGTACACCGCGACACTGGCGATACCGGCATCCTTGGCGGCCCGGATCACACGCACCGCGATCTCGCCCCGATTGGCGATCAGGACTTTCGTGATCTGCGCGCTGGCATGGCTGGGCACTGGGCCTCCTGAGCTATGGACAACTTACGTCTGGGGTGAGTGTAGGCAGTGTGCCAACAGCCACCGAACCGGGCACGGGCTACTGAATAGTAGGACCGGGCCTGGTGATGTGAACAACACACTAGCCCGGGTGTGCCGCCGGCGACACCGCACCGGGCGCGAAGCCCGGTTCACTTCCTTGGACGATCGGGGTGCGTACCGCATTGCCCCACTCGGTCCAGGAACCGTCGTAATTGCGCACATTGTCCACGCCCAGTAGCGAAGTCAGGACGAACCAGGTGTGCGCGGCACGCTCCCCGGTACGGCAGTAGACCAGCGTTTCACCATCGCCCATGACCGGGGCATAGATCTGCTCCAGTTCGGCACGGGAACGGAAGCGTCCGTCGGGCCCCACCGACGACGTCCACGGGATGTTGACGGCAGTCGGAATATGACCGGCACGCAGCGACTGCTCCTCCGGGCGATCCAGGACCCGGTCCTGCGTACCGCTGTACTCCGCCGCCGCCCGCACATCGACCAGGCCGATATCCGGGCGGCGCCGGTCCAGATCGGCGCGCACATCGGCGAGGAAGGCCCGCGCGCTGCGGTCGTCACGGTCGATCACCGGATAGTCGCCCGAACCGGCGTCGGGAACTTCGAAGACGGTGTCGCGTGCCTCGGAGATCCAGGCGTCACGCCCACCGTCGAGCAGGCGCACGTCCGGATGCCCGAACAGGCCGAAGACCCAGGCAGTGGCAGCCGCGGTGCCGTTCGCCTTGTCGCCGTACACGACGACGGTGTCCTCGCGATCGATCCCCTTCGCGCGCATCAGTTCGGCAAAACGGGCGCCGTCGATCACGTCCCGCGTCGACGAGTCGGTAAGCTCGGCGCGCCAGTCGATCTTCACCGCTCCTGGCACATGCCCGATGTCGTAGAGCAGGATGTCCTCGTTGGACTCCACGATCGAGAGACCACGCACGCCGATGTTTGCCGAGAGCCACTCAGTGGTTACCAATCGGTGTGGGTATGCGTGGGAGCCGAAGGATGGATGAGGGTCCGGAGCGACGGGCACGGTGGAAGATCCTTCATGCGAAATGAGCGGCGGTCGGCTGTGCGGTACCGATCGTAAGCGCGAAGAACGAGCACTGCCGGTTTCACAGTATGAATCGGAGGAAGAGGCGATTAAGTCGCACCTTCGTCCGATAAAGTCAGCAGGGAGGAGGGGTGAGCTATGTCCGATTCTTGGCCACGACGGCGCCTGCTTGCGATCCTACGTGGCGCCGGCGAGCCTCTCGACGCCCAGGAACTCGCGCGAGTGACCGGACAACACGTCACCACCGTCCGCTTTCATTTGGATGTTCTCACACGAGAATCGCTGGTGCGGCAGTTTCAGCAGCCGCCGCGAGGCCGCGGCCGACCACGCATCGGCTATGCCGCCGTGCAGCACTCGGTGGGCTATCAGGACCTCGCCCAGGTCCTCGCCGATCAACTCGGCAGCGATCCGCAGCGCCGCACCGAACTGGCGCTCGCCGCAGGCCGCGCCTGGGGTGCGAGGGTCGACCAGCTCGAGCAGCCGATCACCTCACTCGAACAGGCGCGCGAGGTGACCACCACGGTCAGCTCGGAGCTCGGGTTCGCCCCCGAGCGTGATCTTTCCTCGGAGACCGAGCAGCAGGTGAGTATCCGTCTCACGGCCTGCCCACTGCGGGAACTGGCCCGGACACATTCCGAGGTGGTGTGCGGCGTCCACCAGGGGCTGCTGCGCGAAATCCTGGACCGCAACGGCGGCCGAGACGTGGTGGACGCGCAATTGCAGCCGTTCGCCGAACCGGACCTGTGCGTCGTGCATATGCAGGCACTGGCCGGTGATCTGAGGCCGGACCCGGCGGAGATCCCGGATCCGGGCGCCGACGTGCCGCCGCTACGGAGTCCGTCAGCCAACCGCGTCGGGCCGCAGCTGCGCAGCACCGAGCCACAACTGCGCAACGCCGACGCCCACAACGCCCAGCAGGCGACGCAGCAGTGGTAGACCGATACCGATCACGCTGGAGGGATCGCCGTCGATGCGGTCGACGAACCAGCCACCCATGCCGTCGAGGGTGAAGGCGCCCGCGACCTTCAAGGGCTCTCCGGTGGCGATGTATGCCTCCAGCTCGGCCGGTTCCGGTGCAGCGAAATGCACGGTGGTGACGCTGCAGTCCTGAGCGTCGGCGACGATCGCACCGTCCCGCACTCGCAGCACACAGTGCCCGGTGAGCAGATCCGCGCTACGACCGGCCATCGCGGCCCAACGCGCCCGCGCCACCGCGGGGGTATGAGGTTTGCCCTGGAGGACACCGTCCACCAGCAGCATCGAATCGCAGCCCACGACCACACAGTCGTCGGCCAAGCGGACACCGTGACCGGATTCGGCGACCGCGTCAGCACCTGCCTCGGCGATCACCGCTGCGGCCACGGTTCGAGCCTTCGCCCGGGCCAGCGCGGTCACCACCGCTGCCGGAGTGGAATCCGGTGGCAGCGCGCCGGCGATCGCGTCCTCGTCGACATCGGAGACGCGCACCACCGGATCCAGACCGGCGGAACGCAGCACCTGAAGCCGCGCGGGCGAGGCGGATCCGAGAACGAATCCCGTCACTTCAGCCGCGGAGGTGCGACAGCATGGGGAATGCGTACGGAGAGAACGGCGAGGTGCCCCGATGCATCATCGTGGGCCGCCCCCAGTTGTCGACCGGGCCCTGATCCTGCGGCGCTGCCGCCGAGTTCGCGGCCGCGGCGGCGAAGACGGTCACCAGTGCGGCGATCTCTTCGTCGGTGGGCGAGCCCTTCAGGATCCGGATGGCCGGTGCTGCGGGTGCAGCGGGGGCGGTGACCGCCTCCGGCGCGATCTTCGCCTCGTCCTCGCCGAGTTCACCGACCGCCAGATCCAGTTCCGCAGCGCGCAGTATCTCTTCGTCAGCCACAGCCGTCACAGCGCCAACTCCTCCTGTTCGTGCCGGGCCTCGGGGGACCGGCGTTCGCGGTGCGGGCGGACCCGCATGCCGCGAACGGTGTGCAGTGCGGTCCCCAGTAGATGAGAACCTGTTCCTACTATTTTCACCCGGATGTGGCGATCGCGCGCGGTCGGATATGCCACATCATCTCGGAAAGTGTGCTCCCGATACCGCACATATCGTTGGATCAGAGCGGAATGTTGCCGTGCTTCTTCGGCGGCAGGGTGACCATCTTGCGCTCCAGCAGCCGCAGCGCCGAGACGATCTGCCCGCGGGTGTGCGAGGGCGGGATCACGGCGTCGACGTAGCCGCGCTCGGCCGCCACGTACGGGTTGACCAACGTGTCCTCGTACTCGTTCTGCAGCTCGAGGCGCAGTGCGTCGACATCGGCGCCTTCCGCAGCGGCCTGCTGCAACTTCTTGCGATAGACGAATCCGACCGCACCCGAGGCGCCCATGACGGCGATCTGCGCGGTGGGCCAGGCCAGGTTCACGTCGGCACCCATGTGCTTGGAACCCATGACGTCGTAGGCGCCGCCGTAGGCCTTACGGGTGATGATGGTGATTTTGCCCACAGTGGCCTCGCCGTAGGCGTAGAGCAGCTTCGCACCGCGGCGGATGATGCCGTTGAACTCCTGGGCGGTTCCGGGCAGGAAGCCGGGCACGTCGACCAGGGTGATGATCGGGATATTGAACGCGTCGCAGGTCCGCACGAAGCGCGCGGCCTTCTCCGAGGCGTCGATGTCCAGGCAGCCCGCGAACTGGGTGGGCTGATTGGCGACGAACCCCACGCTGCGGCCGTCGATGCGAGCGAAGCCGACGATGATGTTCGCGGCCCGCTCGGCCTGCACCTCGAAGAATTCGTCGTCGTCGACCAGACGGCGAATGACCTCGTGCATGTCGTACGGCTGATTCGGGGAGTCCGGGATCAGTGTGTCGAGTTCGAGGTCCTCGTCGGTCAGCGAATCCTCGATCGCACCGGCGATCGGATCGCTGGGTGCGAAGCGCGGCGCCTCGGCGCGGTTGTTGCTGGGCAGGTAGCTGAGCAGTTCCTTCACCCAGTCCAGCGCATCCTGCTCACCGGATGCGACGTAGTGCGCGGTACCGGACTTCGCCATGTGGGTGTGGGCGCCGCCCAGCTCCTCCATGGTGACCTCTTCACCGGTGACGGTCTTGATCACGTCGGGGCCGGTGATGAACATCTGGCTGGTCTCGTCGACCATGACGACGAAATCGGTCAGCGCCGGCGAGTAGACGTGACCGCCCGCGGCGGCGCCCATGATCAGCGAGATCTGCGGGATCACGCCGGAGGCCTGAACGTTGCGGTGGAAGATCTCGCCGTAGAGGCCGAGCGAGACCACGCCTTCCTGAATGCGAGCGCCGGCGCCGTCGTTGATGCCGATCAACGGGCGACCGGTCTTCACCGCGAGGTCCATGACCTTGACGATTTTCTCGCCGTAGACCTCACCGAGGCTGCCGCCGAACACCGTGGCGTCCTGCGAGAAGATGCAGACGTCACGGCCGTCGACGGTGCCGTAGCCGGTGACCACGCCGTCGCCGAGCGGACGGTTGTTCTCCAGGCCGAAATTGACGCTGCGATGGCGGGCCAGTGCGTCCACCTCGACGAAGGAACCCTCGTCCAGCAGGGCCAGGATGCGCTCGCGCGCAGTCAGCTTGCCCTTGGCGTGCACCTTCTCGACCGCACCCTCGCCCATCGGGTGTTTGGCCTCTTCCAGCCGATTGCGCAGATCAGCCAGCTTCCCGGCGGTGGTGTGGATATCGGGGGTCTCCGCCGAACCCGGCGAAGGCTGCTGCTGGACACTCGTCATGACCCGGAGTGTAACCAGAAGCCCGGTCGCCGGGGAATCCAGCAGGGGCTACCCGCGAGTACCATTATTGGCTGTCTGCCAGCAGAAAAGCCCTGGTGGAGTGGGCCGTGAGCTGCCCGAAAGTCACAATTCGGGCTACGGCAATATTTGTCACTCCTGCCGTCCGAGAGCCCGATCCAGCGCCCGCACCGCGCGGTCGAGTTCGTCCGCCGTAACCGTCAGCGGCGGCCGGAATCGGATACCGCGTGGACCCGTGGGAAGGAACAGCATCCGCTCGCGCACTCGCAGATCCGTCAGCACGGCATCGCGCAGCCGTGCCGAGGACAGCGTCACCGCACACATCAGGCCGCGGCCACGCGGATCGGTCATCGCCTCGTGCCGTCCGCACACCTCGCGCAGCCGGCCGAGCAACAGGGCGCCGAGTTCGCCGGCCCGGGCGGCCAGATCCTCGGCTTCGACGATCTCGAGGATGCGCCGGGCCCGCACCATGTCGGCGAGATTCCCGCCCCAGGTGGAATTGAGCCGCGAGCTCACCACGAAAACATTGTCGGGCACCTCGTCGACCCTCCCACCGGCCATGATCCCGCAGACCTGGGTCTTCTTCCCGAACGCGACCACATCCGGATTCAGGCCGAGCTGCTGGTACGCCCAGGTGCTGCCGGTCATCCCCACGCCGGTCTGCACCTCGTCCAGGACGAACAGCGCATCGTTGTCGTGACACAGCTGCTGCATCTCCTGCAGGAACTGTGCGCGCATATGCCGGTCGCCGCCCTCACCCTGGATCGGCTCGGCGATGAAACAGGCGATGTCGTGCCGATTGTCGGCGAAGGCGGCTCGAGCCTGCGTGAGCGCACCAGCCTCGGCGGCCTCGATATCGACCTCGGGTGCCAGATAGGGGGTCCGGATACGGGGCCAGTCGAAGGCGGGGAATCGAGCGGTTTTGATCGGGTCGGTGTTGGTCAGCGACATGGTGTATCCGCTGCGGCCGTGGAAAGCGCCCGTCAGGTGCAGCACCTTGGTACCGAGCTCCGCCGGGCGGCCGTGCAGTTCGTTGTGCCGGCTCTTCCAGTCGAAGGCCGTCTTGAGCGCGTTCTCGACCGCGAGCGCACCACCGTCGACGAAGAACAGATGAGGCAGGCCGGGATCACCGAGCACGCGCGCGAAAGTCTCGACGAAGCGGGCCATCTCGACGGTGTAGATATCGGAGTTGCTCGGCTTGTTCAGCGCGGCGGCGGTCAGTTCGGCACGGAATCGCGAGTCGGCCGTCAGGGCCGGATGGTTCATCCCCAGCGCCGACGAGGCGAAGAAGCCGAACATATCGAGGTAGACGGTGCCGTCGCGGGCGTCCACCAGCTCCCGGCCGTGCGATCTGCGCAGGTCCAGGACGAGGTCGAAGCCGTCGGCGAGCATGTGGGCGGCGAGCACGTCGCGGACGTGCGAGGCGGTGACCGACGCTGTCGACACCGTCACCGCGTCGGTCGTTTCGGGGCGCTCCAGTTCGAGGGTCACACCTCAAGGTTACGTAAAAATTTACGGCTACAACACGAACAATCGTATAAATTACGATTAGGTCTCACCTGTCGTAGAATGTCTGCAGAATGATGGTGCTTCGAGTCCTGACATTGGCGGTCGCGCGGATCTCCTGCAGCAACTGCTCGAGATGCCGCGGGGAGGCCACCCGGACGAGCAGCATGTAGCTCTCCTCCCCCGCCACCGAATGACATTCCTGGATACCGGGAATGTGGCGCAGCAGCGCCGGCGCCTCATCGGGCTGCGAGGGATCGAGAGGAGTGATCGCGACATATGCCGACAACGGTTGCCCCAGCGCCTCCGGGTCCACCTTCGCGGTATATCCGCGGATCACACCGCGTGCCTCCAGCCTGCGCACCCGCGACTGCACCGCGGAGACCGACAGTCCGGCCTTCTCGGCCAAGTTGGACAGGGTGGCTCGCCCGTCGGCCGTCAACTCGCGGATCAGGAGCCGATCAATGTCGTCGAGAACAGGTTTCGCAGGTGCATCCGCCATCAGCGAAGGCTAACTCAGCCGACGGTGACCGTGGCAGAAACCGAATTCGGAAACGGAGCAGCACATGACAACAGCACCCGCTCTCCCGCGCACCGGCAAGCTGGCCGAGCGCGCCGCACGGCTGCTCGCCGCGCTCGGCGCCACCCCGGCCGGATCCGGTGACCTGCCGGCGCGCACGCCGCTCACCGGTGGTGAGCTGTTGCGCGTGCCCGCCGCCACCGCCGTCGAGGTGACCTGCGCAATCGATCAGGCACACAGCGCTTTTCGATCCTGGCGTACGGTACCGGCACCGCAGCGAGCCGCGGTGGTGCGCCGGCTGGGACAACTGCTCAGCGAGCATCTCGACGAGCTCGCCGAACTGGTCACCCTCGAGGTCGGCAAGATCGGCGCCGAGGCCCGCGGCGAAGTTCAGGAGATGATCGACGTCTGCGAATTCGCGGTGGGTCTGTCTCGCCAGCTGTACGGCCGCACCATGGCCTCCGAGCGGCCCGGGCACCGGCTGATGGAAACATGGCATCCACTGGGCGTGGTCGGGGTGATCTCGGCCTTCAATTTTCCCGTCGCCGTCTGGTCCTGGAATACCGCGATCGCACTGGTCTGCGGTGACACCGTGGTGTGGAAGCCCTCGCAGACGACACCGCTGACCGCACTGGCCTGTCATGCGCTGCTGCGCCGCGCGGCCACCGAAGTCGGGGCCGATCCGAATATTCACCAACTCGTGCAGGGCGACGCCGGAGTCGGTGCGCAACTCGTCGACGACGAACGGGTGGCATTGGTCAGCGCCACCGGATCGGTGCGGATGGGGCAGGCGGTGGCACCACGGGTCGCCGCTCGTTTCGGCCGATGCCTACTCGAACTCGGCGGCAACAACGGCGCGGTCGTCACCCCGTCGGCGGATCTCGAACTCGCCACGCGCGCCATCGTTTTCGCTGCGGCCGGCACCGCCGGACAGCGCTGCACCACCTTGCGCCGCATCATCGTGCACGTCGACGTCGTGGGACCGCTGCTCGATCGGCTGTGTGCGGCGTATCGCCAACTGCCGGTGGGGAACCCACTCGACGACGGCGCACTCGTCGGGCCGCTGATCGACGCGAAGGCCTACGAGTCGATGCGGTCCGCGATCGAGCGGGCGATCGACGACGGTGGCGAATTGCTCTGTGGCGGTGAACGGGTCGATGCCGGCGGCCCTGATGCCTACTATGTGCGACCGGCCGTCGTCCGCATGCCGGCGCAGTCCGCGATCGTGCGCGAGGAGACCTTCGCACCGATCCTCTATGTCCTCACCTACCACGATCTCGATGCCGCGATCGAGCTACACAACGGGGTGCCACAGGGCCTGTCTGCCGCGATCTTCACCTCCGATCAACGCGAAGCCGAGCGTTTCCTCGCCCCGGACGGGTCCGACTGCGGTATCACCAATGTGAATATCGGCACCTCCGGCGCGGAGATCGGCGGTGCTTTCGGTGGCGAGAAGCAGACCGGCGGCGGTCGTGAGTCCGGCTCGGACGCCTGGAAGGCCTATATGCGCCGCGCCACCAATACGGTCAACTACTCGACCGAGCTCCCCCTGGCCCAGGGCATCCGATTCGGCTGAGCGCCGCCGGTCAGCGGTTGCCTGTGAGGTCGGGCGAACCTAAGCACGATACGTCGGTGGCATGCGCGGATCGCCCGGTCACCGCGACGATCAGGAATGTGTGTCGGTGCCCGAGTGCAGACTGGGGTGATGCAGCAGTTCTCCCGGCCGACCCAGGAGTGGTTCGACGGTGCGTTTCCCGCGCCCACGGCCGCCCAGCTGGGCGCCTGGCAGGCGATCTCCGCCGGGGAACACACCCTGGTGATCGCGCCGACCGGGTCGGGCAAGACGCTGTCGGCCTTTCTCTGGGCCCTCGACCGGCTGTCCACTCGGGAACCGGTGGAAGGCCCGCCGCGCACCTCGGTGCTCTATATCTCCCCGCTCAAGGCGCTGGCGGTGGATGTGGAGCGGAATCTGCGGGCGCCGCTGGTCGGCATCACGCAAACGGCGGCGCGGCTGGGGGCACCCGCCCCGGAGATCAGGGTGGGAGTCCGCTCCGGGGATACGACCCCCGCAGACCGCCGCGCCCTGCAGCGCAAGCCCCCGGACATCCTGATCACCACTCCGGAATCGTTGTACCTGATGCTGACCTCTGCCGCGCGGGAAACATTGTCGCAGGTGGAGACGGTGATCGTGGACGAGGTGCACGCGATCGCCGGATCCAAGCGGGGTGCGCATCTGGCGTTGTCGCTGGCGCGGCTGGATCAGCTCACCGAACGACCCGCCCAGCGCATCGGATTGTCGGCCACCGTGCGTCCGCCTGCTGCGGTGGGCCGTTTCCTGGTCGGTTCGGCGCCGATCACCATCGTGTCGCCGCCCGCGCCGAAAACCTTCGACCTGTCGGTGCGGGTCCCGGTGGCGGATATGTCCGAGCCCGGCGAATCGGATCAGCCGGGGTCGATCTGGCCCCATGTCGACGCCGCCATCGTGGACCTGGTCCTCGCGCACAGTTCCTCGATCGTCTTCGCGAATTCGCGGCGGCTGGCCGAACGGCTCACCGCACGGTTGAACGAGGAATACGCGCTCCGGACGGCACCTGCCGAGTCCGCCGACGAGCTCGCGCCGGCGGGCCCCGCGCGCGGCGAACACGGCCCGCCGGCGCAGCTGGGTTCTCCGACCGAGGTCAACCACGGTGCGGAACCGCTGCTGGCCCGGGCACATCACGGCTCGGTGAGCAAGGAACAGCGCGCGATCATCGAGGACGACCTCAAGAGCGGGCGGCTGCGCTGCGTCGTGGCGACCAGCAGCCTCGAGCTCGGCATCGATATGGGCGCGGTGGATCTGGTGGTGCAGGTGGAGTCACCACCGTCGGTCGCCAGCGGCCTGCAGCGGGTAGGCCGAGCCGGGCACCAGGTCGGCGAGATCTCGCGCGGGGTGATCTTTCCCAAGCATCGCACCGACGTCATCCACTGTGCGGTGGCGTCGATGCGCATGACGGCGGGGCAGATCGAGGAGTTGAAGATCCCCGCCCACCCCCTCGACATCCTCGCGCAACAGACCGTGGCCGCCTGTGCACTGGAGCCGATCGATGTGGACGAGTGGTTCGACACCATCCGCGGTACCGGTAGTTTCGCCACCCTGCCGCGCTCGGCCTACGAGTCGGTGCTGGATCTGTTGTCGGGCCGCTATCCGTCCGACGAATTCGCCGAACTACGGCCCCGGGTGGTGTGGGATCGCGATGCGGGCACCCTCACCGGGCGCCCCGGGGCACAACGACTCGCGGTGACCTCCGGTGGCGCAATCCCGGATCGGGGCCTGTTCCCGGTGTTCATGGTCGGCGAGAAGTCTTCGCGGGTAGGCGAACTCGACGAGGAGATGGTCTACGAGTCCCGTGTCGGCGATGTCTTCGCGCTCGGGGCGACCAGCTGGCGGATCGAGGACATCACCCACGACCGGGTCCTGGTCTCGCCCGCGTTCGGGCTGCCCGGCCGACTCCCCTTCTGGCACGGCGATTCGCTGGGCCGACCGGCCGAATTGGGCGCGGCGCTGGGCGAATTCGTCCGTACCGCCGGGAATGCGGTGCAACGCGCGGACACGAGTGAGCTCTCCGAACTGGACCACATCGCACACGCCGCGGGTCTGGACGATTTCGCGACCGCCAATCTGGTGTCGCTGCTGGCCGAGCAGCAGCAGGCGACCGGCCATCTGCCCAGTGACCGCACCCTGCTCGTCGAGCGCTTCCGCGACGAACTCGGCGACTGGCGGCTGATCCTGCACTCTCCCTACGGACTGCCGGTCCACGCACCGTGGGCGCTGGCGGTGGGATCCCGGCTGCGGGAACGGTTCGGGGTCGACGCGGCGCCGACCGCCTCCGACGACGGCATCGTGGTGCGGCTCCCCGACACCACCGACGATCCCCCGGGCGCCGAACTGTTCGTCTTCGAGCCGGACGAGATCGAGGATGCGGTCACCGAACAGGTAGGTGCCTCGGCCCTGTTCGCCTCCCGCTTCCGCGAATGCGCGGCACGAGCGCTGCTGTTGCCGCGCCGCGATCCCGGACGCCGCGCACCGCTGTGGCAGCAACGGCAGCGGGCGGCGCAGCTCCTCGATGTGGCGCGGAAGTTCCCGGATTTCCCGATCCTGCTCGAGACCGTGCGCGAATGCCTGCGCGACGTCTACGACCTGCCCGCCCTGCGCGAACTGCTGACTCAGGTGGCGCGTCGCAAGCTGCGACTGGTCGAGGTGGAGACGGCCACTCCCTCGCCGTTCGCGAACGCCCTGCTGTTCGACTACATCGGCCAGTTCATGTACGAGGGCGACAGCCCGCTGGCCGAACGCCGCGCGGCGGCGCTGTCGCTGGATTCGAGCCTGCTCGCCGAACTGCTGGGCCGGGTGGAGCTGCGCGAACTGCTCGACGCGGAGGTCATCGATCAGCTCGAACGCGAGCTGCAGCGGCTCACCCCGGAACGGCATGCCCGCGACGCCGAAGGCGTGGCCGACCTGCTGCGATTACTCGGTCCCCTCACTGCCGAGGAGGCGACGCAGCGCTGTACCGAGGACCCCACGCCGTGGTTCGCCGAACTGTCCCGTGCACGACGGGCACTGGAAGTGTCGTTCGCGGGGTCGCGCTGGTGGGCTGCGGTCGAGGACGCCGCCCGGCTCCGTGACGCACTCGGTGTCCCGCTGCCGATCGGCACCCCCGCGGCCTTCATCGAGCCGGTCGCCGATCCGCTGGGCGATCTGCTGGGCCGCTATGCCCGCACACACGCCCCGTTCACCCTGGATGCCGCGGCGCGGCGGTTCGGGATCGGCACCGCGGTGGCCGCCACCACGCTGCACCATCTCGGCCTCGAAAAACGGGTGGTGGAAGGCGAATTCACTCCCGGCGCAGCCGGTTCGGAGTGGTGTGACGCTCAGGTGCTACGGCGGCTGCGGCGCCGGTCGCTGGCCGCGGCACGCAAGGAGGTCGAACCCGTCTCGACCGCCGCATTCGGCCGTTTCCTTCCCGGTTGGCAGCATATCGGCGCGTCGGCACTGCGCGGTGTCGACGGAGTTGCCGCCGTGGTGGAACAACTTGCCGGAGTGCGGATCCCGGCCTCGGCATGGGAGTCGTTGATCCTCCCGGCGCGCGTGCGGGACTACACACCGGCCATGCTGGACGAACTGACCGCATCCGGTGAAGTGATCTGGTCCGGCCACGGCGCCATCACCGCCAAGGACGGGTGGATCGCCCTGCACCCGGCGGATCAGGCGCCGGCGACACTCGCACCGGCGCAACCGATCGATCTCACCGACACGCAGCTGTCGCTGCTCACCGCCCTGGGCGCCGACCCCTCGGCACTGGACGCCGTCGCGACCGGTGCGGACGCAGCGGATGCCCGGCCCGCCGCCCTCGCCGGTGGTGCCTATTTCTTTCGCCAGCTCTCCGACGCCACCGGTCTGCTCGACGATGCCGCGGTGGCCGCGGCACTGTGGGAGCTGGTGTGGGCGGGCTATGTCAGCGGCGACACCTTCGCCCCGGTGCGGGCACGGCTGTCTGGCACTTCCCGCACCACCACCGCCCACCGCACACCCCGGCGCACCCCGCGCGGCCGCATGTACCTGCCCCGGCCGGCGATGCCGTCGCGGACCGGGCCGCCCGGTGTCGCCGGACGTTGGTCGCTGCTGCCACAGCAATTGCCCGACAACACGATTCGTGCGCATGCCACGGCCGACCTGCTGTTGGAACGCTACGGCGTACTGACCCGCGGCTCCGTTCAGAACGAGGAGGTTCCCGGCGGATTCGCGCTGATGTACCGGTTGCTCACCGAATTCGAGGACAGCGGCCGCTGCCGGCGCGGATATTTCGTGGACACACTCGGCGGCGCCCAATTCTCCAGCACCGACGTGGTCGACCGCCTCCGCGGCTACGACACCGAACGGGGACCCGACCAGGTGCCGGAAACCCTCGCACTCGCCGCATGTGATCCCGCGAATCCGTACGGCGCCGCCCTCCCGTGGCCGAAGTCGGCCGTCGAGGGCACCGGGCATCGCCCCGGTCGCAAGGCGGGCGCGCTGGTGGTCCTCGCCGACGGCGAACCGGCGCTCTATCTGGAGCGGGGCGGTAAGACCCTGCTCACCTTCACCGAGGATCCGACGATCCGCACGTGCGCCGCCACCGCGCTGGCGGCCCTGGTCCACGACCGCCGGGTGGATTCGCTGGTGATCGAGCGGGTCGACGGCGATTCGGTGCACGGCAACACCTTCGCCGCATTCCTCACCGATGCCGGATTCGCCACCACCCCACGCGGCTTCCGCCTGCGGAGCCGGCCGTGATCGGGCGCCGGAGCTGACCGGCCGTGCCCGAGGGCGACATCGTCTACCGCACCGCCGCCGCACTACGTGCCGCGCTGGCCGGACAGACCGTGGTGCGCAGCGACATCCGCGTTCCACGGTATGCCACCCTGGACCTGCGCGGCGACCGGATCGACAGTGTCGGTAGCTATGGCAAACACCTGTTCGTGCGTACCGACCGCCTCAGCATCCACACCCACCTGAAAATGGAGGGCAGCTGGCAGATCTACCGGCCGGGTCAGCGGTGGACCAAACCAGGCTTCACCGCCCGCCTGATCATCACCACCGACACCGCGGAGGCGGTCGGTTTCTCCCTCGGACTGGTCGAGGTGCTGCCCGCCGAACGCGAACACACCGCCGTCGAGCAGCTGGGTCCGGATCTGCTGGGCGCGAACTGGGATCCGGACGAGGCAGTTCGACGACTGCATGCACACCCGCAGCAATCGATCGGATCAGCTTTGCTGGATCAGCGAAATCTGGCCGGGATCGGCAACATCTATCGCAGCGAGATCTGCTTCGCCCACCGGGTACATCCGGCCGTGCCGGTCGAGGAGGTTGCGGATCTGCCCGGACTGGTCCGCACCTCGCAGCGGATTCTCACCCGCGCGGCACATGATCCACCCTGGTCCGCTGCGGTGTACGGACGCAGGCGACGCCCGTGTCGCCGCTGTGGATCGTTGATCGCGGCACAGCAACTGGGTACGCCGACGCAGCCACCGGGCACATCGGCCGACCCCACCGACCGCGCCGAGCGCACCGCCTACTTCTGCCCCCGCTGCCAGCCACTGCCCTGATCCGGACGAAAAAGACGCGCCGATGCGATGCTGGCTGTTTGCTATTTGATTGCAATTTTCACTACATTCGCTAACACTGCGACGGGCTGACACGACATAACGGGCAACACATCACGCAACAGGTCGGGAAGCGGAACTGATGACATATGTGAGCACCGGGGCACGGCGCCGCACGCGCCTGGCCACCCAGCTGTTGATCACCGCCATCGCGCTCGCGGCCACCATCCTGTTCAGCTACGTGCTGCAGCATTCCGACGCGTCGGCGTCCACCTCCCGCAGCGGATACGAAACGACCACTCCGCGCTGACTCCGACGCACGCGCGGTCCATGTCGCCACAGCCGTCGTCCCGCCGCAGCCGGACTCACCGGATGGCGGGCCTGCTCGGCCCGTCGGGAGGTCCGGTCCTCAGCCGGGCGGCAGCGGCACCGGCTCCAGGATCTCCGGCCGGGGCTCCGGCGCGGCGATACGCAACGCATCGGCCGAGACATCGTCGGGCTGGGTCTGCGACCGGACCTCGGCGTCCACCCGCGCGGTGTAGGTGCTCACTTCCCGCTCGATCCGCTTCTCGTCCCAGCCGAGCACCGGCGCCACCAGGCGCGCCACCTCGTCGGCGCAATCGGCACCGCGGTGGGAGAACTCGATGGAGATGCGGGTCCGGCGCGCGAGTACATCCTCCAGATGCAACGCGCCCTCCGCCACGGCCGCGTATACCGCTTCCACCCGCAGGTAGGTCGGCGCCGCGGTGATCGGCTGCAACAGTTCCGGATCCCCCTCGGCCAGATCGAGTACGTCGGTGATCAGCGAGCCGTAGCGATCGAGCAGGTGCTCGACCCGATACGGATGCACACCGTAGGTCTGGGCCAGCTGAGGCGTCTGATTCAGCAGGGCGAAGTAGCCGTCGGCACCCAGCAGCGGCACCTTGTCGGTGATCGAGGGCGACACCCGCTGCGGGATATCGCGGGCCGCGGCGTCCACGGCGTCGTAGGCCATCACCCGATAGGTGGTGTACTTACCTCCCGCGATGGCGACCAGACCCGGCGCGATCCGCGCCACCGCGTGTTCTCGGGACAGTTTCGACGTCTCGTCGCTCTCTCCGGCCAGTAGTGGCCGCAGACCCGCGTACACGCCCTGGATGTCGTCCTGGGTCAGGGGCGTGACCAGAACCTCGTTGATCCGGTCCAGCAGATAGTCGATATCGGCCTTGGTGGCCGCCGGATGCGCCAGATCCAGATTCCACTCGGTGTCGGTGGTGCCGATGATCCAATGATTACTGCCCCAGGGGATCACGAACAGTACCGAGGTCGCGGTGCGCAGGATCAGCGCCGCGTCGCTGGTGATCCGGTCCCGCGGCACCACGATGTGGACACCTTTGGACGCGCGCACGTGGAAGCGGCCGCGCACCTGGGACAGTGCCTGCAATTCGTCGGTCCACACCCCGGTCGCGTTGATCACGACATGGCCGCGCACGTCGGTGGTGCGCCCGTCCTCGCTGTCGCGGACCTTCACCCCGACCACGCGATCGGCCTCGCGCAGGAAGTCCACGACCTGGGTGGAGGTGCGGATCACCGCGCCGTAGTGCGCGGCGGTGCGTGCCACCGTCATGGTGTGGCGGGCGTCGTCGACGACCGTGTCGTAATAGGTGACACCGCCGATCAACGCACTGCGCCGGATTCCCGGAGACAGCCGCAACGCCCCCGACCGTGTCACATGATGTTGTCCAGGAACGGATTTCGCGCCACCCATGGTGTCGTAGAGCACCAGCCCCGAAGCCACGTAGGGACGCTCCCACAGCCGGTGGGTGAGCGGGTAGAGGAAGCGCAGCGGTTTCACCAGATGTGGGGCGAGGGTCTTGAGGCTGAGCTCACGTTCGCGTAGCGCCTCGCGGACCAGGCCGAAGTCCAACTGCTCGAGGTAGCGCAGACCGCCGTGGAACATCTTCGACGACCGGCTCGAGGTTCCCGAGGCCAGGTCTCGGGCATCGACGAGGGCAACGTCCAGTCCGCGGGTGGCGGCGTCGAGCGCGATGCCCGCGCCCACCACACCGCCGCCGATGACCACGACATCGAAATGATTGGCGCCCAGCTTTTCCCACGCCGTGGCGCGTTGTCCGGGTCCGAGCTCGCCGGTGTGCTGACCGTGTGACTTCTCGTTCATCGCTCGACTTCCTCCGCACTGTTCGGTGGGATCGTCCTGCGCTACCCGTCGGTAATCCCCACCACCCTAGTCCACCTCCGAGGCGCGGCAATGTGGTGCACGGCACGTGCGAGGTTTAGTAACCTGCACGAATGCAACGCTTCGTGGCCGCCATCGACCAGGGAACCACCTCGAGCCGGTGCATCGTGTTCGATCGTTCCGGGCGCATCGCGGGTCTTGCCCAACGTGAGCACGAGCAGTTGTTCCCGCGGCCGGGCTGGGTCGAACACGATGCCGGAACCATCTGGACCAATACCGAATTCGTCATCGGCGCGGCCCTCGAGGACGCCGGTGCGAGCGCGTCCGACATCGCCGCGGTGGGGGTGACCAATCAGCGGGAGACGACGGTGGTCTGGGACCGCACCACCGGTGAGCCGATCGCCAACGCCATCGTCTGGCAGGACACCCGCACCGCGGCATTGTGTGACCGGCTCGGTGGCGAATTCGGCGCAGGCCGCTACGCCGACCGCACCGGCCTGCCTCTGAGCACGTATTTCTCCGGCCCGAAACTGCGCTGGCTCCTCGACAACGTCTCCAGTGCCCGTGACCGCGCCGAAGCCGGTGAGCTCTGCTTCGGCACCATGGACAGCTGGATACTGTGGCAACTCACCGGGCAGCACATCACCGATGTCACCAACGCCTCGCGCACCATGCTGATGGATCTGCATACCTTGCAATGGGATTCGGAGATCTGCGCCGACTTCGACATCCCGGTCTCGATGCTGCCGCAGATCCGCAGCTCCTCCGAGGTCTATGCGGAGATCGCCACCGGACCACTCGCCGGAGTTCCCGTCGCGGGGATCCTCGGCGACCAGCAGGCCGCAACCTTCGGCCAGGCGTGCCTACTCCCGGGGGAAGCCAAGAACACCTACGGCACCGGCAATTTCATGCTGCTCAACACCGGCACCACCCCGGTGTTCAGCAAACACGGCCTGCTCACCACGGTGTGCTATCGGCTCGGCGACGAGCCGGCGGTCTACGCCCTCGAGGGATCGATCGCGGTGACCGGATCACTGGTGCAGTGGTTACGCGACAATCTCGGCATCGTCGACTCCGCGGCGGAGATCGAATCGCTGGCCGAGACCGTGGACGACAACGGCGGCACCTATATCGTCCCGGCGTTCTCGGGTCTGTTCGCACCACGCTGGCGGCCCGACGCCCGAGGCGTGATCACGGGGCTGACCCGCTTCGTCACCAAGGCCCATCTGGCCCGAGCTGTCTTGGAGGCCACCGCATTCCAGACCCGCGAAGTGATCGATGCCATGCGCGCGGACGCAAAGTCCGAGGAGCTGGGAGTCGAGTTGACGACCCTGAAGGTCGACGGCGGCATGGTGGCGAACGAACTGCTCATGCAGTTCCAGGCCGATATTCTCGATGTGCCGGTGGTGTGCCCGGTGATCACCGAGACAACCGCACTGGGCGCCGCCTACGCAGCCGGGCTGGCCGTCGGGTACTGGGGCGGGACCGAGGAGATCCGCGCCAACTGGTCCGAGGACAAGGCGTGGGAACCCACCATGTCGGCGGCGGACCGCGACCGCCTCTACCGCGAATGGAACAAGGCCGTCGAGCGAACCTACGGCTGGGCCGACTGAACCGGGCCGGCTAACCGGCAGCCGCCGCGCGAGCCAGCCGATCCACTGCTTCTTCCAGCGTCGCCGCCTCGGAGGTCGTGAAGCACAGTCGCATGGAATTGCGGTAACTCTGCGACACCGCGAAGGCGGAACCCGGCACATACGCGACGCCGTGCTCCACTGCCCGGGGCAGCAGATCGGCGGTATCGGTGCCGTCGGTGAAATCGACCCAGGTGAACATGCCTCCCGCGGCGTCGGTGCTCACCACGCGGTCGCCGAATCGGGTGCGGACGGCCGAAACCAGCGCGGTCGCCCGTTCGCTGTAGATTCCGCGGACCTTGTCCAGGTGGGCGCCGAGCCAGTCCTCGTCCGCCAGCAGGTCCGCGGCGATCTGCTGGGTCAGCGCCGAACCGCACAGGTCGGCTCCCTGCTTGAGCAGTTCCACCGAACGGCAGACCACATCCGGGGCGATCATCCAGCCGACCCGCAGCGTGGGTGCCAGCACCTTCGACGCACTCGACAGCCGAATCACATTGGGCGAGTAGGACGCCACCGATTGCGGCGACGGCCGGTCGAACCACAGCTCGCCGTACGGGTCGTCCTCCACCACCCAGAAGCCGTACCGTTCGGCCAGGGCCGCGAGGGCGCGCCGGCGCGCCGGACTCAGCGTCACCCCGCGCGGGTTGTGGAAGTTGGCGACCGTATGCACCAGGGCCGGCCGCTCACCACGCGCCAGCAATTCCTCCAGCGCGTCGATTCGCATGCCCTCCGCGTCCAGCGGCACGGCGACGATGCGCGCTCCCGCCGCGCGGAACACCTGCAACGCCCCCACGTACGCCGGATCCTCCACGACGACCAGTGCGCCCGGGTCCAGCAGGACGTCCCCCAGCAGCGACAGCGCCTGCTGCGACCCGTGGGTGACGAAAACCTCCTGCATCGGCACCGCACGGCCGAGCTGCTTCGATTCACGGACCGCCAGCACCTCGCGCAGCGGACCCCAGCCGGCCGACTCGGTGTACTGCAGCCGGGTCCGATCGGCGAGCGCGGACTCGGCGGCGCGGGCGATCGCGTCGCGGGGCATGAACTGCTCGTCCGGCAGTCCGCCGGCCAGGCTGATGATGTCCGGACGTGCGGTCAACTTCAGCAGATCGCGGATCGCCGAACTCTGCAGCCCGTCCAGCCGACGGGACAGCGGTGGAGTTTGCGGCGACATGGAGACCTCCGGACGAGAGCGGGTTACCTCCACTTTCGCACAAAGATATCCAGAATCTGAACTTATATTCTCACAGTGTGAGATTTAGAACGATTGGATCAGCTGGATGAGATTCCGGCCTCCCTGATTCACCGTCGTGATCACTTCCAGATACACCGACTTGGTCCCGTCCGGGTGCTGCTCGGTGACCTCGACGTTGTACTGGTTCGGCGTGGTCGGCGCAATCCGCAAACAGTAGGTGGTACCGGACGGAATGTGCTGGTCGATGGTCTGCTGCAGTTCCGTCGGCGGCTGCACATTCGCGCCCGGCGCGACGAAGGTGTGCACCTTCTCCGCGCTCCGCTCGGTGTAATAGGCGTGCTGATAGCCGAAGATGGCGTTCGCACCGCTGGTGGTGTCGCCGGGGCCGTTGCCGTAGGTGAGGGTGCCTTCAGTGCGGGCCACACAGTCGATCGCGTCCACCGTGCCGGCGCCCCCGTTCTTCGGATCCACGGGATCGTCGCTGCCGCCGCCACGGGTGGCGAACACCACTACCAGCGCCAGCGCGACCACCAGCACGGCCGCCGCGGCGATACCGCCCAGCAGCACTCCCTTGTTGCGCTGTGGTTCGTCCTCACCGGAGGTCGCGGCCGGGCGCGGCGGTGACAACTTCTTGGCGAGCTCGTCGTCGTCCCACAACGACCCCGAGGAAGACCCCGATGCACTCCCCCTCGACTCGGATCCGGCACGCGGCACCGCGAGCTTCTTCGCCAGCTCGTCGTCGTCCCACAGCGAGCCGGACGATTCCCGGGCCGGCGCGGACGTCGGCGGCGCCGGTGGATATCCCCCGTCATCGGTATGCCACCAGGACCCCTCGTCCGCGGCAGTGTCGGGCGCAGACGCCGAGTACCGCACGGTCTCCGAGGAGTCGGCACGGCGGGAGTCGGCACCGCGCGCCTGATCGGATGCGGGAGCGCGGCGGGTGTCGGGCGCCGGCGCATGCGAGGACTCGGGAGCACGGGACGATTCCCGAGCCCCCTGGGGAGGTGCGGATTCCGGTGCCCGCGGAGATTCCGGACGGCTGCCGGCATCCGGCGCCGCGGACGGATCCGGCGCGCGATATTGATCCCGGGGAGCGGCGGCGTCGGCCGGCTGCCAGCCGAGCGTCGGCCGTTCCGGCTCGCCCACCGGGGACCAGCCGATGGACCCCATATCGTCGGCACCGGTCGGGGGCCCGAAGTCGTTCAGCGGTGGTCCGAATCCGGAAACCGGCGGGCCGAACTCCGACTCGCTCTCGTCCCGGCCCTTATCGTCGCCGGAAGTCATCACCCGTTCCTTCCCCGAGACACACGCGTGGGGCGGTCGTGAACGACCGCCCCACCCGTAGATTCAGTCTGAATCAGTACTGGACCGTGCCACCCCACTGAGTGGTCGCACCGCCGACATTCACCGTCTGCGGGGCGACATCACCCTGCGGGAGTCTACCAACCTGGGCGGCCGCATCCAGCGCGGCAGCGCCACCCGGCTGCTGCTTGATCCAGCCCTCGACCGCCGCCTTCGCCGCATTGGGCGCGGTGGTGTCGACGTAGTTCTCCGACTTCAGGTCGTCGAACCCGGTGACGTGGGTGTACGAGGTGACCTTGATCTTGTTGGCCTCGACGAACTCCAGTGACACACCGGCGTCACCGACCCCGTCCGGGGTGCTGTAGCCGACCGTGCCGACATAACCGTCGAGGTTGCTGAAGTGGTGCGTGTTGGCCACGTAGCCCGGCAGCAGCGCACCGCCGTCGATGTTCGCGCCGGCCTCGGAGTGCGGACCGTTCATCTGCACGACCGGAGCGGCCGGCGCGGAATCCAGGCTCGGCGACGTCCAGCGTGCCTGCTGATCGGCGTCGTTGCCGCCCTGCTGACCGCGCAGCGTGTCCATCTGGCTTTCGTCCTGCGAGCGGTCCGGGGCGACCACCGTGAGGTCGGGATCCTGGTCCGGCTTCAACTGGTCGGTGCTCGGATCCCGATCGGGCTGGGTGGGGTGGTGCCCGTCCGGAATGATCGCCGGCTGTACCTTGCCTTCCTGGCCCGGCACCGGCAGCGGAGCGACACGCGGGGTGGTGACACCGGGCTGCGTCGGCGAGGCCAGCTTTTCGTCCGGCTTCGGCGCGTTCTCGTTCGGGTTCGTCACGCCCGGCTGCGGGGTGGTCACACCCGGTTGGCTCGGCGTGGAGGCACCCGGCTGATTCGGCTCGGTGACCCCGGGCTGCGAATTACCGTCGCGCTCCTGGCCGTCGCGCTGCTTGTCCTGCTGATCCTGACCGTCGCGAGGGGCAGTACCGTCCGGCGACGGAGCGTCGTTCGTCGCACCCGGCTGGGCAGGAGTGGTCGGCACATTCGGCTGCTCGATCGGTGCCGCCCCCGCGGTCCCCGACGACAGAATCGCTACAGCAGCCGCGGCTGCCAGCGGCAACGAGGTGGTAGCCATCGCACGCGGCGCCCGACTCGGCTTACGATGTTTCACTGTCTCGCAATCCCTTTCCCGAGCCCGGCCAGAACCACCGGCCGGTGAATACCGCCCGACGGGGCCGTCTCCATCACTGCCCTCATCGATATCCGTACCACATGGCATGTGGCACAGAGCTGCTCGTGGATTCCCAGCCCGGGAAAGCTGCATCCCCCCGTGCGTGAACCAACCAACCGCCCACAAATGACATCTCTGCCGGAAGTGAACCACAGGAACGCATTTCCGGCAACACGAAGCGGATCAGTCCAGATCGTCGTGACGCATCAACTGACGGGCGGCTTCGGTGATCGAGCCGGACAGCGACGGGTACACCGAGAAGGTCTGCGCCAGGTCGTTGACCGTCAGGTTGTTCTGCACCGCCATGGCTATCGGCAGGATGAGTTCGGAGGCAATGGGAGCCACCACCACGCCACCGATCACCACACCGGTCGCCGGACGGCAGAAGATCTTGACGAAGCCGCGGCGCAGCCCCGACATCTTGGCCCGCGGATTGGTATTGAGCGGCAGCATCACCGTGCGAGCGGGAACGTCACCGTTGTCGATCGCGGTCTGGCTGACACCCACCGTGGCGATCTCGGGGCGAGTGAACACCGCCGAGGCGACGGTCTTCAGCCGGATCGGCTGCACCCCTTCACCCAGTGCGTGGTACATCGCGATGCGCCCCTGCATCGCCGCGACCGATGCCAGCGGCAGCAGGCCGGTGCAGTCGCCGGCGGCGTAGATGCCGGGCACCGGGGTCCGCGACACCCGGTCCACCCGCAGATAGCCGCTGCGATCGAGCGCGATACCGATCCGCTCCAGGCCCAGATCCTGAGTGTTGGGGGTGGATCCGACCGTCATCAGCGCATGGGAACCGGTGACCGTGCGCCCGTCGGACAGTTTCACCACCACCCCGTCGGCGGTGCGCTCGACAGCGTCGGCACGCGCCTGTTTCACCAGCTCCACCCCGCGTTCGGCGAGGGCTTCCTCGAGCACGAGGGCCGCGTCGGCGTCCTCGCCGGGCATCATCCGATCCCGGCTGGACACCAGTTTCACCTTGACGCCCATTTCGGTGTAGGCGGAGACGAATTCGGCGCCGGTCACACCGGAGCCCACCACCACCAGGGTTTCCGGCAAGTGCTCCAGGTCGTAGAGCTGGCGCCAGGTGAGGATCCGCTCGCCGTCGGGTTCGGCGCCGCGCAGCACGCGCGGGCTGGCGCCGGTGGCGATCAGCACCACTTCGGCCTCCATCACCCGTTCGCTGCCGTCGGACAATGTGGCCCGCACCAAATGTGTGGCCAGACCCGCGATCTGGTCGATCAACTGCCCGCGCCCGTTGAGGATGGTGACCCCGGCGGCTTGCAGCTTGGAACGAATATCGGAGGACTGCGCCTGCGCGAGCGCCTTCACCCGGGAATGCACTTCCGACGGCCGCACCTGTGCCTGTGCCAGGTGCAGCGTAATACCGAGGTCACGAGCGCGGCGCAGATCGGTGCGTACCCCGGTGGAGGCGATGAAGGTTTTGGACGGAACACAGTCCCACAGCACACACGCGCCACCGATACCGTCGGAGTCGATCACCGTGACCGTGGCTCCGTGCTGGGCCGCCACCAACGCCGCCTCGTAGCCGGCGGGGCCGCCCCCGATGATTGCAATGCGGGTCATGTGTACCTCCGCTATCGAGCCGTGCGACCGGGATCTCCGGCACTGCTGTCAACGTTATCGGTCCTGCTCCTCACAGTTTTGATCGCGTAGTGGGTGAGGTTGTGCGTGTCACTGCCGGTGGTGCGCACCTCCCCACGCACGCCACTGCGGTCATACCCGGAATCGGCCACAATCGACAGCTTCGGCCTGTTCGGGGCCGGATCGAAACAAGCACTCCGTACATTCGATACTCTTGCCTGGTGCCGATATACGCCGCCTACGGATCCAATATGGATCCGGAGCAGATGCTCAAGCGCTGTCCGCACTCCCCGGTCTACGGAACGGGCTGGCTGGAAGGATGGCGTCTGACCTTCGCCGGCGACGACATCGGCTGGGAGGGGCCGCTGGCAACGGTGGTCGAGGATCCCGGCTCTCGTGTCTTCGTCGTGCTGTACGACGTTTCCGCCGAGGACGAGCAGAGTCTCGACCGGTGGGAGGGATCGGATTTCGGGATCCACAAGAAGATCCGCCTGCGTGTCTCACCCAACTCGGGTACCGGAACTGCGCCGGTGCTGGCGTGGCTCTACGTGCTGGACGCCTACGAGGGCGGCCTGCCCTCGGCCCGCTATATCGGTGTCATCTCCGATGCGGCCGAGAAGGCCGGTGCTCCCTCCGATTACGTGCACGCGCTGCGTACCCGTAACAGCCGCAACGTGGGGCCGGGCACCTTCGGATCCATGTAATCCGGTCCGTCGGCTCGCCGCAGGCGCGGCGAGCCGGTCGGTGTGACCTCAGGACCGGCCCGGTCGGTGTGCCCTAGGACCGGCCCGGTCGGTGTGACCCCAGGACCGGCCCGGTCGGTGTGCCCCAGGACCGGCCCGGTCGGTGTGCCCCAGGACCGGCCCGGTCGGTGCCACCGGCGGACCGTCCCGGTCAGTGCGACTGCAGGACCAGATTTGTCAGCACACGGACCCCGGTGGCCAGGGCCCGTTCGTCGATATCGAAGGTCGGCTGGTGGATATCCAGCTGTGGTCCCGCACCGGACCATACGCCCAGCCTGCCCATTGCCCCGGGCACTTCTTCGAGGTACCAGGAGAAGTCTTCGCCTCCGCCGGATTGCGGCGTATCCGACAGTGCGTCCGGTCCCAGGCCGAGGATGGCGTCCTCGAGCATGCGGGTGCACGCTTCGTCGTTGACCACCGGCGGCACGCCGCGCTTGTAGTTCAGCTGATACCGCACACCGGTCGGCGCGAGCAGCCCGTCGACGATCTCACGGACCATCGGCTCGAGCAGTGACCAGGTGGCGTGATCGCCCGTGCGTACGGTCCCGGTCAGCATGCCGGTCTGCGGGATCGCATTGGGCGCTTTCCCCGCCGACACCGCACCCCACACCATCACGGTGCTGGTCCGCGGGTCGATACGGCGGCTGAGCAGGCCCGGCAGGCCGGTGATGACGGTGCCGATGGCATAGACCAGATCACTGGTCAGATGCGGGCGGGAGGTATGCCCGCCGGGCGAGTCCAGCACCAGTTCGACGGTATCGGCCGCGGAGGTGATGGCACCGACGCGCACGCCGAGCCGGCCGGCCTCGAGCCGGGGATCGCAGTGCAGCGCGAACACCCGTGCGACGTCGTCCATCGCCCCGGCGGCGACCATATCGATGGCGCCACCGGGCATCACTTCCTCGGCGTGCTGGAAGATGAAGCGAACCCCCACCGGCAACTCGTCCAGATCGGCCAGTGCGAGCGCGGTCGCCAGCAGGATCGAGGTGTGCGCGTCGTGTCCGCACGCATGCGAGACACCCGGCACGGTCGAGGCGAACGGGCGCCCGGTGTATTCCTGCAGCGGCAGGGCATCCATATCGGCACGCAGCGCGATCCGCGGACCGGCCGGGCCGATATCGCAGATCAGACCGGTTCCGGTAGGTAGTTTGCGCGGTTCCAGGCCGGCCTTGACCAGCCAGGATTCGACGAATTCGGTGGTGGCATGCTCGGCCCGGGACAGCTCCGGGTTGGCGTGGATGTGGCGGCGCCAGCCGATCAGGTCGTCGCCGTGTTCACGTAACCATGCCTCGATCGCGGCCTGTCCCGCCGCCACCTCGAGCTGCGGCCCGCGATGCGGTGCGGCCCCTTCTTCGCGGCCCGCCGGTGACCGGCCGATCGTGCTCACCGAATGTCCTCCTGTCGCTGAATACTGCGCTCCAACAACCTGTTCCTGTGTAGTTGATCGCCCGCAACCTGAATTGCGGTACGGGCCAGCGCCCGGGCCCCGTCCAGCACGGCCAGATCGGCCGACGGGGTCACACAGGCGGCAGCGAATTCCCGCTGGTGGGTGACCGCGCCACCCGCGTCGATCCCGATCACCGGGTGAATGCCGGGGATGGCATTCGTGATGTTGCCCATATCGGTACTGCCCAGCAGTCGCTGCGCCTCGAATTCCGGCGCGAGCGGTGTTCGGCCGATGCCGACGACCTGCTCGCGATACGCATTCAGCAGCGCCGGATCCGGCGTGAGTTCGGTATACACGGGCGCCAGCGGCCGGATCGTATGGGTACATCCGGTAGCCAGCGCTCCCGCCGCGAAACAGGCCGAAGCGCGCTGTAGCAGATCGTCGAGGGATGCGGAGTCTTCCGCTCGCAGGTAGTAGAGCAGTTCCGCATGGCCCGGCACGATATTCGGGGCAACACCGCCTGATTCGACTATACCGTGCAGCTGCTGGCCGGGCCGCAGGTGCTGACGCAGCAGACCCAGGGCGACCTGCGCCACTGTCGCGGCATCACCGGCGTTGCGGCCGTACTCCGGCGCGGCACTGGCGTGCGCCTCGCGCCCCTCGAACGACACCGACAGATCGGCCAGCGCCAGCGAGCGTGTCCCGACGATGTCGACCGGTCCCGGATGCACCATGAGGGCCATCGCGATGCCGTCGAACACCCCGCGTTCCAGCATCAGGACCTTGCCGCCGCCGCTCTCCTCGGCGGGTGTGCCGAAGACCTTCACGGTGAGCCCGCACCGGTCCGCGACCTCGGCCAGCGCCAGGGCCGCCCCGACCGCGGTAGCGGCGATGATGTTGTGGCCGCAGGCATGACCGATATCGGGCAGTGCGTCGTATTCGGCACAGAGCCCCACCACGAGCTCACCACTGCCGTAGGTGGCGACGAATGCGGTGTCCAGTCCGGCGACCGGAGCGTCGATCTCGAAGCCACGCTCCCGCAGCGGCGCCATCGTCATGCGCACACTGCGGAATTCGGCGAAGGCCAGTTCCGGTTCGGCGTGAATGGCGTGCGACAGGTCGACGAGTTCCCGCGCGGCGGCCGAGACCGCGGCGTCGGCCGCCGCGATCAGTGCCGGGTCCGCGGCAACGGGTTTCTCCTCGCTGCGTGGCATGGCACACAGTCTCGCACTGTGCGCCGCGCGGCGATCACCGGGTTATCACCCGCCGAAGGGCAGATTCTCCGCAGTGGTCGGCGTATTCAGCCCCTCCAGCGCGCGGGCATGCAGGGCGCGCTTGATGACGGGCAGGATCGGCTTGCGGTTGGCGGTCAGCGCACCCGCCCGGGCGACCGCGTCCGCCAGCACCCGGTCCGCATCCGCCTGCGTGTCGACGATGCCCGCGGCGATCGCGTCCACGGCGCTGTAGCGACGTCCGGTGGTCATTGCCTCGACCGCGACCTGATTGGTCAGCCGCTCGGTGACCAGCGCATTCATTGCGACCGTGAACGGCATACCGAGATGGATCTCCGGCAGCGACCAGTAGCCGCGATCGGAGCGCATCACCCGGAAGTCGTGCGAGAGCGCCAGCATCGCGCCCGCACCGAAGGCATGGCCGTTCAGCGCGGCGACCGTCGGCATGTTCAGGGTCAGCAGGCGGCTGAACATGGAATGGACGCGGTCCAGGTAGCCGTGCATCCGGTCCAGGTTCGCGAACAGCCAGTCGGTGTCGAGGCCGTTGCTGAAGAATTTGCCGGTCGCGACCGTCACCAGTGCGGCCGGGCCTTCGGCGGCCTCGACCCGGTCCAGCTGGTCGTGGAATTCGTCGATCCAATCGGGGTGGAAGCGGTTCTCGCTGTCGGTCTGTCCCTCGTTGCCGAGGTACAGCACGAATACGTCCCCGTCACGTTCCAAGTACGGCATAAGCAGAGGATATGCAGTCGCATACGGAGCACGCGCAGCGCACCCTCGATAAGTTACCGGCGAGTTGGGTTCGTCATCGCCGCGGCGGCATCGGCACCCGCACGAGGTCCTCGGCGACAACCAGTTCCCCGTCGAAATGCCGCCGTGCCTCGGCCCGATGTCCCGCCGGATCGGTATAGCGCTGCGAGAAATGGGTGAGCACCAGGGTGCGAACGCCGGCCTCCGCAGCGGCCCGCGCCGCCTGTGCGGCGGTGAGATGGCCGTAGTCGCGGGCCAGCCCGGCTTCGGTCTCCAGGAAGGTGGACTCGATCACCAGCATATCGGCGCCTTCGGCCAATTCCGCTACGCCGGAACACATCCGGGTGTCCATGACGAAGGCGAACCGCTGTCCGGGCCGGACGGTCGACACCTGATCGAGGGTCACCGTGCGCCCGTCGGCGGTCTGAACCGCCCCCTCGCGCTGTAGACGACCCACCACCGGACCGGTCAATCCGAATTCGGCGAGCCGCTCGGGCAGCAGCCGATAGCCGTCGGGCTCGGTGAGCCGGTAGCCGAAGGTCGGCACCCGATGCGACAGTGGCACGGCGTCCAGGGTGAACGGCGCCTCGGGCAGCGGGATCGGGCCCCGGTCCGTCACGGGACGTTCGCGCAGTCCGGCGCCGCAGCCGGGCACCAATCCGCGCAGGTGCGCGAGCAGTTCGGCCCCCTCGCCCGGGAAGCAGATGTCGACCGGATGCGAGACCTGATCCAGCTCCAGCCGCGCCAGCACACCGGGCAGGCCGAAGCAGTGATCACCGTGGAAGTGGGTGAGGCAGATCCGGGTGATGCCGCTGGCCGAGACGCCCGCGAACGACATCTGGCGCTGGGTTCCTTCGCCGGGATCGAACAGCAACCCCTCACCGTCCCAGCGCAACAGATATCCGTTGTGGTTGCGCCGACGGGTCGGCACCTGACTGGCCGTACCGAGGACCACGAGTTCACGCACGGCCCCATCCTCCCCCGGAGCGGGTCACCTCGCGCGGCGGCCGACGGGAGTGTCCGGCCGGTGCCGCACTCACCCTCCGGCGCACTATCGTGGGCGGATGCTTGCCGAACAGGCCGCCGAGGCGATCGCCACCCGTACGGGAGTAATCCACCACCACGTCGCGGTGATACTCGGATCCGGCTGGCAGACCGCCGCCACCGAGATCGGCGCACCCACCGCGTCGATTCCGATGTCCGAACTTCCGGGATTCGAGCCGCCGACCGCGCAGGGACACCAGGGAGTCGTGCACTCGGTCACCGTCGGCGAGTCCCAAGTGCTGCTGATGATGGGCCGCCAGCACCTCTACGAGGGCTACGAACCGCAGCGGGTCGTGCACGCGGTGCACGCGGCGGCCGCAGCCGGTGCGACGACGGTGATTCTCACCAATGCCGCCGGCGGTATCCGGCCGGGCCTGCGGGTCGGCGAGACGGTGCTGATCTCCGATCACCTGAACCTGACCGGCCGCACCCCGCTCACCGGTGCGTCGTTCGTGAATATGGTCGATGCCTGGGATCCCGCTCTGCGTACCCTGGCCCGGGAGGTCGATCCCGCCTTGACCGAGGGGGTGTACGCCGGCCTCAACGGGCCGCAATACGAAACACCCGCCGAGATCCGGATGCTCGGCGGTATGGGCGCGGATCTGGTCGGCATGTCGACGGTCCTGGAAGCCATCGCGGCACGGTCGCTGGAACTGCGCCTGCTGGGGATCTCACTGGTGACCAACCTGGCCGCCGGAGTGACCGGGGAAGCGCTCTCCCATGAGGAGGTACTGGCCGAGGGTCGCGCCGCCGCGCCCAGATTGGGCAAACTGCTGCGCGGTGTGCTGGAACGACTGTGAGGAGCCGCTGATGTTGCGATTCGGTACGGCCGGGCTGCGCGGCCCCCTGCGCGACGGCCCGGACGGCATGAACAGCGACACCGTGGCACGTGCGAGTGCCGGTGTGGCCGAGTGGCTTCGGGACCGCTGCCTGGGCGGTGGGCTGGTTCTGGTGGGCCGCGACGCTCGGCACGGTTCGGCGGAATTCGCCACGGTGACAGCGGAAGTCTTCGCGGCAGCCGGATTCTCGGTGCTCACGCTGCCCCGCCCGTTGCCCACACCGGTGCTGGCATTCGCGGTGCGTGAACTGGGCGCGGTGGCCGGAGTTCAGATCACCGCCTCGCACAATCCGGCCTCCGACAACGGCTACAAGCTCTACCTCGACGGCGGCGCGCAACTGGTCCCACCCGCCGACACCGAGATCGAGCGCTGCATCGACGCGGTGACCGAACCGATCGCGCGCATCCCCGCGAAACCGACCGCGCCGAAGCCGGAATCCCTGGGCATCCCGGCGGGCACCGATCTCGGCGAAGAACTGCTGCGCCGCTATCTGGCCCGGGCCGCGACCGTGCCACTGCTGATCGGCGGCACCGACGACAAGGCCATCGTCGAGCGCCGCGGCACACTGCGCATCGCCCTGACGCCGATGCACGGTGTGGGCGGGGAAACGGCCGTGATCGCATTGGCAGCGGCGGGCTTCACCGATGTGCACGTGGTGGAGGAGCAGTTCACGCCCGACCCGGACTTTCCCACGGTGCCGTTCCCGAACCCGGAAGAACCCGGCGCGGCCGATCTACTGCTGGACCTGGCCGAGAAGGTCGACGCCGACCTGGCGATCGCCCTCGACCCGGATGCCGATCGCTGTGCACTCGGCGTGCCCGGCCCGCACGGGTGGCACATGCTGCGCGGCGACGAAACCGGCGTGCTACTCGCCGATTACGTGCTCGATCGCGCACCGCGGCACGCACTGGTCGCGACCACGGTGGTGTCCTCCCGCCTGCTCAGCGCGCTGGCCCCCGCCCGGGGTGCGCGTTACGCGGAAACCCTCACCGGATTCAAATGGCTGGCTCGCGCCGGAGAGGGCCTGGTCTACGCCTACGAGGAGGCGATCGGGCACTGCGTGGACCCGGCGGCGGTACGCGACAAGGACGGCATCACCGCGGCAGTTGCCGCCGCCGATCTGGTCGCACGGCTCGCGGCCGACGGCCGGAATCTGCTGAACCTGCTCGACGACTACGCCGTCGAATTCGGTGTGCACGCCGGTGATCAGGTGGTGCTGCGGCTGCCGGATCAGCAGGCGGCGGCCGAGCGGGTGGCCCGGTTGCGCACCGCGCCGCCGGAACGCATCGGCGGGGTGCCCGTCACCACCACCGATCTGTCGGTGCTGCGCGGGCCGATGCGCACCGACGCCGTAATCTTGGAGAGCGCAGCGGGTCCCGAGGGGGAATCACTCCGGATCGTGGTCCGGCCGTCGGGTACCGAGCCCAAGCTCAAGTGTTATCTCGAGGTGGTCGAACCGGTCGCCGACCGTGCCCGGCTCGAGCAGGCTCGCGATCGTGGCGCGCAACGACTGTCGGTGCTGCGCGAATTCTGCGCGGGACTGTGATTCGGGTCGAAGCGCGGCGGTGACTCGGGCCCGCGGCGGTGACTCGGCCGGAGCAGGCGGGTGCTCACTCCTGTCTCGGCCCGAACTGACGATCACCGGCATCGCCGAGCCCGGGCACGATGAACGCGTCGGAATCCAGTCCGTCGTCGACCGCGGCGGTGACCAGCCGCACCGGGAAACCAGAATTCTCCAGTGCTGCAACACCTTCGGGCGCCGCAACCACGCATACCGCGGTGATATCGGTGGCATTGCGAGCCGCCAGCAGTTCCAGCGTGTGCACCATCGACCCGCCGGTGGCCAGCATCGGATCGAGTACGAACACCGGAGTTCCGGACAGATCCGCGGGTAGCGATTCCAGATACGGGACGGGCCGGTGGGTCTGCTCGTCGCGCGCCATCCCGACGAAGCCGACCCGCGACTGGGGGATCAGCCCGCTCGCGGCATCGACCATGCCCAGCCCGGCGCGCAGTACCGGCACCAGCAGCGGCGGCTGGTCGAGGCGGGTGCCGCGCGCGGTGGCGACCGGTGTGGCGACATCGAACATCCGGATCGGTGCCTCGCGCAGGGCCTCGTAGACGAGGAATGCGGTGAGATCGGCGAGTGCTGCCCGGAAGCCCGCATTCGAGGTGCGGGCATCGCGCATGGTGGTCAGCAAGGTCGCTGCCAGCGGGTGAGCCACAATATGCGTACGCATGGGGGGAACGATAAGGTCTTGCCGGATTCGGATTCGGCACCGAGGGTGGATTTCGGCCGGCGAGAGGGAACCGTTGCGCACGAGCGTGCGTCGAACCAGTCGAATGACGTAATCTGCCACCAGACCAGCACGATGGGGGATGTTGATGCACAAGATCTCGGTCGATACCGAGGGCGTCGCGGCCTACGGCGCCACTGCCACGGGCCTGGCCGGTGAAATGGGAGTCGCCGCGGCCGGTGCCGCCGGAGCCGACCCGCTCCTGCTCGGGCCTATCTTCGGACTGGTGGGAGGCGACTTCGTCGCCGCCTACGCTGCCGCGCACGCCGGACATGTCGCCGGTATCGGCGAATTGTCCGCTGTGATGGGCAGTATGGGCGCAGCCGCCGCCGGCGCCGCCACGACGTACTCCGGAACCGATGCGGACCACGCTGCCACCATCCGGTCCACGGAGGTCCAGATCTGATGACGGCCGTCATCGATCTGGACGCACTCGCCAAACCACTGATCGATCTGCTCGAGAGTTTCGGTTCCGGTGTGCTGCCGGCCGGAGGCCCGGCCGATGCGCTACGGCAGGTGTCCACGCATCTGGACGGCATCCATCAAGCCGGTAGCTCCAGCATCAACCAGGTGAGCAACGCGTGGAGCGGCCGCGGCGGTGACTCCGCGATGGACAAGGCCATGAAGGTGCAGACCTCGTCGGCATCGATGTCGGACCGCGGCAACGATATGGCCGATGTGGTCAGCCAAGCGGCGGCCACGGTGCAGACCGGGCAGAAAGACCTCGACGGCATTGTGCAGTCGTTCGTCCACTCGGTGACTGCGCTCGGCCCCGCGGTCACCACCGCACCCGGGCTGATAACGGTGGTCAATTCGGCGATCGATCATTTCGGTCAGGCTCTCGGCGTCGTCGGCCAGGTGCGGTCGGACCTCGATACCCACACCACGTCGATGGGCGAACTCACGCCGGGGCCACCGACTCCGTCGATGGCGGGCACTCCGGTCGCGGCGGCCTCGGCCGCGGCGCCCGCGCTCAGTGCAGGAGCCCAGACAGCCACCTCCATGCTCGGCGGCCTGGTCTCGAGCGGCGGTTCGATGATGAGCGGGATGGTCTCGCCGGCTTCTGCCGCGACGCCCTCGTCATCTTCGGGCACCCGCTCCGCCGACGGCCGGCCCGGCGAGGAGAAGAAGGGCCGCCACGGCGGTGTCATGATCACCCTGCCCGACGGCAGCGAGGTCGAGGCCCCCAACGAGAAGGCCGCGACCGCGGTCAAGTCCGCGATCAGCGCCTGCGGTACCCCGTATGTCTGGGGCGGCAACAGCCCCGGCTCCGGTCTGGACTGCAGTGGCCTCACCAAGTGGGCCTACGGCGAGGCCGGGGTGGATCTGCCGCGCCTGGCCTGTGATCAGAGCGCGGGCGGTACCCCGGTCAGCCGCGGCGATGTGATGCCGGGCGATCTGGCCGTCTGGGACGGGCACGTCGCGATGGTCGTCGGTAACGGACAGATGGTCGAGGCCGGGGATCCGGTGCAGATCGACCCGATTCGAACGGAGAACATGGGCATGGGGTTCCACGGCTTCTACAGGCCGACTTCATGAGCGAGCCGCAGCGAGAGCAGATCCCGAACGTCACCGTTGCCGCCAGCAGCAACCGCGCGGGCACCATCAGCGTACGAGCCACCGACCAGGGCGTTCCGGTCGAAATCAAATTCGAGCGCAGCGAATACCGGTACGGTGCACAGGCTTTGGCGGCCGAGATCCTCCGGCTCACCAAGCGTTCGGCGATCGTCGCCAAGGCGCGCCGCCGCGAACTGCTCGCCGAATCCGGTATGCCTACCGAGATACTGGACAAGCTGGGCCTGCCGACGCGACAGACCGCCGTCGACGAGCTCGACCGGATGGACGACGAGGACACCGGCCCGACCAGCTGGATGAGGCCCGTGTGAGCGAGGAAAGGGACGACGCACTGTGAGCGCCGAAATGGATGCCCTCGTCGCCGCCGCGACGAACAAGCTCGAAGCTCTGGAGGCTGCGCTCTACGAGCTGAAGAATGTGCGTGGCCGGTTCACCGCCGAGGACGGCTCGGTCGGCGTCGAGGTCGACAGCGACGGTGCGCTGGTGGGGCTGACACTGTCGGAGAACGTCACCTCACATCCACCGTCCGAGGTGAGCCAGCTGATCATCTGGGCCTGCCAGCAGGCGGCGCAGAACGCGGGAGAACAGCGGTCCGAAGTTGTCGGGACGCTGAATTCCGCCTTCACCGCGCCCGATGCGGGAAACGTTGCGGGGCGGGCCGAATAGTGCCGGACGCTTCGGCTCGATAGGCTTTCGGTCATGGCTTCTGGAGACATCGTCCCGATCGAGCTCGGCCTCACCGACGGCGATCTGGTCACCCTGTGGGCACCGCGCTGGCGAGACGGTGACGACGAGTGGGAGGCATTCCTCGGACACGAGGACCAGCTCTACGGCTTCGATTCGCCCGCCGAGCTGGCTGCCTTCATCCGGACCAACGACGACAACGATCTGGTGGACCATCCGTCCTGGAAGATCGTCGCCGGTTTATCGGCTGCCGAGCTGGAGCCGCAGGAGGAGCATGTCTTCGACCTGATCGGTGTGCCCGAGCTCGCGGCGGGCGATCCCGAGCCGGAGATCATCGCCGAACTCGAGGAGACCCTCGACATGGTTCGCACCATCGGCGAGGTGTGCGAGCTCGAGGTGGTGATCAAATTCTTCGGTAACCACCCGGTGCTCGGCGCTCTGCCCGCTGGGGTGACGGCATTCGTCGGCCGCGAGGGCGAACAGCTCTGGGACCAGGTCGGCAGTGCCATCGCCAAGGATTGGGATCAGGTCATCGACGCCATCGACTCGGTGGTGACGAGCCCCGATGTCGATGCCGAGGCGCTGGCTGTGGCGGAGGCGGAGGTGCTGGCCGCCGAGCAGAACGTGGTGGACGCCGAGGACGCGGTCGATTCCGACGAGGATGACGACATCGAGCCGGTCGATCTCGACGACGATTCCGACGAAACCGACGCCGAAGACGACGACGAGGACGAGACCTTCTGGCACGAGGTCGGCATCGACCCGGTCAAGGTCGTCACGTCCGAGGGCGAGTTCTTCACGTTGCGCTGCTACCTGGACGACGAACCGGTGTTCCTCGGCAAGGGCGGCAGCATCACCGTCTTCACCTCCGAACGTGCCCTTGCCCGCTATCTGGCCGATGATCACGAACACGATCTGGCCCAGGTCAGCACCTACGCCGAGGTGCAGACCGCCGCGGTGGACGGCTCCCTCGAGGTGGAGGTCACCGAGGAGAACATCTACGTGCTGCCGGGCCTGGCCGACGACCTGGCCCAGGGCCCACGCGCCGTCGATGTCGACCAGCTCGACCTGGCCGTCGAACTGTTCACCGATGCCGCCGACTACCTCGGTGACGATTCGGTCGAGCGGGCGCTGGCGAAATCGACGCCGCTGGGGTGGTACGTCTCCTATCTGCTCGAACCCGATCCGGCCCGGATGGCCCCGAGCCCGCCGTTCGCCGCGGAGGGTGAGGGCTGGCGAGCGCTGGAACAGGCTTTCGAGAACCGGCTGCAGAAGGAGTGATCCCGGTCGGCGCGCTCAGCCGATCAACACCGCGTACCCGGGTTTGATCACCTCGTCGATGATGCGCAGCCGCTCCGGAAACGGGATGAACGCCGACTTCATGGCATTGATGGTGAACCGTTCCAGATCACTCCAGCCGTAGCCGAAGGTGTCGACCAGTTTGAGCATTTCGCGGCTCATATCGGTATCGCTCATCAGCCGGTTGTCGGTATTGACCGTGACCCGGAACCGCAGCCGGGCCAGCACATCGAACGGATGCTTCTCCAGCGAGGGCACCGCGCCGGTCTGCACATTCGACGACGGGCACAGCTCGAGCGGAATCCGTTTGTCGCGAACGTAATTCGCAACCAGACCGAGGACCGGCCCGGTGCCGGCGGCGTCGGTGATGTCGTCGGTGATGCGCACGCCGTGCCCGAGCCGGTCACAGCCGCAGAAGGCCACGGCCTCGTGGATCGACGGCAGGCCGAACGCCTCCCCGGCGTGAATGGTGAACTGCGCGCAGTTGGAGCGCATGTATTCGAAGGCATCCAGATGCCGCGACGGCGGATATCCGGCCTCGGCGCCGGCGATGTCGAACCCACCCACACCCCGATCCCGGAATCGGACGGTCAGCTCCGCGATCTCACGCGAACGGGCGGCATGACGCATGGCGGTGAGCAGGCAGACCACGCGGATGGGAGTGCCCTCCTCGGCGGCGAGCTGCTCGCCCTCCCGGAAACCTGCCAGGGTGTGCTCGACGACCTCGTCGAGGGTCAGGTCGCGTTCGAGATGCTGTTCGGGCGCGAAACGGACCTCGGCGTACACCACGCCGTCCGCGGCCAGATCCTGGGCGCATTCCCGGGCGACGCGGCGTAAGCCCTCCGGCGTCTGCATCACGGCGACGGTATGGGTGAAGGTCTCCAGGTAGCGTTCCAGCGATCCGCTGTCGGCGGCCTCCCGGAACCACTGTGCCAGCGAGGTGGCATCGGTGGCCGGTAGCTGGTCGTATCCGCAGTCCTCCGCCAGTGCGAGCACGGTCGCAGGACGCAGCCCACCATCGAGGTGGTCGTGCAGCACGGCCTTGGGGGCCTGGCGGATCGAGGCGAGTGTCAAAGGCGTCGGTCCAGTCATATATCGACGCTATCCGCATTCTCGGCGCCGCGCAGGGAAGTTGCGCGGGTGTGCATCCCCCGGCCGATGTTTGGTTGCCGCAGGGTCGCTCACATGTTGCCGACGGCTCGCGGCCCGTCAGCCGGAGATGCGGTCGATGATAAGCGGCACCGATTCCGGTGGCTGCGCACCGATCTCGTATCCGTCGCGCAGGGCCGCGACCGCTGCCGGTACGGCGGCTTCGGTATCGGTGTGCACGGTGAACAGCGGCTGCCCGGAAGCGACAGGGTCTCCCGGCTTGCAATGCATTTCCACTCCGGCTGCGAATTGCACGGATTCACCCTGCCGGGTGCGGCCGGCGCCCAGTAGCCAGGCCGCGCGACCGACGGCAAGCGCGTCCAACCGGGTGAGGACGCCCCCCTCGTGCGCCACAACGGTTTCGGTGTGCCGCGCGACCGGCAGCGGTGCGGCGGGGTCTCCCCCTTGCGCCGCGATCATCGCGCGCCAGTGGTCCATGGCGCGACCGCCGGCCAGCACATCCGCCGGGTCGGTATCGCGAATTCCCGCTTGTTCCACCATTTCTCGCGCCAATGCCACGGTGAGCTCGACAACGTCCGGCGGGCCGCCACCGGCCAGCACCTGCACCGCTTCCGCCACTTCGAGCGCATTGCCGGCCGTCCGCCCCAGTGGTGTATCCATCCCGGTGAGCAAGGCGACCGTACGTACCCCGGCGTCGACGCCCAGTTCGACCATCGCCGTGGCCAGGTCGGTGGCGTCGGCCCGGTTCTTCATGAATGCGCCGCTGCCGACCTTCACATCCAGCACCAGCGCTCCGGTCCCCTCCGCGATCTTCTTGCTCATGATCGAACTCGCGATCAACGGCACCGATTCGACGGTCCCGGTGACATCACGCAAGGCGTACAGGCGGCGGTCCGCCGGAACGAGGTCGGCGCCGGCCGCGCACACCACGGCGCCGATCCCCGGATCGGTGAGAATCTCGCGCATGCGGGCCGCGGTGAGATCGGCCTGCCAGCCGGGGATGGATTCCAGTTTGTCCAGCGTGCCGCCGGTATGGCCGAGCCCGCGGCCCGACAACTGCGGCACCGCCGCCCCGCAGGCGGCCACCAGCGGCGCCAGCGGCAGTGTGATTTTGTCTCCTACACCGCCGGTGGAGTGTTTGTCGACGGTGGGGCGGGGCAGGTCGGTGAAGTCCATCCGCTGCCCGGAGGCGATCATGGCCGCGGTCCAGCGCGCCAGCTCGCGCCGGTTCATCCCGCGCAGCACGATCGCCATCGCGAGCGCCGACATCTGCTCGTCGGCGACCGCGCCGCGAGTGAAGGCGTCCACCACCCAGCCGATCTGGTCGTCGGACAGCGCGCCACCGTCGCGCTTGGCTGCGATCACCGATACCGCCGAATGCGTCACGCCCCCACCCTGCCAAACCCGCTCCGGTTTCGCCGCGCCGCAACCGCGGGCCGAGCACCGCAGTCGATCCCGCAGTGCCCGGCGAGGTCGCCTCAGGAACGGACCGCGGACAGATCATCGGGACCGAAGGCATCGGGCAACAGTTGCGCGAGAGTGACCGGACCGGTGCGGTGATCGACCTGCAATTGCGGACCGCCGTGTTCGTAGAGCACCTGCCGGCATCGCCCGCACGGCATCAGAATTTCGCCGCGCGCATCGCAGACCGTGATCGCCCGCAACCGGCCGCCACCCGAGGAAATCAAGTTACCGACCAGTACACATTCGGCGCAGAGACACAGACCGTATGAGACATTTTCCACATTGCAGCCGCGCACAATTCGGTCGCCGACAGTGTGAGCGGCGGCGCCGACCGGGAACTCGGAGTATGGTGCGTAGGCATTTTCCAGAGTCTGGAATGCGCTGGTACGCAGTGCGTTCCAGTCGATTTCCGGCATAACGGACCTCCACTCGCGGGGCTGTTGTGACAGTGTAGAAACAGCGTCGGATACCCGTCGAATATTCAGGCAAGGCAAACCTAACTCGCCTGTTGGAGACGCAACGCACGGTACGCCGAATTAGTTCCGCCATTCACCGGGGATTAGAGTTCACAGCAGATCGGTCCAGGTTCGGCAGCATGCCGCCGGCCACCGCCTCCGGATGACAGCTCCGGGCATGAGCTGGTGATTCTCCAGATTCAGCTGCTCGTCCCGTGCGCCGAATCTGCGACCGGATCCGACTGCCGGCCCGCCGGCGTGTCCATCAACGACGTTGGAGGCACCGCACTCTATGACGACCACACTGGAAGCTCCGGCTCAGCCGAAGCGGAAGACCTTGTACCGCGGCGACCCCGGTATGTGGTCCTGGGCCCTGCACCGGATCACCGGTGTCACGATCTTCTTCTTCCTGTTCGTCCACGTACTCGACACCGCTCTGGTGCGAGTCAGCCCGGACACCTACGACCAGGCGATCGAGACCTACAAGAACCCGCTCGTGGCCCTCATGGAGATGGGCCTGGTCGTCTGCGTGCTGTTCCATGCCCTCAACGGCGTTCGCGTGATCCTGGTCGACTTCTGGTCCAAGGGTCCCAAGTACCAGCGCACGATGCTGTGGATCGTGCTCGCGGTCTGGATCCTGGTCTCCGCCGCCGGCGTCGGCCGCCAGTTCTTCTACCTGCTGACGGAGCACTGAACCCATGACTGCACCTGTTCTCGGTAAGTCCTACGACCGCCCGGCCAGCCTGGATGCGCCCCGATCCCCGCGCCGCGCCGCCGGTAACAACTTCGAGAAGTACGCGTGGCTGTTCATGCGCTTCTCCGGCCTGCTGCTGATCGTGCTGGTATTCGGCCACCTGACGATCATGCTGATGCTCGACGGCGGCGTGAAGCGGCTCAACTTCGGCTTCGTCGCCGGCCGCTGGGCGAGCCCGTTCTGGCAGCTCTGGGACCTGACCATGTTGTGGTTGGCCCAGCTGCACGGCGGCAACGGCCTGCGCACCGTCATCGACGACTACTCCCGCAAGGACTCCACCCGCTTCTGGCTGAAGACGCTGCTGGTCGTCTCCATGATCCTGATCATGGGTGTGGGCACCTACGTCATCTTCACCTTCGACCCCAACATCAGTTAGGAACGCCACCGCGATGAGCGAATCTCGACCGGTTCAGGAGCACCGCTACGACGTGGTCATCGTCGGTGCCGGTGGCGCGGGGATGCGTGCGGCGATCGAGGCCGGCCCCCGGGCCCGCACCGCTGTGCTGACCAAGCTGTACCCGACCCGAAGCCACACCGGCGCGGCCCAGGGCGGTATGTGTGCCGCACTGGCCAACGTCGAAGAAGACAACTGGGAATGGCACACCTTCGACACCGTCAAGGGCGGCGACTACCTCGTCGACCAGGACGCCGCGGAGATCATGGCCAAGGAGGCCATCGACGCGGTGCTCGATCTGGAGAAGATGGGCCTGCCGTTCAACCGGACGCCCGAAGGCAAGATCGACCAGCGTCGTTTCGGTGGTCACACCCGTGATCACGGCAAGGCCCCCGTGCGCCGTGCGTGCTACGCCGCGGACCGCACCGGCCACATGATCCTGCAGACGCTGTACCAGAACTGCGTCAAGCACGACGTGGAGTTCTACAACGAGTTCTACGTGCTCGACCTGGTGATGAGCGAGACCGATCGTGGTCCGGTCGCCACCGGCGTGGTCGCCTACGAGCTGGCCACCGGTGAGATCCACGTCTTCCACGCGAAGTCGATCATCTTCGCCACCGGCGGTTCCGGCCGCATGTACAAGACCACCTCCAACGCGCACACGCTGACCGGTGACGGTATGGCGATCGTGTTCCGCAAGGGCCTGCCCCTCGAGGACATGGAGTTCCACCAGTTCCATCCGACGGGTCTGGCAGGTCTGGGCATCCTGATCTCCGAGGCCGTCCGTGGTGAGGGTGGCATCCTGCGCAACTCCGACGGTGAGCGCTTCATGGAGCGCTACGCCCCCACCATCAAGGACCTCGCGCCCCGCGACATCGTGGCGCGGTCGATGGTGCTGGAGGTGGCCGAGGGCCGCGGTGGCGGCCCGAACAAGGACTACGTCTACATCGACGTGACCCACCTCGGCGAGGACGTGCTCGAGGAGAAGCTGCCCGACATCACCGAGTTCTCCCGCACCTACCTGGGCGTGGACCCGGTGAAGGAGCCGGTGCCGGTCATGCCGACCTGTCACTACGTGATGGGTGGCATCCCGACCCGGATCCGCGGTGAGGTCCTGCGCAACAACACCGATATCGTCCCCGGCCTCTACGCCGCCGGTGAGTGCGCATGCGTGTCGGTGCACGGCTCCAACCGCCTGGGCACCAACTCGCTGCTGGACATCAACGTGTTCGGCCGCCGCTCCGGTATCGCGGCCGCCGAGTACGCGCAGCGCACCGAGTTCACCGAGCTTCCGGAGAACCCGGCGGCCATGGTGCAGGACTGGCTGGCCCTGATCCTGTCCGACCACGGCAACGAGCGGGTCGCCGATATCCGCACCGAGATGCAGGCGACCATGGATACCAATGCCGGCGTCTTCCGCACCGAGGAGACGCTCAAGCAGGCGCTGACCGATATCCACGCGCTCAAGGAGCGTTACGAGCACATCACAGTGCAGGACAAGGGCAAGCGCTACAACAGCGACCTGCTCGAGGCCGTGGAGCTCGGCTTCCTGCTGGAGCTGGCCGAGGTCACCATCGTGGGTGCGCTCAACCGCAAGGAGTCGCGCGGCGGCCACGCTCGCGAGGACTACCCCGACCGCGACGATGTCAACTTCATGCGCCACACCATGGCGTACAAGCAGGTCGAGCCCGGTAAGCCGGCGGAGCTGATCGCCGATATCCAGCTCGACTTCAAGCCGGTCGTACAGACCCGTTACGAGCCGATGGAGCGTAAGTACTGATGACTGCTGTAGCAGAAGCCCCCGCCGGGCAGAAGCCGGCTCCGGTGCCGGCCGGGTCGACCATGGTGACCGTCAAGATCGCCCGGTTCAACCCCGAAGACGACAAGGGTGCGCACTGGGATTCGTTCCAGGTGCCGGTGCTGCCGACCGACCGCTTCCTGAACGTGCTCATCTACATCAAGTCCTACCTGGACGGCACGCTCACGTTCCGCCGTTCGTGCGCACACGGTGTGTGTGGTTCCGACGCCATGCGCATCAACGGCGTCAACCGGCTGGCATGCAAGGTGCTGATGCGCGACATGCTGCCGAAGAACGGCAAAGAGCTCACCATGACCGTCGAGCCCATCCGCGGCCTGCCCGTGGAGAAGGACCTGGTCGTGGACATGGAGCCGTTCTTCGACGCGTTCCGTGCGGTGAAGCCGTACCTGATCACGCACGGCAACGAGCCCACCCGCGAGCGCATCCAGTCCCAGCACGACCGTGCCCGCTTCGATGACACCACCAAGTGCATCCTGTGCGCCTGCTGCACCACCTCCTGCCCGGTGTACTGGAGCGACGGCAGCTACTTCGGCCCGGCCGCGATCGTGAACGCACACCGCTTCATCTTCGACAGCCGCGACGAGGGCGCCCGCGAGCGTCTGGACATCCTCAACGATGTCGAGGGTGTGTGGCGCTGCCGCACCACCTTCAACTGCACCGACGCGTGCCCTCGCGGCATCGAGGTCACCAAGGCCATCCAGGAAGTCAAGCGAGCCCTGCTGTTCGCCCGCCCCTGAGGTAGCGCAGTTCGAACCGGAGCCGCCCGCATCATCGGATGCGGGCGGCTTCTTCGTGTGCCGGTAGTTCGCGGCCGATGGTCCACATCCCTGCGATGTAGGCAGCATTTTCCCGCACAGCTAGGCAATTTGCTCAGTTTGCCGCAGGTTTGTTGTCAGGACAGGTCAGTAGTGCTTGCCTGGAGATATGTTCACCGAAGGGCGGTTGTACTCGCCGGTTACCACGGGTAGCGACGGCGATGTGACCGTGCATTTGAGTGCCGAGCACCCGGGTGTACACGACCCCGAGTACCGGGCGCGACGCAATTCGATCGCGGCCCTGGCGCTGGCGTACCGACCGGGTGAACCGCTGCCGCGCATCGACTACTCCGAAGCCGAGCAGCAGGTGTGGCGGATCGTGTCGGCGGAGCTGACGCACAAGCACGCCGACTACGCATGCGCGGAGGTGCTCGCCGGTGAACAGCGACTGGCGTTGCCGGTCGACCATATCCCCCAACTGGCCGAGGTGACCGATAAACTAGTGCCGCTCAGCGGTTTTCGCTACGTCCCGGCAGCCGGTCTGGTTCCGCTGCGGGAATTCTTCGGCTCGTTCGCCGACCGAATCTTCCACTCCACCCAGTACATTCGTCATCACTCGGCCCCGCTCTACACACCGGAGCCCGATGCCGTGCACGAGATCATCGGGCATGCGAACCAGCTCGCCGCCCCACGTTTCGCCGCGCTCTACGCCGCGGCCGGAACCGCGGTCGCGCGGCTGGAAACGGACGCGGCGCTGAAATTCCTCGCCGACGTATTCTGGTTCTCGATGGAATTCGGCGTTCTTCGTGAGCACGGCGAAATACGTTGCTACGGCGCGGGTCTACTCTCTTCCTACGGTGAGATCGAAGAGTTCCGGCAGGCCCGGCTGCGCCCGCTGGACATCCACGAGATGGGCACCGCCGCCTACGACATCACCCACTATCAGCCGGTGCTGTACTGCGCGGAATCGGTGGCACAGATCGAGGACGTGATCGGTGGATTCTTCTCTACCGTGAGTGACGATACGGTCGCAGCTCACCTGGCGGCACAGTAACCGTCGAGAATGTGCAGTGGAACGCTAGCCGACGCTGCCGGTATTCGGGCCCAACGGCATTCCGGCCTCCATGAAGTCGACGATACGTTCCACCCTGTCCATGTCCAGCCCCGCCGAACTGAACGCGGTCATCAGGGCGCCGACCACCGCACCGGAGAAGGCCAGCACCTCGAAATCGTCTTCCGCCCTGCCGATTCGGCGCGCCAGCAGGCCGGCGACGAGCCGCACATTGCGCTCGGTTTCGCGCATGACCACGCTGCGTAGTTCCGGCTCGCTGTAGATCAGCTTCATCCGGTCCTGTTCGAACTGCCACTCCTCGGGGTCGAGTTCCGCGAAGGTGTCGCGCATGCCCTGCCGGAAGGCGGCCAGGGTACTCAGCTCCGGGGGCTGCGATTCGAAGGCACGGATCATGATCGGGTCGACATCGTCGACGAGCACCAGCTGTTCCTTGGACGGGAAGTAGCGGAAGAACGTACTGGGCGAGATATCGGCGGCCTCGGCGATCTGCTCGACCGTGGTAGCCGTGTATCCCTGCCGTTGAAACAGCTTCAACGCCTCGGTGCGGATGGTGCGCCGGGTGCGTTGCTTCTTGCGTTCACGCAAGCCCGTCCGGGGCGAGGGACTCGCCCCGGTATGGGCCCGCATGGGAGCCTTCGACTCAGCCGACATGCACCGATTGTCCCGCATCGGCGTCCTCGGTCGCGTCGCGCGCCCCGTTTCGGGTGAAGAACGCGGCCAGTACCGCACCCAGCAGGCACACCACCGCGCACAGCCACAGCATGGCACCCATGCCCGAAACGAACGCCGACTGCACCACCGCCAGCAGGTCACCGTTTCCGGAAGCGTGCGCGACCGCAGCGCCCGCATTCACCCCGTCGGACACCGGCTCGTGGTTATAGGAGCCGAGGTCGGCGCGGTAGCGGGTGGCCAGCACCGTGCCGAGTACCGCTACGCCGATGGTGCCGCCGCCCTGCCGCAACGCCTGAATCAGCGCGGATCCCGAACCGGCGCGTTCGGCACTCAACTCACCCATCGCCATGCCCATCGCGGCGGGCATCACCATGCCCATGGCGAAGCCGAGCGCGGTGGTCCAGATCGCGGTGTATCCGTAGCCGCTGCCCACATCCGTCATCGCGCCCATCGCCAAGGCGGCACCGAAGATCAGGAAGCCGACGCTCAGTACGAGCCGACCGCCCACCTTCGGCAGAAGTTTGTCCACGATGCGGGTACCGACCGCGAGCCCGCCGAGCATCGGCAGCAGCCGCAGTCCGCTCCCCAGGGTGTCCGCCCCCAGTACCGCCTGGAAATACTGCGGCACCGTGAAGAACATGCCGAACATCGCGAAGTTGACGAAGACGGAAAACGCGGTGCCCCAGCTGAACCCGCGGTTGGCGAACAGTGCGATATCGATCAGCGGATGCGCCGCTCGCCGTTGCCACCAGATGAATCCGGCCAGCAGGACGGCACCGGCGAGCACCGTCGCCCACGCGGTGCCATCGCTCCAGCCGGTGTCACCGAAGCGGATGAATCCGTAGGTGAAGCACAGCATCCCGGCAGCCGACAGCACCACACCGGGGAGATCGAGGCGGGACCGGGTCGCGGCGCGGGTCTCGGGCACCAGGGCCAGAACTGCGAGCAGGCCGACCACGACCAGGGGGACGTTGATCAGAAATACCGAACCCCACCAGAAATGCTGCAGCAACCAGCCACCCACGATCGGTCCGAGGGGCAGCCCCACCGCGGTGCAGGTGACCCAGATCGTGAGCGCCCGCTGGCGTTCACCCTGATCGGGGAACAGGCTGGGCAGCACCGACATCGACAGCGGCATCATCGCCGCGGCAGCGACGCCGAGCACGGCGCGCGCCGCAATGAGCATTCCGGCGGAGGTCGCCAGCGCGCACCACAGCGAGGCGCCGCCGAAAAGGACCAACGCCGCCAGCAGCACCTTCTTGCGCCCGTAGCGGTCGCCGAGCGCACCGGCGGGCAGCATCAGCGCGGCCAGCGCGAGCGTGTAAGCGGTGGTGAACCATTGCAGCGCACCGGTATTCGCATGCAGGTCGATTGCCATTGTGGGCAGTGCGACCACCAGCACGGTGGTATCCAGCCCGATGGTGAGCATGGCCAGCCCCATCGCCGCCAACGCCAGCCAGCGCGCCCGGCCGGTGTCCTTCCCGTGCACGTCCGGCGGCATCTCCACCGGTGCGGACGTCATACCGTCCGCCGATCCACCGCGATTCATGAGATCCCCATCCACTTGGTTGCGTCTACTTTTTGATAGTAACTCCCATTTTGTTGTGGCTGTCAAGGGTTACTGTGACCAGACGGACGCGGCACCACCCCGGCGCGCCGCATAAACTGCATGTCGATGAACACCCGCGCCTCCCGCACTCCCCACCGCCACCGCACCCACTCGCTGGCGGCTACCGCACTGACCGCCGGGATGCTGGGGGCTGCCGCGCTCACCGGACTCGGCGCCGCCACCGCGGCCCCACCACCCCCGACATCCACGCCTTTCACCACGCCGAATACCAATTCCTGCCCGAACAAGAAGCTCCCACCCCCGCCGATCGACACCTCGGAGGTCCCCAAGCCCGGCGAGACCTCCCCCGCACCCCTACCGGTGCCCTCGACACCGATCGGCGGCGACAAGCTGGGCGACTGCGGTGTGATCCTGCCCACCGGCGCCCCCGCGGTCCCCGCCGACATCTCGGCGACCTCGTGGCTGGTCGCCGACCTCGACACCGGACAGGTCGTCGCCGCCAAGGACCCGCACGGCCGCTATCGGCCGGCGTCCACCATCAAAACGCTGCTGGCCGCGGTCGCCCTGCCCGCGCTGGACCAGAACGCTGTGGTGACCGGCACGCAGGAGGATGCGAACGTCGACGGCACCCGCGTCGGTATCGGCCCCGGCGGCCGCTACACCAACGAGCAACTCTTCCACGCCCTGCTGATGTGCTCAGGTAACGACGCCGCGCACGCCATCGCCGCCCAGCTCGGTGGTGACGACGCCACCGTCGAGAAGATGAATGAAATGGCGAAACAGTTGCGCGCCATGGATACTCGCGCCGCCACCCCGTCCGGCCTGGACGGTCCCGGCATGAGCACCTCCGCCTACGACCTGGCGGCGATCTTCCGCCACGACATGCAGATCCCCGCCTTCGCCGACATCATCGGCACCGAGCAGTACGACTTCCCCGGCTACCCGGCCAACCCCAAGATCGAAGGCGATCAGGACCATCCCGGCTTCCCGCTCGCCAACGACAACCAGCTGCTCTACAACTACGACGGCAACCTGGGCGGCAAAACCGGCTACACCGACGATGCCCGCCAAACCTTCGTCACCGCCGCCGAACGAGACGGCCGCCGCCTGGCAGTCACCATGCTCAAGGCCGACGTCCTGCCCATCCGGCCACCCGAACAGGCCGCCCGCCTGCTCGACTACGCCTTCGCCCTCCCCGCCGGCGCCCATATCGGCGAACTACCGGGCCCCGACGACGAGGCGGCACCGACCGAAGCGGTACTCGCCGCCCCACCCGGCCCCGAGGCCGCAACCGTGGCGACGGCGACATCCACCGCCCCGAACAGCGACGGCAACCTACGGACTATCGGGATCATCGGCGGATTCGCGGTAGTTATCGGACTGGGACTGTTCGGCTGGTCCCGGCTGGGCCGTCCACGCAGGTAGGGGTTGCCTGACTCTATTCGCCGGTACACTTGTGTCATGAACGTCGCGGAGTACGCGGAGCTGACACAGGTGTCACCCAGGCGAGTTCGCGCAATGGCCCGGTCCGGGGTCATCCAGGCACACCGGACCGGTGATCGCTGGGAAATCGATGAGGTAGCACCCCACCGACGGAGACGACGCCCACTGTCACCGGCGTCGCGGCTGGCACTCACGCGCGCCCTGCACACCAGAACCCTGGAGGGGCTGTCCGGCCAGATGCGGGCGCGCACCGCAGAACGCGTCGACCTGTTGCGACGCACGGACGAACCCGCCCACATCCTTGCCGACTGGTGGGGCGGCGTGGCACCCACTCACCTCGACGGCGGATCCAACCTGGTCGTGCACGCGATACGAGGGAACCACGACAGAGTCGCGGAGGTACTGCACCGCCCACGCACCGAGTATCTCCGCGAGCCCGCGGATCTTGCGCGGACAGTTCGAGACGAGCGCGCGATCCATGGGCTCACCAGGAGAGCGCTGTCCGAACGAGCGGACGTCGACACGGGATTGATCGGATCGATCGAGCGCGCCGAGCCATTGAACGATATCCGCGGTGTCCGCAGGGTTCTCCGCGCCCTCGAGGTCGAACCCCTGGCCCTGCCGCCGATGGATCTGCGATGACTCGCACCTTGCACGCCTGGCTGGAAGGCGTTTATGCGGGCCGCTTCACTCGGGACAGCACAGGACTCGTCCAATTCCAGTACCACACAGTCACATCGACGCCGTCGATCTCGCTGTCACTGCCGCGAGAAGGTAAGCCCTCCCGTCGTGCGGCCGGAAACTTCCTGGAGAACCTACTACCCGACCATCTCCACATCCGGAAGCAAATGGCTGACGCCTACGGCATCGAGACAACCGACACTTTCGATCTTCTGGAGGTGGCCGGCGGAGACGTCGCCGGGGGCCTGCTACTTTCCGCGCACGAAGTGCAGCCAACGGCAGACCCACTGATACTGGATCCGGCGACCGACGGGGACATCGCCGCACGGATCGCAGCAATCAAGCGCACTCCTGACGCCTGGATCGGCTCCCGGAGCCCAGCACGGTTTTCACTCGCCGGAACGCAGGGCAAATTTGCGCTCTCCCAAGTCGGAGAGGAGTGGTACTGGTCCAATGCGACGGTGCCGTCGACCCACATCCTCAAGCCCGCGCGGCCGAATCTTCCAGGGCTGGAGGCAGCCGAAGCCGCCGCACTCGGACTCGCGGCAGAAACCGGAATCGGCGCGCCACCGGCACAGGTGCTCCGTATCAAGGACCAGACCACCTACGTCGTCGAACGATTCGATCGTGATCGTTCCGGCCAGATCGCTGCGCGCATCCATACCGAAGATCTGGCTCAAGCGATGGGAAAGGGCCCGGACGACAAGTACGGTGTGACGGCCGCGCAGGTCATCCAGCTACTACGCCAACGGGTGGGGATCGATGCGGCGTACGCATTCATTGGTCAACTCGCTTTCAATACCTTCATCGGAAACGCAGACGCTCATGCCAAGAACTACTCGCTGATGATCCGCCCTGACGGTATTTCACTCACGCCGATGTACGACATAGTGCCAGTGGGCCTGTATCCCGCATTCGACCAGAAGCTCGCGATGCGAATCGGCGGCGCTCAGCGTGCTCCGGAAGTCGGCCTCCAGCACTGGCGGAAGCTGGCACGAACCACGTCGCTGGATGAGGAGCGCGTCGACACCATCGTCACAGGTCTGGCGCGGTCCATCGCTGAAGCGATCGACTCGACCACGCTCGGTCTGGAGCCGGCTCAGGCTGCGCGGCTGCGGGAACTGATCCACCGGAACGTCGACAGGTTCAGTTGAGGGACCGGGCGCGTTCACTGTCGTTCGGCGCGCGTTCATTCCGGTGTATTCCCAGGCTTGCCGGAGTGTTCTACGGTGCGGCGGTCGGCTCGCTTCTGGAGGCATCGTGAGTAATACTGGCGCAGCCGCTCACGATGACGACCGGGCGCGGGTGTCCCGCACAGTTACTGGAGGCACCGTGAAGTTCAGTCCCCTCGCCCTGTTCGTGCAGCACGACGGCCGCTCCGCGCGCGCCGCGGTCACCTGCACCTACAAGTGCGGCAACGCGTGTTTTCACGAGGTCTCCAACAAGTCCTCCGGCGAATACTTCGGCGATATCGTGGCCGCCATATCGCGGCGGCGGGCGTTGCAGGGCAGTGCCGCCGCCGTGCTCGCTATCGGTGCGGGTGGTCTGCTCGCGGCGTGCGGTGCCGACGCCGATGATGTGGCAGCGGGCGGATCAGCCGGGCCGGGAGCGCAATTCACACCGGTGACACCGAATCAGGACGATGCCGTCGTCGTGCCCGAAGGCTACGAGCAGGCCGTGGTGATCCGCTGGGGCGACCCGATCTTCGCCGACGCACCACAGTTCGACTTCGACAAACAGACCGCCGCCGCGCAGGCGAAACAGTTCGGCTACAACAACGATTTCGCCGCACTGCTGCCGATCGAGAACCGCGACAACCGCTACCTGTTGGTCGTCAACCACGAGTACACCACCGAACCGTTCATGTTCACCGGTTTCGACGGTGCCACCATGACCCGGGACCAATTCGGCATCGCCATTGCGGCACACGGTCTTTCGGTAGTCGAGGTGAGCGGCGAGCCGGGCTCGGGCGCACTCACCCCCACCTTCGGCCACTACAACCGCCGCATCACCGCTGACACCGAGTTCCGGCTCACCGGACCGGCCGCGGGCAGCGAGTTCGTCAAGACCACCGCCGACCCGACCGGCACCAAGGTCGCAGGCACCTTCGCGAACTGCTCCGGCGGAGTAACACCTTGGGGCACAATCCTTTCCGGCGAAGAGAACTTCCACGGCTACTTCGTCGGCAAGCCCGCGGATCCGGTGGCCGCCGAACGGGCCGAACGCTACGGCGTCGGCGAGGTCGATGCCCCGCACTTCTGGGAAAAGTTCGACAAGCGCTTCGATGTGGCGGCCGAACCCAACGAATCCCACCGGTTCGGCTATGTGGTCGAAATCGATCCGTGGGACCCCGAATCCACACCCGTGAAACACTCCGCCCTGGGCCGGAACAAGCACGAGTCGGCCAACATTCACGTCACCGACGACGGCACCGTGGTCGCCTACAGCGGCGACGACGAACGCTTCGAATACATCTACAAATTCGTCTCCTCCCGCACCATCCGCCCCGGCAGCGACGCCGCGAGCCGCCGGGCCAATACGACCATCCTCGATGCCGGCACCCTCTACGTCGCCAAGCTGACCGGCGACCACGCCGACCGCATCGATGGCTCCGGCGCCGCACCGTCCGAGCAGGGCTTCACCGGCACCGGCCAATGGATTCCACTGCTGCACGTGGCCGAGGACGGCGCCGCGCAATCGCTCGTCGACGGCATGTCGGCCCAGGAGGTCGCCGTCTTCACCCGAATCGCCGGCGACAAGGCCGGCGCCACCAAGATGGACCGCCCGGAAGATATCGAGCCGAACCCGAAGACCGGCAAGGTGTACGTCGCACTCACCAACAACAGCAAACGCGGCCTCGACGGCAAAGCCGGCGTCGACGAGGCCAATCCGCGCGCCCAGAACAAGAACGGCCAGGTCCTCGAAATCACCGACAACCACAAGGGCACCGATTTCACCTGGTCACTCCTGCTGGTCTGCGGCGACCCGAACGCCGCCGACACCTACTACGGCGGCTTCGACAAAACCTCCGTCAGCCCCATCTCCTGCCCCGACAACGTCGCCTTCGACCCCCACGGAAACCTGTGGATCTCTACCGACGGCAACGCCCTGGACTCCAACGACGGCCTGTTCGCGGTAACACTCGACGGCGAGCGCCGCGGGGAGACCAAACAATTCCTCACCGTTCCGGCGGGGGCCGAGACCTGCGGGCCGGTGGTCACCGAGCAACGGGTGCTGGTGTGCGTCCAACATCCCGGTGAACTGGACGGCGCGTCGGCCGATGCACCGGCATCACACTGGCCCGACGGGGGTAGCAGCCAGCCGCGGCCGGCGGTGGTCGCGGTGTGGAAGGGGGACGGTGGGGCGATCGGGGTGTGAGCAAATGCTCTTCAAATGGGAACGAAATGGGAACCATGCTGGTCGGAGTAGGTTTTGTTACCTCAGAGTCAGAACCGAAGGGGCATCCCTACGCGCAGTAGGCCACACTCTCGGGAGGCAATGAGCCAGCGCTTCTCGTGTCGACCAAGCAGCATGATCCGTGCTGCGGTACAGCGGAAGAATAGCTCCTCCGGATGGCCTGTACACACAGCATCGTTCGCCTTGTCGGCATCGGGTCAGACAAAGTATTCCTCCGCATCATCGTCGGGAAGGCCCCTCATAAAACGTCGGAATGCATCAAATTCATCATTTCCCATGAAGTACGCGCCAGTATGGTGTAGCGAGAAAAACCTACCTCTTACGTCGACCAGCACAAGAGCGAAATCCCCCGAATCATATCCCACCGGAAATACATCTAGACCGAGATTTTCACGCAGTTCTTCGATATCCTCGACGTCACCTTCATAGCCTACTGTCGGCTTCATGACCAATAGAGAATCCGAAGTACCTAGCCGCTCCAGGTGCAGCAACCCGTAACTGCGAATTATTCTTTCGGCGGCAACAAAAGCTGGCAGCTCCACACCTTGACGGCGCGAGGCATCGACCCGCTCGCGAATCAGATCGCCGGCACGATCCGCAATATCGCGCCCCTTACTCCACCCATTCGAAGCGAGCCAATCCAGTATTTCCTGATTGCCATTTGACGCTTCCATTACCAACACCGCCTCACCCTATGGCGATCTCCTCGCTGATCGAACAGCCGTCCGTGTCGACTTGTTCGCACTCGCCGTCGAACTTCATTCCAGCCGTAAGACTTTTCTCGGCAAGCCGTCGCAGGGAAGCCACGGCAACATCTACGGAACCATCGACAACCCCTTCGATCAGAAAGAAGTTCGCGCCTTCGCGCAGCATCGTCTCGTAACACAGAACTCGATGTCGTCCGCGGCGTACCGCAGCTCGACACCACGGCGATGACGGATGACCAGATCGTCGACTGAAAGCCAGGATCTGAGGACACTCTGGACTGCCTCCGAGCTTTCCGTATAGAAGCTCCCGTGAAACGAGACTCTGGGCATACCCTGCGACGACCCGACCATCAACTGTCGCCGACTGGACAGCACTCGAAGGAAGGAAGGTGCCCCGCAGGGTGCAACGCTTTCTCCGCTGCCCAGGCTTCAGACGTTCGGCGGTACAGCAGACCTATTGTTCGTCGCTCGTCCGAGCTGATTCGCCGGCCCGCGTCCCTGGCGGACTCGTAGATCGCATCTACCGTGCGATAGGCATCGAACAACTGAACCTTCCTTGGTTTTCGTTCACCGGAGTGAGCCGCGGGATCGGTCACGATATCGGCGATTCCTCAGTCCCCCCAGGGCCGGATCGCTGTGTCCGCGGGCGGTTCCCAAGGCAGCAGAGCATCGGGATAACCGGGCCAGGAAGGTAGGGGTGCCGGTGCTCCGGTGATCGCATACGGCTGCCACGGCTCCTCGCTGTTACATCCCAGATATCGCAGATCCAGGAGAATGCGATGTAATCGTCTGGGCCGTAGCGCAATTGGCGCCTCGTACCGAACCGCGTCCGCGACGGGGCTCTTCAGGTGGCCAAGCGTGCGTTCGTCCGGAGTTTCACCGTTGGCGGAGAGGGCGGCATCCGCGGAAGCGGGCGCGAAGTCGAGCCGGTAACGAAACCCCTCGGTCGCCGGCGGTAGTTCCGCGAACTCGGACCCCACCCACAGCACGTGGATTCCTGCAGCGGGCCCGTCCCGGTGCGCCAGCACTGTGATCAGGTCCTGCATGTTTGGATCGACGGCTTCAAATCGCCTACCGGAGACGTCGCCGACGATCATCAACTCTGGCATGGGGGTCAGTTCCTGACCGGAGATTCGGGCATTGTTGTACTGCGTGAAATCGGCGAAGCCGAGTTCCTGCAATACCGAGTGTCGTCGTTCGATCTCGAGGTACAGCGCGTCGGCGACGGCCCGCACGTACAGGGAGTTCTCATTCACACATGCGACGACCGCCGAAACGTGCGGTAGCCCCACCAGCCGGTCGAACGTGCCGACGAGGCCACGATCGAGGAATACGAAGTTCAGGATCTCGGGTGAGTGTGAGATCGCCAGCCCGAGCAGGATAGTTTCCATCTGGGCGGTCCGGACGGCAGCGTCGGCACAGAGGAGATATCCACACGCGCCCGCTGCGCCGTGAACCGCATTCACATCCAGGCCGACCGGTTGACCGGACTCACCGAGACCGATCGGAATCCGCCGCAGAGTATCCGAACCTCGGGGCGACCAACGATGGGCGAGGTCGTACAAGCCCATGTCGGTGTCGTACAAACTGTCGAAGTCGACAGGTCCGCCATCTTCCCGCTGCCGCGGCCCATCGTCACGGACCCGCCACTCCATGGAGGGCATGAGAATTTCGCCGGCCGGCAGCAGCTGCGCACGGGCGGCGACGGTCAGCCACATCGCACACTGGTCAGGCCACCCGTCCGGCATCGATGGCGAGGCGAGCGCGGCGCGAAAGCGAATTGGCTCCACACCGGGGGCGGTCAGGTATGCATGCCCCGGCTCATCCGGAAGATGGGCCGCCGCGGCGGTGCCCACAAGCGCATTCGATTCCGACTCCGACGAGACTTTCGACGCAATTCGCCATGAGGCATGCGAGTCGATCCATTCCGGCCGGGTGCCGAATCGGTTCGTGCCGAATAGCAGGTGGATGCCCAAGGACCGACCCACTCGAGCCAACAGGAGCAGCGCGTCGACCAGTTGGTTACGCCCCTCCGGCATTTCGTGCAGATTGTCGACCACGACGATCAACTCGGGAATCGGATCCAGATCGGCCCCAGCGGCACGCGCCGCCTCGTACTCTCCGAGGCTCGTGAACCCCGAAGAGTTCTGGATCCGATCACTGCGCCGCTCGGCCTCCTCCGCCAGGATCTCACCGATCGACACGATTCTCGATCGATCACGAATCACGCCTGAAGCGACACCGACCACGTGCGGCAGCGTCGACACAGCATGAAACACACCGCTGCAACCGATATCGACGAGGACGAGGTTGAGCTCCCTGGGACTATGAGTGATTGCGAGCCCGAGCACGATGCTCTCGAGCAGACCGGATTTATCCCTGCCCGCTACGAGACCGTGCCCCATCCCCCCTTCGACACCCGAGTTGACGTCCAGTTCGACCGTGCTCCGGCCCTCAGTGAACCCGACCGGAATGCACAGCCGACGCCCCGCCTGCCACGGCGGCCCGAGCTCGACCCGCTCTTCCCAGGTGGGGATACCGTACAGCGCGTCGAATCCGAGCTCTGAACAGAACGCATCCGAGGGTGGCTCAAAAACCACGGGCTCATACGCGGGCGGCGCATCCTCGATACTCACCGGAGGATAGACCTGGCGCATCGCCGGCCTGCGGCGGTTCCGCTTCGCCTCCCCGAAATCGTCCGCGATCATGTGCGAACTCCAACTCGGGTACTCGAACACCACTCCCGTGTCCGCGTCGACCACCAGACTGGTCATACCCAGACTCGCGTCGAGATCCATGGAACTCGTATCCGCCTGCACGAGCCAGCCACCCTCCATCTCGTACAGGTGAAAGCTGCGGTCCGGGTTGAGAATTCGAGCCAGATACGCTTCCACTTGCTCCCGCGTTCGGTACTCCGCCATGTGGTATCTCCTTCGGTGGGTGCACCTGCGCCAGATCAGGTCGGTGGGTAGCGGCGCAACCATTCCTTGTCAGTGAGCACGTCTCGTAGTTCGGTGGCGAGGTCGCCGGCGAGATCGTCCAACGCGTCGACCGATGACAGGGGGTCTCGAAATACCTTGGGAACAGCTTTGATTCCGTACTCAGCGCCCATCAGCAATCCTGCCGTCGCGGCGACCGCGCAGCGGTCAGAGGCGTAGTTCACTGCCAGCAGCAGTGCCTCGCGCAGATAGTCACCGGATATGGCGCAGTACAACGCCAAGCCGAACGCTTCGGCTCCATCCTCCCCGAGGCCAGGAAAATAACGCTGAACGGTCTGCAGCGGAGCCGGAACCTTTTCTTCACGCGCCAGGATGACCGAACGGTTCATCATCAACCGCGTCTTTTCGTGGTCAGGTCTGCGTTGCACCTCGAAGTAGGCGGTCTCGAGCGATTTCCGGAAGGGTTGATCCCGAATCAGTTGATGCACAACAACAGCCATAGCACCGGCCGCCAGGAAATCATCGGGATGAGGATGCGTCAGCGCAGCAATTGCCACGGCAAGATCGAACGTTTCCGACACATCTTCCGACCAGACGGCGGCAAGAGCAGCGCGGACCAGAACATCACCACCACGAGCTTCACTGCGAGGATCAACAGTGGTCGAGCGGACCCCAGTAGCGGCAAAGTCGACGAGGGTATCGACAATAACTAGAGGTGGTCGACGATCGACAGTCAACTCCACGACCTGTGCCAGCACACCATCCGGCTGGTCGTACTCACCGGCGTCAGCTGCATAGATACCGCCATACCTGCGCCACTCATATTGGGTTTGTGGGTCTTCCGTGTCCCACACCATGTAGTACAGCCACCGTTGAAACCCGTGTTGCACCGCCGAAACAGGGTCAACAAGACTACCGTTGCGCCTACCGCCCAATGCACGGAGCAGACCCTCGGCGCAAAATGCCATCATCTGAGTGATCCAGGTAGGACCAGCGGAAGTGCCCGGCAGATAGTCAACCAAGCCTGAATCGGACACTCCAGTACCACGCAAATACCAAGGGTAAGTCTTCACCACATCGCAGGAACTGGCGAATGCATCCCCGGCAGCTGCGGAAATTATGGCCCCGCGTAACCGTTCCGGTCCGGTCGGTAGCGGCAGTCTCCCTATTCCATCCGGCGGGCGGTAACCGATCTCCGCAGCACGAGAATCGAAGGATATCTCCGCTTTCAACGACGATTCTATATCGACGTAATGCTGGTTATAATCACTATCGGGAACCGATCGAGTCTCGGGCCGAAATTCCACCTTCTCCCTGTTCCGCGCCGCCCAATCAGAGTGCCAGAATCCAACTTTGAGGCCTCTCCGATTCCACTCGTTCGCAGGCCACCCTTTGAGTACGATTTCAGGATCTCTCACGATGCCTCCTTACCAATCCACCGCACGGCATGCCACATGATGGTTACGCCCGGCTCCATGAAGACACGCTTTCCCAGCCACGACAAATCACGCGACTCAACCGACGAAGCCCCTTCCGGCCTGCCAAGAAGTGCAATTTCTTCTGGATGCGGAAAGTCTTCGTCCCCGACACGGAAGCGTTTGACAATCCCGGCGGCCTTACGTTCCAGGGCGGCGAGTTCTTTAAGATTTTCTACCCGTTCATCACTTGGAGAACGAGCCTGTTCCGCAGATTCCCGAGCAATTACAGCACGTAGTTTGCGAATTTCTCTGTTCAACCGCGGAAGAATATCATTCACAGCTTGCTGCTGATTGGAAAACTCAAACCCTTGCCTGGCCCATGCATAACTACCGACATCGATATTGGCACGTAAAACTACTTCGGTAACACCGGACTCCCGATACCACTCGAACATGGCCGTGTTCCACTCCCCCGCAAACCCCTGACCTTGAACACTCTTATGGAGGGAGAACACAGAGTGGTTGGCAAGAATATTGCCCTCACGATAGAAGTAGGACCTGGTCGCGCGTCCAACCTGCTTGCCGTCGGCGTCGTAAATGGTCATTTCCGGATACAGGCCCCCCGAGTCGCCGCTGACCCTTTCGACAACGACACGCAAACCGCCGTATTCGCCGTTGATAGCCTGTTGCAACTGCGCCAATACCCGCTCCTCGTCGAGCGGCGCCCCGTCCGGCGGAAACAGATCTTTGAGTTTTGGTACCGGCTCACGGGAGCGAGTCGGCGGCTCACTGTGGTCGGTGTTGTCGGGAGGAGTCTCCGCCGCCGGCTGATCACGCCGGCCGTTTTCAAGCGCTTCCGGAGCCGACGATGATGGATCCACGGCATGACGATCGTTCTCGTGGGTCCGGGTGGCCGGGGTGGTATCCGGGCCCTGGCCTACTCCTCGAACGTCCCCTCCGCCGGCCATGTCCCGTCTCGGCCCTGTTTCCACACGACCCACGACATCGCGCTCGCCGCGCTCGAGTCCGTCGGCTCGAAGTCGAGAGTCTCCGTGTCGATCGTCAGCTCGAACTCCCTGGTCGAGGCTTCGCTCAGGGACTCGATCTCGACCGAGTACCGGACCGTTGTCGATTCCTCGTGCAGCAGTCGCAGATCGAGGCGATTCCGTGGTGGGTAGATCTGGGCTCCCTGCACGGGTTCGCCGATCTGAATCGCCTGGTCGTACATTTCGCCCACCGTCATCGGGTGCAGACTCGGGTGCACGGTCACGACGCCTGTCTGTCGATTCACCACGTAGCTGGTCAGGCCGAGATCCAGATCTTGTTCCTCCTCCTCCGGAGTCAGTTGCGGACGACATACCCACCCGTGTTCGAACGGGATCACCATGTCGAACTCCTGACTCGGGAACGCGGTGCTCAGGTACTCCCGCACCTGTTCCGCGCTGTCCAGCTGTGGCGCCACTGCGTGATACTCCGTTCGGGTCGACTGTCATGAACCGCAAACCCGCCGACCGATTCACCAGGTGGGCAGGTGGATGCTCCGAGATGATGGGGGGTCTTGCCTGGGCATCCACCCACATCGGCCCGCGCGCTCCGATCGGGTAGACGATCGCGGTCGCGTGGGAGCCTCCGATTCTCGGACTGCCGTCCGCGTTGTACTGCGGTCGGCCGAACTCGTCGGTGGCGTGCCAGGCATTGTGAACATAGGCAGCAGCGCCGGGCCCGAGTTGACCGACCCAGTTGTGGAGCGCTTGGAACTGGTCCGGAATCGAAGCGCCGCCGTGGCCGTAATTCTGCCAGGCCCCACCGATCCATTCCTCTGCCCGGCGCAACCCGAGGCGTTCCCCGGTCCGGGTATCGAGGCTGCCGTCGGCGAGCCGGTCCGGAAAGCGTGGGGCCGCCACAACAGGGCGGCCGAGGTGCGTCGACAAAACCGACAGAGTGACTTCGTTGCAGTCGTTGCTCCTGCCCGGCCGGGAGGGGCCACCGTCGTTGATGTGCTGGGCGTATACGTGCGGATCGGCGCCGACGACGAACCGGTCACCTCTGCGCACCGCGTCCTCGACATTGTGTTGGTAGGACGCGTGCTCGACGCTGCGCAGGTTCCCCGCGCCTTGCACTCGGCCGGTGGTCACGTCCGGCCGGGTGCAGGGAGTGTTCGCTCGGGCAATATCGTTGCTCAGCTGCCGAGCGCCAGTTGCGTCGATATGTGGTGCTGTCGAGCCCGGCTGCTCGGGTAACCCGAGATGCCTGCCCAGTTGTCGTGCGAAGAGATCCGGCGGAGTGCGAGGATGCCAGGCTCCCGGCGATTCACTCACGTGCATATGGATATTCGCCGTTGCCGGGTCCGTCGCGGGAACCAGATCCACCAGGACGCGGTCACCCGACAACAAGCGTTGTCCTTGGTTGAAGGTGCTGTCGGTCCCATAGTGCGCGTTGTGGATGAGCTGCTGGACGGCTTGCGGATGAATATGCGGATCTGCGGTGACATTCACCCGCACCGTGACAACCGTTATCGGTCCACCGGGGGCATTCGGATAGCGACGAACATCGTAGGCCGGAGCACTGCCTCTGGTCCGAACCTGCGTGACCGTCCCGCCTTCCGGCATCTGGCCGCGAAGATAGTCACGCATCTGCCGAGATTCGTTAGCACGCACCTCTTCCCGGGATGGTTGCCGCTGTGCGGGCGGGGCTTGGGGATCGGACCGATGAGGGCCGTGACCACCATTGTCCGCTCGTGGCGCAGGGTGGTTACCCTGCGTTCCCCAACGGTCCTCGGGCGTGCTGCGACGGGGCGAACCTTCCGTCGTCGACTGCTGTGCACGCGCATCATCCTGCCGCCCAACCGAGTTCGGATTCCTCGGATCCGGCACGGGTGCCGGCGGGGCCGAATGCTGCGGTGGCACGGGTTGGCGTGGCTGCACCGCCGCGTGCGTTCCCTGCTGACTCGGGTTCGGCGGACCGAGGTTGAGCGATGAGCCGATATGCGGTGCCGGCGCTTGATGCGGCGTTGGGTGTTGTGGCGTTGGCGAATTCGAGCCCAGCGACTCCGGCCCCGGTGGAGACTGCACGGGGCGTGCCTGTTCGACCGGGTGCGCCTGGACAGAAGGGCGATTCGGCGAGTCGGATACGGACGCGCGGTCGTCGTGTACCGGCGGGTTCGATACAGGCGCACGGTGATCCGGGACCGGTGGCTGAGACTCGACGCGCCGAGGGCCCGGAGACTGGTTGAGCGGTCCCGGATGCTGCTGGTGCGTCTGGGCGAGCCCCTGGTGGTGCACCGAGTCCAATGACGCGTCGTGCCGAGTCGTGACGCGCGGATCCTCCGATGACCGATACCGCGGCGGATCGGAATCCGGAGACTGAGCGGACAGCCGGTCCGGCGTCTGCGGTGGCGGCGATAGACCGTCCGGGTCTACTCGGCGCTCCCCTCCCGCTTGCGCCTGATTCGTTCCATCTCCGACTTGCGCCAGCGTTCCCAGTTCTTCTCTTGTTCCTCGGTCGCTTCGGGGCGGCCCTTCGCTTCGCGCGCCCTCCACTCCTCCATCTGGCGCTCGTGGCGTTCCTCCGCTTCCGCTCCTGGGGCTACTTGTCGCAGCGTCGGCCCCAGATGCATCCGAGCGATCTCTTCCGCCCGTTCCGGTGTCAGTTCCATCAGGATCCCTTCCCAAATCGAATAGATGTATGACGTATTTGCCGTCTTCGTATATACGGCTGGTGATTTCGAAACTGTGTCCAGGAGGGAACACAACTTCGTCCTGCTGACCGCTCGCCCAGGAAATGTCTTTACCATGCCGGGATTCGATGACGAATTCGACCTTGGTCCCCATCTGAATATTTCCGGTCGATGCCTCCTTGTCCGACGAGACGAAGCCTGGGTCGACTCGCACTCCTCCGACCTCGTAGTCGGCGAGGAAGTCGTGCAACTCGGCATCGTTGTAGAACCGAACCGACCGGTGGACGGGCCGTTGAAGATCGGGCAGCTTGTTCAGCCCGGACACCAGCGCACGGATCGCCGCGTCGTACTGCTCGAGAAGGGCGCGGTTACCGTTCCGCGTGGCGTCGATCACTGGACCGTTCAGGACGTCGAATTGATTGTGCCGAACAGCGGCGATCTCGGCGTCACTGAGATTGAACAACTCCGGCCAGTCCTCGCGCTGCCGGGATCGGATATCGGCCGCCTCGGACAGGTACCCCGGATGCTGACGTGCGTATTCAGCACCGGCGTCGGGATCCCTGAACTCGGGATTCGCGAAGTAATCCTTGTCCTCGACCGGAAGTCGCTCGCGCGGTGCGGGATCCGACGCGCCGGGCGCATCGAAAGTGCCCGGATCCAGCGACGGATCCGGCTCACCTGTGGGAGCGGTTCCGCTGAACTCGTCACGTGGAGGCGGCGCGCTGTACGGAGGCGCCGCGTCCTCGGTCAGGAAGCGATGACTCCGTTCACCGGCCACTGCTTCTCGCGTTTGGCCCGCATCAGGATCTGGCCTGCGGCCGACCGGAAAATCACGTCCTCCGGTTGGTCCGTACGGGGGGCGTTGTTCGCCTTGTCGATCGTCAGGGTGCGGTCCAGGTGGTCCCTGGTCTCCCCGAACTGGTACGTCACCTCGTCCGGGCTGTTCTCGATTTGGTTGTAGTAGATCAGTAGTGCCATTGTCCGGCCCCCATAAGGTGTCGTACCGTTCGCCCGAGCGCCCCGCGGCGACTTCGGACCAGTTGTGATCGATATTGGCATGTGCGTGAGCATCCTGATACAGCGAGCCCGGATGGTCACGGTAGTAGTTCGCCTCGGTCAACTCGTGTTCCAGCAACACGAGGTCGGCCGGGTCGGGACGATCGGATCGGAGCCTGATCCACGCTTCGGCGATACCGGGGTCGGCGTCGTAACGACGATGAACGACATCTCCGTCGTAGTCCCGGATCGGATGTTCTTCCCAGAACAGATGATCTTTGATCCGACGGATGTCGTCTCGCGAGAAATTGCTGCCATCAGCACGCGGGTACTGCGCCAGAACACGTGCGATGTCGTCGATATCGCGGTCGTCGCCCCGAAAACGGTCGTAAGCGTCCTCGGCCCATTCGAATGCCGCGAAATCATCGCGTGGACGAATCGCTCCGCCCGTGTGAGCATCGGGCACGACCGCCGGTGCGTCGGATCCGGTGACCTCACCGGGATGATGCATCCGGTCCGCCGGAGACGTAGGGCTCTGTGCAGCGGCGTCAGCATCCCCAGTGCGTTCGCGATCGGCGTGGTCATCACCGACCAGCCGATCGCCTCGGGCCGCGGACGATCGACCGGAACTGTTCAGGCCTGAATCCCGCCCCCGCCCGGCCACCGAGGGTTGGTTCCCTTCTTCGCCAGGATGCGTCCGGCGACCGTCGTAACCAGCGGGTCGGTCTTCCCGTCCATCGCTTCGACGATCGGGCCTGCCTTCACGATCACCAGCTCGCGGTCCAGGTTCGTCGTGTCGCTCCCGAACCGGTACCTCACCTCGGTCTCGGTTTCGGCTGTCTTCCGATAGACCACGTACAGGGCCACTGTCACCTCCACGAGCGCGATCGGTCGGTCCGCGGCCCCCGTTCTCTGCGTTGTCGCGTCTCGCATGTCCGTCACGACGAGGCTGATCGGCAGCGACTGGCGGCCCCTGGTGTGGGGAGGAATCGCCCCTCGGGCGCTGGCTCGCGTCCGTCCGCGCGGGCACGTCCACCGGCGCTGATGAACGGGGTGCTGCGGCAGCTTCGGGTCGCGCTGCTCCTGTTGCCGGCGCGGCGTCCGAAGGTCGACGGTCCGATGTTTCGACGCCGGGCGAGCGAGCCACTTCGGGCGCTCGATTCTGCTGCCCCACACTGTTGGACGGCTGCGGGCCGGCGTCCGTCGGCCGCCCCACCGGCGTGGGCCTATCGGCGGCAGTGGTGCTCGCAGCGGCGGACGGTGGGGGCGCGGCTGCACGATCGGTGGGCGATGCACCCGGCGCGGACGACGCGGGCGAGCCACTGTCCGAGGTACCCGGCGCCGCATTTGCCGGACGTTGTTCGGACGCCGGGCTCCGTGTTTCGGCCGTCTGTCCTTGCCCAGCCGAATCATTCGGTGCGACAGCAGTTTCCTGATGTCCGGCCGCCACCGTCGCTGCTGGACCGGCACCGTCGGTAGGTGGCGTGACCGACGACGGTGTGGTGGAGGCCGGCGTTGCTGCCGCATTCGGACTCTGCGTCTCCGGTGGGGGCCCAGCAACGGATTGGGCCGGCGTCGTATCGGATGGCATGGCTGGCTCGGTAGGCGCCGGCGGCTCAGCAGCATTCGTGGATTGAGATGTGTTGCCCTCGGCGGATTGCGGGGTGGTGCCGATGTCCGGCGACGCGGGCCCATTGCGTCCCGGGTGGGTGGCCAGCCCTCCGCCGGCCCCCTCCAGCAGCGAATCCACAGTCAGCGGTTGTCCGGTCGCGACCTGCCCTGCTGCGTTGGCGGCCAGATCGGAGGGGATGTCCGACACGCTCCGTCCAGCCCAGTTGGCAGCCACACCCGGCACATCGGTATCCCTGGCAACAGCCGACGTGACGCGATCGCCGATTTTGTCGCCGACGAAATGGCTCACGGGCGCGGCCACCGCGCCCCCGACCGCACCGGCAGCGGCAGCCGTTCCCGTCGAACTCCAGTCGAAGCCGTCTTCGCGGTGTCCCTCGGCTAGTTCGATTCCCTGTGCGGCGGCATCGGTTCCGGCGCCGAAAGCAGTCCCGACCACCGCGCCGACGCCTACCTTGACTGCCACGCCCGCGACCCGTTCACCGAGGAACACGGCCCCCTTGGCGACCAGCTTGCTCATCAACTGCTGCGTCGCCTTCGTGACCGCGGCCTTGGCTGCGACAATCGCGCCGGCCTCGGCGGCCTGCCCCACACCAGGGATCAACGCCCAAGCCAAACTCGCGAGCAGGGAAACCGCGGTGATGTAGATGACCAGCTTCGCGTGCTCTATGTCGGTAGCACCGTGTTCGAGCTGCTCGGCGAAACTCTCGCAGTTCTTCTTCAGCTGCGCGATATCGCTGCCGTCACCACCGGAGATCTCCTGCCAGTAGCTTGTCAGTGCATCATTGGCCTGACCATCGATAGCCGCCAATGCCTCGGCCATGGCCTGGTCCGCCGGATCCTGCAGCGCACCGAGCGCATCGGCCATCGCCGACCAGTGTTTCGCGGCCCGGCGCATCGCATCTTCGTCACCATCAGGCCAGTGGCCGAGAATGAAGTCCGACAGATAGGGAATCTGCGGCGGCCTCCACAATGTCACGCGTGTACTCCCCCGTTATGTCTGCCGGATGCCGTCGGCGCTGTCCTGATCGGTGTTCTGCACGATATTCGCGGAGCTTGTGATCTTGTTGCCAGCAGCCTTCACCTTCTCTGCCAAAGCCGTCAGACCCGCAAGGGTGTCGTTCACACTTCCCGCACCTTCGGTCGGATAGTTCTTCTCGAACTCCGTACCCGGAGTGTCTCCGCCCCAGCATTTTCCTTCCGCCTGCAGCCCCTGCCGCAGCTGTTCGAGGGCCGTCTCAACCCCTTCGCCCAGAGTCTCGAACTTCGGTGAAATCGCCCGCAGCCGTTCCGGATCGGCAAAAAAGTCAACCACGTTCGCACTCCATCAGCTCATACCATCCTGGAATTCCGAAAAGCGTTGCCGCAGTTCGCGCATGCTGGGCATACCAGGAAGCACCTCATCCAGGTCAGCCATGCCATCGGCCACGGTCTGCAGGGGTTCGAGGATCTTCGCTCGCGCCTGTGTCGCAGCATCGACACCGCCGCGGATCGCCTCGTTGATATCCGTGGTCAACTTCTGGGGTGTACTACGCCGGAAGGCGTCGTCGGCAACCTTGATCTCGGTAACCATCCCGGACCCGTTCACCGTCACGATCGCGAGGTTGTTCGGTGACGTGGCGCGCACCTGCAACGCCGCCAACTTGCGTTGCACCTCGTCCAATTCGCCCAGCTCACGCTCGAAATCTCCTTGGATGGAATCCAGTGTCGCGCGCAGACCATCGTTGGCCGAACGGATCTGGTCACGCTCCCATTCGTTCACCAACCGTTCCTTCCGTCCGCCGTGCTCACAACAGCATGGCTCCTCACTCCTCGGACCGTCACCCGGCCCGACACCTACCAATACTCACGCCGTCGCTACTGGAGCCACGAAGCAGGTGGACCGTACCCTTCGGCCCTGGCCTCGTCCTCCTCCGTCCAGTCCGACGGCATGACAACAGCACTTTGACCGGTGTTCTTCGCGGCACGGCGTTCCCTCGCCCGCTCCGCCTCCTCACGGAGCAGACGTTCGCGCTCGGCCAGCGCTTGCTGGGCCGCGATCTCCTCCGGCGTCGGGGTTTCCGACTCCTCGTCTCGGCGCAATTGCTCCCGCAACTCGGCGAACAGTCCCGTTCCGCCGCGAGCGGTCCGCGCATCCGCTTCGAAGAACTGTTCCTGGACCCCGCGGGTACCGGCTCGATATTCGGCCAGGATCCGATCGAATTCAGCTGCGTAGTCGGTCATTTGGACTCACCTGTGTCGACCTCGATCTTCACGCCGCTGTTCGGAGCGGCCGCGGGCGGAGTCGACTTCGCCTGATCGGCAGTGTGCGATGCGTTCAGCGGGCCGGACGTCGCCAGTTCGGGGCCTGCCGACGCTTGCGGCGGCCCGTCCAACGGGCCGGAGGTCGCCAACTCCGGCGCGGAGCCGATGGTGCCGTCCGGATTGGGCGGGCCGTCGCCGGGTACGTTCGTCCACAGCGGTTTCGGTGGTACAAGGCCGTTCGAGGAACGTTCGCCCTCGGACCCGGGCTTCGCGCCGCCCGGCCCTGGGCCCGGCATACCCGGCATCCCTTGCTGCGCCGGATCGGAACCCCCGGGACCCGACGGCTGTGGTGCCGCGTTCGAATCCGACTTCCCTGCAGGAGGATCCACCGAATGCCCTTGCATCGCGTTCGGGTCGACGCTGTCAGCAGGTGTGCCCGACTGTGAAGGTCCGCCGCCTCCCCCGGGCCCAGGCCCCGGACCACCAGCGTCCGTGCCGGAGCCGGCGCCGTGCGCAGAGTCGTCCGATGCCTGATCGGCTTCCGCCGGTCCCGGTTTCAAGAACGGCATCCCGTCCTTGATTCCCATCGAATACTCCTGCGGTTTCCCGTCCGGGCCGGTGACTTTCGCAGTGATCGTGCCATCGGCTGCCTGCGACACCTCGAGATTCCCGCCGAACGCGCTGAGATTCGCCAGTTGCTTGGTCCCAGGCGCCTTGACCTCGGACAGTTGCGGACCGGCGCCGGGGAGTTGCGCACCCAGCGACGACAAGTTGCCGCCCAGCACACCCAAGCCCTGCTGCGCGACATTCTGGATCTGACCTAGGCCCTGCTGGAGAGTTTGGGTGACGCCTTGCTGGACGGTCTGGCTCGCCTGGCCCGCCAGAGTGGACAGGAGTTGCTGTGCGGGATTCGTTTGAGCACCGGCAGGAGTAGTGGACGCTGGTGTTGTCTCGAGGGGAGTACCGGGTCCTGGCCCCGGAGTCGAGACTCCCGGGCCCGGGGGACCAGGAGGTCCAGGAGTCGAGGGCACGGGGGGCGGCGGCCCCGACTCCTCCGGCTTCGGCGCCTCACCGAGGTGCCCTGTTTTGTTCAGCGTGTCGATGGCAACTTTCAGATATCCTTCAACAGCCTCATCCGTCTGCCTACACAGCGTTGAATATGCCGTGAAGTATCCCCTAGCGCTTTCACAGAATTGATTGGTCCAGATTCGGCATATCGCCTGCGCTTTCAAGTCGAATTCATCCATGTCGGCCCAACCCGACTCTAAACCGTCACCCTGCCCCATGGAGGCATAGCGTGGAAGGGCGCTACGATCCCCGAGCACGCCGGTATCAGCTATCCACTGAATTCGTTCCCGAACATTATCACCCACTCCCCTCATCAGAGAGTAATTAATAATGAGAGACACATCGTCGTTCCCAATGCTCTCATCGTCACTGTTTCTGGTATTTATCCCCTTACCTTCACTCTCCCCATTGGTCATATCAACGCCATTTATCCGGTGAATCATGTTCAAACGCGCAAAACCATCGGCCTTTCGCTGCAAACAACTCTTGATCTCGTTTACCGCCGAATAGACCGCTGCTGGTATAGCAGCGATCTCATCGAGAGTGTCATCCGACCAGCCACCAAGCTTCGCGAGCTTATCCTGTACCGAAATACCGCCATCGCCTTGCCAATGCCCTGCAAGACGCTGCACCGCTTGTTGCTGATCGTTATGGGCCTGGGAAATCTTGGGTAATTCCCTCTCAATTCTCTGAGCTGCCCCGACAAGATTGTCCAGTTGCATATCACGTTGCTTGAAGTACATCTCATCCATAGCCTCTTTTGATTCGAGACCTATGTTTGCAGGCACCTCCTGGCCAGTAATGGCGTAGCGCGCTTGGACAAGATGGAACCACTCCAGCGTATTTATCTCCAGGATCTGCTTCGCGTCTGATGCGTTATTGTAGATTCCACCATCGCCCGCGACATAGTTGGCTATAGATGCGTCGGAGGGTCCGTGTGTTCCGTACCCCGCCCAATTCGCCGACGTCGCATCACCGGTACCGCCGATGGTCAGCCAAGCAGCAGCTGTGCCCTCACCCAAGCCCGGTTTAGGATCGTCGGCCACAGTTACACTCCGTCCATATTCAGATCACCTGCGCCATCGAATGACACCCCGGCGAGGTCATCGGAGATCTGCGAGTCGGCACCCTGCACCGTGTCAGCAGCATGGTTCAACGCAGTACTGAACGCCGAACACGCCCCCGACCATTCGTTGACCGCTTGGGCTACTTGCTCGAAACCATCAACCAGACTCTGAGCATGGCTTTTGTAGTCCTCCCCCAAAGCATTCGGATCGAACATCGTTTTCCACGATCCCGAGGCCTCGGACAAAGATTGTGCGGCGCTTCCAAACGCTGCGGCCTGTTGCCGAACCCCTTCCGGGCTCATGTTGAGGTAACGCCCCACTGACGCCTCTCTTACGTACTTCGCCGACCGATAAGGTTCTACACCGACTGATACCCGTGTCTGCGGCTATGCCAACCAGGACTTAGGCGGGCCATAACCTTCCATCCGCGCCTCGTCCTCTTCTGTCCAATCCGACGGCAGGACATAGTCGTCCGGGGGAGACACGGATCGCCGACGAGCGTGAGGCAGTGACCGGTCTCCGACGGCCGCCGGGACAGGCGTCTGCGGCGGTGGCGCTTCATCAGGCGGCGACTCGAGCTGCGTCTCCGGGATGATCGAAGCGGACTCGGCGGCTCCAACCTGCTCGACGACGCGTTCCATTGCCTCCCGGGCCAATGAATCGATTTCATCGAGCTGGGCCTCCGTATCGCGCACAGCCGTGATGTGATCATCGGTAATGGCATCAAGGCGAGCACGCCAGTTCATAGCGCATCGCCCCCGATGAATGTCCCGCACCAGGTCACTGCATCCGACAACTGTCCCGACCCCATGTACGCCCCCTCTTATCTGCGTCTGCAACCGTCGGACTGACCGACAAACTCGATACTCGAAATCTGGCTCAGAATCTCAGGTCACGTGCGCAGACGCAAGCCGCTGCAGACAGGACCGTTGGGGTCGGGCCCCCGCCCCACCTCGTTCCCCCTCCAATCTCGAGACACCCCGAGGATGTGCCCCAACAGACGTCGTCGTCCTTTGTCAGCGGTCGAGATCGCCACGAACCGCAGCGGCCGTGAACGACGACCATTCGTCGGCGGTAAAGGCCAACGCCGGGCCCGACGGGTCCTTCGAGTCGCGGACGCCGACAACACCCCCCGGAACGAACGCCACCTCGACACAGTTCTTCGAAGCTCCGCTGCGGCTGCTCTTGAACCACTGCGCACCGGAAAGATCAACCTTCATGAGGTGTACTCCTTTGCCATCTGCCGGAGCATCGCCCGACTGGCGACCGCGTCTGCCGCACTCCGCCGAAGATCCTCGTACGCATCATGATACCGCTGGACCGCGCCCGGTTTTTCGAGATACAGGTCGCCGGTGAAGCCTTCGACGAACACCACCGGCGGTTCAATCGCACGACCGGCCTTGTCTTGGCCGAACTCCAGGACGACGAACGACCCGACCGCGTCCCCCAAGGGAAGCCCGGCACTGAACGGCAGGATCTGCACGCTGATGTTCGGGCGAGTTCCCATGTCTGCCAGATGCCTAAGCTGAGCAGCCATAATCTTCGGGCCGCCGACCACGCCATGCAGAGCCGACTCTCGAAGTACTACACGGAGAGTGGCCGGCCGGTGTTTCCGCGTGATACGAGCCTGCCGCCGCATCCGCAACGTCACCCGGCGCGCATGCTCGTCCGCTGTGTCATTCGGAAAACCCGCATGAAACAGAACGCTTGCATATGACGGAGTCTGAAGCAGCCCCGGGACGAGTTCCGGTTCGTAGGTAGTGAGGCGATGTGCAGAGGCTTCCAGGCCCACATAGAAGTCGAAGGTCGGCGGCAGCAGGTCGCCGTACTCACACCACCAGCTCAGTTCGTTGCCCTGCACCGCAAGGCCTTTCATTGCGGCAGCATGCTCCGGATCGAAGTCGTACATCGTGCACAGCGCCCCGATATCCCCCTCGCGCAAGTGCGCCACCATCCCCCGCTCGATCCGCTGCAGGGTGCTCGCGCTACGGTCCAGCAGCGCCGCCGCCTGTTGCAGCGTCAGCCCACACTCCTCACGCCCATTGCGCAGATACCTCCCGAGCTGCCGCCGCGGCAACGTCGACCCGCACTCAGACATACCGACTCCCTCCAGGTCTGTATCGATCCGGGCCAGAACATCACCGCACGATCCCCCACGTCCCCACCGATACGAAATCTCATGTGAAATCCGCATAACCCCAGGAAGTATCTCATCTTGGAGTGCATTGACAAGGCAAATCCAGCCGAGAGGGGAACCGCGGAGGCATACCGAGCGTCCAGTAAGGTGAGCGGGACGCACGACGGGAGGGACGCCGGTGGACGTAGGGCAATCAACAGCCAACACGCTGTACCAGCAGGCGGTCGACGGGACATTCAAGATGGAGGCGGGGGCCGCGCACAAGTGTGCTGACATCTTCGTGCGGTTTGCCGACGAAACGGTAGAGCCTCAGATCGAACAAGCGAAAAACCTTCATACGCTGGGTGGGTTCGGCACCTTCACTTCCGCGACGGAGCTCCAAAAGGGATTCGAAGGAAAAGCAGTGAAGTTGACTGAGGCCCTCCACGACATGAAGGCTGCCGCCCTTCAAATGGCAGCTGCCTACATGCGCGCAGGTAACGATCTCGAGGCAGCGGATCAATTACACGCACGGTCCATTGATGCAACAATGTCAGGAGTTGAGAAGTGAAGCGCGTTTCTATCGGCATACTGGCAACGTCAGTCGTACTTTTCGCTGCTGCTTGCTCGACCACGAACGACTCCGGCACTGACGAATCGACACAGGCCTCCGCACCAACTTCCTCCTCGGAATCCTTGCGTCCGACTTTGACGGCTTCCAAACTTCAACCACCTTCCCAAGACTCGGACGCAGCCGAAGGTCGTCCCGAGGTCGTGTTCGATCCGTGTACTTGGATCAGTGACAAGACCATTTCCGATGTTGGTTACGACCCGTCGTCTAGGCATCGGATCAGAGACATAGTTGCCGAGGATACATTTCTCACCTGCGGATTCTCATCTCCACTTCATTCTCTGCGACTCAACTCCGGCAACGTCACCTGGGATCAAAACCTCCAGAAGAACGCGGGTCGATCCGACCCGACGACCGTCAACGGCCGTGAGGCGATGTGGGTCCACGACCCCGACATGCCAGAGACCTGTGAACTCGACTTGCGCACCAAAGTTGGCTTTGTTCAGGTGCTTTCCGACCTGACCGATGCGACCAACGCGAGCGAAACACCGCCTTGCGATGGCCTGCTGCAGACCGCCGAAGCTGTTGAGAATGAAATCGGCAAGGACAACTGATCATGGGGAATGAAGATCAGACCGGTTTAGGAGCCTTACTCGGCGAGCTCATAGGCGTGAATCCCGAAGCAGCCCAGAACCTCGACGATGCCGGCCAGGCTCAGCGCGGTGCGGAGGAGTTGCAGCAGGATCTCACTCATCAGGGCACAGATCCGAGCTATATCAACGAATTGGAGCATTGGGACGGCCTGAGTCATCAGGACATATACGACAAGGCCCAAGGCTTCAAACCCGCGACAATGCATACCCACGGACAGGCTTGGCAAGACATCGCTGCTTCGGTAGGCGGCGGTCTGTTCGGGCTGAACCTTTCGATACACAAAGAACTGTCGAACGGCTTCCAGGGCCAGTTCGCCAGCGCGGCGCAGGACGCTGCACAAAAGTTCATTCAGCAAGCCACCGGCGTTCAGGACGTGGTCTCGATTGTCAGTACTCGGATTCACGCCGCAGCATATGGCGCCGAGGCCGCCAAGTTGGCTGTGCCTGCACCGGGTCAGAGGACCAATATCGGTGCGGGCGGATTGGCCGACCTACTCCCCGGCGCTCCAACACCCGCGCAGGAGATCGAGAACTGCAGGCAAGCCGAAGAACAGCGTCAGCTGGCCATCACCGCAATGCGCAACAACTACAACCCCACCTATCAACCTGCCGGGGAACGTGTTCCCACCTTCGTCCCGGTAGACAGTCCCGGCGACGCCGGACCGAACAGTTCCGACAGTGGCGGGACCAACAGCAGCAACAGCGGACCGACGACACCGGGGCAATCCACGTCCCCGAACGGCGAGCAGAAACCGGGCGACGAGCAGAAGCCGGGCCAGAACGAAGGGGCCGATCCAGACAAGGCTGAACAAACCGATCCCGCGAGCACATCGCCGGCGGGGCAGGGCAACCAGAACTCGACTCCGGGCAGCTCCTTGCCCGGTAGCGAGACTCGACCGGCGGGGGTCGATTCCACCAGCGCTGCGGGGCTCGGCGGCGGACCCGGGTCCAGCTTGGGTCCCTCCGGTGGTCCCGGTGGTCTCAGTGGTTCGAATGCCGGCCAGGCAGGTGGTCCGGGTCGGAGCGTTCCGGGTGTCCTCGGCAGCGGAAACCCGGCTGCCGCAGCGGCCCTCGGCGGACGTCCAGGTCAGCCCGGTCTCGGCGGCATGCCCGGCATGGGCGGGCTCGGCGGGGCGCGGAGATCGGAAGATTCCGAGAAGGAGCACACGACCCCGGACTACCTGATCAGAGATCGTGAGGACGAGCTGATCGGGTATATCGATCCTCAGGTTCCGGGGGCTATCGGGGAGAACATTCCGGCGGCACAGTTCCGGCGCGACGAGGGTGAGGGGCGCCGGCGGTGAGCTGGGAGTTCACGCCGGACGAGTTCATGCATATCTGGAAGGAAACCGATCTCGACCGGTATCCGTTCCCACTGTGCTTGCGGTCTTCCGCGCAGTGGCAGAGTGAATACGACAAGTTGAGCTGGGAGTTGCAGGCTCGCTTGCCCAGTGGGTTCGATCCCGCACTGTCGGGCGCGCTACGGGTGGCGGGCAAGCCGGCAATGTCGTTGCTGCTCATGGGGAAACGGAAGCGGCCTGTGCGTCTTTTCGCGGCCGTCGACACCACTGTCGGGGTCACCCTGATGCAGCGCCCCGGCCCCAGCGAGGACGTCGGTGGCAACGTGGTGATCGAAATAGGTTCGCCCGCTATCGTTCCGAAGGTTTTCGGTGCGGTTCTGGGGAAGCGAGAGGCAGGCAAGCACCCGCCGTTGGTCGACAGTCTCGACAATATCCGCACCAGCCTCGAGTCGTGGACCGGATCGCAGGAGACTACCGCCGAGCGCATGCAGCGCGTGCTGCGTGCCCCGCGTGACGGTGCCGGTCATATCGAAGTCCGTTGCGGGTTACAGGATTCCCGGCCCTATCCTCCGCAGTACCTGAGCTGGTTCGATGTCGAGGGTGGCGGTCGCTACACCTACCGGCAGGAGTACAACGACTTCCGCATCGACCCCGCGTCGACCGAGGACATCTGCCGGGAGGTCACCCGCATGATGGAAGTGCAGCAAGAGTTCTCGCGAATCGACTGAGCGAGCCCGGCTGATCACGTCGAAACAAGCGTGGCGCCGCCCACCAGCGAGGCCACAACCACTTCACACCATCTCCGGCACCCGCAATCGCGCCAGCGCCAACTGGAACTCCCGCACGTCGATGGCCTCCACTCCCGCCTGCCGGGCCGCGTCGACGCGTAACGCCGCGACCTGTTCACGGTTGCTGTGCATCGCCATGGCGCTGTCGAAGGTGCCGCAGGAGACGGCGCGGCCGGTGACCCGGTTGATCAGCAGGCTGGCGCTGGAGAAGCCGTCGAGTTGTTTCAGGCCGGGCAGGACGTAGGAGCGGTAGACGTCGGTCGAAGTGTCGAGGCGGCTCGGGTCGGTTTTGACCCAGGTGACGCTCGCGCAGGCGCCCGGGAGTGAGCGGTGTTCGCGGTGCAGTAGGGCGATCTCCCATTCGGCGACCTGGCCGGTGCCCTCGAGGATCGACGCCGCGCGGTCCCGCATCGGGGCGACCCGTTCGGCGCTGTCGATCATGGCGAGCTCGGATTCCCAGGAACTGGTGAGGATGCATCGTCCGAAGACGCGATCGACCAGCAGGGACAGGCCCACGCAGCCGGGAATGTTCTCCACGGTGGGCATGACCTCGTCGCGCACATGCACAATCCCGGCGTCGATAGCGGAGGGTTGCGCCTGAATCGTGGTAGACCGTGCGTACACGATCCACCCCCTCTCTGCTCGGGGCAGCGCCCGGCGGCGCCACCGGTACCTTCACCCTGCTCTCCCGAGACGGCGCTGACAATAGGCGAACGAGTTCTCCGGGTCGGGCCGGCCGAGGTGGGCTTCGCGGGCGGCCTGCGCGGGCCGGTCACCGCACCTGTCTCGTGAGCAGGCGGGACTTTCCACCTCGCTTCGGCGCGGTCGTACCGGAATCGGTGGTCAGATCGCGTCCGCGGGTTTCCGCGATCCGCCAGATCGCGATGATCGTGATCACGGCCGTCACCGCGATGATGGCGCTGAGTGGCAGGCTCGAGCCGCCGGCCGCGGTGACCAGGGTGCTCGCGATCAGCGGTGTGAAACCGGCACCGATCAGGCTGGCCAACTGGTAGCCCAGCGAGACGCCGGTATAGCGCACGCCGGTACCGAACATCTCCGCCAGCATCGGCGCCAACGGGGCGTACATGAGGCTCTGCAGGAGCTGCGCGAACATCATGCCCACGGTCAGCAGCACTGCCGAGCCCGTATTGATCAGCGCATACAGCGGTAGCGCGAACAGTACGGCGATCACCGCGCCGGACAGGCTGACCGCGCGCCGCCCGATGCGGTCCGACAGCGCGGAGAACGACGGGATGAACACCATCGAGATCACCGAGGTGCACACCAGCGCGCGCATCACCGTCGACGAGTCGTACCCGATATCGGTGGCATACGCGATGATCTGGGAGTTGATCAGCGCGGTGAGCGCGAACGGACCGATTCCCGCCGCACAGGCCAGCACCAGCGGACGGGGGCGGCGCAACAGTTGCAGGACGGGGGCCTTCGGCGCGGGTGCACTCGCCGCCGCCTCTCGGAAGACAGGGCTCTCGACCACACTCATCCGCACGTAGAGCCCGAGCATCAGCAGCAACGCACTGACCAGGAACGGCACCCGCCAACCCCACGAATAGAGTCCGGAGTCGGGCAGCAGGCTCACCAACATCACCGCCAGCGTGGAGAGCAGAAAGCCGATCGGCGAACCGAGTTGCATGATGCCGGTCCACAGGCCACGACGCCGTGCATCCGAATGCTCGACGACCATCAGCGCGGCACCACCCCACTCACCGCCGACCGCGACACCCTGTACGACGCGCACCACGACCAGCAGGATCGGCGCCACCACACCGACCGTGGCGTAGGTGGGGAGCACCCCAATGAGGAAGCTGGCCCCGCCCATCATCACCATCGTCACCACCAGCATCGACTTACGTCCGAGCCGATCGCCGAAGTGCCCGAACACCAGGCCTCCGACCGGACGCGCGACATAGCCCGCCGCAAGGGTTCCGAATGCGGCGATGGTCGACAGTGCCGGGTTCGAGGACGGGAAGAACAACCGGCCGAAGACCAGCGCCGCCATCGTGCTGTACAGCAGGAAGTCGTAGTACTCGATGATGGTGCCGAGCAGACTCGACAGCGCAACCTTGCGCAACTGTGCGTTCCGGGTCGATGCGGGGATCGCCGCGCCGATACGCGGTTCGGATTCTGCTACGGATTGTTCGTCTGACGGCTTCATACGGAGCTCCCAGCGGTGATCGGTGGAAATGTCGGCGGCACTTGCCGACTGAACCGGGATTGGGCACCGCCAATGGCAGTACTCAACCGAAAGTGTTGGCGCACAGAATTATTGGTCGCTACGTCGACCACACAGCAGGGTCTCGGAACCACCACGACACCATGCGCACCGCCGGCGAGGCACAATCGCGCCAGCGCGACACCCGCCGATACGGTCAGCTCGCCCAGTCCCCCTGAGGATCGGGGGGCGCGGCCCGAAAATGCAGGGCCGGCGCGAGATCCCGCATTTCCACCGAAGAATAGAGCGCCGCGATTCTTCCGCGGAACTCTGGATACGCCGCGGCATACGCCTCGATCTCGGTGTCCGACGCGAGGAGGCCCGCCGCACCCAGGAGCTCGCGCACTGTGTCAGCGACGGTCATGTGCGCGCTCCCTTCAGGCGGTGCCGAGCGTCGGCGTGCGCGAGCGCGGGTACGCGGAGATGGTGGTCGGTGCGGGCCTGAAACGCCGTCCCTACCCGTATGACGGCGGCCTCGTCGAACGGGCGTCCCGCGATCTGCATGGACAGCGGCATTCCGGTCGCGTTACTGCCGATAGGCACAGCGAGGACCGGGTTTCCCACGGAGTTCCAGTACTCGGTGTGGGCGTGGAACGAGAGCGGTGCGGCGCCGTCGAGATAGTCCGCCAACTTCGGTGCCGTGATCGACATCGTCGGAACTATCACGACGTCGACCTCTGCGAACAGCTGTCCGAGCGCCGATTGCCCCGCCCTGCGGACCCGCTGCGCCTGCACGTAGTCGGCGCCCGAAACCATCGAGCCTCGGGCGATCACGGCGCGGGTCGTGGCGAGGTAGTCGTTCCAACGGGTCGTCATATCGCCCCGGTGGTATGCGAGGGCCTCACTTGCGAGGGTGACGGCGCCGGCCGTTGCCATCTCGGCGTAGAGCGGTAGTTCCACCTCTGCGATCGCCGCCCCCAGCTGCCCGAGCTGTGCGACCGCGGAATCGAACACGTCCTCGAGGGCCGGGTCCGCTGTCGGCGGAAAGTGGCCCGTACGGGCGACACCGATCCGAAGTCCGGATAGATCAGCGTCCGTCTCGGTCATCTCGAACGGGGCGCCCACACTGTCCGGGTCACTGTGGTGCCGGCCGGAGATCGCCGCGAGCACTACGCCGCAGTCGGCCGCGCTGCGAGCCATCGGCCCGATGTGGTCGAGGCTGTAACCCAGTGGTACGCAACCGGATTTCGGCACTCGGCCGAAAGTCGGTTTCAGTCCGGTGATCCCGCACAGCGCCGCAGGTATGCGAATGCTGCCCCCGGTATCGGAACCCAAGCCGGCGAGGAACATGCCCGCCGATATCCCGGTTGCCGTCCCGGCGCTGGATCCGCCAGGCCAGGTGTCCGGATCCCACGGGTTGCGGGGCATCGGGAAGGGGGCCGTACGTTCGGGTCTGCCGCAGCCGAACTCCATAGTCGTGGTCTTGCCGGTGATTACCGCCCCTGCTTCCCGGAGCCGCGCGACGACCGGCGCGTCCTTATCGGCACCCCAGGCACGGTCGAGCACGACACTCTGCGCGGTCGTAGGCCCCGCGGACATCGCGATGATGTCTTTGACCGCGACCGGGATTCCGTGTAGCGGCCCGCGGTCGCGGCCTGCAGCCAACTCGGCGTCGGCGCGATCGGCAGCAGCAAGCGCGAAATCGTCGAAGCGGGTGATGAAACTGCCGAGGAGGCTGTCGAGCCGATCGGCGGTGACCAATACCGACTCGGTCAGCCCTCGGCTCGTCAGGGCACCTGCCCGGAGCGCAACTGCCGCGTCGAGCAGACTTGGGGTTTCGGACACGGAAACCTCCCTCAGGCACGCTGTAGCCCACGTTGTCGGCCATATGACAACGATTTGAGTGTACTCATTAAGGTCTTCGAGCGCCGGAAAAATCCCTCCTACTGGGACCAGCATCTTGGCCTCGCTCCACCGGCCCGTGTAGTGATTGAGGGGATCCGTCGCACTCTCGAACATGTCGGCGGCAGAGACCGAAGAGAGCGGGAACCACGATGACGCCCACCACGGCAGCCGATTTCGGATTCGACGACACCGACGTCCTACTCGTGACCGGCGCGGGAAGTGGCATCGGCAGGGCGATGACGCTGGCAGCGCTCGGGATGGGACTGCGAGTGAGCGGGTGGGATCTCAATCAGGAGACCCTCGGCGAAACCGAACGGCTCGCCGCATCCGACCGGTTCCTGCCGGTATGTGCCGATGTGAGCGACGCTGCTGCCGTGGCCGAAGGCTTCGCTCGGACGCGCAGCACGATGGGCCCGGTGCGGTACCTGGCGAACAATGCCGGTCCGGCCTCGTCGAGCCCGCTCGACTTCGAGGACGCGCTGCGGGTGTGCGTCGGCAGCGTTCGTCTCATGACGACGACATGGTCGGCCGACCCCGCTTTGCCGGAGGGCGCCGCCATGGTGGTGACCTCGTCGGTGGCCGGGAATGTCGTCGGGACTGCGTCGGACTGGTATTCGGCCGCCAAGGCCGCGCTGGCCGGATATATGCGCCACCTGGCCTCGTCGCAACCCGTGCGATTCCGCAGCAATGCCGTCGCTCCCGGGATGACCGCCACACCCCGCCTCGACGGCTTCGCCGAGAGCGCTATCGGCGAGCGGATCCTGGGCCGGATGCCGATGCAGCGGATGGCGACCCCCGAGGAGATCGCCCTGCCCGCCCTGTTCCTGCTCTCCCCGCTCGCCTCCTACGTGCACGGGGCCTTCCTGCCGATCGACGGCGGCTGGACCGTCGCGCAGTAGGCGTCGGGCCCACCGCACCGGCCGGGGTGAATCCGCTCCTCCGCCGCCCTAGTTGTCCAACCGCAGCCGTCCCGCCTCGTCGTCGCGATAGAACGTGTCGGGCCCCATGTTCAGGCTGAAGCCGGTTGCGGGTGGGGCGGTCAGTGCCGGCTCGAGCGGCGGCGCCTCGGCCTCCGGGGCTTCGGCCGGCTGCGGTTCGGCCGGCGGGGATTCGGCCGGCTCGTCACCGGCCGCCGGCTCCTCCTCCGAGAGCCCGAGCCAGTTCTCGAGGAGCTCTCCGGCGTCGTTCTGCAGGCGTTCCTTGTCGTCGTCGGGGCCCTCGACTACCGAGTCCGCGGCGTTGCCGCCGAGCTCGTCGATCTTTTCGCGGATGCCGCCGTCGTTCTCGGCATCGGTACCCGAATCGGGGCGGGTGCGATGCGTGCCGCCGCTGTCCAGAATGCCGTCCAGGCCCGCATTGAGCCCGCCGGTGACCGCATTGGATATCGCGTTGTGGGCGCCCGCCTGCGCGACATCGCCGAGGTCGATGCCGTCGCGCAGGCCCAGCGCGGTCTCCCCGGCCTGCCAGGCCAGTTCCTTACCGGCCCCCTGCATGAAGCCCTTGAAGGCCTCGATGATGGTTTCCTTCAGGATCTGCTGCAGCAACTCCTTCAGAGCCTGCCGCACCAGCGTACGTGTGATCGCCTGTGCGGCAGCACCTTCGGCCATACTGGCCCCGAAGGTCTCGACGGCCAGCGCGGCCGCGATCGCGAGGTTGATCGCCAGCTCGACCAGCATCGCGATGATGTAGATCTTCACCGCACGGATGAGCATCGCCATCACCCGGCAGGCGAAGGCGATCGCATTGCAGAAGGTGACCAGGCCGTCGAGATCGCCGCCGGCACTCTGCCAGAACTGCTGGATCGAGGCGTTGGTGTCACCGGAGATGCGGGCCAGCAGGGCCTGGGTGATGGCGTCACCCTCGTCGCGGATCTCGGTGAGCGTGCCCGCCATATCCTCCCAGTGGTCCGCCATCCGCTCGATCGCGGTCTCGTCGCACTCGGGCCAGTCCGTCGCCACCACGGCGGCGATCGGTTTCAAAGAATCAGGTATCTCGATACCCATCGAGTTACGCCTTCCCCCCGTTGATTCCATTGTTCTGAATCGATTGCCGGACCTGGTCGAGCAGACCGCCCAAGCCCTCGTCTGTGCTTTCGAACAGATCGGCGGCGGCGCCGGCCTTCTCCTCCAGTTGCACGAACATCTCTGCTGCCTTGGCGATATCCCCCAGTGCCTGTTCGGCTTTCGGCAGATAGTTGGTGGCGAACGCGGACCCGAAGGAGTCACCACCCCACTTCCCGGTGACCTCACCGAGGTCACCGATCAGATCTTCCAGATTCCCCGCCAACTGACCACCCAACTCTGCCAAACGTGGTGCGTGGCGGCGAAATTCATCCAGTTCGATCCGGAACTCTTCAGCGCTGGGCACAGGTGTCACCAGCCCTTCCAGTGCGGTCCGTTGTCTTCCTCGTCCTCGACGAGGTGGCGCGGTGCACACGACGGCGCCGGTTCCGGCTCGTGCACCGGTTCCGGTGGTGGCGGGGGCAGGATGCTGTCGCCGATGCGGCGCAGGTCCAGGTCGTCACCGAACGGGCTGCGGATGTCGAACTGCTGCCCGGCGGCGAGGATGGGCGCCATGGCCTCACTCACCTGGGCTTGCGCCATCCGCGCGGCCACCTGGGCGGCTTCGGCGAAGGAGGCGGCCAGCTTCTCCGGTGTGGACCGTTTGAATGCGGCCGGGTCCACCCACACCTGGACCGGGACACCGGCCGAAGTGCTGGTGACGTGGATAAGATTGTCCGCCGACCAACCCTCGGCGGTCCGGACGGCCAGATCGTCTCTGGCGTCGGCGATGTCGCGCAGCTGATGCTCATAGGACTCGAGCATGGAATCGACCTGAACCTGCAGGGCATCGGTGTGCGCGCGCAGCTGGTCGTATCCGGATGAATCCACTGGTTCCCCTCGATCGGACTTGTCGCGTCGTATATTCCGACGCATCCGATCGGTATCCGGTTCCATCGTTCCGCAAACTTCCGGCTGCTACCGAGGCCGGACCAAGGTCACCGACACCCACACAGCCCTGGCCACCGCCCCGGACCGAGGCCAGCTCGAGATGTTACTTCTTGCGGCGAGCGGCGACGATCAGTGAGCCCAGCGCGGTGCCCGCACCGAACAACGCGGCCCCGGCGCCCAGGGTCACCCCCGCGTTCATCCGTGGTTCGATCACGGCCGGCCCCGGTGCGGGGATCGGCGCCTCCAGCTCGTTCTCCCGTGCCGTGGCCGCCCATGCGGTCGCGAACAGGATGATCCGCGAGGTGATGTAGGCAAAGACCATCAGGCCCAGAATCGAACCGAAGGCGACGCCCGCGGGGCTGGTGAGTACCTTCTGCAGATAGATCGACGCCACCTGTTTCCAGATCTCGAACGCCACCGCGGCGATCAAGCCGGCCCGGATCGCGCTGCGGAGCGTGACCGGCTGCCGGGGCAAGCGGGCGATGATCCAGACGAAGACCGCCCACGATGCGCAGACCGCCAGGATCAGCGACAACACCCGCAGCAGCAGCGAAACTCCGGGCACATCGGCGAGATCGACACTCTCCAGCAGATGTTTCAGCACACCGGCGGACGCCAGTGCGGACAAGCCCAGCGACACCACCAGCGCGATACCCAGACCGATCAGCGCACCCAGATCCGACAGTTTCGTTTTGAACCAATTGCCCTCTTGCGCAGGCTGTTCCCATTGCTCGGTGAGTGCGGCGCGCAGATTCGCCATCCAGCCCAGACCACTGTAGAGACCACCGAGCAGGCCGATCACACCCACGCCAGTGCGGGAGGCGATGGCCTGATCGATGAGATCGTTGATCTCGCCACCGAAGGAGCCGGGAATGTTCTCCACAACCTTGTCACGCAGCTCGTCCAGCAGGCTGGGGTCGCTCGCGAGCACGAAACCGGCAGCCGCGAACGCCACCATCAACAGCGGAAACAGTGACAGCACCGTGAAATAGGTGATGCCGGCGGCGAAGTAATCACCACGCTGGCGCTGATAGCTCCCGCCGGCCCGGACCGTATGGTCCAGCCACGGCCGGACCTGCACTTCGCGTCGAATCCGCGCCTTGACCTTGTCGAGCACCTGTCCTCCCGAAGCCCTGAATCAGTGCGGCCCCGCGAGGCGGACGTCAGCGGTGCAGGAAACCCACTCGGTCGTACACCTGCGCGAGGGTCTTGCCGGCGATCTCGCGCGCACGCTCGGCTCCGGAGGCCAGAATGCGATCGAGTTCGCTCTGATCGTCCAGATACTCTTGCACTTTCGCTTGCAGTGGAACGACGAATTCCACCAGTGCGTCGGCGACATCCCCCTTGAGCTCGCCATATCCCTGGCCGGCGTACTGTTTTTCGAGTGTCGCCACGGGCGTGTCGGTGAGCGAGGACAGGATCACCAACAGATTGCTGACGCCCGGTTTGGCTTCCGGGTCGTAGCGGATCTCACGTTCGGTGTCGGTGACCGCGGAACGAATCTTCTTCGCCGACACCTTCGGATCATCGAGCAGATTGATCAGCCCGGACTCGGTGGCGGCAGACTTACTCATCTTCGAGGTCGGGTCCTGCAGGTCGTAGATCTTCGCGGTGTTGGTGACGATATGCGCGTCGGGGACGACGAAGGTCTTCTTGAAGCGAGTGTTGAAGCGCTGCGCCAGATTCCGGGTCAGCTCCAGATGCTGGCGCTGATCCTCGCCGACCGGCACCAGCTGTGGGCGATAGAGCAGGATGTCCGCGGCCATCAGCACCGGGTAGGTGAACAGGCCGACCGTGGCGTTCTCGGCGCCCTGCTTGGCGGACTTGTCCTTGAACTGGGTCATCCGGCTCGCCTCGCCGAAACCGGTGATGCAATTCAGTACCCAGGTGAGCTCCGCATGCTCGGGCACCTGGCTCTGCACGAACAGGATCGCACGCTTCGGGTCGATACCGAGCGCCAGCAACTGCGCCACCGAACGCTTGGTGCGGGCCCGCAGCTGTTTGGGATCCTGCGGCACGGTGATGGCGTGCAGGTCGGGGATGAAATACAGCGCCTCGTAGTCGTCCTGCAACGGCACCCAATACTGCAGCGCACCAAGGTAGTTACCGAGGTGGAAGGAGTCACTGGTCGGCTGGATTCCGGACAGGACCCGCTGCTTGCGTTCGCTGGGGGCAGGACTGGACATACACCGATCTTCCCATGCTGGGCCAACCGGTTTTCCGGAGGGCGCACCCACCGCAACAGCTCGGGTCAGCCGGCGTGCCGCTCGGCGTAGCTGCGCGTATCCATCTCGGGCATGCTGGCCAGCCCCGCGGCCACGAGGCCGCGCTCCCGCTTGGTTATCTGGTGATAGATCGGGCTGCTCGGGCCCGCAAGCGTGCCCCGGAGCACCGGCGGAACGAGCGGCGGCCGAGTATGCGCGGTTCGCACGGCCCGCGCCAGGCCGCGGTAGATCAGCTCCTCCCGCGGCCCCCAGCCGATGTCGTAGAGTTTCCGGATTCGTGGCGGCAGACTGCCCTGGACCAGCAGATGGGCGCCGCTATCGGCATGTCGCATCACACCCGGCAACGGATGCGGGACGAACTTGCCGACCAGGTAGGAGCCCACCAGTTTCGCTTCCTCGGTGAGGTACAACTCGTCGGAGGCCAGGTAGTCGTCGAAGTGGCGGCGAAAGGCCGGGTAGTCGGCGGGCGCCGCGGAGCGCGGCATGCCGAACAGCTCACCCCAGCGCACGTAGTCCTGGTAGAGGTCCTCGCGTTCGGTGCCGGTCAGCCTGCGCACCAGGACGTCGTGCATCACCTCGGCGGAATCGACGGTGAATGCCATGGTCATGAACATCAGGTGCGGGTCGAGCGCGGAGTAGTGCGAACCCACCGGATGGCGCGGGCCGGCATCTTCGGGGAGGACGCCCTCGACCGGGACGTGCCGCTTGTGGGTGAAGGCGAGGGCGCGGTCGGCCTCCTCCTTGTCACCCAGGAAGACCGCCTCGAACAGGCGCCCGGTGAGCGCGAGCCGGGTGTACGGGGTGGCGCGGTGCGCGGTGTTCTCGGCGGTGCCGACGTACAACAGCGGATGTACCGCGCCGATCACCAGGGCACGCAGGCCGTAGGTCAGCCCGACCGCGCGTTTGCGCATGACCCGGCGAATCATCGAATCGTCGGAGAAATATCCGGGACCAGGCATCGTCGCCCTCCTCGCTCGCAATCTGGCAATAGGATCCACCAGAATTGCCATTCTGGCAAGAGTTACTGCCAGAATTGCTTCCGTGCCACAATCGGATCGTGACGGCACAGCGGACCTACGGCGGGATCTCGGCCGCCGAACGCCGCGCGGGGCGACGGACCGCGCTACTGGACGCCGCTCTCGACATCGTCGGCACCCACGGACCGGACAAGCTGACGGTCGCCGGGCTGTGCGCTCAGGCCGGGTTGAACGAGCGCTACTACTACGAGCAGTTCAAGGGCCGCGGCGCCGTACTCACCGCCCTGCTCGACCGCATCGCCGAGGAGCTGGCCGAGGCGATCATGGGCTCACTACGAGAGCTGACCGGCGGATCCGACGCCCGGCCCGATACCCGGGCCATGGCCCATGCCGCGGTCTCGGCCGGCATCCACGTGCTGACCGACGATCCCCGCAAGGCGCAGGTCGCGCTCGCGGTCAGTACCTCCACTCCGGAACTGCGCTCGCGCACGCTGCAGAGCATCGCGGCATTCGCGAACCTCGTCGCCACCCAGGGCATCGACTTCTACGACCTGAGCACGCCGACTCCGGACCCGGCCATCGGATTCCGCGCCACCTACCTGGTCGGCGGCCTGGTGCAGACCCTGACCAGCTGGCAGCAGGGCGATATCGCGATGAGCCGCGAACAGCTGATCGACGAGACCACCGATGTCTTCGTGCTGCTCGGTGAGGATCTGGCGCGCCGGCTACGCTGAGCCGCCGGCCTCCGGTTCCGGCATGGTCAGCGGGACCACCGCCGCACCGTGCGCCGCACCCTGCAGGAGTTCACGCGCCGGGTGCTGCAGTACCACTCGGAACACCACATCGCGGGCAGCCCAGTACTCCGCGGCATCCTGCACGGCCTCGGTGAACCAGTCCAGATCCGAACGCCGGTCGGCCAGCAGCCGCTCGGCATCGCGGATCACGACCACATAGCCTGCCGCCGTCCCCACGAAATCATCCAGGTCGCGCAGGCATTCGTCGAAGGCATCGCGATTGTGGCCGAAGTAGTACGGGAACTGGAAGGCCGCGGCGAATTCGTCGAATACCCCCGCGGTGGTGCGCATCCGGGAGGCGCGCAGCTCACGCACCACATAGTCGTCGGGTGCCCGCAAGCGCACCCCGCTGAACACCGCGGCATCGACATCGAGTGCTCCCAGCACCGGTGCCGCGGTGCCGGCATCGGACAGGAACCGCAACAGCGAGATCGACCTGGTCATCAGCGCATCCTCGTGAAGGTTCGATAGTGGTCGGCGGTGTAGTACGCCTTGCCGTCACTGCTGGTGACGATGCGTTCGGCATCGCGTCCCTGGCCGCGCTGCTTCGGATTGACGTCCCACTCCTGATATTTGACGGACTTACCGTTGTCGTCGGTCTTCGGCAGATTCCCCTCGCGGTTCCCCCACCGGTCGCCGCCCTTCGTCCCCGGGGCGTCCGCGGAATCCGGCCAGCGTCCCGCATCGATCTCGGCGAGAGTGTCGTAGGCGTGGTCCGGGACACCGGGCGCGCGGGTCGCGGCCGGAGTCTTGCGCACGTTGCTGCCGGGGGTCTGCGCCGCGGACGCCGAGGAGGCTTGTGCGGACGTCGCGGCCGCGGCCACCGACGACTGGGTGGACGCCACGGACTGGGCACCACTGTCGGTCTCACCGCCGCGCAACCCCAGCAGTCCCGCGACGATCGCCGCAACCACCAGGCCACCGAGGACCAACAGCGTGCGAATTCTCTTGTCGGACATTTCTTATCGGCGCCTGTTCATCGATAGTTCCGGATATCCGCCGGATCACCGGCGAGAAGTCAGAGGTGAATGATCAGCGGTACTGCACCGTGACCGGGGCGTGGTCGGACCAGCGCAGCGCATATTCGGGAGCCCGCTCGACGACCGCCTGCTTCGCGCGCTCGGCGATCGCCCCACGCGCCAAGTGATAATCGATCCTCCACCCGGCATCCGTATCGAAGGCGCGGCCCCGGTAGGACCACCAGCTATAAGGCCCGGGGACGTCCGGATGCAGTTTCCGCACCACGTCCACGTAGCCGGCGGCGATCATCTCGTCGACCCAGGCCCGCTCGCCGGGCAGGAACCCGGACTTCTTGATGTTGCCCTTCCAGTTCTTGATATCGAGTTCGGTGTGCGCGACATTCCAGTCCCCACAGGCCACGAAATCACGAGTCTGCGCCTTCATATGCGCACCCAGCTCGGCCAGGAAGCGGTACTTCTCGTCCTGCATCGGAGTGTCGGCCTCGCCGGTGTGCACGTACACGCTCGCAACGGTCACCTCGTCGAATTCGGCCTCGACATAACGCCCGAGACCGTCGAATTCGCTGCTGCCGAATCCGATCCGGACCGCATTCGGTTCCCGGCGAGACAGAATGCCCACTCCCGCACGACCTTTGGTGCCGGGCTCGGCGAGCGCGAGATGCCAGCCGGCGTCCAGCACCGGCGCCAGCGCCTTACGGGTCTGCTCGTCGGTTGCCCGAGTCTCCTGCAGGCAGATGATGTCCGCCTCGGTGACCTCGAGCCATTCGAGCATGCCCCTACCGGTCTTGCCGGTGGCGGCACGCACGCCGTTCACATTGATCGAACTGATGATGTAGGGCACCCAAGGACCGTACAATGCTGGTCATAACCCGTCCTCGCGGACATCGAGGCCGTGTGCGGCCCGGTGGTCCGGAGCGTTCCGGAAGGGGTGACGACGATGACGTCCGGCACCACCAACCCCCGTCCCTCTCCCGCGCCCATGAGTGCGTTGCACACCGGATCCGGAGATCCTCTGTTGTTGCTGCACGGTGTCATGATGTCGCCGCACTGCTGGGAGGATGTGGCACTGCGGCTGTCGTCCACCTGCGAAGTCTTCGCGCCGGCCTTCGCCGGACACTGGGGTGGTTCCGAGGTGGACGGCGCGCGGGTCGACGTCGAACTCCTGGCCGATCGAGTGGAGGCACAGCTCGACGAACTGGGCTGGCGGACCTGTCACATCGCCGGAAACTCGCTGGGCGGATGGGTCGGTTTCGAACTGGCGCGGCGGGGGCGGGCACGCACCCTGACCGCCATCGCACCGGCCGGCGGCTGGCACAACCGCTCGGCCGCGCAGGTGCGAGTCGGACTGGAATTCCTGTCGCTACTGCCGATCGTCGAGATCGGTAAGCGGGTGCCGCCGGCGGTACTGTTCAGCGCCCCGATCCGACGCTTCACCGCGATGTTGCTGAGTAAGAACGCTGCGGCCGCACCACGGCGCGCGGTCGAGGCGGCGCTCGTCTCGGCCACGCACTGCACGGCGTTACTGCCGTTGATCACCGGTGGGCTGCGTGGTGCGGCACTGCCCGATCTGTCGACGATCGAGGTCCCGGTGCGGCTGCTCATGTGCGAATACGACCGGCTCATTCCGAACAGCTGCTATGCCCAGCGGTTCGGAAAGGAACTCCCCGAGTCGTCGGACTGCATCCTGGTGCACGGGGTAGGTCACGTGCCGATGCTGGAGGCTCCCGACCGTATCGCCACGTTGATCGCCGAGCACGTCTACGCCAGCCGCACGCATCTGCGGGCGGTGTGAGAGGACCGGCGGATCGGTGCGAACCCCTCGGCACCGATCCGCCGGTCGCCGCTCACGCCGGTGATCTCGTGGTCATCGACCCAGCAGCCCTTTCGCGATGTGGGTCACCTGAATCTCGTTGCTCCCGGCGTAGATCATCAACGACTTGGCGTCGCGGGCGAGCTGTTCGACCCGGTATTCGGCCATATAGCCGTTGCCGCCGAACAGTTGCACCGCCTCCATCGCGACCTCGGTCGCCGTTTCGGAGCAGTACAGCTTGATCGCGGAGGCCTCGGCGAGGCTGGGCGGTTTACCGGCACGACCGCGCTCGAGAGTGTTGAACACCATGTTCTGCACATTGATCCGCGCGATCTCCATCTTGGCGAGCTTGAGCTGCACCAGCTGGAATCGCCCGATCTCCTGCCCCCACAGCGTGCGATTGTTCGCGTAATCGACACACAGCCGGTGACATTCGTTGATGATGCCCAGTGCCATGATTCCCACGCCGACCCGCTCGGCCACGAAACTGGCCCGGGCGCTCTCGCGGCCGTCGCCACCCTTGTGGTCCTCCGTCTCGCCCAGCAGCCGGTCACGGCTCAGGCGCACATTGTCGAAGAACAGTTCACCGGTGGGCGAGGAGTGCAAACCCATCTTCTTGAACGGTTTGCCCTGGGTGAAGCCCTCCATTCCCTTGTCCAGGACGAAGGTCAGCACCTTGCGGTCGCGCTTGTCCGTCCCGTCGCCCTCGTCGAGCTTGGCGTATACGACGACCACATCGGCATAGGGGCCGTTGGTGATGAAGGTCTTCTGCCCGTTGAGGATGTAGTCCTCGCCGTCGCGCTTGACGGTGGTTTTCATCCCGCCGAAGGCATCGGATCCGGAGTCGGGTTCGGTGATCGCCCACGCCGCGACTTTCTTCAGGGTGACGATATCGGCGAGCCAGCGCTGTTTCTGCGCCAGGGTGCCGCGCGACATGATCGTGGCGGCGCCGAGACCGAGCGATACCCCCATCGCCGCGACCAACCCCATGCTCACCCCGGAGATTTCGCTGACCAGCACCGCCATCAGCGACTGCTGATCACCGAACAGATCGCCACCGGACTTCTTCACACCCGAGGAATCCGCATCGACCGGTCCGGACTCGGCGGCGCGCTGTTTCGCCAGCATCTTCTCGACCGCTTCGGCGCCGAGGGCGTCGATACCGAAATCGGCGAACAACTTTCGCAGGATCGGGTACGGCGCCATCTCACCGCTGTCCAGCGCGTCGACATGAGGCCGGATCTCTTTGTCGATGAAGCCGCGCACCGCCTCGCGGATCATCTCATCGGTCTCGGACCATTCGAACATCGTTGTGCTCCTCCGGCTTCGGGGCTGTGGACTGGTTGTGCACGAGATCAAGGCAGGCGGCCCGCGATATCGTCGATCTCCCACGGACCGTCTGTTTCGATGGTCTTCACGTCGTGCCAGCCGCCCAGTTCCGAGATCGCACCACCCTGCACCGCGAACACCTTGCCGGTCAGCGGGCATTTATCGGTAGCCAGATAGGCGACCAGCGGCGAAATATTGGCCGGGCTGAAGGCGTCGAACTCGCCCTCGGGCACCTCGGCCGCGAAGATCGCACCCATCCCGGGGGTGGCCAGTGTCAATCGGGTGCGAGCCATGGGGGCGATCGCATTGACCCGCACCCCGTAGCGTTCCAGTTCCTCGGCCGCCACCAGTGTCATTGCCGCGATACCGGCCTTGGCGGCCCCGTAGTTCACCTGCCCGGCGTTGGGCAGCGTGACACCCGAGGCCGAGGCCGTATTGACCACCGCGGCCTGCGGCTGCCGACCGGCCTTGGATTCCTGCTTCCAGTACGCCGCCGCATGCCGGAGCACATTGAAATGACCCTTGAGATGGACGGCGATCACCGCATCCCACTGCAATTCCTCGAGCGAGGCAATGAATCCGTCCCGCAGAATTCCGGCATTGTTGACGACCACATCGAGCCGGCCGAACTCGGCGAGGGCCTGGTCGACCAGATTCTGCGCGCCGTCCCACAGCGCGACGTTGCCGGAGTTGGCGACGGCCTTACCGCCGGCCGCCCGAATCTCGTCGACGACATCCTGCGCAGGTCCGGTATCGGCGCCCTCGCCCGCATTGCTGCCGCCCAGATCGTTCACCACGACCGAAGCGCCTTCCCGGGCGAACAGCAGCGCATGTTCGCGGCCGATGCCCCGGCCAGCTCCGGTGATGACGGCCACCCGCCCATCCAATGCACCCATAAAGCTCTCCTCGAATAGTGTTAGTTGTGATTCACTGCGGCGCAGCGATTTCCGCGCCACGAATCGCTATCGGTCGACGACGATCGCCAGGCCGTCGGTGAGCACGAAGTCGTCGCCGCGCGCGGTACGGAATGCGTAGGTGGTCTCGGAGCCGGCGGAGCCGACCCGGCAGATCCGGGTCTCGAGATCGTCGCCCGGGAACACCATCTTGGAAAAACGCACCGCGAAACGCCGCAGCCGATGCACATCCGAGCCCGCCACCTCGGTGAGGACCGCCCACGAGGACATCGCCATCGTGCACAGACCATGGGCGATGATGCCGGGCAGGCCGGCATCCTTGGCCACCTGGTCGTCCAGATGCAGCGGCACCGGATCGCCGGACGCCGGTGCGTAGCGGAAGGTTTGATCGGCATCGACGTGCTGGGACACCGTCGCTACAGCCGGCTCGTCGGCCCAGGCGGGATCGAATTTGTGCGCGGGCCCCGCCACACCGACCCGCTCCCCCACATCGATATTACGGAAGAACGCGGTGAGGTACTGCTCGTTCACCAGTTCGCCATCCTCGGCGCGGCATTCGATGTGGATGGTGATCGTGGTGCCGTTCTCGCGGCCCTCGTAGCCGACTGCGCGGGCACGCGAGCTCAGCCGATCACCGGGACGGATAGGACGATGGAAGTGAAAATCCTGTTCGCCGTGGACGACTCGGCCGAATATGTCCATCGGGACGACGTCGATCACCGGCATCATCATCGCCTCGAAGACGGGAACGATGGCGAACACCGGCGGGGCGATATCGCCGGCCAGGTGAGCGGTGATCGGATCGTTGGTCGCGGCGGCGTATTCGGCGATCCGGTCGCGGGTGACCTCGAAGTGTTCCGTGTCGGACCAGACGTTCAAGCCGCTCGCATCGAATTTCACCGACTGTGAGGATGTTTCGGTCGTCATGGCCGGCCTCCTTCGTCAGGCGGTCGCGAGTGCGTCGAGTTGACCGAGGGTCTTGTCCAGCTGACCCGCGCCGTCCTTTTCGACTGCCTTACCGAGGGCGCCCTTGATGAGTGCACCCTCGAAATCACCGGAGACCGAGAAGGTGCTACCGCCTTCGTTCGGCGCGATGTCGAACGCGAAACGCACCTTCACTCCCGCCATACCGGTGCCGGTGAGTACCAGGTTGTTGGGCGAATCGACCTCCTCCACAACCCATTCCATCTTGTTCGCCATGCCGAGCATCATGATCTTGGCGACCAGCTTCGAGCCGGTGGTCAACGTGGCGGGTGGCTCCTCCATCCAGCGTTCGTGAATGGTGAACCATTTGTCCCAGGTCTGCGGATCCGACACCACTGCCCACAGGGCGTCGGGGGTGGCCGCGAGATTCTTGGTGGCTTCGATGTGGCCCATATCGATACTCCTCGTGGTGGTGGGGGTCAGCGGTCGGCGCGCTGGTAGGCGGTGATTACTGCGGCGCCGCCGAGCCCGATGTTGTGGCCCAGTCCGGCGGTTACGCCCTCGACCTGCCGTTTGTCGGCGTCTCCGCGCAGCTGCCAGGTCAGCTCACTGCATTGCGCCAGGCCGGTGGCGCCCAGCGGATGCCCCTTGGAGATGAGGCCGCCGGAGGGATTCACCACCCAACGGCCGCCGTAGGTCGTCTGTCCTTCGTCGACGAGACTGCCCGCCTGGCCTTCGCCACACAGTCCCAGCGCCTCGTAGAGCAGCAGTTCGTTAGCGGAGAAGCAGTCGTGCAGTTCGATGACCTGGAAATCCTGCGGGCCGAGCCCGCACTGGTCGTAGACCTGCTGTGCGGCTTTAACATTCATGTCGTAGCCGATGAGATTCTTGGCGGTACCGTCGAAGGTGGAGGCGAAATCCGTGGTCATCGACTGGCCGACGATCTCGATTGCGCGCCCGGACAGGTCGTGCCGGTCGACGAACTCCTCCGAGGCCACGATCACCGCTCCCGAACCGTCCGAGGTCGGTGAGCACTGCAGCTTGGTGAGCGGATCGTAGATCATCCGCGAGGCCAGGATGTCGTCGAGCGAATATTTGTCCTGGAACTGCGAATACGGGTTGTTCACCGAATGCTTGTGATTCTTGTAACCGATCTTGGCGAAGTGTTCGGCGGTGGTGCCGAACTGCTTCATGTGCTCACGGCCGGCCGCGCCGAACATCCACGGCGCCGGCGGGAACAGCACCTCGGAGATCTCGGCCAGGGCCAGCATGTGCTTGGCCATCGGCTGTTCTCGATCGTCCCAGGTGGAGCCGAGCGAGCCCGGCTGCATCTTCTCGAAACCCAGCGCCAGGGTGCAGTCGGCGAGGCCGCCCCGGATCGCCTGTGCCGCAAGGTAGAGCGCCGTGGATCCGGTGGCGCAGTTGTTGTTCACGTTGAATACCGGGATACCGGTCATACCCAGTTCGTAGACCGCCCGCTGGCCGGAGGTCGACTCGCCGTAGACGTAGCCAACATAGGCCTGCTGAATCTCGCGGTAGTCGAGACCGGCGTCGTCGAGCGCCTTCGTGCCCGACTCGCGAGCCATATCCGGGTAGTCCCAGGCCCGGGTCGTGCCGTCGTCCGCAGTGACCTGGCGGCGTCCCGGTTTCTCGAATTTCGTCATTCCGACGCCGACGACATAGACCTTGTTCGCCATCGAACTCCTCCCATCGGCCGCCCCGCAGAAGCGGGCGGCGGTCGCTGATCCGTTCCGATCACCGTAGAAACAAACATACGAAGCTGTATGTAAATACGCAATAGCAGGTTCCGAGTACGGCAAGAATCGGGCGGTCCACGCAGGTCAAAAGTTTGTACTGATACATACCTCGAGGGGCGGGAGCACACTCGATGACACCTATCGGCGAGGCAGAACGGCATGTATTGCACGCTTCGGCGCTGTGCCGTGAGTACGTGACGCGAACCGGGCGCGCCGGCGGCACGCACCGATCCGGGCGAGTCTCAGCGACTCCGGCGCCGGTTCAGCCGAGCCGTCGGCACTGCCTCGACGTATCGGCAGGCTACTGCTCGGAGGCCGGCTCCCGGTCGCCCCCTAGGCCCGGCAATGCCACCTGGGCGGCGAGCCGCAACTGCGCCGCGGCACGCCGCCAGCGCCGATGCGCGCGCTCGGGATCCGAGGAGACGAAGTTCGACACCAGAATCCCACGCAAGGTATCCATCGCGGTGTAGGCGAAATCACGAACTTCCTTGCGCCGCATCTCGTCCGGAACCAGTTGGGAGACCGCCAGCAACACCGCGTTGTTGACGAACGGTTCCACCTTCTCGACCTCGGCCGCCAGCACGGGATCGGTTCGTCCCGCGACCCACAACTCCATCGCGGCGATGAACAGCGGCCCCTGGTGCAGATCCCACATGGCGTCCAGGGTGGTGCCGATCGGGTCGTCGCCGACGCGCAACCGGCCCAGCTCCTTCATCGCAGCCTCGGTGCGCCGCTGGGCCAGATGCGAGATCGCGGCGACGACCAGATCAGTCTTGGAGCCGAAATGATGCACTTGCGCGCCTCGGGTCACCCCTGCCCGCTCGGCCACCCGCGGCGTGGTGGTGCCGGCGTAGCCGAATTCGACGAGACACTCGATGGTCGCATCGAGCAGGCGAACACGCATCTCACTGCTGCGTTGTTCCTGCGTGCGGCGCGGCGGCCTGCCGGTGAGTGATCTGGCCATTCCGGAAATCTTACACTTACATACAGGATTGAACGAAACTCATCCTGCGGCCGGACGGCGGGCGAGCCAGGTGGTGAGCGTGAAGAGCAGCACGCCCGCTACCGCCAGGCCGGCACCGACCACCGCCGGAGCGGTGTAGCCGAGCCCGGCCGCGATCACCATGCCGCCCAGCCACGCCCCGGCCGCGTTCGCGATATTGAGCGCGGCGTGATTGAGCGCCGCCGCCAGCGTCTGCGCGTCGTGCGCGACATCCATGAGCCGGGTCTGCAAACCGGGAGCGATCGCCGCACCGGAGGCACCGACGAGGAACGCGCCGACACCCGCGGTGAACGGATTGTGCGCCGCGGCGACGAACCCGGCGAGGATCACGACCATCGCGACCAGAGCCGCGAAGATCGAACGATCCACGCCACGGTCGGCGAGCACACCGCCGACGATATTGCCGGCCACCATGCCGAGCCCGAACAGCGCCAGCACGATCGGGACCAGGCCCTGCGCCAGGCCGGCGACGTCGGTGAGAGTCGAGGTGATGTAGGTGTACACCGCGAACATGCCGCCGAATCCGACCGCACCCACCACCAGGGTCAGCAGCACCTGTGGGCGGCGCAGGGCACCCAGTTCGGTACGTGGATCGGTGATACGGATCCCGGTCAGGTCGGGCACATACCGCGCGATCGCAGCCACGGTCGCCAACCCGATGACCGCCACCACGACATAGGCGTCACGCCAGCCCAGGCTCTGCCCCAGCCAGGTCGCGGCAGGAACCCCCACCACATTGGCCGCACTCAGGCCTAGCATGACCGCGGCGACCGCTTTGGCGCGCTGCCCCACCGGGGCCAGCGAGGCCGCCGCCAGCGACGCCACCCCGAAGTAGGCACCGTGGGGAAGTCCGGCGACGAACCGGGCGCCGACCAGGGTCGGGAACACCGGCGCCAGCACCGAGGCGATATTGCCCACGGTGAAGGCGATCATCAACGCGATCAGCAGACGTTTACGGGGAACGCGCGCGCACAACGCTGCGATCAGTGGTGCTCCGACCACCACTCCCAGCGCATAGGCCGAGACCGCATGGCCGGCAGTGGGCTCGGTGACGTGCAGATCCGCGGCGATATCGGGAAGCAGGCCCATCGTGACGAACTCGGTGGTGCCGATACCGAATCCGCCGAGCGCCAGGGCGAGCATGGCCGGGATGTGCCAGCCGGCTCGCGGCTGCGCCGCCTCCGCGCCGACCTGGATCGTGCCCGCGGCGGAGGCAGCGGACAGGTCGTGCTCTGCGGGCGCAGCGATCGTGGCTACCGCTGGATCGGTGACCGCTTCGGTCGACGCAGCGGGAACAGATGTCGCGGCGGGAGCAGAGTTGGCCATAGGTGGGGCCAACGCCACGCACGCCGGCGGCGATACCAGCTCGAGTGGTGATTCCACTCACCGCGGCTGCACCCTACTGCCGGACCGGATACCTGCGGAAACAATTCGGGCACCCGCGGCCACCGTGAGGGTGGGGGCGGGTGCCCGGGTAGATCTATCGGCCGATCCGGATCCCGGTCCGGCCGACCTGCACTCAGCTCAGTTCGCGCGCCAGGTTGGCATCGAGCACACCGAGGAATTCCTCGGTGGTCAGGTAGCCCTGGTTGCCACCGACCAGCAGCGCCAGATCCTTGGTCATCTGGCCGCTCTCGACGGTCTTGATGACCACATCCTCGAGGGTCTGTGCGAAGCCGATCAGCTCGGGGTTGTTGTCCAGCTTGCCGCGATGAGCCAGGCCACGCGTCCACGCGAAGATCGAGGCGATCGGGTTGGTGGAGGTGGGCTTGCCCTGCTGGTGCTGGCGGAAATGCCGGGTGACGGTGCCGTGGGCAGCCTCGGCCTCACAGGTCTTGCCGTCCGGGGTGAGCAGCACCGAGGTCATCAGGCCCAGCGAGCCGAAGCCCTGCGCCACGGTGTCGGACTGCACGTCGCCGTCGTAGTTCTTGCAGGCCCAGACGTAGCCGCCCTCCCACTTGAGCGCGGAGGCGACCATGTCGTCGATCAGGCGGTGCTCGTAGGTGAGGCCTGCGGCCTCGAACTCCTGCTTGAACTCGTTTTCGTAGATCTCCTGGAAGGTGTCCTTGAACATGCCGTCGTAGGCCTTCAGGATGGTGTTCTTGGTCGACATGTAGACCGGGTAGTTCTGCTGCAGGCCGTAGTTCAGCGAGGCCCGCGCGAAGTCCTCGATGGACTTCTTGAAGTTGTACATGCCCATGACGACGCCGCCGTCCTCGGGCATCTTCACCACTTCGTGGACGATCGGCTCGGAGCCGTCCTCCGGGGTGAACTGCAGCGTGACGGTGCCGGCCTGATGCACCTTGAAGTCGGTGGCGCGGTACTGGTCGCCGAAGGCGTGGCGGCCGATGATGATCGGCTTGCTCCAGCCCGGTACCAGACGCGGCACATTGGAGATGATGATCGGCGCACGGAAGATGGTGCCGCCGAGAATGTTACGAATCGTGCCGTTCGGCGAACGCCACATCTTCTTGAGGCCGAACTCCTCGACACGCGCCTCATCGGGGGTGATGGTGGCGCATTTGACGCCGACGCCGTACTTCTTGATGGCGTTGGCCGCATCGACCGTGACCTGATCGTCGGTCTTGTCGCGCGATTCGATACCGAGGTCGTAGTACTCGATGTTCACATCGAGGTACGGGTGGATCAGCTTGTCCTTGATGAACTGCCAGATGATCCGGGTCATTTCGTCGCCATCGAGTTCGACGACGGTCCCTTCAACCTTGATCTTGGACATGGATCTTCGTGTCCTCCTAAGGAAGGTGTGCTCCCATTGCACGGCTAGGCGAGCACGCTTGTGAGCGGACCCCAGCTGTTCAACAGACAACGTATACGCCCCGCGTTGTCCACGAGACGCCTGGTGCTAAACAAGACAAGCGTACTGGTGCGCTGTGTCTCAAAGACAGGGGCCATCCCATTGAGAGATAGCCACGTCACACCGCCCAGGATCACCGCCGGTTCGGCCGAGCCCAAATCTCGACCCCGCCGCGGGCGATTGTTACCATCCACAGCAGGTCATGAGTGCCAGTGCCAAGCCCCGGCTCGCTGGCCGGCAACCCTCCAGGTCCGGTGGGGTGCTCCGGGTGATTGACCGGGCCCTCGAGAGCCGAGGGCAAGCGCGACCATCAGGAGTCACAAGTGAGTGAGTGCACCGTGCACATCGGCCTCGAGGACGTGGAGGCGGCAGGGGCCCACAGGCGTGTCGCTACCATCAGGGATGTGTGTTCCCTCGTCACCCGCATCGCCTCCACACATGTGCGCACGTCGCACGCCTGTCCGGCAGTGCCCGGTGTCGCCTCCCGGCCGGCCCGGCCCGACACGGTGGCAGCGCGGTGACCGTGAGTATCGAATCGAACGCGTCCCGCACCGGCGCCGCGGCGCTACTGCCCCCCGCCGGCGGGCAACTGGGAACCGTGACGATCGGCGACGTGCGGCTGGAGAACGGCGCCCTCGTCCCCGGCGTCGAACTGGCAGTACAGCGCTGGGGTGAACTGTCCCCCGAACTGGACAATGTGGTGCTTGTCGAACATGCGCTGACCGGCGATTCCCACGTCAGCGCGAACCTCGACGATCCGCAGTCCGCACCCGGCTGGTGGGAGGGGCTGGTCGGCCCGGGAGCTCCGCTCGACACCGACCGCTGGTGCGTCGTCGCGACGAATGTCATCGGCGGCTGCCAGGGCAGCACCGGGCCCGCGTCCCTCGCACCGGACGGTAAGCCGTGGGGTAACCGATTCCCCGAAACCTCGATCCGCGATCAGGTCACCGCCGAGGTGGCACTGCTGGACCGGCTCGGCATCGACCGCGTCGCGGCGGCCGTCGGCGGTTCCATGGGCGGTATGCGGGTGCTCGAGTGGATGGTCGGCTATCCCGATCGGCTCGACGCCGCTCTCGTACTGGCGGTAGGTGCCCGCGCCACCGCCGACCAGATCGGCACCCAGACCACCCAGATCGCGGCGATAAAATCCGATCCGGACTGGCAGGACGGCAACTATCACGGCACCGGCCGCAGCCCCCGCGCCGGCCTCGGGGTCGCACGGCGGATCGCACATCTGAGCTACCGCACCGAATTCGAGCTCGACCACCGCTTCGCCAACTCGCCGCAGGGCGAGGAGGATCCGTGGAACGGCGGCCGGTACGCGGTGCAGAGCTATCTGGAACACCAGGCCACGAAGCTGGTGGCCCGATTCGATGCGGCCACCTACATCCTGCTCACCGAGGCCATGAACCGGCACGACGTGGGCCGCGGCCGCGGCGGCATCGAGGCCGCGCTGGCCTCCACCCCGGTTCCGTGTGTGGTGGGCGGTGTCGACTCCGATCGGCTGTACCCGCTGCGGACCCAGCAGGAACTGGCCGAGCTGCTGCCCGGCTGCAAGGGCCTGGAAGTGGTGCACTCCCGCGACGGGCACGACGGGTTCCTCACCGAATTCGACGCGATCGCGAAACTGCTCGAACAGACGATGGCCCTGGCACGGGCCGCGAAGGACGCCCGCGAATCCTGAGCGGCTAGCCCACGCCGAGGCTGCTGATCGTCACCGACAGCACGACGATCGCACCGCCGAGCACGGTGTAGGCACCGACATCGAACGGCCGGCTCCGCACCGCCAGCAGCCCCACCCGAGCCGGCGGCAGGCACAGCCGGAACGCGGCAGCGAGCAGCGTCGCCCCGCCGATGAAGAACGCCCCGCGCCGCCACCGGTCCTGCGCCACGAACACCACCGCGACCAGCATTACCACGGCAACGAGCAGCATCGGCAGATGAACCTGGAAAAACCGGTTCATCGGGCTGGACTGCTGCGGCTCGGCGGCGGGTGCATCGGTCACGGGTGCGATTGTCGCACTCACCCCTCCGGGTCGTCGGCCTGGTGTGGTCATCGGTACCGTCTCGGTGTGCTCAAGCTGGTGTTCTTCGAACCGCGTATCCCCCCGAATACCGGTAATGCGATCCGTCTGGTGGCAGGTACGGGCTGCGAACTGCATCTGATCGAGCCGCTCGGGTTCGATCTGTCGGAGCCGAAGCTGCGGCGCGCCGGGCTGGACTATCACGACCTCGCGATGGTCACCGTGCACGAGAACCTCGCCGCCGCCTGGAAGGCGATGCAGCCCGAACGGGTCTTCGCGTTCACCACCCAGGGCACCACCCGCAACACCGACATCTCCTATCGCGCCGGTGATGTCCTGCTGTTCGGACCGGAACCGACCGGCCTACCGCCCGAGGTGCTGGCCGATCCGCATCTCACCGAGCAAGTACGCATCCCGATGCTTCCGGGCCGCCGGTCGATGAATCTGTCCAATGCGGCAGCGGTCGCGGTCTACGAAGCATGGCGACAGCTGGGGTTCCCCGGGGCGGTGTAGGAACGCCACACGCGCCCTGAGCGGCAGCACCGGCCGGACTGCGCTGTCCTCTCCGACACCTCCGACACCGTCCCGAATGGCAATGGCGCAGCTATTCTGAGGTTCGGCGGCTCACAATAGAGGTAGGTGACTAGATGCCTGCGAACGATCACGCATCGAGCAAGCCGGCAGCGGTGGCGGCTCGTCCGGACGTGCGGTTCGATATCTCGCTCGGCTGAGATGACGACATCGGACGATTCGGCTCCGGCAGTCGGCCGGAGGCATTCGACGCGGGCGCGCAGTATCGCCCATGCCGTGTGGTCCTATGTCCGCCGGGCACCGGGCACCTTCGTCTGGTTGGCCATCCTGCTGATCACGACCACGGTGCTGAACCAGCTGTCTCCGGAACTCACCCGCGAGGTGCTCGGCAATCGTTCGACGAATCTGCACCACCTGAGTGAGGACCCGCTTCACGTGCTGGTCGCCAGTGCGCTCTGGCTGCCCGGCGAACAGACCTGGTACTGGTCGTGGATCTGGTATGCATTGCTGTTCAACATTTTCCATGTTCCCGCCGAACGATGGCTGGGCACACTGCGCTGGCTCGCCGTCGTGGTGATCGCGCACGTGGGCGCCACCTATCTCAGCGAGGGAATCCTCTCCTGGGAGATCCACCACGGCGACGCGCCCGCGGGAGATATGTTCACGCTGGACGTGGGGGTCAGTTATGCCCTCGCGGGCGTGGTCGCGATGCTGGCGTACCGGATCCCGCGGCCGTGGCGTTTCACTTACGCCGCGGCGGTCCTGATCTGGTATGCGATCCCACTGCTGTTCGACCAGGACTTCACCGACGTCGGACACTTCACCGCGGTGTTGATCGGATTCGCCTGCTACCCGCTGGCCCTCGGACGGCCGGGCGCCGGGAAGCTGCCCGGCCCGGACCGACTCGGTCGGCGAGCGAGCCCACGCCCCCGGGCAACCCGGCCGCGGTACGGCTGGTCGCGTGCCCGCCGGGACTGATCCCCAACGGGTCGCGCGGCATCGCGAGGAGCTAATCGTCGATGTCGAAGCGCTTGAAACGCGAGGTGGCCCCGGCGGTGAGGCGCACTGCGGATTTCGGCACCCCGTAGTGGCGGGCGAGCAGTTCGATGGCGGCCTTGTTCGCTTTGCCCTCCACTGCGGGCGCCCGCACATACAGCTGCAGGGTGCCGTCCTCGAGGGTCTCGACGAGTGGGCCCTTACGGCTGTTGGGTTTGATCGTGGCGCGGACGATGGTCGGCACGGGCTGCTCCTGGAGTGTCTGCCGGGATGCCGTTCTCGCGGCTGTGCCCTCGCAGGATAGCGGCCGGGCCCTGACGACACTCCCCGGACGAGCACCGACCACCGACCGTGAACACGATCCTGTCGGTCGCACCACACATCCCCTCCGTGAGCGGTGCGACCGATCCTGCCGGGGCACATTTCCGTTCCACGACCGGGCAGCAGCTCACCCCGGATCGGCGGACCACGTGGATGTGCTTGTACCGCAACATATTTTCCGCGCCGATACCGGGCAACCGCAGCGAATGCGAGGACGCCGGCCCCCGGCGCAGCCGGAGGGACCCGAGTAGCGATGATGACGACGACTGACACAGATAGCGTTCACACTTCCCCCTTGCCGATTCCGGACAATTGATCCGAATTGAAACACTTTCCCCCCGAGCACCTTTCAAACAATATCCACATCGGACACCGATGTCACCAGTACGCCCGCATCCGCACCCCGTTCGCGAGAATGCACTCCACTCAACGGAAATCGCGAGACCTCGACGGCATCCGCAACTCCATCGGCTGGACATGGTCGGCCATGATGCTCACCACCCCCTCCGCATTCTGTACCCGGCCCCGGATCAGCAGCGCGGGCGCTCCTTGCACGATGCGGCGATAGCGACGCCACAACCCCACCGAGCAGACCACATTCACCATGCCCGTCTCGTCCTCCAGATTGAGGAAGGTGACACCGGAGGCCGTGGCCGGGCGCTGCCGGTGGGTGACCGCGCCGCCCACCAGAACCTTCGAACCGTCGGCCACGGCAAGTAGCTGATTCGCGGGCACCACACCGAGTTCGTCCAGGCGTGAGCGCAGGAACTCGGTCGGATAGCTACCGGGTGAGACCCCGGTGGCCCATACATCCGCGGCCGCCATTTCCAGTGCGCTCATACCGGGCAGTGCCGGCGCGTCGGTGACGGCGCCGGTTCCGGGCAGGCGGTCGGCACGTTCCCCCGCCGCGGCACCGGCCGCCCACAGGGCCTGCCGCCGGCTCGTACCGGTTTCCGCCGCGCCATCGGACGATTCGGGACCGATACTGTCGAGCGCACCGGCAGTGGCGAGGGCCTCGGCCTGCGGCACAGTCAGCTCGACCCGTCCGGTCAGGTCCAGGAACGAGGTGAACGGACCGGCTGCGCGCGCCGCGACGATCTGCTCGGCCACAGCGTCGCCGATATGCCGGATCGAGGACAATCCCAGCCGGACCCGGCTGCCGTCCCCTTCCAGGGTCGCCCCCACGAGGCTGTGATTGACGTCGGGCCCGTGCACCACCACGCCGTGCCGCCGGGCATCGGCCACCAGCGATTGTGGTGAATAGAAGCCCATCGGCTGCGCATTCAGCAGGCCCGCGCAGAAGGCCGCGGGATGATGCAGCTTGAACCAGGCCGAATAGAATACGAGCGCGGCGAAACTCTGTGAATGACTTTCCGGGAAACCGAAATTGGCGAATGCGTAGATCTTCTCGTAGATGCGGTCGGCAAGTTCCCCGGTGATGCCGTGCAGCTCGTGCATTCCCTGATAGAAGCGTTCCCGTAAGCGTTCCATGCGCTCCGGCGACCGCTTCGACCCCATCGCCCGGCGCAGCTGATCGGCCTCGGCCGCGGTGAAGCCCGCGATATCGACCGCCATCTGCATGAGTTGCTCCTGGAACAACGGAATCCCGAGTGTCCGGGCCAGCGAGCTCTCCAGCGCAGGATGGTCGAGGATCACCTCGTCGCGGCCGTTGCGGCGCCGGATATACGGATGCACCGAACCACCCTGAATGGGGCCGGGACGGATCAGCGCGACCTCGACGACCAGATCGTAGAAACCTCGCGGGCGCAGCCGCGGCAGGGTGGCCATCTGCGCCCTCGACTCCACCTGGAACACCCCCACCGAATCCGCTCGGGACAACATCTCGTAGACGGCGGGCTCGGTGAGATCCAGTGCGTGCAGTTCGACCGCGACGCCTTCGTGTTCGCGTACCAGGTCGATCATGTAGTGCAGTGCCGACAACATGCCCAGGCCGAGCATGTCGAATTTCACCAAACCTACTGCGGCACAATCGTCCTTGTCCCACTGCAGCACACTGCGCCCGGACATGCGCGCCCACTCCACGGGACAGACATCGGCGATCGGACGATCACAGATGACCATGCCGCCGGAATGAATGCCGAGATGCCGGGGCAGCCCTTCGATCTCGCCGGCCAGCTGCAGTACCCGCTCCGGAATATCGGTATGCGTTTCGGTGGCGACCCCGGACCAGCGGCTCACCTGTTTACTGAACGCATCCTGCCGACCGGGAGAAAACCCCAGGGCCCGCGCGGCATCGCGTACCGCGGACTTTCCCCGATAGGTGATCACGTTGGCGACCTGGGCCGCATATTCCCGGCCGTATTTGTTGTAGACGTGCTGAATCGCCTCTTCCCGGCGATCGGATTCGATATCGATATCGATATCGGGCGGACCGTCCCGCTCGGGAGACAGGAACCGTTCGAACAGCAGGTCGTTGGCCACCGGATCCACATTCGTGATGCCGATCGCGTAGCAGACCGCGGAATTGGCCGCCGAACCCCGCCCCTGACACAGGATGTCGTTGTTCCGGCAGAAGTCGACGATATCGTGCACCACCAGGAAATAGCCGGGGAAGTTCAGTTCGGTGATGATGCGCAGCTCGTGTTCGAGCTGGCGGTAGGCCTTCGGATTCCCCTGTGGCGGGCCATATCTGCGGTGCGCCCCGATCAGCGTCAGCTCACGCAGCCAGGAGTTCTCGTCGTGGCCGTCGGGCACGTCGAACGGCGGTAGTTGCGGGGCGATCAGGCGCAGATCGAACCCACATTCGCGAGCCAGCTCGGCCGCGCCGGTCACCGCCCGCGGGCAGTCGGCGAACAAACGCGCCATTTCCGCACCCGAACGCAGATGTGCGCCGCCGGTGGGCGGTAACCATCCGGCGAGCTCGTCCAGGCTGCGGCGGGCCCGGATCGCCGCCATCGCCATCGCCCGGCGCCGCTGACTCGGAGTGGCGAAATGTGCTGCGGTAGTGGCGACTACCGGAATCCGCAGCCGGTCGGCGAGCGCGATCAGGCGGCTGTTGCGTTCATCGTCGGTGGGCACGCCGTGATGGGTGAGTTCGACACTCACCCGATCGCGGCCGAAACGATCCATCAGATCCCGCAGCGCGGCCTCCGCCTCGGCGTCACCGCGTTCGAGTGCTCGTCGTACCTGCCCTTTGCGACAGCCGGTGAGGATGTGCCAGTGCCCGTCCGCCGCCGCGGCGAGCCGGTCCGGGTCGTAGCGCAGGATCCCCTTCTCACCGGCGACCATGTGCGCGGCCGACATTTCCCGTGACAACCGCCGATAGCCTTCCTGCCCGCGCGCCAGCACCAGCAGATGCGGTCCGGCCGGGTCCGGTGCCCCGGTACGCGGTTGCGAATCGGTCATCGGCGCGGAGTCGAGCAGTGCGGCCGGACCGGATTCCTCGCGGTACTCCCCCAGCGACAGTTCCGCACCGAACACCGTCGGCAGTCCCCATTCGGCGGCGGCCTCGGCGAACCGGACCACCCCGTAGAAACCGTTGTGATCGGTGAGCGCCAACGCCTCGAGCCCCAGCCGCACCGCCTCCTCCACCAGCTCCTCCGGCTGTGCGGCGCCGTCGAGAAAGCTGTACCCGGAATGAGCATGCAGCTCGGCATACGGCACCACGGGGCTCTCGAGCGCCGACTGCGGGCCCGCCCGGTACGCACCACGGGTCCGCGACCATGCCGGACTGTCGCCACCGTCCCCCGGCGGCTCCGCCCCGCGACCGGGCAGACCGGAGAGCACCCGCTCCATCTCCGCCCAGGTCGGCGGACCGTTGCCCCAGCCCATACCAGCACCTCTCGACTCGAACATACTTTCGACATCGATCGTAGCCGCCGAGTCCGACACGTGGGTTCGACCGGTTACGCGCGGGAGAGCTCACCGCGCTCAACGGCGCCGGACATATTTCGCACCCACCGCCGCGGCGGCCAGCAGCGCCACCGCCGCGGTCATCAACGAGGTCTGCAGACCACCGAGGAAGTCACCGGCCACCAGCCCGCCGAATACCGCGACACCGACTGCACCCCCGACCTGCCGGGCCGTGTTCAACTGCGCGGAGGCCACACCGGCATATTCGGCCGGTACCGCCTCCATCACCGCGCTGGTCATCGCCGGGACGACGGTTCCGGCGCCGAAGCCGACCGGAATCGTCGCCATGCAGATCAGCCACAGCGGAGCTTGCGCACCGGCGAACAGCAGCGCCAGCAGTCCCGCGGCGAAGGCGATCTGACCACCGACTATCGGCAGTCGCGGGCCGAGCGCGGCGGTGATCCGGCCGCCGAGCAGGTTCGCCGTCAGCGCCGCGAAACTCATCGGCAGGAAGACCAGACCGGTCACCAGCGCCGAGTTGCCACCCAGTTCCTGCAGGAACAACGACAGCAGGAAGACGATGCCGTAGTAGGCGAAGTTCTGTACGAAACCGACGACCGAAGCGGCCGAGAAGGTCGACCCGGTGAACAGCGACAGCGGCAGCATCGGGTCCTCGACCCGGCTCTCCCACCGGGCGAAGAAGGCGATACCGGCCGTGGCCGCGAGCAGAGCAGTGAGCACCGGCAGCGAGGTCCAGCCCTGGTGGCCGCCCTCGATCAGGCCGTAGGTGAGGCCGCACAGCGACAGCACCACCGTGACCTGACCGACCGGGTCGATCCGCCGGGCGGAACCGAGGGGCGCCGAAGCCGCCCGAGTCGTGGCCAGCAACCCCAGCGCACCGATCACCAGATTCACCAGGAACAGCGACCGCCAGCCGAGGGTCACCAGCAGCACCCCGCCGATCACCGGACCGGCCGCCACCGCCGCACCACCCGCGGCCGCCCACAGACCGACCGCATGGGCGCGCCGGGTGGGATCGTCGTATGCGTGCCGCACCATCGCCAGGGAGGCCGGGAGCTGGAACGCCGCCCCGAGTCCCTGCGCGAACCGGGCCGCGATCAACATCGCCGGGGAGGTCGCCAGCCCGCAGATCAGTGAGGCGAGGATGAACAACACCAGGCCCGCGGTGAACGCCCGGCGCGCGCCGATCCGGTCGGCCAGCGTTCCGCCGATCAGCTGGAACGCAGCGAAGACCAGGGTGTAGCTGTCCACCACCCATTGCAATTGACTCAGCCCCGCGCCGAGCTGGTCACCCAGCGTGGGCAGTGCGACGTTCACGATGGTCGCGTCCAGACTCACCATCAGGAATCCGAAGGAGGCCGCGAACAAGGTCCATCGGGCCCGCGCCGGCGAGGTGCCGGTCTCGATGCCGGTGCCGGGAAGGATGACGGTTGTACTCACCCGACCAGCATCGATCGCGGCGACGGCACCGGACAATAGCCGAGGGTGCACCTGCCAGGGCTACCCTGAGAGCGGCCCGACGCCGGTAGGAGGACGACGTGGCAGCTACACAGGCAACCGAACTGGGATCGTTCCTGCGCTCGCGCCGCACCGCCCTGGACCCCGCCACGCTGGGCCTGCCGGTCGAGGGAGTACGACGCACCCCGGGCCTGCGCCGGACCGAACTGGCTTCGCTGGCCGGCGTCAGCCCCGGCTACTACACCCGTCTGGAACAGGGCCGTGCCCCACATCCCTCGCCGAGTGTGCTTGCCGCACTGGCGAATGCGCTGCGTCTGTCCGACGACGAGCGTGACCATCTGTTCGCGCTGGGCGGTGACGCGCGGCTGCTACCGGCCGAACCGAACGAGCTGACCGCCGGCGCACGGCGGATGCTGGAATTGCTGTCGGCGCCGACCGCCGCCTATGTGATCAACCGCTACAGCGATGTGCTCGCCTGGAACGACAGTGCCGCAGCGCTGTTCGGCCACCTGACCGACACTCCCCGCCGCCCCAACAACGTGCGCTACGTGTTCACCGATCCCGAATCCAGACAACGCTTTCTGGAGTGGGACGATATCGCCGCCGATTCGGTGGCGCATCTCCGTGCGGCCACCGGCCGGCGCCCGGACGATCCGGTACTGCGCCGGCTGGTGACCGAAATGAAGTCCGGCAGCACGGCATTCCGGGAGCTGTGGGCCGATCACGAATTGCGGCACAAGGTGAGCGGGCAGAAGCGGCTGCACCACCCGTCGGTGGGCTCCTTCGCCCTCGACTACGTGGTGCTGGCCGTGCCGAACGCGACCGGGCAACGGCTGGTCGCCTACAGCGCCGAACCCGGAACTGCCGCGTACGACGCATTGGTGTGCCTGGCCGAGACCACACCACCGCAGACAGCAGCCCACGCGGGCTGACAGGTCTACCGGTACCGGCGGCTCTACTCGGCGGCGGATCGGTGCGAACGGACACCGCTACAGAATCCGGCGCAGGAATCGCGCTGATTTCAACCCTCCCGGCGACCCCCCGGACTGCCCTACTGTCCACTGCGCAGATCGGCGGCAGAAGGGATAGGGACTCATGTCGTTAGTGGAGTCCGTGCCGGCGACCACACGCACCGAGCACGCACCGGAACTCGGCACCGCCGAGACGCGGACGGCGATCGCGGCGAGCCTGATCGGCACCACCGTCGAGTGGTACGACTTCTTCCTCTACTCGACCGCGGCCGGCATCGTTTTCAACACCCTGTTCTTTCCCGAGACCAGTGCGTTCGTCGGAACCATGCTGTCGTTCGCCACCTTCGCCGTCGGATTCCTGATGCGCCCGATCGGTGGATTGGTCTTCGGCCACATCGGCGACCGCATCGGCCGTAAACGCACTCTCGCGCTGACCATGGCGATTATGGGCGGATCGACCGCACTGATGGGTGTGCTGCCCACCAGCGCCGCAATCGGTGTCGCGGCACCGATCCTGTTGCTGGCGTTGCGTATTCTGCAGGGCTTCGCCCTCGGTGGCGAATGGGCCGGTGCGGTACTGCTGGCGGTCGAGCACAGCCCGCGCCACAAGGTCGGCCGCTTCGGCAGCTATCCGCAGATCGGCCTGGCACTCGGACTCGCCCTCGGTACCGGCGTCTTCGCGCTGCTGCGTTCGACTCTGAGTGAGCAGGCGTTCCTGGACTACGGCTGGCGCATCGCCTTCGGTGCGAGCGTGGTGCTGGTGGTGATCGGGCTGGTGGTCCGGCTGAAGATCGACGAGACCCCGGCGTTCCGCGAGGTCGATCGGCTCAATCGGATCTCGAAAGTCCCTGTGGTCCAGTTGTTCCGCACTGCGCGCAGCCGGCGCAACACGGTGCTGGGGCTACTCTCCCGCTGGGGTGAGGGCGCGGCGTTCAATACCTGGGGTGTTTTCGCGATCAGCTTCGCGACCGGCCATCTCGGCTTCGATCAGGTTCCGGTGCTGGTGTCGGTGACCGTTGCGGCCGTGGTGATGGCAGCGCTCATCCCCGTCTCCGGAATCCTGACCGATCGTTTCGGTGCCCGGCGGATCTATATCGCCGGTATCGCCGCGTACGGCATTCTGGTGTTCCCGGTGTTCGCCCTGTTCGAGGTGGGCAATATCGTGGTGTTCACGATTGCGATCATCGCCGTGTTCGGGGTGGCGCACGCGCTGTTCTACGGCGCCCAGGGGACCTTGTACGCCGGGCTCTACCCACCCGAGGTGCGCTACACCGGACTGTCCTTCGTGTACCAGTTCTCGGGAATCTACGCCTCGGGCATTACTCCGATGGTGGTGACGGCACTGATCGCGGCCGGTGGTGGCACTCCCTGGCTCGCCTGCGGATATCTGGTGGTGACGGCGGTGATCAGTGTGATCGCGACGGTATTCATCAGCGAGGAGGACCGGCTCACCGTCTGAGTGCTTCCGTACCGGGCCCCTTTCCCCCGAACTTACTTTAGAGTAAGTTCGGGGGAAACGACCTGCAAGGGAGCGACGATGTCGGACAATCACGCGGCCGGTTACCTGGGCCGTCGACGAGCGCGCCGGGATCTGGCCGGTAAGTACGTCGTCATCACCGGAGCGTCCTCCGGAATCGGCCGGGCTGCCGCCACCGCAGTCGCCGCCAAGGGGGCTGTGGTGCTGCTGCTCGCCCGGCGCGGCGAGGAGCTGGACGCGGTCGTCGCCGAGATCACGGCCGCGGGCGGACAGGCCCACGCCTACCAGTGCGATGTCACCGATTCCGATTCGGTGGCCGACACGGTGGCCACCATCCTCGAAAAACACGGCCGGGTCGACATGCTGGTCAACAACGCCGGCCGCTCCATCCGGCGGGCCGTGCACCGCTCCACCGACCGGCTCCACGATTTCGAACGCACCATGGCGGTCAACTACTTCGGTGCGGTGCGGATGACCTTGGCGTTGCTGCCGCAGATGCGCGAACGCAAGGACGGCCACATCGTGAACATCTCCAGCGCCGGCGTACAGGCTGCGACACCCCGCTTCGCCGCCTATCTCGCCAGCAAGGCCGCGCTCGACAAGTTCGCCGAGGTCACCGCCGCCGAAATGCTCTCGGACAACATCACCTTCACCACCATTCACATGCCGCTGGTGCGTACCCCGATGATCGCACCGAGCGGCAGGCAGGGCCCCTCGGAGTCACCGGAATGGGCGGCCGCGACCATTGTCCGGGCACTGACCGATCGGCCGCGCCGGATCGATGTCCCGGTGGGAACCCTGGGCGAGTACGGAGCGCTGCTCGCCCCCGGCATCAAGGATCGGGTCATGCACCGGTACTACCGGGCGCTACCCGATTCCCCCGCGGCGAAGGGAGAGGTCGTCGAGCGCGAACCCGAACTGCCGGTACTGCGCCCGACACCACGCAAACAAACAACAGCCGGTCGGATCACCCGCTCGACCGTGCGCCGGGCCGCCCGGCTGGTGCCCGGCACCTACTGGTGACAACGCGCGGTCCTGAAATATGTACCGCTGCAGGTAATTCCACGGTTATTTCCGGGTAATCACTCCAGTTCGCCGGGTCGGCATCGTCATCGGTAGTCCGGGCGGCAACCCCTGTTCACACTCACCCCTGACGCATGATGGGGTGATGGGATGATTTCCGGAGTTACTGTCGTGCCACTGTGCCTGCTGGCGGTACTCGGGCTGCTCGGCGGCATCGGTATCACTGCTCTCGGCCCCGGTGGCGTCCTGCCGACCGTCGGCTTGTTCACACTCACGAGCCTGTCGGCGTCGCAGGTGGCGGGTACCGCGATCGTCACACATATTGCCGCCGGCGTGGTGGGGAGTGTGGCGTTTCTGCACTCCGGCCAGCTGCGCCGACCCGACACCCGCCGCACCGCACTGGTATTGGCAGTCGTCGCGGCGATCGGCACCCCGATCGGCATCGTGTGCAACACCCTGGTGTCGGACCGCGTATTCGGCATCATCCTGGCGGTTATCGTCGGTTCGGTCGCGATCTTGCTGTGGTATCGCCAACGCCGCGAATCTGCCACGGCGTCAACGGGTTCACCGGACAGGCACCCACCGCTGGCGATCGTGGGTGGTATCGGACTCGCGGTCGCCGTCGTGAGCGGCATCGTCGGGATCGGCGGGCCGATGCTGACCGTTCCGCTGCTCATCGCGTGCGGGGTGCCGGTACTCGAATCACTGGCCGCAGCCCAGGTGCAATCCATCGTGATCGCCACCGCCGGCACGGTGGGTTACGCCGCACACGGCGCGATCGACTGGCCGCTGGCCGCCGTCGTCGGGATCCCGGAGCTCGCGGGTGTGCTCATCGGGTGGAAGATCGCCCACGCTCTCCCGACACGCACACTGAAATACGCGCTGATCGTCGTCCTGCTCGCGCTGGCGCCCTACCTCGCCTGGTCGGCATGATGCCGCCGGCGACCCGCACGTCTCCTGCCGACCATCCCCTCGGCACCGGTTTCACCCCAGTGCGCGCACCTCGTCGGCGACCACGGCCGTCGCCGGTTTCGGGGCCGCGCCACAACTCGCCTGGCGCGACGGATAGCCCACCGTCCGTGTGGTGACCAGCCAGCGCCGGCCGTCGGCATGGGTCACCTGCGCGGCTCCGGCGAAGGTCGCCGGAGCACCGGCGGGATCCATGCCCAGGGCGGTGGTCACGGTGAGCTGGTCCGCAGCCGCCGACACCCGTTCCCGCACCGCGATCTCGGCTACCTGCTGAACCGGCGAGTACCCGCTGCGGCCACGAAACCCGTCCAGCGACAGCTCGTTTCGAGAGGCAAGTGCCATTGCGCGCACCGCTGCCTCACCATCGATCCGGCCGTAGGTCAACCCCGCGGGCGCGATCACCAGGGCAGGGGCGAAACGATGGCCGCCGGTATGCGAGCACTCCCAGACCCGGCCCGGATATTCCGCGGCCAACCGGGAGGCAATGGGTCTGCCCAGCAGCGCACAGCACTGATCACGCTTACCGTGGGTACACGCCAGCGCCAGCGGTTCGGTCACCGCCGCACCGAGACCGGGCGCGGGACCGTGCAGCACATCCAGGTCGATATCGAGCAACTGTTTCAGATCAGTGATCTCCAGGCGTTCACACCACGCCTCGCCCGGTCGGCTCGCGATGAGCAGAACTGTTCGCACACCGGAGAATTCACTGCGTCCGGGCTGCCGGATCAGCGTGGGGCGCACCGCGGCGGCCTTGGTGCGCGCGGCCAGTTCGACGGTGAGCTCGGCACCGAGCACGGCATCGCCGATCACATCGCGGCCCCAGGCGCCGGGCTGCTCGACGCACAACCATCCACCGACCCGGGTTGCACTGCCGGGCAACGGAATATCGGCAGCAGCCGCCGAGCACGACAGCCCGTCGAAGGCGCTCATGGGCGAGCTCCACGAGCCCGGGCCGTGCCCACCGCCTCGGCCGGCCGAACCGGCAATTTCCGGACTGTCACTCGTGCCCCAGGAACGACAGCGTCACCGAGGCGAATTCACGGTATCGATCGCGGTGAATGCTGTGTCCGCAGGTGAAGGTCGCGACCCGGCAGTCCTGGACCCGGGCCCGGAATATCTCCAGTTTCTCCGGATCGACCATGCCACCCGGTCCGCCGCGCAACATCAGGGTCGGAGCCGTGATGCCGGACAGACTCTCCCACCACTCCGGATACGGCTTACGGAATTGCTCCAGCGCCGACGGCGTCATCGAGCGGTCGAAGGCCAGTACCGCGCGCGGATGCCGGATCAGGCTGGTAGTGGCGTGCCACAACTCCGGAAGCGACGGCAGCCGCCTGGTGAGGTTCGGCTGCTCGTCGCCGGAACGCAGCGGCAGCGGTTGCTCCTCGAGCACCAGACGGCGCACCAGCCCGGGACGCTCGATGGCTACACAGGAGGCGGCGTAACCGCCGAGCGAATGTCCGACCAGATCGATGGTGGTCAGATCCAGCCGGTCGCACAGGCGCAGCAGATCCGCGCCGAACTCCTCGAACCGATAGGAGTCGGTGTGTGCACTGCGACCGTGTCCGCGCAGATCGGGCACGATCACGCGGCGACCCGCACGAATCAGCGCGGTGGCGAACCGATCCCAGGTGTGTCCTTCACCGCCCATACCGTGCACCAGCACCACCGGCACATCCGAGAGCGGATGCGCTGCCCGCGCGGCGCCCGAATCGCGGTACGCGATCTGCACACCGGCCAGGGACACACAGCTGACATTCGACTCCACGATCAGTCAGGATACGTCCGCCCCCGGCCTCCCCGCCGCTCCCTGTGGGGCGTCGCACAACGGCACGGGCCACGGCATCCGCTGTCCGCCGTAGAGTCGGAGGAGACAGAATCCGGGTTCCCTACCGGGCATCCGTACCCCGGTCCGACGAAAGGGTCCTGCTCATGACCGAGCCCGACGATCGTGTCCCCGCTCCGCAGGGCAAGGCACTCGGCATGCCGTACGACTGGCGCCTGCCGACCCTGCGCCGGCTTCGCGCCCGGGTGTGGAATCCGGATGATCGACGCATCTTCACCCCCAAGACGTTCGGGTGGGGCTACGACGTGAACCTGTACCGACTCCTGCACCCACGGCGCTGACACCGGGGCCGCTGCTGCTGTTGCGCTATTCGTAGAGGCCCTCCACATGCCACACCTGCTCGTAGCCGAGTAACAGTACTGCGCGCTCCTCGGCATCGAGGAGAATCTGGGCGCGTGCGACACCACCGGAATCACCGGCGGCCCACCATCGTTCGTCCAGCGCCCACGGTCCGGCCCAGCCGATGACCCGCCACGATCGGGTTCCCCAGTGCAGGGCGGCCGGTTCGGCGGTGAACATGCCGCGCTCGGTGAGCCAGACCGGACGCCCGTCCTCGGATTCCAGCCGGATCTCGGGACGGCCCCGCAACACCACCGCGGGCGCCGGTTGCGGCAGCCGGCCGGGCCAGGGCTGTCCGGGATCGGTGGCCGGAACCGGTTCCTCTCCGAAAGTGATCAGCGTGACCCGCTCGACGGGGCCACGCCCACCGCTGAGCACCCCGATCTGCACCGCCGCACCACCGAGCAGACCCTGCACCCGGGTCAAGGCGCGCCGAGCCCGCTGATCCTCTGCACCGACACCACCCCAGAGCCCGAGTTGCAGCGCCCCGGCCGACACCACCTCGACCGGTTCCAGGCGCAGCAGCGTGATCGCTCCCGCAGTTCCTTCCTCCTCCGGATCGGGGAAATCGGTTCCCCGCCTGCTCCGTGCGGACAGGGCACGCTGGGTCAGCCAGCCGTCCAGTTGCCAGCGCACCCGATCCGCCGTGGTCTCCGGGGTGAGTGGTTGCGCGCACCGCCAGATTCTCGACAGCTGTTCCCCACCGGCGGTTTCGGCGTGCACCGCGAGCCGGGTGCAGGCCACCGAGGCCGCCGACAGCCGCTCGTGCAGCCGGACGGCGAGCATGCGACCGGCGAACGCGGCGGCGTCGACCCGCTCGATCGGCGGATCACACCGATACTCCACCACCAGATCGGGGCCGGGCGGTGTCGCCGAGGGCGGGCGTTCCGGCTCGGCGCGGGCACAGCGGTGCGCGCGGATCGCGTCGGCGCCGAACCGCGAGGCCACCTCGGTCGGAGTGAGAGCAGCGAAGTCGCCGATACGGCGTAACCCCAGCCGGTGCAACAGATCCACCAGATCGGCACGCTCCGGCGGGGCCAGGCTCGGCTCCACCGCCAGTTCGCTCACCGGCAACGGCGCCAGGAAGTTCGCGGCGGCGCCCGGGGCGACGATCTGCGCGCGGCGCGCGGCGAGCACCGCGGCGGACAATTCGTCGGCGATGCCGATCCGGCATTCCACCCCGGTCGCGGCGACCGCGTCGACCAACCGTTCCGCGGCCTGTTCCTCGGAACCGAAATAGCGGGCGGCGCCGCGCGCACCCAGCACCAGCAGGCCGGGGCGCAGCATCTCCACCCCGGGCACCGTGGCGTCCACCGCCGCCACCACCGGTTCGAAGATGCGTGCGTCCCGGTCCGGATCAGCTTGCGCCACATGCAGGTCCGGGCAACGTGACTGCGCCTCCCGCTTGGTCAGCCCACGCCGGACCCCGGCCTCGCGAGCCACCGCCGAACACGCCACCACCCGGCTCGCATGCAACACCGCCACCGGACGCAGTGGCGGCAGATCCGCCGCGGCTGCGGCCGCAGCGGCCGGCCAGTCGGGACACCACACCGCCAGTACCCGGTACCCCGGCCGCTTCAGCGTGGCGCCGGACGCTCGGTCCGGCTCAGGAGGCCACATCGCGACCGACCTCCACTACCGGCCGGGCCTGTCGCTGTGAACCCGGCTCCGTGGCAATCCATTCGACCCGGCCGTCGCGCGGGCACAGATCCAGTCGACCGGTCCGTGCCGGAGCCGATCGGGAACGCACCCGCACCTCCAGATGGATCGAGCACAGCCGCCCGCGGCCGAGCCCCAAACCGGAATATCCCGCGACCCGGCTGTCGATCCGCAGCATCGGCCCGCTCCAGTCTCCACCGGTCACTACGAGCGTGGCCCCTTTGCTGCGCGCGCGAGCGGCGAGCACTCGAGTTCTACTGGGCGGCACCGAAACACCGGCCAGGCCGAGCACTACCAGGTCGACCCCGTCCAGCAATACTGCGGCAACCTCCACCGGATCCGGTCCGGGATCGGCCACCACGGCCAACCGGCCCAGATCCGCTCCCATCTCCGCGGCGGCGAGCAGACCGAAACCGGGCAAGCCGATCACCGCGGCATACCCTCCCTCCCCGGTCACCGCCGCCAGCAGTCCGGTCAGCAGTGAACCCGCACCCGAGTACGCCACCACCGCCCCCTTCGGCACCCCGCCGGCAGGAAGTAGATCGGCCAGGGCGGGCGGCACCGGAAGTACCCCGGCGCGCAGCTCGTCGGCCTCGGGAGGACGCCGCGACACCTGTGCGAGCTCCGCACCGCGCGCCGGAATCGCGGCCATTCGCCGCCGCAGCTCCGCCAGTTGCGCACCCCGCGCGTCTACCGCCGAACTCATCCTCGCCGACCACCTATCCCTCCGGCACCGCGACCTCGACACCTTCCAGCACCGATTCAGCTATCGATAGTAATCGAAAGTACGTTCGATTTACTCAGTAGAACCTTCCAGGTGGTCTGCGTCAAGCCCGATGAACTCATATGCACCAGCAGCCCCACAGCGAATCTTCTGTCACCCCTGCCCACCGACCGCGGGGGCAGGCCGAACCGGCCCGGACCGTTCCGGCCCCGGACCCGAAGCAGGCCGGTCGTCCTGGTTTTCGGCTATCCTCGCGGCCGTGACCGAACGCGCCCGCCCCACCGTCGGCCCCGACTACCTCGTCGCAGGCCGCTACCGCCTGCAGTCCAAACTCGGAGGCGGCGGTATGGGCGCGGTCTGGCTCGCCCACGACAGATTGCTCAACCGCGACGTCGCCATCAAACAGGTGCTCACCACCGCCGGACTCGACGAGGCCGAAGCGACCGCGGTCCGCGACCGGATCGTCCACGAGGGCCGGGTCGCGGCCAAACTCTCACACGAGCACGCGATCGCCGTCTACGACGTGGTCCTCGAGGCCGGTGAGCCGTGGCTCGTCATGGAATATCTGCCCTCCCGCAGTGTCGCCAGGGCACTGGCACTCGCCGATGCCCTCCCTCCCGTCGAGGTCGCGCAGATCGGGGCCCAGGTCGCCGATGCGCTGGCGACCGCACACGCCGCCGGCATCGTGCATCGCGATATCAAACCGGGCAATATCCTCGTCGCCGATCGCGGCAACGAGGTCGGCATGGCCAAACTCAGCGACTTCGGCATCTCCAGCGCCGGCGAGGCCGTCGACGAGCCCGAGAACGTCATCACCGGCACCCCCTCCTATCTCCCGCCCGAGGTGGCGCGCGGACAGCGCCCCGGGCCCGCGAGCGACGTATTCTCCCTCGGCGCAACGCTGTACACCGCGATCGAGGGGCAGCCGCCCTACGGATTCGACGACGACAACGATGTGATCGTCACCCGGGCGGCGATGGCCCAGATCGTTCCCCCCACCCGCAGCGGACCGCTCACCGACGTCCTACTACACATGATGGAACCGGCGCCTCAGCGCCGCCCCACCATGGAGCAGGCGCGCGACGAAATCCTCGCTGCCACCTTCGGTCCCGGTACCGCGTCCTACATTCTCGGCGCCCCGATCCGCACCGAGGACGGGACCATCCCGGCCTGGGCGGCACGCAACTCCGCCGCCGGTCTGCGCAGCCCGCATTCCTCCCCGCTGCCCCGGCCCCCTCGGGCCGGTGCCGCCTATACCGCTGTGGCACAGCAGAAAGTGGGAAGGTCGAAGTTCCCCGATATCGACTTCACCAGATTCGGGCCCAATGCCGCACCGCTGGCGATCGCGGTCGGCCTGCTGATCGGACTGCTCATCCTGATCGTCATCATCGTCGCCGTCATGTAGGCGAATTCAGTCGATGCGCCGCCGGTGCGCCCAGCGCGTGAGCGCATTGCGGTTGGACTGCTGCGTTTTACGCAGCACGTTCGACGCATGCGTCTCCACGGTTTTCACCGAGATGAACAAGGATTCGGCGATTTCACGATAGGTGTAGCCGCGAGCCAGCAGGCGCAGCACCTCGAGTTCCCTCGGGGTCAGCGAATCCAGTTCGGGATCCAGCGGAGGTTCCGGAGCCGGGGACCGTCCGGTGAACGAGTCCAGTACGAACCCGGCGAGCCGCGGACTGAACACCGCGTCACCACCGGCGACCCGCCGAATCCCGTCGGCCAGTTCGGCACCGGAGATGGTCTTGGTGACATAACCGCGCGCGCCGGCCCGGATCACCGCAATCACGTCCTCGGCGGCGTCGGAAACGCTCAGCGCCAGACAGACCGGCCCATCGATTCCCTGCAGGACCGCTACCCCGCCGCCATCGGGCATATGCACATCCAGCAGCACCACATCGGGTCGCGCGGAACGGATTCCGGCCACGGCCTCGGCCACACCGCCTGCCTCGCCGACCACATCGATATCGGCCGCGCGGCTCAACTCGGCCCGCACCCCCGACCGGAACACGGCGTGATCATCGACCAGATAAACCCGGATCGCCACCAATTCTCCTCACCTCCAGCCGGACCACCACCGGACCGGCACAGCGCCGAATTCATCGGTACCACATCGACCGGCCCGACGCTCGAAACAGTCATGTCCCCTCCCGCCGTAGACGGCGGGCACGATCCCCTACGCCTCACCGCCGCCCGGCACCGCCCGGACTGTGGTCTGCCACGGCACCTCGGCGATCCGAACCGGCCCCGGCATCCCAGGACTCCCCGGCGCCCTCGAACTTCGCGGTGGCACCGGCGCCCGGAGAGTCGGCGTCCGGCTCGCCTTCACGAGCGGTGTCCGCCACCGGCTCGCCGCCCGCAGCTGTGGTCTCCGCATCGCTCACCTCGAAGGCGGTGTTCTCGCCCCCGTCCGGCGCGGCGGTCTCGTCCTGCCCCTCGGAATCCATGCGCGGCATGATGATCCGCACCTCGGTTCCACGCTCCGGCGCGGTCTTCACCTCCACCGTGCCGCCCCGGCGTTCGATCCGAGCGTGAATGGATTTCGCCAGACCCTGCCGATCCGACGGCACCGCGGAAGGGTCGAAGCCGGCACCACGGTCGCGCACGAAAATGCTCACCTGATGCGGCTCCACCTCCGCGAAGACGTCGATGGTCGGCACACCGGCATGTTTGGCGGCATTGACCAGTGCTTCCCTGGTAGCACCGAGCAGCGCGGTGAAATGTTCCTTCGGCAAGCCGGACCCGGTGTCGCCGACATCCATCGATACGTCGCCGACCGTCACCGGCGTGACCTGAACACCGTGCTGATCCTCCACCTCGCCCGCGATGGTGCGCAGCGCCGCGGCCAGGCTTGACTGCGCCGGCATGGTGTCCTCGAACAGCCACTTGCGCAGCTCCCGCTCCTGACTACGAGCCAGCCGGGCAACCTCCTGGGGATCACCGGCCTGACGCTGGATCAGCGCCAGCGTCTGCAGTACCGAATCGTGCAGATGTGAGGCGATCTCCTCACGTTCCTCGTTACGAATCCGGGCCGAACGTTCGGCATTGAGGGCACGCATCATGCGCAGCCACAGCGGAACGGTCAGCAGGCCGACTCCGATCAGCGTCACCGCGACGGCGATCAGCGCCGAACCCAGCGACCCCAGATCGATACGCGCCAGCACCACCACACCCAGCCCGACCACGATCAGCGTCGCACCGGCCAGAATGCGCGCCCAGGTGAGCACGGTCGGACTCGCGGGCAGACCCAGTACCGAGCGCGGCCCCTCGGAGTCGAATTCGCGCCACACCAGCGCCGCACCGACGGCCACGACGATGATCGGCGCCACCACCCGGGCAGCGGTCCCGCTGAACAACCACGCCATCGACACCGACAGCGCCAAGCCGAGCAGCACCAGCCCGACCGCTTGCCGCCGCTCCGAGGCCGTGGGCGGTGGCCCGTCCTCCCCCGAGGAGGTGAATATCCACAGCAGCCCGTACCCGACGATGCCCGCGCCCATCAGCGCGGAAAGCAGCACGAAAGCTACCCGGACCTTGAAGACGTCGATACCGAGATGATCGGCGAGACCACCCGCGACACCCCCGACGACCCGCCCCCCGGAACGCCGCAGCAATCGCGCCGACGGTACCTGCCCCAGTGCGCGACCGTCCGGCCCGAGACCGTCCACACCGGCGCGCGGATCGACCCCCGAACGCGCGTCGAATGCGGGCATGAAGGGGTGCATGTACTCGATACTGGCATGTCCGACCGGCAACCGGCCATCGGGAAATACCCCCACACCGATATCAGGGTCACTACGGGCCGCGCGGGGAGATCAGGATCGTTTTCAGGGTGAACCCCGATGCCTTTCGAGGCTGATCAGCCCACTATTGAGTCATGACCACAGCGAGCGGCGGAACCGGCCGGACGGGATTCAGCGAACAGCTCCACCACCTGTGGCGGACACGTCCGCTGCGACTGCCGGGGCAGAGCCCGGTCGCCGGTGTCGCCGCCGGCTTCGGGCGGCGCTACGGCGTGGACCCGGTACTGATCCGGGTCGCCTTCGTGGTGTCGACGGTGTTCGGCGGAGCGGGCATCGTGCTCTATCTGGCTGCCTGGCTGCTACTGCCGGCGATCGACCGGGACAGCCGGCCGCAATCGCCCACCAAGACCACCGTGCTCGTCGTGGCGCTGGTGATCGCACTGAGCACCATGGGCCCGTTCGGAGTCGGGCTCGGCGGTTCCGGGGTGGTCAGCTTCGCGCTCATGGTCGCCGGCTGGTGGCTGCTGTACATGCGGCAACCCGAGCCACCGACCGACGGGTCGTATCCGCTGATGGCCGACGGCGGCATCGCCGCCACCGGATATCCGGGCACGACCTTCCCCGGAGGGTCGCCGTGGGGTGGTGGGCAGGCCGGGCAGCCGTGGAACGGCAGCCAGTACGGGCCGTTCACCACGCTGCCGGACCACTACGAGCCCGACCCGGGCACGGCGCACAGTCCGGCCGCGAACCCGGCCGGCGATCCCACCGGCCCGGCAGGCACCGCAGCCACCGAACCGATCCCCACGGAACCGGAGACCTCCACGGCCACCCCGTCGGCCTCGGGGCGCTCACCGCAAGCAGAGGACGAGATCGCTACTGCTGCTGGGCAGGCCACCGATCCGGACCGGACGGTTGCCGAGCCGGTGAGTACGGCCGACCCGACGGTGCCCGCGACCGCCGCGGCCGACCAGCCCACGGAGGTCCTCGGAATCGCCGAAACGGATGCGGCCACCGAGCACCTTCGGACAGCCGTCCCGGGCGACGAAGATTCCACGACCGACAACAGCAGCGACGAAGGCGCCACCCGGCCCGAACCCGGCGACAGCGATCACAGCACCGGTGAAGGCCCCGGCGACACAACTCCCGGCACCGGTACCCCGCCGGCCTCCGGCGGCCCCGGAACGCCCGGCAGCGGCGGCACTCCCCCGCCACGCTCCGCCACGACCACCCGCACGGCTGCAGACCCGTCTCGCTTCGGCCCTACGCCGTCGGGCTGGGACCCGCTGGGGGTGACACCGTTGGCCTGGGATCTACCCGCGCCCGTCCCCACACCACCGCGCCCCGTCGCCGTACTTCCGGCACAACGCCCCCGTTCCCGGCTCACGCCGGTCGTAATCGGTCTGGCGGTGCTGGCAGCAGCCGCCGCAGGGTCACTCACCGCAGCGGGAGTGGAATGGATGACGCCGGCCCGGATCGGCGCCGTGGCCCTCGCGGTCGTCGCCCTGGGGCTCATCGTCGGTGCTTTCCTGCGGCGCGGCTACGGGCTGATGGTGTTGCTGGCACCGCTGGCCGGCTTCGTGATCCTCGCGTCGATGATCGGCCCGGTCGAATTCGACCGAGCCGCGATGGGCAGGCACGAATGGAAGCCGCCCACGGCCACCGCACTCGCGCCGGATTACAAGATCACGATGGGCTCGGGACATCTCGATCTGACCCAGTTGACTCTCACCGAGGACCGCACCGTGCACATCGGGGTGCAGATGGGTGACTTCCAGGTCGTCGTGCCGGACTCGATGCGGGTACACACCCGATGCGATGCCCGGATGGGTGAGGTCACCTGCCCGCCCGGGATCACCGGCCCACCGGACGGTCCCACCCTCACACTCGATATCGATGTCCACGCCGGAAACGCGGAGGTGCAACGTGGCTGACAACGATCCGGCCGATACTCGGACCGAACCCCGTCGAGGACCATCCCTATCCCTGCTCCTGGCCGGACTTCTCGCCATGCTGGTGAGCGTGTGGGCCTTCATCGGCCCCACCTCGTGGCCGGTGCACAGCGTCGTCCCGGTCGGGTGGATCGTGGTGGGACTGGCAGTCGTGGTGGGCATTGTCCTGGTGATCTCGCCACGCCGGAGAAAGTAGACCGAACACAGCACGAGGGGCCTGCCGGTTACCACCGGCAGGCCCCTCGTGCTGGCGGGGTGCTTACCCGCTCACTCCCATTCGATGGTGCCCGGCGGCTTGCTCGTCACGTCGAGCACCACCCGATTGATCTCGCTGACCTCGTTGGTGATGCGGGTGGAGATCCGTTCCAGCACCTCGTAGGGCAACCGGGTCCAGTCCGCGGTCATGGCGTCCTCACTGGACACCGGACGCAGCACGATCGGATGACCATAGGTACGTCCGTCGCCCTGCACGCCGACACTGCGCACATCCGCCAGCAGCACCACCGGGCACTGCCAGATCTGGGCGTCCAGTGCGGCGGCGGTCAGCTCCTCGCGGGCGATGGCGTCGGCCTGCCGCAGGGTCTCCAGCCGATCGGGGGTGACCTCACCGACGATACGGATGGCCAGGCCGGGACCCGGGAACGGCTGACGCGCGACGATGTCCTCCGGCAGCCCGACCTCGCGACCGACCGCACGGACCTCGTCCTTGAACAGCAGCCGCAGCGGCTCCACCAGATCGAATTCCAGATCCTCGGGCAGGCCGCCGACATTGTGATGACTCTTGATATTGGCCGTACCGGAACCACCACCGGACTCGACCACATCCGGATACAGCGTGCCCTGCACCAGGAATTCGACCGCGGGCCCGTCACCGTCGCCGGTGCCGGTGGACTTCACGATCTCGGCGACGGAATCCTCGAACGAGCGGATGAACTCACGACCGATGATCTTGCGCTTCTGCTCCGGATCGGTGACACCCTTCAGTTCCCCGAGGAACTTGTCGACCGCGTCCACGGTGACCAGCTTGGCCCCGGTCGCCGCGACGAAATCACGCTGCACCTGCTCCCGCTCGCCGGCGCGCAGCAGCCCGTGATCGACGAAGACACAGGTGAGCCGGTCACCGATGGCCCGCTGCACCAGCGCGGCCGCGACCGCGGAGTCCACCCCGCCGGACAGCGCGCAGATCGCGTGCCCGTCGCCGATCTGGGCACGGACCTGCTCGACCAGCGCCTCGGCGATATTCGCCGTGGTCCAGGTCGCGGGGATGCCGGCCACCTCGTGCAGGAAGCGGCTCAACACCTGCTGGCCGTGCGGTGAATGCAGGACCTCGGGGTGGTACTGCACACCCGCCAGCCGCCGCGCGCGATTCTCGAAGGCCGCGACCGGCGCACCGGCCGTGGTGCCGGTGACCTCGAACCCCTCCGGGGCGTCGGTGACGGCATCGCCGTGGCTCATCCACACCGGCTGCACGGTCGGCAATCCGCCGTGCAGCACACCGCCGTCGATATTCAGCTCGGTGCGGCCGTATTCGCGGGTGCCGGTATGCGCGACGGTGCCCCCGAGCGCCTGTGCCATCGCCTGGAATCCGTAGCAGATGCCGAAGACGGGGATATCCAGATCGAACAGCCGCGGGTCCAGACTCGGGGCGCCCTCGGCGTACACGCTCGACGGCCCACCGGACAGGATCACCGCCAGCGGCTTGCGCTCAGCGATCTCCTCCACGGTCGCGGTATGCGATACCACCTCGGAGTAGACGCTGGATTCACGCACACGCCGCGCGATCAACTGCGCATACTGTGCCCCGAAATCGACGACGAGAACTGGTCGCTGGGTTTCTGCCACCAGATCAGTTTAGTGAGGCCGTTCGCGCACCTCGAGGCCGGGCGAACTCGGCGCCGACGCCCACGCCCGAACAGCACCGCGAGCGGCCGCAGAGCGGCGCGCACGCGTCCGGGCCGGCGGCGATATCGAAGGCGGCACGGCTGTCGGCGGCGACCGCTATCCTCGTGCTCGTGCCATTCGCCCATGCGATCGATGCCGAGATCCATTACGAGGACACCGGCGGCCGGGGGCCGGTGGTGTTGTTCGGGCACGAATTCTTCATGGACCGAACGATGTTCGCCTCACAGGCGAGCGCACTGTCACCCCAATTCCGGATCGTCACCTGGGATGCGCGTGGCCACGGTTGCACCCGCGACGAGGGGCTGCCGTTCACCTATTGGACGGCGGCCCGCGATGCACTGACCGTGCTGGATCAGCTGGGTGTGGAACGGGCGGTCGTCGGCGGTACCTCGCAGGGCGGTTTCAGTGCACTGCGCACGGCGCTGCTGGCGCCCGAGCGGGTCGCCGCGCTGATCCTGATCTCCACCGAGGCGCACAGCCCCACACCGCGGGAACTCGAAACCTCACGTCGCTTCCTCGACCGGTGGCGCGAACCGAATGTGCGCCGCGCGTTGGCAGCTCATATGGCGCACTGGCTGATCGGGGACGACGCCGGTTATCGGGCGTTATGGACCGAGCGATGGCTGGCACGGGATCCGCACGCCATCGAGGTCGCGGCCGGATGTCTGCTGACCCGCGACTCCATTCTGGACCGGCTGCCCGAAATCACCTGCCCCACACTGGTAATCCATCCGACGCGGGCAGGGATTCCACGCTCGCACGTACTCGAAATGACGCATCGGCTCAGCACCGCACGCTTCGTCGAGATCGAGGGTGGCCGTCAGGCCGTGAACATGACACACCCCACGCAGGTCAACTCGGTGATCCGCGAGTTCCTGCGTGGGGAGGTCCTGACCAGGATCAACTGATTCAGGCGCGGACGCTGAGTCCCACCTTCTGGAATTCCTTCAGATCGCAGTAGCCGGCCTTGGCCATCGAACGCCGCAGTCCGCCAACGAGGTTCACCGAGCCCCAGGGATCGCTGGAGGGGCCGAACAGCACCTTCTCCAGCGCGGGACGCTCATCGATCTCGGCGAACGGCAGCATCGCACCGCGCGGCACCGAGGGATGCGCTGCCGCCGACGGCCAGTACCAGCCGCGGCCCGGAGCCTCCTGCGCGAGCGCCAGCGGCACCCCGAGCATCGCCGCGTCGGCACCACAGGCGATGGCCTTCGCCAGCTGCCCGGAGGAGACGATATCGCCGTCCGCGATCACGTGGACGTAGCGCCCACCGGTTTCGTCGAGGTAGTCACGCCGCGCGGCGGCCGCATCGGCGATGGCGGTCGCCATCGGCACCCCGATACCGAGCACCTCACCGGTGGTGGTGGCACCGGCCAACGAACCGTAGCCGACGATCACCCCGGCCGCGCCGGTCCGCATCAGATGCAGCGCGGTGCGGTGATCGCTGACGCCACCGGCGACGACCGGCACGTCCAGTTCGGCGATGAAGGTCTTGAGATTGAGTGGCTCCACCGACGGCGCATCGTCCTCGGCGATCGCCACCGCGCCACCCACGTGCTCGGCGGAGATGATGGTGCCGTGCACCACCAGCAGGTCGACGCCGGCCTGCACCAGGGCGGGGGTCAGCGCACGGGCATTCTGCGGGCTCACCCGCACCGAGACGGTCACCCCGGCGGCACGCACCTGCGCGATCGCCGCGGCCAGCAGATCCGGCTGCATCGGCGCGGCATGCAGTTCCTGCAGCAGCTCGACCGCGGCCTCGGGTCCCTTGTGCTCGGCCACCTCGACGAGTTGTTCGATCCGCGCACCCACATCGGCGTGCCGGGCCCACAGGCCCTCGCCGTTGATGACACCCAGACCACCGAGGCGACCGAGTTCGATGGCGAACTCCGGCGACACCAGGGCATCGGTCGGATGTGCTACCAGGGGGATGTCGAAGCGGTAGGCATCGAGCTGCCACGCCAGTGACACCTGCTTCGACGACCGGGTGCGCCGCGACGGAACGATGTCCACATCGTCCAATTCGTAGGTGCGCCGGGCGGTCCGACCCATTCCGATCTCGACCATGTCCCGCACTGATGTCACTCCTTCGTGTGTACTGCCGGGCCGTGAACAACGCTCACGACGAGCAGGCTCGACCGCCGCGACCGGCGGTGTCCACGCGCCGTCGTCGTTGCGACGCGCATCCATAATCCCAGTTCCCGGCGTACGGCATACGTCCGGGGCGCTCGGCGCGGCGGGTACCGCGACCGGTTACTTACCGCGACCGGTGTAGTTCGGCGCCTCGACGGTCATCGTGATGTCGTGCGGGTGGCTCTCTTTCAGGCCCGCGGCGGTGATCTGCACGAATTGCGCCCGCTGCAGGTCGGCGATGCTGTGCGACCCGGTGTAGCCCATGGCCGCGCGCAGCCCGCCCACCAGCTGGTGGATGACCTGGCTGACCGGGCCACGGAAACCGACGCGTCCCTCGATGCCCTCGGGAACCAGCTTGTCCTCGGCGAGCACATCGTCCTGGAAGTAGCGGTCCTTGGAGTAGGACTTCGCCTGCCCGCGGCCCTGCATGGCACCCAGCGAGCCCATACCGCGATAGCTCTTGTACTGCTTGCCGTTGACCAGAATCAGCTCGCCCGGGGATTCGGCGGTGCCGGCCAGCAGCGAGCCGAGCATGACCGTGGAGGCGCCCGCCGCGATGGCCTTGGCGATATCGCCGGAGAACTGGATACCACCGTCGGCGATGACCGGCACATCGGCGGCCCGGCACGCGGCGACGGCCTCGAGGATCGCGGTGATCTGTGGCGCGCCGACACCGGCGACCACCCGCGTGGTGCAGATCGAGCCGGGCCCCACGCCGACCTTGACCGCGTCCGCGCCGGCCTCGACCAGAGCCAGTGCCCCCTCGCGGGTCGCGACATTGCCGCCGACGACCTGAATCCGGTCACCCACCTCGTTCTTGACCTTGGCGACCATATCCAGCACCTGAACCTGATGTCCGTGCGCGGTGTCGACGATCAGGACGTCGACACCGGCGTCGGCCAGGCTCATCGCCCGCGACCACGAATCCTCGCCGACACCGATCGCGGCACCGACCAGCAGTCGTCCGTCGCGGTCCTTGGTGGCCTCGGGATACTGGTCGGTCTTGACGAAGTCCTTGACGGTGATGAGACCGCGCAGCCGCCCGTTGCCGTCCACGATCGGCAGCTTCTCGATCTTGTGCCGGCGCAACAGCCCCAGTGCCGCCTCGGCGGTGACGCCTTCCTGCGCGGTGATCAACGGGGCCTGGGTCATCACCTCGGCGACCTGCCGGTTCTGATCCACCTCGAACCGCATATCGCGATTGGTGATGATGCCGACCAGCGCACCCGTCTCATCCACCACCGGGAGCCCGGAGATCCGGAAGCGCGCACACATGGCGTCGACCTCGGCCAGGGTGTCGTTCGGGCGGCAGGTGACCGGATCGGTCACCATGCCCGCCTCGGACCGCTTGACCGTCTCCACCTGTGCAGCCTGATCGGCGACCGCCAGATTGCGATGCAGCACGCCCATGCCGCCCGAGCGGGCCATCGCGATGGCCATACGCGCCTCGGTGACGGTGTCCATCGCGGAACTGACCAGCGGTGTGCGCAGCGTGATCTCGCGCGTCAAACGGCTGGCGGTGGTGACCGAACTCGGGATCAGATCGGAGGCGGCAGGCAGCAGCAGCACGTCGTCGAACGTGAGGCCGAGCATGGCGATCTTGTTCGGATCGTCTCCACCCGTATGCGGGCGGACGGCATGTTCGCCCATCACGGGACTACTCATCTGATCGACCCCTCCTGGACCTCGAAGGCACCGATACGGCTCCCGCCCGTGTACCGGAACCACGGAGCCGAATCGAGAACAACTGATTGGATGGCAGAGCCGACACGTATTGCCCGGCGCCTGTGTGTCCATGGTATCGGCCCGTCCCGGGGCCGGACGCGTCGCCTCCGACACAGTGACGGCCTGCGACGACACCGCGAACGGGTGGGCGCCTGCGCGGCGCCCGATCGAGTATGCGAACCTTGCGAAAGATCGCGACAAGCGTGTCGAAATACCGTCAGCGCTGGCGCGGAGGGGGTGGTTCTGCGTACCGTGGGAATGTGCGTGACCATCTACCACCTGGCCTGCCGCCGGATCCGTTCGCCGGAGATCCCTCCGACCCGTCGGCCGCGCTCGATGCCATTGAGCCTGGGGAACCGCTGGACCCCCATGAGCGCCTCGCGGTCGAAGAGGATCTCGCCGATCTCGCGGTCTACGAGGCGCTACTGTCCCACCGGGGCATCCGCGGCCTCGTGGTGAGCTGCGAAGATTGTCGACAAGATCATTATCACGACTGGGACATGCTGCGCGCCAATCTGCTCCAACTGCTGGTGGACGGCACCGTCCGCCCGCACGAGCCCGCATACGATCCGACGCCGGAAGCGTATGTCACATGGGACTACTGCCGTGGTTATGCGGACGCTTCCATGAACGAGGCACTGCACGGCGACGGATTCGACGGGTTCGATTCCTGATCGCTACCGGGCTCGAGCTCGCAGGTACGCGATTCACGCCCTCGGGTGAAGACGCGCGCCGACGCCATTGCGGATGGTCGGCGTAACTTCCCGCGCGAAATCGACTGCTTCTACAGTCCCCCGGGGATTCCACCACCGGCAGGCGGCACGCTCACATCGGGCACCGAAGGTACGGACGGCGCCGTCTGCGGCGGCTGCTGCACAGTCGGGACCACCGGCCCCGCGCCGCCGACGGTGGTCGGCGGCGCGGCGGTGGGATGTGACTGGGTCGGCGGTTCCTGGGTCGGCCGCTGCTGCGTCGGCGGTACGACAGTCGTCGGCGGCTTCTGGTGGTCGGTCGGTTGCTGCTGATTCGTCGGTTCGGTCCCGGTCTCCGGGACTCCCGAACCGTCCTGGCCGCCGGGCGCGGTCTGGCTCCGCATGATCTCCGGCCCCGGCGTCGTCGGTTCGGAACCGGTGCTACCCGGCTGCTGCGGCTGGGTCGGTTCGGCTCCGGTCGTCGGCTGACGCGACTCACCGGGCTTCGCCGGATTCGACGGCGCCACCTGGGGTCCGGTGGTCGGTTGCGGGTTCGGGCTCGGCTCGAGCGATTCCAGCGCCGCGGCCACCTCCGGTGCGGAGGTTCGCAGCTGATTCAGCAGATGCTGCCAACGCACCTGGAGATCCTGCTTACGGGTGTGATTGTCGACCTGCGTGGTGCTGTCCGAGGCACTCTCCAGCAGAGCCTTGGCCTGGTCAGGATGTCCCTGATCGATCAGTGTCTGCGCCTTGGTCATATCGTCCTCGGCGTGCTGAGCGATCGTGGTCTGCGCCTGCTGGCTGAACACGACCTCCTTCACCCGCCACAACGGATCACCCGGCTGCGCACCGTAGGAGAACGCGGTGGTACCACCGGCGATCAGCGCGACCGCGGCCGCAGCGCCCATGATCGGGCGGACCAGACGCAATCTTCCACGCCGTTGCGCGTTAACTCTTACGTCGCGCGCACCGATCTCCTGATTGACGGCCGCCACCACGGCGTCCAGATCCGGTCCGGCCGGCATCGGAGCCTCGACGATATCCGCACGCCAATTCGCCAGCAGGCTCGCCAGCTGATATTCCTCGGCACTGTCGGTGGCGACCTGACCGTCGCCGGCGATGGCTTCGATCAGTGCATCGTCGCGGCGGACCGCGGCGATATCCACCGGTCCGGCCTCGCCGGAATCCCCGGATGCCTCGGCGTAGGGACCGCTGTTCGGCGATCCAAGCCGCGCTTTCCAGTCGCCCCGACCGCGCTCGCCATCCCTAGCCATACATTTCACCTGCCCTCGCCACTTGTGACTTCAGTTTCGCGAGCGCCCGATGCTGAGCCACTCGTATAGCTCCCGCCGTACTGCCCACGGCGGCAGCAGTTTCTTCTGCTGACAACCCCATGACCAAACGCAGGATCAGGATCTCTCGATGCTTGTCCGGAAGCGTGGCCAGCAGACTGTTCATCTGCCGGCTCGTTTCGGACTCGAGAGCTCGCTGCTCCGGCCCATGGTCGGTGGATATGACATCTGGTACTTCGGCCATCGCGTCCGCCTTGTTACGGGCAGCGTTGCGATGAGCATCGGCAACCTTGTGCGAAGCGATCCCGTACACGAAAGCCATGAACGGCCGGCCCTGGTCCTGGTAGCGCGGCAGGGCGGTCATCACAGCCAAGCAGACCTCCTGTGCCACATCATCCGCGGAGAGCTGCCCGCGCTCCGCGGCACCGATCCTCGCGCGGCAATAGCGCACCACCGGCGGACGGATATTTTCCAGTACCTGAGCTAGAGCCGAACGGTCGCCCTGAGCTGCGGCAGCTACGGCGGCGTCCAACCCCTCGCCCGAGTGCGTCATCGTCAGAGATATTCCTGGCGTTACAAGTGGCACGGCCGTATTTCGGCCGGTGCTTCCACCGGTCGGTGGAACGAAACCAACAATAGCGGCTCGGCTATGTGAGCCGGACAACACGGGGGATCAGGTTTCACCCGGCATCCGCCGCGGTACGCAGCCGACCGCCACGACCTGCCAGAACTCGCGAGTACTCGTCCGCCTCCGCCGCAGCGCTCCTGGCAGCGGGGGATTCACACACCCCCGACCGCAACATCGCCGCCGCCCAGCGCAACGGCAGTAGTTCATGCTCGGCACACTGTGCGTTCACTTGGTCCGCCCGCGCGCGACTGCGATCGATATCACCCGCGCCCGCGGCCGCAGCGGCCGTCAGCAATCGCGATTTGACCTGGTGCCGGATCGACCCCCATTCCTGCGCCGCCGCCAGTGCCGCCTCGGCATGCACCGCTGCCGGTTCACCGATCAGGCCGCTGCCGGGGGCGGCTAGAGCCGTTTCCGCGCTGACCCAGTGCCAGCGCACCAGCGCCCGCATACCCACCGGGGCACGGTCCATTTCGGCACGGCAGCGCCGCAGCAGGCGGGCCGACACCTGCGGCCGCCCGACCCCGAGCGCATCGGCCGCCAGTCCGGTCAGCGCATCGCAGATCGCCGCCGCGCGGAGCGGATCACCGGATACCTCCCGAGCCGACCCGGCGACCTGTACCAAGGCCTGCCCGTCCAGCGCCGATGCCCGGGCATGCCACCCCAGCTGCCGCAACAGCGACGCCTCGGTCGAGAGCGCCAGCGACCGCAGCGCCGGATCACCGGTCGTGCGAACGACATCGATCAGCTCGGCTCGCGCGGCCGCGTACCACCCTTGACCACCGAGCACGACCGCGCGCAACCAGCAGCCTGCGGGATCGACACCCCGCGGCAGATCCGCGAGGGCGATACCGGGGCGACCACCGAATGCCGCCTCCCACAGCAATGCGCGAACCGAATCCAGCAACCGGCCCTCGCGCGGCGACAAATCCAACACCAGCGCACCTTATCCGGACTCACCGGGGACGACCTGTTCCATCCGGGCTATTTCTCAGCGAAAAATGACTGCGCGTGTTTCGGTCGTGTAAATCTCCGGCGAGCTAACAAGCAGCGCACCGAATCGACATTTGCAATCTTTTCGGATTATTAACGTCGGGGCCTCGAGCCGGACATCCAGCCTTCTTCACGATCACGGTCTCCATGTGCTGGATCACATATCACACCCCCCAAGACTGGGTAGCGCGACATACGATTTCCGCCACCAACCCCTGCCGAACTGGGAAAATGTAGAAATGAACAGACAGCCAGCACTGTTGGTGAAAACCGGATAACCGACCAGTATCACTATCTCGGGCCGAAAAGTAAACAGCGCGGAGGTAAATCTGGGAACCACTGGAATTACGATCAGCGACGGGGTAAGTATTGACGTGATTTCACCGCGCGACCTAATGTACGTCATCGCCGTCGTCGGCGCCGCGCGAAATTGCGGCGACCGCGCGTACTGCGATCGCCGCGCACGATGGCGATACGGTCCGAGCCCGATCTCGGCGAGGTCACTGCCGCCCCCGCCCCCGCCCCGGGTCCGGACAGACCGCTGCTGACCAAGCACCGCTCGACAACGCCGACGAGCTCGCACCATGAGGAGTTCACCACATGCCCATGCCCACCCACCTACCCGGACCGAACGCCGACATCTGGGATTGGCAGATGCGCGGCTCGTGTCGCGGCGTGGACTCCGCCGTCTTCTTCCATCCCGATGGAGAGCGCGGCCGGGCCCGGACGCAGCGCGAGTTGCGTGCGAAGGAGATCTGCCGCACCTGCCCGGTACTGATGCAGTGCCGGAGCCATGCACTGAAGGTCAGCGAGCCCTACGGGATCTGGGGCGGCATGTCCGAGGCCGAACGGGAGCTCCACGCACGGCGAAATCGACGCCGAATGGCGGTCTGACCGGCGCTCGCCAATTTCGGTCCGAGCCCGCCAATCCGAACCGAGCGGGGCGCCGAATACCTAGCAAACACCCGGCCATCGAACAGGGCCGGCGACACCGGTACCGGCGCAGGTACTCGACCACCGTCGATTCGCTTGCCGCAGGTATGGCCCGCAATCGCATCAGCTCACAGTTTTCGTGCAGACATCGACGTCTTCCGGCGTGTCCCTCGGCGCGTCCCGGCGTGTCGAGTCGTTGGCGAAAACGACTGGGCCGCAGATGCCTTACCCGACGCACCCCACCGGAAGGGAGGTCATAGCCTCACGCTACGGTAGTGGCCGATGACACAGAATGGAGCGTTGTGACAACGCGGCCGCCGGCCGCAGAGGACGACTCGTTCCAAGGTTCCATCAGGGACGATCGGACAACCACACCAGTTGTGGGCTCTGCGACGACGGCACGCGCAGCCGAAGGCATCGAACTGGCCGCACTTCTCGAACGTTGCGGCAGGTCTGATCGACAAGCCTTCGCGGAGTTGTACGACCGCACGTGCGCCCGGGTCTACGGACTGGTGCTGCGTGTCCTCCACGATCCCGGTTATGCGGAGGAGACGACACAGGAGGTCTACCTCCAGATCTGGCGCACCGCAGCCAATTTCGACGCAGCCAAGGGATCGGCGGTGACCTGGCTGATGACGCTCGCGCATCGCCGCGCCGTCGACCGCGTCCGCGCCGAACAGGCTCATGCACAGCGCGAGGTCATCTACGGTGCCGGCACGCAGGGCAATGAATTCGACGAGGTCACCGAGGAAGTCGGACGTCGGCTGGAACAGCAGGCCGTACGCGAGAGCCTCGCCACCCTCACCGAGACCCAACGTGAGGCAATCACACTGGCCTACTTCGGCGGCCGGACTTATGCGGAGGTCGCCACCTACCTGGGTGTAGGGCTACCGACCGTCAAGTCCCGTATACGGGATGGATTGACACGACTGAAAAAGAGCTTGGGAGTGACGTGAGATGAACCAGAGCCAGATCGATCTTGCGCATACGGTCGCGCTCGGATCGATCGGCGACGAGGACCAGCGCGCGGTCCAGGATCTCCTGGATACCGGGGATCCGAATCTGCGCGCGGACTTCGACACGGAAGTGCAACTGACCAGAGAAGCTCTTGCCCTGTTCGCCTCGACGTCGGCCGTCCAGCCGCCGCCCGGTCTGCGCGCCCGCCTGCTGGACGCAGTCACCGAGAACCGTCCCCCCACCGCCCCCAGTCCGACGACATAGCAGTCACCGCAACGACAAACGGCCTGTTCACGTTTCGTGGGAAACGTGAACAGGCCGTTTCGGTTGCCGAACGTTCAGCCGGATCTCAGTGCGAGTGGCCGTGCTCGTCGGCCTCTTCCTCGGCCGGCTTGTCGACCACTGCGCTTTCGGTGGTCAGCACCATGCGCGCCACCGAGGTCGCGTTGAGCACCGCGGAGCGGGTGACCTTGACCGGGTCCACGACGCCGTCGGCAACGAGGTCACCGTAGGTCAGGGTGGCAGCGTTGAAGCCGTCCTTGCCGTCTCCGACCTTGCTGACCACGACCGCGCCGTCGACGCCCGCGTTGCTCGCGATCCAGTACAGCGGCGCCTGCAGTGCCAGGCGCACGACCTCGACACCGATCGCCTGATCGCCGGTCAGCGAGTCCCGTAGCTCGACGAGCTCGGTGGCGGCCTTGACCAGCGCAGTGCCGCCGCCGGAGACGATGCCTTCCTCGACCGCTGCCTTCGCCGCGCTGACCGCGTCCTCGACGCGGTACTTGCGCTCCTTGAGGGCGGTTTCGGTGGCGGCGCCGACCTTGATCACCGCAACGCCACCGGACAGCTTGGCGAGCCGCTCCTCGAGCTTCTCGCGGTCCCAGTCGGAATCGCTTGCCTCGATCTCGGCGCGCAGCTGCGCGACGCGTGCGTCGATGGCCTCCTGGGTGCCGGCGCCGTCGACGATGGTGGTGTCGTCCTTGGCGACCACGATCCGGCGCGCCCGACCCAGCAGGTCCAGCCCGGCCTCACGCAGCGAGATCCCCAGATCGGGGTTGACGACGGTACCGCCGGTGACGACCGCGAGGTCGTCGAGGAACGCCTTGCGGCGATCACCGAAGAACGGAGCCTTGACCGCGACGACCTTGAGGGTCTTGCGGATCGCGTTCACCACGAGGGTGGACAGCGCCTCACCTTCGACGTCCTCGGCGATGATCACCACGGGCTTACCCGTTTCGGCGATCTTCTCCAGCAGCGGCAGCAGGTCCGGCAGCGAGCTGATCTTGTCGCGGTGCAGCAGGACGTGAACGTCCTCGAAGACGGCTTCCTGCTTGTCGTGATCGGTGACGAAGTAGCCCGACAGGTAGCCCTTGTCGAACTGCACACCCTCGGTGACCTCGAGGTCGGTGCTCACGGTAGAGGATTCCTCGACGGTGACCACACCGTCCTTGCCGACCACGGTGAGGGCCTTACCGACCATCTCGCCGATTTCCTCGTCGCGCGAGGAGACCGTGGCGACCTGGGCGATGGCGTTCTCGTCGGAGACCGGCTTCGCGGCGGCCAGCAGCGCCTCGGAAACGAGGTCGGCGGCCTTGCTCATGCCGTTGCCGAGGCCGATGGGATTGGCGCCGGCCGCGAGGTTCTTCAGGCCGTTCTTGATCATGGCCTGGGCCAGCACGGTGGCGGTGGTGGTGCCGTCGCCGGCGACATCGTTGGTCTTGGTGGCGACGCTCTTGACCAGCTGGGCACCGAGGTTCTCGAACGGATCCTCGAGGTCGATGTCACGCGCGATGGTGACACCGTCGTTGGTGACGGTCGGGCCGCCGAACGCCTTGGCGAGCACGACGTGCCGGCCGCGCGGGCCGAGAGTGACCTTCACGGCGTCGGCCAGCTTGTCGACGCCGCGTTCCATTGCCCGACGAGCCTTCTCGTCGAACTCGATCTGCTTTGCCATGGTTGGGATGTCCTTGGGGTGGGAGTGGTGGACGATTCGATGACGACGACCTGCGATCGGCCGTTGTCGTGTCCTCGAACGGCCGCTGCCCCGGCGCACGCGTGGGCACCGGGGCAGCGGTCGTTACGGTGCGATCCGAGTCGCGGGCGACGATGAAGTCGTCGTGGCTCGGACGACCGCGCAAGTCATCGAGGAAACGTCACTTGTCGACGACGGCCAGCAGGTCGCGCGCCGACAGGATCAGGTACTCCTCGCCGGCGTACTTGATCTCGGTGCCGCCGTACTTGCTGTAGATGACGACGTCGCCTTCCTTGACGTCCAGCGGAATGCGCTTCTCGCCGTCCTCATCCCACCGGCCTGGTCCGACGGCGACGACGGTGCCCTCCTGGGGCTTCTCCTTCGCCGTGTCGGGAATGACCAGGCCGGAGGCGGTCGTCGTCTCAGCCTCGTTGGCCTGGACGAGGATCTTGTCCTCGAGCGGCTTGATGTTCACGCTCGCCACGTTGAGCCCTCCACTTTCAGGGGATTCAATCTCGTCCGGGGCTGTTCCCCGGACTCACGGTTTCGGTCGGTTCCGACCCTGTGCACAGCCCCGTCGTCGCGGGTGCCGGGACCCCTGCCCAGAAGTCGAGCCGGCACTGAGCCAACCAGTGCCGACTAGCACTCTATACACGAGAGTGCCAGCGCTCAAGGGTGGGCAGTGCTGATTCGGCGACACGCCCGGAACCGTGGCAATTGATCGAGAAAATCTGTAACGTTCGGATAACGGAATGTGACAGTATGTAGGACGGTTCCGTGATCGGTCGTGCTCTCACAGCTGCCCTCAGCCGTAACCGCCACGCGATCCGCCCGATTACCAGCGTCACCCCACAGCTTCACATTGGCGCGCGAATTCCTTCGCGCGTGCCGGAGCGGAGGTTCGACCGCGCGACCTGCGGTCGATTCTGCCCCGGAGCGGATCGCACCCTCGGGACAGACAGCCCGAAAGGATCGCTCGTCGATCCGGTCCGCACAGTGCTCGCCGCACAGCGGATGTCCGTGACGTCCGCTCGACAAGCTCGAGAAGGGAGGTGAACATGCGAACATCCCTCGGCATCTCCGCCGGCAACGAGGTCGTCTGCTCGGCCGTCGTCGCGACGGCGCCCAACGGGGCCCAGAGTTTCGACTACCGCATCGTCTCGGCCGACGTGGCGCATTCCGATCCCGGCGACCTGGTGGCCTCGTCGATCGAACTGATGACCACACAGATGCCGCCCGACTATCTGCACCGGGTCGGCACGCACAGCCCCGGCGCCGCCGCTCCGCAGAACAGGCCGGTCCCCGCGGGAGCGATCGCAGTCGCCTACCGAGATCGCGAGCAGGCGATGGCGATCCGCGCTGCGATCGGCCGGCAGCGCCGGGACGTGCAGCTCATCCCCGAAAGCACGGCCGCCCTCACCTATCTGCGGGACACCGGGCTGCTCGACCGCTACGAGACCGTCGCGGTCATCGACCTGGGTGCCTCCGGGATGACGGTGACCGTGGCCGACCTCGCCGACGATACGGTGCTGCGCTCGGAGCGCACCGAGGTCATCAGCGGCGAAGCCGTCGACGAGTTGATCCACCAGCACCTGCTGGACTGCCATTTCTCGCGGCGCGGCACCCGGCCCAACCGCAATACGCTGATCAACCGCAGCCGGGCCGCCAAGGAGCACCTGTCCATCGCCCCGGCCGTGACGATCGATCACGTGGCGGGCAAGCCACTCAAGCTGACTCGCGCCGACTTCGCCGAGCTCATCGCCGGCCTGCTGGACGATATGGCCGCCTATGCCCGGGCGGTCTTCGCTCGGGCACCGAAATCGCCGCAGGCGGTCGCCGTCATCGGCGGCGGCGCGAATATCGCGTCGGTGGTGGAGGGGTTGGACGCCCTGCTCGACATCCCCGTGCTCTCGGTGCCCGAACCGGAGGCCGTGACGGCGAAGGGTGCGGCATTGATCGCCGATTCGGCCCAGCCGTCGGCCTTCTCCCCGATCGCACTCGGCGGCGAACGCTCCACCAGCACCTTCACCAAACTTGTCGGCACCCTGGCCGGCGCGATCGTGGTGGTCGGGCTGGTGGTCGGCTACGGCGTCAAGGAGCTCGTGCCTGCCGCCGAGGAGCCCGTGAACCCGGCGGGTACCACGAACACCACGCAGTTCACCACGCCTGCGACGACCACTCCGCTCGCGACCGGTGCCACACCGAGCTCCGACGGGGACGACCACAGCGACCGCGCGCCGGAGAGCACCACCTACCACACCACGAAGCCACAGAGCTCCGATCCCGGCCGCCCGGCGGAAAGCACGGAACAGACCACCAGCACCGGCGAACCCACGTCGACGACCGATACGTCCAGTACACCGGTGTTGCGACCGGACCCGGATCTGCCACAGATCCCGCTGCCGGACCTCCCGGACCTGCTGGGCCCGCTCCTGCGCACCACCACACCGCAGACTGTGCCGCCCGAGACGAGCCGCCCCGGCACGAACACTCCTGAAGCGGAGACCCCTGCCGCACCGGGCACTTCCGACGCACCCGGTCACCCGGAGTCCGCACCGGCGCAGGCCGCACCGCAACCTCGGGATCCCCGCCTGCCGGTCCCGCCGCGCGCGAGTTCGGGTTCTGCCGATACCGAGCGAGTCCCGCAGGCCGACACCGCCCCACCGGCCGATCCGGCTGCTCCACCGGCCGATCCGGCCGCCCCGCCGAACCGGACCACGGCGCCGGCCCCCGCCCCGAGTCAGGACTCGGTAACGGTTCGACCGGAGGACTGAATCCGCCACGGCCGGGCAGGCAACGTAGCCGGACGCTCGCCGACTTCGAAATACCTGTGCTTCAGCGGATCTGGCTGGTCGCCACCGACAACCCGGGGTCGGTCGCCACCGACAATGGTGACGGTGCGGCGCCTCCCGCGATCACATGCGCGCCGAGAGTCGCGATCATCACGCCGTTGTCGGTGCACAAGCGCGGTTTCGGCACGCGCAGCGTGATACCCACGGCGGCACAGCGCTCCGCTGCCATCGAGCGGATTCGCGAGTTCGCGGTCGCGCCGCCACCGAGCACCAGGGTGTCCACGCCGACGTCCCGCGCGGCACGTACCGCTTTCATGGTCAGCACGTCGGCGACCGCTTCCTGGAACGACGCGGCGATGTCGGGGATCGGGAGTTCCGTACCGGTGCGCTGCGCCGCTTCGACATATCGTGCGACGGCGGTCTTCAAGCCCGAGAAGGAGAAGTCGTAGCGCGGGTCGCGGGGACCGGTCATGCCGCGCGGGAATGCGATCGCTGCCGGATCGCCGTGCGCGGCAGCGGCATCCAGAGCCGGGCCGCCCGGAAATCCGAGATCCAGCAGTCGTGCCACCTTGTCGAACGCCTCGCCCGCCGCGTCGTCGACGGTACTGCCGAGTTCGACTATCGGATCGGCCAGATCGGTGACCTGCAGCAGATGAGTATGTCCCCCGGATACCAGCAGGGCCACGCAGGGCGGCATCGGGCCGTGTTCGAGGGTGTCGACGGCAACGTGCCCACCCAGATGATTCAGCGCGTACAGCGGAATATCCCAGGCCGCCGCATACGCCTTCGCGGCCGCGACCCCCACCAGCAGGGCACCTGCCAGGCCGGGGCCGATCGTCACCGCCAGTGCATCGGGCTTGGCGATCCCCGCTGCGGACAGTGCGCGGCGCATCGCCGGCACGACGGCCTCCAGATGGGCACGCGAGGCGATCTCGGGAACGACCCCGCCGAAACGCGCATGCTGGTCGACGCTGGAGGCGACCTCGTCGGCGAGCAACTCACAGGTGCCGTCCGGGTGCCGGCGAACGATGCCCACTCCGGTTTCGTCACAGGAACTCTCGATACCCAGGACGATCATGAAACGGCCTCGGAATCGGGGGCGTGTTCGGCGCCCGGGTGCGGAAATCCGGTAACCGCCGGACGGCGCATGGTGAACGCGTCGGCTCCACTGGGCTGGTAGTAGCGCTTGCGCAGACCGATGATGTGGAAGCCGTACTTCTCGTAGAGCGCGATGGCCGGTGCGTTGTCGGTGCGCACCTCCAGGAAGACCGGGCCGCCGCGACGCCCCGCCTCCGCCAGCAGTGCCTGCAGCAGTGCCGTCCCGACGCCACCGCGATGTACCTGCGGATCGACGCCGATGGTGTGGATCTCGGCTTCGGGGTTGTCGAGGTTCCCCAGCAGTGCGACACCCGCATACCCGAGCATGGTGCCCGACTCGTCCCGGGCCACCAGATAGCGGTTGTGCGAACCCGCGAGCTCCGACCGGAACGCCATGTCCTGCCAGGGGTCGTCCTCGGGAAACAGCAGCAGCTCCAGCTCGACGCAGCGCGCGATATCTCCCACCTGCATCGGTTCGATGTGCAGGGCGCGCGTGGACTCGGTGCTCATCGCACCGCCTGGTAGCTGCGCTCGACTGCATCGGGACGCCGCAGATACAGCGGAACCAGCGGTGCCGGGGTCACGCGTCCGAGCAGATCGGATGCCGCGCAGCGCACCAGGCCGGCCGGCGACGGGGTTTCCACCGGCAGCACCGGGAGGTCGAAAAAGTCGACATGCGAGGGCGATCCCGCGATGGCAGTCGCCTCACCGGAGTCCAGATCGGCGGGTTTGAGCACACTCGGGCCGTCCACCCGGCCGGTGCCGGCGTAACGCGCCCAGTACACCTCGCGGCGGCGGGCATCGGTCACCACCAGCAGTTCGGCGTCGTCGCCCCCCGGGACCTCCGGCCACGCCTCGGCGGCGATCGCGTCGAGGCTGCACACGCCGTGCACGGGCAGGCCGAGGGCGTCACCGAACGCGGCGGCAGTCGCCATCCCCACTCGCAGCCCGGTGAACGGGCCCGGACCGATACCCACCACGACCGCGGCGATATCGGTGCGAGTACGGCCGGTCTCTTCGAGGCAGGCCAGGATCTGGGGGGTGAGCACCTCGTTGTGAGCACGCGCGTCCACGGTCACCCGAGAGGCGAGAGTGCGGACCTGCGGCTGTGTGGCGGCCTGCTCCAGTTCCACCAGTCCTGCTGTAACGGCAGGCGTCGCGGTGTCGACAGCAAGTACAAGCATGATTGCCTCAACGATACCGGGTGGTCACCTCCCGTATGCCATCAGCGCCGTCGGCGTATCCGCATGTCGCAACCGTGCGGCGAACCCGCCGGGCCCGGATTCGGCCCCGTGATTCCGGGCCTCGGCCCGGGAGGCCGGCCAACAATCAAGTGCCGCAACAACTGCCACGCCGACCCGAAGATCCCGGGCGCCCGGGTGCCGAGCACGGCACGAATCCCGCTCTGCCACACATTCGCCCGGACCGCTGCAGCGGAGTCGGTCGTGGCGAGCATCACAGCAGTGATATCAGCGGCCGATCCATTCCCACGTCGCGGTCCGGGTCTCGGTTTCCGGGGCCCGGTACAACCGCACGCGCAGGTGCCGATCCGTGAGATGTTCGGCCACTCCCAGCCCCCATTCCACGACGACGACCGCCTGCTGCAGATCGGAGTCGAGATCGAGGGCGTCCAGCTCGTCCAGATCACCACCCAAGCGGTAGGCGTCGACGTGCACCAGAGGTATCGATCCCGGGCGCGGGCCGGCACGATGCTGGCGCGCGATGATGAACGTCGGCGAGCTGACCCGGCCTTCGACTCCGAGTCCAGCGGCGATACCGCGGGTCAGCGCCGTCTTGCCCGCACCCAGCGGACCGTCCAGCACCACCAGGTCCCCGGCCCGCAGGTCGGCGGCGAGCTCACGGCCCAGAGCCTCGGTCTCGTCGACCGTCGCCAGCTCCCGCCGTTGCGCCGCATCAGCCATGACATACCTCCCGGCCCTCGCTGCCACTGACGTCCGGCCCAACTCCCGCCCGTACGAGCAGCCGATCGAGGGCATCGTTGATCAGCTCGGGGTACTGCAGATGCGTCATATGCGAGCCGTCACCGACGCGGATCAGTTCGACGTCCGGCAGGCGAGCGGCCAGCTCCCGGGCATTGCGGAACGCGATGATCGGGTCGTGCCCGCCACCGGTGACCAGCACCGGGCCCGCGCCGAGGACCGGCAGCGCGGCCGATTCGTCGTGCAACTCCAGGGCCTCCAGGAAGGCGACGACGGTTTCGATCCGGGTGCCGGCGATCATGGCCGTGGTGAACCGCGCCAGCACCGGGCTCACCGAACCGTGGAACGAACCGACGTGCAGCACCGGGGTGAGGATGTGGCGCACCGACACCCGCACCGCCTCGACCAGCGCCGGCGAGGTACGAACCAGCATCCGGAACCCGTCGACCACCCGGCTGCGCAGCAGCTGTGCCACTCCGGCGCCGGTGACCTCGGCCGCGGTGGTCGACAACAGTGCCGTACCGGCCACGCGGCCGTCGAAGAGCCGAGGCTGCTGGGCGGCCGCGGCCATGATCGCCATACCGCCCATCGAATGTCCGACCAGAATCAGCGGGCCGGTGGGTGCGCACTGCTCGATCACCCGCACCAGATCCCGGCCGAGCTGCGGCACCGTGCACGCATCGCTGCCGGACAGGCCGGAGCGGCCGTGGCCACGCAGATCGAAGAACACCATGCGGATCCGCGGCCCCCACAGTTGAGCCAGATCACGGCGCTGGAAATGGAACGAACGCATGCTGTTGCAGAAGCCGTGCACGAAAACCACCGTGGCATCGGCGGACTCGGCCCCGACGACCCGCACCGACAGCGGCACGCCGTCCTCAGTCACCACTCGGCGCACGGGATCGCGGTCCAGGAGCGTGAAATCCTCGTCACGCAGTTCGTCGGGCGCGGCGGGCCGGCCGGCCGCTGCCACCCGCTGCCAGGCCTGGGCGCCCGCGAGCACCGCCAGCACGCTCGCCGAGGCGGCACCACCGAACCATCGTTGCACCGGGCGAAGATACCCCGCCGACGAAAGCCGTCGCGTCCGTGCGGCTTCCATCATTCGATTCCCGCGCCGCCGGTGAAGGTCCGCACCACCCGGCCACGCGGGAAACACACGATCTCGTAGTGGATGGTGTGCATCAGATCGGCCCAATCCTGGGCGTGCGGGTCACCGGGGGCGCCACCGAACAGCACCGCGGAGTCGCCCTCCTGCACCCCGGCGGGATTCTCCCCCAGGTCGACGACCATCTGATCCATGCAGACCCGGCCGACGTTCGGGTAGCGCGCATCGCCGATCCGCACCTCGATGCGGCCACCCACGCCGCGCGGCACCCCGTCGGCATATCCGGCGGGCAGCAGGGCCACCGTAGTGGCGTGCGGGGCGATCCATTCATGTCCGTACGACACGCCCTCACCACGCGCGACCCGCTTCACCAGCGCGACGCGCGCGCGGAAGGTCATGGCCGGCCGCAGACCGAAATCGGAGATCTCGTGGACCGGGCTCAAACCGTAGATGGCGATGCCGGGCCGCACCATGTCGAAGGCCAGATCGGGGCGGGTCAGGGTGGCGGCGGAGTTCGACAGATGCACCAGCTCCGGTTTCAGGCCGTATTCGGCGGCGGTCTCGACCGCCGCGACGAACCTGTCGCGCTGCTTATCGATCACCGGGTGGTCCGGTTGATCGGCGTGTGCGAAGTGGGTGAACATCGCCCGGAAGCGGACGACACCTTCGTCGACCAGCTGCCGCAGCAGGGTCAGTACCTGCGGATACTCCTCCGGAGACACACCGTTGCGGTTGAGTCCGGTATCGACCTTGAGGGTGACGATCGCGGTCGTTCCGGTCGAGCGCGCCGCCTTCTCGACCGCCCGCAACTGGTCGGCCGAGGACACTCCGATCTCGATGTCGGCGGTGATCGCCGCGGCATAGTCCGCATCGCAGGTGTTCAGCCAGGTCAACACCGGCGCGGTGATGCCGGCAGCGCGCAGCTCCAACGCCTCGGAGATGGTGGTCACCCCGAGTTCGGCGGCACCGGCGGCGAGCACGGCACGAGCGACGGGTACCGCACCGTGGTTGTAGGCGTCGGCCTTCACCACCGCCATCATCGCGGCGCCACCCGCACGTTCACGCAGGATCCGCACGTTGTGTGCGACAGCATCCAAATCGACGACGGTCTCCACCTGCGGATCAGCACTGTTCACGCCTACCGATCCTGCCACGCGGCGAATCCGTTTCCCCCGGCACGCCCGGTGAGTCATTTCACGATGGAAACAGTCACCGCTCGCTCAGGCTGCGCACGGTGCGAATGGCCGGGCGCAGATGTCTCAGCAACGGCGATGCAGAGACGGGAGCCGCGGTGTCACCGCCCGCATGAGCCGCGAGGTTCGCGGCGAGGGCATGTACCCGGGCACCGGCCGCGGCCGCCCGGCCAGGGGAGCAACCGGCGGCCAGCAGGGCGCCGATGACACCGGACAACACATCTCCGGCACCGGCGGTCGCGGCCCAGGACCCGCCGGCCTCGTTGATCAGCGTCGGCTCGCCGGGAGTGGCGATCACCGTCGATCGTCCCTTCAACAGGACCGTCGCCCGCCACTCCTGCGCCAGTGCCCGTACCTCGGACACCCGATCGGCGCCGATCTCGCGACCGGTGAGCCGAGCGAATTCCCCTGCATGCGGGGTCAATACGGTGGGCGCCGTGCGTCGGGTCACCAATTCCGGCGTGGCGGCCAGCAGGGTCAGTCCGTCGGCGTCGACCAGCACCGGCTCGGCTGTCGCCAGAATCCGCGACAACAGCTCGCGCGCCGCGTCGTCGGTCCCCGCGCCCGGGCCGAAGACCCAGGCCTGCACGCGCCCGGTCGACGACAGATCCTCGGCCGCAATCACTTCCGGGAACTGCTCGACCACCTGCGCTGCTGCCGATCCGCAATAGCGCACCATCCCGGAGGTGGCAGCCACCGCGGCGCCCGTGCACAACACCGCCGCCCCGGGGTAAGTGGCACTGCCTGCGACGATCCCGGTCACCCCTTGGGAATATTTGTCGTCGTGCGCGTGCGGAACCGGCCAGCCACGGCCGACCGCAGCCGGTTCCAGTGCTGCCAGCTTCGGAGCCGGTAGCTGTAACCCGATGGGTACCAACTCGATTCGCCCACACCAGGGCGCGGCGAGGGCATGGACCGGTTTGTAGGCGCCGAAGGCCACCGTCACGGCCGCCCGCACCGCCGGACCGTCGACCGCACCGGTATCGGGGGCGACTCCGCTGGGCAGGTCCGCAGCGATGATCGGAGCCGCGCTCGCCGCGACCAGTTCCGCGGCCCGCGGCCGCAGCGCACCACGACCCGAGATCCCGACAATGCCGTCGACGATCAGGTCCGGCCGGCCGAGCAGTTCCGCGGCGGCGGCATCCGTGGCACCCCGAACCCACCCACCGGACCGGCGCAGAGCGGTGAGCCCGGCGCGATGCGTGCGTTCCGGTGCCAGCAGCACCGCGGTGACCGCGACACCACGGCGGCGCAACATGGATCCCGCCCACAGCGCATCCCCACCGTTGTCACCCGATCCGACCAGCACCGTCACGGCCCGCCCCGCGATGCCACCGGTCCGCGCGCGCAATTCCGCCGCGACCACGGCCGCCAGTCCGTACGCCGCGCGCCGCATCGGCACGCCCGCGGCGACCCGTTCGAACAGTTCGGCCTCCGCCGCCCGCACCTCGTCGGCGGTGTAATAGCCACGCAGTTCCGTTGCCATGGTGGACATCCTCCTCCGCCTGGTCCCGCCTGGTCGTACCGAATATCGAAACGCAGACTACGCGCGGCGCGTCAGCGACCGGCGCGATCGAGGCGGCGACCGCGAGGACTAGGCTCGCAACCATGTCGTTCGGCACCCGCGCAGCACTGTTCCCCGTCCTCGTCGCCGCGGTCGCCACGGCCGGACTGATCGCGGGATGCAGCTCCGACACCGGGCCCTCCACCCCGACCACCAGCGCGGTAGCCGGCACGAACACCGGCGAACCCGCCGCCCCGGGCGCAGCACAGCCGGCCTCGACCACCGTGCAGGTCGACGATATGAAGTTCTCGCCCGCGGAGATCACGATCAAGGTCGGCGACACCGTGACCTGGAAGTTCTCCGACAAGGTCCCGCACGCCGTCCAAGGCATCGGCGATTCGGCCATGGGGATCAACAGCCCCATCTTCACCGAGGGTGAATGGAGTCACACCTTCGATGTGGCCGGCAGCTACCGGTACCTGTGCCCGCTGCATCCGGAGATGCGCGGCACGGTCACCGTCGAGTAGTCACCGGCTCACACCGCTTATTCGACGGTGACCGACTTGGCCAGATTGCGCGGCTTGTCGATGTCGTAGCCACGGGTCTGCGCTACCTCGGCAGCGAAGATCTGCAACGGCACCGTGGACAACAGCGGCTGGAACAGCGTCGGCGCGGCAGGGATCTCGATGAGGTGGTCGGCGAACGGACGCACCGTATCGTCGCCCTCCTCGGCGATCACGATCGTGCGCGCACCGCGGGCCTGAATCTCGCGGATATTGCTGAGCAGCTTCGAATGCAGTACCGCGCGCCCCTTCGGCGAGGGCATGATCACGATGACCGGAAGGCCCTCCTCGATCAGCGCGATCGGACCGTGCTTGAGCTCACCGGCGGCGAAACCCTCCGCGTGCATGTACGCGAGTTCCTTGAGCTTGAGCGCACCCTCGAGCGCCACCGGGTAGCCGACGTGGCGCCCCAGGAACAGCACCGTGGACTGGTGGGCGAAGCGCCGGGCGACCTCACGCACCTGCGGTGCCGTCTCCAGCACCCGCGCCACCAGCTTCGGCATCGCTTCCAACTCACCGAATTCGCGCGCCACCTCGTCCGGATATTTGGTACCGCGCGCCTGAGCGAGAGCCAGACCGACCAGATAGTTCGCGGTGATCTGCGCGAGGAATGCCTTGGTGGAGGCGACGCCGATCTCCGGTCCGGTACGGGTGTAGACCACGGCATCGGACTCGCGCGGGATCTGCGCACCGTTGGTGTTGCAGATGGCCAGCACCCGCGCCTTCTGTTCCTTGGCGTGGCGCACGGCTTCGAGCGTGTCCGCGGTCTCGCCGGACTGCGAGATCGCCACCACCAGGGTGGACCGGTCCAGCACCGGGTCGCGATAGCGGAACTCACTGGCCAGCTCCACTTCGACCGGAACCCGGGTCCAGTGTTCGATCGCATACTTCGCCAGCAGGCCCGCGTGATACGAGCTGCCGCACGCGACCACGAACACCTTGTCGAATTCGCGGAGCTCCTGGTCGGCGAGACGCTGTTCGTCCAGCACGATGCGGCCGTTGGCGAAGTGGCCCATCAGGGTGTCGGCGACGCCGGTGGGCTGCTCCTCGATCTCCTTGAGCATGAAGTAGTCGTGGCCACCCTTCTCGGCGGCAGCCAGATCCCAGTCGATGGTGAACGGCCGGGTCCGCACGCCCTCGGTGCTGCCGGCGAAATCGGTGACCTCGTAGCTGTCCGCGGTGATGACTACTGCTTGATCCTGCCCCAGCTCGACGGCTTCACGAGTGTGCTCGATGAAGGCCGTCACATCCGAGGCGATGAACATCTCGCCCTGCCCGACACCCACGACCAGCGGAGTGGACCGGCGCGCCGCGATGATCGTGCCGGGATGGTCGGCGTGGGTGAACACCAGCGTGAACGCGCCCTCCAGCCGGCGCAGCACGGCCAGCGCGCTGCCCACGAAATCGCCCGCAGTGTCCCCGGAGGCATAGGCCCGGGCAACCAGATGCACCGCGACCTCGGTGTCGGTGTCACTGAGCAGTTCGACCCCGGCGTCCTCGAGTTCGCGCCGCAGCGGCGCGAAGTTCTCGATGATGCCGTTGTGCACCACCGCTACCCGGCCGGTGGCGTCACGGTGCGGGTGCGCATTGCGATCGGTGGGGGCCCCGTGTGTCGCCCACCGGGTGTGCCCCATTCCGGTGGAGCCCGCGAAGGCTCCGGAGCCGGCCTCGGTCAGCTCGGCCTCCAGATTGGCCAGCCGACCGGCCTTCCGTTCCACGGCGATGTCGCCTGCACCGTCGAGGATCGCCACGCCCGCGGAGTCGTAACCTCGGTACTCCATGCGGCGCAGTGCGTCCACGACGACGCCGAGCGCGTCCCGGTATCCGACGTAGCCAACGATTCCGCACATGGTGGTTCAGCGTACTTGGGCGCCGTCGACACGCGAATCGGACGGCTATCGGTCGAGGTGGTGGCGTGTCAGCGAACCCCGGCTCCCAACGGTGCGGCAATCCGGGCGAGCATCGGTAGAGTTCACCATCGTGTCGGTGTCTGTGAAATCGCTTCTGAGCATTCTGACCAGCCCAGGTCCGCACCGGGTCATGCGCGGCAACCTCGGCATCGCCGGGCAGCCGGGTGTGGTGTACACCCCGGCGGAGGGCAGCAACCTGCCTGCGGTGGTCTTCGGGCACGGCTGGCTCGCGGGCGCCGGCAACTACCGCAAGCTGCTCGAACACCTCGCCTCCTGGGGATTCGTCGCCGCGGCACCCGACACCGAACGCGGACCGCTGCCCTCACATCTGAATCTGGCCAACGATCTGCTCACCACCTTGGACATCTGCGCGGGTGTCCGGCTCGGCATCGGCGATATCAGCGTCCATCCGGACAAGTTGGCCCTGGCCGGGCACGGCATGGGTGCCGGTGCCGCGGTGATCGCGGCCTCCCGGCGCCGGGTGGGGGCGGTCGCAGCCCTGTTTCCGGCGCCCACGGCTCCCGCGGCCGAACCGCTGGCCGCCGAGATCGACACCCCCGCGCTCATCCTGGCTGGCGGCGCCGATCTGTCCTCCACCAATTGCAACGCGGTAGCGCTCGCCTCGGCGTGGGGTGGACCGGTGTCACTGCGAACCGTCGACAAGGCGACCCAGAACGGCATCGCCGAAGGCCGACGCGCCCTCGCCGCCCTCGGCGCCGCCAAACACGAGCGCAAGACCGAGCGGGTCGCGGGTGCCCTGCTGGTCGGCTACCTCAGCTACCAGCTGCTCGGCGACAAGAAGTATGAGATGTTCGCCGACCCCGAGGCCGAGATCCCCCGCACCACGGTCGTCGATCCGAAGGCAATCCCCGAGCCCGAACCCGAACACCTGTCGCCGATGCAGGTGGCACAGGTCGCACGAGCGCTACGCAAATAACGCTCGCGGCGGCAGCGAGCCGTTCCCGGCCCGAATCGGGCCCACTCTCAGTGCCCCAGGGTGCCCTTGTCCACCTGAACCCATTCGGTCCGGCCGTCGGGATAGTGGTGGAACTCCCAGGCCTTGTAGTCACCGGAGTCGTCGATGATGGTGGCGTGGTCGGCGTAGCCGTCGTGGTCCATATCGGACCAGACCTCCATGGAGTGGTCGCTGTGGAACGTCTCGGTATCCAGGACGCCGTCGCCATCGATGTCCTGGGAGGTGTGGTCCAGTTCCACGGCACCGATACCGCCCAGGTCGGAATGCGCGTCGACTTCGGGCAGGCCCAGGCCCGGCAGATCGCCCGAATGGATCATGTGTGCTCCTCGAGGCCGTGGCGGGAATTTGCTCCATCCTGGCATTCGCGGACGGTCCGGCGCATCCCCGGCCGGGCAAGTTGTGGACAACTTCCCACAGCCGAGGTGCACGGGAGCGATTGCCTGTGGATAACTACCGTCCAGTCCGGCGCGGTGGCGTCACCGCTTCGGAATGACTACCCACAGCACCAGGTAGAGGATGAATTGCGGCCCGGGCAACAGGCAGGAGGCCAGGAACAGCAGGCGCACCAGGCCGGAGCTCCAGCCGAAGTATTCGGCTATACCGCCGCAGACACCGGCGATCCACTTGTCGGACGTCGATCGGGTCATGCGGCGGGTGGGGGCGGTCATATCGCTCTCCTTCGTCACGGTAAATCTCGGTTGTTCCACTGTGCCCGGGCGGCGCTCGGTCACGCATCCGGCGACAGACCCATCCCGACCCTGAATTCCACCGGGGCGGACTCAGGGTCGCGACCACCACCGGGCAGACTCCTACGCGTGAGTACGACGCTGCATGCCCATGGCCTGTCCGCAGGTCACGGTGAACGCATGCTGTTCGAGGACCTGGATCTGGTGCTGGCGCCGGGCGATGTGATCGGGCTGGTCGGAGTGAACGGGGCCGGCAAGTCGACGCTGCTGCGAACGCTGGCCGACCGCACCCCCCAGACCGGCCGCATCACGCTCAGCCCACCGGACGCCACCGTCGGCTACCTGGCGCAGGAACCCGAACGCATCCCCGGTGAGACCGTCACCCGGTTCCTCGCGCGACGTACCGGGGTCGACGCGGCGCAGCGGGCCATGGATGCCGCCGCCGAACGCCTGGCGACCGAAGCCGGCGACAGCACCGCGGCACAACACTATTCGGAGACACTCGAGCGCTGGCTGGCCCTGGGCGGAGCCGACCTGGACACCCGGGCTCTGGAAGTCGCCGCGGATCTCGGGCTCGATGCGAGCCTGCCCCGGGGACTCGAGACACCGATGACCGTGCTGTCCGGCGGCCAGGCCGCCCGAGCCGGCCTGGCCTCGGTGTTGCTGTCACGCTTCGACATTCTGCTGCTCGACGAACCCACCAACGACCTCGATCTGGACGGCCTGACCCGGCTGGAGAATTTCGTCACCGGAATCAGGGCCCCGCTGATGGTGATCAGCCACGATCGGGAGTTCCTGGCCCGCACCGTCAATCGCATCGTCGAACTCGACCTCGCACAGCATCAGGTCGGCACCTACGACGGTGGCTACGAGTCCTATCTGGCCGAACGCGAGATCGCGCGCCGGCACGCCCGGGAAGCGTACGAGGAATACGCCGACACCCGAGCCGGCCTGGAAGCGCGGCAGGTCACCCAACGCAACTGGCTCGAACACGGGGTCCGCAACGCGCGTCGCAAGGCCCGGGATCCGCGAAAGGTGGATTCCGACAAGGCCGGACGCAAGATGCGCGCGGAATCCACCGAGAAGCAGGCCTCGAAGGTACGCCAGACCCAGCGCCGCATCGAACGGCTCGAGGTGGTGGCCGAACCGCGCAAGGAATGGGAACTGCGGATGTCGATCGCCGCGGCCCCACGCAGCGGTTCGGTGGTGTCGACGCTGTCACAGGCCACCGTGCGCCACGGTGATTTCGTGCTGGGACCGATTACCGCGCAGATCGATGGAGGCGACCGGATCATCCTGACCGGCCCCAACGGATCGGGTAAGTCGACGCTGCTGTCGCTGCTGCTGGGCAAGATCGCGCCCGAACACGGCACCGCCTCGCTCGGATCCGGTGTCGCCGTCGGAGAAGTCGACCAGGCACGCGGTTTGTTCCGCGGTGATGCCTCGCTCGCCGCAACCTTCGGTGCCGAGGTACCCGACCTGTCCGACTCGGAGATCCGGACCCTGCTCGCGAAGTTCGGGCTGCGCGGCACCCACGTGTTGCGCGCCAACGACACGTTGTCCCCCGGTGAGCGCACCCGGGCGGCACTGGCGTTGCTGCAGGCGCGCGGAGTCAATCTGCTGATCCTCGACGAGCCGACCAACCATCTCGACCTGCCGGCGATCGAGCAGTTGGAGCAGGCGGTGGAATCCTTCGACGGCACCCTGGTGCTGGTCACCCACGACCGCCGCATGCTCGACACCGTGCGCGCCGGGCGGCGCTGGCGGATGTCCGCCGGACAGCTGACCGAAGATCACTGAACCGCCAGGAGGTACGGCTGTGGATGCGATAGCACTCGGAACGGATACCCGGATCACGTTGGTGATCGCGGGACTTCTCTTCGTGTGGGCCCTCCTGCTGGGTGTCTGGAAATACCACGGGATGCGGACCTCGCCGCAGGGGCAGGCCCACCCGTACGTCGACATCGCACACCGCGCGGCGCTCATGTACAGCTTCGCCACCTTGCTGCTCGCGGTATTCGTCGAACTCTCGGACTGGCCGACCGCGGTGAATCTCGTCGCGGCACTGCTCGTCGTCACCTTCTTCGCGGGCGCGATCGCCTCGTACTGTCTCCACGGCCTGCGCCGCGACACCACCAACCAGTTCCATGGCTCGATCTCCTCGTCACTGCGGCTGGCCATGTACGCGTTGATCGTGTGTGAGATCGGCGGATTCCTGGTGCCGTTCACCGGATTCCTGCACGCGCAGTTCTGACTCCGGCGCCACTCGCACCCGGCGGCGTCCGCGAAGCCCGGCCGAGCCGCTATCCTTCGGCGATCGAGGTGATCAGGGTGCGGCCGGATTCGGTACGCGTGCCGACGATCTGAGTGAACGCATGGGGCTGTTCGTCCGGCCGTTGCTGGGTCAGGCGGACTTCGAACTGACCGTCCTCGCTGGTCCGGGTGATTTGCACGCAGTAGCGAGTACCGACCGGCACCTGGTTGATACCGCGTTGAATCTGGTCTGCCGGTGGCACCGACGAGTCGTCGGCGACGACCGCACGAGCGGCGAAGCCGGAACGCTGAACGTAGTACGCCCGCTCGAACGCGAGAATCGCATCCGGTCCGGTTCCGGTACCTCCCGGATCGGTACCGGAGGTCACCTCCGAGGAGCGTTGCTGTTCGCAGCCGTCGGTGGCGATCGCCGAGGACGGTGCCTCCGTACTCGGGGGCGCACTGTGCCGGGAGGTCGCGGGCGGTACCGCGGCGACGAGCGGAGCCTGCGAGGCAACCGTTCGATCGGATGCGTCGTTACCCGTGTGGATGACGGTCAGGACCACGGAGACGACGACGATGGCGACGCCGGCCAGTGTGAGTGCGGCAAGCAGTTTCTCACCACGCCGGTTGTCCCGACGCGGCCGGGACTGCCGGGGGCGGCGCAGGGCCGGGCCGGGGTTACCACCCGAACGGTCGACGACCTTGGGCACCAGGGACGACTTGTCGGCCGACTCCGGACCGGGCAGCGGTCCGGCGACCGGGATCCGGCGCGGCTCCGGTTCGGCCGCGGGCTCCGGGGCATCGCTCTGCCCGGGGTCGAGCCACTGTTCCCAGTCCCCGGCCGGATACACCGGCGATCCGGGAACGGGTCGCGGCGGCGCCGGCCGGGCCGTACCACGCCCGGGTGCACGCCGGCCCGCGCGGCGCTTGCGCCCCTGCTTCCCGACCGGGGTGCGGACCATCGGCAGGCCGAGGTCGAACGGATTGTCCTGCGGCGGGTCCGGATCAGACCGTGTCATCGCCGAAGTCGCCGATCACAGCGGCGGGCACGGTGGTCTCGGATGCCGGTACGGTGACACCGAGCTGGCCCTCCCGAGGTTTGTGATCTTGCCCGCCACCCGCGGGTGGCGGCAGTGCCATACCGCCGGCGACCCCTGGATGCGCCGGCGGTTCCGGTGCCGGTGCCGGAGCAGGGATCTGCGGTTTCGGCATCGGAGCGGGTACCGGCTTGTCGTCGGGCGGGATGATCGACGAGGGCGGTGGCGGTTCCGGCTTATCCGAGGGCGTCTTGTCGCCCGCGGTCTTGTCACCCAGCGCCTTGTCACTTCCCGGTGCGCTCGCACCCGGAATGATCGAGCCGGGACCGGTGGTGCCGGATGGCGCCTTCTCGGCATCTCCCCCGAAATCGAACAGCGCGCCCTCCGAATTCCCGGATGCTCCGGCCGGATTGGTCTTCTCGGCGCCGTCGGGGTTGATCAACTGTGGGATGGCCTGGTCGACCGAGGACGCCACGGTATCGATGGTGTGGGTACCGACTTCGGCGATCTTGTCGATGAGATGGGTGCCGATATCCACACCGGCATTGATCGCCGAGGTGCCGATATCCACGCCCGCCTTCACCAGCAACTGCTGCAGTTGCAGTTGAGCGAGCTGCGCCGGGTCGACGGGTTGCCCTGGGACAGTGCCGGGCGGTGCGGGAGCCGCGCTGTATCCGCTGGGCAGGGTCGGCGTGTCCTGCCACGACTCCGAGGAATCCAGACCCGACGGTGTCGAGACGGTGAGCGGGCCCATCTCGTCGAGCCGGCGCGAATGGTCGTCCATTTCTGTTCGCGCGGACGTGACCTCGGTAATGGCCTCCCGCAAGGCCTGCGTGGCGCGGTTGATCACCGCGTCCGTATCCGGTGCGGCGGAGGCATTTCCCAGCATGGTGCGGGCATCGCTGCGGAAATCGGCGATGATCCGGTCCACTCGGCCTGCCGCTCGGGAACTGGTGCCGTGTGCGTCCGAGAGCACGCCCAGATAGGCCGGGCCCCGGTCGGAGATATTGCCGATCTGGGTCTGGGTGGTCCGCAGCGCCGGCACGGTGGCATCGGATCCCGGCCCGGTCCAGGTGGATTCCAGCGCATGCATGCCCTGACGGTGCGGGGCTTCGGTATCGGCTGCCTGGGTTGACGCGTTCGACAACGCCGCCGCAATCGCCGCATTGGGCGCCGCGACGCCGTTCCCCAGCGACGCGCGCAGTTCGAGCAGGGGTTTCACCAGGGTCGCGACCAGCGGAGGATCCACATTCGGATCGGAAGACGTTGCGGGCGTGGTATCGCCACGGTCGGCAGCCGGGCGGCGGCGTAATCCGGTTCCGTGTCTCATAGTGCCTGCTCCGTCCGCTCGATCGCGGCGGCGGACTCCTCGTCGGAACCCCGCACACCCGCGGTATAGGTGCTCAGTGTGCTGCCGTAGGCGGACACCAGCTTTCCCGCGGTGGACAGCGCTTGCGCATGTTCGGATACCGCCGCGGCGAACTTGGTGGCGAAATCCGCGCCCACCAGCCCCAGATCAGTGGTCAGTTGCTGGGAATCCACCGCACCCTCGGCCACGGCAGCGGCCGAACCGAGTTGCTGGGAGACCGCCTTCGCAATCGCGGTATAGGCGGCCATGGCCGCGGGATCCACCCTCATCACCGCATCCGATGACGATGCGGTGCCGGGTGCGGACGAGTTCTCGAGCTGCAGCGGGTCCACTGTTCCCCCTCACGGAAATCAAGCTTCGCTGTCGCACATGGCCTTCGTCCACCATACTTCCCGCGGCCGACGGTCGCGCCTCGATCCCCGGGACCGTCGCGGCGGCAACAACGTTCAGCCGGTCGCAACACGCCGCGTAAGGAAGGCGCTCAACCGGCCGCTACCAGGAATTTCGCCAGGAACAACAGCATCGGGGCGAGCGCCGCGGTCCGCCTCTTCCGGCCGGCATTCGCTCCCCGGACGCACCCCTGCTAGTCACCCGCACCCCGCGCGTAGAAGCAGCAGGCTCATACCGCCGCAACACATGCGGCGAGATCGTCGGCAAGCTGCTTGGCGCGCAGCGGATCGGTCGCCTCCACCATCACCCGCACCAACTGTTCGGTACCGCTCGGACGCAACAGAACTCGCCCGTCCTCACCGAGCAGCCGCTCGGCATCGGCCACCGCGGCGCGCACCGTCGGCGCCGCCGCCACGGCGGCCTTGTCGCCGACCGGAACGTTCACCAGCACCTGCGGCACCGTCGTCATCACACTCGCGAGGTCGGCGAGGCTGCACCCCGTCTCGTTCATGCGTGCCATCAGTTTCAGACCGGTGAGCACACCGTCGCCCGTGGTGCCGTAGCGCGGCAGAACCACATGCCCGGACTGCTCACCACCGAGGCTGAAGTCCCCGCGACGCAACTCCTCGAGGACATAACGGTCACCTACCGCAGTGGTTCGCACGGTAATTCCGGCCGCACGCAAAGCGATGTGCAAGCCCAGATTGCTCATGACGGTCGCCACCAATGTGTCTTGCGCGAGGTCGCCCGACTCGTGCATCGCCAGCGCCAGGATCGCCATGATCGCGTCGCCGTCCACCACGGTGCCGGTGGCATCGACCGCCAGGCAGCGGTCCGCGTCACCGTCGTGGGCCAGGCCCAGATCGGCGCCGTGTTCGAGCACAGCACGCTGCACCTGCTCGAGGTGAGTGGAACCACATCCCTCGTTGATGTTGAGCCCGTTCGGTTCCGCATTGATCGCGATCACCCGTGCGCCGGCCGCCCGATAGGCGGCCGGGCCGACACTGGAGGCGGCACCGTGCGCACAGTCCACCACCACAGTGATGCCGGACAGATCGCGGCCCGTGGCCTCCACCAGGTGCGCGATATAGCGCTCATGCGTCCCGGCCAGGCTGTAGTGGTCGTCGACGCGCCCATCGGTCCCCGACAGGCTCAGCACACGGCCGATGCCCGCACCGGTCGGGCGGACGAAACTTTCGGCGCGGACCAGCTCTTCGATCCGGTCCTCGACGGAGTCGTCGAGTTTGTGACCACCGGCCGCGAAGATCTTGATGCCGTTGTCGGGCATGGCATTGTGCGAGGCGGAGATCATCACGCCCAGGCATGCGTCGTAGGCGGCGGTCAGATATGCCACGGCCGGCGTCGGTAACACCCCCACCGACAGCACGCTCGTACCGGCGGCGGTCAGCCCCGCGGTCACCGCGGCCTCGAGCATCTCACCACTGGCTCGCGGGTCCCGGCCGACCACCGCCACCGCACGAGGTCCGCCACGCGCCAGGACCTGTGCCGCGGCCGCCGAAATCCGCAGCGCCAGTTCCGGGCTCAGCGATTCGTTGGCCAGTCCACGGACTCCGTCGGTACCGAACATACGCGCCATAAATCTCGCCCCTCGGGTTGAATTGCGGTGCGCGCGAGGGGCCGCCACAGCTACTCGGTCGCTCGCGCTCGACCGCTATCGTCGGTCGATACAGAACGAGAGCAGGCGTCCAGCTTCGGACGCCTGCTCTCGTACCGGGGTCGCGCGTACCCGACACCGTCCGGAACAACGATGGCTCCGCCAGCGGTGTGGTGCCGCGCTGCAAGATCAGCGCTTGGAGTACTGCGGAGCCTTGCGGGCCTTCTTGAGGCCGTACTTCTTACGCTCGGTGGCACGCGGGTCACGCGTCAGGAAGCCGGCCCGCTTCAGCGTGGGGCGGTCGTCCGGGGTGACCTCGATCAGCGCACGGGCGATGGCCAGGCGCAGTGCACCGGCCTGACCCGACGGGCCGCCGCCGACCAGGCGGGCGTACACATCGAAGGACTCGGTGCGCTCGACGGTGACCAGCGGGGACTTCACCAGCTGCTGGTGCACCTTGTTCGGGAAGTAGTCCTCGATGGTGCGGCCGTTGAGCACGAACTGACCGGTGCCAGGCACCAGACGCACGCGGACCACGGCCTCCTTGCGACGGCCGACGGTCTGCACCGGGCGGTCGGTCAGGACGGGGCCGGCGTACTCTTCGACGTACTCGCCCTCCCCGGCCTCATAGCCGGCACCCTCGTCGACAACCTCGACGGCGACGTCTTCGACGTATTCCTCGTTGAATTCCTCAGGAGCGGTCACTGGGCCACCTGCTTGATCTCGAACGGAACGGGCTGCTGCGCGGTATGCGGGTGAGTCGGGCCCGCGTAGACCTTCAGCTTGCCCAGGATCTGGTTACCCAGCTTGTTCTTCGGGATCATGCCCTTGATGGCACGCTCCACGACACGCTCGGGACGGGTCTCCATCACCTGACGGACGGAGCGGGTCTTGAGACCGCCCGGGAACCCGGAGTGGGTGTGGATGAACTTGCGATCGGCCTTGTTACCGGCGATCGCAATCTTGTCGGCGTTGATGATGATGACGTAGTCGCCACCGTCGAAGTTCGGAGCGTAGGTCGGCTTGTTCTTGCCACGCAGCAGATTCGCTGCCTGGACGGCAAGACGGCCGAGCACTACGTCAGTGGCGTCGATGACGTACCACTGCCGGGTCACGTCACCCGCCTTCGGGCTGTACGTAGGCACAGTGCTTCCCTGTCTGTCGTTGATGTTCTGCCGGCCCGACATGTGATCGAGTGATCCCGGCGGCCAGTGGAGACCCGGGGCTCGTGCTACGACACGAACAATCCGCGACACGAATAAATCCGCGACGTACCACACGTCGATGCAGGACGATACCAGGACGCGGCCACCGCTTCGAAATCGCCCTCACATCGGTCAGCGGTGCAGATTGTCCTTCGCCTTGTCCCACAGACTGCCGTGTTCGCGCCCGCCCCGCGCATCCCCGCCACCGCGTGACGCATCGGACGTGCGCTGCTCGGCGGCCGTCGGGTCCGGCGGCCGGGTGAATCTGCCCGCCGACTGGGGCGGCGAACCGGGCCCGTCCTCGCGGGCAGCGTGCCTACCGGCCGCGGGCTGCTGCGGCGGCATCGGACGCGACGGCTGCTGCGGTGCGGCGCGCGGCGGTGCCGGATCGGGTGCCTGCTCCTCGGCGTACTCGCTGTCGGTCACCAGCAGGTGCGCGGCCCCGAGCACGAGCGCATGCATCGGATGATCGGCCACCCGCAACCGATGTCCCAGATGGTTCTGGAAGGCCAGCCGCAACGCGTCGTTGAAACAGACGTTGCCGGTGAGCAGCACCGTGGAGGTATCCGCACCGATCGAGCGGGCGGCGGCCATCACCTCGATGACCACGTTGTCGGCCGAATGCGCATCGCGCATGGAATCCGGGGTGATCGGCACACCTACCGACTCGGTGGGCTGTTCGTCGTCACCGTCGACGGCGACCACCAGGCAGATGCGACCGTCGGAGTAGACGCCGGTCGCGCCGACGCCTCGACGACCGTGTTCGGGTGGGCGCACCAGTCCCAGGGCGCGCACGTATCCCGACAGCGCCACCGATTCGGGCAGCGGATCGGTGTCCACGTCCAGCTGTTCGACCAGGCGGCAGTACTCGTCGATCTTGTCGTCGGGCCAGTCGTCCGGGAACGGCAGCGCCACGACATCGGGTTTACCGCGCAACCGGCTGCCGATGGCGGCCAGCGGGTGGTAGAGCCGCGCCCGGAACACCAGTTCGGCCGGCCAGGTCGCGCCCGCAATGCGGATCTGCTGATGGCCGAGGATGTCGCGCACGTCGGAGACCGCGATGCCCAGGTCGGATCGCTGCCTGTCCGTGCCGGCGGTATGCAACCGCCCGGTCTTGTCCGCCAGCAGATATGCGGGCGGCGTGTATGTGCCTTCCACCTGTACCGGGCGGATCGGTGTCCCACCGCCACCGGCGGCCACGGACACCACATCCCAACCGAGATGTATCGCCCCAATTCGAGCCGTCACATGCATAAGTGTGCCTGCTGTCGGCTCGGCGTGCTCGGGGCAGGTCCGATTAGCTCCTCCGCGACGGTCATCCGGCGGCCTTCTGCGATCGCAACCGCCACCAGGTAGCCGCGGAGAGCAGCACCGTGAGCACGATCATCATGAACGCGTTCAGCGACCAGAAGCCCACGGTGTGCTGCCAGATCGGATCCGGCTGAGCCTGCTGGAAGATATTTCGCAGGTCGATCGTCGACGCACCACTGGCGAAGCCCCAGCGCGACGGAGACAGATAGGACACCTGTTCCAGCACGACGCGGTCGGTGACCGGAATCATGCCGCCGGCCATCACCAGCTGAATCATGATCATGACCACCAGCAGCGGCATCACCTGTTCATTCGATTTCGCCAGCGTGGACAGCAACAGTCCGACGACGACGCAGGTGACAGCGGTGAGAGCGATATCGACGTAGAGCTCGATACTGCCGGACGGGATCAACGCACCCTTGCCCGGCGGATTCTTACCGGCCAGCACGATCGCCACCAGCACTGCCGACTGCAGCAGCGCGGCCACGCCGAAGACGAGGACCTTCGCGAGCAGATATGCCGAAGGCAGCAGGCCCACCGCTCGCTCGCGGAAGAAGATCGGCCGCTCCCCGACGAGATCACGCACGGTCAGCGTGGACCCCATGAAACAGGCACCGAGAATCAACACCACCAGCAACTGCTGGGACTCGCTGCCACCGGTCGGCGGCCGGACCCAGTTGCCGTCGGGAGTCGGTACCAGTGCCGGCATCGCGAAGCCGTTCTCACCGGGGACCACCAGGCACAGCACGCCGAGCACGAACGGCAGCACCACCAGGAATGCGAGATAGCCGCGGTCGGCGAGGATCAACCGGACCTGCCGGCGGGACAGGGTCGACAGTTGTTTCCACGCACCCGATTTCGGCGGCTGCCCCATATCGCCGCGCGGAGCGGCCGGCGGCGGTGCGGGCGGCGCGGCGGCCTGCCGGGAACGGTAGTTCGCGAAGGCGCGATCGGGATCGGCGGCGACCCGGGCGAAGATTTCCGCCCAATCGTCGGTGCCGAGGAAGTCGCTCACGCCCGCCGGATGCCCGCAGAACGCGGTCTTACCACCGGGTGCGAGCAGCAGCACCTGATCACACATATCCAGGCAGGCCACCGAATGCGTCACCACGATCACGGTGCGGCCGGCGTCGGCCAGCTCCCGCAACATGGTCATGACCTGCCGGTCCAGCGCCGGGTCCAGGCCCGATGTCGGCTCGTCCAGGAGCAGCAGCGCCGGGCCGGTCAGCAGCTCGAGTGCCACCGACGCCCGCTTGCGCTGGCCACCGGACAGCCGATCCACCCGGGTATCGGCGTGCTCGGTGAGTGACAGTTCTTTCAGCACCCCGTCGATCACCTGCTGCCGATCGGACTTCGAGGAGTCCGGCGGCAACCGCAGTTCGGCGGCGAATCCGAGCGCCTGGCGCACCGTCAACTGTCGGTGCAGTACATCGTCCTGCGGAACCATTCCGATACGACTGCGCATCGCCTCGTACTCGGCGTGCAGGTCGCGCCCCTCGAAGGTGACCACACCGGCGGACGGATGGGTCGTTCCCGCAATGAGTTTCGACAGCGTCGACTTGCCGGCGCCGGACGGGCCGATGAGCGCGGTCAGCGTGCCGCGTCCGGCCTGCATGTTCACATCGACCAGCAACTGCTTGTTGCCTTCGACGACGAAGCCGACCCCGTGCACGCTGAGCCCCTGCTCGGTGAGCGGCTTCTTCCGGTGGGCGAGCGTGCCCTCCTTGACGACGAAGTCGACATTGCCGATGGTGACGATGTCGCGCTCGCGCAGCGTGACCCGCTGTTCGCGACGGCCGTTGACGAAGGTGCCGTTCGCCGAGCCCATATCTTCGAGGACGAGGCCCTCATTGCCCTTGACCAGGCGCGCATGCCGGCGTGAGGCGAGCGGATCGTTGACGACGATCTGGTTGTCGCTGGTACGACCGATGGTGAGACCACTGGAAGGGATGCGGTCGGCCCGCGCGATCGGTGCGGTGGAGGCTCGGGCACGCACCGGCGGTAGCGCCGAGGTGTCCGCCTTCGTGGTCATGTTGACGTTGGGCACTCCACTCGAGGCGGCATCGGCAGCGGGAAGCCGTTGCGCCGGCTGCGGATTCGGCCGCTGTCGCGGCGCAGGCGGTGGAGCCGGCGGACGCTGGGCC
>NZ_BDCA01000008.1 GCF_001613265.1 Nocardia vermiculata NBRC 100427
GCCGGCGGGGCGCCGGTGCCGAGGCCGCTGGGCGGGTGCTGGTCCGGCCGGGTTCCGCGCCGCGGTTACGTGTCCTGCGTCGATGCGGTGATGGCGGTCGCGTCGGCGGATCAGTGATACGGCGTACACGCAGAATCACGAACATTCATCCGTGCAAATGTACTTGCATTCGTAATTGTCGCCGTGAAACACACGTGCAATGCGCCGGTTGCACATTGTTGGGGATATGGCTAATGTGTCCGCATCCTGGTTACGTACATGTGATGTGGTCCGGGTGCGAGCGTGTACTGCGGGGAGGAATGCGGTAGATATCGGACAAGGGGGAACAAAGATTGGTATTCGATGACAACGAATTCTGCATCGGTGAATTTTCGAGGATTTCGGGGTAGGGATATCGCGACCGGTGCCGGTAGGCCCGCGCTGCTGTTCAGCGCGGTCACCACCGCAATGCGGATGCGGCCGTACACGACCGTGTCGACCGCGCACGACAGCCGGACCTTCGGCGATCTACTCTCCGACGTGACCGACAAGGCTGCCCGCCTGGATGCGGTGTTGCGCCGCCCTCGTTCGAGAGTGCTTGTGGCACTGGGGAATTACCCCGGATATGTATCGACGATGCTGGCGTTGCTGGCACGCGGTGATATCCCGGTGCTCGCCAACCCGGCGCTACCGCTGGCGGCGATGCGCGCTCTGATCGAGGAATGCGGTATCGACGCCGTCATCGCCTCCGGACAGGCCGGCGGCATCCGCCTGGACGAGCGGTCGTGGGCGCAGCGCACCGATTTCGACGGCGATCGCCCCGCACTGCACCGTGATACCGAGCTGTGCCGCGTGGCCTCCGCGCCCTCACGGCGTCTGGTCTGCCTCGAGTACTCCGCCACGGCGGTGCTCAATGCGGCTACGGCATGGGTCGGTGCCAGCAAACTCCGCGAAGGCGACCGGACCCTGTGCTTCTCGGGGCTGTTCGGGCGCTTCGGATTTCATGCGGCGACCATACCGACCCTGATTGCGGGCGCCGATCTGGTGCTGCCCGACGGGACGCATGCACCCGGGAACATCCACCGGCATCTGGTCGCGGAAACGCCGACCGTGCTGGTCGCCGAACCCGCGGTGTACCAAGCGATGGTGCAGGGGGTCCGTGAGGACCTGCCGCCCGATGTCGCCGCGGCGCTGCGCGGGCTGCGGTTGCGCTTGTCGCCGCACTCGGTCGCCACCACCGTGGCCCAGCGGGTCCGGGCCGTCTCCGGGCCGATCACCATCTGCTACGGCCTCGACGAGACCGGTCCGGTCGCCTACGGCTTCGACGCTGCCGACGGTGGTTCGGGGGTGCATCTGTTGTCCGGGGTGCGGATGTCGTCGCGCTCCACCGACGGTGAGCAGTTCGCCCAGGTGCACACCAAATCCCAGGCGACGACCTATCTCAACGAGCCCGGTGAATTCGACCGATCCATCAGCGGCGACGGCAGCTATCTGAGCCGTAGCCTGGCAGGGCTTCCCAGCTCTGTGGTCGCTGCTTGTTGAACAGAAAAGGTGCCTGTCCGCGCGAATCCTAGCTGATGGCACCGGCTTTGCCCAGCTGAGTGGCGCGAAACCTTTATGCCATGCTAAGAGTCTCGTCGTGTTCTGGTCTGTTCGTGCTCATCCGCGCTGTCCCGTGTCATCGTCGGCACCGTGTTGCCGGCTGCGGCATCCGGCGTGCTGACCGGAGAGCCGAAGATGGTCACCGCAGACGGTGTGCTGAGCGGAGAAGCTGCGGGCATGGCTGTGTCCGCCGCGGCCGGACCGGACTCCACGAAGACCCGCGCCGCGCCGACTTCGCAGACCCGACCGGGGTACCGCAACGATCTCGACGGGCTGCGGGGCATTGCCATCGCCCTGGTCGTCGTGTTTCACATCTGGTTCGGCCGGGTGTCCGGCGGCGTCGACGTCTTTCTGGTGCTGTCCGGATTCTTCTTCACCGGGCTGCTGGTGCGGCGTGGCGAAAAGGGTGCGGTCGGTATCGGATTCACCGTGCGCCGCACCCTGCGGCGGCTGCTCCCGGCCATGGTGGTGGTGCTGGCGGCCGTCGTCGGCGCGACCGCATACTTCCGTCCCTACACACAGTGGGACGATGTCGCCGCGCAGGCCATGGCCTCGCTGCTGTACTACCAGAATTGGCAACTGGCGACGAGCTGGTCGGACTATCTGGCCGCCGACCCCTCGGTGAGCCCACTACAGCATCTGTGGTCGATGGCGGTCCAAGGCCAGTACTACCTGCTGTCTCTGCTCGTCGTGGCGGCGGTCGCGGCGATCCTGCGGCGCACCGGCCACAGCGCGCGATTGCGCCCGGTGCTGGGTGCACTGGTCGTGCCGGCCGCGGTGGCTTCACTGCTGTACGCGACCCACGGGGCGGCGACCCAGCAGGGCTGGAACTATTACGACAGCGGTGCCCGCCTGTGGGAGCTGCTCGCCGGTGCCGCACTGGCGCTGGTCGGCCCCGCCCTGACGCTGCCCCGGTGGCTGCGTGGGGTGACCGCGCTACTCGGCGTGGCCGGCGTGGTGGCCTGTGGCTGGTTGATCGTCAACGGTGCGAACGTCTATCCGGGACCGGCGGCGCTGCTGCCGGTGCTCGCCGCCGTCGCGGTGATCATCTCCTGCAACAACGTCGCCGCCGACGAGATGCCCTGGCCCAACCGGCTGCTGGCCTCGCGGACCGCGCAGTGGCTGGGCAATGTCGCCTATCCGCTGTACCTGTGGCACTGGCCGCTGCTCATCTTCTACCTCGCCGAAACCGGACGGCCCCATGCGGGATTGCGGGCCGGCGTCGCCGTCGTGGGGGTCTCGCTCGCGCTCGCCTGGGCCACCCACCGCCTGGTGGAGCAGCCGCTGCGCCTGGGGGCACGTAGCGCGGCGGAATTCGGCTCGTCGGTGGCCTATCGGCGCACCGCCGGGGTGGCGGTCGTACTGGTCGCGGTCGCGCTGGTCGCGACCACGACGACATGGCAGTTCGGGGTGGCCGAACGGCAGCCCGCCCCCGCGGAACACGGACTCGACCCCGTGCTCTACCCGGGGGCGGAGGCGCTGGCCGCGGGCGCGGCGACGCCGGCAGCACCGATGCGGCCCACCGTATTACAGGCGCCGGGCGAGCTACCGCCCCCGACCCGGGACGGCTGTATCGCGGATTGGAACACTCGCGACGTGGTCACCTGCACCTACGGTGACGCCACGGCGACCCGGACCATCGCCGTGGTCGGCAGCTCACACGCCGAGCACTGGCTTCCGGCCTTCCAGGACCTCGCTGCGCAGCATTCGTTCCGGATCCAGGTATATCTGAAGATGGGGTGTCCGCTGACCCTGTCACTCGATGCCCCCTATATGGGGCAGAACAACCCGGACTGCCGCGACTGGTCACAGGCTGCCATCGATCGGGTCGCCGCCGACCGCCCCGATTGGGTGTTCACGACGGGGACGCGGCCCGCACCGGAGGGCGGCGGCGACGAAACACCGCCGCAGTATCTGGACGTGTGGTCGGCCCTGGCCGAGCGGGGCCTCAACGTGATCGCCGTCCGCGACACCCCCTGGTTGAGCCGGGCCGGTGTCGCCTATGATGCCGCCGACTGCCTTGCCGGTGGGGGCACCGCGGTCGGATGCGGGATGCTGCGAGCCGATGCGCTCGATCCGGTGAACCCCGCGCTCGAACCCGCCTCGCGCTATCCCAACATCTTCCCGATCGATCTCACCGACGCCTTCTGCGATGCGACGGTCTGTCCGGTCGTGGTCGGAAACATCCTCGTGTATCACGACTCCCATCACTTGACCTCCAGCTATTCACATTCGCTGGCGGGTGCTCTGGGACGAGCGCTGCAACCCGTGCTTCACTGGTGGTAGCGCCGCACCTCATGTAACGCAGCACCATCGCGGCTCGAATATCGGTACGTTTGTAACGAGTGGCTCGAGCTGGGGAGGTGCCCGCGCGTCATGGGGGTTGTACAGAGTTTCACGCGGCGTTGGGCGATGGCCATGGCTGTGGTCCTGGCCGTCGCCGCCGGACTGATCGGGTTCGGCGCGGTGGATCCGGCCACGCCTACCGGCACCGCCGTGCCGATGGCTCCGATTCCGGGAGTAATCGCCGCGGCGGGCACACCGCTCCGGATCGCCTACGGCAGCGAGCCCGACACCGTCGGCGACCTGTATCTGCCGTCGCCGGGCCTGGTCTCCGGGTCGTCGGAACGGTACCCGGTCGTGGTGCTGATCCACGGTGGCGGCTGGTCGCAATACCGAAATCTCGGCCAATTCGAGCCGCAGGCCCGGCAATTGGCCGCCGCCGGTGTGGCGGTCTGGAATATCGAGTACCGCCGGCTCGGCGGTGCCGGAGGTTGGCCGGTGACCTTGACCGATGTCGCCGATGCCGTCCGCGCGCTGCCGACGGTCGTGCAACAGCGTGCCGGGGGCAGGCTGGACCTCGGGCGGATCCACATCGCCGGCCACTCCGCGGGCGGGCAACTCGCGGCGTGGGTCGGAGGCCGGGCCGCCGCCGGTCACGGACTGCCGCATATTCGTGGGCTGGTTCTGATGTCGGCGGTGCTGGACCTGCGTTACGCGGTCAACCACGGGCAGGACGGTTTCGCGCGCAGGCTGCTCGGTGGCCGCCCGGACGAGGTTCCCGATCGATACCAGTTCGCCTCGCCGATCGCGAATCTGCCCGCCGGAACGCACATCACCGCACTGCACGGCGGAGCAGATCCGGTGGTACCGGTCGGTCAGAGCAGCGCCTATGTCGAGGCGGCACGCGCAGCGGGGAACGCAGCCGAATTGCACGTCCTGCCCGGTGTCGGGCACGCGGAATTCACCGATGCCGGTTCACCGGCGTGGGCGGCGGCGCTCGCGGCAATCCTCGCTCAGGTCACGCTGGGGTAGTGGGGTCCGCGGCAGCGGCGCCGGGGGAGCCGGCGGTGTGGCTGTCGCCGTCCGGGTGCTCGGTCGGCGCGTCGTCGCGCGGTTCGGTGGACAGGGTGCCGGTGCCCGCGTTGGCGAGGGAGTCGAGTTCGGCGCGCAACCCGGCGACCTCGCCGGCCAGTTCGTCGCGCAGTTGTTCGCGTTCGGCGAGGCTCTCGCGCAACGAGTCGATCGTCTCGTTCATGAACGCGAGGCGGCGGTCGGCGCCCTCGAGATGCCATTCCAGGACCGACCGGCGATCGACATCGGTGCTGGACCGGCGCACCCACTCCACCAGGTAGTCGAGCCACTTCGGCTGCTTCGGCATGGGGGTGTCGTCGTCCCAGCCGCGGCGCAGAGCCGGCTTGGTGGACAGGACGTGTTCGTGGTCGCGACCGTCGACCGGGGCGATCAGCTGCACCGAACTCAATTTGCCGGCACTGGTCACCACGGCCTTGACCCGATAGCGCCCGGCCAGATGCATTCTGAGCTCCGCGGTACCGCGGCCGTCGGCGTCCATGGCGCCCAGCCACGGCCCCTCCGCAGCGCTCAGGATTGCTTCGAGGATGCCGATCTGGCCGACGCCGCGACGCAACCGGGTCGCGTGCTTGCGCAGCTCATCGGGGGTGGCGGTCATCTGATCCCAGTGCATACCCACGAACATAGTGGGCCGGGCTCGCGGGGTTCCCCACCTCCGGGGAAGTGGGGAACCGTTCGAACCGCCGTGCGGATGTCCGGAAACTACTCCGAAACTACTCTGAGGGTGCGGTGGCCTGCGCGCTTCCGCTGACCAGCGACTGGATCAGATCGGTGAGGGCGGTCGTGGAGGAACCGGTGCCGGAGGGATCGGGCTCACCGGGGGCCACCACCGGGGTCGCGGAGGCGGATGTATCCGCTGCCGCGGCAACACCCGCACCACTGCACAGGACGGCCGCGGTAGCGGCACCGATCAGGGTGAGGGTTCCGATTTTGCTCATTCGGATATTTTCCTATCGCATGATGTGAAATGTGGATGCGGCTGCCGCATGGACCAATTCACTACACCCGTCCCGGGAGCGACAGCCCCGAGTATCCGGGGCACGGCCGCGCCGTCGCCGGCCACCGCCGCGTCGCGCCTCGCTGTGGGCGTCGAATCCGGGTGGATCGCTACGATCGGGCTACCATCGAACGCATGAGCAACGAGCCGGGTATCGCCGACGCGCCGATCGTCGTCGCCGCGGACGGATCGTCGTCATCGCTGGCAGCCGTCGCCTGGGCCGCGCGGGATGCGGCGCTGTTCGGATGCCCGCTGCAGATCGTCCATTCGATCGCGATCCCGGCCGGGTTCGGTCCCGGGCTGGCGGCCGGAACCGCACAGCCGGACTGGCTACGCACCGACGGCGAGGAAATCCTGACGCGAGCGAGTGCGGTGGCCCGCGACGCCGGCGGGCCGGACCTCGAGATAGACGCCGAGCTCGGCCTGGAATTGATCATCGGTGACCTGCTGGTGCGGTCGCGCAGCGCGCGGCGGCTGGTGGCGGGTAGTCGCGGGCGCGGTGCGGTGCAGCGCGGGCTGCTGGGCTCGGTGGCCTCGGCTCTGGTGCATCATGCGGAGTGCCCCGTGGTGATCGTCAAGGCGGACTCCGCGACCGATGCGGCTCGGGCGGATCGTCCGGTCCTGCTCGGTGCGGACCGTTCGGCGCACAGTGAACCCGCGGTCGAGGCCGCTTTCGCCGAGGCGAATCGGCGCCGGGTGGAACTGGTGGCTCTGCACTCGTGGAGCGACACGACCAGCCTGGACATCTCGATGTTCGGCTGGGACACCATCGTCAAGGCCGAACACGGCATGCTCGCCGAACAGCTGATGCCGTGGCGGCAACGCTACCCGGAGGTCACGGTCACGCTGCAGGTCGTGCGGGACAACCCGGCGAAATCGCTACTGGAACACTCCGATTCGGCGCAACTGGTGGTCGTCGGCCACCGGGGCCGCGGTGGTTTCGCCGGCATGCTGCTCGGTTCGACCAGTGGGTCGCTGCTGCATTCCGTCGAATGTCCGATCATGGTGGTGCGCCGCTGACCGGCGGACCACCACCCGTTACGAGGAGAAACAACTCATGTGTGTCCCGACCCCTTGCTCCACCTGCGGTAAGACCACCTGGTCGGGCTGCGGTGCCCATATCGACGAGGTCCGTGCCGCGGTTCCGGCCGACCAGTGGTGCGCGGGCCATCCGGAGGCCACACCGAGCGCGCACTGAACACATCGCGTGCTGTCCTGCGCCGAGATCAGGCCCGGCGCGCGCTGAGGGCTTGTCGAGGGCTACCGCACCCGGTTGACCGGGCGCACTCCTGCCGAGGGTTTCTCACCGGGTTGCCCCGGCATGTCGATGCCGCAAGGGGATTCGGGTGCTCTGGCAAACCGTCGGCGTGCGCCGGCGAGTGCAGTAGCTCGTGCCAAGGCAGTGATGCGGTCTGCCGGGCTGTCATAGCTGTCTCGTACAAGTGACCAGTACGGCCGAGGTGGGCCAGGTGTGTCGTGGAGCGTGCGAAACGCCTGGCGTACAAGTGGTTTCGGTGGGAGCACCGCCATTCGGGCGAGATGTTCGGCGTCGGCCGCCGCCACTCGATAAGTGATGTAGTTCACATTTTGGTCGAGATTCCGACTTTTCCGGTGAAAACGCTTTCCAACAGCTTTGCGTTGTCTTTACTATTGGTAGCGTTGTGCCGCCGCGCCTGGTGAGTCCGGTTTCAGCGTGGCCGCAACGGTTTCGCGCTCTCTGCTTTCGATGCCAGCACATGTTCCACCGATGAACCGACCTCCCTCCGGGGTCGGCGAAGGAGAAATATGTCCACCGACACCGACACGGCCCGCCGCATACCCTTCGGGCTCGCGACCGTGCTCCGGCACGATGTTCCCGCCTCCGTGGTGGTCTTCCTTGTTGCTTTACCCCTGTCCATCGGTGTGGCCGTGGCGACGGGCGCCCCCGTGGCCGCCGGGCTGATCGCGGCGGTAGTCGGCGGCTTGGTGGCCGGCCTGTGCGGTGGTTCGGTACTGCAGGTCAGTGGTCCGACCGCCAGTCTCACTGTTGTCGTCGCCGAATCGATCCATCAGTTCGGCTGGGCTACAACCTGTTTCATCACCGTGCTGGCGGGTGCACTGCAGGTGGCCTTCGGGTTGAGCCGGATCGCGCGGGCTGCCCTGGCCATCGCCCCAGTGGTGGTCCATGCCATGCTCGCCGGAATCGGCATCGTGATCGCGCTACAGCAGGTGCACGTGCTGCTCGGCGGTGAGGCGCTGAGTTCGTCGTGGGAGAGCATGACCGAGCTGCCGCATCAGCTGACCGTGCTGCACGGTGGTGACGCGCTGGTCGGCGCGGTGGTGATCGTGGTGATGCTGGGTTGGCGCTATCTGCCGGGACGGATCCGGGCGGTGCCTGCACCACTGGCGGCGGTCGTGGCGGCGACCGCGCTGGCGATGGTGGTACCCACCAGTGTCGAGCGCATCACGCTGGACGGGTCGCTGTTCGACGCGATGGCGTTACCCACACTGCCGCAAGGGAATTGGAGCGCGGTGGTGTTGACTGCCGTCACCATCGCGCTGATCGCGAGCGTGGAGACGCTGCTGTCGGCGGTGGCGGTGGACCGGCTGCGGCCCGAGTACCGCACCGATCTCGATCGCGAGCTCCTCGGTCAGGGGGTGGCGAATGTGACCTCCGGCCTGCTCGGGGGCCTGCCCGTGGCGGCGGTGATCGTCCGCAGTATCACCAACGCCAAGGCGGGAGCGCGCACCAAGGCGGCCACGATGCTGGCCGGCGTCTGGGTGCTGGTGTTCTCGGTAGCGCTGGTGGCCGTGGTGCGTCAGATCCCCAAGGCGGCGCTCGCCGGGCTGTTGATCGTGATCGGCATCGGACTGGTGAAATTGGCGCATATCCGGCTCGCCCGCCGCGCCGGCGACCTGATCGTCTACGCCACCACGGTGTCGGTGGTCATCTTCGGGAATCTACTGCTGGGGATGGCAATCGGACTGGTTCTGTCGGTGGGTCTGCTGATCTGGCGGGTGGTGCGCGTGGTGATCGTGGCGGCGCCGACCGGCAACGGTACGGGGTGGCTGGTCGTCGTGGACGGTTCGGCCACCTTCCTCGCGCTGCCGCTGCTGACGGCGCGGTTGGCGAGGATTCCCGCCGGGGTGCCGGTGACGGTGGAACTGACGGTCGACTATATCGATCATGCCGTGTCCGATGCGTTGCACGAATGGGCGGACCGTCACGAAAGTCTCGGCGGCACTGTGTTGTTCGTCGAGATGGGTGCGGTCCGGATTGCCGATCTGACCAGTGGGCCACCGGCGCGCGGTCAGGTGCGGCGCATGCTCGACGATATTCTCGGACCGTGGCGCCACACCGCCCGCACGGATCGGATTGCGGCCGGTATCGCCGCGTATCACGGTGGTCATGCCCACATGATGCGCCCGCATCTGGACGAGCTGCGCCATACTCAGGATCCGCACTCGTTGTTCGTCACCTGCGCGGATTCGCGGATCGTGCCGAATGTGATCACCGCCAGCGGTCCTGGCGATCTGTTCACGGTGCGCAATATCGGCAACCTGATTCCGGTCGACGGGCGCGACACCTCGGTCGAGGCGGCGCTGATCTACGCGCTGGACAAACTCGACGTGCGCTCGATCGTGGTGTGCGGGCACTCGGGCTGCGGCGCCATGGAGGCACTGTGTCACGACCTGCACACCGGTCCGGGACTCGACCACTGGCTCGCTCACGGCCGACCGGCGCTCGAACGGTTTCGGGCCGGTCATCCGGTGGCGACCGCGGCCGCGGCGGCGGGCTTCGGGGAGGTCGATCAACTGGCCATGGTGAACGTCGCCGTGCAACTCGAGATATTGGCGAATCACCCGCTGGTGCGGGCCGGTATCGATGAGCGTGGCGTGGTGCTGTCGGGGTTGTTCTTCGATATCGGCACCGCCCGGGTCCTCACGATCGGTGTGAACGGAATCACCGGTGGTGACGGGGTGCCGCTGCCCGCGGGCACCCTGGTCTGAACGAGTTCCCAGCGGAGGTGAATGCGGGTCGGGGTGGAGGGTCGAGAATAGGGGTGTGACTGCAGTCACCCGGGTGGCAAATAGTGTCCGAGGCTAAAGAACCTTTTCTAAGTCTTTGCTTAGTCTTTACTATTACGGTTGCCCTTGCTTCCGGCTTGCTGTTGGACAACGGAGTCACGCAGCTGAATTCGATGCCTGGAGAACATGTTCGACCGACCGGCCCGTCACCTGGCCGGTGAAGGAGCAACCATGTCCACCGACACCGTCATCACGCCCAGACCCTCGGCCCCACCAGGCAGCGGGTGGCAAGACCGGATGAGATCGGTGCTTCGGCACGATCTGTCCGCATCCGTCGTCGTATTTCTCGTCGCGTTACCACTGTCGCTGGGAATCGCGGTCGCCACCGGCGCACCCGTCGCAGCAGGACTCATCGCCGCCGCCGTGGGCGGCATCGTCGTGGGGACCCTGGGGGGTTCGATACTTCAGGTCAGCGGACCGGCTGCCGGGCTGACCGTGGTCATGGCCGAAATCATCACCCAGTACGGCTGGAAGACCACCTGTTTCATCACCGTCTGTGCGGGCGTGCTGCAGATCGTGTTCGGCCTGAGCCGGATCGCGCGCGCCGCGCTGGCCATCGCACCCGTCGTGGTGCACGCCATGCTTGCCGGCATCGGTATCACCATCGCGCTGCAGCAGGTTCATGTCCTGCTCGGTGGCGATTCGGAGAGCAGTGCCTGGGCCAATATCGCCGGCCTGCCCGATCAGCTCCTGAACCTCAGCGGCATCGATGTGATCATCGGTGGCCTGGTCATCGCCATCATGCTGGGCTGGCGCTACATGCCCGCCAAGATCCGGGTGGTACCGGGCCCGCTGGTCGCGATCCTGGTCGCGACCGCGCTGTCGCTGGTCGTCCCCGCCGATCCCGCACGCATCACCATGAGTGGTTCGCTGTTCGACGCGATCGGCCTGCCGTCCCTGCCGCAGGGCGACTGGGCCGGGGTGGCCATGGCCGTGCTCACCGTTGCCCTGATCGCGAGTGTGGAAAGCCTGCTGTCCGCGGTGGCCGTGGACAAGATGCACTCCGGTAAGCGCACCGATTTCGACCGGGAACTGATGGCCCAGGGCACCGCGAACGTGACCTCCGGCCTGATCGGCGGCCTACCGGTCACGGGTGTGATCGTGCGCAGTGCGACCAACGTCGCGGCCGGTGCGCGTAGTCGTGCCTCGGCTCAGCTGCACGGTGTGTGGATCCTGCTGTTCTCGGTGGCCCTGGTCGGAGTGGTCGAACAGATCCCGAAGTCGGCGCTGGCCGGACTGCTCATCGTGATCGGCATCCAGCTGGTGAAGCTGGCGCATATCCGGATCGCGCGGCGGACCGGCGAACTCGTCATCTACGTGCTGACCGCAGCGTCGGTCGTCTTCTTGAATCTGCTCGAAGGCGTGCTGATCGGGCTGGCCGTGGCCTTCGCGCTCCTGTTGTGGCGGGTGGTGCGGGTATCGGTGAGCGTCGGGCCGGTGTCCGGCACGGACCGCTGGCTGCTCGCCATCGACGGCAGCTGCACCTTCCTGGCGTTGCCGACGTTGTCGCGCCGACTGGCAGAGGTACCCGCGGGGGTCGACGTCACGGTGGAACTCACCGTCGACTTCCTCGACCACTCCGCCTACGAGACCATCCACTCGTGGGCCCAGCAGCACGAAACCACCGGCGGCAGTGTCGAATTCATCGAGATCGGTACCGCCAGGATGGAGCACGCCGAGGTGGCGCCACCGCGGCGTGGTCGGCCGCGGCGGCTGCTGGACGAGGCACTCGGCCCGTGGCGCTCCGGCAGCGCCGAGACCCCCGGAAACGCCAATGCGGTGACCGCGGGTGTGGCCGCATATCACCGCAGCCATGCCCATGTGGTGCGGCCGCATCTGGACGAACTGCGCACCGGGCAGGATCCGGATTCGTTCTTCCTGACCTGCGCCGACTCGCGGATCGTGCCGAACGTGATCACCAACAGCGGCCCGGGTGACATGTTCACCATCCGCAACATCGGCAACCTGGTCCCGGCGCGGGGCACCGACGTTTCGGTCGACGCCGCACTGAGCTTCGCCCTGGAACAGTTGTCGGTGCGCAATGTGGTGGTGTGCGGGCACTCGAGTTGTGGCGCGATGAATGCCCTGCTGGCCGACTGCTCCGCCGGTCCCGATATCGACGACTGGTTGGCCCACGCCGGTCCCGCGCTGCAGCGCTACCGCGGCGGACATCCGGTGGCCGCGGCCGCGGAAGCCGCCGGCTACGGTGCCGCCGACCAGTTGAGCATGGTCAACGTGGCGGTGCAGATCGAGACGTTGAGTAACCATCCAGTGGTGTCGCGGGCGGTCGCCGAGCGTGGCGTGGTGTTGTCGGGCCTGTTCTTCGACATCGCCACCGCACGGGTCCTCGAGGTCACCGCGACCGAGATCGTCGAGATCACCGGCGCCGAGCGGCCCGGAATATCGGTACCGGATCCGGCCCACGCCTGATTCGGTTTCCGGTGCGCGAGTTCGGCGGCCCGACAGCCGAACTCGCGCACACCCTGCGGGCATTCCGGCCACCCGAGGTGAACTCCGGCGCGCCTGACCGATACGACGGTCACCGCCGATACGCTGTTCGCCGCACCCACGCGGTCGTCGGCCCCCCGATTGCCCGAGCCGCCGCGGCGGATCCGATGTGATCCGCCGCGGCGGTCCCGTGTGAGCGGCGCTTGCGGTCGCACCGAGGCGACGGGCGCGGGTGGGTGCCATGGTGGAAGTGACGCATGCGGTGGATCGATGTGGATCGGAGTCGGATGAACATGGTCGCGCAACCGGTGCAGCCGGGCGTACAGCCCGAAACGGTGGCCGGGACCCAGCTTGTCGAGCCTGCCTGGCTCTCGGAGCGGATCGCCGATATGGGCATCTCCTGGGGCACCGGCAACTCCCGGATCTCGGGCACCCTGTGGTGGTGTATGACCGCCTCGGCATTGGTGGATCCGATCGTCGAGGCCTACGCCACCGGCGTCGCGCCGCTCGACCCCACCCTCGAGCGGCTCCGATGCGAGATGCGTCCCGACGGTGGCATCGAACGCATCGTGGGGGCTCCCGTGGCCGGGAACGATCACACGGCGGGTGCGATGCTGCGGGAGACGCTGGACCGGGTGGTGCCGGTGCTGGCGCAGGTGACCGGGGCGGGCGCCGCGGCGCTGTGGGCGATCGTGGCCGATGCGATCGGTAACCGGGCGATCGACGCCGGTGCCCCCGCGGTGGCCGGTGTGCTCGCCGGGCAGGTGGGACAGCGCCTGCCGCGTCCCCGCTTCGTGGATATCGCATCGCGCACCTTCGTGCGCCGGATCTCCTGCTGCGTGGTGTTCGAGGTGCCCGGTTGCTCGATGTGCACCAGCTGTCCCAAACGTCCGGCCGCCGAACGCGAGCACTTGCTTGCCGAAGCGGCACGGCGCCGGTGAACACGCACCGCATTCGCCGGCAGGGGAGGATCGGATGGAGCCCGGGCCGTCGCGGCCGGACCATCGGCACGCGGGCGGTACTGTCCCGATAGCATAGGTCGCACCGGTCCCGAATCGCCGACCGGCCTGGAACGCGTTTCCAGAATGCGGGCCCGGCCCGCACCTGCGGGCATCAGTCCGCAGACAACGCCGCGGGCGAGTGTCCGGGGCGAGCACACCGACAGTTCTAAGGAGAGCGCAGCCGTGACCACCTCAGCCCGCACCACCCCCGCCGCCCTCGTCCGGGTGCCGGCCGGGACGACGGCGGGCGCCGCGGTGCGCGAAGCGGGCCTGCCCACCAAGGGCCCCGGCACCATCGTCGTCGTGCGCGACGACGAGGGCAATCTCAAGGATTTGTCGTGGCAGCCGGAGACCGATGTCGAGGTCGAGGCCGTGACCGCCGACTCCGAGGACGGGCGCAGCGTCATTCGCCACTCCGCCGCCCACGTACTGGCTCAGGCGGTGCAGCAGGAGTTCCCGGAGGCGAAGCTGGGCATCGGCCCGCCGGTCAAGGACGGCTTCTACTACGACTTCCAGGTCGAACGGCCCTTCACCCCCGAGGATCTCGCCAAGCTCGAGTCCCGGATGAAGAAGATCGTCAAGGGCGCGCAGCGCTTCTCCCGCCGCGTCGTCGAGGTCGAGGACGCCCGGGTCGAGTTGGCGAAGGAACCGTTCAAACTGGAGCTGATCTCCGACAAGTCCGGTATCGACGATCCGGAGATCATGGAGGTGGGCGGTAAAGAACTCACCATCTACGACAATCTGGATCCCCGTTCCGGGGAAAAGGTCTGGGGCGACCTGTGCCGGGGCCCGCACATTCCGACCACCAAATTCATTCCGGCATTCAAACTGACCCGGTCGTCGGCGGCCTACTGGCGCGGCGATCAGAGTCGTGAGGATCTGCAGCGCATCTACGGCACCGCATGGGAATCGTCGGAAGCGCTCGACGAGTACCTGCGCATCCTGGAAGAAGCCGAGAAGCGCGATCACCGCAAACTCGGGTTGGAACTGGATCTGTTCTCCTTCCCGGACGAGCTCGGCTCCGGACTGCCGGTTTTCCATCCCAAGGGTGGAATCATCCGCAAGGAACTCGAGGATTATTCGCGGCGTCGCCATATTGCCGCCGGCTACGAGTTCGTCAACACCCCGCACATCACCAAGGGCCACTTGTTCGAGGTCTCGGGCCATCTCGACTGGTATCGCGAGGGCATGTTCCCGGCCATGCATCTGGACGCGGAATACAACGATGACGGCACCGTGCGCAAGCCCGGCCAGGACTACTACGTCAAGCCGATGAACTGCCCGATGCACAATCTGATTTTCCGCTCCCGGGGCCGGTCCTATCGGGAGTTGCCGTTGCGACTGTTCGAATTCGGTTCGGTGTACCGCTACGAGAAGTCCGGTGTCGTGCACGGGCTCACCCGCGTGCGCGGAATGACCCAGGACGATGCGCACATCTACTGCACCAAACAGCAGATGCATGCCGAGCTGACGACCACCCTGCAATTCGTGCTGAGCCTGCTGCGCGATTACGGTCTCGACGATTTCTATCTGGAGCTGTCGACCAAGGATCCGCAGAAATTCGTCGGCTCCGACGAACTGTGGGAGGAGGCTACCGACACCCTGCGGAAGGTGGCGACCGATTCGGGCCTGGATCTGGTACCCGATCCCGGCGGCGCCGCGTTCTACGGGCCGAAGATCTCCGTTCAGGCCAAGGATGCGCTGGGACGCACCTGGCAGATGTCGACCATCCAGCTCGACTTCAACCTGCCCGAGCGGTTCGGCCTGGAATACACCGCCTCGGACGGCACCAAGCAGCGTCCGGTGATGATTCACCGCGCACTGTTCGGCTCCATCGAGCGGTTCTTCGGTGTGCTGACCGAACACTATGCGGGTGCCTTCCCGGCCTGGTTGGCGCCCGTGCAGGTGGTCGGCATTCCGGTGGCCGACGCCTTCACCGGCCACCTGGACGCGGTGGTCGAGCAATTGCACGCGCACGGGGTGCGCGCCGAGGTCGACCGTGGCGACGACCGCATGCAGAAGAAGATCTTCAACCACACCGCGCAGAAGGTGCCGTTCATGCTGCTGGCCGGCGAACGCGATGTGAACGCGGGCGCGGTGAGTTTCCGGTTCCGGGACGGCACCCAGGTCAACGGCGTACCCGTGGCCGATGCCGTGGCGACCATCGCCGACTGGATTTCCCGGCGCGACAATACTTCGCCGAGTGCGGAAGGATTCGAGGTCCGGACGGGTGGAGCATGACTGAAGGTGTGGTGGAAGAGGCTGTGACACAACAGGACCCGGGGACACAGCAGGATCCTGGACACATCGTCGACACGGGTGCCGGTGATCCGGACCGGCTGCAGCGGCTGTGGACGCCGTATCGGATGTCCTACATCACCGGTGCGGTGTCCGATCGCGACAGTAGCGACGACGGAACCACCTCGGCGGGGAAGAAGCATCCCTTCACCGAGATCCCGAAGATGTCGGACGAGGACGGTCTCGTGATCGCCCGCGGTGAATGGGTTTTCGCGGTACTCAACCTGTATCCGTACAACCCCGGCCACATGATGGTGGTGCCGTATCGGCGGGTGGCCGACCTCGAGGATCTGACCATCGAGGAGAGCACCGAACTGATGGCTTTCACCCAACGCGCGATCCGGGTGATGAAGCGGGTATCGCGTCCGGAAGGGTTCAACGTCGGACTCAATCTCGGTGGCGTGGCCGGTGGCTCGCTGGCCGATCACCTGCATCAGCACATCGTTCCGCGGTGGAGCGGGGACGCCAATTTCATCACCGTCGTCGGCGGAGTGAAGGTGATGCCGCAGCTGCTCCGCGAGACACGAGCACTGCTGGCCGGGGCGTGGCACGAGTCGAAGGAAGTCGAGTAGCGTGCTGAGCATCTTCGGTCGGGCCACCTTCGCCAAGGCGACCGCACCGCTGGGGCGGGCGCTGGTGAGCACCGGACTCACCCCCGACGCGATGACGCTGATCGGCACCACCGCCTCCATCGTGGCCGCGGTGACGCTGTTCCCGACCGATCACCTGTTCTGGGGCACGATGGTGATCTGGCTGTTCGTCATGTTCGACATGCTCGACGGTGCGATGGCCCGCGCCCGCGGTGGTGGCACGAAGTACGGCGCCGTGCTCGACGCCACCTGCGATCGGGTCGCCGACGGTGCCATCTTCGGTGCGCTGGCCTGGTGGTCGGTGTACCACGAGCACAGCAAACACCTGTTCGTGGCGTCGCTGGTGGTGCTGGTGACCTCGCAGGTGATCTCCTATGCCAAGGCTCGGGCCGAGGCCAGCGGGTTGTCGGCCGACGGCGGCATCATCGAACGGCCGGATCGGCTGGTCATCGTGCTGGTCGGTGCCGGATTCACCGGTATCGGTGGCTATTTCGGGGTCGAGTGGCTCACCTACGCGGTGTACGTCTCGATGTACATCCTGGCCGTATTGAGTATCGTCACCGTCTTCCAGCGGGTGCTCGCGGTGCGGAATTCGGCCGGGGCGCGCGACGTGATCGCGCCGGCGCCCGCGACCGGCACCGATGCAGCGAAGTGAGGGTGGTACTGGCGTGACGCAGTGGAAGGCGGCGTTGACCGATGCCGCGTACGCGGCGGGCTGGCGGCTGGTACGCGCTCTACCCGAAGCGACCGCGCGTCGCTGGTTCGACGCCGGGGGCGGCTGGGCGGCGCGGCGTGCCAATCGTGCGGTGCGCAGCGGCGGTGAGCCGGATCAACTGCGCCGCAATCTGGCCCGGGTGCTCGCGGTGGATCCACACGAGGTTCCGGACGAGTTGATCGTGGCCTCGATGCGTTCCTATGCCCGTTATTGGCGTGAGGCGTTCCGGCTGCCGACCCTCGACCACACGGCGTTGGCGGATTCACCGCTGATGCCCCCACCCGCGGGCCTGGAACATTTGGACGCGGCACTGGCCCGGGGGCGAGGCGCGATCTTCGTGCTGCCACATTCGGGCAATTGGGATATGGCCGGAATGTGGCTGGTGCAGCATTACGGCAGCTTCGCCACGGTCGCCGAACGGCTGCAGCCGGAGTCGCTGTTCGAACGCTTCGTGGCCTACCGGGAGAGTCTGGGGTTCGAGGTGTTTCCGCTCAGCGGCGGCGAGCAGCCTCCGTTCGGGCAGTTGGCGCAGCGGTTGCGGGACAACAAGGTGGTGTGTCTGATGGGGGAGCGTGACCTGACCGGTAAGGGGGTGCCGGTCGACTTCTTCGGCGAGCGCACCTGGATGCCTGCCGGTGCCGCGAAGCTGGCCGTCGACACCGGCGCGGCACTGCTGCCCGTACATGCCTGGTTCACCGTCGACGAACGAGGCCGGGAGGGCTGGGGTCTGAAAACCGGTGCACCGCTGGATGTCTCGCGCGGCGTGGCCGATGCGACACAGCAGCTCGCCGACTGCTTCGCGCGCAATATCGCCGAACATCCCGCGGATTGGCATATGCTGCAGCCGCTGTGGGAGGGCGACCTGTCCTCCCCGCGGCTCGATCGGATCGCCGCTGCTCAGGCGGCGCTCGCCCGGAGTGAGTCGGCGCGGGACACGACGTCATGAGAATCGGCATGGTCTGCCCGTACTCGTTCGACGTACCGGGTGGCGTGCAGTCGCATGTCGTGGAGCTGGCCGAGGTGCTCATCGAGCGAGGGCACAAGGTCAGCGTGCTCGCGCCGGCCGGTGAGGACGTCGACCTACCGGATTTCGTCGTCTCGGCCGGTAAGGCGGTCGCGATTCCGTACAACGGGTCGGTGGCCCGGCTGTCGTTCGGGCCCACCGCCTATACCCGGTTGCGCCGCTGGATCGCCGACAACGACTTCGATGTGCTGCACGTCCACGAGCCCAACGCACCGAGTATCTCGATGCTCGCGCTGAAGGTGGCCGAGGGGCCGATCGTGGCGACTTTTCACACCTCCACCACGCGGTCGCTGGTCCTGGCGACGTTCCAGGGGGTGCTGCGGCCGTATCACGAGAAGATCAGTGGGCGGATCGCGGTGTCGGAGTTGGCGCGGCGCTGGCAGGTGGAGGCCTTGGGCAGCGATGCGGTGGAGATCCCCAACGGCGTCGACGTTCCCGCGTTCGCCCACGCGCCCACCCTGCCCGGTTATCCGCGTACCGGTGGGACGGTGTTGTTCCTCGGCCGCTACGACGAACCCCGGAAGGGGATGGCCGTGCTGCTGGGTGCACTGCCGCAGCTGGTGGCCCACCATCCCGAGGTGCAGATCCTGATCGTCGGCCGCGGCGACGAGGACCGGCTGCGCCGGGAGGCGGGCCGGCATGCGGACCGGCTGCATTTCCTCGGCCAGGTGTCGGACGAGGAGAAGGCCTCGGCCATGCGCAGCGCCGACGTGTACTGCGCACCGAACCTGGGTGGCGAGAGTTTCGGCATCGTGCTGGTGGAGGCGATGGCGGCCGGAACCGCCGTGGTGGCCAGTGAGTTGGATGCCTTCCGGCGGGTATTGCGCGACGGGACCGCGGGCGTGCTGGTGCCGATCGGCGATTCCGCGGCGCTGGCCGCCGCGGTCGACGAACTGCTCACCGACCGTGCCCGGCGCGAGGATCTGGTTCGCACGGCCAACCAGGTTGTGGGCGAATATGATTGGCCGGTCGTGGCCGAACAGATTTTGCGGGTGTACGAGACGGTGACCGTCGGCGACATCCGGGTGAGGACCGCCGGATGATCACTTTCTCCGCGACGACCATTCTGGTCCTCGCGCTGATCGCGGCCATCGTCATCGCCCTGGGTGTGTGGGCGTACTCCACCGCGAACCGGCTCGATCGCCTGCACGTGCGCAGCGATCAGGCCCGTGACGCGCTCGAGGCGGCGCTGTCGCGGCGGGCGGTGGTGGCTCGCACGGTCGCGATCTCACTGGCCGGGCCGATCTCCGATACTGCTGCCGTGGACCAGGCGGGCCGGTTGACGGCACTGGCCGATCGGGCCGAGCGAGCGGACTGGAGCGACCGCGAAACGGTCGAGAATCAGCTGGCCGCCGCGCTGTCGGCGATCGACATCACCGCACTGCGGCCCCAGCTGGTGGCCGAGCTCGCCGATGCGGAGGCGCGGGTACTGATCGCGCGCCGCTTCCACAACGATGCGGTACGCGACACCCTGGCGCTGCGCACCCGGCGACCGGTGCGCATGTTGCACCTGGGTGGTACCGCACCGCTGCCCGGCTACTTCGAGATCGCGGAACGGGTGACCGCGGCGGCGACGACCGGGCTCGAGGTCGATACCGTCCGCACTTCGGCCCGGGTGGTCCTGCTCGACGAACAGGACCGGATCCTGCTGATGCGTGGCCACGACCCCCAGACCCCCGGCGCACCGTTCTGGTTCACCGTCGGTGGCGGGGTCGAGACAGGGGAGACGTTGCGGACCGCGGCCGTGCGGGAAGTCTGGGAGGAAACCGGACTCGCGCTCGATTCGACACTGCTGCGCGGTCCGATCTGGCGGCGGGTGGCGGTGTTCCCGTTCAACGGCGAACTGATTCGTTCCGAGGAGCTGTTCTACGTCGCCCGGGTCCGAGCGTTCGACCCCGCGGCGGCCGATCCGACGGTCTGGGAACGCCGCTGCGTCACCGCCTACCGCTGGTGCCTCCCGCCGGATATCGCCGAACTCGATCGGATCGGCGAAACGGTGTACCCGTACCATCTCGACACCCTGCTGGCCGAGGCGGTCACCGCTGCCGGTGCCGATGTCGATCCCGAGGTGCGATCGATCCGTTGACCCGGATACGGCTCACGCCCGGTCGATCTCGACCATGTAGAAGTCGGCCTTGGCCGCGCCGCAGTCCGGGCAGGACCAGTCGTCGGGGATATCGTCCCACCGGGTGCCCGGGGCGATACCGTCCTCGGGCCAGCCCAGTGCCTCGTCGTATTCGAAACCGCACTGAATGCATTGGAACAGCTTGTAATCGCTCATGTCAGCGTCCTTCCGGGACGAGTTCGAAGTCGAGCTTCTCGCGCACACCGCAGTCGGGACAGCACCAGTCGTCGGGAACTTCCGCCCAGGCCGTGCCGGCCGGAAAGCCTTCGCGCGGTGCGCCCGTCGTTTCGTCGTAGACGAAATCGCAGACGGGACAGGTGTATCGAGACATCAGTGCGCTCCGTATCGGGCGAGAATCCGGCTGCGCCGGGCCGGCTGGATATTGACGCGGGTGATATCGCCGGCATAGTGCGCCAGCACCCGGTGATCCATCACCCGCCGCCACAGCGGCGGGCAGTAGGCCACGGTGATCATGCTGGCGTACCCGCTGGGCAGGTTCGGCGCGCCGTCCATGCTGCGCAGGATCTGGTAGCGCCGGGTGGGGTTGGCGTGATGGTCGCTGTGGCGCTGCAGGTGGTACAGGAAGATATTGGTGACGATGTGGTCGGAGTTCCAGCTGTGCTCCGGGGTGCAGCGTTCGTAGCGGCCGGATTCGGTGCGCCGCCGCAGCAGGCCGTAATGCTCGAGATAGTTCACCGTCTCGAGCAGGGAGAACCCGTAGACCGCCTGTAGCACCAGGAACGGCAGCACGACCGGTCCGAACACCGCCACCAGAACACCCCACAGCACCACCGACATCAGCCAGGCGTTGAGCACGTCGTTGTGAATCGACCACGGCCGCTTACCCATTCGTTGCAGCCGAGTCTTCTCCAGTGACCACGACGAACGCAGGCCGCCCCATACACTGCGGGGCAGGAAGGTCCAGAAGGATTCACCGAACCGGGCGCTGGCGGGGTCGGCGGGGGTGGCGACGCGGACGTGGTGGCCGCGATTGTGCTCGATGTAGAAATGGCCGTAGCAGGTTTGGGCGAGGGTGATCTTCGACAGCCACCGCTCCAGGTGCTGCTTCTTGTGACCGAGTTCGTGGGCGGTGTTGATGCCGACACCACCCATGACACCGATGCTGAGCGCCAGCCCGATCTTCGACGCCAGTCCGAGCCCGCCGTCCATGCCCAGCCACGACAGGTCCGAGGCGCTCCACAGGTAGCACGCGAAGACCAGGCTGATCAGCTGGAACGGGATGTAGGCGTAGACGCAGTAGCGGTAGTAGCGGTCGGCCTCCAGCTGCGCCATCACCTCCTCCGGTGGATTCTGGCCGTCCGGGCCGAAGAAGCGATCCATGATCGGTAGCAGGACGTAGACCAGCAGGGGACCGATCCACCACCAGACGGGGGCGACGGGGTCCCACCCGAGCTGATGGAACGCCCACACCGCGACCGCGGCGATCAGCACTGCAGTGGGCGCAACCAGGCCGAACAGCCAGAAATAGCGTTTGCGGTCGCGCCACTGCGGCGTCGCTGCCGGCTCGCCGATTCGAGACGTGGTCACGGAGTTCTCCTCACTTGCGGCGAGCGGGTGCCCTGCCCGGGAGTCGCTGGGCGGGCCCTCACCTGCGAGTATTTACAGTTTGTAGGAAAGTGTCTCAATTGAAGACAGATGTCAGCGGATTGTCAATACCCGAACACTCTCGGCGACGATGTAGCATCGGCGTCATGGCTTCCGCGCCGAACTTCCACTCCGATATGCGCCGTCTGCTGCGCGAGCGCATCATCGGCGCCGCGCGCGAACTGGTGTGCACCGAAGGCTGGGGCGCGGTGAACATGTCCCGGGTCGCCAAGATGGTTGGTGTCAGCCGGCCGGTGCTCTACAAGGAGGTCGGCACCAAATCGGACCTGGCCGATCTGGTGATCGCCCACGAGGTGGACCTCTTTCTCGCCGGTATTGCCGAACAATTGTCCGTCCATCCCGGGGATCTGCTCGCGGGCCTGGATGCCGCGGTGGACTTCACCCTGCGCGCCGCGGCGGACAATGTGCTGCTGAAGGCCGTGCTGTCCGGGCGTTCGGCGCCCGACACCGCGCTGCTGCCCGCGTTGACGACCGAACCGGAACCGGTGCTCGGACGAGCGATCGTGGCGGTGACGGCGGCCGTGCGGGCGAGTTACGGCCTCCCGGCGGTATCCGACGAGGAGTTGAAGGCGGCACTGGAATCCGTTGTGCGCCTTGCTCTGAGTCATCTTTTCCAGCCCACCGGACCCACCGAACGGGCGCGGGAGCAGATTCGTGTGGTCACCTCCGGGCTGTTCACATCGCTGCCGATACCCGGTTGATCCCGCAGTTCTCGGCACACGGCCGCCGGTACTGTGCTGCCCGGTGCACGACCGCGTGTCACCGGTTGCGGCACGGTCGCAACTGCGCCGTCCTCCTCGCGCTGTGCCGTAGCTCACGATCGGTTAGGGTCGGAAACGGTTTGCCGCCTTCCGAATCCGGCGAACCGGTGTGTGGAGGTGAGGTACCGAATGCATATGTCCTATCTGCTGTACGACTTCCTGCTGCCGTATATGGGTGAGCAGGCCGCGACGTACTGGGCGCAGCTGTTCGTCGTCGACCCGATCTGAGCGTCCGGGCCGGGGTGCCGGTCGGTTCGGACCGGTACCCCGTAACGGCGGTGTTGCGGCGCCACCTCCGGTGCGTGCAGGATCGTGTCGCCGCTCACCAGTCCAGTGGTCCCGGACTGGCTATCAAGTGCCCTGATCGGGGCGCCTAGAATCGAGGGTGTTCGCATCGCTGTGATGCTGCTCGTACCGATCCCCGATTATCAGGAGTTTGCCCGTGACAACGCCCGACACCACCTCGACGACCGGTACCGCACGTGTGAAGCGCGGGATGGCCGAGATGCTCAAGGGCGGGGTGATCATGGATGTCGTCACCGCCGATCAGGCCAAGATCGCCGAAGATGCGGGTGCGGTCGCGGTGATGGCTCTCGAGCGTGTCCCCGCCGATATCCGCGCCCAGGGCGGCGTGGCACGCATGAGCGATCCGGACCTGATCGACGGCATCGTGAACGCCGTCTCCATTCCGGTCATGGCCAAGGCGCGTATCGGTCACTTCGTGGAGGCGCAGATTCTGCAGAGCCTCGGCGTCGACTACATCGACGAGTCCGAGGTGCTGACCCCCGCCGACTACGCCAATCACATCGATAAATGGCAGTTCACCGTGCCGTTCGTCTGCGGCGCCACCAACCTGGGTGAGGCGCTGCGCCGCATCACCGAGGGTGCGGCCATGATCCGCTCCAAGGGTGAGGCAGGCACCGGTGACGTCTCCAACGCCACCACCCATATGCGCAAGATCCGCGGCGAGATCCGTGCCCTGCAGGCGCTGCCCGCCGATGAGCTGTTCGTCGCGGCCAAGGAGCTGCAGGCGCCCTACGAGCTGGTTCGCGAGATCGCCGAAACCGGCAAGCTGCCGGTGGTGCTTTTCACCGCCGGTGGTATCGCCACCCCCGCCGACGCCGCCATGATGATGCAGCTCGGTGCCGAGGGTGTCTTCGTCGGCTCCGGCATCTTCAAGTCCGGCAACCCGGCCGAGCGTGCCGCCGCGATCGTGAAGGCCACCACCTTCCACGACGACCCGGACGTGCTGGCGAAGGTGTCGCGTGGTCTCGGTGAGGCCATGGTCGGCATCAATGTCGAGGAACTGCCGGAGCCGCACCGCCTCGCCGAACGCGGCTGGTGATCTGCACGCGGCAATCGCGCACGAACTGAATACCTGTGGCCGGGCCGCCCGATCGTCGGGCGGCCCGGCCGTCGTATGCCACCGGTGAGGGGCCGGTGCGTCAGCTGTGCGCGGCCGGTGCCCCGCGCCGTGCGACCTTCTCGACGGCCGCCGCGGTAACCGGGGTGAAGAAATTGACGAGGTTGCCGTCCGGGTCGCGGACCAGCAGCGATCGGTTACCCCACGGCATCGTGGTCGGCGCGGCGACCACGTCGGTATCGGTACCCGAGACGTCGCGATACAGCCGGTCGACGTCCTCGACGAGGAATTCGATGATCACGCTGTGGTTGTCCGCCGGGCGGGCGGACCCGGGCGCGAACAGCGCAACCGTGTGCTCACTGCCGATGGCCAGTGTCGCGGTGGGGGTGTCGAGTTCGGCGAAATCGGGAGTCGCCCACTGTGCCGCAATGCCCGTCACCTGCTCGTAGAACGCGACCGAACGCGTGATGTCGCCGGTGATGATGCGGGTCGAGACGAAGTTCATCTGCTTCTCCTTGCTGGTAGGAACGCTGTCCTTCGCAGCGTAGGAAAAATACCGGACAGAATCGGCCCGGTATTCGCGATAATGTCGGACCATGTCGCGTCCCGCCGGTCGTGTCCTGGCCCTCCTGGAGTTGTTGCAGTCGGGCGGTCTCCGGACCGTGGCCGAACTCGCCGAACGGCTCGGCGTCGACGAGCGCACGGTGCGGCGCTACGTGGATCATCTGATCGATCTCGACATCCCCGTCGAATCGGTGCGCGGGCGGTACGGCGGATACCGGCTCGCCTCCGGCTATCGCCTGCCTCCGCTGATGTTCACCGACGACGAAGCGGTGGCCGTCGTACTAGGCCTGCTGGCAGGCTCCGGGCTGGGCCTGGCCCCGGCCGATGCGACGGCCGCCGAGACCGCTGCGGCGAAGATCCGCCGGGTACTGCCCGCACGGGTCGCCGACCGCCTCGACGCCCTGGTGCACACACTGGATTTTCCTACCGCCGCAGGCGATTCCACCACACCGGACGCCGGGATCCTGCTCACCCTCGCCGATGCCGTGCGCTACCGGCGGCCCGTGGTCCTGCGGTACACCGACCGGCACGGCCGGCACAGTGAGCGCACCGTGCATCCGGAGGGAATCGTCGCCCACGCGGGCCAGTGGTACGTCACCGGAAACGATCCCGGACGCGGCGAGGACCGGACCTTCCGGCTCGATCGCATCGCCGACGCCAGAACCGGGCCCGGCTCGTTCCCGGCCTCGACCACGCCGGTGTCGGCGGATCACATGGTCGCGAATTTCGCTGCCGCCGAGTACCGCTACCGGGTGACGGTGCGGGTATTCGCTACCGTCGCGCGGATCCGCTCCCGGCTGCCGGCCACCGTCGCGATACTCGATGCCCCCGATGCGGTGGCGGATCCCGGGGTCGAGTGCTGGCGGCGGGTCGAGATACGGGCGGAGCAGCTCGACTGGCTGCCGCCGGTCCTGGCCGCCCTCGACCGCCCGTTCGTGGTCGACGGGCCGGAGGAATTGCGCGAGCAGGTGCTCGCCTTCGCCGACCGGCTCACCGCCTCCGCGGTCCGCCGTACTGCAAGGGCCGCCGAGTAGGTACTGCCGCCGGTTCGAATTCACGAGCCCGGGCGCGCCGCTACCCGTTGTCGCTGCCTGCCCAGGTATCACCGATGGTTGTGCAGGAAGGGAGTAGCGGGCTCGGGTGTGTCCATCGAATGCGCGCCCCTGCCCGGGGTGATCCCTGGCTCGGTGCCGGAACAGCAGGGTAATACCCTGTTTCCGCAAGCCGTAGGGGAGTGAGGGCGGCGGAGTATGCATGGAAGGTGCAACACCTGATGGTTGTCGATCGACACGGTGGCGTGGACCTCGACCCGGCTGCCGTGCGGGCCTTCGTCGCCGCGGCCGACGAGGGCCAGTTCAGTCATGCCGCCGCCGTCCTGGGGATCAGCCAGCAGGCGGTGTCCAAGCGGATCGCGAAATTGGAAGCGCAACTGAGTGTTCGGCTGTTCGAGCGGGTCCCGACGGGAACCGTTGCGACCGCCGCGGGCGCGCGCTTCCTCCCGCATGCCCGGTCCTTGCTGGCAGCGGCCGAAGCGGCGGTCGAGGCAGTACGCAATCCGCCGCGTCCGCTGCGTGTGGCCCTGCTCGGGGAGCGCGACGGCGCGATGGAACGGATGCGGTTCTATCTCGACCGGCACCGATCCGATACCGAAATCGTCATCTCGAATGTCTTCGTGACCTCGCGGGACATGGTCGTGCACGGTCGGGCCGACGCAGCCTTCGCTCGCGCCCACGGTGGACCGCGTGCGTTGCCTGCCACCATCGCGGCCGTGCCGGCCTATCTGGACCCGGCGCATCTGCTCGTCGGACGCGACCATCCGCTGGCAGGCCGGTCCGCGGTGACGCTCGCCGAGGTCGGTGCGCTGCAAGTGTGGATCCCGGGTGCGGGGGTGCCGTCGGAATGGGCCGGTTTCTATCGCGAACTGAGTGAGTTCTGCGGGGTCACCATCGACACCACGCCGCGGTCGAAGCCACCCGGGGCCGGACCCGACGGGATCGTGGCGGTGCTCGACCGGATCGCCGGCTCACCGGGACTGGCCACCATCAGCAGCGACAACTTCCGCAATCCGTGGCACCCGCATATCCGGAGGTTGCCGATCGTCGACCCGACGCCGGCGTACCCGCACGCGCTGCTGTGGTCGAAGCAGAACCCCCATCCCGGATTACCTCATCTGGTGGACCACTTCCGTTCCGATTACGACCCCCGGATCGCGGCGAACTGCTGGCTCCCGACAGCGGACCGCACCTTGTTCCGGGTGTGAAAGGCGCGGGCCGTGGCACTCTCACGCTGCGGTGCGCACTGCCGGACGCTCGGGATGATCCCACCGGACCTCGAAGTCCGCCGGCTGCGGGTGGTCGCGCTCGTGGTCCAGCAGCGCCGGTACCGTCCACTGCTCCTCTGAGCCGGTGCGCCGGCGCAATGCGGCCTCCGACAGGTGCAGGCGGACAGTGACATCGAAGTCCAGGCCCCGCCCGAGCAGCATCGGCCCGGCGACCACGACGACGGTGCCCGGACGCGCGGTGATCATCGCGGCACGCGCGGATCTGTCGCCGGCCTCGTCCCACAGTGCAGGCAGCCACCGGCCGGGACCGCGCAATGCCTGCAGCACTTCGCGATCCAGCGCCGCATAGTCGAACCATCCGGCGCGGTAGGCCATCTCGTCCCGCCCGAACTCCAGTCGAACCGATGCGGGGCGGACGAAGTCGTGCAGCCACACCACGGCACCGGGCCGCCCGCGCAACCGAATCAGCTCGGCGAGGTGCTCGGCCGGCCGGAGGGGCTCGGCGGCGTCGGCGCCGTCGACGGCGACCACCACCGGCCCGGCGGACCGCAGCGCCGCGGCGGCGATCAGTTCGATCAGCCCGGCCACGGTGATCGGCATGAAAGCGGGCATCGGACCATCATGCCGGGCGGCGCGCCGGATCGTGGCGAGGGGCGACGGTAGGGATGCCGAGTACCCAACGACCTGTGTCGTGGGCCGGCTGCGGCCGGGTTCGGCAGCAGCGGCGGTGGGTAATCGCGGAGAGTCGTTGACCGGCCGGGAGCGCGATCGCCTAGCCTGAGCGGGGAAGCGGAAAATTTGCCGGTCGGACGCCCCGTCGTCCGGCAAGTGGGTTCGAAACCCACGATCGAGGTGAGTTGCGACTCGAGGAGGTTGTCCGTGGCGGTACTGATCCCGCGTGAGCGCCCCAGGCGGTGGAAGCTCGACGACATCGTCGTCACCGATCCACCGATCATCCGGCGGGCGATCGGCGCGGCGAGTATCGGCAACATCACCGAGTGGTACGACTTCGGTGTCTACGCCTACTTCGAGCCCACCATCAAGGACGTTTTCTTCTCCCACCTGGGAGATACCGCGGGAACCATCGCCACCTTCGGCCTGTTCGCGGTCGCTTTCCTGGTGCGGCCGTTCGGTGGGATGTTCTTCGGTCCGCTGGCCGACCGCATCGGCCGTAACAAGGTTCTGGCCACCACCATGATCCTGATGGCGGCCGGAACCTTTGCCATCGGATGTATTCCGGATCAGAACGCGATCGGCATCTGGGCGCCGATGTTGTTGCTGTGTGCGCGATTGCTGCAAGGTTTCTCGACCGGCGGCGAGTACGGCAACGCGATGACCTTCATCGCGGAGTACGCGCCGGACCGGCGCCGCGGATTCCTGGGCAGCTGGCTGGAATTCGGCACCTTCACCGGATATCTGCTCGGCGCGCTGGTCGTCACCCTGGCCGACGCCACCCTCACCAACGAGCAACTGCTGTCGTGGGGCTGGCGATTGCCGTTCTTCGTCGCGCTGCCGCTGGGTGCGGTCGGCGTCTACCTGCGGATGCGGCTGGCCGACACCCCGGCCTTCGCTGCTCTGGAAAAGGAGTCGGAGGACCGGGAGAAGGCGAACAAGACCGGCGACGAGGCCAAGATCCTGGCCAAACTGTGGCCTTACGTGCTGGTCTGCATGGGCCTGGTCGTGGTCTGGAACGTCACCAACTACATGCTCACCTCCTACATGCCGACCTACGTCACCGAAACGGTGCCCGACAGCACCGGCGGCGGGGTGTCGTCCTCGACCTCGCAGTGGTTGCAGATCGCGGTGATGGCGGTGGCCTTGTTGTGTATTCCGGCGATCGGCCTGATCTCGGACCGGGTCGGGCGAAAACCGATCATCTGGACGGGCATCGTCGCACTGGTGGCGCTGGCGTTCCCGATGGTGCTGCTGGTCCGCACCGACAATGCGTTCACCGTCTTCCTCGGCTTGCTGATCATGGGTTTGACCCTCATCTGCTTCAGCGCCACGATGCCGTCCACCCTGCCCTCGCTGTTCCCGACCAAGGTGCGCGGCGCCGGACTGTCGGTGGCGTTCAACGTCGCTATCTCGCTGTTCGCGGGCACCACGTCTGTGGTGGTCGGTGCGCTCGTCGGTGTCACCGGGGACCTGAACTGGCCGGCGTACTACCTGATCATCGCGGGTGTGGTCGGCGCGGTCGCGGTCTACTTCCTGGCCGAGCCCAACGGCCGCCACATGTGGGGGTCGGCGCCCGCGGTCCGTACCGAGGAAGAAGCCGAGAAGCTGGTCGGCTCGCAGGGGTCCGTCGGGACCGGGTGATCCTCGATCGCTTAGCCTGAGCTGGTCGGATTCCGGGAAGGACGGTACATGGCCACCATCGAGGAAGCGCTGGAGATCGAGCGGCTGGAGCGGGATATTTTCCGCGGTGCCATCACGAAGTCTCAGCTGCCGCGTACTTTCGGTGGGCAGGTCGCAGGGCAGGCGCTGGTCTCGGCGGTGCGCACGGTGGAACCTCGCTACGAGGTCCATTCGCTGCACGGCTACTTCCTCCGGCCCGGAAATCCGGCCGAGCGGACGGTCTACCTGGTCGAGCGCATCCGTGACGGCCGCTCGTTCTGCACCCGCCGGGTGACCGGTGTGCAGGACGGTGAGGCGATCTTCACCATGTCGGCCTCCTTCCACGTCGGCGACGAGGGGCCCGAACATCAGGACGTGATGCCCGATGTTCCGCTGCCGGAGGATATTCCGGACGAACTCAGCACGATGAGCTCGGAACAGATCTGGCTGATGCGGGAATGGGAACACTGGGACATCCGGCTCGTCCCACAGGATCAGGTGAGCCGGCGCGACGGGCTGGCGTCACAGCAACAGGTGTGGTTCCGCTACCGCAACCCGCTGCCCGACGATCCGCTGTTCCACGTCTGCACCCTCGCCTATATGAGCGATATGACGCTGCTCGGCTCGTCGAAGGTCACCCACCACGACGAACCCACCCAGGACGCGTCGCTCGACCACGCGATGTGGTTCCTGCGCCCGTTCCGCGCCGACGAATGGCTGCTCTACGACCAGAATTCGCCCTCGGCGAGCTTCGGGCGCGCGCTCACCAGCGGTCGCATCTTCAACCAGCGTGGTGAGTTCGTGGCGCAGGTCGTCCAGGAGGGGCTGATCCGGAAGCTGCGGGACTGACCCCGATCCGGGGTGAGCGGTGCCACAACCGCGGTGGCCGAACGGCGGCGTGGTGCCGCACGGCTCGTATGCTCATCGCGTGAGACCGACCATTGGCGTGCTGGCCCTGCAAGGTGACGTGCGTGAGCACTTCCACGCCCTGTCCGCGTGCGATGCCGAGCCGGTGAGTGTGCGGCGGGCGGCGGAGCTGGATTCCGTCGATGGCCTGGTGTTGCCCGGCGGGGAGTCGACCGCGATCAGCAAGCTGCTCGAGATCTTCGAACTGCTGGAACCGCTGCGGGCGCGACTGCGGGCGGGAATGCCCGCCTTCGGTTCCTGCGCTGGGATGATCCTGCTGGCCTCGGAGGTCCTCGACACCCGCCCCGACGCGCAGTCGTTGTCCGGCATCGATATGACGGTGCGGCGCAACGCGTTCGGTCGTCAGGTCCACTCCTTCGAGACCGATCTGGACTTCGCCGGGCTCGACGACCCGCTGCGGGCCGTGTTCATCCGGGCTCCGTGGGTCGAACGGGTGGGCCCGGACGTGGAGGTGCTGGCGCGGGTGCCGCATACACCGCGGCCCGGCACCGTGGTGGACGCCGATCCGTCCGCGGGAGATCCGCAGGAGGCCGCGGGCCGGGTGGTCGCGGTGCGTCAGGGGCGGGTGATCGCCACCTCGTTCCATCCGGAAGTGACCGGTGATCTGCGGGTCCACCGCATGTTCGTCGACTCGGTCCGCGAATCCGTCGCCGCGGGAGCATAAGGCCCGGCCGCAGGCATCGCGCCGTCCGGGCGAGGCCGGGGCGACCCGACCTTTCGATGTGGGGATCGAGCCGGGCAGTAGACTGCGGTGCGATCGCCGGAACGCAGATCTCGGATCTGGCCGGGCCTCGAGCACATCGACCTTAAGGAAGTAGGGAATGAGCGGCCACTCCAAATGGGCCACCACCAAGCACAAGAAGGCCGTGATCGATGCCAAGCGCGGCAAGATGTTCGCCAAACTGATCAAGAACATCGAAGTCGCGGCGCGCACCGGCGGTGGTGACCCTGGCGGAAACCCGACTCTCTACGACGCCATCCAGAAGGCGAAGAAGTCGTCGGTTCCCAATGACAACATCGAACGCGCCCGCAAGCGCGGTGGCGGCGAGGAAGCCGGCGGCGCCGACTGGCAGAACATCACCTATGAGGGATACGGCCCCAACGGTGTGGCGGTGCTGATCGAATGTCTCACCGACAATCGCAACCGTGCGGCCGGTGAGGTACGGGTCGCGATGACCCGTAACGGTGGCAATATGGCCGATCCCGGTTCGGTGGCCTACCTGTTCCATCGCAAGGGCATCGTCACCCTGGAGAAGAACGGGCTGAGCGAGGACGACGTGCTGATGGCGGTCCTCGATGCCGGCGCCGAGGAGGTCAGCGATCTCGGCGACGCATTCGAGGTGATCAGCGATCCCAGCGATCTGATCGCGGTGCGTACCGCCCTGCAGGACGCCGGAATCGACTACGACTCCGCCGAATCCGGCTTCCAGCCCTCGGTGTCGGTCGCCGTCGACGCCGAGGCCGCCCGGAAGGTGTTCAAACTGGTCGACGCGCTCGAAGACAGCGACGACGTGCAGAACGTGTACACCAACATCGACCTGTCGGACGAGGTCCTCGCCGAACTCGACGACTGATTCACGACATCGCGGGCCGCGACCGGGTGACCGGTGGCGGCCCGCGGTCGTGTCCGGACGATGCTCCGATCCCGGGGCCGCTGCGGTGCACAATGGCACTCATGGCCGATATCGTGCTGATCGGCGGTGACATCACCGAGCAGAACGTGGACGCCGTGGTGAATGCCGCCAATTCCCGGCTGCTCGGCGGTGGCGGTGTGGACGGCGCGATCCACCGACGCGGTGGCCCGGCCGTGCTCGCGGCGTGTCGGGAGTTGCGCTCGACCATCCTGCCCGACGGGCTACCTACCGGCCAGGCCGTCGCCACCACGGCCGGTGACCTGCCCGCCCGCTGGGTGATCCACACGGTCGGCCCGGTCTGGTCCGCGAGCGAGGACCGTTCCGCCTTGCTGAGGTCCTGTTACCGGCGATCCCTGCGTGTGGCAGACGAATTGGGTGTCGCGACGATCGCTTTTCCGGCGGTGTCGACCGGAATCTACGGCTGGCCGCTGGACGACGGCGCCCGCCTCGCGCTCGATTCGGCGCGCACGACGGACTCCGCGGTGCGCGAAATTCGCTTCGTCCTGTTCGACGAGACCGCGTATCGCGCGTTCGACTCGGCGCTGCGCTCGGACCGATAGCCGGCCCGGGTCGGCGGTCCGTGTCGGATGCCGTGGAGGCCGGATGGTTCGTCTAGACTTCGAACAATTGTTCGCGAGTCGGGAGGGTGCGTTTCGTGCGGGTGATGGGTGTCGACCCGGGGCTCACCCGGTGTGGTCTGAGCATGGTCGACGGCGGGTTGGGGCGCCAGGTCACCGCCCTGGACGTGGATGTGGTGCGCACCCCGGCCGATATGGATCTGGCGCGGCGGCTGATGGGGGTCGCCGACGCGGCCGAGCACTGGATGGACACCCATCGCCCCGAAGCGGTGGCGATCGAGCGGGTGTTCTCCCAGCACAATGTGCGCACCGCGATGGGTACCGCGCAGGCGGGCGGCGTGATCGCCCTGGCCGCGGCGCGCCGCGGGATTCCGGTGGCGTTCCACACCCCCAGTGAGGTCAAGGCTGCGGTCACCGGGAACGGTTCGGCCGGTAAGGCTCAGGTCACCGCGATGGTGACCCGCATTCTGGGGCTGCAGACGGCTCCGAAACCCGCCGATGCGGCCGATGCGCTGGCGCTGGCGATCTGTCACTGCTGGCGGGCGCCGATGCTGGAGCGGATGGCGCAGGCCCAGGCCCGGGCGGAGCAGGCGAAGCGGAAATATGCCGAAAGGCTTGCCCAGCAACGAAAGGCGGTGTCGCGGTGATCGCGTCGGTGCGCGGCGAGGTGCTCGAGATCGGCCTCGATCACGCGGTTTTGGAAGCGGCGGGTGTCGGTTACCGGCTCAATGCCACCCCGGCCACGCTCGCCGGGCTCACCCGGGGCGAGGAGTCCCGCCTCTACACGGCGATGATCGTGCGCGAGGACTCCATGACGCTGTACGGATTCGCCGACACCGAGGCGCGTGAACTGTTCGGACTGTTGCAGACCGTCTCCGGTGTCGGACCTCGCCTGGCGATGGCGGTGCTGGCGGTACTCGAGCCCGAGGCGTTGCGAAAAGCGCTGGCCGAGAGCAATGTTGCGGCGTTGACCCGGGTGCCGGGAATCGGTAAGCGTGGTGCCGAACGGATGGTGGTCGAACTGCGCGACAAGGTGGACCAGGTTCCGGTCCAGTCCGCCCCACCCGGGGCCGGTCCGGCGCCGGTGCTCACGCCGGTGCGCGACCAGGTCGTGGAAGCGCTGGTCGGACTAGGTTTCCCGGCTAAGCAGGCCGAACCGGCGGTCGACGGTGTGCTGGCCGAGCAGCCGGAGCTGGGAACCTCGCAGGCATTGCGGGCCGCGCTGTCGATTCTCGGACGGAACAAGTGATACCGATGTACGACGAGGATCCCGAACACGCGGCCTCCGAGGAGGACGACTCCGCGGTCACGGCGAACTACCTGAAATCCGACGGTGATATCGAAGCGGGCCTGCGCCCGACCTCGCTGGACGACTTCATCGGTCAGTCCCGGGTGCGCGAACAGCTGACGCTGGTGCTGCGCGGCGCCACGCAGCGCGGTGGCACCCCCGACCACGTGCTGCTGTCGGGACCGCCGGGGCTGGGCAAGACCAGCATGGCGATGATCATCGCCACCGAACTCGGCACCGCCCTGCGGATCACCTCCGGGCCCGCGCTCGAGCGCGCCGGTGATCTGGCCGCGATGCTGAGCAATCTGGTCGAGGGGGATGTGCTGTTCATCGACGAGATCCATCGGATGGCCCGGCCCGCCGAGGAGATGCTTTATCTGGCGATGGAGGACTTCCGGGTCGACGTGGTGGTCGGCAAGGGGCCCGGCGCGACCTCGATTCCCCTGGATATCGCCCCGTTCACGCTGGTGGGCGCGACCACTCGGTCGGGTGCGCTGACCGGTCCGCTGCGCGATCGGTTCGGGTTCACCGGACATATGGACTTCTACGAGCCGACGGAGTTGCAGGCCATCCTGGAGCGTTCGGCCGCGATCCTCGGTGTGCAGATCGACACCGACGCGGCCGGCGAGATCGCCGGTCGTTCCCGGGGAACGCCACGTATCGCCAACCGCCTGCTGCGCCGGGTGCGTGACTATGCGGAGGTGCGGGCCGACGGTGTCGTGACCCGGGACATCGCCCGGGCCGCGCTGGCTGTCTACGACGTCGACGCGCTCGGGCTGGATCGGCTCGACCGGGCCGTGCTCGGAGCGTTGGTGCGCAGCTTCGGCGGCGGCCCGGTGGGAGTGTCGACGCTGGCGGTCGCGGTAGGGGAGGAGTCCACCACCGTCGAGGAGGTGTGTGAGCCGTTCCTGGTGCGCGCCGGGCTGGTGGCGCGCACACCGCGTGGACGGGTCGCCACGGCAGCGGCATGGGAGCATCTGGGGCTGGTCCCACCACCGGATCTGGTCTTCGGCTCCATCGAGGTGCGTGGCCGGGAGTCCGAACCCTCACTCGATCTGTTCGACTGACCGCGGACCTGCGGCCCGGTTCGTGCCCCTTGCCGAACGACCCGTGAGCACACAGAATAAGGGCTGTATCTGTTACGGGTGGTTACAGGGAGGTTCGGCGTGGCACCTCGGTACGACGCGGTGGTGGTCGGTGCGGGATTCGGCGGTATGGGCGCCGCGATAGCGCTGGACCGGCTCGGCCTGAGTAATTTCGTCATCCTCGAACGTGAGGACGGGCTGGGCGGCACCTGGCATGTCAACCATTACCCCGGGCTCGCCGTCGATATCGCGTCGGTGACCTACTCGTACTCCTTCGCTCCGAATCCGCACTGGTCACGACTGTTCGCGCCCGGTGCCGAACTGAAGCAGTACGCCGAACACATCGCCGATACCTACGATCTGCGTCGCCGGATGCGGTTCGGGCAGGTGGTCGACGGTGCCCGGTGGGACCCCGATCGGCAGCACTGGGTCGTTTCGGTGGCAGGGGGTGACACCGTGACCGCCCGCTACCTGCTCACCGCGACCGGATTCCTCTCCCAGCCCTACACACCGCCGTTCCCCGGGATCGACACCTTCGCGGGCCGGATCATCCACACCACCGCGTGGGACGACGAGGTCGACTTGACCGGGCGACGCGCGGCCGTCATCGGCACCGGGGCGACCGCGGTGCAGTTGATCCCGGAGGTGGCGAAGCAGGTATCGGAACTGACGGTGTTCCAGCGCACCCCGATCTGGGTCGTACCCAAGGTCGACGTTCCCATCCCTGCGCCGGTGCGCAAACTGTTCGAGGCCGTGCCGCTGGCCCAGCGCGCCGCCCGGCTGGTGAACACCAGTGCGCTCGAATTGCTGATGGTCGCCGGGGTGCTGCACTACCGGCAGGCCGAACTCGGCAACAAGGGCGCCGCCCTGCTGGCCAAGGCCCATCTTCGTGCGCAGGTGCACGACAAGGACATGCGGGACGCGCTGACACCGCATTACGACTTCGGGTGCAAGCGGCCGACCTTCTCCAACACCTACTTCGCGACGTTCAATCAATCGCACGTGCACCTGCAGACCCGGTCCATCGACCATGTCGAACCCGACGGCATCGTTACCGAGGACGGCCACAAGACCGAGATCGATACGCTGATCCTGGCGACCGGATTCAACCTGTGGGACGCCAACTTCCCGGCCATCGAGATCATCGGCCGCGACGGGGTGAACCTCGGAAAGTTCTGGCGCGACAACCGGTTCCAGGCCTACGAAGGCATCACGGTGCCGAAGTTCCCGAACTTCCTCAGCCTGAACAGCCCGTACTCCTACAGTGGCCTGTCCTACTTCACCACCATCGAGGCGCAGATGAAACATATGCAGCGGCTGCTGGGCGAGGTGCGCCGACGCGGTGAGCAGGTCTTCGAAGTGCGGGAGGAGGCCAATGCGCGGTTCCTGGATCGGGTGACCGAGAAACTCGGCTCGTCGGTCTTCTATGCCGGAGACTGCTCGACCGCGCGCAGCTACTACTTCAACCAGCACGGTGAGGCGGCGCTGCTGCGGCCCAACAGCACGATCAGCACCCACCGTGAAGCAGTGAAGTTCCCGCTCGACGACTACATCTACGGCGCTGCGGCGGCCTGATCGGCACCCGCGCCGCGGGCGTGTCGATGTGGCACACCCCACCGCGGGTGTGGCGATATTCCAGGTTGCTGGCAGACTGTCTGGGTAGAGCCCATCCGACCCACTACCTAGGACCGACTACAACGATGGCCAACCTCCTGTTTCCGCTGCTACTGGTAGTTCTGCTCGTGCCGATGTTCCTCGGCGTCCGCCGCCAGAAGCGCGAAGCGGAGAAGGTCACCCGGATGCAGGAAGGCGTGAAGGCCGGTGACCGGGTGATCACCACCTCGGGTCTGTACGGCACGGTGGTGGACCTGGACGACGACACCGTCGACCTCGAGATCGCCGAGGACGTCGTGACCACCTGGTTGCGCGCCGCGATTCGTGAGGTCCGTCCCGCCGACGACGACGCCGCCGAGGAGACCACCGACAGCGCGCCGGCATCCGGCACGACCGACTCCGCCGCCGAACTCGCGCCGGCGGAGGCCACGGCCTCGGTGGAAGAGTCCACCGAGGACACCGCAGCCCGGCTGCACAAAGACTGAATCGTTCCGCCGTCGCCGCACCGTCTTTCGCGGGCGCCGCGACGGCGGTGCGGCGTGCCCGGGTCCGCGCACACGCGGGTACGCCGTCAATCCGGCCGCTACCCTCACCGCCTAGGAGATAAGTACTGTGCCACCTTCCAAGGGAACGGGGCATCCGCTGCGGCTGCTCGGCGTCTATGCCGTGTTGCTCGTGGTCATCTATGCGCTGATGTTCTTCGCCGGTGATAAATCGCCGGCGGCGAAGCTGGGCATCGACCTGAAGGGTGGCACCCAGGTCACGCTGACTCCGCGTACACCCGACGGCGGCAAGCCCAGCAAGGACAGCCTCGAACAGGCACAGCAGATCATCGAATCGCGCGTCAACGGCCTCGGTGTGGCCGGTTCCGAGGTCGTGATCGACGGCAGCAACCTGGTGATCACGGTGCCGGGGCAGAACGGTCAGCAGGCGAAATCGCTGGCCACCACCGCCAAGCTGTCGATCCGTCCGGTGATCGGCCAGCCGTTGCCGGTGGGACCCGACGGTAAGGTCCAGCTGCCCTCCGGTGGTGCCGAGCCGGGCACGGCGCCGGCTCCCGGTGACACTCCCGCCGCGCCGGCCCCCGGACCAGGGGATCAGGCCCCGGCGCCGGGCGCCGGTGACGGCACCCAGTCCGCGCCGCCGGCGGGAACCGAGCAGGCGCCGTCGAATGCCACCCCGGGCAGCGATACCAGTACCTCCGGTGACAGTGCGACCACCGACGGCGCCACCTCTTCCGAGGACACGACCTCGGGTGATACCGAGTCGGGCACCACTGCGCAGAACCGGGTGTTCCCGGCGCAGGCGCCCACACCCGAACCGTCGCCGGCGCCGGGTACCTCGGAGCCGTCCACACCGCAGCCGTCGCTGACGCCGGAAGAACAGACCAAACAGGACATCGAACAGGCCAGGCAGCTGCGCCAGAGCGATGATCCGCAGCTGCAGCAGGCGGCGGTGCTGTCGCTGGACTGCAGTAAGCCCGACCCGCTCGCCGGTAACGACCAGGCCGACAAGCCGCTGGTGACCTGCTCCACCGACGGAACCGAGATCTACATGCTCGGACCGGAGCGCATCGCCGGTGAGAACATCAAGGATGCGAGCGCGGCGCTCAATCAGCAGTCGCAGTGGGCGGTGAACCTCGAGTTCAAGAACGGTGATCCGTGGGCCAAGCTGACCGGGGAGTACCTGCAGAAGCAGGTCGCCTTCACTCTGGACACCCGGGTGCTGAGTGCCCCCGTGGTCAACGAGGGCCCGCAGCTCGGCGGTACTACTCAGATCACCGGCAACTTCAACGCATCCTCGGCCAAGGAGCTCGCCAACTCGTTGAAGTACGGCTCCCTGCCGTTGTCGTTCGAGGTATCCGACGCCAGCACCGTGTCGGCGACGCTGGGTATCGCCTCGTTGCAGGCCGGCCTGATCGCCGGCGCGATCGGCCTGATCGCGGTACTGCTGTACTGCCTGCTCTACTACCGCATGCTCGGGTTCCTGGCAGGTTTCTCGCTGGTGGCATCCGGCTTCGCGGTGTACGGCATCATCGTGCTGCTGGGCCGGTGGATCGACTTCACCCTCGACCTGGCCGGCATCGCCGGTCTGATCATCGGTATCGGTATGACGGCGGACTCGTTCGTGGTGTTCTTCGAACGCATCAAGGACGAGATGCGTGAGGGACGAAGTTTCCGTTCCGCCGTGCCACGTGGTTGGGCCCGCGCCCAGCGCACCAACCTCTCGGGTAAGACGGTCAGCTTGATCGCGTCGGTGGTGCTCTACATCCTGGCCGCCGGCCAGGTGAAGGGCTTCGCCTTCACACTCGGCCTGACCACGGTGCTCGACGTGATCGTGCTCTACCTGGTCACCTCGCCGCTGATGATGATGGCCTCGCGCTCCCGGTTCTGGGCCAAGCCCTCGGTCAACGGGCTCGGTGCGGTCCAGCAGGTCGCGCGCGAACGCAAGGAAGCGAGCACGCTGGCAGGGACGGGAACACGATGAGCGACAATCGCAGTCAGGTGTTGGAGGAACCGATCGTGGACGAGCCGGCCCCCACCGCGCAGGCGCCGCGGCACGGATTTTTCGAGCGTCTCTACACCGGTACCGGTGGCTTCCAGATCGTCGGCCGCCGCAAGATGTACTACGTCGCTGCCGCGGTGCTGATCGTGGTCGCGGTACTCAGTATCGCGCTGCGTGGATTCACGCTCGGGATCGAATTCGCCGGTGGCACCAAGTTCGAGCTGCCCGCCGCCGCGGATGTGAGCACCTCCCAGGTCGAGCAGGTCTACTCCGAGGCGGTCGGCCACAGTCCCGCCGCGGTGCAGAAGGTCGGGACCGGCTCGGGCGCCTCGTTCCAGATCCGTTCGGAGACCCTGGAGCCGGGGCAGCAGGGCACCGTGGTGGATGCGCTGTTCACCAACTTCCACCCGAAGAATTCGCAGGGCGAGGTCAATCGCAACGCCATCAGCGTCAGTCAGATCAGTGAGACCTGGGGTGGTCAGATCACCCGGAAGGCCGTGATCGCGCTGGTGGTCTTCATCCTGTTGACGATGGTGTACATCGCCATCCGCTTCGAACGTGACATGTCGATCGCGGCCATCGCCTCGCTGCTGTTCAACCTGGTCGTCACCGCCGGCATCTACTCCATCGTGGGCTTCGAGGTGACTCCGGCGGCGGTGATCGGCCTGCTCACCGTGCTCGGTTACGTGCTCTACGACAATGTCGTGGTGTTCGACAAGGTGGAGGAGAATACCCGCGGGGTCCTCCATCTGACCCGGCGCACCTACGGTGAACAAGCGAATCTCGCGGCGAATCAGACCCTGATGCGCTCGATCAACACCACTGTCATCGGCATTCTGCCGATCATCGCGCTGCTGGTCGTGGCGGTGTGGTTGCTCGGTGTGGGCATGCTGAAGGACTTGGCCCTGGTGCAGTTGGTCGGCATGGTCGTCGGTGCCTACTCCTCGATCTTCTTCGCGGTGCCGCTGCTGGTGTCGATCAAGGAACGCTTCGGCCCGGTCGCCGCCCACACCCGCAAGGTGCTCGCCAAGCGTGAATCCGGTGGTAGCGGACGGTCGGGTGATGCGCCGGCGCGGCGTAGCGCCGTGTCCGCCGGACGGAGCTCCGGGGAGACCTCGGGTGCCCGGAGCCGGGACGGCGGTTCGGGAACACCGAGACCCGGCACCAGGCCCACCGGGAAGCGGCACAAGAGAAGGCACTGATGAGGCGAAGGGGGTCGGACCGGGTGCGGCGGACACTACGGCGAACGTTCTGTGCGGTCGCGGCCGGCGCGCTGCTCACCGGCGTGGTCGCGGGCTGTTCGAGTAAGAATCAGGTGCCGTCCATCGGCTACGCCGTCGACGCGATGCCCGTCACGTACAACGGCGGTTCCTCGGCCGGGGTGGCGGGCGGTTCCTCGGCCCTGTTCGCACGGGTGCTGACCGGCTTCTTCTACACCGGTCCGAACGGTCAACCGGTCGCCGACACCGATTTCGGCACCGCCAACGAGGTGGCCGGTGAGGCGCAGACCGTCCGCTACCGGCTCAGCCGTGACGGCGTCTATTCCGACGGGGTGGCCACCTCGTGCGACGATATGGTGCTCGAATGGGCCGCGCGCAGTGGGCGATTCACCAAGCCGGGACCGAACGGACCGGTCCCGCTGTTCGATGCCGCGTCCACTACCGGCTACTCCGACATCGAACGGGTGGAGTGCCAGCCCGGCTCCAAGGATGCGACCGTGGTGTTCCGCCCCGATCATCGGTTTCTGGAGTGGAAGACGCTGTTCAACGCCGGTGACCTGATGCCGGCACATATCGCGGCGAAGGCGGCGGGAGTGCCGAATGTGGTGGCCGCGGTGCAATCGGGCGACCAGGCCGCCATGGAACGGCTGGCGAAATTCTGGAATACCGGCTGGAACCTGAAGTCCGGTGAGCTCGATACCGATCTGTTGCCGTCGTCGGGGCCCTACCGCATCGATTCCTACAGCGACGGCGACGGCCTGGTGCTGGTGAAGAACGACGAGTGGTGGGGTAACAAGCCCGCCACCCCGCGAATCGTGGTGTGGCCCAAGACCGCTGATCTGAAGCAGAAGGTGTCCGACAATTCCGTCGAAGTTGTCGATGTGGGCGCCGGCTCGGTGCCGGAACTGGGCTTGGACGGCTTCACGGTGAATCAGATTCCCGGTCGCGGGGCCGAGCAACTGACGCTGTCCACCACAGGTGTGTTCGCGTCCGCACAGGCGCGGCGCGGATTCGCGCTGTGTGTGCCGCGGCAGGCGCTGTTCGACGAACTGGGTCACCCGGGTTACGACAACGAATCCGGGCTCGGCTCCGGACCCTTGAATTCCCGGACGACCCAAGCCGATTCGTTGTTCTATTCGGCGACGACCGGACCTGCCGACAAGTATCGCAACGGTGACCCGGCCGGTGCCCGGCAGGCCCTGGAGGCGGCGGGTGTCGCCTCCCCGACGATCCGCATCGGCTACCGCACACCCGACGACCGCCGAGCCCGCACGGTGACGATGATCGCGGACGCGTGTAAGGCGGCGGGTGTGAACGTCGTCGATGCCGGTAAGACCGATTTCTCGCCGACCGAATTGGGTGCCGGAACCGTGGATGCGGTGCTCGGCGGCACAGCCGCGGCCGTGGGCCCGTCGGGGTCGCTTCCTGGCATCGAGGCCACGGCCGCGCTGCGCACCGGTGAGGGCGTGAATTTCGGGCATTTCGGTAATGGGCGTTACGATGCGATCTCGGATCAGTTGGCAGCCGACGACACGTCGGCGACGGTGTCGAGTCTCGACAGTGAGGCAGAGAATCTGCTCTGGGACGAGATGCCGTCGATCCCGTTGTTCAATACGCCGCGCACGATCGCCTTCGGCAAGGGTATGGAGAACGGGGTCGCAAGCCCCACCAAGGCCGGTGCGGGCTGGAATATGGACCGCTGGGTGTTGCGGCGGTAACGGTGGTGGCGCGCCGGATGCAGTGGTGTCGGTGGCGTGGGATGAGGGAGTAGGTGTCGATGAGTAAGCACACGATGCTGGAGACGACGGAGTCTGCGGAGGAGAAGCTCGCGCGGACCGCCGATGTGGTGCGCACATTGACCCGCTGGCACGACGATTTTCCCTCGCCCGGTGTGCGTTTCGCGGACCTGACCCCCGTGTTCGCCGACGCCGAGGGGTTCCATGCGGTGATCGAATTCCTGGCCGCGTGTGCACCGGAGGCCGATCTGGTGGCCGGCGTGGACGCGCGCGGGTTCCTGCTCGGTGCCGGTGTGGCCGCCGCCCTCGGCACCGGTGTGGTAGCGGTGCGCAAGGGCGGCAAACTGCCACCACCGGTGCTCTCGCGGGAGTACACCCTCGAATACGGTTCGGCGGCGTTGGAGATCCCCGCTGACGGCATCGACCTGTCCGGTCGTCACGTGCTGCTCCTCGATGATGTTCTCGCCACCGGTGGCACCCTCGCCGCGGCGGCCGAACTCTTCCGATCCGCCGGCGCGACGATCGCCGCAGCGGCGGTCGTGCTGGAAATCGATGCGCTGGGTGGGCGTTCCCGGCAGGGCGACTATTCGCTCACCTCCATCGTCCGGGTCTGAGCAGCCTCACACCCGGGCCAGCAGCCGGGCCACGATTCCGGTCACCATGAGCCAGAACAGGGCAGCCAGGCCGTAGTTCACGATCATGTCCCAATCCGGCGACCCGGTGGCGAACAGTCCGGGGAAGAACAGCGCCAGTGGCTCGGCCAGCGATTTGATGAAGGTGAAGAACTTGTTGGCCGGGTCGGCGTCGAAGACCACCATCACGATGTAGACGATCTCGATCAGTGCCAGCACACTACCCGCGGTGCTGACCAGGGACGATACGCCACCACCGCGCCGATATGTTCTATAGGTTCTATCTCTGTCCATGACGGACGAATACCCGCCGCGTAGTGGTCGAACGCGTGTGGATCTGTCCAGGGGACTGAATTGTGAGCACTGCTCTTGACGGGTGTGTCTCTGTGTCTTAGGCTCGTATCAACGGAGAGAGCAGTGCTCGCAACAGTGAGGAATGATCATGGAAGCCACCACTCGTTACATCGGCCCTACCGGCTTGGACCCGCTGCTGGGGCGCATCATGAACACGCTGTCCGCACTGGGGGTGAGTGTGCAGGGGTCGCGCCTGCTGGCGGTGCGCGGGCGCACCTCCGGGCAGTGGCGGACGACGATGGTGAATGTCATGCGGGAACCCGGCGGCGCGCGGTATCTGGTAGCTCCGCGCGGTCACACCCAGTGGGTGCGCAACCTCCGGGTCGCCGGCGGCGGTGAGTTGCGGCTCGGCCGCAAGGTGGAAACATTCACCGCGGTCGAGGTGGTCGATGCCGACAAGGTGCCACTGCTGCGCAGCTATCTGAAGAAGTGGGGCTGGGAGGTAGGCCGGTTCTTCGACGGGGTCACCGCCGACTCCACCGACGCCGAACTCGCTGCGGTCGCGCCCGGCTTCCCGGTGTTTCGGATCGGCTGAGCGGTCACGGTTTCGGGTAGTCCCGGCTCCGGAGCGAGAGCTGGGTAACTCGATGATCTATTGTTCGACGGCCCGCTACCGGCTAGAATTGTCGGGTCTTGTTTCCGTTGATCGGAGTAGTGCCGTTGCTCATCTGAGGTAGTCGCCGTGTGGCCCGCGTCCGCGTGCCATGTCTGTCGCCCTCAGGAGCACGCCTATGTCTATCTCTGTCGTTTCACTGTCCGATCTCACCTTCGCCTGGCCGGATGGCACCCCCGTTTTCGAGGGCCTGGATGCTGTGCTCGGGCCGGGCCACATCGGACTGGTGGGAAGTAACGGTGCGGGCAAGTCCACCCTGCTGCAGTTGATCAGTAGCCGGCTGCGACCCACGCGAGGCTCGGTCACGGTGTCCGGTCGAATCGGGTATTTGCGTCAGGACCTCGGTCTGGCGGAGGGGCAGCGGGTGGATGCCGTGCTCGGTATCGACGAGGTCCGCGCGGCGCTGCATCGCATCGAATCCGGCACCGCAACCGACGCCGATTTCGACCGTGTCGGAACGCGGTGGGACGTGGAGGAAGCGGCGATCGCACTGCTGGGCCGGCTGGGCCTGCGCTATCTGGCCGGTGATGTTTCCCAGCTCGATCGGCGGCTGGACACGTTGTCCGGCGGGGAGACGGTACTGCTGGGCCTGGTTGCCGAACTGTTGCGGGAGCCCGATGTGCTGCTGCTCGACGAGCCCACCAACAACCTCGATGCCGTCGCGCGCGGGCGCCTCTACGATGTGGTCGACAGTTACGGCGGGACGGTGCTGACCGTGAGTCACGACCGTGAGCTGCTGCGCCGGGTCGACACCGTCGCCGAGCTCAGGCGGGGTGAAATCCGTTTGTTCGGGGGTAATTTCGACTCCTACGAGCAGATCGTCGACGCCGAGCAAGCCGCCGCACGCGCCGCGATCCGTGACGCCCGTAGCGATGTGCGCAAACAGTCGCGCGAACTGGTGGAGGCCCGGATCAAACTGGATCGCCGCCGGCGATACGGGCAGAAGATGTGGGACACCAAACGGGAACCGAAGATCGTGATGGGGGAGCGCAAACGTCGGGCGCAGGTCTCGGCGGGCAAACTGCGCAACAATCACATCGCGAAGGTCGACGACGCGAAAACCACCCTGGACCAGGCGCAGGAGCTGCTGCGCGACGATCGTGAGATCCGGGTCGACCTACCCGGAACAACGCTGTACCCCGGTCAGGAAGTACTCGAGATGACCGAGATGCGGTTGGTCAACGGTCCGGTGGTGACACTGCGGGTGAACGGCCCCGAACGCATCGCTCTCACCGGCCGCAACGGAGTGGGCAAGACGACGCTGCTGCACGCGGTGACCCGGCAGCCGCCGAAGGTGCCCTGGCGGCTGCTTCCGCAGCGGCTCGATCTCTTCGACGAACGGAGATCGGTGTTCGAGAACGTGTCCGCCGCCGCCCCGCATGCCGGAGCCGAGCGCATCCGGTCCCAGCTGGCGCGATTCCTGTTCCGCGGTAGCGTGGCCGATGTCGCCGCGGGCGCGCTGTCGGGTGGTGAACGGTTGCGGGCGGCGCTGGCGATGTTGCTGCTCGCCGAACCGGCGCCCAAGCTGCTGCTGCTCGACGAGCCGACCAATAATCTGGATCTGCCGAGTCTGCGGCACCTGACCGAGGCGCTGACCGGATACGAGGGAGCATTGATCGTGGTCAGCCACGATCCGCGCTTTCTGGACGACATCGGTGTCACCCGGTACGTGGAGTTGACCGCCGCTGGATCGGCCGACGCATAACAGGCTGCCCCGAGTAGCCTTTACCCCATTACAGTGGATGTTCTGGGGTGCTGTATCGCCTCGGTTAGGGTGTTTCGATCGAGGCGCGAGAGGTGGTGGCATGACTCAGCATCTGGAGAAGGCGAATGCCGGGAAGCCGGCAGCGGACAAGGATACCGCGCCTGCTCCCGGAAAGTCCCGGTCCGACGCCGCTGCGGCGCCGCGGCCACCGGCGCCGAGCACGACGAACAACGCTCAGCCCGAAACGCCCTCACCGCGCAATATGCCGATGCGGCAGCCGGGGGCACCGGCTGCGGTGCCGAGTTCCGCGTCCCGGCGGGTGCGGGCGCGGCTGGCCCGCCGGATGACCGGCCAGCGGGGGATCGCGGCGGTGAAGCCAGTGCTGGAGCCGCTGGCGACGGTGCATCGGGAGTTGTATCCGAAAGCGAACCTGCAGCTGCTGCAGCGCGCCTTCGATGTAGCCGACGAGAAGCACGCTCATCAGTTCCGCAAGTCCGGTGATCCGTACATCACCCACCCGCTGGCGGTGGCCAACATCCTCGCCGAGCTGGGGATGGACACCACCACGCTGGTAGCGGCGCTGCTGCACGACACGGTGGAAGACACCGGCTACTCGCTGGACGAGCTGACCGCGGATTTCGGATCCGAGGTCGCGCATCTGGTGGACGGTGTCACCAAGCTGGACAAGGTGAACCTCGGCGCGGCCGCGGAGGCCGAGACGATTCGCAAGATGATCATCGCGATGGCGCGGGATCCGCGGGTGCTGGTGATCAAGGTGGCCGACCGGCTGCACAACATGCGCACCATGCGGTTCCTGCCGCCGGAGAAGCAGGCGAAGAAGGCACGCGAAACGCTGGAGGTCATCGCACCGCTGGCGCACCGGCTCGGTATGGCGACCGTCAAATGGGAGCTGGAGGATCTGGCGTTCGCGATCCTGCATCCCAAGAAGTACGACGAGATCGTGCGGCTGGTGGCCGATCGTGCGCCGTCCCGCGACACCTATCTGGCGCGGGTGCGGGCCGAGATCGTGAACACGCTGGCCGCGAGCCGGATCAACGCGATCGTCGAGGGGCGCCCGAAGCACTACTGGTCGATCTACCAGAAGATGATCGTCAAGGGTAAGGATTTCGACGACATCCACGACCTGGTCGGCATCCGGATCCTGTGCGAGGAGGTGCGGGACTGCTATGCCGCGGTCGGTGTGGTGCACTCACTGTGGCAGCCGATGGCTGGCCGGTTCAAGGATTACATCGCCCAGCCGCGCTACGGCGTCTACCAGTCACTGCACACCACGGTGGTGGGGCCGGACGGTAAGCCGCTGGAGGTGCAGATCCGCACCCACGACATGCACCGGACCGCGGAGTTCGGTATCGCCGCACACTGGCGCTACAAGGAGACCAAGGGCAAGCATTCAGGCGATGTCGCCGAGGTCGACGATATGGCCTGGATGCGCCAGCTGCTGGACTGGCAGCGTGAGGCCGCGGACCCGGCCGAATTCCTGGAGTCGCTGCGCTTCGATCTGAAGTCGCCCGAGATCTTCGTGTTCACCCCCAAAGGGGATGTGGTCACGCTGCCGCAGAAGTCGACGCCGGTCGACTTCGCCTACGCCGTGCACACGGAGGTAGGGCATCGGTGTATCGGCGCGCGCGTCAACGGACGGCTGGTGGCGCTGGAGCGGCAGCTGGAGAACGGTGAGGTCGTCGAGATCTTCACCTCCAAGGCGCAGAACGCCGGTCCCAGTCGCGACTGGCAGAATTTCGTCGTCTCACCGCGTGCCAAGGCCAAGATCCGGCAGTGGTTCGCCAAGGAGCGTCGTGAGGAGGCCTTGGAGACCGGTAAGGAGCAGATCTCCAAGGAGGTGCGGCGTTCCGGTCTGCCGCTGCAGCGGCTGATGAGCGTGGATGCGATGTCGGCGCTGGCGCACGAGCTGCACTACGCCGATATCTCGGCCCTGTACGCGGCGGTGGGCGAGAATCAGGTCTCGGCGCACCATGTCGTGCAGCGTCTGATGGCGCAGCTCGGTGGTGTCGGCGATGTGGAAAACGAACTGGCCGAGCGCAGTACGCCGTCGAATCTTCCGGCGCGGCCGCGGACCATCGGAGACGCCGGGGTCGAGATCCCGGGTGCGCCGGGGACTGTCGCCAAGCTGGCCAAATGTTGTACGCCGGTACCGGGGGACGAGATCCTGGGATTCGTCACGCGCGGCGGCGCGGTGAGCGTACATCGGACCGACTGCACCAACGTCGATTCGCTGCGCGCGCAACAGGAACGGATCATCGAGGTCACCTGGGCACCCTCGCCGTCCTCGATATTCCTGGTGGCCATCCAGATCGAGGCACTCGACCGGGCCCGACTGTTGTCGGATGTGACCAAGGTGCTGGCCGACGAGAAGGTCAACATTCTGTCCGCGTCGGTGATGACCTCGGGGGATCGGGTGGCGATCAGTAAGTTCACTTTCGAGATGGGCGATCCCAAACACATGGGTCATCTGTTGAACGTGGTGCGCAACGTGGAGGGTGTCTACGACGTCTACCGGGTGACGTCGGCGGCCTGATCGTCCGGCTCGGCGGGAAGTTCGGCCTGCGCCCGGGAGAGCCGGACCGCCGCCACACACATCACCAGGACCGAGGCGATCACGAGAACGGTGCCGGCGGTGCCGGTGCGCAGTCTCTCGTCGAGCACGGTGAGCCCCAGGAATGCTGCGCCCAGCGGCTCGGCGACGGTGAACGCCGGCAGTGACGCCGACAGTGCGCCGATGTGATAGCCGCGCTGTTGCAGGTACAGCCCGATCATGCCCGAGGCAACGAGGGTGTACGGCTGCCAGCTGGTGAGGACCGCAGCCGCACCGTCGCCGAACAGTTCGACCACATGCTGGGTCAGCGCGGAGGCGACACCGAACAGAAGTCCCGCGGCAGCACCCAGCAACAATGCCCGCAACCCGGTAGCACGCAGCACGGCACTGACCACGACCGCCGCGGCGACCGCCGCGAGCACGAGGGTCAGCGGCCACATCCACTGGTTCCACGGGGCGTTGGAGACTCCCGTGGTCGGGTCGCCCACGATCAGGAAACAAGCCAGTGCCACCGACAGTGCGACGGCGTGGGCCCACATCACCGCGGTCACCGGGCGGCGGCTGTAGTGCGCGGCCAGAGGGAGCGCGAATACCAGGGCGGTGACCAGGATCGGCTGCACGACCAGTACCGATCCCAGTGCCAACGCGATGACCTGGAAGACGAATCCGCCGGCGTCGCCGACGATCCCCGCCCACCACCGCGGGCTACGCACCAGTTGGGCGAGTAGGGCGTCGCCCGCGGGAACCTCGGCGGCGGCACGTTGCTGTGCTACGGCCGAGACGGCGAACAGCACCGCACCGACGAATGCGCACACGACCGCGGCGACGGGAAAATTGCTCACCGGACCAGTGTGCCGTTGGTGTCCGAGTGTCGCTGCACCGGGGGACCGGCGTGGCGGCGGCGATGCCAGGCGCTGGAGCTGTGTCACAGCTACTGTTCGGCAACATATTTCGGACGGCGCTCCGGCGCGGTCTCGAAACGTGTTGGGGTGGGGGTGAATGCGTGATCGCCCGCCGGTTGCCGGTGGTCGGGTCCGAGCGGATGTAGGTCCGGTGTGGTCGGCTACGTCAGATTCTTCGTGCTGGTAGGAAGGGTGGCGGCGGGGCGCATCACAGGTACCGCGCGGTCCTGGGGGGACTGCGCGCGGAGCCGGATTCTGTTACCGTTTATTGCGTTTCGGGGCGTGCGCGATGTCGGCGGCAACTCGATTCCACATGATGATCGCCGGAAGGGTCGCAGCGGCATTCGACCCTCTTAACTGTTGCAGGCAGCTGGGCAAGGGGGTCGGATCATGCCGATCGTGCCGAAGCGCGCGGCGGCGACCGTACTGGTCGAACCGTGCCTTCTTCGTGGATTTCGTGTCTCCGCGTCCGTCTGTGCGTTCCCTGTGGCCTCCGTCTCGCACCGTTTCATCCTTGGTGACCTGCATACACGCGATACCGCCGGAATCGGGGGACCTGCGTGCGGCGCGTCGAGTTCACCGAATTCGTCCGGTACGGGACAATTTCCGTTCGGGAAGGGCCTCGGTGACGCCGCACCCGGTGGTGTGCCGCTGGTGAAGTCCCGTAGCAGTACCGCTCACAACAACTACTCGTTCTCCACGAACTGATCGCCGAGAGGGTCCGACGATGCTGCACGACGTGCCCGGCTCCGCGGGAATGAGGGAATGTTGAAGCCGTACAAAGAAGTCCAACGGTGGTATCCGGCGCTCGAGCCCGACCACGGCGCGCCGGCGCAGGTCCCCGGCGAATCCGACGCCGTGGACGACGAAGCCGACCCTGGCGCGCCGCGCTACCCGCACTACATTCGCGACACCGAACCGGAACCGTTCGAGATTCCCTTCGCCGACGAACCGGCCACCCGACGCAGTGAGTTCATCGGTGGATGGGCCGACTGGGTCGGGACGCACGCACCGGGTCCCGACGACGACTACCCGGATTCGGAGGGGGCGGTGGTGCCGTTCTCCCGCGACGACGAACCCGGCGACGGTCGCACCCGTGGTCGCCGCCGTGCTCGCTCGTCGGCGAACCGGCCTTCCGACGACGATGCGGAGGAATCTCACGGCCCCGGTGAGCAACGAGGTCCGGCGCGGTTCGGGAGCACCGCGGAGATCGACCGGGACGAGGACGGTTTCGAGGCCTCGGGGCGGGCACGCGCTCGCCGCGGCGAGATCCGGACCGTGGACCGGGGCGGCCGGCGTGGCAGACCGGACTCGGGGCCGATCCCGGCAGCACGAGAATTCGATCTCGACGAGGAGGTCGAATGGCGGGCACACGGTCCCGCGTCGCCGCCGTTGCGGGCCTACACCAGACCCGGCCGCACGCGCGTGGCGGTGATCGCGACGATCGCTGTGTTGTTGCTGGGGGTGGCGGGAGCGTGCGCCCTGTACCTGTTGCAGGGCAAGGACGACCGCGCCGGCGCCGCGCCCGGGGACGCGGGCGGTGCCGCTGTGGCAGCGTCCACCACTGTCGGCGACGGCGAGTCGCCGATGATGCGGCTCACCGCCGCGGGTGGTGACAGTTCCCGCGAGCGGGTCGCCCCGGCCGGTGGTCACTGCCCGACCGAGCGATTCGACCATGTGCTGCGAGGCGCCGAGGTGGGTGGTACGGGCTCCGGTCCCGACGCCATCATGCGGTTCCAGCACGCCTACTACGTGGAGCGGTCCGCCGCCCGCGCGCTGGAAGTGGTCGCGCCCGGCGCCGCGGTATCGCCGGAATCGGTGATCGCCCGGGGGATCGCCTCCGTGCCGCAGGGCACCGAGTATTGCGTGCGGGTGGTCACGATGGCTCCGGACAGGTATTCGGTGGAGGTGACCGAACGGCGGCCGGGTGCCGGACCCGCCACCTACGGCAGGCAGTTGGTGACCACCGCGGTGGTCGGCGGCCGCACCCTGATCACGGGCATTACGGCCGGGTAAGAGGAGAGCTGAGACGATGGGACAGGACTGGAGCCGATGGCTCGACGAGGCGTCCGACGCGGACGCGGAGCCGAGCGTGCGACCGCGTGGACGGGCGCCGGTGGTCCGGTTGCGCAAGGGGCGCAAGGACGGTGGTGACGGCGGTGCCGCACCTCGCCCGGTATTGGTCGTGGGTGGCTGCGGGGGAGCCGGAACCACCACGACCGCCTTGGGACTCGCAGGCGAACTGGGCGCCGATACGTCCGCCGTCGCGGTGGATGCGACCTGCGCGGGCAGCGATCTCGCGCTACGCGGGGCGGATGAACATCTGAGCCCGATCAGCCTGCAGCAGTGGTTGTACGGTCGCGGTGACGACGAACCGGCGCCGCTGAAGGAATGCGTGTCCCGGGCGAGTTCCGGAATCGGATTGCTGTGGCGCGACGCCTCGCCGCTGCGCCGCCGCGCGACCTACCTGACCGTGGCCCGCGCGGTGGCCGAGGCAGGACATACCCCCGTCTACGACGGTGGCAGCCCGATCGCCGCGCGCCAGTTGCGGCCGCTGCTCGAGGATGCGGAGATCGCTGTGGTGCTGGCGATTCCGGCGCGTGCCGATGCCGCCAATCGTTTGCGGGTGACGCTGGAGTGGCTCGACGACGAGTTCGGCGGGCATGCCGAGGGGCAGGGCGGCGGAATCGTCGGCGACACCACCGTGGTCGTCTCACATCAACTGCCGGGCAACGACTCTCGAGTCGCCGACCACCTCCGTGAGCACCTGACGGGATGGGTCCGCGATATCTGTGAGATTCCCTACGACGCCCACCTTGCGCACGGAGAACTGGTGCGCCACAACGAACTCGACGCGGAAACGCGGAGGGCCTATCGGCGGCTGCTGGGCGGGATGGCATCATGACCGCGGCCATGAAGGAACCTCGCCCCACCGAAAACCCGCCCACGGCAGGCGTTGTCGCCCCCGCGGAGTCCCGGCGCGCCCCGATGTGGGACCGGCCGGTGCCGGGTGCGGGACGGGCGCCGCTGGTGTGGTTGCTGGGGGTGCACGGCGGCGCCGGAGCCAGTACTCTCGCGCATGTGCTTGCGCCTGCGGCGGATTCGCACCGGCGCTGGCCCGGTGCATACGAACGCGAATCTCCCTTCGTGGTGCTGGTCGCCCGCGAGACCATCGCGGGGCTGACCCGCGCCCACGATCTGCTGCGCCAGCACCACGCCGGACTGGCGGGCCCGAGCGAGGTGCTGGGCCTGATCACCGTGGCCGCGCGCCCGGGCCGGATTCCGGCCGAGATCCGGCGTTACCGCGACGTGGTCGGCGCGCTGGCCGGAAACGTGTGGCAGATGCCCTGGATCGAGGAGTGGACGCTGGTCGAGCCGGATCAGCTGCCGGTGTGGTCGCCGGGTGACCCACCCCCGCAGCAGCGAAAACGCAAACTCGATCCGCTGCAAGAGGTTCCGCACGAGGTGGACGCGCTGGGAATGAGCATCGTCGACCTGGTCCGGGAAACAGTCGGTACCGGTTCACAGTCGCGGGAAAGGGAGTGACGATGTCCGACAATGGCTCCGGATCGCGAGGTGCGATCCCACCGACAGTTGTGCTCGACGGTGTACCTCCGGTACCCGGCCATGTATTCCGATCACCTATTGAGAAGGACGCTCGATGAGTACCATCCTGGCCGCTGTACACGACACGTACGGCGTTGTTCTCGCTCAGGTCGGGAATCCGACACCCGAGACACCGCCGGCCGCTGACAAGCTGATGAAGCTGGTCCGCTACTTCACCTGGTTCGTCCTGCTGTCCGGCATTCTGGGCATCACCTACGCCGGTGGCCGCTTCGCCTGGGAGAAGTGGACCGGCGGCAGCATGGAGTCGCCGAAGATGGTGGCCGGAGCCATGATCGGTGGCATCGTCGCGACCAGTGCGGGGACGATCATGAACGCCGTCATCGGATCGTGAGGGGCGCCGCGATGGTGCTGGCCTACAAACAGATGCCCGCGGACGTGATCGAACCGATCATGCACTTGATCAACTGGTTGCTGTGGTGCGTGCTGTTGCTGTGCCTGGCCTGGATGATCGTGTCCGCGGGCAGGCTGTGGTCGGCGATGCGCGACGACATGGCCGTCAACGATGCCTCGCACGGCATCGTGATGAGTCTGGTCGGCGCGATCGTCGCCAGTTCGGCCAGCGCGATCGCTTTGACCTTCCTGCCCAACTGATCCGGTGGCGGTTCTGCGCGTGCGATCCGGCAACATAACGGCGACAACGACATTCGGACAACGACATTCGACGGTGGCTCTCAGCGAAGGGAGGTGACGGCATGAGCGAGAAGAACAGCGAGAAGTACTCCGACGGTGAACGCAGCATCTCGTTCGGCGTCATCGTCTCCGCAGCGGTGATCGCGCTGATCGTGATCGTCGGTGTGTTCGTCTACGTCGGCCGCGACACCTCCTCCTCGTCAGCGCCCGGCGACGGGAAGGCGGGTTCGGCGCCCTCGCCGGTCGCGGGCTCGGGTGCGACGGGGTTCGCCGCGCCGGATGTGGATCTGTTCGGCCGTCGTGTCGATGTCCCGAACAATCCGGCGGGACAGCCGCTGCCGCAGGATCCGTCGCAGCGGCACACCTCGTCCGACGACGACTGGCTGACCGCGGCGCCTGCCGGAACCACCGAGCAGCGGGGCTGGCAACGGGTCTTCGGTGCGTCGGTGCCGTTCTCCACCAGTGACGGGCCGACTCGGATCGACGACAACGGTCTGGCCGTCGGTTATTCGCATACGCCACAGGGGGCGGCCGTGGCGGCGGCGCAGATCACCTACCGGCTCAACGCCCGGCCCGGCGACCGTGAGCTGTACGTCCGTCAGGTACGGGTGTCGGCCCAGCAGATCGCCGCCTACGACAAGGCACGCAGTGACGGCAAGCTTCCTGAACAGCAACCGGAACAGATCACGCGATACCTGGTGGCGCCCGATGCGTTCCAGATCGAGAACTACGCCGACGATATGGCGATCGTCCGGCTCGCGGCACGTGGTCCGGTCAACGACGGCAAGCAGGTGTGGGCGGCGATCCGATTGGTGATGGTGTGGCAGAACGGTGACTGGCGCCTCAAACCCACCGAAAGCAGATCGGCGCAGAGCGAATACGTCGACACCCTGCAGGGGTGGACCCGATGGTGAGTATCGCGATGCCCGGAAAGGTACGACAGTCAGCCGATGGTCCGGATCGCTTCCCTGCGACGCATCGAGGAGTGAATCTCATGATGAGGCGCATCGTCACGATTCTCGCGGTCATGTTCACCGTGATGGTCGCAACACCGACCGTGGCCTACGGGCAGACCTACGGATTCGACCAGACCTGCAACGACATCCATCAGAATCTGGACGGCCTGGGCCTGCCGGGCGTATCGCTCGGCGACGCCGCCTCGGCAGCCTGTAAGGCGGGCAACGCCGCCACCCATCCGGGTGATGCCGCGACCGCGGTCAAGGACAAGGCCTGGGACTCCACCTTCGGCAAGGTGGTCGACTCGCTCATGAACGGCCTGGGCGAGGCGCTGATGCTGGCGCTCACCTTCTGGATGAAGGTGCCCAACGAGCGCATCAGTGACGGCGGGGCGCTGTTCGACAAGATCAACGACTACACCTATCAAGCGCAGATACTGCTGCTCATCGTGTCGGTGATCCTGTCCGGCGCGAGATTGGCCGAGGCCAGACGTGGTGCGGCACTGAGTGAAGCGGCCGAATCCTTCCGGATGTTCGCCAGAGTGGTGTTCAGCTCCTGGATGCTCGGCGCGGTGGTCGTCGCGGGAACACAGGCCTCGGACAAGTTCTCCGAATGGGTGATCCAGGACGCGACCAACGGCAATGCCCGCAGCCTGGCCGAGTTGATGGTCAAAACATCGAAACTGCAGGCCTTCTCACCGGGGCTGGTGCTGATCATCGCGATCGTCGGTCTGCTGGGCGCACTGGCGCAGATCGTGCTGGCCATCGTGCGTCAAGGGTTGCTGGTGGTCGCGGCCGGCGTCCTGCCGCTGGCAGCGGCAGCGTCGGGTACCAGTACCGGTAGACAGGCATATCCGAAACTCATCGGCTGGATCATCGCGTTCATGCTGTGGAAACCCGTGGCCGCGATCGTCTACATGATCGCGTTCGTCACCGCCGGTGAGACCAACACCGACACCCCCACCGCCGGTCTCCCGGATGCCGATCAGGCGCAACGCATGCTGGTCGCGATCGTGCTGCTGTGCAGTGTCGCCTTCGTCCTTCCGGCGCTGATGCGGCTGGTGACCCCCGCGGTCGCGATCGTCGGCAGCGGCGGTTCCGGTCTGGCCGCAACCGGCGGTGTGCTGCTGGGCGCGGCAGCGCTCGGAGCGGTCGGTACGAAGGCCGTCGGCGCCCGTGGTTCGCAGGCAGCGGCGGGAGCGCCCGGGTATGTGAACCGGGGCGGTCGCGGCCCACGTCCACCGGGCGGGGCCGGCCGGGGAGGCAGCCCCAGACCCGTTCCACCACGCGGGCCGCGCGGCGGGGGCGGACAACAACCCCCCGCGAGTCCCCGCGCACCCGCCGGCTCGGGGGCGGTACCATCCGGCGCGTCGCGAGCGATGAACAACGTCGCGACCGCGCGGGCAGCCGGCGCCAAACTCAACCGCGCCGACGACGCCATGGGTGATGTCGCCGGTGACCGCTGGGCCAACCGCGCACCCGACCTCGGCAGGAGCACGATCCCGCGATGACGACCGAATCCTACGAGCACCGCTCGTACGGGCTGTGGCAGAAGCCCCGCAGCGCAGGCCTTTTCGGACTGCGCTGGGGCGAGACCGTACTCGGCTTCGTGGTGGTCATCACCGCCCTGCTGACGGCTCTGGTCGCCGGGCCGAAACCGGCATTGTTCATCGCGATCATCGGCGTGGTCGTAATGGTTCCCCTGGTGTGGCGCACGGGCGGCCGCTCCGGCTACGAGACGGGATTGATGATGTTCCATTGGTTGCGCGGCCGCAGCAAGGGCGAGCACGTCTACCGCGGCGGCCGGTTCTCCCGGATTCCCGGTGGCGTCGCTCGCCTGCCCGGGTTGATGGCTCCCTCACGGCTGTACGAGGGGATCGACGCGGGTGGCTACAGCTTCGGCATGGTCCACCTTCCGCAATTCGCCCAGTACACAGTGGTGTTGCGGGCCTGGCCACAGGGGCACGAAGCGGTCGACCAGCCCGTGATCGACCGCTGGGTGTCGGCGTGGGGAACCTTCCTCGCCTCGCTCGGGCAGACCTCGGACATCATCGCGGTGGTTCCGGTGATCGATACGGTGCCCGAAACCGGAAACCGCTTGCTCACCGAGGTTTCCACCATCACCCGACCGGACGCACCGGATCTGGCGCAGCAGGTGATGTACGAACTGGCCACCGAATTGCCGCAGGAGCGGGTGCAACTGTTGCCGCGTGTGGCTATCACGTTCAAGGCCACCACCGCCGAGCGTCGCAAGAATCCGGCCGAGGAGGCAGTCGAGATCGGCCGCCGGTTGCCCGGCATCTGCGCGGCCATGGCCGAGGCGGGCGTGCGAGCACAGCCGATGTCGGCGGACGAGATGATCTCGTTCATTCGCCGTAGCTACGATCCGGCCTCGCAGGCAGATCTGGAAGTGGCGGCCGGTGAGGCGGGCGGACACGGGCTCGACTGGGCCGACGCGGGCCCGATCTCGCACGAGGAACGCTGGGACCAGTTCATCCACGACGGCGGCCGTTCGGTCACCTGGGAGATGGATGCGGCACCCGAAGGTGCCGTGGACGAACGCGTGCTGCAGCGGTTGCTGGCGCCGAACCCGGAGGTGCCGCGCAAGCGGATCGCCATCGTGTACCGCCCGCACTCGGCGGCCGATGCGGCCGAAATCGTCGACGACGATTACAAGAACGCGCTGGTCGCTCAGCAGAGCGAACGGGGTGTGGTCTCCGCGTCGGCGACGCTGCGGGTCGGCGCCACCCAGCAGGCTCGCGAGGAGCAGGCTCGCGGGCACGGCGTGACTCGGTTCGGTGCGCTGGTCACCATCACCGAACCACTTCGGGGCGATCTGCCCCGGATCGAAGCGATTACCCGCGACCTGTCCACACAGGCCCGGTTGAAGATCCGGCGCTGCTACCGCTACCAGGCGGCGGCCTTCGCGGCCTCACTCGGCTGCGGGGTGATCCTGCCGGAACACGCGAGTATTCCCAAGGCATTGGCGGGGTGAGCGACGATGGCAGGTGAGCACGAGCCGCCGGTTCGGTACCGAGGACAACCACCGCGTTACAGCGAGCGAGTGGTGGACACGGCGAACCCGGCGTCGACCCGGTCGCGTGGCCGGGTCACCGACGACGAGTGGGGTGCCGAGGCGTACGCGCCCGGCCTGCCCCGTGCGGAATACGGTGGTGCACCTGCCGATTGGGATGACGTACCGCTGCGGCCGGAACGCCGTCGCGGACGCCGGGACGAAGCAGCGCGCCCGCGCCGCGAGGCGGAGGGAGCCGAGCACGGCACACCGCGCCAATCGCGCTCCGACCACCGGGCCGACGGGGCCCGACGGGGCCGTCCGAGCGGCGCGTCCGGAGCCGGAACCGACGAGCGCTCCGCCGAGCGGCGGGGCGAGTCCGAGACGCCACGCGGCAACACCGAGGGCAGGCGCCGCGGTACCGCCGAGGCCCGGAGCGCCGCGCCGGGTGACTCCCGTCGACGGCGCGACGCTTCCGGCGAACGGGGGCGGACCTCGAGTGACCACGACACCGAACGGCACGAGGCAGCCGCGGCGCGAGCCCGGCAGCGGGCGGCGACGAACTCGCCGCGCTCCGCGGGAGCGACCCGTACTCGCCGCGACCAGGAGATAGCTGCGCGGCCGACCGGTGGTGCGGTGCCGGAGGCAGGCGGCAGCGCCGCCACCGGGTCCCGGTCACGGCCGGTCGAGAGCGAAAAGCCTTCCGCGGGCGCGCGGCCCGTGCGTGACGGAGCGGGCGGGCGCCCGGTGCGTGACGGATCGGCACGGCCTCCGATTCCCGCATTGGACCCCGACGCCGGCCCCGCCGCTGCCGACACCGGCGTCGATACCGATGCGGCGCGCACACCTGCGGAGTCGTCCGACGGCGCGGCAGCCGCGACGAGTTCACCGGCTCCGGGCGCCGGCTCCGAGACCGGGTACGCCGGCATCGACGGTGCCGAGCACGACGTCCGCAGCGCGGGATTCGAGTCCGCGGACGGGCAGGGCGTCCCGGGCGAGACCGATTCGGATGGTCGTCGCAGTCAGCGCGCGGCCGAGCCCGCCCAGCGAACGGATCACGACGATGAGCACGAAACGTCTGCGGGCGAGTTGCCGGCCGGATTCGATCGGGTCGACCTGCAGACCGACGCGGCCCGTTCCGTGATGGGCGACGAACGTCCCACGCGGCGTGGTACCGAGCGTGACGGTGGCTCGGACGCCGCCAGATCCGCAGAGGCGAGCACCCCGCGTCGGTCCGGACGGGGACAACGCACCCTGCGTGACCGCAACGGCCGGCGCATGTCGTCCTACGATCAGCTGGGACGCACACCACGCCGGGACGAGAACGACGAGCGGCGTACCCGCCGGTCCAAGCCCGCGAAGCAGCGGAATCAGGGGCCGGCGCTGCTCGACGATGCGTCGCGGGCGCGGCTGGAAGCCGCAGCACGGGAGGGCACCGGTCTGCGGGCCGCATGGGCTACCTTCCGCATCCATACCGATGATCTCCGGCGGGTCAATGCCGCTGCGCGTACCGATGCCGTGGTGGAGGACGGATTCGACCGCGGCACCGCCCAACTGACCGATCGTGGCTACGTCGGGGAGGGCGGCGGCCGGATGAACGTGATCGGCCGCCCGGTCGAGTATCGGGCCACCACAGCCCAGGTGGCCGGACTGTGGCCGTGGTCGGTCGGTGCCGGTGCCCCGCTGATCGGCACGCCGCTCGGTTCGCATCTGCACACCGGCGCGCCGGTGTGCTTCGACCCGATGAACTGGTTCATGCGCGGTAGTTTCATCACCGCGCCGAGCCTGTTCGTCCTGGGGCTCAACGGTTTCGGTAAATCGTCGCTGGTGCGCCGCATCGTGCTCGGTGGCGTCGCGCAGGGCATCACCCCGCTGATCCTGGCCGATGTGAAACCCGACTATCGGCGGATGGTCGAGGTGGTCGGCGGTCAGGTCATCGACCTCGGCTACGGCCACGGGAAACTGAACCCGCTCGCCGGTGGTGTGCTCGGCTCGATCGTCCCGTTGCTCGGTGACCTGCCGGATCTGCGGCTGCAGGTGACTCAGGAACTGCGTGCCCGCCAGGTGACGTTGATCGCCGGTCTGGTGGAACTGGTGCGCGGCGCGCGGGTCCGCGACTACGAGGAGACGCTGATCTCGACCGCGCTGCGCATCCTGTACCGGGAGGGCAGCGGTTTCGCCCCCGAGTCGCCGCCGATCATGGAGGACCTGCTCGAGGTGGTGATCGCCGGTGGACAGGAACTGATGCTCGACGCCGGCGCCGACAATGCCGAGGAGTACCACGAAGCCACGAAGGGGCTGCGCCGGTCGTTGCGCGCGCTGACTCAGGGCCCGTTCGGGGCGGTCTTCAACGGCCAGACCACCACTCCGATCGACACGTCCTCGGTGGCGGTGTGCATCGACGTCTCCCACATCCCCACCGGAGACAAGAAGCTCAAGGCCGCCGTGATGCTGGCCTGCTGGGCCGACGGCTTCGCCTCGGTGGAAGCGGCGCACGTGCTCGCCGACGGAAAGCTGGGACCGCAGCGGTACTTCCAGGTCGTGATGGACGAGCTGTGGCAGGTGCTGGGCCTCGGTGATTTCATGGTCGATCGCGTCGACGAGCTCACCCGCCTGCAGCGCGGTATGGCGACCTCCCTGATCATGATCAGCCACACCATCAAGGACCTCCAGTCGCTGGGTTCCGAGGCGGCGATCGCCAAGGCGCTGGGATTCCTGGAGCGCGCCCGCGCCAAGATCTTCGGCGCCCTGCCGCCCGAGGAGATCAGCCGGCTGGACTCGACGATCCCGTTCACCTCCGCGGAGGAGGAGATGGTGACCAGTTGGTCGGCGCCGCAGGCCTTGACGGGGGAAGCACTCAAACCCGGCCAGGCCCGCCCGCCGGCACCCGGTACCGGAAAGTTCCTGCTCAAGATCGGCGAGGATCGCCGGCCCGGTATCCCGTTCCACATGGAGTTCACCCCCTCGGAACGGGAGAGCGGGATCCACGAAACGAACCAGCGTTTCAGCGAATTCACCGAATCCACGGCCCGCCGGGGCGACGAGGGGAGTGCCGCGTGATGCCGCACAGGTCATACCGGAGAGTGTCGCCGCAGGTGCGGCAGGCGGCGGTCGAGCAGGTCGTCGCGCTGACCGACAAGCTGCGCAGTGAATCGGAGGCCTGCCGCGTCGTCGCCGAGCAGATCGGTGTGCACACCAATTCGGTGCGCAACTGGGTGCGTGCGGCGGAGGGGGCGAGCCTGGAACGGATGGACGCGGTGGCGCTGCGCCGCAAGGTCGCGGTGCTGCAGCAACAGCTGGCCGCTGCTGCCGAGATGAACCGCACCCTCGTGGAGACATTGAACGAAACGCGCCGCGCGACATGACGGCTGCGCGGTGAATGCGAAGACTCTCACCGCCCTCGTCCTCGGCGGTGTCGTATCCCTGATGACCCTGGTGGTGGTGATCGTGCTGCCGGCCTCGGAGGACCCGTGTGCCGACGAGCCGGTGTCGCCGGGCCTTCCGGCCACCTCGGATGCGCCGTGGGCCGCCGCCGCGGAATCGGGATTCGCCACTGCGTCCCCCACGGCACTGAATACCGGTGCGACGGTAACGGGGACGCCCGGACCGGCCGACCGGCCCGCAGCGGGCAGTGATCCAACGGCTACGGGGGAGCCCTCGCTGGTCGCAGGGGTGGCACCGGTCCACCGGACCTGGCCCCTGCCGGCCGGATCATTCACGGTTTCGGACTATTTCGGCGCTCGCGACGGCGACCACCTGGGTGTCGACCTGGCCGCGCCGGACGGCACCGCGCTGTATGCCGTCGCGGACGGCGTGGTCGTCGCGGCCGGTCCCGCCTCGGGATTCGGCAACTGGATCGTCATCGATTCCGTCGATGTGAACGGCCGGCCCTTCTCCGCGGTCTACGGCCACGAGTGGGCGAGCGGCGTGAAGGTGCGGGTCGGGCAGCAGGTCCGGGCCGGGCAGGAGATCGGCGCGGTCGGGTCGGCCGGGGAATCCAGCGGTCCGCATCTGCATTTCGAGATCGTGCCGGGTGGCCGGATGACCGGGGGACATCAGATCGACCCGCTGCCGTGGCTCGACGGTGCGCTCACCCCCAGCGGTGACGGCGCCCGCCCGCATTCGGCGAATCCGCTGTGCAGTCGTGGCTTCGGTACCGCCGGTGGTGCGCTCGCCGACGGGAAGGTGCCGCCGGAACTCGAACTCTGGTACCGCCGTGCCGGATCGCTGTGCCCGGAGATCACCGCATCGGTTCTGGCCGCGCAGGGGCGTCAGGAGTCCGGGTTCCAGCGTGGTCTCACCTCACCCGCCGGCGCACAGGGCCTGGCGCAGTTCCTGCCCACTACCGCGCACGCCAGCGACCCCGACGACGGGAGGCCGTATCTGCTCGATGCCGACGGCAACGGGCAGGCGAGTCTGTGGGACGACGGCGACGCGATCATCGCCCAGGGAAGGTACATGTGTTCGATCGCCCACCAGATCCAGCGCTGGATGGGCGAGGGCAAGGTGCACGGCGACCTGGTGCCGCTGTCGCTGGCCGCCTACAACGCGGGTGAGGGTGCGGTGCTGGCCTCGGGCGGTATGCCGAATCAAGTGGCCGCGCACTTCTCCGAAACCCGGCCGTATGTCACCAACATTCTCGCGATGGAGGCCCAGTACCGGGCCCCGGGGTCGATGGGCCGCTTCGACCCCGAAAGCCGTTCCGGCGGTGACGGTGTTCTCGCAGCCGCCCAGCAGTGGATGGGGACACCCTATGTCTGGGGTGGCGGCGGTCCGGGCGGGCCCACCGGCGGCGGTCTCGACGGGCCGGGGCTCACGGCGGCGGCGGTTTTCGCGGCCTCGTCGGGCAAGACCGTGCTGCCGCAGACCGCCGAACAGCAGTGGGAAGCAGGGACCGAGGTGGCGCCGCGTAATGCACGGCCCGGCGATCTGGTGTTCTCCCACTTCGGGATTCGTGGACCGGCCGAGGTGGGGATCTACGCCGGTGACGGGCGGATGATCCACTCCGACGACCCGTCCGGAGTGAGTACGGCGCCCGTGCCCGGTGACGCCCGGCTACGGAGGGTGCTGTGAGAGCGCGAGATCGGGGACACGCCGAGTTCGACGCGTTGCCGGGAGTCGCGGAGCCCGCGCCGCGACCGATATCCTGGAGACAGTGCTCGGAAGGCCGGGCACCGGGCCGCAGACGGACGGCACGGGTGGTCTACGCGAACCTGGTGGTGATGCTGGTGGTAGGCGTCGCACTGCTGGCCGGTGGGTGCGCGAGCATATCCGAGCGCACCGACCCGGCGCCCGCCACCTCCACCCCGCGGCAACTCGAGGCGGCCCCCGCACCCGACCCTGCCACGCCCGAAGGGGTGGCGGTTGCGGCGTTGCGGGAGATCTTCACCTGGTATCCGGCCACCGAGACCCAGGGTGCTTCCCTGTCGCGGGCACGGAAGTGGCTGGGTCCCAGTCTGCTTCGCACACTCGACGCACCGGCGGGTGCGCAGACTCCGAATCCGACGCTGCGGTGGGCGCAGTGGGGACGTACGGGGGTGCACGTGGAAGCGTTCACCTTCGCTTCGGGGGAGAAGGCTCCACATACCGGCGGCTCCGGTCCGCAGCAGTTCAAGATCGGCATCGAGCAGACGGCCGTCCATCCGGACGGTACCCGCGATGCACTGCCACCCACGACGGTGATCGCCACCGTCGTCAGCACCCCGGACGGCTGGCGGCTCGATGGATTTCGCTGAGCCGTATCCGCACGACCGGTCACCTCAGGAGGCGAGATGGCGAAAAAGGTGAAGGACCCGGCCGATCCGGGACCCGACCTCTCCACGTGGATGATCTTCATCGGTTTCGGCGTGGTCGGAACCCTGTGGATCGCATTGCATCTCGGCAACAAGTTGTCGACCGATCCACAGGACGTGCCGCTCAATCCGATCGCGTGTATCGCCAAGATCGCACGGGGGCAACTGGACTGGCCGCGCCCCTCGACGGTGATCGTGCTGCTGGTCGTGCTGGTGACCGTCGGCATCGTGCTCGTGCGCCGGGAGTTGAAGAAACGCAAGGGCCGCGGGGTACTGCCCATCGACGCCCGCGCCCAGCACATGGGGTCCGGCGGATCGATCGCGGCGCTGACCGAGGCCGGTGTGCGGAGCAAGGCAGAACAGTTGGGGGTGCGGCTCGGATACGAGGATTCTCCCGGAGTGCCGATCGGAGTCGGGGTGGTCGACGGCACCATGCTCTTCGGCTCCTACGAAGATCTGCACCTCGACATCTGGGGGCCGCGCCAGGGCAAGACGACCTCCCGGGTGATTCCGGCGATTTTGTCGGCGGTCGGGCCGGTTCTGGTCACTTCCAACAAGCGCGACGTCGTCGACGCAACGCGAGATGTGCGGGAGGGCAAGGGCTCGCGGGCGTACGTGTTCGACCCGCAGGGGGTGGCGGGAGAACAGCACGCCACCTGGTACTGGGACCCGCTCGGGTGGGTGGATGCCCGGCGCGAGGGATGCGAGATGCGTGCGGCCCGGCTGGCGGGACACTTCGCCGATGCCGACGACGGTGGTGAGGGTACCCCGGACAGCTACTTCGACCCGGAAGCCGAGGACCTGCTGGCGGCGCTGTTCCTCGCCGCCGCCGTGGCGGACCGTCCCATCACCCAGGTATGGGAGTGGGTCACCGATCCGAGTAACAACGAACCGGTGCAGATGCTGCGCGCGGTCGGTCATCACCTCGTGGCATCCGGTCTGGCCCAGCAGTACAACACCGCCGAACGCGTTCGTGACAGCATCTTCGGTACCGCCAAGAAGATGGTGCGGTGTCTGAAGCTGTCGAATGTGCACCAGTGGGTCACCCCGGGCGGTGACCGCCACCAGTTCGACGAATGGGATTTCCTGGACCGGAATTCGACCCTGTACTGCCTGTCGCTCGAGGGACGCGGCTCGGCCGGGCCACTGGTCAGCGCATTGACCGAGGCGGTCGTCGATGTGGCGATGCGCAAGGCCACCCATCAGTACCTGGGCCGGCTCGATATTCCGCTGCTGGCCGTGCTCGACGAGGCGGCCAACATCGTGCGCTGGAAGGATCTGCCCAAGCAGTACAGCCACTTCGGCTCGCGCGGCATCGTGGTGATGACGGTGCTGCAGTCGTGGGCGCAGGGCGTGCGCTGCTGGGGGTTGCCCGGTATGGAGGCGCTCTGGGCGGCGGCCAACATCAAGGTGCTGGGGCCCGGAATCGACGATATGGGCTTCCTCGCCGCCCGCTCCGAGGTCATCGGTGAATTCGATTCGGTGTCGTCCTCGGTATCGGAATCCAAGGGCGGTAAGAGTTATTCGCGGTCGCTGGGCTCCTCGCGCACACTCACCGCGAACGCCCTGGCGACCTTGCCCCGGGGACGCGCGGTGGTGTTCTCCTCCGGATCGCCGGCGGTGCTGGTGCGGACCGTTCCGTGGTGGGAGGGGGAGTACGCTGCCGAGGTGCGCAAGTCGATCGAGCGGCATGATCCGCAGCGCCGCACCACGATCGGTGATCTGGTGGGCGACCGCGGCGCGTTCGATCGTGACGAGACGCCCGGGCATCCGCCCACGACGTACGGACAGCCGGAGGAGGTTCGCCCGCTGTGAACGACCAGCCCCAGTCTCAGCAAGGCATGATCTATGCGAATGTGGCCGAGTTCGTGGAGAACTACCTGAGTTTGGTCTACCGGCGCCAGGTCAGCGATCTCACGGACACGGTGTGGTGTCCGGAGTGGTGGAAGCATGCCGAGGCAGCCATGCGGCTCGAGGCCCTGTGGCGTGCCTGGGAGTATCTGCGCCAGGATGCCGAGACAGGTATGAGTGTGTGGTTCCTGGACCACGCGGATCCGCATATGGCCCGGCTGTTCGACCCACGGGGACCGTTCAAATACTGCAGTGTTCGCAACGGCCACAAGGATATGCTCGCGCCGCTGCCGCTGACCCCGCCCGATCAGGGCCTGTTCGCCACCCCCGACCCGCGCCGGGCCGGGACCCGCAACGGGTGACTCCGAAACGATTGTGCCGCCGTCCCGGAAGGGACGGCGGCACAATCGTTTCGGAGTGCTTCTTCAGCGGCGGCCGCGCTCGCGCTCGCGCTCACGTTCGCGCTCACGCATCCGATCGTGATGCTCGCGGGCGCGAGTGACGTGCGGCGGCACCTCCGGACGGGTGCGGACCGCAGCCTGCGGTGGTTGTGCCTGGCTGACATCCATGAGCATGCGCACCGCCGCGACGTCCGGCGCCACACCGACGCGGGACAGATGTGCGGCCAGCGCCTGGCGCCGTTCGGGCGAGTCGTACCGGCTGGTTTCCCGCTCGCGGGTCTGCTGCCGCTCGACGGTGCGGGTGGTGCGGGTGCGCACGAGATTGTCCGAACGGTCGAGCGAGATACCCCGTTCCAGGGCGGGCCGGTCGATCATGCGGGTCAGTTCGAGATTGCGTGGATCCTTCGCCTTGGCCTCGCGAGCCTCCCGCAGCATCCGCTCGCGGGTGTCCTTGACGCGTTCCTGGGTGACTTTGACCCGCGCTTCGGCCTCGCGTTGGCCGCGTTCGCGAGTGCGCAGCGCGACCAGGGTCGCGAGTTGCAACATTTGTCTCATCAAAGCCGCTGTTTCGCGGCCGATGTCGTCGAGTTCCTCGGCCATTGCCTGCTCCCCGATGTTGCAGTAAAGAACTAGGGACGATGGTGGTACTGCCTATCGCACCGCGTGCGGTGAACCGACGTTCCACGCGGATCGCATTCCGAGATTACCAGTGCAACGCAGGGCATCCTAACGTCGACACCGACGATGACCCACGCCCGCCGGGACGACGGGCGTGGGGCCGGTCAGCTCAGTTGCATCGAGCGGACGGTGACGCCGTCCTTCGGTTTGCCGTCGCCGGTCGACGGATCGACGAGACCGTCCTCGGCTACGGCGTCCAGGGTCTTCAGACCAGGATCGTCGATGGTGCCGAAAATCGTGTACTGCGGCGGCAACTGGGAGTCGCCGTAGACCAGGAAGAACTGGCTGCCGTTGGTGCCGGGGCCGCCGTTGGCCATCGCCACGACGCCACGGTCGTACCGCACCGGGGCCTTCTGCGCGGCCGGGTCGCCGGGCGCGAATTGGTCGGTCGGATATTCGTTGTCGAAGATGTAGCCGGGTCCGCCGGTGCCCTCACCGGTCGGATCACCACACTGCAGCACCTTCAGAGTGTCGCCGGTGGTGAGGCGATGACACGGTGTGTCGTCGTAGAACTTCTGCTGCACCAGGCTGACGAAATTGTTGACCGTGCAGGGGGATTTGCCGGCCTCGAGGGTGATGCCGATCGGCCCCTTGCTGGTATCGAGCTGCACCTTCGGGGATTCTGTGGTCGAGACCTCGGTCTGCTCCGGCTTGTGCACCGGTTTGGCCGCCTGCGGTGGGGAATCGGTGTAGGAGCAGCTCACGGTCGCCGGCTTCGGCGTGGCCTGCGGGGGTGGCGCGGCCTGCGGGGTGGACGACAGTGAGGCATCCGGTGTGTTCCCGGTGTCCTCGCCGCGGGTCAGGTAGTAGATGCCGACGCCGGCGGCGACGACCACGACCACACCGAGCGCCGATCCGGCGATCGCCAGCTGCTTACGCTTGCGTGCGCGCTCCGCCTGTCGGGCCAGCCGGCGTTCCAGCTTGCGTTTGGCCGCCGCTCGTCGCTGTTCGTTGGTCGGCACTACCCGGTCCTCCCGTGTCGGTTGCGTATCGGCATAAGAGTGTGCCATCACTTCCTGAGACGACCCCTAACTTCCCCGGGGAATCGGTACAATCGCCCAGCTCGGCAGGGCGGAGTGCAAACCGGTTGGACTTGCCGCGGGCGGGTGGGGGAAACTGATTCATTGTGACCAAGACCAGCAGCTTCACTGCCCCGAAAGGGATTCCCGATTACGTGCCGCCGGGCTCGGCGGAGTTCGTCGCCGTTCGAGACGGCCTGGTGCGTGCCGCGCGCCTGGCGGGGTACGGGCATGTGGAGCTGCCGATCTTCGAGGACACCGGCTTGTTCGCACGGGGGGTGGGCGAATCCACCGATGTGGTCAGCAAGGAGATGTACAGCTTCGCCGACCGCGGGGATCGCAGCGTGACTCTGCGGCCCGAGGGCACTGCCGGTGTGATGCGCGCGGTCATCGAACACGGCCTCGATCGCGGCCAGTTGCCCGCCAAACTGGTCTATTCGGGCCCCTTCTTCCGGTACGAGCGTCCCCAGGCCGGTCGATACCGACAGTTGCAGCAGGTCGGAGTGGAGGCCATCGGAGTCGACGATCCCGCGCTGGACGCCGAGGTCATCGCGATCGCCGACGCCGGGTTCCGGTCCCTCGGACTGGACGGTTTCCGGCTCGAGATCACCTCGCTCGGAGATGACACCTGCCGCCCGCAGTACCGCGAGCTGCTGCAGGAATTCCTGTTCGCGTTGCCGCTGGACGAGGACACCCGCCGCCGTGCCGAGATCAATCCGCTGCGGGTACTCGACGACAAGCGCAAGGAGGTTCGGGCCCTGACCGCCGATGCGCCACTGATGCTCGATCACCTCTCGGATTCGGCGAAGACACACTTCGAGCAGGTGCTCGGTCACCTCGATGCACTCGGAGTGCCGTACGTCGTGAACCCGCGCATGGTGCGTGGCTTGGACTACTACACCAAGACCACCTTCGAATTCGTGCACGACGGCCTGGGTGCGCAGTCGGGTATCGGTGGTGGCGGCCGGTACGACGGGCTGATGGCTCAGCTGGGCGGGCAGGCGCTGTCCGGTATCGGCTTCGGACTCGGCGTGGACCGCACCATGCTCGCCCTGCAGGCGGAAGGAAAGACGGCCGGCGACCCGGCCCGGGTCGACGTCTTCGGGGTGCCGATGGGGGAGGCCGCCATGGCGAAGCTGGTAGTGGTGGCCGCGCAACTGCGTGCCTCGGGGGTGCGGGTCGACCTCGCCTACGGTGGCCGCGGCGTCAAGGGCGCGATGAAGGCCGCCGATCGCTCCGGTGCGGCCTTCGCGCTGGTGCTCGGTGACCGCGACCTGGCCGACGAGCAGATCGGCCTGAAGGAGCTCGGAAGCGGCGAGCAGCGGCAGATCGCACTCGCAGAGGTCGTGTCGGAGGTTTCGGCCGCACTCGCGGCGCGCCGGTAGACAGGGCGCCGGAGATGTCTGATTCGTCGGCGCCGCAGCCGATCGGGCTGGATCTGGTCGCCCCGGAGCTGTACGCGCCGATGCTGCGCCGTCTCGCCTGGGCCGCGATCGCTGCCGGTGTGCTCGTCGGAGTGGTGGTTGCCCTGGTGGTCGGTGTGCGCGTGGGCGTGGCGATCGGCTGCGTTCTCGGTGTGCCCACCGCCGCCTATGCGCTGCTGGCGCGCCGGCGGCGGTTGTGGCTGACCGGAACCGTGCTCGAGGCCCGCACCGCCGTGCGCACGCGCCGGCTCGATATCGCCGCGGCGACCGGGGTCGAAATTCTGGTATTTCCGGGGCGGCTGAGCCGGATCGCACTGCGTGTGACCGCCGGTGGACGCCGGCAGGTCGTACCCCTGGCCATGTACACCGACGCCGGTGGCGGCCGTGAGCTGCATATTCTCGGGTTGCGGCGGCTGGCCGACGCGCTGTCGGTGGTGGACTCGGCGGCGGCGCTGTCGGTGTCCGGTCTGCTGGTCGGGCAGTTGCGTGCGGAGGCGCGCGATGCGGGACTGACGGAGCGGCCGCTGTACCGTGCGGTGCGATTGATCCGGACTCGTGAAGGCATTCAACCGGTCCGGCTCACCGATGCCGATATCGCGGCGCTGGCTACCGCGGATCCCGGGGCCACGGATACGGCCGACGGATCCGAAGATCCGCAATGATCGCCGACAGATGTGCCCGAAACCGTTGTCGCGCAAGGTGATACGCCCGATATGCGGCTTTTCCGGCGCCCGTGCGGGCGTACTTCTGTCTCCTTGCTCACGGTCGTCGTTCCCCGGCGGTGCGGATCTATAGGGTTGGGGCACCGAAGCCGACCGCTCGGGTACTCGTGAGCAAGGAGTTGTCGTGAGCACTACCGCCACCGCGCCCGTCACTGTCACCGTCACCGGCGCCGCGGGTCAGATCGCCTACGGATTGCTGTTCCGGATCGCCTCGGGTGCCATGCTCGGTCCCCGGACGCCCGTGCGGCTGCGGTTGCTGGAAATTCCGGCGGCGGTAGGTGCGGTCGAGGGGGTGGCGATGGAACTCGACGACGGGGCGTTTCCGCTACTGGAATCGATCGACATCAGTGACGACCCGTGGATCGGATTCGACGGCACCTCGATCGCCGTACTCGTCGGTGCCCGTCCGCGCAGTGCCGGAATGGAACGATCGGATCTGCTGGCGGCCAACGGGCCGATCTTCACCGACCAGGGCAGTGCGATCAACGCCAATGCCGCCGACGACGTGAAGGTCCTGGTGGTGGGGAATCCGGCCAATACCAATGCCTTCATCGCGATGAGCAACGCCCCGGACGTGCCTGCCGCGCGGTTCACCGCACTGACCAGGCTCGATCACAACCGCGCGATCGCCCAGGTCGCCGCCCGCGCCGACGTTCCGGCGGCATCGATCAGCAGGATGACGGTCTGGGGCAATCATTCCGCCACCCAGTACCCCGATATCGGTCACGCGCTGATCGGTGAGCGGGCGGCCGCCGACGTGATCGCGGACCCGGAGTGGGTCCGCGAGAGCTTCATCCCGACCGTCCAGCAGCGTGGCAGCGCGATCATCGCCGCCCGCGGCGCATCCTCTGCGGCCAGTGCGGCGAGCGCGGCCATCGACCACATCCACGACTGGGTGCGCGGCACGCCGTCCGGAGACTGGGTATCGATGGCGGTCCCCTCCCGCGGCCACTACGGGGTCCCCGAGGGGCTGATCAGTTCGTTCCCGGTCACCTGTGCGGACGGCGAATACACGGTCGTCCCCGGACTCGACATCGATGAGTTCTCGCGCGCACGCATCGATCTCAGCGTCGCCGAGCTGGCGGCCGAGCGCGATGCGGTGATCGAACTCGGCTTCGCCAAGCGCGGCTGACGCGCCCTCGCATCGGTGGGCACCGTGGTCGCCCGGCAACTTCGTGGAACATGATTCGGGCGGTCGGCAGGCGATCCCGTGACCGAACCGGTATCCGAACGATCGTGGGTTTGACGCTTTCGTGTCTGGAAATACTGGTGGGCGCGGCGAACACTGAGGATCGCAAGTCTTCAAGGATCGGAGACGTTCGAACGAAGGATTCCGCCATGCACACCATGAAGTTCCGTAAAGCAGCAGCCGCCGGCGCCATCGCAGTGGCCCTCGGGGCTGTCATCGCCCCCGCAGCCTCCGCCGCGACCCCATCCGGCACCGCTCCGACCGCGAGCGACGTCACCGGTTCCGTCGCGATCTGCATCCCCTTGGGCAGTGTTGTGTTCTGCATTTGAGCCGGTGCTACCGCACGTAGGTTCGCCGCGGGGCGGCGAACCTACGTGGTTGTCGGCAGGGGTGTCTGCGGCGGATGATGCCCGCCATCGACCACATCCGCCGGCGTTGCCGCTCACACCTTGGAGATGACGTTCTCCGCGTACTTCTCCATATGCGCGATCTTGTCGGCGAGCGGTTCGGTGTCCTCGCCCGCGACGTACGGATAGCGGAATCCGACGATCACGTCGGTGATGCCCTTGTCTTCGAGGCGTTTGATGCCGTCGACGGTGTAGGCGTCCATGGAGGCGGCGTGAATCTCGAACGGTGTGGATGCGTCACGTTCGGAGCGCAGTTCGTCGAGCCGGGCCAGCATTCGATCGAGTTCCTCCGGGGGTCCACCGGCGTGCATCCAGCCGTCACACAGCCGGACCGCGCGACGCAGGGCCGGATCACTGTGACCGCCGACGAGGATCGGGAGCCGCTCGGTCGCACCGGGAGTGATCTTGATCTTCGGGATGTCGTAGAACTCGCCGTGGTACTCGAAGTATTCGCCCCGGGACAGCCCACGGACGATCTCGATGCATTCGTCCATCCGCTTACCGCGCCGCTCGAACGGCACGCCCAGGATCTCGAAATCCTCGGGCCACGGGCTGATTCCCACTCCGAGCGAGAAGCGGTTGCCGCTCAGATAGGCCAGCGACGCAGCCTGTTTGGCCACCAGAACCGGAGGACGGATAGGAAGCTTGACCACGAACGGGGTGAAGCGCAGGGTCGTGGTGGCCGCGGCGAGTGCGGCGGAGAGCACGAATGCCTCGATGAACGGTTTGCCGTCGAGGAACTCTCGATTGCCGTCCGGCGTGTAGGGGTAGGTCGAATCGGATTCCGCCGGGTAGGCGACGCTGTCGGCGATGGACATGCTGTGGAATCCGGCGGCCTCCGCGGCTTGCGCCAACGGAACGTAGTGCGCCGGATCGGTCATCGCCTCCGCGTAGGTGAAACGCATCGGTGGTCCTCTCGGGTGTGGCCGATATGTGACTAGAGCAGGTTCTGTGAAGTAGAACAGATTCTAGTGTGGCCGTGATACTAGCCCCATAAATGGTGCGCTGTCCCGGATTCGTTCACTGAATGGACGCAGGAACACGTTCTAGTATCTGCTGCGGTGTCTGGTCCGGACGCGGGCGCGGGGGCCCGGAATGCCGGAACGCCCGGCGGATGTTCCGCCGGGCGTTCGAGCGGCTCGGACGCACCGCGTGGTCAGAGCTGGTCGTTCTCGTAATCGTTGATGATCTCGTCGTTGTGGGTCTGGCCGATGACCTCGGGGGCCGACTCGCCCAGCGGGCCGGTGAGATCGTTGTTGCCGGTCAGTCCCTGGTAGTTCTCCACGGTGCGGCCGCGTTCCTCGTCGGCATTGCGCTGGCCGGCGGCGCCGGGGGCGTGTCCGCCCATGAACCCGGACCCGGGGGTCCCGGCTCCCGGAGTGCCGGGCATACCGGGGCCGAACGGCATCCCCGGGATCGCGCCGGGACGCACTCCCGGCAGCGAGGAACCGACACCGGGCTTGCCCGGGGTCGCGCCACCGGACGACGAGGCGCCCCCGCCGCTGAGCATGCCGCCGAGACCGCCGGCCGGGCCGCCTCCGCCGCCGGTCATGGAACCGGGCGCGCCACCCCCGAACGAGCTGGCGTGAGTGGATGTCGCACCACCGAGGCCGGTACCGGCGAGTCCGTCCAGGCCGGCGGCCTGGGTATCGGCGCCCGAGAGCAGCCCCTGGGCCTGCTGCATGATCGGCTGGCCGATGCTTTCGGCCACCTGCTGTGCGGTGTTCGCGGCCTGTGGACCGTTGGCTCCGACGAGCTGCTGCACGACATTGCTCAATTGCCCGGTATAGCCGCCCAATTCGCCACGCGTGGCGTTGACGATTGTGACTGCCTCGCCCAGATGCTCGGTCGCGGTGGCGATCAATGTGGCCTGCGCGGGCGGAGTCATGATGACCGGTGCCAGTGCGGACGCCTGGGTCGCGAACGACTGCGCGACCTGAGTGAGGAGCACATTGCCGCGCTGGACGACCGCCGCTGCCTCATCGGTGAGCTTCGAGATGTCGAACCCGCGTTGACTGGCGTCCTGTCCGTGTGCCTGATTCTGCTGCCCGGTCGCCTGCGCGGTGTCGGCGGCCTGGCCCTGCCAGCTCGTGCCGACCGACTGCATCGCGCCCATGGCGGTCTGCATGGCGGTCTGGATCAGCTGGGAGGACTGGCTGAGCAGGTCGGCCGGATTGAGCGCGCCCATCACTCCCGTCCCGAAGCTCGACAGGAGGTCGCGGAAGGGCTGGAACAAGGCGTCCAGGCCGGGGACGCCCGGGATCGCCGTCCCGTTCATCAGCGCGGCGACCGGGTCGGCGGGTAATTCCGGCAGGGTGGGCATATTCGCGGTCAGGGCGGAGGTGATCGGCGCCGCGGCCTGCTGTACCGCGCCGGCTGCACCGCCGAGCGCGGCCGGCGCCTGATTCAGCGCCGCGTGAGCATTGCCGATGGCGTCCTGGGCGCCGGGGATACCACCGAGAACCCCCGCTGCCTGGTCCAATGCACCGTGTCCGGCGTCCAGTGCCGGCTGCGCGGCGCCGCCCAGCAGTGCGCTGCTCGCATCGGCGTCGTCGGGCACGCCGTGGCCGCCGCCGGGGAGATGTGGTGCGCCGGGTGCGGGGTTGCCGTCGTCGTCGAATTCCCGGCGCGAGGTTGCGAACTCCGGCGCCTGCGCGGGAGGGGTGTCGGCGGGCAACTGTGGCAGCGCGAGATCGGTGAGTGGACCCTGCTGCGTCGCCGCATCCAGTGCCGGTTCCGCAGTGGTCGCCGGTGCGACCGGGGACACCGGAGAGGCGGAAGCGGGCGGGGCGGCGGGGGCGGCGATGACACCGTCGTCGGTTCCCGGGCCGATGGTGTGCACGGATCAGCCCCCGATTCCGTTGCCGATGGCCCCGAGTACACCCGAGGCCGCGCTGTCGGTGTCACCGAGCACCGCCACGGTCCCGAATGCCGACTGGCCCAGGTGGTTACATTTCGCCGACAGATCGTTCACGTCGCTGCAGTGCAATGCCTGCGCCGCGGCGAACATGGCGAGGTAGTCCGCGCCGATGAGCCCGAATACCGGAGTCATCGCGGCCACATGGGTTGCGCTGTCCATGTTCGCGGCCCCCGCGATTTCGGCGGCAACGCCCTGCTGTGCTGTTCCGAATGCGGTGAGTGCGCCGTTGTCGGCGGTCAGATCGGCCATCTGAATTCTTCCCCCCAATCTGCTGTGTTCCACGGTCGTGCACGCCTTGCGATCGGGTGACCGAAGGCCTGGCAGGCCTCAATATAGCGGACCGTCCCGGCGCAATTCGAGTCCGACAAACAAGAACGTGTTGCAAATTAGAACGTGTTCTATATGCTCGTCGCATGAAGGTGGCAGTCACCGGCGCAGCCGGTTTCCTCGGCACGAATCTGCTTCGTGAACTGGTAGAGCGCGGTCACGAGGTGACCGCTGTCGACAGGGTGCGCCCGTCGGCCGCTGCGGCACCGGGGGTGAACTGGGTCAGTGGTGATGTGCTCGATCCGGCCTCGATGCGTTCGGCATTGGAAGGAGCCGAGGTCGTTTATCACCTCGTCGCCGTGATCACCCTGGAGCAGCGCAACGACCTGGCCTGGCGGGTGAACACCGAGGGCGTACGGGTGGTCGCCGAGGCGGCGCTCGCGGTCGGCGCCCGGCGCATGGTGCACGCCAGCTCGGTGCATGCGTTCGACCAGTACTCCTGTGGTGGCCGGATCGACGAGAACACCTCGCGTTCCGTCGACCCCGATATACCGGTTTACGATCGCTCCAAATATCAGGGCGAACTGGAGTTGCGCTCGGTGATCGAGCGCGGCCTCGACGCCGTGATCTGCAACCCCACCGGTGTGTACGGTCCGGTCGACCACTCCGATTCGCGCATCAACACCACATTGCGCGATGCGGCGCGCGGCCGGGTGCCGGTGATGATCGGTGGCGGCTTCGACCTGGTGGACGTGCGTGACGTCGCGATCGGCCTGATCCTGGCCGGTGAACACGGGCGTACCGGTGAGAACTACCTGCTGTCCGGATCGATGATCACGATGCTCGAGGCCACCCGGCTGGCTGCGGAGGCCAACGGCAAACGTGGACCGCTGTTCGCGATTCCGGCGAAGGTGATCTCCGGCGCGATGCCGGTGCTGGAGCCGGTCGGGAAGATGCTGGGCAGCGACCGCGTATCGCGCGCTGCGATGGGAGCACTGCTGGCCGCCCCCGAAATCGACGGATCCAAGGCCCGCACCGAACTGGGGTACCAGCCGCGGCCGACCGCGGAGACGGTTCGCGATCTGGTGGCGTTCTACAACGGGGAGCCGCTGCGCAGCGCGACCGGTAGCACCGTCTGAGCTCGAATGCGGGTGCCGTAATGGGATCTGCATCACATCGGAGTACTGTGCGTCAGTAGGGGTGATCCACCGCACCGGCCGGCCGCCACCCGGCCGGCCGGTGCGGTGGATCCGCCCCCGGGGAGGCGGGCCGTCAGCGGCCGAATCTCGTTGTGCCGTATGCCTGCCGGGTTGTTCGTTATACCTGTTGTCCGGCGGGGCGCGGAGTAACTTGGCGTGTGGTACCTCATCCCTACGAGGAAGTGATGCAGGCGCATGGTGTCGAAGCAGGGCACGGCCGGGCACACCGGCAGTGAGAAACTGGAGAAGGTCGTCATCCGCTTCGCCGGGGATTCCGGTGACGGGATGCAGCTGACCGGGGATCGATTCACTCACGAGGCGGCCGCTTTCGGCAACGACCTCGCCACTCAACCGAACTTTCCGGCCGAGATCCGCGCCCCACAGGGCACCTTACCCGGGGTCTCGTCGTTTCAGATTCAGATCGCCGACTACGACATTCTGACCGCGGGCGATCAGCCCGACGTTCTGGTCGCGATGAATCCGGCCGCGCTCAAGGCGAATATCGATGATCTGGCTCGCGGCGCGACAGTGATCGTCAACACCGACGAATTCACCAAACGCACACTGGCGAAGGTCGGTTACGACCGCGACCCGCTCACCGACGACAGTCTGGGCGATTTCGTCGTGCACCGGGTGCCCATGACATCGCTGACGCTGGCCGCCACCGAACCCGCCGGAGTGGGCAAGAAGGACGGCCAGCGCGCGAAGAACATGTTCGCGCTGGGGCTGTTGTCGTGGATGTACGGGCGGCCCATCGGCGGTACCGAGGCCTTCATGCGGGAGAAGTTCGCCGCCACGCCGGAAATCGGTGAGGCGAACGTACTCGCCTTCCGCGCCGGGTGGAACTACGGCGAAACGACCGAAACATTCGCCGTCACATACGAAGTGGCGCCCGCGGCGTTGCCGCCGGGGACATATCGGCAGATCACCGGCAATACCGCCCTCGCCTACGGCGTGATCACGGCCGGGCAATTGTCGGGGCTGGAAGTCTTCCTCGGCACCTATCCGATCACGCCCGCCTCGGACATCCTGCACGAACTGAGTAAACACAAACGGTTCGGGATCACCACCTTCCAGGCCGAGGACGAGATCGCCGGAATCGGAGCGGCCCTGGGTGCCTCGATCGGCGGAGCGCTCGGGGTCACCAGTACTTCCGGCCCCGGCCTGGCACTCAAGAGTGAGACCATCGGGCTGGCCGTGATGACCGAGCTCCCGCTGCTGATCATCGATGTGCAGCGCGGCGGACCGTCGACCGGTCTGCCGACCAAAACCGAGCAGGCCGACCTGCTGCAGGCGCTCTACGGTCGCAACGGCGAATCGCCGGTAGCGGTGCTGGCGCCGCGGTCACCTGCCGATTGCTTCACGACCGCTGTCGAGGCGGCGCGAATCGCGCTCACGTACCGGACACCGGTACTGCTGTTGTCGGACGGGTCGATCGCCAACGGCTCCGAGCCCTGGTCGATTCCACGGGTCGGCGACCTCGAACCGATCGATCCGGGATTCGAGGCTCCCGTCGAACAGGCTGCGTCGGATGCGTCACCGTTTCTTCCCTACGCCCGCGATCCGGAGACTCTCGCACGGCCGCTGGCCCGGCCGGGGACCGCGGGTCTCGCGCATCGCATCGGCGGGCTGGAGAAGGCCGACGGTACCGGCAACATCTCCTACGATCCGGCCAATCACGAACTCATGGTCCGGCTGCGTCAGGCCAAGATCGACGGCATCACGGTGCCCGATCTCGAGGTGGACGATCCCGACGGCACCGCCGAACTGCTGCTCATCGGATGGGGAAGTTCCTACGGACCGATCGGCGAGGCGTGCCGGCGCGCGCGCCGCCGCGGTGTCGCGGTCGCCCAGGCACATCTGCGCCATCTCAGTCCGCTGCCCGCGAATACCGGTGCGGTGCTGGGCCGTTACCGGCGAGTGGTGGCACCGGAGATGAACGGCGGCCAGCTGGCGATGCTGCTGCGCGCGAAGTATCTGGTCGATGTACAACCGTGGACGAAGGTGGCCGGTACGGCGTTCTCCGCCCAGGAACTCGTCGGCGTGATCGACGCCGCATTGGACGGATCCGTCGGCGAGCTGGAGCAGCACAAGGCTTTCGACGCCCGTGCCCGGGCGACCTACCGCACGACAGGGGGACACCGATGACCATCATCGACACATCACTGGTCGGAGCCGACCTCGGGCTCACCGGCGTGTCCGGGGTGCCGGGCGCCGAGGGCCCCCAGAAGGCCAAGGACTTCACCTCCGATCAGGAGGTGCGCTGGTGCCCGGGATGTGGTGACTACGTCATCCTCGCCACGGTGCGCGGATTCCTCGCCGAGCTCGGACTGCGGCGGGAGAATCTGATGTTCGTCTCCGGAATCGGCTGCTCGAGCCGGTTCCCGTACTACCTCGACGCCTACGGCATCCATTCCATCCACGGCCGCGCGCCGGCCATCGCCACCGGTCTGGCGGTCACCCGGCCGGATCTGTCGGTGTGGGTGGTGACCGGTGACGGGGACGCGCTCTCGATCGGCGGCAATCACCTCGTGCACGCGTTGCGCCGTAACGTCAACATGACGATCCTGCTGTTCAACAACCGGATCTACGGGCTCACCAAGGGGCAGTACTCGCCGACGTCGGAGCTGGGCAAGGTCACCAAGTCCACTCCGGTCGGATCGGTCGATCACCCGTTCAACACGCTGTCGGTGGCCCTGGGTGCGGAGGCGAGTTTCGCTGCGCGCGCGCTGGATTCCGACCGCGCCGGGCTCACCGAGGTGCTGCGCGCGGCGGCCGAGCACCGCGGCACCTCGTTCGTGGAGATCCTGCAGGACTGCCCGATCTTCAACGACGGCTCGTTCGATGCACTGCGCCGCGACAATGCGGAGTCACACCTGATCCGGTTGCGCCACGGCGAGCCGATCAGATTCGGTGCCGACGGTGAATACGCGGTGGTACGAGACGGTTTCGGGCTTGCGGTGGCCGCCACCGACGCGGTGGCCGCCGACGACATCGTGGTGCACGATGCGCAGTGCGAGCGATCCGAATACGCCTACGCGCTGTCCCGGTTGACCTCACACGACCTGTCTCACGTTCCGATCGGCATCTTCCGCGACGTGACCCGTCCCACCTACGACGACGGTGTCCGGGCGCAAACCGAGGCCGCCGCGCGGAGCGCACCGGTGGGCCCGGATGCCTTGCAACACCTGCTCGACGGTAAGGACACCTGGACGGTCGGCTGATCGCACTCCGGCGCCGGCCGCACGGGCCGGCGCCGGGCTCGGTGCGATGATCGTCGTGCCGCTGGTCGCCGCGCGGAGTCAGCGGTCGGCGTCGAAGGCGTCCACCAGCTTCTTGCGCAGCGCGTCGAAGCGTTGACGACCGTCCTTCTGCGCGTCGTTCAGACCGTCGGTGCCGCCCGGGGAGTACACCACCAGGTGCACGTCCTGATCGGGCGATTCACCGAGCACGTCCAGCAGAGTGGAGCCGCCGTTGCCGTTGCCGGGCATACCCAGATCCACCTCGGCGAGATCCTTCGCCGCCGCCGTCGCCTTCCGCACCGTGTCGAGCGGGACGTGGCCCTTGCGCTGCTCGGGTTTCCGGTCGGCAGGCCGCTTCGGATCGGCGGCATCCGGACTGTGTACCGCATGTCCGTCGGAGTAGACCAGCAGTGTGGGCTCGGATCCGGCACCGGCTTGTTCCCCACCGCGAATCGTCGTCAGCGCCACCACCAGGGTCGGAACGGGCTCATCAGCGACGGAGGGTACCGCGGCGCCGAAGAGTGCCACCGCACAGGACAGTCCGGCCACGACACCGCGCGCGCCCCGCACCCGCCGTCGCGCGCCGCCGAATTGCCGTCTCGCACCGTGAGGTCCCCACATGCTGCCCACTCCCGTCCTCGTTCCCGTTCTCCGATACCGCATTACCGCCGACCATTGTGGACCGCGGTGTCAGCGCAGCGCCGCGGGACGGTCCAGATCGGTGGCGGAGAACGTGTCGCACGCTCGGACCTGCCCGGTCCGGTAACCGGTCAGGAACCACTGCGTGCGCTGGCTCGACGAGCCGTGAGTCCAGCCCTCCGGATTCACCCGGCCGGTGGATGCCTGCTGGATCCGGTCGTCGCCGACCGCCTCCGCCGCGGACAGGGCATCGCTGATGTCGGCGTCGCTCAGCGGCGCGAGCAGGGGCGCGCTTCCGCCGGGGGCGGGAGTCTTGTCCGCATAACTGGCCCACAGCCCGGCGTAGCAGTCGGCCTGCAGCTCGAGCCGCACCGAACCGGACTCCGGCCCCTTCGGGTCGCGCTGCGCCCGGCCGCTGTCACCGAGCAGGTTCTGGATGTGATGACCGAATTCGTGTGCCACGACATACTCTTCGGCGAGTGGTCCGCCCGACGCGCCGAACTTGTCCCGAAGTTCCTGGAAGAAGCCGGTGTCGAAGTACGCGGTCCGGTCGGCCGGGCAGTAGAAGGGGCCCACCGCGCTGGTCGCGCTGCCGCAGCCGGTGTTCACCGATCCGGTGAACAGCGTCACCGGCGGCTCGGTGTACCGGGTGCGGGTCTGGCGTTGGAGCACACTGCCCCATACCCCGTCCAGGCTCTGCGAGGTGAGCACGACCCGGCACTGCGGATACCGGTTGGCGTCGGTGTTGATCTTGCACATCGAGGTATCGACGGCGCCCTGGGTGCCCGAGGTCTCTCCGCCGAGCAGATTGCCGGGATTGACCCCGAACAGGAGTGCGAGTACCAGCACGATCAGGCCGCCCCCGCCGCCGAGGGCGAGTTTGGGGCCCATGCCGCCGCTCGACACGCGGCTCGGATCGATGTCCGTGCCTTCGTTGAAGGTCATCGTCGCTGCTCCTGTGAACTCGAGTGAAGCCGTTCCGGGCTCGCCGGCCGGAACAGCTTGTACAGCTTGACATGAGCCGCGGCCGGTCGAACCGCGGAAGTCGGTGCGGCGCGCTCGCATGCGGCCGGGACGGATATCGGTTTCCGTCCGGGCATCGCCTCTCATTACCATGGGAGCGCACCTGGTCGTCCCGGCCGGGAGCATCGTGTCGTCGAAAGGATTCCCGTGCTGCGCACCCACTTGGCTGGTTCGCTGCGAAGCGAGCACGCCGGCCTGACCGTCACCCTGACCGGCTGGGTGGCCCGGCGGCGAGACCACGGTGGGGTGATCTTCATCGATCTGCGCGATGCGTCGGGCGTCGCGCAGGTCGTCTTCCGCGAGGGCGAGCCGGCCGAGCAGGCGCACAAACTGCGTGCGGAATACTGCGTCCAGGTCACCGGCGTGGTCGAGGGGCGCCCGGAGGGCAGTGCGAACCCGAACCTGCCGACCGGAGCCGTCGAGGTGAACGTCTCCGAACTGGTCGTTCTCAACGAGGCCGCGCCGTTGCCGTTCCAGCTCGACGAGCAGCCCGGCGAAGAGGCCCGGCTCAAGTACCGGTATCTGGACCTGCGCCGCGAGGGTCCTGCGCACGCCCTGCGGCTGCGCTCGAAGGTGAACGCCGCGGCGCGCGAGGTGCTCGACCAGCATGCCTTCGTCGAGGTGGAGACGCCCACGATGACTCGGTCCACCCCCGAAGGCGCGCGCGACTTCCTGGTGCCGGCCCGGTTGCAGCCCGGAAACTTCTACGCCCTGCCGCAGAGCCCGCAGTTGTTCAAGCAGCTGCTCATGGTCTCCGGTGTGGAGCGCTACTACCAGATCGCACGGTGCTACCGCGACGAGGACTTCCGCGCCGACCGCCAGCCGGAGTTCACTCAGCTCGACCTCGAGATGAGCTTCGTGACGCAGGAGGATGTGATCCTGCTGGCCGAGGACATTCTGGCCGCACTTTGGAAGCTGGTCGGGTACCGGATCCCCACCCCGATTCCGCACCTCACCTACGCCGAGGCGATGCGCCGCTACGGCAGCGACAAACCCGACCTGCGGTTCGGTATCGAAATCACCGAGTGCGCCGAGTATTTCAAGGACACTCCGTTCCGGGTCTTCCAGGCACCGTATGTCGGTGCCGTCGTGATGCCAGGGGGCGCGAGCCAGCCGCGGCGCCAGCTCGACGCCTGGCAGGAGTGGGCCAAACAGCGCGGTGCCAAGGGGTTGGCCTACATCCTGATCAACGAGGACGGTACCCTCGGCGGCCCGGTCGCCAAGAATTTGTCCGATGCCGAACGCGAAGGCCTGGCCGCACATGTCGGCGCCGCGCCGGGGGACTGCGTGTTCTTCGGTGCCGGTGAGGTGAAATCGAGCCGTGCGCTGCTGGGCGCCGCGCGTGGCGAGATCGCGCGCAAGTGCGGCCTGATCGACGACGACGCCTGGGCGTTCGTCTGGATCGTCGACGCCCCGATGTTCGAACCGGCGGCCGACGCCACCGCCAGCGGGGATGTGGCGCTGGGGCATTCGGCCTGGACCGCGGTGCATCACGCGTTCACCTCGCCGAAGCCGGAATCGGAGGACACCTTCGACACCGATCCGGGCTCCGCGCTGGCCTACGCCTACGACATCGTGTGCAACGGCAACGAGATCGGTGGCGGCAGTATCCGTATCCATCGCCGCGATGTGCAGGAGCGGGTATTCAAGGTGATGGGCATCAGCCACGACGAGGCGCAGGAGAAGTTCGGCTTCCTGCTGGATGCCTTCGCCTACGGTGCCCCGCCGCACGGCGGTATCGCCTTCGGCTGGGACCGTATCACCGCGCTGCTGGCCGGTGTGGAGTCGATCCGCGAGGTCATCGCCTTCCCGAAGTCCGGTGGTGGGGTGGACCCGCTGACCGACGCGCCCGCGCCGATCACGCCGCAGCAGCGTAAGGAAGCCGGGCTGGACGTGAAGCTCGACGAGAACGGCAAGCCGATTTCGCAGCGCGCCTGAGACCGCACCGGCGGCGGACATCCGGCTCGTACGGGTGTGGTTGCCGCCGCCGGTGGCGGTGTCCGGCTAATCTGCAGAGCGCCGGACCCGGCCGGGCCGGACGCTTGCCGAGAAACAGGGGGCCGGATTGCTGCACCTTCGGGTGATCTGCCCACCGGAATCGACGGATGCCGCCGTGACGGCGCTGCGGTCCTATCCGGGGGCCACGCTCATCACCGTCGACAGCGGCGCCGCCGTCGAACCACCGGGTGACCTGGTCCAGGCCGATATCGCCCGGGAGTCGGCCAACGATGTGCTGGAGGGGTTGTCCGGTCTCGGCATCCGTGATTACGGCGGAATCATGCTGTCCCCGGTGGAAACGGTGCTGTCGACACCGGCCGATCGCGCGGTCGAGGCGGCCCCGGGGGATCCGCAGGACGCGATCGTCTGGGCGGAACTGCTGAGCCAGACTCATGAGGAGTCCACCCTCAATCCCACTTTCCTGGCGTTCATCACCATCGCGTGCCTGCTGGCGGTGGTGGGCGTGGTCACCGACTCTCCGGTGACCGTGGTCGGCGCGATGGTGGTCGGTCCGGAATTCGGTCCGCTGGCGGCGGTCGCGGTCGCGGCGGTGCGCGCGGATTTCGGGCTCGCTCGGCGCTCGGCGCTGGCGCTGCTGGCCGGTTTCCCGGTGGCCATGGGGATCGCGACGCTGGCCTGCCTCGTCTGGGAGCGGTTCGGCTGGATCACGCTCGACCGGTTCCAGTCGCTGCACAATGTGGATTTCATCTACCAGGTCGGACCGTTTTCCCTGGTGGTGGCACTACTGGCCGGCGCAGCGGGCATGTTGTCGCTGGTGACGGCGAAATCGGCAGCGCTGGTCGGGGTGTTCATCTCGGTGACCACGATCCCGGCGGCCGGTTTCGCGGTGGTGGCGGCAACCGTCGGCGAGTGGCACAAAGCGTTCATGTCCATCGGGCAGCTCGGGCTCAATATGGCCGGCATCGTGACCGCCGGGATCATCGTGCTCTGGTTGCGGCCCGAGCAGCGGCATGCGCTCGGGCCGCCCCGCAGATCGAATGCGCTGTCGCGCTGGTGGTTCGGAGTCGGGAGAGGGGAGTAGCCGGTGGGTCAGGCGACGAGCCGGCCGGTCAGCACCCGGTAGGAGTAGGTGACGGCCATCGCGGTGAGCGGGCCCACCGCCAACAGCCCGATCCCGCACAGTGCGGTGGCGACGAGCGTGGCGCCCGCGACGGTCAGCGCCAGCAGCAGGGTCGGGGCGAAATTCGAGACCACCAGCTGCACACTCGATTTGATGGCCGTGAACGGGTCCAGATCCTGGTCGATCACGAAGTGCAGCGAGAACATGCACAGGTAGCCGACGATCAGTGCCGGAAGCACGCACAGTGCGGTCCCGATGCATACCGCGACGAAGACCAGTAGCGCGGTGATCAACACGTTGCCGGCATTGACGAAACCGAAGAACGACCCGAAATCCGGTGGCGTACCGTCGGCTTCGTAGAGGGCACCGCGAATCATCGCGGCCTGCAGCAGCCACACGATCACCGCGGCGACGAGCGCGGTGAGCAACACCGGGCCCATCGAATTCATCCCGGTGACATTGACGACGACGGTCACCAGTAGATAGGCGACGAAGCCGACGAGGGTGATCGCGACCCACGGAACCCAGTTGGCGCGGAAGTGTTCCCAGCCGAAGCCGAGTGCGCGTCCGACCTCCAGCCCGGGCGGGAGTGGGGCGCCCGGCGCGGCGCCGTACCCGGGCGCGGCGCCGTATTCCGGTGGTGCGCCGTATTCCGGTGGCATCGGCTCCTGTGGCGGTCCTCCGGGATACGGTGTGCCCCAGTTCTGATCGGTCCCGGGCGGCGGATACGAGCCCGGTGGCCCGTAGGTCGGGCCGGTTGTGCCCTGCGGCCCGGGCTGAGCGTAGATCGGACCGGGCGGCGGCTGTGTGGCCGGCGGCCCGTAGCCCGGCCCCGGGCCGCCCGGCGGCGGAGTCGGGGGTACGCCTGTGGGCGGTGCGACCGGGGGGATCCCGGCGGCCGGTGCCCCGGCCGGGGCGGCACCCGGAGGTGCTGACACGCCCGGTACCTGCGAATACTCCGGTGGTCCGGCGGGAGCGGGTGGTGCGGGTGCGTAGTGTTCGCCGCGAGCGGTCCCGGGGGGTACGGGTCCGTCCGTAACGTGCCCGGATCGGCTCTCCGGTCGCCGTTCACCACCTTCGCCGGTGTCGCCGGGTGCGGACTGCGGGGAGTCGGTCATCGTCGGACCTTTCGAATCACCTGGGTTCTGGTGCGCCACACTGCAGTTGAGATCACGACACAACCCGACGGGGCCGGGCGTGTCAAGCGAGCGGCCGCGTTGCCCGACCGGACGCTGCGCTCCGGCCGCCGGTGAGCGTAGTGAGCATCTCGTTTCGGCAGTGCACACCCGGCCGGGACACGCCGGGCAACGCGCGAAAGGTTGCCGAACCGGTCGCTGAAAGTGACCTGAAGCGGGTAACTTGGGATGCGATGACCGCACTATTGGCCGAACGCGCCGCCGAAGTCGTGGCCGCGGCACAACACTTGCTGACCAAGCGAATGGGTGCTGCGGTGAAGCTGAGCGACCCGATCGAACTCAGCGGTAGTGGGAGAACGACGGTGCTGCGCGTCCGCGTGGCAGAGAACTCCTTCTCCCTTCCCCGCACCCTGATCGTCAAGCAGGTCCGCGGCGCGGCGGAGGACCGCCGTATCGGCGGTCTGGCGCCCGGTGTGGCGAGTATCGACTCGGCATTCCTGCGTGAGGCGGTGTCGTATCAGTTCACCACCGCGCTGAGCAGCGAGCACCGGCCCGGTGCCTACCTGCTCGCCCACAGCCTGCCGGACCGGTTGCTCATTCTCAGCGATCTGGGCGAGAACATGTCGCTCACATCGGTGCTGCAGACCGGTGTCGAACCGGCGACCCGGAATTCGCAGATGGCGTTCGCGCAGGCGCTGGGCCGGATGCATGGGGCGACCGTGGGCCGGGAAGCGGACTTCGTCGCGCTGCTGCGGCGGGTGGAGGTCGGGCATCGCGTCGACGGCATCGCACAGCAGGCCGAGGCGGCGATCGGTGAGGTACCGAGGATGCTGGCCCGCGAGCTCGCCATCGAGGTCCCGGGTGAGATCGCCGAGCGCATCGTGCGCGGGAACCGGCTGTTCTCCGGGGGCCGTTTCCGGGCGTTCAGTCCGTCGGACCTGTGCCCGGACAATGTGATCCTCAACGACGAAGGCGCCCGGTTCCTGGACTACGAGTGGGGCGGCTACCGCGACGCGACGCTGGACATCGCCTACGCACTGGTCTCGTTCCCCGGTTGCCTGTGTGATTTCGAGCTGTCCCGGGAGCGGGCACAGCAGATGGTCGAGGCGTGGCGTTCCGAGGTGGTGGGAGTGTGGCCCGCGCTGGCCGACGACGACCTGCTGGCCGAGCGCATCCTCGAGGCCCGGTTGATCTGGGTGTGGTTGTCCACCTACTGGTTCCTGCCCGCCGACCACACCCGGATCGCCGCCGCACGCGAACACGGTTTGTCGGTGCCACGCTCGGCTGCGCTGATCAATCGCTGGGCCGCGCTGGCGGAGGATGCGCGTTGTGCCGGCGACGACAATCTCGGCGACTTCGCCGAACATGTGTCGGCGACGCTCGAGGAGCTCTGGTCCGGCTAGCCCGGGTCCACCGCACCTCGGTGTCGGTGCGGATGGGTACCGTCGAAGCGTGAGTGAAGGCTTGTTCGAGGCACCGGAGGTGGACGAACCGTCCGGGGAATCGGCAGCGCTCCCGCAGGCGGGCAGCATGTCACCGCTGGCGGTTCGTATGCGTCCCGCGAGCCTGGACGAGGTCATGGGGCAGCAGCATCTGCTCGGTCCCGGGTCGCCGTTGCGCCGGTTGATCGAAGGGTCCGGCGCGGCCTCGGTACTGCTCTACGGCCCGCCGGGCACCGGGAAGACCACCCTCGCCGCGCTCATTTCGCAGGCCACCGGTCGCCGGTTCGAGGCGTTGTCGGCATTGTCGGCCGGTGTCAAGGAGGTGCGCGCGGTCATCGACCTGGCGCGGCGCCGCCTGCTGGTGGGGGAGCAGACCGTGCTGTTCATCGACGAGGTACACCGGTTTTCCAAGACCCAGCAGGACGCATTGCTGGCCGCGGTCGAGAACCGGGTGGTGCTGCTGGTCGGGGCGACGACGGAGAATCCGTCGTTCTCGGTGGTATCGCCGTTGCTGTCGCGGTCGCTGGTGCTGCAACTGAAGTCGCTGTCGGATACCGATGTTCGTGCGGTACTGCGCCGGGCGATCGACGACGAGCGCGGCCTGAACGGCCGGTACACGGTCACCGATGCGGCACTCGATCACATCGTGCGGATCGCAGGTGGGGATGCCCGCCGGTCACTGACGGCGCTGGAGGCGTCCGCGGAGTCGTCGCTGGACGGCACCGTCGATGTGGATCTGGTGGAGGCCAGCGTCGACAAGGCCGCGGTGCGCTACGACCGCGCCGGAGATCAGCACTACGACGTGATCAGTGCCTTCATCAAATCGCTGCGTGGTTCCGACGTCGACGCGGCACTGCACTACCTGGCGCGCATGATCAGCGCCGGTGAGGATCCACGCTTCATCGCGCGGCGGCTGATGATCCAGGCCTCCGAGGACGTCGGCATGGCCGACCCCACCGCACTGCAGACCGCCGTCGCCGCGGCCCAGGTGGTGCAGCTGGTCGGTATGCCGGAGGCACAACTGGCGCTCACCCACGCCACCATCCATATCGCCACCGCGCCGAAGTCCGGCGCGGTCCCCGCCGCCATCGGCGCCGCGCTGAGCGACATCTCCGCCGGCAAGGCCGGTGCCGTCCCGCCGCATCTGCGCGACGGGCACTATGCGGGCGCGGCCAAGCTCGGGAACGCGCAAGGCTACCGGTATCCGCACGACCATCCGGACGGGGTGCTGACACAGCAGTATCCGCCCGACGAATTGACCGGCACCGACTACTACACGCCCACCGACCACGGTTACGAACGCGAAGTGGGCCCGCGGGTGACCAAATTGCGTCGCATCGTCCGCGGACGCTGAATGCCGCGGAACACACGCCCGACCGCTGAAAACCGGGTGGACTGCGCCCGGTAGGCTGAATATCCGTGCAGACCCACGAGATCCGACGGCGTTTCCTGGACCATTTCGTCCGTGCCGGCCACAGCGAGGTACCCAGTGCCTCGCTGATCCTGCCGGACCCCAACCTGCTGTTCGTCAATGCGGGCATGGTCCAGTTCAAGCCGTATTTCCTGGGCCAGGAGGCGCCGCCGTTCTCGCGCGCGACCAGCGTGCAGAAGTGTGTGCGCACCGGCGATATCGAAGAGGTGGGTGTCACCACCCGGCACAACACCTTCTTCCAGATGGCGGGCAACTTCTCCTTCGGTGACTACTTCAAGGAAGGTGCGATCACCTTCGCCTGGGAGCTGATCAGCAGGTCCCAGGAGGACGGTGGATTCGGCTTCGACCCCGAGCGGATCTGGGTGACCGCCTACGAGAGTGACCCCGAGGCCGCCGAGATCTGGCATCGTGTCGCCGGGATACCGACAGAGCGCATCCAGTTCCGCGACGGCAAGGACAACTACTGGGACATGGGCGTGCCCGGTCCCGGCGGGCCCTGTTCCGAGATCTACTACGACCGTGGCCCCGAATACGGTGCCGAGGGCGGGCCGGTCGCCGACGAGGACCGCTATCTCGAGATCTGGAATCTCGTGTTCATGCAGGACATCCGCGGTGAGAAGAGTCCCAAACTGGGCTTCGAACCGGTAGGGACGCTGCCGAAGAAGAATATCGACACCGGGATGGGTGTCGAGCGGGTGGCGATGCTGCTGCAGGGTGTGGACAACGTCTACGAAACCGATCTGCTGCGCCCGATCATCGGCAAGGCCGAGGAGCTCACCGGGAAGAGCTACGGCGTCGAACATGCCGACGATGTGCGCTTCCGGGTGATCGCCGATCATGCCCGCACCTCCGCGATGTTGATCGCCGACGGGGTCAATCCCGGCAACGACGGTCGCGGCTATGTGCTGCGACGGCTGCTGCGCCGCATCGTGCGCTCGGCCCGGCTGCTCGGCGCCGACCGGCCGGTGATCGGGGAGTTCATGAAGGTCGTCAGCGATCTGATGGCCCCGTCGTATCCGGAGCTGGCCACCGATTTCACCCGTATCGAAACGGTCGCGGTCGGCGAGGAAACCGCCTTCCTCAAGACGCTGAGCACCGGCTCGAAGCTGTTCGATGATGCGGTCACCGAGGTGAAGGCGACCGGTGGACGCACCCTCGCCGGCAGCGAGGCCTTCACCCTGCACGACACCTACGGTTTCCCGATCGACCTCACCTTGGAGATGGCCGCCGAGGCCGGACTCGAGGTCGACGAGGCCGGATTCCGCTCCCTGATGGCCGAGCAACGTCAGCGTGCCAAGGACGATGCCCAGGCGCGCAAACATGCGCACGCCGATCTGTCGATCTACAAGGAACTGGTCGACCGCGGGGCTACCGAATTCACCGGCTTCGACGAACTGGCAACCGAGGCGACCGTGCTCGCACTGATCGTCGACGGTGTGCGGGTACCCGTGGCCACCGCCGGGCAGCAGGTCGAGGTCGTCCTGGACCGCAGCCCGCTCTATGCGGAATCCGGTGGCCAGATCGCCGACCGGGGCTCGCTCACTGCTTCGGGCACCGAACTGCGGGTCGACGACGTGCAGAAGATCGCCAAGAAGCTGTGGGTGCACAAGACCACCGTCGAGCGCGGGCAGATCACCGAGGGTGATGCGGTGCTGGCCCAGGTCGATTCGGCCTGGCGACGCGGTGCCACCCAGGGCCATTCCGGCACACATATGGTGCATGCCGCGTTGCGACAGGTACTCGGCCCCAACGCGGTGCAGGCCGGTTCGCTGAACAAGCCCGGTTACCTGCGGTTCGACTTCAATTGGCAGGGCCAGCTGTCGGAGGGGCAGCGCTCCGATATCGAGGCGGTGTCCAACGACGCGGTGGGCTCGGACTTCCCGGTGAACACCTTCGTCACCGATCTGCCCAAGGCCAAGTCGATGGGCGCGCTGGCGCTGTTCGGGGAGAACTACGGCTCCGAGGTACGCGTGGTGGAAATCGGCGGGCCGTTCTCGATGGAGCTGTGCGGCGGAACCCACGTGGAGCACTCCTCCCAGATCGGGCCGATCACGCTGCTCGGCGAGTCGTCGGTCGGTTCCGGAGTGCGCCGGGTGGAGGCCTTCGTCGGTCTGGACTCCTACAAGTACCTGGCCAAGGAACGGGCTCTGCTCGCCGGTGTCGCCTCCTCGCTGAAGGTGCCCTCCGACGAGGTACCCGGACGCGTGGAACAGTTGGTGGAACGCTTGAAGACCGCCGAGAAGGAACTCGAGCGCACCAAGGCCGCCGCGGTGCTGGCGGAGGCCGGCAGCTATGTCGAACAGGCGCAGCGGGTGGGCCGGGTGCTGCTCGTCGCCGCGGCCGCACCGAAGGGTGTCGGCGCGGGCGATCTACGCACGCTGGCCACCGATATCCGGGGCCGCTTCGGCAGTGAGCCCGCCGTGGTGGTGTTGCTCGGCAATGTCGACGGCAAGGTGCCGTTCGTGGTCGCGGTGAACAAACCCGCACAGGAACTCGGTGTGCGGGCGGGCGATCTGGTCGGTAGCTTCGGCCCGAGCATCGCCGGTCGCGGCGGTGGGAAGCCGGAGATGGCGCAGGGCGCCGGCACCGACCCCGCCGGGATCGAGGCCGGCCTGTCCGGCGTGCGCGCACGGGTGGCCGAGATCGCCGCCTGATGGACAATTCCGAGAACTCGGAGCTCTCGGAACCGGAGCCGCCCTTATCGGGCGGGGCTCCGGGATCCGGGCCGGCGTCTTCTCCGGAACAGCTGCCCGTCGAGCGCCCCCGGGCCGATACCGATCCGGGCCGGGGGCGGCGCATCGGCATCGATGTGGGAACAGTGCGCATCGGTATCGCCGCGAGCGATCCGGACGGGATCCTGGCAACGCCGGTGGAGACCGTAGCGACGGTGAAGGGGAGTAAACGGGGCCCCGCGACCGATCTGATGCGGGTAGCCGAGATTGTGCGGGAATATGAGGCGGTCGAGGTGATCATCGGCCTGCCGCGCACGCTCCGTGGTGGTGGCGGCTCTTCCGCGCGAATGGCCATGCGGTTCGCTGATCGTTTGCGAAACCTGATTCCCGGTGTGCCGATACGACTTTCCGACGAACGTTTGACTACGGTGTCAGCTGCACGTGCATTGCGGGACAGCGGAGTTCGCTCGCGTGGCCGGCGGCAGGTGATCGACCAGGCCGCCGCCGTGTCGATCCTGCAGGGTTGGTTGGACGAACGGAGTGTGGTGTTGAACTCGGCCGGGGCAGACGAGGCCAGGTGGTCGGATGAGTGACCGCTGGACCCGGGCCGGGGAGCGCTCTCGTCAGCGTGCCGACGACCTGCAGCGGCGCTATCGGCGTGGTGGTGCGCATCGCAGTGCCACCGAGGACTGGGAAGACGAGGACGACACCGCCGTCATCCCACGATATGTCGACGACCAGCCGGACCCGCGCTACGTCGGTGACGACTACGACCCGGACTACGGCGCGGCGGACTACGACCCCCGCTATCAGGATCCGCGTTATCAGGATCCCGGCTACCGCGACGGCTACGCCGAACCCGAGTACGCCGAACCCGAGTATGCCGAGGCCGAGTACGTCGAAGCCACGGCCGAATTCGCGGCGCCCCCCGCCCGGCCGTCCCGCCGCAGCGGGCACCGCTACCTCGAACCCGAGGACGACCTCGACGAGCTCGCCGACGAGCCGATCGAAGACGACGAGCCGATCGAAGACGACGAGCCGATGGCGCCGCCGCCGGCGCGTCGCGGCACGCGCCCGGCGAGCAGCCGCGCGGCGAGTGCCGATACGGTGCGGCGAGCGCAGCGGAGCACGTCGCGGAAAGCACCGCAGCGGTCGTCTCGGAACTCCGCCGAGAAACCCGCTCGGTCCGGTGGTGGCCGGAAGCGGAGCTCGCGCGCGGCGTCGCGCAAGGCAGCCGAACGCCGCAAGCGCCGCCGGAACATGGTGGTCCTCGGCTGTGTGTTCATCGTTCTGATCGTGGTCGCCGGCGGTTATGCCGGCTACAAGTTCATCGGCTCGCTGGGCGGGCCGGAGGAATTCGACGGTCCGGCCGGTCCGCTGGCCGTGGTTCAGGTGCATCCCGGCGATACCGCGGGCGAGATCGCGCAGTCGATGTTCGACAAGGGAGTCGTAGCCAGTACCGGTGCCTTCTTCCAGGCGGCGATGCGCAATTCGGGTATCACCTCGGTCCAGCCGGGGTACTACGCCGTGCCGTCGCACAGCAAGGGCGAGGACGCCGTCACCGCGTTGCTGGGCAAGGAATCCCGGGTGGGCGCGGTGGTCGTGTCCGGTGGCCGCAGGCTGCACGATTCGACCGACGTCCACACCGGCGCTCGCAACGAGGGGATCTACCGCAAGATCGCCGATGCCAGCTGTGTCGGTACCGGTACCGACAAGAAATGTGTCACCTACGAACAGCTCGACGCCGCGGGTTCCGCCGCGGATCCGGCGGTGCTCGGAGTACCGGCGTGGGCGCTGGACGCGGTGCGCAAGGTTCCCGACCGCACACGCCAGCTCGAGGGCCTGATCGGTGCGGGCAGCTGGAACTTCGATCCCTCGGGGACACCCGAGCAGATTCTCGCCCAGCTGGTCAGTGAGAGCGCGGCCAGCTACGAGACGACCGGTTTGCTGCAGTCCGGGGCCACGAACAAGCTCGATCCCTACCAGTCCCTGGTTGCGGCATCGCTGGTCGAACGGGAGGCGCTGCCGGAGGATATGCCGAAGGTCGCGCGGGTGGTGCTGAACCGGCTGGACGTGGGACAGCCGCTGCAGCTGGACTCCACGGTCAACTACACCCTCGACCGCACCGAGGTCGCGACCACCGACGACGATCGTGCTCGCGAAACCCCGTGGAACACCTATGCGATGTCGGGTCTGCCCGCGACCCCGATCTCCTCGCCGTCACTGAAGGCACTGCGAGCGGTGGAGGAGCCGGCCCCGGGGCCGTGGCTGTACTTCGTCACCGTCGACATGCAGGGAACGACGCTGTTCACCGAGAGTTACCAGGAACATCTGCGCAATATCGAACGCGCCCAGGAGAGCGGAATCCTCGACAGTGGCCGATAACAGGATTCGGAAGGCCGCTGTGCTCGGCAGTCCTATCGCCCATTCCCGCTCGCCGCAGCTGCATCTGGCGGCCTACCGGGCGCTGGGACTGCCGTGGACATACGAACGTATCGAATGTACGGACGAGCAGTTGCCCGCCCTGGTCGACGGGCTCGACTCGGCTTGGGTGGGACTGTCGGTGACGATGCCGGGGAAGGTCGCCGCACTGCGGTACGCGGATCGGCGGACCGAACGTGCCGTACTCGTCGGGTCCGCCAATACGCTGGTCCGCACCGACGACGGCTGGCGCGCCGATTGCACCGATGTGGACGGTGTGCGGGGCGCGCTGCAGACCGGCGGCGCCGAATCGGTGCGCCGGGCGGTCGTGCTCGGTGCGGGCGGAACGGCCCGCCCGGCACTGCTGGCGCTGTCGGAGCTGGGGGCCGAATCGATCACCGTCGTGGCGCGCGATTCCGGTCGGGCGGCCTCGACCCTGGCGCTGTCGCGGCAGCTCGGTATGACCACCGAATTCACCGATTTCGACGCTGTGCGGGTGCGCGCGGCCTGCCACGCTGCCGATGCCGTCGTCAGTACCGTGCCGGCGGCGGGTGCGGCCGTGGTGGCCGATGCGGTCGCAGCGGCGCCGGTGGTGCTCGACGCGATCTACGATCCGTGGCCGACTCCGCTGGCGGTAGCCGTGCAGCGGGCGGGAAATACGGTGGTCAGCGGGCTGCAGATGTTGCTGAATCAGGCATACGGCCAGGTCGAACAGTTCACCGGCCGGACCGCGCCCCGGGCGGCGATGGCCGCCGCACTGGATTCGTCGGACTTGTAGAACCGGTTCCAGTTCGATGACATCACAACACAGGCTAAGGTGATCGACATGAATTCGTGGTTGTTGCGCGCCATCGTTCTCGGTGCGCTGACCGTCGTACTGCGGGCGCTGCTCGGTTTCGGCATGATCTACTGGCCGACGAACGGTTCCTGGATGCGCATCCTGTGCCTGGTGATCCTCTTGGTCGCCGGCGTGGCGTGGGGTCTGCTCGACGGTCGCAAGAATCGGCGGGCCAATCCGGACCCGGAACAGGGCGGTGCGGACCTCACCATGCGCTGGCTGAAAGCCGGTGTGGCGGGCGGCCTGGGCAGCGGTCTGGTCTCGTGGCTGGTGGATTTCGCGCCGAAGTTCGATCTCGGTGACAACGGGCTGTTGTTCGAGTTGACCGCTGGTGCGGCCTTCATCGTTCTGATGATCTTCATCCCGGCGATGATCGGGGTGGCGGTCGGCGGGTTCCTGGCCGGTCGGGAACGGCGGAAGTCCGACTCGTCGGATGCGTCGCTGCCGCCGGCCGCGGCGTCACCGGCCTGAATTCGTCGAAGGGTTCCGGCGTTGTCCGGGCCGCAGGGTGATCCCGCGGCCCGGATTTCGCATTTCTAGAGCAGGATTCCGCCGCCGGCGGGGCTGTCCTCGCGGGCGATCGTCGCATAGGCCGCGGCGAGCAACGACGGATCCGGTCCTTCCAGGCGGCCCGGCTTTGCCAGACCATCGAGCACGACGAACCGGATGATGCCCGAGCGGGTCTTCTTGTCGGTCTGCATACTCTCCAGCAGTTGCGGGAGCGCGTCGGCGTCGTAGGTGGTCGGGAGACCGACACTGTCGAGGACCGCGCGGTGACGGTCCGCGGTGGCATCGTCCAACCGTCCGGCCAGCCGGCCCAGTTCGGCGGCGAAGACCAGACCGACCGAGACGGCCGCACCGTGGCGCCACCGGTAGCGTTCGCGACGCTCGATGGCATGGCCGAGAGTGTGCCCGTAGTTGAGGATCTCGCGCAGGCTCGCCTCCTTGAGATCGGCGGCCACGACATCGGCTTTCACCTGGATCGCCCGGCGGACCAGTTCCGGCAGCACCTCACCGGTGGGATCGAGTGCGGCGCGCGGGTCGCGCTCGACGAGGTCGAGAATCACCGGGTCGGCGATGAATCCGGCCTTGATGATCTCCGCCATTCCGGCGATGATCTCGTTGGGGGGAACAGTCTCGAGGGTGACCAGATCTACCAGTACGGCCGCGGGTTCGTGAAAGCTGCCGACCAGATTCTTTCCGGCCTCGGTATTGATGCCGGTCTTACCGCCGACCGCAGCGTCGACCATCGCGAGCAGTGTGGTCGGAACATGGATGACCTTCACACCGCGCATCCAGGTTGCGGCGACGAAGCCGGCGAGGTCGGTGGCCGCGCCGCCACCGAGGCTGATCACGACGTCCTGGCGGGTGAGGCCGATACGGCCCAGCACCTCCCAGCAGAAACCGGCGACCGGAAGATCCTTACCGTCCTCGGCGTCGGGGATCTCGATGCGATGGGCGTCGATGGTTTCGCCCTGGGCGCCGATTTCTCGTTCGGCGAGGGCCTGACGCACGACTTCGGCGGTTTCGGTGAGTGGTGGCTGATGGAAGATGGCCACCGACCGCACACCGGGCTGCCGAGCGACCTCGTCGACCAGGTCACCCAGCAGTCCGCGGCCGATGATCACCGGATACGGATCGGCGGTGCGGACCTCGATGCGGGTGGGCTCACTCATGTGTGCTGCTCCGATTCCTGTAGTGCTCGTCGTAGCCGGGCGCGCCGGGCTCGGGCGCGCCGGGACCGCCCCGCACCCGGGGCGGATTCGTGCTCGTCCCGCTCTCCGGACAGCACCGGGGGAGCAGGATCGTCCGCGCCGGATATGGGTTCGGCCGCGGAAACGGTCGCCGACGATACCGTTGCCGGCGGGTTCTCGGCGAGCCGGCGGGCAGGGGCGCGTGCCCCGGTCGCAGTACTGCTGTCCGCCGCGGCCGTGGTGTTCGGGGCGGGTGGGCCTGCCGCGCGCGTGGCGCTGCGCCGCCCCCGTGCCGGGCGGGTGTTCGGGTCGGACTCGGCGTGCTGCCGGCCGGTTGGGGTAGTGGTGGCGCCGGCCGCCGCAGCATCGGTGGCCGACTCCGCGCCGGAGGCCGGTCGAGTGCGGGAATGACGGCGCCCACCACGACGGGACCGGCGGGCTCTGCGGCGCGGCTGTCCGGTGTCCGAACTGTTCGCCTCGGGGCCGGCCGGATCCGGTCGGGCGGCGGTGTCGTCGGGACGGGATGTGGTCGCACCGGATGTTTCCCCGGTGCCGTCCGGCTGCTGCGGAGTTTCCGGTGCCGGTCGGGCACGGCGCCGTCGGCTGCGCGAGCGCGCGCGGCGCGACGTGGACTTACCGGACTGCTGCGGATTCGTTTGCGGTGCCGGCGGTTCGGTGGGTTCGATGCCGAGTTTGGTGAGGACGGCACGCACGACCCGGCCGGGGCTGCGCCCGTCGGTACGAATGCGAATCGAGGCCACCTCCCGATACAGGGGGCGGCGTATCCGCATGAGCTCGCGGTATTTCGCGCCGGGGTCGTCACCGTTGAGCAACGGGCGGTTGGTCGAGGCTCCGGTGCGCCGTAAGCCTTCGGCGACACTGATTTCCAGGTAGATCACCGTGCGTCCGCGAAGCAGTTCGCGGGTTGCCTCCGAGAGCACGGCACCGCCACCGAGTGAGACGACCCCGTGTTCGTCGAGGACGGCGCGCCGCACCACCCGCTCCTCGATGCGCCGGAATTCCGGTTCGCCGTCGGTGGCGAATATCTCCGGGATACTGCGCCCGGTGTCCTCTTCGATACCGGCATCGGTGTCGTAGAGCGAGACGCCGAGCTCACGAGCGAGTTTGCGGCCGATGGTGGACTTGCCGGCCCCGGGGGGGCCGACCAGTATCACGCTGCGGGCGGCGGGGTCGGTGTGAACGGTCACGACGGCTGTCCCGGGCGCCCGACCCGGGCGGCGCCGCGCACGGGATCAGCCATTCATGCCTCCGAGGCGACGGTGCCCGGGATATGTGGGCGGGTCTGGACCTGCTGCTGATAGCCGCGCAGGTTCGCCACGGTTTCCGGCAGCGAATCGCCGCCGAACTTGTCCAGCACCGCCTGCGCGACGACCAGCGCGACCATGGACTCGGCAACGACGCCGGCAGCGGGGACGGCGCAGACATCGGAGCGCTGGTGGATAGCCGAGGCCTGGTCGCCGCTGGCCATGTCCACGGTCGACAAGGCACGCGGGACCGTCGAAATCGGTTTCATCGCGGCGCGGACGCGCAGCGCCTCGCCGTTGGTCATACCACCCTCGAGGCCGCCGGCGCGGTTGGTCGAACGCAGCACTCCGTCGGGACCGGGGCGCATCTCGTCATGAGCGGCACTGCCGCGGCGGCGGGCGGTTTCGAAACCGTCGCCGACCTCGACCCCCTTGATGGCCTGGATCCCCATCAGGGCGGCGGCGAGCCGGGCGTCGAGGCGCTGTTCACCGCTGACGAACGATCCGAGACCCACCGGCAGACCCGTGACGACCACCTCGACGACGCCGCCGAGGGTGTCGCCGTCCTTCTTGGCGGCCTCGATCTCGGCGATCATCGCGGTTTCACCTTCGGGATCGAAGGCACGTACCGGGCTGGAATCGACGGCCTCGAGGTCTACGGCGGTGGGGACGAATCCCGCACGAGCGGTCGCGGTGCCGATCGAGACGACATGGGAGACCACCTCGACACCGAGCGCCTGCCGCAGGAAATGGCGCGCCACCGTACCGGCCGCCACGCGGGCGGCGGTTTCCCGGGCGCTGGCCCGCTCGAGGACGTTGCGGGCATCGTCGAAGCCGTATTTGAGCATGCCCGAGTAGTCGGCGTGGCCGGGACGGGGGCGGGTCAGCGGGGCGTTACGGGCCAGGTCCGCCAGCTCCGCCTCGTCGACCGGATCGGCGGACATGACCTCGGTCCACTTCGGCCATTCGGAATTGGCGATCTCGATCGCCACGGGGCCACCCATGGTGCGGCCGTGCCGGATCCCGCCGATGACGGTGACCTTGTCGGCCTCGAACTTCATCCGGGCGCCGCGTCCGTACCCCAGCCGGCGGCGCGCGAGTTGCGCGGCGATATCGGCCGAGGTCACCTCGACACCGGCCACCATCCCCTCGACGATGGCGACAAGGGCGGGACCATGGGACTCTCCGGCAGTAATCCAGCGCAACACGTCTCCCATCTTTCCACGTCACGACCTCTACTAGGACATCGGCATCCGGGTGGTTACCGGTGGGCCGCTCCCGCGGTCACACCGTGGGCCACAGTGCCGCAACGGTAGCCAGGCACATCGCAGGCCCGTGTGGCACCGTGACCGGAGGTCCTCCGGTCCGGCGGCCGATCACGAGACCGGGGATGACGTGCCGGGTGCGCTCCGTGGCGCCGTGCGGCAGCAGACCGGTGAGTCGTGGGCCGAGCAGGGCGCCGGTCCCGGCGGCAGCGGTCAGTACCGGAGCGGCCAGCGCCGCCCACACCCAGCTGTGCGCACCACCGCATGCGGCCGCGGCGCCGGTGCCGAGCGCCAGTTTCACGTCGCCACCACCGCAAGCCGGCGGGCTGATCAGATGAACGGCGAGATAGGGCCCGGCGAGCAGTAGTGCCCCGGCCGCGGCGACCAGCCCGTGCCCCTCGACCGCGGCGAGCACGACGACGACCAGAGCGCCGGGCAGGGTGAGCGCATCGGGGAGCCGCCGGGTCCGGATATCGATGATGCTCAGCACCGCGCTCCAGATGATCAGCGCGAACAGGCCGGGTGCGTTCATGGCATCGATCGTCGCCCGGTGCCGGTGCCGGGCGCCGCCTGCCGGCACGAAATGTGGACAACCGCAACGGTTGTGAACAGGCGGCAGTTGGCATTGCCGTGACCGGGGAGCAGCGCGGCCCGGGTGCCCGGTGACCTGACGACGGCGCGACACCGTAGCGGTAGCGTGGGGCACATGTCTGCTGTTGACGGTTCCGGTCGCCCCGACCACGCGGCGCGCCGGGCAGGGTTACGAGACCTGCTGGTGGAGAACGGGCTCGATGCCCTGCTGGTCACCGATCTGGTGAACATTCGCTACCTGACCGGGTTCACCGGGTCGAATGCCGCCCTGCTGGTGCACTCCTGGGACGGCAGCCAGGTCGACGAGGAGCGGGCCGGGCAGCCCGCGGCGGAGGATCCGCCGGAGCGCACGGTCATCTGCACCGACGGCCGGTACATCACGCAGGTCGGGGAGCAGGTGCCGGATCTACGCGCGGAGATTGCGCGGGCCAGTGCCCGGCGGCTGGTCGAACTCGCCGGGGAATGGCAACTCGGCCGGGTCGGTTTCGAGAGCCATATCGTCACGGTGGACCAGCAGCGCGGCTTCGTCGAACAGGGCAGCGGGCTCGAATTCGTTCCCACCCCGGGCCTGGTCGAACAGCTACGCACCGTCAAGGACGAATACGAGATCGGACGGCTACGTGCCGCCTGTGCCGCGGCCGACTCCGCGTTGGCGACGTTGCTCGACCGTGGCGGTCTGCGTCCGGGACGCACCGAGCGTCAGGTGGCGCGGGAGTTGGAATGGCTCATGTTCGAACACGGCGCCGACGCGATCTCCTTCGAGACGATCGTCGCCGCGGGCGCCAATTCGGCGGTGCCGCACCATCGTCCGACGGGGGCCGTGCTGGCGGCCGGCGATTTCGTGAAACTCGATTTCGGCGCGACGGTGGACGGCTACCACTCCGATATGACCCGTACGATGGTCCTCGGCGAACCGTCGGATTGGCAGCGCGAGATCTACCAGCTCGTCTACGAGGCGCAGCGTGCCGGTCGTGAGGCGTTGGCGCCGGGAGTGGCCTATGCGGCGGTCGATGCGGCGGCGCGGTCGGTCATCGAAGCCGCCGGGTACGGAGATCTGTTCGTGCACGGCCTCGGGCACGGCGTCGGGCTGCAGATCCATGAAGCGCCTCCGGTAGCCAAATCGGCGACCGGTACACTGCTCGATGGCGTGGCGGTGACCGTCGAGCCAGGTGTGTATTTCCCCGGCCGCGGTGGAGTTCGCATCGAGGACACGCTCGTGGTTCGCGCGGGGGAGCCGGAGCTGCTCACCCACACCAGCAAAGACCTCACCGTGGTCGACTGACCTCGGTTGCCGAATTCGGTGGGCCCCGCACGGGCGCCGACCTGTACAGACGTCGAACAGTACTAACAAGGAGATCCGAGGACAGTGGCGGACACCAGCGACTTCAAGAACGGCCTCGTGCTGAAGATCGACGGTCAGCTTCAGCAGATCGTCGAATTCCAGCACGTCAAGCCGGGCAAAGGCCCCGCATTCGTGCGGACCAAGCTGAAGAACGTGCTGTCCGGCAAGGTGGTCGACAAGACGTTCAACGCCGGTGTGAAGGTCGAGACCGCCACCGTCGACCGTCGCGATATGACCTACCTGTACCACGACGGCTCGGACTACATCTTCATGGACAGCCAGACCTTCGATCAGATCGGCATTCCCGAACAGACCGTCGGCAAAGGCGCCGGGTTCCTGCTGGAGAACATGACCGTGCAGGTCGCCACGCACGAGGATGCGCCGCTGTACGTGGAACTTCCGGTCACCGTCGAGCTCGAGGTCACCCACACCGAGCCGGGGCTGCAGGGAGACCGCTCCAGTGCCGGCACCAAGCCCGCGACGGTGGAGACCGGTGCCGAGGTACAGGTGCCGCTGTTCATCAACGTCGGGGACAAGCTGAAGATCGATTCGCGCGACGGCGGCTATCTGGGCCGGGTAAACAGCTGATTCGCCGCCGACACTCCGAACGGGATAATGGTGATCGTGGCTGATCAGCCCGTGGACAAGAAGTCCACCCACAAGAAACTCGGTGCCCGGCACAAGGCCCGCCGCCGGGCCGTGGACCTGCTGTTCGAGGCGGAGGCCCGCGATATCGATCCGGCGGATCTGATCTCGGAACGCCTGGATCTGGTCGGTCGCGACGATCAGGTTGCGCCGGTCAACCCGTACACCCGGGTCCTGGTCGAAGGGGTGGCCGACGACCTCGATCGGGTCGACGGCACCATCGCGTCCTATCTGCAGGATTGGACGCTCGACCGCCTGCCCGCGGTGGATCGTGCGATTCTCCGGGTGGCGGTATGGGAACTGTTCCACGCCAACGAGGTTCCGCCCGTGGTCGCGGTGGACGAAGCGGTGGAGCTGGCGAAGGAACTGTCGACCGACGATTCGCCCGGCTTCATCAACGGGGTGCTGGGCCGGATCGTCTCGCTCGCCGATCAGGTGCGCGCTGCCGCGGCGGCGACCCGGCACGACAGCGGCGAATGATGGTCAAGTACCTGGTGCTCGCGATGCGCACGCCGTCCTGGTCGGATGCGGTGATCGAACCGCACCGGGAATGGCTGGCCGACGTGCGATCGCGAGGGCAGCTCGACTGCACCGGGCGATTCCCGGACGGCAGCGGCGGCGCCTACGTGGTACTGGCGGAGAGTCTCGCGGCGGCAAGGGATCTGGTGTTCACCGATCCGATCCACACCGCGGGGGCCTCGGAGCTGACGGTGTACGAGTGGGAGATCACCGGCTGAAGCCGGCGCTGTCGGTGGCAGTAGGCCGCAGCACGATGGTGCCCAATGTCGCCCGCTGGTCGACGAGCCGGTGCGCCTCGGTGGCCCGGTCCAGCGGGAGCACCCGATCGATCAGCACTGTCACCGCCCCGGTCGCCGCCAGCTCGAGGGCCCGCGCTCGCCGCTCGGCGACCGCGGCCAGCCAATCGGGTCCGGGGCATCCGGTGAAACTCAGGCCGCGCATGATCAGATCCATCGTCGTCACCTGCGCGGGAGCCCCGGACAGCCACCCGTAGCCGAGCATCCGGCCGCGCAGTGGAGTCATCACGTCGAGGAGCGCTGCCGCGCTCGGACCGCCGACGGCGTCGAACACGAGGTCGACCGTGTCGGTGCCGAGGAGGTCCCGCAGCCGCTGCGGCCAGTCCGGATCGCGATGATCGATCACCTCGTCCGCGCCGAGTTCGCGCGCCCGCTCCGTTTTGTCCTGCCCGCCGGCCGTGGCGATGACGGTGCCGGCGCCGTGACGGCGGGCGAGCTGGGTCAGATATCCGCCGACGCCGGTCGCCGCGGCCTCGACCAGTACCGTTTCGGCGCTGGATGCGGCGGCCGCATCCAGCAGGGTCAGCGCGACCGAGCAGCTCATCGCCACGGCGGCAGCATTCTCGGGATCGAGCCCGTCCGGTACCGGGACTGCGGAATCCGCGGGTGCGCAGACCCATTCGGCCCAGGTGCCCGTTCCGGCTACCAGCACGCGCTGTCCGCGCAAACGGGGGTCGGCGCCTGCGCCGACTTCGGCGACCACTCCGACCGCTTGGATGCCGAAGATCTGTGGCGAGGTCGCCGGCGCGGGGTAGACACCCGCGCGAATCAAGGTTTCCGGATAGAGCACCGGTACGGCCTCCGTGCGAAGCAGTATTTCGCCACGTTGTGGGCGTGGACGGGCCACGTCGCGAACCTGGAGCACCTCGGGCCCACCAGTCCCGGACATTACGATTGCCTGCATAGTAACCCCATAAGTTGACTGTAGGTCCAGTTGTTTCGGAAGAATATGGACCAAGGGTCAACTTTGTCAACGGAAAGTGGCGGTGATGGTCGTCGAGCAGCGAAAAGTCAGAGCAGACGCGGCGCGCAACCAGCGCGCGATCCTCGACGCGACCCGCGCGCTGCTGGCCGAATACGGCGCCGAGGCGGTAACCATGGATCGAGTGGCCGCGGCGGCAGGTGTCGGCAAGGGGACGGTCTTTCACCGCTTCGGTAGCCGTGCCGGCCTGCTGCACGCCATGATCGCCGAACCGGCCGAGACGCTGCTGGTGGCCATCACCGACGGCCCACCGCCGCTGGGACCCGGGGCGCCCGCCCCGGACCGGCTGCTGGCCTTCTTCGATGCGATGGCGGCGATGATGGCCGACAATGTCGAACTGATGACCGCTGCCTATCGCACCGTCGCACCGCACCCGCGCACTGCCGAGTTCCACGAGGCCTGGTATGCCCATATCGCCGGATTACTGGGCGAGGTGCGACCGGATCTCGATGCTGTCGCCGTCGGTCGACTGCTGCTGGGTCTGACCGCGAGCGAGTACGGCCGTGATCTGGTGCGAGCCGGGGAGGCCGGCCGCCTGCGCGACGCGGTGCGCGATGTGGTGCAGTCCGTCGTGAGAACTTCGTGATGAGACGCGCCCCCGCGACCCGCTTCCCGGGGGTGCGTCGGATCGAAAGGCGTGGTCCGCGTCGACGATTCAGCTCGTGAGGAGTAGGCCGCAGACGGCTCCGGCGACAGCGACGACCGCCAGGACGAGCCCCGTCCCGACGAAACGCCCCGGCGGCACCCGCACCGAGTGCATCCGGCAGAATTCGAGACACAGCAGGGTCGCCAGGGATGCCCAGGGGGTAACGATCGCTCCCGCGTTCGTGCCGATCAGTAACGCGAGCAACTGGTCTCGATGGCCGTCCGGGATCACCGCCTCACCGGCGGTGTACGCGGGCAGGTTGTTCGCGATATTCGACAGGCCCAGCCCGGCGCTGGCGGCACGGAAGGCGCCCTCGGCGCCGGGGTCGGTACCGATCAGCGCGGTTATCAGGTCGGAGAGCCCGAATCTGCTCACTGTCGGAAGCACGAGAAACAACCCGACCACGAAGACGAGTAGCTGCCACGGGATCAATGACAGTCGCAGGGCGCCGCGGTCGAATATCGCGAAACTCGCCACCGCGAGGACGGCGGCCGCCGCGGCGGCGAACCCGATGCGGTCACCGGCGAACGGGATCGCCACGATGAACGCCGCGCACGCCCCGCCGGTGGTGTAGAACAACGTGCGCTCGCGCCGGCCGTGCAGTCGAATCGGGGCGGGGGGAAGGTAGTGATCGTGATCGCGGTGCCGACGCCGCCAGTACCACCACCACAGGCATGCCATCGTGGTGGCGAGCGAGATCAGTTGGGGTAGCCACATTCTGGCCGCGAAACCGGTTGCGTGCAGTCCGATCCGATCGGCGGCCAGCAGATTGGTCAGGTTGGAGACCGGTAGCAGCAGACTCGCGGTATTCGCCAGCCACAGGGTGGTCATCGCGAGGGGGAGCGCGGGGATGCGGGTGGGCCCGGCCAGAGCCAGCAGTACCGGTGTCAGCAGTACCGCGGTGGTGTCGAGGTTGAGCACCATCGTGGTCAGTGCCGCGAAGCCGACGCAGCAGACGAACAGCGCCGGGTAGTTGCCGCGTCCCGCGATCGCGATCCGGTGGGCCAGTACATCGAAAACCTGGGCGCGCCGGGCGAGGTGGGCCAGCACGATCACGCTGCCCAGAAACAACAGCAGGGGGCCGATACGTCGCATATTGGCCTCGGCATCGGCGCGAGGCAGCCACCCGGTGACAACACACAGCACACCGACCACCAGAACAGCCACTCGGACCACGTTCAGCAGTCGCGGCGCTTCGGCTTCCTCCGGGCCCGTCGGCGGCTGTGCGCGCTCGGCATCTGCCGGGGAATCGGGCATGCGCTCATCATCGCACCGTGACAGGCCGCGACGGCACGGAGATCCGCCGGCCGGTCAGGCGCCGGGGGTGGCGACCCAACCGGCGACGACCACCGCGCCGGTGTCCCGGTGCACGGCCAGGAATCCGAACGGCCGGTCGAAGTCGACAGCGATCTCGCGGGCGTCGTGAGGTCGCGGTATACCGGTCGGTGCCATGAGGACGGAGGTGACAGCGGCGGCATGAAAGCCTTCGGCGGTGAACCGGGCTCGCACACCCTGCGCGGCGGCGGTCACCGTCAGTGGTACGGACGAGAGGCCGGGGAACATGTTCTCGCTCCCGGCGGTGCCGGCCGCCGACCGCAGTCCGAACAGGTCCGCCCGGTCCAGCAGATCGTGGGCGGACCGGATGTCGAAAGGCGGCAGGTGGATACGCAGCGCGTCCGCGACCGCCGTAACCTCGCGGACGGACAATCCCGGACCACGGTCGCCGAGGACCGGCGTGCGGATCTCGACCGAGCCGTCGAGGGCGTCCATGCCGGTCGCCAGCACCGCGCCCGGGCGAGCATCCTCCGTGCCGAGCAGGAGATGGACATCCAGATCCGAGACCCCGCGCACCACCGCCCGGGTCACCGGAGTGTCGTGGCCGAGCAGCGCCGCGTCGCGCAGTTCTCGGCTGTACCGCGACAGCGCCGGCCCACGGTACCCCCGCCATGGACCTGCCACCGGTTCGAGAACTCCGTCCTGGAAGGCGTCACGCCAGGTGGTGCGCGCGATGACCGCGGTGGCCAGGACGAGTGCGGTGGACTCACCGATCTCGGCCGGGAACCGGTCGACCAGTCCGTCGGTGTGCTCGCGGACCCAGTCGTCGAGGCCGTCCCGATCGCCGAGGGCGGAGACCGTATTCGACGGTAAGGAGCGGACCCATTCCTCGCGGAGCGGGAAGTTCGCGCCGGTCCATATCCCGAGCGCCGCGCGCACCGCATCGCTGTTCTCCAGCCGGCCGAGCAGTGTGAGGGCCGCATCGTGCGCGGTGTCGGTGGACCAGCCCGTCGCGGTGCGGAGTTCGCTGTGTACCGGGCCGGTTGCTACCGCGGTGAGGAGGGTGAGCAGCGGCCATACTCCGTACCCCGACACAGCGAAGTCGTCGGAACCCATTGTGGTGCACCATTTTCTGGTGAGACCGTTCGCTGCGGCGACATCGGGGGCGAGACCGGGTTGCATAGTCGGAGTCTACGGGTGCGGACCCCGCAAGTGAGCCGACGACAGCGCACCGCTACCGGTCGCGGGTGAGGTCGCCCAGCGCATTCGGTGATCCGGACAGTGCGGCTCCGAGTCGTACCCGGGGCGGTGCGCCCCCGCCGGGGTGTACGTGGGCGGCGGGGGCGCGCCCGGGCCTGGGCGGCCCGGGGGATCGGTGAGGACCGATCCACCGCTGAGTCTGCTACCTCGAGTGGGCTCGAGATATAGGTGGTAATGATGTGGCGTGTACCACTATGGCCGGAACTGTGCCTGCGTGACCGGAGGTGTTGGGGTGGTCGATGCCGGAGTATGGCAATGTGCGGCGGCACTATGACCGTCGTCGAGGAGGTTGGTTGAGATGCCGGATGCCGGGACGGTGCGGTTGGCCGAATTGAGCGCCGGTCGCGTCACTGCCGAGCAGGCATGGCAGTTGTACGACGGCCTGCCGGAGGTCACGGTCGCGGAGATCACCAGCGGGCGATGGACGGGATCGGAACTCGACACCGGTCATCCGTGGGCCGGGGTGCTCGTCGAATCCGGTTGGTACGGCAAGCAGTTCGACTCCGCCGACGAGGTTCAGCCCCTGCTGTTCGCTGGTCCGGACGGCGTCGTCTTCGCGGTGGATCCGCGTCGAGTTCCGCTGGCGCTGGCCGGCAGGTTGCCCACCTGGGGATTCCGTGCCGCCCGCCGGATGCTGCCGGGATTGCGCCCGCTGCTGCGCACCCGGACCGCTCGTGCGCGGCTGCGCGCAGTCGAATTCCGTGGCAAGACCAGCGCCGCGATGATCTACGACCACTTGCCGATCGTCGACATCTTCCGGCGGGTGGATGCCGACACCCTGCTCGGTGTGATGGACATGCGCGGACTGCCGGAACCGTACTTCTTCGTGCTGCGCCGAGCCTGAGTCAATGCACGCCGCGCGGGCGGAACTGGATGCTGATGCGCGGCCCCACCGGCCGTCGGGTCTTCGGCACCGCATGCTGCCACGTGCGCTGGCAGGCGCCACCCATGACGAGTAGGTCGCCGTGCCCGAGCTGGTATCGCAGGCTCGCACCGCCGCCGCGCGGGCGAAGCAGTAGCGCGCGCGGTGCGCCGACGGAGACGATCGCCACCATCGTGTCGTGTGTCGCGCCGCGGCCGAGGGTGTCACCGTGCCACGCCACGCTGTCTGCGCCGTCGCGGTAGTAGCACAACCCGGCCGTCTGGAAGGGCTCCCCGAGTTCCGGGCCGTAGTGATCGCTCAATGCGGTACACGCCCGGCGCAGCACGGGGTGCGGCCAGGGCTCGTCCGCGGCGTAGGACCGCAGCAGGCGCGGCACCGTCACCACCCGGTCGTACATCGGCCGGCGATCCGTGCGCCAGGGCACCTCGACTGCCAGCCGCTCGAACAGTTCGTCGGCACCGTGCAGCCAGCCCGGCAGCAGATCCACCCAGGCGTGTGCGCTGAGCCCGGTCCGACGTGCCGCTGTGAGGGGGCCGATGGTGATTTCCCCGGGCTCGGCCGCGCCGACACCGTCGAACAACGATCTCTGCAGTGGTGCGGACATATGTTCGAATGTACGTTCTTTCGAACATATGTTCAACAGTGCCCGGGGCGGCATGCTCAGCTCAGGTGGGCTCGCACGAAATCGACCACGGCGTCGGAGAATTCGTCGTTGACGTCGCTGGCGGCGGTATGTGCGGCACCGGTGATCTCGACGTATTCCATATGCGGGACCAGGGCGCGGAAATCGGCGACACCCTGTTCGCTGACCACGTCCGAGAGGCGGCCGCGGACGAGTAGGACCGGCATCTCCAGGTGGCGTGCCGCGTCCTCCAGGTCGCTGGTCTGGAGTTCGATGTCCTCGGGCCGGGCCGACATCATCGCCGGATCCCAGTGCCAGTACCAGCGTCCGTCCTCGCGCAGTCGCAGATTGCGCCGTAGTCCCTCAGGATTTCGTGGCCGGCTGCGGTGCGGTAGGTATTCGGCGACCGCGTCGGCGGCCTCCTCGAGTGAGGCGAAGCCCTCCGGGTGCCCGCCGAGGAAATTCATCACGCGTTCGACGCCCCTGTGTTCCGGCCGGGGCACCACATCGACGAGGACGAGTCCCGCGATGCGCTCGCGCCCGGGACGGGTGGTCGCCAGCAATGCCGTGAGCCCGCCCATGCTCGCACCCACCACGATCGCGGTCCGGTCCAGTTCGGCGAGTATGCCCAGCAGGTCGTCGGTCATCGCCACCCGGGAGTAGTCGCCGTCCGGTGCCCAGTCGCTCTCGCCGTGGCCGCGCGCGTCGAGCAGGATCGCGTGCATTCCCACCTTGGCCAGCGCCGCGCCCGATTCCTTCCAGGAGTGCCGGGTCTGGCCGCCGCCGTGCAGAAATACGGCGAGGGGGCCGTCTGGTGGCCCCCAGCTCTCGCCGGTCAGGGTGATGCCGTCGTGGCCGCGGAAGGTGCGCCGCCGTGGTTCGGTGAAGTCGGCTTCATTACTCACACCCTCGAGCATCCCATATCCGATTTACGCTGTATGAAACAGTTCCGTCCGCGGTTACCACAGCCGGATCGTCCTGGTGATACCGGAGTCGGCGATACGACTATGCGTCGGCATCTGCGCTGGTGGCGGCGCTCACACGGGTTACCCCGCGATTTGTCGCCGGTCCCGCCACTGCTAGGCTCGGGGATCGAAAAGACATCCTTTAACGGACCGTCCGGTGAGGCGGGGAAGGAGGTCGGCATGGCCGTGCCCGAAGAGCGCGGCGGCCGAATCGTGCCCGAGGATCGGGTCGCCAGGTCGAGTGCCGCAGGCGAGTATTCGCAGCGGCACGATCCCGAGTGGGTCCAGGCCGGTCGTGAGCTGCTGTCGGTGTCCGACGTCGGTCGCACGGTGGCGCGAATGGCGCATCAGATCATCGAGAAGACCGCACTCGATTCCGCTGACGCGGCACCCCGGGTAGTTCTGATCGGCATCCCGACCCGCGGCACCACCCTCGCTACCCGGCTCGCCGACCGGATCGAGGAGTTCTCCGGGGTGCGGCCCGCCCTCGGATCGCTCGATATCACGTTGTATCGCGACGATCTGCGCAACCGGCCACACCGCCCGCTGGAGCGTACTTCGGTGCCGGAGGGCGGAATCGACGATGCGCTGGTCGTGCTGGTCGACGACGTGCTGTTCTCCGGCCGCAGCGTGCGTTCGGCTCTGGACGGGCTCCGGGACCTGGGGCGTCCCCGGGCGGTGCAACTGGCGGTACTGGTCGACCGCGGCCACCGCGAACTGCCCATCCGTGCCGACTACGTCGGGAAGAACGTGCCGACCTCACGTAGTGAGGACGTGTCGGTGCTGCTGAGCGAACACGACGGCCGCGACGGCGTCTATCTACATCAAGGAGGCGAGCAGTGAGGCATCTGCTCTCGGTCACCGATCTCGACCGCGGCACCGCCACCGAACTGCTCGACGACGCACAGCGCTTCGAACAGGCACTGCTCGGCCGCGAGGTGCGTAAGCTGCCCACCCTGCGCGGGCGCACCGTGATGACGGTCTTCTTCGAGAACTCCACCCGCACCCGGGTCTCGTTCGAGGTCGCCGGTAAGTGGATGAGTGCCGATGTGATCAATGTCAGCGCCTCGAGCTCCTCGGTGTCGAAGGGCGAGTCGTTGCGCGACACCGCGCTCACTCTGCACGCCGCCGGCGCCGACGCGCTGATCGTGCGGCACCCGGCCTCCGGTGCGGCACATCAGATCGCCCGCTGGTTCGACGAACTGGATACCGGTGCGGGCGGCTACTCGGGGCCCGGCCCGGCGATCGTGAACGCCGGGGACGGGATGCACGAACATCCCACCCAGGCGCTGCTGGACGCGCTGACGCTGCGTCAGCGGCTGGGAGATCTGGCCGGTCGGCGGATTGTGATCGTCGGCGACATCCTGCACAGCCGGGTCGCCAGGTCCAACGCTTTCCTGCTCGACCTGCTCGGCGCCGAAGTGGTGCTCGTCGCCCCCCGCACCCTGCTGCCGGTGGGAGTCGAACAGTGGCCGGTACAGGTCTCGCATTCGCTGGACGCGGCACTTCCCGGCGCGGATGCGGTGATGATGCTGCGGGTGCAGGCCGAACGCATGAACGGTGGATTCTTCCCCTCGGTCCGGGAGTACTCGATCGCCTACGGGCTCAACGAACGACGCATGGCACTGCTCGACGACGATGTGGTGGTGCTGCACCCGGGGCCGATGCTGCGCGGCATGGAAATCGCGCCGTCGGTCGCCGATTCGCCGAAAACCGCGGTGCTGCAACAGGTCACCAACGGCGTGCACATGCGTATGGCGGTGCTCTTCCGGCTGCTGGTCGGTGCGGGGGAGGCAGTGGCGTGAATATCGGGACAGGTTTCGAGGAAGGTGCAGCCGCGTGAGTGATCTGGTCATCCGGGGTGCCCGGCCCTACGGTGCGGGTGAACCCGTCGATGTGCTGGTCCGCGACGGTGTGATCGTTGCGCTGGGTGCCGCGGCACGCGGCGGCGACGAGGTCGACGGTGTCACGATCGCCGAGGACGTACAGGTGATCGAGGCCGCCGGCCGCATCCTGCTGCCCGGCTTCGTCGATCTGCACACGCATCTGCGCGAGCCGGGACGCGAAGACACGGAAACCATCGAAAGCGGCTCGGCCGCAGCAGCTCTGGGTGGATACACCGCGGTGTTCGCGATGGCCAATACCGATCCGGTCGCCGATACCGCGGTGGTCACCGACCATGTGTGGCGGCGCGGCCGGGAGGTCGGGCTCGTCGACGTGCATCCGGTGGGTGCGGTGACCGTGGGGCTGGCCGGTAAGCAGCTGGCCGAGATGGGCACGATGGCGGCCGGAGTGGGCCGGGTGCGGATGTTCTCCGACGACGGGCACTGCGTCGACGACCCGCTGATCATGCGTCGTGCGCTCGAGTACGCGAAGTCGCTGGACGTGCTGATCGCTCAGCATGCGGAGGAACCGCGGCTGACCCGGGGAGCGGTCGCCCATGAAGGGCCGACCGCCGCCCGGCTCGGACTGGCGGGCTGGCCGCGTGCCGCCGAGGAATCGATCGTGGCGCGTGACGCCCTGCTGGCCCGCGATGCCGGTGCCCGCGTGCACATCTGTCACGCGTCGACTTCCGGCACCGTCGAACTGGTGAAATGGGCCAAGGCGCAAGGTATTTCGATCACCGCCGAGGTGACGCCGCATCATCTGCTGCTGGACGACTCGCGGCTCGAGACCTACGACGCGGTCAACAAGGTGAATCCACCGCTGCGCGAGGCCTCCGATGCCGAAGCGCTGCGTCGTGCGGTGGCCGACGGCGTGATCGACTGTATCGCCACCGACCACGCCCCCCACGCCGAACAGGACAAATGCTGCGAGTTCGCCGCTGCCCGACCCGGCATGCTGGGACTGGAGACCGCACTGTCGATCATCGTCGAAACATTGGTGACGCCCGGTCTGCTGGATTGGCGCGGTGTAGCGCGGGTGATGAGCGAGAATCCGGCCCGGATCGCGGGTCTCGATGATCAGGGTCGCCCGATCGCGGTCGGTGAACCGGCCAACCTGACGCTGGTCGATCCGGACACCTCGTGGACGGTGCGGGCGCCCGAGCTGGCCAGCATTTCCGGCAACACCCCCTTCGATGCGATGACCTTGCCTGCCCGGGTCGTCGCGACCGTGCTGCGCGGACGCGTCACCGCCCACGACGGGGTGGCGGCCACAGTGACACAGAGAGTGAGACTCTGATGGAAAGAACCCTGTGGGTCATCGGGCTCGTGGCGGTGTTCGCGCTGTTCGTGTGGCTGATGTACCGATCCTGGCGCAAGCGCGCCCGGCAGCAGGCGGCCTCGGTCGGGGATCTGCCGACCGTGCCGGCGGAACTGGGTGCGCAACTGCTCGAACCGACCACCGGTCTGTATACCGGGACCACGCTGGCCCCGAGCTGGCAGAACCGGATCGTGGTGGGCGATCTGGGCTTCCGCGCCACCGCCGAATTGACGCGGTTCGAGCGCGGGATCCTGCTGGAACGCGATGGTGCGGAGGTGATCTGGATTCCGCAGGAGTCCATCACCGCGGTGCGCACCGAGCGTGGCCACGCGGGCAAGGTGATGACCGACAATGGTGTGCTGGTCATTCGCTGGAAGCTACCGACGGGAACCGAGGTCGACACCGGTTTCCGTGGGGACGACAAAACGGTGTATCCGGCGTGGACAGCCCCCTCCGCGCCGGGACAACCGGGTGTGGCGACAGGAGGCGACACGGCATGAGCGGATCAGGGCCGGAGGCGGCAGCCTGCGTAACCACGCAGGCCCCCGCTCATGGCATCGAAGGACACGGCATGAGCGGCGTAACCGAACAGAGTGTGAAGGCGGAAATTCTGGTGAACGAGGTGAGCGCATGAGCGACCGCGCTGCGGTGATGGTGCTCGAGGACGGCCGGACTTTCCGTGGCCGGCAATTCGGTGCCGCAGGACAGACTCTGGGTGAGGCGGTGTTCTGTACCGCCATGACCGGCTATCAGGAAACCCTGACCGACCCCAGCTACCACCGCCAGATCGTGGTGGCCACGGCGCCGCAGATCGGCAACACCGGGTGGAACGACGAGGACGACGAGTCGAACCGGATCTGGGTTGCCGGATACGCGGTGCGCGACCCGGCGAAACGGGCTTCGAACTGGCGCGCGACGACCACGTTGCAGGACGAGCTGGAACGCCAGAATATCGTCGGCATCGCGGGAGTCGACACGCGAGCGCTGGTCCGCCACCTGCGCACGCGTGGGTCGATGAAGGCCGGCATCTTCAGCGGTGATGCCGCGGATGCGTCGGCGGACGAATTGCTGAGCCGGGTCACCGGACAGCAGTCGATGCTCGGTGCGGATCTGGCCGGCGAGGTATCCACGGACGAGATGTACACGATCGAACCTGCCGGTGAGCACCGCTTCACCGTGGTGGCAGTCGATCTGGGCATCAAGACCAATACCCCGCGGATGTTCGCCGAGCGTGGCATCCGGGTGCATGTGGTGCCCTCCGGCGTCACCCTGGACCGGATCCGCGAACTGCGGCCCGACGGTGTGTTCCTGTCCAACGGGCCCGGCGACCCGGCCACCCAGGACGATGCGGTCGAGCTCACCAAGGGGGTGCTCGGTGCGGGAATTCCGTTGTTCGGCATCTGCTTCGGTAACCAGATCCTCGGTCGTGCGCTGGGGCTGAGCACCTACAAGATGAAGTTCGGCCATCGCGGTATCAACGTGCCGGTCGTCGATCACGCCACCGGCGCGGTCTCGATCACCGCGCAGAATCACGGATTCGCCCTCGAGGGCGAGGCGGGGCAGCGCTTCGATACGCCGTTCGGCACCGCCGAGGTCAGCCATACCTGCGCCAACGACGGCACGGTGGAGGGGGTGCGCCTGCTGAACGGCCGCGCGTTCTCCGTGCAGTACCACCCCGAGGCCGCCGCGGGCCCGCACGATGCTGCCTACCTGTTCGACCGCTTCGCAGATTCGATGGAGAAGGAAGCCTGATGCCACGTCGTAACGATCTGCGCCACATTCTGGTGATCGGCTCGGGTCCGATCGTCATCGGCCAGGCCTGCGAGTTCGACTATTCCGGCACCCAGGCGTGCCGGGTGCTGCGGTCCGAGGGACTGCGGGTCTCGCTGGTGAACTCGAATCCGGCCACGATCATGACGGACCCGGAATTCGCCGACGCCACCTATGTCGAGCCGATCACGGCCGAATTCGTCGAGAAGGTCATCGCGTCCGAGCAGGCCAAGGGCACCCCGATCGATGCGGTTCTCGCGACACTGGGCGGGCAGACCGCGCTGAACACCGCGGTCGCACTGCACGAGGGCGGCATCCTGGAGAAGTACGGTGTCGAGCTGATCGGCGCCGACTTCGAGGCCATTCAGCGTGGTGAGGACCGGCAGAAGTTCAAGGACATCGTCGCGAAGGTCGGCGGGGAGTCCGCACGCTCCAAGGTCTGCTACACCATGGACGAGGTGCGCGAGACCGTCGACGAACTCGGCTTCCCGGTGGTCGTGCGCCCGTCGTTCACCATGGGCGGCCTCGGCTCGGGCATGGCCTACAACGACGAGGATCTCGATCGCATCGCCGGCGGCGGCCTGGCTGCGTCGCCGACCGCGAACGTCCTGATCGAGGAATCGATCCTCGGCTGGAAGGAGTACGAGCTCGAGCTGATGCGCGACGGCCGCGACAACGTGGTCATCGTCTGCTCGATCGAGAACGTCGACCCGATGGGCGTGCACACCGGTGACTCGGTGACCGTGGCTCCCGCGATGACGCTCACCGACCGCGAGTACCAGAAGATGCGCGATCTGGGCATTGCGATCCTGCGTGAGGTCGGTGTCGACACCGGTGGCTGCAATATCCAGTTCGCGGTGGACCCACGCGACGGTCGCCTGATCGTCATCGAGATGAATCCGCGCGTCTCGCGCTCATCGGCGTTGGCATCCAAGGCCACCGGCTTCCCGATCGCCAAGATCGCCGCGAAGCTGGCCATCGGGTACACCCTCGACGAGATCGTCAACGACATCACCAAGGAGACGCCGGCCTCGTTCGAGCCGACACTCGACTATGTGGTCGTCAAGGCACCGCGCTTCGCATTCGAGAAGTTCCCGGGTGCCGATCCGACCCTGACCACCACCATGAAGTCGGTGGGTGAGGCGATGAGCCTGGGTCGTAACTTCTCCGAGGCGCTGGGCAAGGTGCTGCGCTCGCTCGAGACCAAGGCGACCGGATTCTGGACCCAGCCCGACGGGCGCTGGACCGAGGTCGCCGAGATCCTCGCCGACCTGCGGGTCCCCACCGAGGGCCGGCTGTATCAGGTGGAGCGGGCACTGCGCCTGGGGGCGAGCATCGAAGAGGTGGCCGAGGCGTCGGGGATCGACCCGTGGTTCGTCGCCGAGATCGCCGGGCTGGTGGAGTTGCGCTCCGATATCGCCCAGGCGCCGGTGCTGGACGAGTCGCTACTGCGGTTCGCCAAGTACAACGGCCTGTCCGATCGACAGATCTCGGTTCTCCGACCGGAGCTGGCGGGTGAGGACGGGGTGCGCGAGCTGCGCCATCGGCTGGGCATCCGGCCGGTGTACAAGACCGTCGACACCTGTGCCGCGGAATTCGAGGCCAAGACTCCGTACCACTACTCGAGCTACGAACTGGATCCCGCCGCGGAGTCCGAGGTGGCTCCGCAACCGGATCGGGAGAAGGTGCTCATCCTCGGTTCCGGGCCCAACCGGATCGGGCAGGGCATCGAATTCGACTACTCCTGCGTGCATGCCGCGCAGACTCTGTCGCAGGCCGGGTACGAGACCGTCATGGTCAACTGCAACCCGGAGACCGTGTCGACCGACTACGACACCGCCGACCGCCTCTACTTCGAACCGCTGACCTTCGAGGACGTGCTCGAGGTGTACCACTCCGAATCGGAGTCGGGCCGGGTCGCGGGTGTGATCGTGCAGCTGGGCGGGCAGACTCCGTTGGGGCTGGCGCAGCGGCTCACCGACGCCGGTGTGCCGGTGGTCGGCACCTCCGCGGCGGCCATCGACCTCGCCGAGGATCGCGGTGAATTCGGGCACGTGCTGGTCGAGGCCGGTCTGCCCGCACCGAAGTACGGCACCGCGACCACCTTCGAACAGGCCCGCGATATCGCCGCCGGTATCGGTTATCCGGTGCTGGTCCGCCCGTCGTACGTGCTGGGCGGGCGCGGTATGGAGATCGTCTACGACGAGGCGTCGCTGGAGGGCTACATCTCCCGGGCCACCGAACTGAGCCCCGCGCATCCGGTGCTGGTGGACCGTTTCCTCGAAGATGCGATCGAGATCGACGTCGACGCGCTGTGTGACGGCGACGAGGTGTACCTCGGCGGGGTGATGGAACATATCGAGGAGGCCGGTATCCACTCCGGCGACTCGGCATGCGCTCTGCCCCCGATCACCTTGGGCCGCAGCGATATCGAGCAAGTGCGCCGCTCCACGGCGGCACTGGCCCGGGGGATCGGCGTGCGAGGCCTGCTCAATGTGCAGTACGCGCTGAAGGACGATGTGCTCTACGTCCTCGAAGCCAATCCGCGGGCGAGTCGCACGGTTCCGTTCGTCTCCAAGGCGACCGGTGTGCAGCTGGCGAAGGCCGCCGCGCGGGTCATGCTCGGTGCCACGATCGCCGAGCTGCGCAAGGAGGGCATGTTGCCCGCCGAGGGCGACGGCGGCCATGCGCCGATCGACGCCCCCGTCGCGGTGAAGGAAGCGGTGCTGCCGTTCTTCCGGTTCCGCCGCCCGGACGGCTCGGGCATCGACTCGCTGCTGTCGCCGGAGATGAAGTCCACCGGCGAGGTGATGGGCATCGACGCCGACTTCGGCACTGCCTTCGCCAAGAGTCAGTCCGCGGCCTACGGCTCCCTGCCGACCGAGGGCACGGTGTTCGTTTCGATCGCAAATCGTGACAAGCGGGCAATGGTGTTCCCGGTCAAGCGTCTGCACGATCTGGGCTTCCGGATCTTGGCCACCGAGGGGACGGCGGAGATGCTGCGGCGCAACGGTATTCCCTGCGAGCGGGTCCGCAAGCATTCCGACGTGGACCCTGCCAACACCAATCCGGGGCCCTCGATCGTCGACCAGATCAAGGACGGCGAGATCGACATCGTGTTCAACACGCCTTACGGTAATTCCGGGCCCCGCGTGGACGGATACGAGATTCGCACCGCCGCGGTGGGCGCCAATATTCCGTGCATCACGACGGTTCAGGGTGCGGCCGCGGCCGTACAGGGCATCGAAGCAACCATCAACGGCGGTATCGGGGTGCGGTCCCTGCAAGAGCTGCACGCCGTATTGCGCGGCTGACAAGGAGAGGGAGACGGTGGGAGCCATCGGTTTCGGCGCGGGAGTGCGGCCCCCTGGGGCCGGACGTGCGGGTGGTCGGCGGGGTCGCGGTTATGGAGCCGTGGCGTCCGCACCGCCCGGCGGCGGGGACATCCGCCGGATGCGCAATGTCGGCGGGTACTCCACCGTCGGCTTCCGGGCGCTTCCCCCGATCGGCCGGGAGCCGGTCGAGCAGGAGAAGTCCGAGGCGGACGTGTTGACGGACGCGATCCTGGCACGTGCCGACGAGGTGCTGGCCCAGGCCGACGAGATGCTGGCGGCCGCGGACGAGGAGGCGGGTGCGGCAACCACCGACGCCTACGCCGAGGCCGCCACTGCCGGGCCCGCCCCACAGGCCGGCGATGAGCCGGCCGGCGACGAACTGGCCGGGGCCGGGGCGAGCCGGTGACTCCCTTCGGGGTCGGCCTGGCCGCGGCGATGGCCGGGCTGGGGCCGTTGTGCGCGGGGATCGACCCGCATCCCCAGCTGTTGCGCGAGTGGGGCTTCAGCGAAGACGTCGAAGGACTGAAACGGTTCGCCGACATCTGTGTCGAGGTGTTCGCGGGCCGGGTCGCACTGGTGAAGCCGCAGGTGGCCTTCTTCGAGGAATACGGTTCCGGCGGAATCGTGGTCCTCGAGGACACCATCGCGGCACTCCGGTCGGCGGGCACCCTGGTATTGGCCGACGCCAAACGCGGCGATATCGGCTCGACGATGGCCGCCTACGCCCGTGCCTGGCTCGGTGACGGTCCGCTCGCCAGCGACGCGGTCACGGTGTCGCCGTATCTCGGTTTCGGATCGCTGACTCCTGCGCTGGACGCCGCGAGTGCGGCCGGCCGGGGTGTTTTCGTGCTGGCGGCCACCTCGAATCCGGAGGCCGCGGAACTGCAGCGGATCACCGCGGGTGACGGCCGTAGCGTGGCACAGCTGATGATCGACGCGGCGGCCGAGCGTAATGCGGGCCCGGAACCGGGATCGGTCGGTGTGGTGGTCGGCGCGACACTCACCGAACCGGTGGATCTGCGCAAGCTCAACGGTCCGGTGCTGATGCCGGGCGTCGGTGCGCAGGGCGGGGGGCCGGATTCGATCCGCGCCCTGGTCCCGCCCGAACAGTTCGCGGCCGTGGTACCCAATGTTTCGCGGGAGCTGTTGGGTGCCGGTCCCTCGGTCGCCGCGATGCGCACCAAGCTGCACAAGCTCGCCGACGAGTTCGCGTTTCTGCAAGCCTGAGGGCGTTGCCCGTCCGGCCACGACAACCCCCTGACGCCGTCGTACGGCGTCAGGGGGTTGTGCTCCTTGCGTGCCCGGGCATTTCCGGCTCAACGCGCCTTCCGGGGGGTGCTACGACCCTTTTGCGCACGTGTGCCCGCGGCTGGTGGTGCGGGAAGCGTTGGGCCGCACCGCGACACGCTGGGGCAAAAATGAGCGACACGCGGATAATTTTCAGAAAGTTCCAGGTCGCACGATTACAGGTCGGTTACGGCCGCATCGGGCCCGGCTGGTCTGTGCCGACCGAACCGGCGAAAACGGGAAAACCGCAGGCCACGGCCGTGCGCAGGATTTCGTCCGCGGCCTCGCGGTGGCAGACCGAATTCCGCGCACCGACCGGCCCGAGACCGGGCCCCGATGCCCGAATCGGGCGCTGACCTGGGGGGTGGGTTCGCAATCGACGGGCCGCGTGGGTACGGTCGCTGAGACCGTCGGGTTACCGGCGGGAGATTTAGCAATGAACGATGAGACGGAGGAACCGTGGCCCTTCCCCAGCTGACTGACGAGCAGCGCGCCGCTGCTTTGGAGAAGGCGGCTGCCGCTCGCCGCGCTCGGGCAGAGCTCAAGGAGCGCTTGAAGCGTGGCGGCACTGACCTGAAGACGGTCCTGAAGGATGCCGAGACCGATGAGGTGCTCGGCAAGATGAAGGTGTCGGCTCTGCTGGAAGCCCTGCCCAAGGTTGGCAAGGTCAAGGCGGCCGAGATCATGAGCGAGCTGGAGATCGCGCCGACCCGCCGCCTGCGGGGCCTGGGCGACCGGCAGCGCAAGGCGCTGCTGGCGAAGTTCGACTTCGAAGCCTGATCCGAGGGTGGTCGAACACACACAGAAGGGTCGGCTGGTAGTACTGGTCGGCCCCTCGGCCGTCGGCAAGTCCACAGTGGTCCGTTGCCTTCGGGAACGGCTGCCGGACCTGGTGTTCAGTGTGTCGGCCACCACCCGGGCCCCCCGGCCCGGGGAGGTCGACGGCCGGGACTACCGGTTCGTGACCCGCGCCGACTTCGACACCATGATCGAAGAAGGTGAACTGCTCGAATGGGCCGACATTCACGGCGGCCTGCAACGGTCGGGTACGCCGGCCGCACCGGTGAAGGCGGCACTGGCTGCCGGTAAGCCGGTTCTGGTGGAGGTGGACCTCGTCGGGGCACGCTCGGTCCGTGCGGCGATGCCCGAGGCCGTGCTGGTCTTTCTGGCCCCGCCCAGCTGGGAGGAACTGGTTGCCCGGCTGACCGGTCGTGGCACCGAATCTCCCGAGGTCATCGAGCGTCGGCTCGCCACCGCACGCGTCGAACTCGCCGCGTGTGACGAGTTCGACACAGTGATCGTGAACGACGATGTGACCACTGCCTGTGAGCAGTTGGTATCGTTGTTCGTTAGCACAAATTCGAGGTGAGTGCGGGCGATCCCGCGAACTCGGCTCGTCCCAGCACACCCATCGACCCGCAGGAGCCTCCTCAGTGAGCGACACCAAGACCGTGCCCGCCTACGACACCCCGGTCGGCCTCACCAACCCGCCGATCGACGAGCTGCTCGAGCGCACGTCGTCCAAGTACGCACTGGTCATCTACGCGGCCAAGCGCGCACGTCAGATCAACGACTACTACAACCAGCTCGGTGACGGCATCCTCGAGTACGTGGGCCCGCTGGTCGAGCCGGGTCTGCAGGAGAAGCCCCTGTCGGTGGCCATGCGTGAGATCCATTCCGATCTGCTCGAACATACCGAGGGCGAGTAACACCTCGGTCGTGGTATCAGCGACAGCGCCCGGGTGCCTGGTCGCCGCCCACCTCCACCGGATCGAAGAGGCTTGATTCAGATGCGAATCGTTGTCGGCGTGGGCGGCGGTATCGCCGCCTACAAGGCGTGCTCGTTGGTGCGCAAGTTCACCGAGTCCGGGCACACTGTCCGGGTCGTCCCCACCGAGGCTGCGCTGCAGTTCGTCGGCCGGGCCACCTTCGAGGCGCTGTCGGGCAATCCGGTGCACACCGGTGTTTTCGACGATGTGCCCGAGGTGCCCCACGTACGGATCGGCCAGGAAGCCGACCTGGTGGTCATCGCACCGGCGACTGCGGACCTGATGGCCCGCGCGGCGTCGGGCCGCGCCGACGATCTGCTGACTGCCACTCTGCTGACCGCACGATGTCCCGTACTCTTCGTCCCCGCCATGCACACCGAGATGTGGGAGCATCCGGCCACGATCGCGAATGTGGCCACTCTGCGTGCGCACGGGTCGACCGTGATGGATCCCGCATCGGGGCGGCTGACCGGCGCCGATACGGGTGCGGGACGGCTGCCCGAGCCCGAGGAGATCTTCGCGCTGGCCTCGCTGCTGGTCGAACGACCCGATGCGCTGCCCCGCGATCTGGAGAACCGTCGCGTCGTGGTGTCGGCGGGTGGCACGCGTGAACCGCTGGACCCGGTCCGCTTCCTCGGCAATCGCAGTTCCGGCAAACAGGGCTATGCGATGGCGCGGGTGGCCGCCCAGCGCGGTGCGCAGGTGACATTGATCGCCGGCAACACCATCGGTCTGGAACCGCCGGCCGGTGTCGAGGTCGTACATGTGACCACGGCCGAGCAGATGGGCACCGCGGTGGACAAACATTCCGCGGGCGCCGATGCGGTCGTGATGGCCGCCGCCGTCGCCGATTTCCGGCCGTCCAACGTCGCTGCCGCGAAAATCAAAAAGGGTGCGCACGAACCCAATTCGATCGAACTGACCAAGAATCGCGATATTCTCGCCGGCCTGGTGCAGGCGCGTCGTGACGGGCAGTTGAGCGGTCTCGCCATCGTCGGTTTCGCCGCCGAGACCGGGGACGAGCACGGCGACGTGCTGACTCATGCGCGTGCCAAGCTCGCCCGTAAGGGATGCGATCTGCTGGTGGTCAACGCGGTCGGCGAGGGTAAGGCCTTCGAGGTCGACAACAACGACGGCTGGCTGCTCGGTGCCGACGGTGCCGAGCAGGCGCTGGATCACGGTTCCAAGGCCTTGCTGGCGAGCCGGGTCCTCGATGCGCTGAGCCCGCTATTGCGTTGAACCGCAATCGTTTCAGCCCCGGCAGGCGGCGTAGTATCGCCGCCGTGACCGGTTCGTCACGCGGTAGCGGACAGGTTCCGGGGTGCTGTGCCCCACACGCGGAGACATTTGCAATAGTCTGAGGCAAGGGTTGTGCGGTGACGCGATGCCGTTACTGTCGCATCCCGACATGAGAAACCCGTTGAGGGAGAGGGAACAACTGTGCGCACGTCCGGTAGCCGGCTATTCACGAGTGAGTCCGTCACAGAGGGTCACCCGGACAAGATTTGTGATGCCATCAGCGACTCCGTCCTCGATGCGCTGCTGGCCCAGGATCCGCACAGCCGTGTAGCGGTGGAGACCCTGGTGACCACCGGCCAGGTGCATGTAGCCGGTGAGGTCACCACCGAGGCCTATGCCGATATCCCGACCATCGTGCGCGAAAAGGTGCTCGATATCGGGTACGACTCCTCGGCCAAGGGTTTCGACGGCTCCTCCTGCGGGGTGAACGTCGCCATCGGCGCGCAGTCGCCGGATATCGCGCAGGGTGTCGACCATTCGCACGAGGCCCGCGTCGGCGGCTCCGACGACGAGATCGAGCGTCAGGGTGCCGGTGACCAGGGCCTGATGTTCGGATACGCCACCAAGGAGACTCCGGAGCTGATGCCGCTGCCGATCGCGCTGGCGCACCGGCTCTCGCGGCGGTTGACCGAGGTCCGCAAGTCCGGCGTGCTGCCGTATCTGCGTCCCGACGGCAAGACCCAGGTCACCATCGAATACGAGGGCGACCGGCCGGTCCGGCTGGATACCGTGGTGCTCTCGACCCAGCATGCGGCCGATATCGATCTGGACAATCTGCTGGCTCCGGATATCCGCGAGAAGGTCGTCGATGCCGTGCTGGCGGATCTGGAGCTGCCCAATCCGCTCGATACCTCCGATATCCGGCTGCTGGTCAACCCGACCGGCAAGTTCGTGCTGGGCGGACCGATGGGCGACGCCGGCCTGACCGGTCGCAAGATCATCGTCGACACCTACGGCGGGATGGCCCGCCACGGCGGCGGCGCCTTCTCCGGTAAGGACCCGTCGAAGGTGGACCGCTCGGCTGCGTACGCCATGCGTTGGGTGGCCAAGAACGTCGTCGCCGCCGACCTCGCCGACCGGGTCGAGGTTCAGGTGGCCTACGCGATCGGCAAGGCCGCACCGGTGGGTCTGTTCGTCGAGACCTTCGGCACCGAGCGGGTCGATCCGGCGCAGATCTCGAAGGCGATCAGCGAGATCTTCGATCTGCGCCCCGGTGCCATCATTCGCGATCTGGACCTGCTGCGCCCGATCTACGCACCGACCGCCGCGTACGGCCACTTCGGCCGCACCGACGTCGACCTTCCGTGGGAGCGCACCGACCGCGCCGACAAGCTGCGCGCGGCCGGGGGCCTCTGAGCCGCGCCACGCCGGCCTTGGCGAAAGCGATCGAACCGACGGCGTCCTCCGTGCACACGGGGGGCGCCGTTCGCGTGCCCGGACCTCCGGATACCGGACCGCATCCGCACCTCGACGGGGCATCCGGTCGAGACAGCGCGCCGGCGGCGGTGGAGTCGAGCTCCTCGGCCGATCGGGATGCGCCCGACCTCGGGGTCGAGGCAGGCGCTGTGCCGGACTCGCGGGACGCGGTTGTCGACGGTGTTCGGCAGTCCCGGGGGAGTGAACGCGGCGTCGTTCCCGCAGCAGTAGCCGAGCACGCGGCTGCGGTGGCGGGCAGCGACGAGGCCGCACCGATCCGGCTCGAGAAGCCGATCGCGCGCGTGCTGCCGCTACTCGAACCCGCGCACCTCGATCGTGATTTCGACTATTCGGTGCCGCCGGAGATGGACGACCTCGCGGCGCCCGGTGTGCGGGTGCGGGTGCGGTTCTCCGGTCGCCTGGTCGACGGTTTCATTCTCGAACGACTCACGCGCAGTGAGCATTCCGGAAAAATTCAGCCTCTGCAGCGGGTGGTGTCGGGCGAACGGGTCCTGACTCCGGAGATCGTTCGCCTGGTGTCCGCGGTCGCGGCGCGGTATGCCGGAACTCGCGCCGATGTGCTGCGGCTGGCGATTCCGCCCCGGCATGCGCGCACCGAAGCGGCCGAGCCGAAACCTGTGCAGCTGCCCGAGATTCCGGCGGATTTTCCGGAATGGTCGAGGTACGTCCATGCGGGTTCGTTCCTGTCGGCGTTGCGGCGCGGGAGCGGACCTCGCGCGGCCTGGCAGGCGATGCCGGGAGAGGAGTGGCCGCGCCGGCTCGCGGAGTTGGCGGCCACCGCCGTTGCGGGTGGACGCAGCGTGATCGTCATGGTCCCGGATCAACGCGACCTGGATCGGGTCGTGGCGGAATGTGCTGTGCTGGTGGGCGATGCGGTGGTCGGGCTGTCGGCGGGGCTGGGGCCCGCCGCTCGATACCGGCGGTGGCTCGCCGTGCTGCGGGGGACGGCGCGTGTCGTGGTCGGAACGCGGAGCGCGGTCTTCGCGCCCGCTCGTGAGCTGGGTCTGCTCATCGTGTGGGACGACGGCGACGACACCTATGCCGAACCGCGCGCGCCCTACCCGCATGCGCGCGAGGTGGCGATGCTGCGCGCACACGAGACCGGCGCAGCCTTCGTGGTGGGCGGATTCGCGCGCACCGCCGAAGCGCAAGCGATGGTCGCCACCGGATGGGCCCACGACCTGCTGGCCGATCGAAACACCTTGCGCGCCACCGTGCCTCGAATTCACGCACCGGGGGACAGTGATATCGCCCTGGAACGCGATCCGATGGCCCGCGCGATCCGGATCCCGGGTACCGCCTTCGTCGCCGCCCGGCGTGCCCTGGCCGCCGGGGACCCGGTACTGGTGCAGGTTCCGCGCCGCGGCTATGTCCCGGCCCTGGCCTGTGCGAAATGCCGCACCCCGGCCCGCTGCAGGCATTGCAACGGCCCGCTGTCGTTACCCGAGCAGGATCGACCGGAGAGCCGGAATGCCCGGCGGGGGAACGGTGCTCCGGGCGAGGCGGCAGCTGCCGGGCGAGCCCGTGCCGCCGTCGGTGGAGACCACGAGGCAGGTGCCGCGCATTCCCGCCGTACCGGTTCTGCCGGTGCACGCGGCGCCGGGCGGTCGGTGGCGTCGTCCGCAGTCCCGTTGGGCAGCAAAGCGTCCGAGGACAGTGCGCACAGTCCGAGCTGTCGTTGGTGCGGGAAGATGGAGCCGAGCTTCCGCTGCGGTAACTGTGGTTCGCGCGTGCTGCGCGCGGTGGTGATCGGTGCGCAGCGCACCGCCGAGGAATTGGGCCGAGCGTTCCCCGGGGTCCCGATTCGTGGTTCGGGCGGCGCCTCGGTCCTGGACTCCGTGCCGGAAGGACCTCAGGTGGTGGTGTCGACCATCGGCGCCGAGCCCGCGGTACCCGGTGGGTACGCGGTGGCGCTGCTACTCGACGGCTGGGCGCTGCTGGGCCGCGCCGATCTGCGCGCCGCCGAGGATGCGCTGCGGCGCTGGATGTCGGCGGCGACGCTCGTCCGCGCGGACGGCGAAGTGTTGGTGATGGCCGAGCCGTCACTGCCGACCGTGCAGGCGCTGGTGCGCTGGGACCCGGTCGGTCACGCCCGCCACGAACTCGACGCGCGCGTCGAGGTCCGCTTCCCGCCCGCCGTGCGGCTCGCCGCGGTCGACGGCACCACCGCGACCGTCGGCGAATTACTCGGCGAGACAGTGCTTCCCGAGGGTGTCGAGGTGCTTGGCCCGGTGCCACTACCGCCCGGCGCCCGCACCCCCTTCTCCGGCGATACCGCCCCTACCGAGGTCGAGCGCATGATCCTGCGGGTGGACCGTGGCGCGGGCAGCGCACTGTCACGGGCCCTGGCCGATGCCTTGGCGGTGCGCAGCAGTCACCGCTCCACCGGCCCGCTGCGAGTGCAGATCGACCCGGTCGACATCGGCTAGGCGCCGACCGGCGCCGAGGTGGCAGCGAAGGCGGCCCGATTGCGGGCAGCCCAGTCGGTGTATCCGGTGGCCGGGCGGCCGAGAACGTCCGGGACTCCCGAACCGGTGGCCTGTTCCCCGGGCAGGGGCGTGCCGAGCACATCCAGCGTGCCGTCGGCGACCGCCGGTGGCACGAAACGCAGGAGGTTCGCCCGCGCTTGTTCCCGATCCAACTCCACCAGCCGCACCGGCCGGTCCAGTGCACGAGTGAGGATCTGCACCTGTTCTCGGGGAGTGATGGGGGCCGGGCCCGTGATCTCGTAGGTGCGCCCGGCGTGGCCGCCACGCAGTGCGGCGGCCGCGACCGCCGCGATGTCGGCGGGGTCGACCATCGGCAACGCGATATCGGGGAACGGGGTGTACACGGTGTTCTCCGTGATGATGCTGTCGCGCCAGGCGATGGTGTTGGAGAAGAATCCGCTCGGCCGCAGCACCGTCCACTCCGGCTCCGCATCTCGTACTGCCTGTTCGAATGCGGCGCTGCGCGCATGGGATTCGAGATGCGGGCGGGTCCCGGCCACCTGTGAGGACAACAGAACCACCCGGTCCACTTCGGCGGCGCGCAGCGCCTCGAGATACTCGGCCGGGCGTGGTCCCGTGACCAGCTGCGGGCCTGTGAAGAGCAGGAACACTGCCTCCGCTCCGGCGACGGCGGCGCCGAGCCCGTGTGGGTCGCCGAGGTCTGCGCGCCGGTGCGCTACACCGTCGGGTAGTGGCGCGGTGCCCCGCGAAATCGCGGTCACCTCCTCGCCGCCGTCGAGGAGAGTGCGGACCAGCACTCGTCCGATGGTGCCGGTCGCTCCCGTGATCGCGATCATGATTCACTCCTGAGTTAGTTGACTGACTCAGTTCAACGTTATCGACTGATGCGGCGCTTGTCTATAGTTAGTTGGGTGACCAACTCAGAATCGGTGACTCGGCCGGGGAAGCGGGAACGGCTGGCCTCCGCCGCCGCGGAGGTCTTTCATCGGCAGGGCGTGGAGAAGACGACGATTGCCGATATCGCGCAGGCCGCGGATGTGCCCGTAGGTAACGTCTACTACTACTTCAAAACCAAGGATCAGCTGATCGGGGCGGCGATCGGGGCGCATGCGCGGGCTCTCGACGGCTTCCTGGCCGAGCTCGACCGTGAGTCGCGGCCGGCGGCGCGGTTGAAGACTCTGATCCGGTCGTGGGTCGGTCAGCGGGAGGTGGCTGCGCGATTCGGGTGTCCCACCGGCACCCTCGCGGTCGAGCTGGACAAGCGTTCCGACGGTCTCGAGCGTGATCTGGCCGCGTCGATGCAGGTGTTGCTGGAGTGGGTGCAGCGGCAGTTCGAGGAACTGGGCCGGGTGGACGCTGGAGAGCTGGCTGTCGCGCTGATCGCCTCGTATCAGGGGATTTCTTTGCTCACCAATACTTTTCGTAATCCCGAGTTGATGCGTGTCGAGGGTGATCGGTTGGAACGCTGGATCGATTCCCTCGCCGAGTGAGTCGTGGCCGAGTGGTAACCCGGTCCGGGCCGGCTGTGGGTGCGGGCGTTCGGTGAGGCACGTCATGGTTGTCAAAGATGCATTGCCGATATATCGTTGACTAGGTCAACGTAAGACAAGCCTCAGGAGGCAATCATGGAACGCATGGAGAATATGGACCGGTTCGGTCCCGGTCGGCGACGCGGCCCCTGGCCCGATCCGCGCGAACACGGCGGACGCGAACAGTTCCGCCGCCACCCGCGCGGCCCGCACGGTTTCGGTCCCTTCGGACCGGAATTCGGACCCGGATTCGGTCCGGGCGGTCACGTGGGACGCGGCCGTGGACGTGGCGGTCGCGGCCGGCGCGGTGATGTGCGGGCGGCGATCCTGCTGCTCGTGCAGGAACGGCCGATGCACGGCTACGAGCTGATTCAGCAGATCCGCGACCGCAGTGACGACATCTGGCGGCCCAGCCCCGGATCGATCTACCCGGCGCTGTCCCAGCTCGAGGACGAAGGGCTGGTCATCATCGAGAAGGTCGCCGGCCGCAAGACCGCGAAACTCACCGAAGCCGGCACCGAGTACGTTCGCGAGCATCGCGACGAGCTCGGCGACCCGTGGCAGGATGTGCGCGAAAACGTCGGCGATCAGGCGCTCGACCTGCGGGAGTTGGTCGGTCAGCTGATGGGTGCGGTCGGCCAGGTAGCGCGCGCCGGCACGCCCGAGCAGGCCGCGAAGGCGGCCGAGGTCCTCACCGAGGCCCGTCGCTCGGTCTACCGGATCCTCGCCGACGACGACGCCGGCACAGCCGAGTGAGGCTGTGACACCGTGTCTCGCCCCCGTTTCGCCCCGGCGCGGCGGACAATCGGGGCATGGGACGACGACCGAGATGCCGCGGATGGCGCGGCGGGCTCACCGCGGCGGTGACAGTGTGCGGGCTGGCACTGGGGACCGGGGTGCCCGCGTGGGCGGACCCGCCCGCCGCGCCGCCGCCGGACACCCGCCCGGTGGTCGTTCCGACCGAATGGGGTCCGCCGCAGCCGGATCATCTCGCGGCTTCGCGCTACCTGAAGGACCATCCCGACGCCACCCCATGGGGGACCAACGATTTCGGCTGCCGGCCGTCGGCGCGCCATCCGCGCCCGATCATTCTCGCGCACGGTACCGACGCGACCGCCTACACCGACTGGTCGGGGATCGGCCCGCAACTGGTCGCCGCGGGATTCTGCGTCTTCGCCCCCGAATACGGCGGTAAGCCCGGGGCGACCAGCTTCGGTACCGAGGATCTGTGGGCTTCCAGCCGGCAATTCGCAGCGTTCGTCGACCGGGTTCTCGACGTGACCGGTGCGAAACAGGTCGACCTGGTGGGTTTCTCCCAGGGGGCGACCGTCACCCGCTACTACATCAACAAGCTCGGTGGTGCGCCCAAGGTGGGGCAGTGGATCGGTCTGGCCTCGCCGAGCTACGGCGGTGTCATGTACGGGCTGGTGCCACTCGCCGACGCGGTCCCCGGAGTGTGGGACGCATTCGAGGAGGTGACCTCGCTCGCGACGGTTCAGCAGGCGCAGGGCTCACCGTTCATGCGTGACCTGAACGCCGGCGGGGACACCGTGCCCGGCGTGCGCTACACCACCGTCGGCAGCCGGGTCGACGAGATGATCCAGCCCTATACCAATATCGCGCTGACCGGCCCGGGAGCGCACAACATCGTGCTGCAGGACCTGTGCCCGATCGACCTGACCGGGCACTTCCACCTGGTGTACGACCGGTTCGCGCAGCAGCTGCTGCTCACCCTTCTGGATCCCGAGACCGCACCGCTGCCACAGTGTTCCTATGTGCCGCTGGGCACCGGAATCGGTGAGGTCGTGCTCGGCGCGCATTCCTGACGAATCGGATTTCGCGGCGCCCGTAAACTGAGGCGACCGCAAATCGTCTCGCCCGGGAGTGTGTGCCTGTGACAATCCAGCCCGTTCGCCTGTTCGGCGATCCCGTCCTGCGCGCTCGCGCCGACGAGGTCGAATCCTTCGACGGTGAACTCGCGCAACTGGTCACCGATCTCACCGACACCATGCATGCCAGCAACGGCGTGGGGATGGCCGCACCGCAGATCGGTGTCGGCCTGCGGGTCTTCGTCTACGACACCGGTGACGCTGCCGGGCATGTGGTGAACCCGGTCTTCGAGGTCATCGGCGCGGACGAGCAGACCGGCCCGGAGGGATGCCTGTCGATCCCGGGTCTGCGCTACGACGTGACCCGTGCGCAGCGGGTGGTCGCCCGGGGCTCGGACAGCAACGGTGAACCGGTGACATTCGAGGCGGCGGATCTGCTGGCCCGGTGCATCCAGCACGAAACCGATCATCTCGACGGTGTGCTGTATCTGCAACGGCTGGAACCCGCTGCGCGCAAGCAGGCTATGCGCGCAGTGCGTGAATCGGAATGGTTCGCCGCGGGTAAGACGGTGATGTCCGCGGCCGAGGTGGCGGGCAGCCGCGGCGAGTCCGGGCGGAGCGAGTAGATGCGGCTGGTCTTCGCGGGAACTCCCGACCCGGCAGTGCCGTCGCTGCGTCGGCTGATCGAATCGCAGCGCCACGAGGTCGTTGCGGTGGTGACTCGTCCGGACGCGGTGGCAGGACGGGGACGCAAGGTGGTCCGGTCGCCGATCGGCAGGCTGGCCGACGAGTACGAGATCCCGGTGTTCACACCGCACAAGCCCGGGGAGCCGGAATTCGTCGCGGCACTGACCGAGCTGGCCCCCGATTGCTGTCCGGTCGTCGCCTACGGCGCGCTGCTTCCGTCCGCGGTGCTCGACATTCCGGTGCACGGCTGGGTCAATCTGCACTTCTCGCTGCTGCCCGCGTGGCGTGGCGCGGCGCCGGTCCAGGCCGCGGTACTCGCCGGCGACGAGATCACCGGTGCATCGACCTTCCGCATCGAGGCCGGCCTCGACACCGGCCCGGTGTACGGCGTCGTCACCGAACGTATCGGTACGACCGACACCGCGGGCGCGCTGCTGGCGCGGTTGTCGGAATCGGGGGCGGCGTTGCTGGAATCGACCCTGGACGGGATCGAGGACGGCACCATCCAGGCGGTACCGCAGTCGAGCGAGGGGGTTTCCTATGCCCCGAAGATCGAATCCGACGAGGGGCACATCCGCTGGGATCAACCGGCTCTGGCGATCAACCGCCGGATCCGCGCGGTCACCCCGGTGCCCGGTGCCTGGACCGAGGTTGCCGGAAAGCGACTCAAGGTCGGTCCGGTGGAACTGGTGGAGGAGCAATTGCCGGTGCGTACGATCGAGGTCCGCAAATCCGGTGTCTACGTCGGCACCACGACCACCGCGGTGCGGCTCGACCAGGTGCAGCCACAGGGTAAGCGCATGATGGCGGCGCTGGACTGGGCGCGCGGCGCACGCCTGGAACCCGGGACGGTGGTCGAATGAGCGGCCCGGGAGTACCGAGCGGTAATCGGCGAGCGGAGTCCGGGCGGCGGACGGACGCACCGAGCGGTGAGCGCCGTGCGGGCGCCGGCGACAAGAGCTCCCGCGGCAACCGCGCGGACAAGTCCCCCCCCGGTGACGGGCGCGCGGGCCGGGGCACGGGTCGCGGCGGTGCCGAGCGCGAATCGGGTCGGCGCGCGGCGTCCCCACCGGGTAGCGGTGGGCCCTCGCGCCGCCGTCCAGGCGCGGAAGGCGACGGACAGGATCGGCGGCGGGCGCCGGACCAACGGGAAACCGGCCGTCGTGGGGCCTCCGGCGGTAGCTCCGGACGCGGAGACAGCACCGCTGAGAACGCGAACCGCCGGCGTGGGGGTGGAAAGGTTCGGGGCGATCGCGACGGCGGCGGCCGCGGTAACGATTCTCGCCGGGAGCAGTCGCCGCGTCGTGGCGCGGACACCGGGCGCGGACCGGCGCGTGGTGGTTCCCGGCCGGCGCGACCGGGCACCGCGCGCCGCGATGCCGTGGTCGATACCCCGCGGCTGGTGGCCAGGGACCTGCTCCGTGCGGTCCGCGAACGTGACGCGTACGCGAATCTGGTGCTTCCGGCTCTGCTGCGGGAGCACCGCTTGTCCGGTCGCGACGCGGCATTCGCGACCGAACTCGCCTACGGTGCCTGTCGGGCGCTCGGGATTCTCGACGCGGTGATCGCCGACTGTGCGGGCCGCACGGTCGACGAGATCGACGGTCCGCTCCTGGATGTGCTGCGGCTGGGGGTCTATCAACTGCTGCGCACCCGCGTGGGCGCGCATGCTGCCGTGGATACTTCGGTGGATCTGGTACGCAGCGAATACGGCAGCGGCAGAGCCGGATTCGTGAACGCGGTACTGCGTCGTGCGGCCGCCCGGTCGCCGCAGCAATGGATCGAGCGCCTGGCACCGCCGGATCCGGTGGGCCGGTCGGCGTTCGAATACGGACATCCGGTCTGGATCGCCCAGGCCTTCGCGGATGCCCTGGGTTCGCGGGCCGGTGAGCTTCGGGAGCTGCTCGCCGCCGACGACCAGCGGCCGATCGTCCATCTGGTGGCCCGGCCCGGTGACATCACCGCCGAGGAGCTGGCCCTGATCAGCGGCGGCGAGGAAGGGCGATGGTCGCCGTACGCGGTGTATCTCGACAGTGGCGATCCGGCACAACTGGAGCCGGTCCGCGAGCGGATGGCCGGGGTGCAGGACGAGGGCAGTCAGCTGGTGGCACTGTCGCTGACCGGTGCTCCGTTGCTGGGCGAGGATCGCGGCCGCTGGCTGGATCTGTGCGCGGGGCCCGGCGGGAAGGCTGCACTACTCGGCGCCCTGGCCGGGATCGACGGCTTCGAAGTGGACGCCGTCGAACCGGCGGAACACCGAGCAGAGCTGGTGCGCAAGGCCACTCGTGACCTGCCGGTGACGGTGCATGTGGCCGACGGCCGCGATTCGGGTCTGACTCCCGGCTACGACCGCATCCTGGTGGATGCCCCGTGCACCGGCCTGGGCGCGTTGCGGCGTCGTCCGGAAGCGCGCTGGCGGCGTACCCCTGCCGATGTGCCGGACCTGACCGGGTTACAGCGAGAACTGCTCGACGCGGCCTGGGAACTGCTGCGCCCGGGGGGCGTGGTCGTGTACTCGACCTGCTCTCCGCACCTGGCCGAAACCGTGGCCGTGGTCGCCGATGTCGTCCGGCGGACCGGTGCCGAGCAGCTCGAGACCCGCGAACTGCTGCCCGGGGTGACCGATACCGGTGACGGCCCGGCAGCACAGTTGTGGCCGCATCGGCACGGCACCGACGCCATGTTCGCGGCCGCGCTGCGCAAGCCGCTCTGAGCCGAGCGTCCCGCTCGGCTCGGACTCGACGACCACACCGGCTCACCCGGCCAGAACGGCGCCGGCCAGGGCCACACCCGCGACCCAGATCGTCGACAGCAGAGCCAGCAGCAGCGGCCGGTAACCCACCCGGCGCAACGCCGCCACCTGCACGCCCGCGCCGAGTGCGAACATCGCGGCGGTTAGCAGGGCGGTCTGCAGGAGTTTCGCCCCGTCGAGGACGGGCGCGGGAATCACGCCGGTGGTGCGCAGCGCGGCGCAGGCCAGGAAGGCGAGCACGAACAGCGGGAGCAGCGGTGTCCGGCCGGTACCTGCTCCGGAACCTGCCCGCCGGCGCTGCTGCCGGCCGATCACTGCCAGCACGGGGGCCAGGAGTACCACCCGGGCCAGCTTGACGATCACCGCCACGGCGAGGGCGCCGCCGCCGAGAGCACTGCCCGCGGCGACCACCTGTGCCACCTCGTGCACCGCGCCACCGGCCCACATCCCGGCGGTGCGGTCGTCGAGGCCGAAGGCACCCGACAGCAGCGGGATCACCGCGATCATGGCCGTGCCGAACACGACGACCAGCGCGACCGTGGTGAGCAGTTCCTCCTCCTCGGAGTCGACGACCCCGTCCACGGCCGCGGCCGCCGCCGCGCCGCAGATCGAGAATCCGCAGGCGATCAGCACTCGCTGTGTCCAGCTCAGGCCGAGTAACCGGCCCATCCACATGGTGACGGCGATCCCCAGTACCACCACCGCCACCACCATCGCGATTGCCGCAGGACCGAGGCCGAGAAGGTCGGAGAAGGTCAGCTGCAGTCCGAGCAGTGCGACGCCGAGGCGGAGCAGCTTCTTCGACGAGAACGCCAGGCCAGGTCGCACTCGCTCGGGCAGGGTGACGCAGTTGGCCAGCAGTGCGCCGACCACGATCGCGATCAACAGGGGACTGACCACCGGGACCAGCCGCCCGAACAGCATGACCACGGCCGTGACGAGGGTGGTCAGTGCCAGACCGGGAACGACGTCCGGCATGCGCCGGGGCAGCCGGACGTGTTCTCCCATGCCGAAGCGGCGCGGACGCCGAGTGGTGCTCCCATCGCCGGAGCGCCGCGCCGGTGCTGCAGCAGCTGCGGTGGCCCGAGCCTCGGTATCCGGCGACGGGCGATGTGGTGGCGCGCTCGAATCGGGGGCGCCGGTGTCGGCCGCCGATCCGGATGCGGTGATGTGCCGAGAGGTCTGGCTCGTCATACCCGTTACCGTGCCGCGAAACCGGGGGTGCCGGTAGCCGCGAAAACCGCATGACAGCCATATCGACCAGATATGGCTCTGCTGTCAGGCATATGATCCGGGTATGAGTGAGATGCGTCCCGACCTCGGATTTCTCGAGTTGCTCGTCGCTGTCGACGACCATGGAAGTCTCGGGGCGGCGGCGCGTGCGCTCGGGATTGCGCAACCGAACGCCAGTCGCGCGGTACGGCAGTGGGAACATCGCCTGGGGCTGGTCCTGCTGCGCCGCACACCACGCGGATCGACTCTCACCCCTGAGGGAACGGTCGTGGTCCACTGGGCCCGGGAGGTGCTCGACGACCTGGACCGGCTCGTCGATGCCGCGGCCGCACTGCGCACCGATCGGGAGGCCGAACTCACCGTCGCCGCCAGTATGACGGTGGCCGAATGTCTGCTGCCCGGCTGGCTCGGGCAGTTTCGGCGTGCCCATCAGGATGTGAAAGTTCATCTGCAGGTGCACAATTCGCGCCAAGTCTGTGAGCGGCTGACGGCGGGGGAGTGCGATCTCGGCTTCATCGAATCGCCCTCGGTACCCGACGGCCTGCCGCACGTGACGGTCGCACACGACAGTCTGATCGTGGTGGTGCATCCCGGCCACGCCTGGGCACGGCGCCGAACACCCCTGACGGTCGAAGAGCTGGCGGCGACCGCCCTGGTGGTGCGCGAGCCGGGCTCGGGAACCCGCAGCACCCTGGACGCCGCACTGACCGAGTATGCCCGCGCCGAACCGCTCCTCGAGCTGGGCAGCGCGGCCGCCATCCGAACCAGCGTCCTGGGTGGGGTCGGGCCGGCGGTGCTCAGCTCGCTCGCTGTCGACGAACAGTTGGAGCGCGGCGAGCTGCGTGCGGTCGACGTGGCGGGACTCGATCTGCGCCGAACCCTGCGGGCAGTGTGGCGTCCGCCGCGCACGCTGGCCGGGCCGGCCGGGCAACTGCTGTCGAGTGTCGTCCGGAACGGCCGCGGCGGCGCGGCCGCACGCTGATCGCCGCCACCGCATCCCGCGGTGGCGGCGCGTTATTCGCGGGCGCTCTGCTCTCGCAGGCGGGCGAGGGTCTTCGCGAGGATGCGGGACACGTGCATCTGCGAGATACCCATGCGCTGGGCGATCTGTGTTTGCGTCATCGACTCGAAGAACCGCATGGTCAGGATGCGGCGTTCGCGTTCGGGCAACCCCGCCAGCAACGGGCGGATGGCCACGTATTCCTCGACCCGGTCGAACTGCGACTCTTCCTCGCCGAGGGTGTCCAACAGCGACGCCTCGGTGTCACGGCCCACCGACACCGCGTCGATGGAGCTGGGCTGATAGGCGTTGCCCGCGATAACAGCCTGAGTCACCTCGTCGGGATGGATCTCGAGCAGCGCCGCGATCTCCTTCGCGGTGGGCGAGCGGCCCAGTGACTGGGACAGTGAATCGATCGCGGCGCCGATGCGTAGGTGAGTTTCCTTGACCCGCCGCGGAACTCGCATCGCCCACGTGTTGTCACGAAAGTAGCGCCGGACCTCGCCCATGATGGTGGGTACCGCGAAGGACAGGAAGTTCGAGCCGCGCGAGACGTCGAATCGGTCGACCGCGTGGACCAAGCCGACCCGGGCGACCTGGGTCAGATCGTCGAACGGTTCGCCGCGACCGCTGAACTTGCGGGCGATGTGGTCGGCCAACGGGATGCACCGATTGATCAGCTCCTCGCGCAGCTCGCCCTGGCGATGCTCCGGGGCCTGCTCGAGCGCCTGGAACAGCGCGTTCACATCGTCGTAGCCGCCGGTGACGGATTTGCCGACTTCTTCGGCCGCTTCGGCATCGTCACCGGAGTCGGCCTGCTCACCGTCGGTCTGCCCCGCATTTCCTTCGGTCCGGTCGGCGCTGCCCTCGGTCTGCCCCGCCGCGGCTTTGTCGTCGCCGTTGGCGTGAGCCGCGTCGGTGTCGGGTCTGCTCACGGCCGTATCCGCGGTGTCCGCGGCCTTGTCGGCCTCGAACCCGTTGTGTTCGTCGGCCACTACGCTTTCCCCCGGACCCGGCGAAATTCCACGACCGTCGGGTAACCGGACAGCGTCGAATCGTAGGGTTCCTGGCCGACGTCGATGTCGTCGGTCAGGGTGCGCAGCACGTGCCAGCCGAAGCTGCGCTGATCGGGCAGTTCGGAGGTGGCGGCAATGCCCGCCACCCGCACGACCAGATCGTTGTCACCGACGGTGAACCGGCATTGCAGAGCGCTGCCGGGGGTGGCGAGTGCGATGAGCGTGGAGCAGGTCTCGTCCACAGCGAGCCGGATGTCGGCCACCTCGTCCAGCGTGAAATCGCTGAGCAGGACCAGCGTTTCGGCCAATCCGCGCACGATCGCCAGTTGCGACACCGTCGCCGCTACTCCGATTTCGACAGGTGTGCTGCGCAGTCCCTCTTCAGCCGACATGTTGATCACCCTACGGAGGCTACCCAACTTCGCGGCGGGCAATCGTCGACAGTGTCGGATTCGGCGGTATCGCACCCAGTACACTCTCGCGCTGTGTCCACCTCGAACCCTCACTTCCACCGGCCGTCGCCGATGATCGCGCCGTCCATACTGTCCGCAGATTTCGCTCGTCTCGCCGAGGAGATGCAGGCTGTCGAGGGCGCGGACTGGCTGCACGTCGATGTGATGGACAACCACTTCGTGCCCAATCTGACCCTCGGCCTGCCGGTGGTGCAGAGTCTGCTGAAGACCACCGACATTCCGCTGGACTGTCATCTGATGATCGAGGATCCGGGCCGCTGGGCACCCCCCTACGCCGAGGCCGGCGCCTACAACGTGACCTTCCACGCGGAAGCGACCGAGGACCCGGTCGCGGTAGCGCGCGATATTCATGCCGCGGGCGGCAAGGCCGGCCTCTCGGTGAAGCCGAACACTCCGATCGAGCCGTACCTGGAAATTCTGCGCAATTTCGACACGCTCCTGGTGATGAGCGTCGAGCCGGGGTTCGGCGGGCAATCGTTCATTCCGCAGGTGCTGGACAAGGCACGCGCGGTGCGACGGCTGGTCGACAGCGGGGAATTGCGACTGGTCGTCGAAATCGACGGCGGCATCAACATGAACACGATCGAGGCTGCCGCCGAGGCGGGCGTCGACTGTTTCGTCGCAGGCTCCGCGGTCTACGGCACCCCGGATCCGGCCGCGACCGTGGAAGCCTTGCGCGAGAAGGTTATCGAGACGGAGCGGGCGGTGCGGAGCTGAGCCGCACGGCCTCCACGACGGCGGCCATCGGTACGACCGCGTCGACATGGTCCGGAGCCTGCACCCAGATGCGATAGCCGGTCCGCTCGTCCTCGGCGGACGGGAGGACGATGTGGCTGCCGGTGCAGGCGACGGTGGTGTAGAGCCGAAACAGTTCGGCGGCAACGGATGTGGTGATCTCCGCGGAATGTGAGGGTCCGGTGACGAAGGTCCAGCGCCGGGCGCGCGGATGATGGACGACCGGAGTCACCAATCCGGACTGGGTGAGTTGGCGCAGGACCCGCTCGCCGATGTCGGCCGGCATGGTGACCGCGCCGAAGCGGCTTCCGATGTCGAGCACGATGTGCTGGGACGCGTCGTCGACCGCCGCCGGGAGATGAAAAATACGCCGGTAGCGCTCGCATCGATCCGTGAGAGCTGTATCGATCACTGTCGTGGTCACGCCGTACCCCCAAAAGTGTTGTTGTCCAACGTGGATCCGGCCCGGTCGGGCCTAACTTTCCGGATGTCGTGTGAAATACGCGTGCTCGTGAACTGTTGGAGTCAACTGCATAACAATCTTGCTACCGGATTCGGTGTGACGCAAGTTCTGGGATTGACCCTTTCGGCAGGTGGGTAAGAAACGGGGTTCGGCCGCCCAATAATGTCGGATTTTCCCGATATGCGGTATGTGAGCGATGAGTTCCATTCGGCCGTATTCACGATCGATCGCGATTTCCTCGTCGACATTCGATGCGAGCCCCTATTGGCGAGCTGTCGAATTCTCTGCCCGGCGTGCCGCTGCGCCGCGCCCGGTTCGATGCGTCTTTTCCGGCCCACAGTCGCGTATCCGGACCGGTAGTCGGCCGAATGCCTCCTGCTACCGCACGTCGTTACGCTGAGGACACTTCGGCTCGCCCGGGAATACCCCGGGCGGCCGGCATCGTTCGGGCTATGGACGTCCCCATCGGGCGGGCGTCTGGTGACAGGAGAATGGGATGTTCACAGGCATCGTCGAGGAACTGGGCGAGATCGTCGCCGTGGATCGATCCGCGGATGCGGCGCGGCTCACCATCCGCGGCGCTCTGGTGACCTCCGATGCCGGGCACGGCGACTCGATCGCGGTGAACGGTGTCTGCCTCACGGTGGTCGACGTCGTCGACGGCGACAGCTTCACCACCGATGTGATGGGCGAGACATTGAGCCGTTCCGGTATCGGCACGCTGGATGTGGGGTCGAGGGTGAATCTGGAGCGTGCCGCCGCGGTGAACAGCAGGCTCGGCGGCCATATCGTGCAGGGCCACGTCGACGGCACCGGTACCGTCGTTTCGCGCACCCCGTCCGACAACTGGGAGGTGGTGCGGATCTCGTTGCCCGACAGTGTCGCCCGGTACGTGGTGGAAAAGGGTTCGATCACCGTCGACGGCATCTCGCTGACCGTCTCCGGCGTGGGCCTCGACGACGACGGTGACTCCGGCCACCGCGACTGGCTGGAGGTTTCCCTGATCCCCACCACCCGCGAGCTCACCACATTGGGCAGCGCCCCCACCGGCACCACGGTGAATCTGGAAGCAGACATCATCGCCAAGTACGTGGAGCGCCTCACCCAGCGCGGATGACCCACCCCCGCCGCAGCGAAGCGGAGGCCATAGACACAGTAGGGTTGACTCGCACCTATTCCGAGATGGAGCACAGCAGACGTGACCAGGTTCGACACCATCGAGCGCGCAGTCGCCGATATCGCCGCGGGTAAGGCCGTCGTCGTCGTCGACGACGAGGGCCGGGAGAACGAAGGCGATCTCATCTTCGCCGCGGAGAAGGCGACGCCCGAGCTGGTGGCCTTCATGATTCGTTACACCTCCGGCTACATCTGTGTGCCGTTGACGGGGGCGGATTGTGATCGGCTGGGTCTGCCGCCGATGTATTCGGTGAATCAGGACAAGCACGGTACGGCGTACACGGTGTCGGTCGACGCGCGTGAGGGTGTGACGACCGGTATTTCGGGTGCGGATCGGGCGACGACGATGCGGCTGCTGGCCGATCCGGCGTCACGGGCCGACGAGTTCACCCGGCCCGGCCATGTGGTGCCGCTGCGTGCCAAGGAGGGCGGTGTGCTGCGGCGCCCGGGGCATACCGAGGCGGCGGTGGATCTGGCTCGGATGGCGGGTTTGAGCCCGTCCGGCGTGATCTGTGAGATCGTCAGCCAGAAGAACGAGGGCGACATGGCCCGCACCGAGGAGCTGCGGATCTTCGCCGACGAGCACGAGCTGGCGCTGATCTCGATCGCCGATATGATCGCGTGGCGACGTCGGAACGAGAAGCAGGTGGAGCGGATCGCGGAGGCGCGGATCCCCACCAAGTACGGCGAGTTCAAGGCCGTGGGATACAAGAGCATTTACGACGATGTCGAGCATGTGGCGCTGGTGCGCGGTGATCTGAGTGCCGATTCGGGTGACGATGTGCTGGTGCGGGTGCATTCGGAATGCCTGACCGGCGATGTGTTCGGTTCGCTGCGCTGTGATTGCGGTCCGCAGTTGGATGCGGCGATGGAGATGGTGGCGGCCGAGGGGCGCGGCGTGGTGCTGTATATGCGCGGCCACGAGGGCCGCGGTATCGGCTTGATGCACAAGCTGCAGGCCTACCAGTTGCAGGATTCGGGCCACGACACCGTCGATGCGAATATCGAGCTGGGTTTGCCGGCGGATGCGCGTGACTACGGGACGGGTGCGCAGATCCTGGTCGATCTGGGGATCAAGTCGATGCGGTTGCTGACCAACAATCCGGCGAAACGGGTCGGTCTCGACGGATACGGGCTCAGTATCACCGAGCGGGTGCCGATGCCGGTGCGGGCGAATGCCGAGAATCTGCGGTATCTGCGGACCAAGCGCGATCGGATGGGGCACGACCTGGTGGGCTTGGATGATCTGGATCTGGGGGAGACGGCGCACTGATCGCGGATCGTGTGCCCGCGGGGAGCCGGTAAGCAATGGAATTCGGTGAGAAGAGGTAGCGGTCGATGAGCGGTGCGGGTGTACCGGAGTTCTCGCTGGCGGATGCGAAGGAGCTGACGCTGGGCATCGTGGCGTCGCGCTGGCATACGACCATCTGCGACACGTTGCTGGCCAACGCCGAGCGGGTGGCCCGGGAGGCGGGCGTCGAACAGATCACGGTGGTGCGGTGCGCGGGCGCGATGGAGCTGCCGGTGGTGGCTCAGGAGTTGGCTCGCACCCATGATGCGGTGGTCGCCTTGGGCGTGGTGATTCGTGGGGGTACCCCGCATTTCGAGTATGTGTGTGACGCGGTGACCGCGGGTTTGACCCGGGTGTCGCTGGATGCGGGTACGCCGGTGACGAACGGTGTGCTGACGGTGAACTCCGAGGAGCAGGCGCTCGATCGCGCGGGTCTTCCTGATTCGGCGGAGAACAAGGGGGAGCAGGCGAGTGCGGCGGCCCTGGATGCGGCGTTGACTCTGCGTGCGCTGCGCGGCGAAGCCTGATTCCGATGGCGTCGGTCGGTCACTTGTTCAAGCGTGGGTCGGATTCCCCGGCCGACGGTGACCCGCGATGGGATCTGGAGGTGCGTCCGCGCCGTGCGGTGCGGTTCACTCGGATCGTGGCGGCGGTGATCGCGGTGTTGTTCATCGTCGCGGGGGTGTTGTCGAGCCATTCGACGACAGGGGTGAATTTCCGCGGTTCGGATCAAATCGCGATCATCTGTTTCGGTTTGTTGCTGGCGGGCGCGGTGTTGCTGCTGACTCGTCCCCGGGTGCGGGTGGGCCCGCACGGGGTTGTGGTGCGCAATATTCTGGGCGACAACGAGTACCGGTGGCCCGATATCCGCGGTATCTCGATGCCGGACAAGAAGGCGTGGGCGCGCCTCGAGCTGGCGGGCGACGAATATGTGCCGCTACTGGCCATCCGGGTCAACGACCGTGAGCATGCGGCGCATGCGATGGACCGGTTTCGAGAGTTGGGGGCGAAGTACACGGCGGCGCTCGGCGAAGATCGGACTGCGCAGGGTGACGGGACCACGCAGGGCGGTGCTGGAGAGGCTACGCAGGGCGGCGCCGGCGCGGCCCGGGGCGATGAGCAGCAGGGCAGCTGACCTGCGGGATGCGCGCCGGCGGCATCGGCCGGTATCAGCGAGCGTCGCCGAGGACGGTGCCCTCACGGCGTGGGTCGGCTCCGCCGATCCAGCCGTCGCTGGTTCGTTGTAGGGCGCTGAGCCCGCTGGATTGCTGGTCCACCGATACCTGATGTCCCATGGCGCGTAGGGCACGAACCAGGGGGTCGTGATCGCCGCCGGAGGTGGCGTCGATGGCCGGATGCTCGCCGCCGACCCCGGTGACCGGCGTGTTGGCGGCACCGAAAGCTACCTGGGACACCGCCTGCTGCGGATCGAGGTGCCAGTCCAGCAGGCCGACGAGCGCTTTCACCACGAACTGGATGATCACCGACCCGCCGGGGGAGCCGGTGACGCCGACCAGGTCGCCGCGGGTACCACCGGCTGTGCGATCGAAGATCAGGGTGGGGCTCATCGAGCTGCGTGGCCGCTTGCCCGGGGAGACACGGTTGGCCAGCGGTAGACCGTCGGTACCGGTGGGTTCGGCGCTGAAGTCGGTGAGCTGGTTGTTGAGGACGAAGCCGTCGGTCATGTGGTACGACCCGAAGGCCGACTCGACCGTGGTGGTCATCGCGGCCGCGTTGCCGTGGCGGTCGACGACGGAGATGTGGCTGGTGCCGTGTTCGGGTTGCTGCGGTGCGGTGCCGAGTGGAACGGGCCCGAAGTCTCCGGCGCGGGCGGTGCCCATCGCGTGTGCGGGGCCGATCGTCGCGGCCCGGTCCTTCAGGTACTGCTTGTCCAGCAGTGCGTCGGGGGAGCCGCCGGGCAGCGGCACGAAGTCGGAGTCGGCGACGTATTTGTCCCGGTCGGCGTATGCGAGTCGTTCGGCCTCCGAGATCAGGTGGACGGCCTCGGCGGCCGGCTCACCGCCGTCGCGATCGAGGTCGTGCGGGCCCAGCGCGCCGAGGTCGAAGTTCTCCAGAATGCCGAGGGTGGCGGCGACGGTGATGCCTCCGGACGACGGGGTGGGCATTCCGCAGATGTGGTGTGTCCGGTAGTCGGTGCACAGCGGGGTGCGCTTTTTCGCCTGGTAGCCGGCCAGATCGTCGAGGGAGAGCCGGCCCGCGGTGCGGCCTGCAGCGGTATCGGCGGCGGTATCGACGATGTCGCGGGCGATCGCGCCGGTGTAGAAAGCATCGGCGCCGTCGGTGGCGATCGCGCCCAGAGTTTTCGCCATGGCCGGATTGCTCAGGTGGTGGCCCTGTGGTTTCGCGGTGCCGTCGGGCTGCAGGAAATACGCCCGGGCGCCGGGGTCGCGTGCCAGCGCCGGTGCGGATTCCTCGATCTGGCTCGCCAGACGCGCGCTGATGTCGAATCCGTTGTCGGCCAGGTCGATTGCGGGCGTGAACAGATCGTGCCACGGCTGTTCGCCGTGATCGCGGTGCGCCGCTTCGAGCAGACGGAGGGCACCGGGTACTCCGATGGAGCGCCCACTGGCGCGGGGGTTCGGTTGCGGCGCAGTGTGGTCGGTCTCGCTGATCCAGCGCAGGTAGTTCTCCGTGGCGGCGGCCGGTGCCGTCTCGCGGCCGTCGTAGGCCTCGATGGATTTGCCGGCCGCGTCGTAGTAGAGCAGGAAGGCGCCGCCACCGATGCCGGAGGCCTGCGGTTCCACGAGTCCGAGGACGGTCTGGGCCACCACGAGGGCATCGGCGGCGGTGCCGCCTGCGGCGAGTATCCGGCAGGCGGCCGCGGTGGCCACGGGATTGGCGGTGGAGACGGCGTAACTGTGGGTGCGCACCGGCGTCATGCCGGTGCGGTATCCGGTCGCGATCTCCGGGTTGGTGGCCAGGTCGGTGGCGGTTGCGGTGGGCCCGGCGGCGGCGATCGGGGTGCCGTTGGGTGCATCGGCGCAGGAGTCGGCGGCCTCTGTGGTTTCGGCCGAGCAGCCGGTGAGCAGGCCGGCTACCAGCAGCAGGGCGGCCCCCACCCCGGCCGGGATCGCTCGCATACGCCTCATGCTGGGACTTTAGCCCGCACCGGTACCGCCGCGTCGGGGATCGTTCCCAGGGCGAGTAACGTCGAGCCGCCCCCACCGCCGACCAAGGAAAATCACCTCCTCGATGAGCGAAACGAGCGATCTACCGGCACAGTCCCACCTGAGTGCCGAGGACAGTGGGTATCACAAGAGCCTGAAACCTCGTCAGCTGCAGATGATTGCGATCGGTGGCGCCATCGGCACCGGGTTGTTCCTCGGAGCGGGCGGACGGCTGGCGGATGCGGGACCGGGATTATTCCTGGTGTACGCGATCTGTGGGGTGTTCGTGTTCTTCATTCTGCGGGCGCTGGGGGAGTTGGTGCTGCACCGCCCGACCTCGGGATCGTTCGTGTCCTACGCGCGTGAGTTCTTCGGGGAGAAGGCGGCATTCGTCGCCGGCTGGACCTATTTCCTGAACTGGTCGATGACGGGCATCGTCGACACCACCGCCATCGCGACCTATATGCATTACTGGAGCAGCTTCGGAGCCATTCCGCAGTGGGTGCTGGCGCTGATCGCGCTGTGCCTGGTGCTGGGCGTGAATCTGATCTCGGTGAAGTGGTTCGGCGAGTTCGAGTTCTGGGCGGCATTGATCAAGGTCGCAGCGCTGGTGGGTTTCCTGATCATCGGTGTCGTATTCCTCGGCGGCCGGTTCCGGATCGATGGCGCCGAAACGGGTTTCGGTCTCGTCTCGGCATCGGGCGGATGGTTCCCGACGGGTGTGCTGCCACTGGTGACCGTGGCCTCGGGTGTGGTATTCGCCTACGCGGCAGTGGAAATGGTGGGCGTCGCCGCAGGCGAGACGGCGAATCCGGAGAAGATCATGCCGCGGGCGATCAACTCGGTGATTCTGCGTATCGCGGTGTTCTACGTCGGCGCGCTGGTGTTGCTGGCGTTGCTGCTGCCCTACACCGCCTATCACGCGGACGAGAGCCCCTTCGTCACGTTCTTTGCGGCACTCGGGGTGCCGCATGCCGGTTCGGTGATGAACCTGGTCGTGCTGACGGCCGCATTCTCCAGTCTCAACGCGGGGCTGTATTCCACCGGCCGCGTGCTGCGGTCGATGGCCGTCAACGGCAGTGCGCCGAAGTTCACCGCCCGCATGAACAGTCGCGGGGTGCCCTACGGCGGCATCCTGCTGACCAGTCTCATCGCGCTGGTGGGGATCTGGCTCAACTACATCGTGCCGAAGCGGGCGTTCGAGATCGTGCTCAATGTCGCGTCGCTGGGCATTCTGTCGTCGTGGGCGACGATCGTGCTCTGCCAGCTGGCACTGTGGCGGCGCTGGCGGCGCGGTGAGATGGAGCGGCCGGGCTTCCGTATGTTCGGCGCCCCGTACACAGGTATCGCGACGCTGGTGTTCCTGGCCGTGATGCTGGTGCTGATGGCGTTCGACCGCCCGGTGGGCACCTGGACGGTCGCGAGCCTGGTCGTGCTGATTCCGGCCCTGATCATCGGCTGGTTCGCCGCGCGGTCGCGGGTCATGGCCGTGGCGCGGCTGCGTGAACCACCGGAGGACGGGGAACCGGCACGCATCCGGGAGCAGGTTCCCGTCGACGACTGATCGGCAGTGCCGGGTGCTGCGTGGTCACCGGCCGCCGGGAGGGTCCGCTGGTGTCGGCAGTGCGGCATCAGTGCGGTGACGGTGTGGCCGGGCGGTGTTCGCGTTCGGCAGTGATGCGGCGGTGGGCTTCAACCCAGTCGATCGGCAGCTCGGTCGCCGGTACCTGCCAGAACACGAAGGTCGATTCGCGCATCACGGTGCGGGTCCGCGTGGTGGCCGAGGCATGTGGTTCGGCCCGTGCGTAGGCGGCGATCGCTTCGTGGTCCGTCCAGGCCGACAGGGTCCAGAAGGTGCGGCGGGTGAGGTCGGCCTTCAGGGTGACGCCGAGCGCACCGGGTGACCGGCGTGCCTGTTTCCACAGGGCTATCGAGGTCGCGAAGAAGTGGGGAACGTGGCGCAGGGAGCGGACCTCGAGGCGTGAGGCCATGACCTGGACGGTGTCTGTGGCGGGCTGATCGATGGTGATCCAGGGCAGGGTGGGCATGGAATCCTCCGGCGGAGCGGCAGTGTGCTGAGGGCGGCTTCCACAGTCGCACGTCACCTCAATCTTGTCAATGGCAAGATTGAGGTGACCGGGACCGGTGTGCCGCGAGGCCTCCGTGTCGGACGTGTTGCTTCAGGCGGGTGTCACCCGTTCGGTGCGGACGTGCCAGCGACCGTCGTCGGTGCGGTCGAGGCGGATCGGGTGATCGAAGCATGTGCTGATGGTCGCGCTGGTCAGCACCTGGTCGACGGGGCCGCTGGTCACGATGCGGCCGTCCCGGAGCAGCAGCACGTGGGTGGTGGCCGGCGGTAGTTCCTCCAGGTGGTGGGTCACCAGGATCGATGCCAGACCGGGATGGGTGGTCTGTAGCAGATCGATGCGTTCGATGAGCTGTTCGCGCCCCCCGACGTCGAGGCCGGTGGCGGGTTCGTCGAGCAGCAGCAGCTGGGGTTCCGCGATCAGGGCACGGGCGATGAGTGCCCGGCCGCGCTCCCCCTGCGACAGCGTCGGCCACCGTGCCGCGCGCCGATGGGTGAGGCCCATCAGCTCGATCAGCCGATCGGCCTCGCTCTCCTGCTCGGGGGTGGGTGACCAGCGTCCTTTGAGGTCCGCGGTGTTGGTGAGTCCGGTCAGGACGACCTCGTGGGCGGTGAGGGGGTAGGGCGGATTGTGCCGGGGGTCGACATGGCCGATGGCGGCGCGGAGTTCGCGCATGTCGACGCGGCCGAGGCGATGGCCGAGGACGTGCACGCTGCCGCGGGTGGGGTGCTCCTGTGCGCCCAGCATCTTCAACAGTGTCGTCTTGCCGGCACCGTTGGGTCCCAGTAGCGCCCAGTGCTCGCCGGGGCGCACCGTCAAGGAGATCTCGGAGAGGATCGGGTTGTGGTTGCGCACGAAATCCACGGCGTCCACCTGCAGGATGGGGGAATCGACCATGATCGTCACGGTAACAAACTCCTCAGACAAGCTGATAGGTAGCACCGGCCCGTGAGTGGGGTACTCCCCGGGGAGGTGCCCGCGGTGGTCGCGGCGCGCGTGTCGTTCGACCGCCCGGCGCCCGGGTGCCGCCCTAGACTCGGCACACCCACTCTCGACGGAGGTGAACGGCGGTGCATCCACAGGATCCGCGCGACCCGCGTACGGCGCGGTACGAAAGCGGTTATCAGCCGGGGAATTATCCGGACCCCGGCTATCGGAATTCCGGCTACCAGGATCCCGGATATCAGAGCTACCAGCAACCGGCCCGGCAGCCCGCGCAGCGGCGCGAGCCGGAGGTGAACCTGGGCATGTTCGCCGGTGGGGTGCTCGCCACAGCGGTCGTGACCGCCCTCGCTGCCTGGCTGTGTGCGTGGATCATCGACGTGATCGCGACCCGCGCCACCGAAAGCGGCAAGTTCGGCGTGTGGAATCCGATGGCGGACCAGGGGTACTGGTTCGCGGTGGTGGCGTTCCTGTGCGCGCTGCTGGCGGGCGTGCTGTGGTACTTGCTGCATCTGGGGACACCGTCGGCGGATATGTTCTTCGGCTGGATCGTCGGCATTCTCATCGCCGCGTCGGTGATCATTCCGCTGACGCTGTCCAGCGACCTCTGGGTGGGTGCCTCCACCGCGATCGAACACCTGGTCATCGGGCTGCCCATCTTCAGTCTGACCCGGGCGGTGGGCGCCAAGAGCATCGCGCCGCACTGAACGGGGTGATGCCCGGCGAGGCTCAGTGCGGCGGCTGGGCCATCGCGCGGCCTGCGGCGCGGCCGGAGAAGATGCACCCTCCCAGAAAGGTGCCCTCCAGCGCGTTGTAACCGTGGACCCCGCCCCCACCGAACCCGGCCACCTCGCCCGCGGCGTACAGGCCGGGCACCGGGGTGCCGGCGTTGCTGATCACCCGGGAGTCGAGGTCGGTCTGCAGCCCGCCCAGCGTCTTGCGGGTGAGGATGTTGAGCCGGACCGCGATGAGCGGGCCGTGTGCGGGGTCGAGGATGCGGTGCGGTGTTGCCACCCGGCCCAGTTTGTCGCCCAGTGAGCGCCGCGCATTGGCGACAGCCATCAATTGGGCATCCTTGCTGTATTTGTTGTCCAGCTCCCGATCCCGGGCGACGATCTGGCGTTCCAGGTCGCCGAGGTCGAGGTCCGGGCCGCGTGCGATCTCGTTCATTCCCCGCACCAGCTCCGGCAGGGTATCGGCGACGACGAAGTCCACACCGTGCCGCTTGAACGCCTCGACCGGGCCCGGAGCGCCCTTGGCGAGACGGCTCTTGAGGGTGAGTGCGTAGTCCTTACCGGTGATGTCCGGATTCTGTTCCGAACCCGACAGTGCGAATTCCTTCTCGATGATCGACTGGGTCAGCACGAACCACGAGTAGTCGTAGCCGGTGGACAGAATCGCCTGCAGCGTGGCATTCGTGTCGTAGCCGGGGAAACACGGTGCGGGCAAACGCTTTCCGGTAGCGTCGAACCACAGCGACGACGGCCCGGGAATGATACGGATGGCGTGATCGGGCCAGACCGGGTTCCAGTCGTTGATGCCCTCGGTGTAGTGCCACATCCGGTCGCGGTTCACGATCCGCCCGCCCGCCGATTCGGTGATCGCCAGCATCCGGCCGTCGACGTGGGCGGGTACCCCGGAAATCATGGTCTGCGGGCACGGGCCGAGACGTTCGGAGGGCCAGTTCGCGCGGATCAGATCGTGGTTGTGGCCGATGCCACCGGAGGACACCAGCACCGCCGGGGCTTGGAATTCGAACTCGCCCACGGTGGTTCGCGACGAGGCCACACCGCGGTCCAGCTCGCTCGGCTCGAGCACGCAGCCCCGGATCCCCGTCACCGCGCCGTCGGTGACGACGAGATCGTCGACCCGGTGCCGGAAGGCGAATTCGACCAGTCCTCGCTGCTCGGCGGCCAGCACCGGTTCCAGGAAGACCCGCAGGACTTCGGGGCCGGTGCCCCAGGTCAGATGGAAGCGTGGCACCGAGTTCCCGTGCCCGTCGGCGGTGGCGCCACCGCGCTCGGCCCAGCCGACCAGCGGGGTGATCCGTAGCCCGAGGTCGTGCAGGTACCGGCGCTTCTCCCCGGCGGCGAACTCCACGTACGCGCGCGCCCATTGCCGCGCCCAGTGGTCCTCGTCCTCGCGGTCGAATCCGGCCGAACCCTGCCAGTCCTGCCAGGCCAGTGCGAAGGAGTCCTTGATCCCGAGGCGCCGCTGTTCGGGCGTATCGACCAGAAACAGTCCGCCCAGCGACCAGAACGCCTGGCCGCCGAGGTTGCGGCGGTTCTCCTGATCCACGACGAGCACCCGCTTCCCGGCGCGGGTCAGCTCATAGGTCGCGACCAGGCCGGCCAGGCCTGCCCCGACGACGATGACATCCGGCTGCTGTGACGGTGTCACGGGCACTCCTTGCGCATTCGAGGCATTCGTCGACGCCGTTCGATACATTCGTGTATCGAACGGCTTCAACCTAGCAGATTTCGCCGGTCCGGCCGTAGGTCCGCGCGAGGTGTCGGTGGGGCATGGCAGATTCGGTGTGTGCGCACAATTACCGCCGACGCGGCTCGCCGCGCCGCACTCGCAGCCCAGGGATTCGCCGGCCCACCCCGTGTTGATGCCGGAGCAGCACCGGCTCGTCGTGCGGTGCTCGGTGTGCTGCGCAATACCAAACTGCTGCAACTGGATTCGGTAGCCGCCGTGGTTCGCGCCCACTACGCTCCGGTGTTCAGCCGGATCGGCGCCTATGATCGTGACCTGCTGGACGAGGCCGCCTGGGGGCACAGCACGCGCCGGCCACGCCGGTTGGTGGAGTACTGGGCGCACGAGGCGGCGCTGATTCCGGTGCAGGATTGGCCGCTGATGCGGTGGCGGATGGCCGGATTCGGCAGCGGCCGGTGGGGCGGCGCGCGTCGGGTGCTGGAGGCGAATCCCGCGCTGCCCGAACAGGTGCTGGAGACGATCGCGGTCTCCGGTCCGAGCACTGCCGCCGAGGTGGAGCGCCGGCTCGAACTGAATCGGCCGCGCCGCAAGGACCACTGGGGTTGGAACCACAGCGACACCAAGATCGTGTGCGAAATGCTGTTCGCCACCGGAGAGTTGTCGGTCGACAAGAGGGTCGGATTCCAGCGGCACTACGACCTCACCGACCGGGTGCTGCCACGCGAGGTCGTCGGGCGCCGCGTCGAGGAGTCCGACGCGGTCCGGGAACTGGTGCTGCGCGCCGCGGACGCACTGGGGGTGGCCACCGAGGCCGATCTGCGTGACTATTACCGCCTGCGCCGGCAGCAGTGCGAGCCGGCGCTGGCGGATCTGGTCGACGCGGGCGCGGTCGAACCGGTCCGGGTCCAGGGGTGGGACCGGCCGGCCTACCTGCGGGCCGGGACACGGATCCCACGCCGGATCGAGGGCGCCGCGCTGCTGTGCCCGTTCGATCCGCTGATCTTCTTCCGGGCCCGCACCGAGCGAATGTTCGATTTCCACTACCGCATCGAGATCTACACTCCCGCCCACAAGCGGGTGCACGGCTACTACGTGTTCCCGTTCCTGCTCGACGGTGAACTGGTCGCCCGGGTGGACCTGCGGGCCGACCGGGTGAACGGACGGCTGTACGTGCCGGGCGCCTTCGCCGAGCCGGGTCGGCCCGCCGCCCGGATCGCCGGTGCCCTGGCGCAGCACCTGTGGGAGATGGCGCAGTGGCTCGGGCTCGAGACGGTCGAAGTCGGCGAGCGCGGAGATCTGGCCTTGGCCCTCGCTGCCGCCGGAGTACGGCAGCGAGCCGTCGATCGGCTACCCGTCGAGCTCACTGCCGCGGAGTGCGGCCACTGATCTCGGCGACGGTCGCTCCGGCGACCGGGGTGTTCGTGGCCCGGGCCTCCGCTTCGTCGGCCGCCCGGCCCCACCGTCCGGCCAGGGCCGCGCAGGTGATCAGTTGGATTTGATGGAAGATCATCAGCGGCAGCACGATCAGGCCCACCGGTTGTCCGGCGAACAGCACGGTGGCCATCGGCAGTCCGGTGGCGAGGCTCTTCTTCGAACCGCAGAAGATCACCACGATCCGATCGGCGCGGTCGAACCCGGACACCCGCGCCACGCCTGCCGTGATGCCCAGCACCACCGCGAGCAGGACGACCGAGATGCCGACCACCGCGAGCATGCGGCCGATCGCCAGTCCCTGCCAGACGTGCTCGACCATGCCCGCGCTGAACGCGGCGTACACCACCAGATAGACCGATCCCCGGTCCACGACCTTGGTCAGTGTGGTGTGCGCGAGCAGCCGGTGCAGTTTCGGTCGTAACAGCTGGCCGGCCACGAACGGCACCAGGAGCTGGAGCACGATCTCGAGAATCGAGGTCAGCGAGACGGTGGCGGTGCCGGTGGTCTGCATCAGCAGCATCACCAGCAACGGGGTGACGAACACACCCAGCAGATTCGAGACCGACGCGCTGACCACCGCGGCCGCCACGTTTCCGCGCGCGATCGAGGTGAAGGCGATCGAGGACTGCACCGTCGAGGGCAGCAGGCACAGATACAAGAGCCCGGTGTAAAGGTCGTCGGTGATGACCGAGGGCACCAGCAGCCGCATCGCGAGGCCCAGCAGCGGGAAGAGCAGGTACGTGGTGGCGAGCACCGTGGTGTGCAGCCGCCAGTGTCGCAGTCCCGCCAGTGCCTCGCGGGGTTCGAGCCGGGTGCCGTAGAGCAGGAACAGCACTGCGATCGCGATCTTGGTGGCCCAGTCCAGCACATCGGCCGCGCCCCCGCGGGCAGGCAGCAGCAGGCCGATGCCCATGGCCACGAACAGGCCCAGCAGGAAACCGTCGATGCGAAGTTTTGCCAGCACTCTCACCCGGCTACGGTACGACCCGGCCAACTGATCACGAAAGTCGATGTAAGCGATATTTCGGAACGCGTATCGTGATGAATATGTTCGATCCCGAACTCCTGCGTACCTTCCTGGCGGTCGACCGGGCGGGCGGCTTCACGGCCGCGGCCCGCATCCTGGGCCTGCGGCAGTCCACGGTCAGTGGACACATCGCCAGGCTCGAGCAGGCTGCGGGCCGTGAGCTGATCCGACGCGACACCCGTAACCTGTCGCTCACCGCGGACGGTGCGGCGATGATCGGTTTCGCCCGCGCCATCCTGGACGCGCAGGCACGCGCCGACCGCTACTTCTCCGACTCGACACTGACCGGACTGATCCGGCTCGGCGCCTCCGACGATGTGGTGGCGCGCGAACTGCCCGACGTGCTCCTGGAATTCCAGCGGTCGCATCCCGGTGTGGACCTGGAACTGATCGTCGGGCTCAGCGAGAACCTCAAGACCAGGATGGCTGCGGGGGAACTCGATCTGATGGTGGCCAAACGGCTGCCGGGAGAACGGCACGGACAGCTGCTGTGGCGCGACCGGTTGGTGTGGGCGGGGCGATCCGGGACCGGTGCTGTCGACGACCCTGTTCCGGTGGTCACCTACCCGCCACCGAGCCTGACTCGTCACGTCGCGCTGCGGGCACTGGAACGAGAGGACCGCAGCTGGCGCATCGCCTGTGTCAGCGACAGCCAGCTCGGGTTGCGTGCCGCGGTGCTGGCCGGGCTCGGCGTCGTGGTGCATGCCGAAACCCTGTTGCCACCAGGGCTGTTCGCGGTGGACGACGAGACCTTGCCGGAGCTGGGGGAGCTGGAGTTCGTGCTGCTGCGCCGGCACAGCACCCTGTCGGAACCGGAACAGGCACTGTGTGACGCCATCGTCGCCGGCGCCGACCGGATGCATCGATAGCGGTGCCGCCGCAGCGCGACACCGCTGGTCCGGCAGCGGTCGCCTCCGCTGTCGGTGCCGGTCGTTAACCTGGTTCTCGTGGCAGATCCCGCGACCTACCGCCCGGCACCGGGCACCATTCCCGTCGAACCCGGCGTCTACAAATTCCGGGATTCCTACCGACGGGTGATCTACGTCGGCAAGGCCAAGAGTCTGCGCAGTCGCCTGAATTCCTACTTCGCCGATGTGTCGTCGCTGCATCCACGGACCCGGCAGATGGTGACGACCGCCGCCAGTGTCGAGTGGACGGTGGTGTCGACGGAGGTCGAAGCGCTCCAGCTGGAGTACAACTGGATCAAGGAATTCGATCCGCGCTTCAATGTGCGCTACCGCGACGACAAGAGCTATCCGATGCTCGCGGTCAGTATGAACGAGGAATACCCGCGGGTGTTCGTCTACCGGGGTGCCCGCAAGAAGGGGGTGCGCTACTTCGGCCCCTACGCTCATGCCTGGGCCATCCGCGAAACGGTGGACCTGTTGTTGCGGGTGTTCCCGGTGCGTACCTGCTCGGCCGGAGTGTTCAAGCGGCACAGTCAGATCGGGCGTCCGTGCCTGCTCGGCTACATCGACAAGTGTTCGGCACCGTGCGTCGGCCGGGTCGACGCTGCCGAGCACCGGCGGATCGTGACGGACTTCTGTGACTTCCTGGCCGGGCGCACCGACCGTATGGTGCGGGAGCTGGAACGACGGATGCAGGTCGCGGCGGCGGATCTGGATTTCGAGACCGCGGCCCGCCTGCGCGACGACGTCGCGGCACTCAAACGGGCGCTGGAGAAACAAGCCGTGGTTCTCGGCACCGGCACCGACGCCGATGTGGTCGCCTTCGCCGCCGACGAACTCGAGGTCGCGGTGCAGATCTTCCATGTGCGAGACGGGCGAGTGCGCGGCCAGCGAGGGTGGGTCGTCGACAAGTCCGGTGATGCGGTCGACCTGAACTGGTCCGGTGGTGCCGGCGAACCGGCCCGGTCCGGCGCCGAGAGCGGGGAGTCCGCAGAGTTGGCGGCACTGGTCGAGCAGTTCGTCACCCAGTTCTACGGTGAGCAGGCCGCCTTCGCCGCGGACACCGATACCGAAACCCCGGCCACCGCGGTGCCGCGCGAGGTTCTGGTGCCCGCACTTCCCGGCGATCCCGATCAGGTGCAGGGCTGGCTGTCGTCGCTGCGCGGGTCGTCGGTGGCGCTGCGGGTGCCCCAGCGCGGGGACAAGAAGGCGCTGATGGAAACGGTGCAGCGCAACGCCCAGGAAGCGCTGGCCCAGCACAAGCTCAAGCGGGCCGGTGATCTGACCGCGAGATCGGCAGCGCTGCAAGGTATTCAGGACGCGCTCGACCTCGACAGTGCGCCGCTGCGGATCGAGTGCGTGGACATCAGTCACGTCCAGGGCACCGATGTGGTCGCCTCGCTGGTGGTGTTCGAAGACGGTCTGCCCCGTAAGTCCGAGTACCGCCACTATGCGATCAAGGAGGCGGCCGGGGAGGGGCGGTCCGACGACGTCGCCAGCATCGCCGAGGTCACTCGCCGGCGTTTTTACCGGTTGCGCCGCGATCTGGACGAGATGGGTGTTCCCCCGGCGGGCGCGGGCGGTGCCGATTCGACCGCGCCGGCGTGTGCGGGCGACGGTACCGCGGAGCGCTCACCCGTTCACGCCGGCGCCGAAGAGATCGCCGAGGCCGAGGCCGAACCGGCGGAGCTGCCTCCCGGTATCGATCCGCGCACCGGACGTCCACGCAAGTTCTCCTACCCGCCGAATCTGTACGTCGTCGACGGCGGCGCCCCGCAGGTCGCCGCGGCGGCCGAGGTGCTCGACGAGCTGGGCATCACCGATGTCGCGGTGATCGGGCTGGCCAAGCGTCTGGAGGAGGTGTGGGTGCCGGGGGAGCCGGATCCGGTGATCATGCCGCGCACCAGCGAATCGCTGTTCCTGTTGCAGCGGGTCCGCGACGAGGCGCATCGGTTCGCCATCACCTTCCACCGCAGCAAACGCTCACGGCGGATGACGGCGTCGGCGCTGGATTCCGTGCGCGGTCTGGGGGAAGCGCGCCGCACCGCCCTGGTCGGTCATTTCGGGTCGGTGGCGAAACTGAAGCAGGCTACGGTGGAGGAAATCACCGCGGTCCCGGGAATCGGGGTGGCGACGGCCGAGGCGGTACTCGCGGCTCTCAACACCGAATGACGGCTCGATTACGTCTCGGTGTCGTGGGCGGTGCGCGCTTCACCGGGCCGGTGCGGACGGGCAGGATGATCGAATGGCAGCCATGGACGGATCCGATAGGACATGACGAGCGTCGAATCGAACCCCGGTGCGAGCGCCGAACCAGCCCCCGGCACCCATCCCGTCGAGGTGGTCGTCGTCACCGGTCTCTCCGGTGCCGGACGCGGCACCGCCGCCCGGGTACTCGAGGATCTGGGCTGGTATGTCGCGGACAATCTCCCGCCGGAACTGATCGGCCGGTTGATCGAACTGGGGGCGGCGGCCGATCCACCGATCACCAAACTGGCCCTGGTCATGGATGTGCGCAGCCGGTTCTTCACCGGAGATCTTTCCGGGGTGACCGAGCAGCTGCGTGGCCGCGGCGTCGAGACCCGGGTGTTGTTCCTGGAGGCGTCCGACGATGTGCTGATCCGGCGGTTCGGGTTCGCGCGGCGGCGCCACCCGCTGCAGAGTGAGAGTGCCGACGGCACCTTGTCCGCGGGGATCGCCGCCGAACGACGCGCGCTGTCCAAGGTCAAAACCGCGGCGGATCTGGTGATCGACACGACCGCGCTGTCGGTCCATCAGCTGCATCGCAAACTCGAGGAGGCCTACGGGGGCGGTGTTCCGGCGGCCCTGCAGGTGACGATTCAATCCTTCGGATTCAAATACGGTGTTCCCCTGGACGCGGATATGGTGCTGGACGTGCGGTTTCTCCCGAACCCGCACTGGATTCCGGGGTTGCGCGAGCAGACCGGGCAGGACAACGCGGTACGTGAGTACGTATTGTCACGGCCCGGTGCCGACGACTATGTGAGTACCTGCAGGCATCTGGTCGACCTGACCACCAGCGGCTACCGCCAGGAGGGCAAGCGATATATGACCGTGGCAGTGGGATGTACCGGCGGTAAGCACCGCAGCGTGGCGATCGCCGAGCAGCTGGGTGAGTTACTGGGACGTCCCGACAGCGCCGCGACCGACGTCGTGCGAGTGGTACACCGGGACCTGGGGCGCGAGTGAGCGGCGCCGCGACCGGGGACGACGACCCTGCGGTGGTGGCTCTGGGCGGTGGACACGGGTTGTACGCCACTCTGAGTGCCGTCCGCCGGTTCACCCACGACATCACCGCCGTGGTGACTGTTGCCGACGACGGTGGGTCCTCCGGCCGGTTGCGTGCCGAACTGGGCATGCTTCCGCCCGGCGATCTGCGGATGGCATTGGCGGCGCTCGCCGAGGATCCGGAAGGGGTGTGGGCCCGTACCGTGCAGCACCGCTTCGGTGGCACCGGCGCGCTGGCCGGTCATTCGGTGGGCAATCTGGTGCTGGCCGGCCTGGCCGAGGTGCTGGGGGATCCGGTGGCCGCGCTGGGTGCGGCGGCGACGATCCTGCGCTGCACCGGCCGGGTGGTGCCGATGTCGCCGACCGCACTGACCATCGAAGCCGACGTGTCCGGACTGGAGGCCGATCCGCGGGTGAGCCGGTGCATTCGCGGGCAGGTTGCCGTCGCCACCACGCCCGGCAAGGTCCGCCGGGTACGGCTCATCCCGTCCGATCCGCCGACCGTTCCGGAAGCGCTCGCTGCGATCGAGCACGCCGATGCGGTGATATTGGGTCCTGGATCGTGGTTCACCAGCGTGATTCCGCATATGCTCGTGCCCGATTTGCGGGCCGCGCTGATGCACTCCGACGCGGTGAAAGTGCTGGTCCTGAACCTGGCTGCGGAGCCGGGTGAGACCGCGGGATTCTCCGCGGAACGACATTTACATGTATTGTCCCAGCACGCACCGGATTTCGCTGTCGACCACGTTCTCGTGGATTCGGGCTCCGTACCGGAAGGTAGGGAACGCGAACATGTGGCAAGAGCTGCCGAACAGCTGCGCGCACGAGTAACCTTCGCTGATGTCGCCGAGGCGGGGACGGACCGGCACCACCCCGGGAAGCTGGCCGCCGCACTGGATCAGCTGGTCCGCCAACCTCGGCCGGAATTGGCAGGGCTTCGAGTCGAAGGACGGCATCCGGTCCAGCAGGTGCGGTCCGTATCGGGTGGAAAGGAGCGGGTCTCGTGGCGATGACAGCCGAGGTGAAGGACGAGTTGAGCCGTCTGTCCGTCTCGCAGGTGAGTGCACGCAAGGCGGAACTATCGGCGCTACTCCGGTTCGCCGGCGGTCTGCATATCGTCGGCGGTCGGGTGATCGTCGAGGCCGAGGTCGATATGGGTTCGATCGCACGCCGGCTACGGCGTGAGATCTTCGAGCTCTACGGCTACGGGTCGGATGTGCACGTGCTGGGTGCGGGTGGTTTACGTAAAACCTCCCGCTATGTCGTGCGGGTGTCCAAGGAGGGGGAGGCGCTGGCTCGGCAGACCGGGTTGCTCGATGTGCGCGGTCGTCCGGTGCGGGGCCTACCCGCGCAGGTCGTCGGCGGCAGCATCAACGACTCCGAGGCCGCATGGCGCGGCGCCTTCCTGGCACACGGATCGCTGACCGAACCAGGACGGTCCTCGGCGCTGGAGGTGAGCTGTCCCGGTCCCGAGGCCGCATTGGCCCTGGTCGGCGCCGCCCGCCGCATGGGGATCTCGGCAAAGGCCCGCGAGGTCCGCGGCACCGACCGTGTGGTCGTGCGCGACGGCGAGGCGATCGGCGCGCTGCTGACCCGGATGGGCGCCCAGGATACCCGCCTGACCTGGGAGGAGCGCCGCATGCGGCGCGAAGTGCGGGCCACGGCCAACCGCCTGGCCAACTTCGACGACGCCAATCTGCGTCGGTCGGCACGGGCTGCGGTTGCCGCGGCGGCGCGGGTGGAGCGGGCGCTGGAAATCCTCGCCGAGGACGTTCCCGATCATCTGGCCGCGGCCGGGCGGTTGCGGGTGCAGCACCGCCAGGCCTCCCTGGAGGAACTGGGACAGCTGGCCGATCCGCCCATGACCAAGGACGCCGTCGCCGGCCGCATTCGCCGATTGCTGTCCATGGCGGATCGCCGGGCGAAGGAACTCGGTATTCCCGACACCGAGTCGGCCGTGACCGCGGAGTTGCTCGAAGACGCGTGAGCGTTTTGAACGCGTTCGGCCGCGGCCGATTTGGCCTCACCGCCGCCGTAGTGCGGCGGTGATGTCGCGGCAGGGGCGTGTCCGGCGTCTCACAGCCGGGCATTAGGGTGGTCTTACATCGGAATGAATCCGCTTGAAAGCTGAGGAGCGATAACGTGACAGTCCGGGTAGGGATCAACGGCTTCGGTCGTATCGGGCGCAACTTCTTCCGGGCGGTAGAGGCGCAGAAGGCGCTGGGTACCACCGATATCGAGATCGTCGCGGTCAACGACCTCACCGACAACGCGACCCTCGCCACGCTGCTGAAGTACGACTCGATCCTCGGCCGTCTGCCGAAGGACGTGTCGCTCGACGGTGAGGACACCATCGTGGTGGGCGACCAGCGGATCAAGGCGCTGGCCATCAAGGAAGGCCCGGCGGCGTTGCCCTGGGGCGACCTGGGAGTCGACGTGGTGGTCGAGTCGACCGGTATTTTCACCGACGCGACCAAGGCCAAGGGACACCTGGCCGCCGGCGCCAAGAAGGTGATCATCTCCGCGCCCGCCAAGGGTGAGGACATCACCATCGTGATGGGCGTCAACGACGACAAGTACGACGGTAGCCAGAACATCATCTCCAACGCGTCCTGCACGACGAACTGCCTCGGCCCGCTGGCCAAGGTGCTGCACGACGAGTTCGGCATCGTCAAGGGCCTGATGACCACCATTCACGCCTACACGCAGGACCAGAACCTGCAGGACGGCCCGCACAGCGATCTGCGCCGTGCCCGCGCCGCCGCCCTGAACATCGTGCCCACCGGCACCGGCGCCGCCAAGGCGATCGGTCTGGTACTGCCCGAGCTGCAGGGCAAGCTGGACGGTTACGCGCTGCGCGTTCCGGTGCCGACGGGCTCGGTCACCGATCTGACCGCCAACCTGGCCAAGTCGGCGAGCCTGGACGACGTCAACGCCGCGATGAAGGCCGCTGCCGAGGGGCCGCTGCGGGGCATCCTGAAGTACAACACCGACCCGATCGTCTCGAGTGACATCGTCACCGACCCGCACTCCTCGATCTACGATGCGCCGCTGACCAAGGTCATCGACGATCAGGTCAAGGTCGTGTCGTGGTACGACAACGAGTGGGGCTACTCGAACCGTCTCGCCGACCTCATCGGCCTGGTCGGGAAGTCGCTGTAATCGAGATGACGGTCAAGACTCTTCAGGATCTCCTCGCCGAGGGCGTCGAGGGCCGGGGCGTACTCGTACGCTCCGACCTGAACGTTCCCCTCGACAACGGGCAGATCACGGACCCGGGCCGGATCATCGCCTCGGTTCCCACCATCAAGACGCTCGCCGAGGCGGGCGCCAAGGTTGTCGTCACCGCACATCTGGGCCGCCCGAAGGGTGAGCCGGATCCGGCGCTGTCGCTGGCGCCGGTGGCCGCGAAACTCGGCGAGGAGCTGGGCCGCAACGTGCAACTGGCCGGCGATGTGGTCGGTCAGGACGCGCTCGCGCGGTCGGAGGGCCTCACCGACGGCGACGTCCTGCTGCTGGAGAACATCCGCTTCGATCCGCGGGAGACCAGCAAGGACGACGCACAGCGGCAGAAGCTGGCTCGTGCGCTGGTCGAACTGGTCGGCGACGACGGTGCGTTCGTCTCCGACGGATTCGGTGTCGTGCACCGCAAGCAGGCCTCGGTCTACGACGTGGCAGAACTGCTGCCGCACTACGCCGGCACCCTGGTGGCCGCGGAAGTGGATGTGCTGCGCAAGCTCACGACCGATACCGAGCGGCCCTACGCGGTGGTGCTCGGTGGCTCCAAGGTGTCGGACAAGCTCGCGGTGATCGAGGCGCTGGCCCCCAAGGTGGACACCCTCGTCATCGGCGGCGGCATGTGTTTCACATTCCTTGCTGCGCAGGGCATCTCGGTCGGCTCCTCGCTGTTGCAGGAGGAGATGATCGACACCTGCAAGGATCTGCTCGAGCGCTTCGCCGATGTGATCCACCTGCCGGTCGATATCGTGGCGGCAGCGAAATTCGCCGCCGACGCCGAGACGAAGACGGTGGCGGCCGACGAGATTCCCGACGGCTGGATGGGTCTGGACATCGGACCGGAGTCGGCGAAGCGGTTCGCCGCCTTGCTGACCGAGGCCCGCACGGTGTTCTGGAACGGTCCGATGGGCGTGTTCGAGTTCGAGGCCTTCGCCGCGGGTACCCGCGCCGTAGCCGAGGCCCTGGTCACTGCCACCGGGAAGGGTGCGTTCACCGTCGTCGGTGGCGGCGATTCCGCCGCGGCCGTGCGCACTCTGGGTTTGCCGGAGGACGGGTTCTCCCACATCTCCACCGGCGGTGGCGCCTCGCTGGAATATCTGGAGGGCAAACAACTTCCGGGAATCAGCGTATTGGAAGACGGGGAGGCCTGAGATGGCACGCAAACCGCTCATCGCCGGCAACTGGAAGATGAACCTCAACCACCTCGAGGCCATCGCTCTGGTGCAGAAGATCGCCTTCGCGCTGCCGGACAAGTACTTCGACAAGGTCGATGTCACGGTCATTCCGCCGTTCACCGACATTCGTAGTGTCCAGACCCTCATCGAGGGTGACCGGCTGCGGATCACCTTCGGCGCGCAGGACGTGTCGGTGCACGAATCCGGTGCCTACACCGGTGAGATCAGCGCGGCCATGCTGGCGAAGCTGTCCTGCAGCTACGTCGTGGTCGGGCATTCGGAACGCCGGCAGTACCACACCGAGGACGATGCCACGGTGCTGGAGAAGGCCAAGAAGGTGCTGCAGTACGAGATGACCCCCATCGTGTGCATCGGTGAGGGACTCGGCGTGCGTGAGGCGCAAACCCATGTGGAATACAACCTCGAGCAGCTTCGGGGTTCGCTGAAGGGACTGTCCGCCGAGCAGATCGCGAAGGTGGTCATCGCCTACGAGCCGGTCTGGGCGATCGGCACCGGCCGCGTCGCCACTCCGGCCGACGCCCAGGAAGTGTGCGGTGCGCTGCGTACCGAACTGGTGCAGCTCGCCGGCGAGGAGGTTGCCGCGAGTGTGCGCATCCTCTACGGGGGCTCGGTCAATGCCAAGAATGTCGGCGAGTTGATCGCATCTCCCGATATCGACGGTGCGCTCGTCGGTGGCGCGTCGCTCAAGGGTGACGAGTTCGCCACGCTGTCGGCGATTGCCGCGGGTGGCCCGCTGCCCTGATCGCGGCGGCAGCGCTCGCCTGGAAACACGTTCTCGGCCCCGGATCCGTCGCCGACGGAACCGGGGCCGAGGTCGTATTCGGGCCGGACGGGTACGGGTCAGACCTTGCGGGCCACTGCTCCCAGCATGGAGACCGCTTGCGGTCGTGGGTGGGCACGACGAGACTCGGTGGGCCAGTTGATGATCGAACCGATGCCGGGTTCGATCAGTTCGAGCCCGTCGAAGAATCGGCCGAACTCCTCGGTCGAGCGCAACCGGAACGGAATACCGCTGCGTTCGTTGGCCTCCGCGCTCTGTGCGAGATCTTCTTCGGACAGATAGTCGCTGGTGGCCTGCGACATGACCAGATAGCTGCCCGGTGCCAGTGCCTCGAGCAATTGCCGCACCACGTCGTAGGGTCTGTCGTCGTCGGTGAAGAAGTGCACCACCGCCAGCATGATCAGCGCGACCGGGCGGGACAGATCCAGGGTGGCGAGCAGATCCGGGTGGGTGAGGATACTGTGCGGGTCGCGGGCGTCGGCCTCCAGATACGCCGTGGCACCCTCGGGGGATCCGGCGAGCAGGCTGCGCGCGTGCAGTGCGACGATCGGATCGTTGTCGACGTAGACGACGTGGGCATCGGGGGCGATCTCGCGGACGATCTCGTGCACGTTGCCGGCGGTGGGTAAACCCGCGCCCAGATCGAGGAACTGCCGAATGCCCGCCTCGGCCGCGAGATATTCGACGGCGCGCCGCAGGAATGCTCGGTTCTCCAACGCCGCGATCTGAACACTGGGGAAGCCCTCGGCCACCATTTCGGCTGAGGCACGATCGGCCTCGAAATTGTCCTTGCCGCCCAGCCAGTAGTCGTACCGCCGGGCCGGGTGCGGGGTCGTGATATCGATTCCGGGTGGTGCCACCGGGTCCTTGCGGGGGTCGGGTGATCCGGCGACCGGCTCCATGAGTTTTTCCTCTCGTCGACGGCAACGGGCGAAGATCGACTACTGTCATCCTGTCAGCTCGGATGGCCAACCGGCGCGGCCACCCGCCGCGCGGCTGCGGAGGATGGGAAATGTCGGCGACCACGTCACTGCAATTCAGCCCGTACGATCTCGGAGTTCACGAAGATCCGTATCCGATCTACGAGCGACTGCGCGGCGAGGCCCCGGTGTTCCACAACGCCGACGACGATTTCTGGGCACTCTCGCGCTACTCGGATGTGATTGCCGCACTGCGTGATTCGGACCGGTTCTCCAGTGTCAACGGGATGCGGATGGAACCGGGGTTCTGGGGGCCGCAGGCCGAACAGTTCTTCTCCTTCGTGGCCATGGACCCGCCGAAGCACACCCGGATGCGCGGCCTGGTCGCGCGCGCCTTCACCGTCCGGCGCGTCCAGGCGCTGGCCCCCCGGGTGCGTGAGATCGCCACCAGCCTGCTGACGCCGCTGCTGGAGCGCGGCAGCTTCGACCTGATGGCCGAATTCGCCGGGCCGTATCCGACCGAAGTCATCTCCGAACTGGTCGGCGTGCCCAGTGCGGATCGTGACCTGGTACGCAACCTCGGCATGCAGGTGATGTACACCCCCGAAGGGGCGACCGAGCCGGGACCCGAAGCGATGCAGGCCATCGGCGCACTGGTGGGTTACTACACCGAACTGACCATCGAGCGAGCGAAGAATCCGGCCGACGACCTGCTCTCGGGGCTCATTGCCGCCGCGGACGGGGAGGACAAGCTCACACCCGAGGAGATCGTCGGGGTCCTCATCCTGCTGATCGGCGCGGGTATCGAAACGACCATGCTGACGCTGGGCAACCTGTGGCACGCGGCGTGGGCGCATCCGGGTCAGCGTGCCGCCGCCCTGGGCGGGCGGGTGGACGACTGGATCGCCGAGGGCATGCGCTACGACCCCGCGACCCAGTCGCATCTGCGCAGCACGACCGAGCCGATCGACTTGCACGGCGTGACGATCCCGTCGGGCGCACGGATGTTGCTGCTGACCGGTTCCGCCAATCGGGACCCTGAGGTCTTCGACCGGCCCGGCGTCTTCGATCTCGATCGTGACACCGGAAAGTCACTCGTCTTCGGCAGCGGCCGCCACCACTGTCTCGGCTCCAACCTGGGCTTGCTGGAACTGCGGACGGTGCTCGGCGAGATCAGCGCCCGGGTCGCCGACTACGAGATCGACCCCGCTGGGCTGCGGCGCATCCATTCGTCCAACAACCGTGGCTTCGAGGCGCTGCCGACGACGGTGACGCTGCGCTGATTCCGCTCACCCTCGGGCCGGCGGTGTCGATTCGAGCAGGTGGTGCGCCGCCGCGACGATGGTCGCTTCGCTCAGGAGCACCAGATTCGCCGCCGGGCCCAGCGGGACGAAGCAGTCGTCGCTGGTGACCCGGGCGATCCGGCCACCGAATCGGTGATCGACCAGTGCGGTGCACACCGACTCGGATACTCCACCACTCCTGCGTGTCTCGTCGGCGATCAGCACGGCACCGGTGGCGTCGGCATGGTGTAGTAGGTCGTCGACGGGAAGCGGTGCGAGCCACCGCAGATCGAGCACGCGGGCGTGAATACCACTGTCCGCCAGGCGTTGTGCTGCGCGCAGGCTCATCGGCACGCCGTTGGCGAAGGTGACGATGGTGAGATCGGCTCCGTCGCCGTGGATTCGAGCCCGCCACGGTGTCGTCGGCTCCGCTTCGGGAGTGGCGAGCCAGCCATCGTCGCCGGTGCGGTACAGATCGCGGGTGTGGTAGAGCGCGATCGGCTCCAGGTAGAGGCACACTCTCGAGTCCGTGCGTGCGAGTTGCACACAACTGCGGAGCAGGGCCGCGGCATCATCGGCGCGGGCAGGTGCGGCGACGATCAGGCCGGGGATATCACGGAGTGCGGCAATGGAATTGTCGTTGTGGAAGTGCCCGCCGAAGCCACGCTGGTAGGCGAAGGAGGCGATCCGTACCACCATCGGATTCTGGTATCGGCCCGCCGAGAAGTAGCGCAAGGTCGCGGCTTCGCCGCGAATCTGGTCGAGGGCATTGTGCACATAGGCCAGGTACTGGATCTCGGGAATCGGCAGGAAACCGGCCGAACCGGTGCCGAGCGCGGTGCCGAGCACGCTCTGCTCGTCCAGCAGGGTGTCGAAGACCCGGCGCGCACCGAATGTGCGCTGCAGTCCCTTGGTGACGCCGTAGACACCGCCTTTGCGGCCGACATCCTCCCCGAACACCAGGACGTCGGGGTCCTCACGCAGCAGTTCGGAGAGGGTGTGGTTGATCGACTGCGCCACTGTCGTCGGCGCCGGACGATCGGTGCCACCCGTGCATGATGCGGGCGAATCCTGCTCGCCCCGAACCGGTTCCGGTGTGTGATCCGGAACCCTGGTATCGCCGAATGCCAGCGGGGCGCGTACCGCGCGCGCCGAGTTCAGCCGTGGTTCCCGGGCCGCTCGGGTCTCTTCCTCGGCAACCCGCGCGCCGATCGCATCGTAGCGGTCGAGGATCTCCTCGGGGCTGGTCGCGCCCGCCGCGACCAGGAGCCGGGCGGTCGCGGCTACCGGGTCACGACGGAGGTCCGTGTCGATCTCGGCCCGCGTACGGTACGCCGATTCCACATCCGAGCCCGCGTGGCCGAGTAGGCGGACGGTGCGCAGGCGCAGCAGCGCCGGGCGGCGCGACGAACGGACCCATGCCACCGCCTCGCCGGCCACGGTCAGCGCCTGCGGCAGATCCGATCCGTCGGCATCGAAGTAGCGCAGTTCCGGCCGCGAGCCGAAGGCCGACTCGATCCAGTCCGGGGGAGTGGGCACACTGATGCCGAGGCCGTTGTCCTCACAGACGAACAGCACGGGCATGGCGATGCCCTGATGGGCGGTGTGTATCGCGGTATTGATCGCGCCGGCGGCCGTCGAATGGTTGGCGGAGGCGTCGCCGAATGTGCACAGCACCACGGCGTCGTGCGGCCACGGAGTGGTCCGGCCGAGTCGGCGGGCGCGGTCGATCGCGAAGGCCAGACCGACCGCTCTCGGTAGATGGGAGGCGATGGTGGAGGTTTGCGGGAGCACCGCCGCCGGTGCGCTGCCGAAGACCTTGTGCCGCCCGCCCGATATCGGATCCGCGGCGGCGGCCACCACTCCCAGCAGCACATCGCGGATCGGGTCCGTGCCGCCGAGCCGGGTGCAGCGCCGCACGAAGAATGCGCCGGAGCGGTAGTGCAGCAGGGCGGGATCGGTGGTGCGCAGGGCCTGCGCGAGGACTGCGTTGCCTTCGTGGCCGCTGGAACCGATGCTGTAGTAGCCGGATCCCGCCGCGCCCAGGCGCCGGGCCGCCAGATCCAGATGCCGGCTGCTCGCCTGCGCATCGAACAGTTCCAGACAGGTGCCGATGGTGAGGGGGCCGTCCGCGGTGAGTGGTTCGCCGTGGCCACGCGCCGGTCCGGGTGGTGTCGCCCGTACTCCGGCGCGCAGCAGCTCGTCCAGCAGTTTCTCCGGTTCGGCGGGCACCCCTCCATCATGTTGCCGGTGGGTGCGCCGGCGCGGGATTTCCGCGCCCGCCGCCGTGTACTAGTGCCCGGCGCCGGACTCTGCGGTGCCGGTATGCCCGGCCAGTAGCGCGCTGAACGGCGTCACCGCGCCGACATGGTTGCCGGAGTGACGCGCGCGGGTGGGTTCGGGCAGGAATCCCGCGACTCCGGTCGGCACCGCGACCACCAGGGCGGCGAATTCTCCCGCCGCTCGGTGGATGCGTTCACCGAGCCCGGTCGAGCCGAAATCCTCGGTGGCCGCGAAGACGCCGGTCGGCACGACGACGGCGCGCAGGTAGGTGAACAGCGGCCGCATCGCGTGCTCGAGCACGAGGGCGTGCCGGGCCGTCCCGGCGGTGGCCGCGATCAGTACGGGCATGCCGTTGAGTGATTCGGTGTCGAGGATGTCGACGAACATCTTGAACAACCCGGAATAGCTCGCGGCGAAGACCGGGGTGACCGCGATGACGCCGTCGGCCGCTGTCACCTTCTCGCGTGCGGCCGCCACCGCGGGGGTTGGGACACCGCCCGATGCCATCGTGGCGGCGAGATCGGCGGCCAGTTCCCGCAATTCGATGAATTCGAATTCGACGGCCTCGCCGCGGGCCGCGACGGCCGAGGACGCCGCGTCGGCGAGCTGATCGGCCAGCAGCCGGGTGCTGGACGGTTGTGACAATCCGGCGGTGAGTACCACAACGGTGTGCGACATGGGTGACATCCTCTTTCGATACCGAGTTCGTGGATCAGGCCTGTTCGGCGGCGGCGAGCAGTCGCTCCCGGGCCGGCTCGACCAGATGGTGCGGCGAATCCGCTCCGGCGGCCACGAGCGACGCGTGGGTCGGGGGATCGCTGGGGACGTGCGCGGGGCGGCGCGTCTCGAACTCCTTGCGCAGCACCGGAACGACCTCGCGACCCAGGATTTCGACCTGTTCGAGCACCACGTCCAGGGGCAGGCCCGCATGGTCGATGAGGAACATCTGCCGCTGGTAGTCGCCCACGTAATCGGCGAACCCCAGGGTCCGTTCGATGACCTGCTCCGGAGTGCCGACGGTCAGTGGCGTCATCTCGGTGAAATCCTCGAGCGACGGGCCGTGCCCGTAGACCGGTGCGTTGTCGAAGTAGGGCCGGAAGAACTTCTTGGCCGCAGCCTCGGTGTCGGCCATGAACACCTGGCCGCCCAAGCCGACGATCGCCTGCTCGGCCGCGCCGTGCCCGTAGTGTTCGAACCGCTGCCGGTACAACCGCACCATCTCCTGGGTGTGTTCCTTGTTCCAGAAGATGTGGTTGTGGAAGAAGCCGTCGCCGTAGTAGGCGGCTTGTTCGGCGATTTCCGGGGAGCGGATCGAGCCGTGCCAGACGAACGGTGGGGTGCCGTCCAGTGGTGCCGGGGTGGAGGTGAAGCCTTGCAGTGGGGTGCGGAACTGGCCCTGCCAGTTGACGACGGGTTCGCGCCACAGCCGGCGTAGCAGGTGGTAGTTCTCGACGGCGAGGTCGATGCCCTTGCGGATGTCCTTGCCGAACCAGGGGTAGACCGGTCCGGTGTTGCCGCGGCCCATCATCAGGTCGACGCGGCCGCGGGAGAGGTGCTGCAGCATGGCGTAGTCCTCGGCGATCTTCACCGGGTCGTTGGTGGTGATCAGCGTGGTCGAGGTGGACAGCTGCAGTTTCTCGGTGCGGGCGGCGACCCAGCCGAGCATGGTGGTGGGCGAGGACGGGACGAACGGTGGGTTGTGGTGCTCGCCGGTGGCGAACACGTCCAGGCCGACCTCTTCGGCCTTCAGTGCCAGTTGCATCATGGAGTCGATGCGTTCGCCTTCGGTGGGTGTGGTGCCGGTGGTGGGGTCGGCGGTGACGTCACCGACGGTGAAGATGCCGAACTGCATGGCCGCCTCCTCGCGGGTAGTGATTCAAAGTTCAATCACCTGAACGAGGTGGGCGGCCGGAGTATTCCTTGACATATCCGGGACATATCCGGTCAGGCGGGATCGGGCTCATCGGATGGTGATGCCGACGAGCGCTCGGGAGGCATGTCTCACCGCTCGGAGGCGGCGGACAGGTAGTTCTTCCATCCTCCGTACTCGGAGATATCGGGTGCATCCCGGACGGATTCGAAGTCGCAGGCGAAGCCTGTCACCCATTCGCCGTCGTCCAGTTCGATCTTGCCCAGCGCCATGGGGGACGGAAGTCCGCTCAGGAACCTGCCGAGGGCGGCATGGGAGAGGCGATACAGTTCGCCGGGAAGACAACGGCCGCCGGAACCGACGCGCAGCAGCCCGGGCTTCGGCGGGGTGGCGGGCAGTGCGACCATCCGGTACGCGGCCGACGTCGCCACTTCTGCGACGAAGCGGGCGCGGGCCTGTTCCAGTTGGTGGTGCAGCGGGAGACCGCGCAGGTGGGCGCCGACAACGAGCAGGTCGGCGCCGGTGTCGGTGAGCAGGGGAGCGGGTGTGCCGAGCAGCCGGGCGGCGAGGTCGATACCGATCTGATCGGCGAAGGCGGGCGTGACGAACATGACCCCGAACGGGTCGCCCTCGGTGGTGTTCGTACCCGGCACCGCCACTGCGGCCAGGTCGAGCAGGTTGCAGAAATTGGTGAAGGTGCCCATCCGGCTGTTGATGGTGATGGGTTCGGCCGCCACCGCGTCGAGGGTCGGATGCTCGGTGGTGGTGGGCAGCAGTAGGGCGGGGTATTCGGCGAACAGGCTGCGAGCAGTGGCCGCGGCGCGAGTGAGACGGTCGAGATCGGTGACGTAGGAGTGCGCGGTGGGGCGGGCACCGCCCGTGATGATGGCGGAGACGACCGGATCGGCGCCTTCGGGTGTGCCGCTGAGGAATTCGCCGACAGCGGCGTAACGCTGGGCGACGATCGCACCGTCGTAGAGGAGTCTCGCGGCGTCCAGCAGTTCGGCGATATCGACCGCGGCGACAGTGCCACCGTGTGCTCGCCAGCGCTCGACAGTAGCGTCGAAGGCGGCGCGGTAGCCGGGGGTCAGGGATGTCAGGTTGTCGTCGGTGGGGACGGCAAGCGTCGGCCGTGATGGCGCGCCGAGGGGCGTATCGGAAGGCCAGGGCCGGGAACGGGGATCGGCCGGGTCCGGACCGATCATGGTGTTCGCGACCTTCGTGGCAAGGGGCAGATCGCGGGCGAAGACCGTGATGGCGTCGTAGTCGGGGCAGGCGGGGACCAAGCCGGTGGTGGGGATCAGTCCGAGGGTCGGTTTGATACCGACGATACCGTTCAGCGCGGCCGGGACCCGGCCGGATCCGGCGGTATCGGTGCCCAGGGCGGCGTCGACGATATCGAGGGCGACCGCGACTGCCGAACCGGAACTGCTGCCGCCGGAGATCCGGTCGGGGAAACGACTGTTGCGGACCGCGCCGTAGGGGCTGCGGGTACCGACCAGACCGGTGGCGAACTGGTCGAGATTGGTTTTACCCAGGACGAGTGCACCCTGCTCGATCAACCGCACCACGGCAGGGGCCGTGTGGTCCGGAATGTGGGCGAAACCGGGGCACGCACAGGTCGTGGGGATACCGGCAATATCGATATTGTCTTTGACCGCTATGAGAACTCCGGCCAGGGGCAGCTCGTCACCCTGTTCGACCCGGGCGTCGAGCGCCGTGGCCTCGGACAACACCTCGGCTTCGGCGCGCAGCGAGATCCAGATCTCGGGCCGGTCCTGCTCCGCGATGACCCGATAGGCGGTGGCGACTCGCTCGGCTGCCGTCACAGTCACAGCGTGATCCGTTGTGCGGGGTCCACGGGCGAAGTCAGCGGTGCCACCGGCGTCCGGGGTGGCGGGGGCCGTGCCGGACGCGCCGCCCGGGCCGGTGCCGGCTCCGTCGGACGACTCGAGGGAGGCCAGAGGTAGCTTCTCCATTGTTATGCCGCTCCTTGGGGGTCTACGGCGACCAGAGGTGCGCCGGTCGTCACTTGGTCGCCTGCGGTGGCGGTGATCGCGCGGACAGTTCCGGAGACTTCCGCCACCACAGGCAGCTCCATCTTCATGGCCTCGAGCACGAGCAGGGTCGTACCGGCCTCGACGCGATCTCCCTCGGCTACTTCCACCCGCCACACATTCGCCATCATGGGCGCGCTGACGATTTCGCAGCCTTCGGGGAGGGGGAGGGTATCGGCGGTATCAGGGACCGGATCCGGTTCGGCGTGGGAGTTGAGTTCACCGCCGGCCTCCCAGCGCTGTCGCTCGGCGGTGAACGCGGCCTGCCGGGTTTCCGCGGTGGCGGCGATATCGACGGCGTGCTCCGCCAGGAATTCTAGATGCTCGGCCATCGCGAATTCGCCGACGCTCGTGCGCATCTCGAAACGCCCCGCTGACATATCGGCGCGCAGATCGAGCAGCTCTTCGGCCGAGACCGGATACCAGCTGATGCGGTCGAAGAATCGGAACAGCCACGGTTTACCGGTTTCGAACGGAGCGCGCTGCCGATAACCGGACCAGATAGGGACAGTGCGGCCGATGAGCTGGTAGCCGCCGGGGGATTCCATACCGTAGACGCACAGGTAATTGCCGCCGATACCGACGGCGTCGGAGGGGGTCCAGGTGCGGGCGGGATTGTATTTGGTGGTCACCAGGCGGTGGCGCGGGTCCAGCGGGACGGCCAGCGGTGCGCCGAGGTAGACATCGCCGAGGCCGAGCACCATGTACTGGGCGTCGAAAACGAGACCGCGGACCTCGTCGATACTGTCGAGACCGTTGACGCGGCGGATGAACTCGATATTCGACGGCAGCCAGGGGGCGTCGGGCCGGACGCCGTGACCGTATCGTTCGATGGCCTGCACGATGCTCGGATCGTCGAAGGACAGCGGTAGCTCGACATGGCGGCTGGGGACGCGGAGATCGGCGGTATCGGGAATATCGTCCTCGAGTTCGCCGAGCAGCCGGACCACGGAGCGTTGATCGATGACATCGGCGTCGAAATGCACATGCAGGGTACGCACACCGGGGGTGATATCGATCAGGCCGGGGAGGGCGGCCTGTCCGAGGCGTTCGCTCAGGGCGTGCACGCGCATACGCAGGCCGAGGTCGAGTTCCATCGGGCCGTATTCGACCAGGACATTGTCGTCTCCGCCGCGCAGGTACTTGACCTCCGGGGTGCCGGCACCGGCGTCGCGGCGGCCGAGCACACCGCTGTCCGCCTCGCGGGCGCCGAGGAATTCGGGGGTGGACACATTACGGCCACGCAGTGCCGGTGACGAGCGGAAACCGGCGGTGTGGTCATCGGCGACCGGGACGAAACGTACCTGGTCGCCGGGGCACATCTGGCCCAGTTTCCAGCGGTGCGCGGAAACCACCGTGAGTGGGCAGGCGAAACCGCCCAGGCTGGGGCCGTCGGGACCGAGCAGGATCGGGGTGTCGCCGGAGAGGTTGAGCGCGCCGACGCTGTAAGGGCAGTCGTGCAGATTCGAGGGATGCAGTCCGGCGTCGCCGCCGTCGGTGCGTGACCAGGTCGGTTTCGGGCCGGCCAGGCGCAGACCGGTGCGGTTGGCGTGGGCTTGCACCTGCCAGGTGGCGTCGTAGAACTGGGCGATATCGGCCGGGGTGAAGTAGTCGGGTGCGGGCTGGGGACCCTCGCCTACCCCGACGTACCAGGTGTGCCCGAATTCGGGGCGGTCCTCGGCGGGGATGGGCGCGGGGTTCAGTAGACCGCCGGCGTCGGGTTTGATGCCGAGGATATCGCCTTTCGCGACGGCGCGGCCGGTGATACCGCCGAATCCGCCGAGGGTGAAAGTCGCTGCGCTGCCGTGATAGTCGGGAGCGAGGATACCGCCGCGGACCGCGAGGTAGGTGCGCAGACCGGTGTCGTGGGGGGCGCCGATATCGAGAACCGAACCGGCGGGCACGATGATCGGCTCCCACATGGGCACGGGTTCGCCGTCCACGGTGATCGGGGCTTCGGCGCCGGTGACGCAGACGATCGTGGTGTCGGTACAGCGTAGGCGCGGACCGAGCAGCGTCGCCTCGAGGCCGTTCTCGCCGAGCGAATTGCCGACGGCGTGGTTGGCGAGCTGGAAGGACAGATCGTCGAAGGCGCCCGAGGGTGGGATGCCGACGTTCCAGAGCCCGAGGCGGCCGGGATAGTCCTGGATGGTGGTGGAGACGCCGGCACGCAGGATCTCCAGGCGGGGCCGAATCGTGGCCAGACTACCGAGGGTCGCGGTGGTGTGCCGGGCGTCGAGCATGGGGGAGCTGGTGGCGGCGGCGCGTAACTGGGGCAGGTTGGTGGTGATACCGAACATACGGGTTTCGTCGAGCGCCGCGCGGAGCCGGTGCAGGGCCTCGGTGCGGCTCTCACCTGCCGTGATGATCTTGGCGATCAGTGGGTCGTAGTAGGGGCTGATCTCGGTACCGGTTTCGACCCAGGTCTCCACTCGCGTATCCGCGCCGGGGATCTCGACGCCGGTGAGGGTACCGGCGCCGGGGCGGTAGTCGTTACCGGGATCCTCCGCGTAGACGCGGGCCTCCACGGCGAAACCGGCGAGGGGTGGGCCGGCGTCGGGAACCTCGTCGAGGAACGCGGAATCCCCGCCCGCCAGCCGCAACATCCACTCGACCAGATCCACACCCGTCACGGCCTCGGTGACCGGATGTTCCACCTGCAGCCGGGTATTCACCTCCAGGAACGATGCCTCTCCACGATCCACGTCGTAGATGAATTCGACGGTTCCGGCGGACCGGTAGCCGAACTCGCCGAGCAGCTTCCGGCTCGATTCGAGCAGCCGTTCGCTGACGGTATAGGAGAGCCCGGGGGCGGGCGCCTCCTCGATGACCTTCTGATTTCGCCGCTGCAGACTGCAATCGCGAGTACCCAGGGATACCGCGCGACCCCGTCCGTCCCCGAAGATCTGCACCTCTACGTGCCGGGCGCGGGCAACGAATCGTTCCAGATACACCGCCGAGGAGCCGAAGTTGTGCTGCGCCAACCGGATCACGCGCTGGAAGGTCTCGGTGAGTTCCGCGGGGTCGGCGCAGGCCGCCATCCCGATACCGCCGCCGCCCCCGGCCGTCTTGAGCATCACCGGGTAGCCGATCCGATCGGCCTCCGCCAGTGCCTCGTCGAGCCCCGCGAGCAACCCGCTCCCGGCGACCAGCGGCACACCCGCCGCCGCGGCGGCCTGGCGGGCGCTGTGCTTATCGCCGAAGAGTCGCAGATGTTCGGCGGCCGGCCCGACGAAAGCGATACCCGCCGCTTCCACTTCCGCCGCGAAATCGGCGTTCTCGGAAAGGAACCCGTAACCGGGGTGGATCGCCGTCGCCCCACTGGACAACGCCGCTTCGATCACGGCCTCGGCGCGCAGATAGGACTCCGCCGCCGGTGCGGGGCCCAGCCGGACCGCGCGATCGGCCATCCGCACATGCCGGGAATCCTCGTCGGCATCGGAGAACACCGCGACCGTATCGATCCCCAGCCGCCGCGCGGTGCGCAGGATACGGCAGGCGATCTCACCGCGATTGGCGATCAGCAGACATTCGGGCAGCGGCGTATGCAGTGGGGTATACAACTGCGGGGCGGTCTCGGTCACGGTCGATCCTCTCGGCGTGGACAGTGCCGGCTACCGGGGTAGCCGGGAAAATCAGGTTGTGGTCGCGCGGGCCAGGCGGGTCAGCTGGAGTACCTGACCGGCCCGGTCGGCCACCACGCGGCGGGATTGGTCGATATGGGCGAGGAGCTGCTCGCGGGCGTTGGTGAAGTCGCGCTGCAGGACGGCCTCGCCGATGGCGATGTGCTCGTCGATGGTGGCGAGCATGCGGTCGGGGGTCAGGTAGTCGAACATCCGGACCGGGCGGATCCGGGCGTTCACCGTGCGCAGGGCCTCGGTGAGGGCGTGGTTACCCGAAGATGCCAGCAGGACGGTGTGGAACTGTTCGTCGGCGTCGACGAAACCGGCATCCGGTTCCGGGGGCGCGGTCCGGAAGGCGCGCCACCGGTCGAGCTCCGGACCGAGCACGGCCCGGTCGTGGCCCAGATCAGGATCGTCGAGTACGCGGGCGATGCCCTGGACTTCCAGGGTGATCCGCAACTCGTAGTAGTCACCCAGGGTGTCCAGGCGGGGCCGATACGGGAACAAACCGGCGTCACGGCGTTCGACGAGACCGTCGGCCTGCAACCGGGCCAGCGCCTCCCGCACCGGAGTCCGGGAGACGCCGTAGCGTTCGCCCAGCCGTTCCTCGCCGAGCCGCTCGTCCGGTGCCAGCGCGCCGCCCATCAGTTCGTCGCGCAACGCCTTGTACACAGTGTCGCTACGGGATTCGCGTTTGCTTCGTGGTTCGGTCACGACGCGCAGCCTAAAGAGTCATGGCGGCGCGAACGGTGTCGACGGCACCGGCACCACCCTCCCCGGTCGAGGTGACCCGGCCGCTCTCCAGTACGTAATACCGGCTGGCCGCGCGCAGTGCGAAGCCGATGTGCTGCTCCACCAGCAGCACCCCGAGCCCACCGCGCCCCACCAGTTCGGTGATGGTGTTCTCGATCTCGGCGACCACCGACGGCTGGATGCCCTCGGTGGGTTCGTCGAGGATGAGCATGCGTGGTTCGGTGATGAGTGCGCGGGCGATGGCCAGCTGCTGGCGCTGCCCGCCGGACAACAGCCCGGCGCGACGGTTGCGCAGATCCTTCAGCGCCGGAAACAGATCCAGTTGCTCGTCGATCAACGCCGCGCCCCGTTGACGGCCGTCGGCCACCACGCGCAGATTCTCGGCGGTGGTGAGATGACCGAAGCACTGCTGACCTTGGGGAACATAGGCAATCCCGCGTTTGACCCGCGCACTGGGGCGCAGCGAGGTGATATCGGTGCCGTCGAACCGGATCCGGCCGCGACCGGTTTTCACCAGTCCGACCGCGGCACGCAGCAGGGTGGTCTTCCCGGCCCCGTTGTGTCCCATGATCGCGGCGACCCCGTCGGCCGGGACCTCTACCCCGACCCCGTGCACCACCTCGGTGCGTCCGTATCCGGCGTGGACGTCGATGAGTTCGAGCATCGCGGTCACCCTTCCTGTTCTTCCGCGACGGCGGCCGTACCCAGGTACGCCTCCTGCACGGCGGGATCGGCCTGCACCTCGGCCACCGACCCCTCGGCGAGGATCGCGCCGCGGGCCAGCACCGTCACCGAGGTGGCGAAGTTGCGCATGAAATCCATATCGTGTTCGACCACGACGACCGTGCGTTCACCGCCGATACGGCGCAGCAGGTTGCCGGTTTCCTCCCGCTCCTGCTGGCTCATCCCGGCGACGGGTTCGTCCAGCAGCAGCACCGAGGCGTCCTGGACCAGCAGCATGCCGATTTCGAGCCACTGTTTCTGGCCGTGGGCCAGCGTTCCGGCGGGTTTGTTCCGCAGCGTGGTCAGCCCGATCGTTTCCAGCGCCCGCTCGACCGATTCCGAAACCTCGGCCGGGCGGCGGCGCAGCATGGTCCACACCGACCGGCCTGCCCCCGCGGCGATATCGAGGTTTTGCAGGACCGACAGTTCCTCGAACACGCTCGCGGTCTGGAAGGTGCGGCCCACCCCCAGCCGGGCGATCCGGTGCACCTTCTTGCCCAGTAGTTCGACTCCGGATTTCTGCACCGACCCGGTGGCCGACACCAAACCGGTGATCGCGTCGATGATGGTGGTCTTGCCGGCGCCATTGGGTCCGATGAGGAACCGCAGATCCCCTTGGAAGAGGGTCAGGTCGACATTCGATACGGCTTTGAATCCGTCGAATTCGACACTCAGGCCCCGGACTTCCAGATAATCGCTGTGCATACCGGCGTTGCCACCCGCGACCGGTGCGGTGGTTGTTTCCTGGGTCATGACGGCACTCCCACCGGGGTAGCGGCTGCTGGTTGCGGCGCCGGCCCAGGGGGTGCCGGATCCTCGTCCGCACGGCGTTTCCGCCGTCGCAGCAGAGTGACCAGGCCCGCCAGGCCCGCCGGGAAGAACCCGACCACGACGATGAAGAGGATGCCCTGCGCATACACCCAGCCCGAGGGGAAGCTCTCCGACAAGCTGGTCTGCGCCCAGGCCACCGCGATCGCACCCAGTACCGGGCCGAGCAGAGTCGTGCGGCCACCGATCGCAACCCCGGTGAGGAACGCGATGGACGGCACGATCCCGATATCGGCGGGAGAGATGATCCCCACGATCGGTACGAACAACGCCCCGGCGATACCGGCGAACAGCGCGGCCACCGCATACGCGACCACCTTGACGTTGGCCGGGTCGTAGCCGAGGAAACGCACCCGTTCCTCCTGATCGCGCACCGCGACCAGCAGTTCGCCGTACCGGCTGTACATCAGCTGCCGGGTCAGCGCCACGATCACCAGCAGGGTGCCGGCAGCGATGAAGAACAGCAGCCGCCGGTTGATCGGATCGTTGAGCGCCAGCCCGAAGAAGCTGCGGAACCGGTTGAGCCCGTTACTGCCGCCGGTGGACTGCTGGCCGACCAGCAGGATCGCGAAGGCCGCCGCCAGCGCCTGCGACAGGATCGCGAAATAGGCGCCCTTGACCTTGCGTTTGAACACGCCCAGTCCCAGCAGGACCGCTACCAGTGGTGGAACGATCAAGATCCCCAGGATCGTCACCACCGGCGACGAGAACGGAACCCAATATGCCGGCAGCTCACCGATTCCCGCGATCTGCATGAAATCGGGTACATCGTCGCCGCGCAGCTGGGCGTCGGAGATCTTCAGATGCATCGCCATGATGTACGCGCCGAGCCCGAAGAACACGCCCTGACCGAGGGTGAGCATTCCGCCCCGCCCCCAGGCCACACCGATCCCGACCGCGACGATGCCGAAGCACAGGAACTTACCGAGCAGATTGAGCCGGAAATCGGAGAGCACCACGGGCGCCACCGCGAACAACAGCACGGCGGCCAGCGCGAACCCCGAACAGACCTTCCAGCGGGTGGTCAGGAATTCCCTCATACCAGACTCCTCGACCGGATCATGAACAGTCCCTGCGGGCGGACCTGCAGGAAGATCACGATGACGACGAATACGATCACCTTTGCCACCGAGGCGGTGGTGCTGTATTCGATGAACGAATTCAGCAGTCCCAGCGCCACCGCGGCCAGTACCGCACCCCGGATCTGCCCGAGGCCGCCGATCACCACCACCAGGAAGGCGTCGACCAGATAGTTGGCGCCGGTATTGGAACTGGTGGAACCGATCAACGTCAGCGCCACACCTGCCACACCGGCGAGACCGGAACCGATGAAGAACGTCGTGATATCGGTGCTGCGGCTGGAGATTCCGCTCGTTTCGGCAAGATCACGATGCTGTACGACGGCGCGGATACGCCGGCCCGTTGCGGTGTACTTCATGGTCACCGCGATGGCCGTCACGCACAGCACCGCGAGCAGCATGATGAAGATCCGGGTCTTGGGGACCACGGCCCCCAGGATCTCCACCCCGCCACCGAGCCATTCCGGGGAGACCACGCGGACCGCGGGCGCACCGAAGATATCCCGGGCCGCCTGCTGCAGGATCAGGCCCACCCCGAAGGTCACCAGCAAGGTATCCAGCGGCCGGTCGTACATTCGTTTGATCAGTGTTACCTCGAGGACGGCACCCATGAGACCGCCGACCAGGAACCCGACCAGCAGCGACACGATCAACGATATATCGGTGTTCGACACCAGATACGTCTGCACCGTGTAGGCCGTATACGACCCCGACATGATGAACGCGCCGTGGGCCATGTTGATCACGCCCATCTGCCCGAAGGTCAGCGACAACCCGAGGGCCGCCAGCAGCAGAACGGATCCCAAGCTCAGACCGGTGAAAAGCTGCCCGACAAGTGCTTCCATCCGGATCAGCCCCCGAGTCCCTCGGCCCACGAGTAGCCGGCCAGGTACGGGTCGGGTTCGATGGCCTCGCCGGAATCCCAGATGCTGTAGATCAGTCCGTCGGGCCGGATCTCACCGATCCGGGCGGTTTTGGTGATGTGGTTGTTCTCGCCGTCGATCGTGACCGTGCCCTCGGGCGCCTCGAAGCTCACTCCGCCGGCCGCCTTCTGCACATCCTCGACAGCGAAGGACTGTGCCTTCTCCACCGTGTTCTTCCACAAGTGGACCGAGGTGTAGGCGGCCTCCATCGGATCCGAAGTAGGTTTGGTGGCACCGTATTTCGCCTTGTAGTCCTCGACGAAGGAGTGGTTCACCGGGTTGGCGACGGTCTGGTAGTAGTTCCAGGCGGTCAGCTGGCCGGCGATGTTCCCGACGCCGATACCACCGATCTCCTCCTCGGCGATCGATACCGAGACCACCGGCATATCCCGCGCCGTCAGGCCGACGTTCTTGTACTCGCGGAAGAACGCGACATTGGAGTCGCCGTTGAGGGTGTTGAACACCGCGTCCGCGTCGGCGGCCCGGACCTTGTTGACGATGGTCGAGAAATCGGTGGACCCGAGCGGGGTGTAATCCTCACCCTTGATCTCGATCCCGTTGGCCTTCGCATACGCCTTGATGATGCGGTTTGCGGTCTGCGGGAACACATAGTCGCTGCCCACCAGGTACAGCGATTTCACGCCGCGGCCCTTCAGGTAGTCCAGCGCCGGCACGATCTGCTGGTTGGTGGTCGCGCCGGTGTAGAAGATGTTCTCCGACGATTCCAGGCCCTCGTATTGCACCGGGTAGTACAGCAGCGCGTTGCGGTCCTCGAAAACCGGCAGCATCGCCTTACGGCTCGACGAGGTCCAGCCACCGAAAACCGCAGCGACACAATCATTGCTGATCAGCTTCTCGGCTTTCTCCGCGAACACCGTCGGTTCCGACGCGCCGTCTTCACCCACCAACTCGATCTGCTTGCCCAGCACCCCACCGGCGGCATTGATCTGATCGACCGCAAGCCGGGTCGAATCGCGGACGGTGACCTCCGAGATGGCCATCGTGCCCGACAGCGAATTCAGCGAACCCACCTTGATCGTGGGACCTGTTGTGTCGACACAGGATCGGGCGTGCGATCCGGCCTGCTCGGAAGCGGAGCTGCCGCAGGCGGTAACGGCCAGCGCGGTAACACAGAGGGCCGCCGGAAGCGCGAACAGTCTGTGCCTTCGGCGGCCTCCCCCCGGGCGGATCGTTACAGCGCTCGTGCGTTGTTCGGTTCTGGCTGCACTCATGACCGTTCGGCCTCCACTCCGGAAAAGGTCAGGCCCGCTGACTCGTTATCGGCTCGCTGTATACAGCGGCGTATACGAGCAATCACGTTAAGAACGTTCTGTTTCCATGGCGTATCTCAGCGTGAAGCTCCGGTATCCGTTTCCTCTCCGGACAATCGGCGGGTGTGACTACCGGATGGGGGCGTGCCGCCCCGGTGAGCAGGGATTCAGATCGGTTGTCGGTAGCCGAAGAACTCGTGGTCTTCGTTGTAACCGCCGTAGCCGCCGCCGATATCGTCGAAGTCGGCGACGAACTCGATCCCCTGGATCCACTTGACCTGTTTGAAGCCGAGTTGCGTTTCATTCCGCAATCGCAAGGGTGCGCCGTGGCCGTAACTCAACGGCTCCCCGTTCATGTCGAAGGCCAGCATGGTGAGCCGGTAGCTCATCTGCTCGATCGCGTGTGCGTCGTAGTACCGGCCTTGTTCGGGGCCGTCACCGAGGGAGTAGAACACCGCCCATCGGGCCTCGGGGCGGGGACGAACCAACTCCATGATCGTCGCCATCGACACCCCACCCCATGCGGCGACTCCGGACCAGCCCTGAATGCAGAAATGCTGGGTGATCTGTTCGTGGCGTGGCATGGCACGCAGTTGTTCCAGGCTCAATTCGGTGGGCCGTTCGACCAGGCCGTGTATGCGAAGGCGGTAGTCGGCGAAACCACTGTCGAACAATGCGCGGTACTCGGGCGAATCGGGGTACTGGCCGTTGTGCCAGAAGTAGGGAGATATGTCGCGTTCGCTGTATTCGCCCGGGGCGGAGTCGAGATGCTCGAACAATCGCTGGGCCGGTCCGATCAACGCGTATCCCACGCGTTGGATGAGGCGGGGGTGACGCAGGGTCAGCGGAGTCGCCGCCACCCACCCCACTGCGGCGACGATCATCGACACCGCGAAGAGGATGAACCCCAGCCAGCTGTTGTCGTCGCGTCCGGCGTAGATGTGGTTGAGATTGCGCAGCGCGCCGGTGGTGAACACCAGTGTCACGTGGACGACGATGAACAGCAGGAACCACACCAGCACCAGAAAGTGCAGCGAACGTGCGAGCTGAATGCTGAACGGGCGGCTGATCCAGCGGAATCGCGTGGACAGGGCCGGGGACATGCCGAGTCCGGTGATGAGCGCAGCCGGGGCTGCGGCGAAAATCGTCAGAAAATACGCCAGTTGCTGCAGGCTGTTGTAGGCGACCCAGCCCGATTCCGTCGGCCAATTCAACGACAGATACTGGATCAGCACCGACAGCGCATTGGGAAATACATCCCAGCTGGTGGGCACGACTTTTCGCCATTGGCCGGTGCTGAACAGGAAAATATAGAAGACGATGCCGTTGAGCAGCCACAGCGTATCGATACCGAAGTGCCACCAGCGTGCCAGCCCGATCGAGTGCCGCAGTCCCGGCAGCCCGACCTGCTGCGGCAGGCTGACCGAGTCCTGTTTCGCGGTCCACAGGGGATCCGCCGGTACCGGTTTCTGGATCCGGAACCAGTCCTTGCCCGGTGTGCAGTGCCGGGTCCAGTACAGGCGTGGATGGTCGGTCAGGATCTGAATCCCCGAACGGATGATGAAGATCATCAGGAACAGATTGAAGAAATGCTGCCATCGCAACCAGGCCGGCATACCGATGGTTTGCTCGGGGTGGTCGACGGGCGTGCCGGGATTGCGCGCAATGAACTCCTGCACCGAGGTGAGATCGCGTAACCCTTGGCTGACCGCCACCGCCGCGACCAAGAGGACGAAACCGATCGGCAGCAGCCACAGCAGATTGAACCAGCGCTCGCGACCGACTCGCACTCGCGGTGCGACTCCCCGTGTCTGCGGGATCGTGCCGGCGAACGTGTGCGGATCTATGACGTCCTCGCCGCTGGTGAGGTGCGGTCGCGAGGTAGTCGCGGGCCGCGTGCCCGTCGGCGCAGGGACAGATTCCGGCGTCGAATCTTCGGTAGTTCCCATCCGGTCCACCTCTGGTCAGCCGTGCTCATGGAAACGCCTGATGATCACCTATGACGGTAGGACACTCCCGCCGCTGCGGCGGGCAGGTCGGGAAGAGAAGTAGGCATTCCGATACCAACGACCGCCGTCGCAACCGTGCAGACCCGGATGTGCTGACCGGGCCGACCCGGGCTCCGGAGTGCCGAGATCCGCGACCGTGCCGGCCCACACATGGGTGGACCCGGACAGGGGCGCTGTGAGCTGTTCGGGTCAGGTCGTTTCCGGCGGGGAGGCATGCCCCGGCCGGCCGTGTGTGCCGGGTGCGGCGCTGCCGCTGTACTCGCCGAGGTCGGCGACCAGTTCGGCGATGTCGGGAATGTTCTCGAAGCGGCGCCGGTGGATCTCGGCGATCGTGTTTTCCACCTCCGGGTCCGGATCGTCGACGATGTCGTAGGACACGAACTTGTCGACCAGCGGTAACCCGACTCGGTCCATGGCCAGGTGGGCCGGGTGGTTCATGTACTGCTCGTAACTCTCGAGGTCGGCGAGGACGGACACCGCACCGTAGTCGAACTCTCCGCCGAAGTCGGGCCCGACGATGCGCGCCTGGATGGCAGGTATGGCGTTGATGTGCTCGCGCATCTGCGCGAGTGCGGCGTGTTTGTCCTCCTCCGCGATGTCGGGCTTTACCGTGAACCGAATGCAGTGGTAGATCATCGATTCTTCCTCTCGTCGGGGCGTACGCAGCGAACGCGGTGGGGTAGCTGTGGGCGAGTTCCAGGATCTTGTACGCACGCCCTTCTTCGCGTCGGTGGAAATCACCTACACACCGATACGGGTGGCTCGGGCGCGGGCCCGAAAGCGTTCTTATCGGTCCCATTAAGCGGGAGTGAGGTAGCGCACCGATCCGCTACCGCGTGTGATGTGCGCTACACCGCGAGCTGAAAGGCCTCTCATGAACATCAAGAAACTCGGCGCGACATCTGCGTTGGTCATTGCTGCGATGACCGTCACAGCCGGAGGCGCATACGCTGCCCCCACCGATACTGCCGCACCGTCGTCGAACTCCGCGGAATCCGCTCAGCGGGTAATCAATTACGAGGTCAGCCGTTCGGGTGACGATGTGCTCATCACCACTGACGCGGGCACCCTGACCACCTCGGACACCCAGCTCGAGGTCCGCGACGGCAGCGGCGCGGTCGTCGCGGGCGTGCCGTTGACCTACGTCATGAACGACAAGGCCTTCCCGATCGCCGCATCGGTCGACGGAAACACGGCGCGGCTGACCCCGAGTAGAACGCCGGTCGCTCGCCCGGATCTCCCGCTGCGTGACGTCGATCTGTCCACTGCGGTGACGACAGCGATGCCGGAACTCGCACTCGCTGCATCGGCGGGCGCGATCCTCGGCGCCGTCGTGGGCGGCGGGGGTGGCTGCATCGCCGGCGCGGTCGTCGGCCTGGCTGCCACTGCCCCTATGGCAGCTCTGCTGGGAGCCGGCCCGTTGGCGGGCTGCGCCATGGGCGCGGTCACCATGGCGCCGCTCGGTGCGATCGGTGGCTCGATCCTGGTCGGCGGCCCGGCTCTGCTTGCTGTCGCCATCCAATTCGTGCAACTGCTGGGCCAGCCCCCCGCCCCGAAGAAGTAGCTCGGCGACCACGAATTCCCGGGGTGGATTCCGGTATCCACCCCGGGGCTGCCACAGTCCCGACACACACGACTCGGAGGACACGATGAGCACGGCTCCGCTCGACATCACGACCGCGCTGGACCTGTCGGGGCGCGTCGCGCTGGTCACCGGTGGCACCAGAGGAATCGGGTTCTCGATCGCGGAGCAGCTGCTCGCAGCCGGTGCGTGCGTCGTCGTGTGCGGGCGGACCCGTCCCGATGTGCTCCCCGTCGTCGCCGGCCGCTCGGCGCAGTTCCTGGCCGCCGATGTTCGTGCGGCCGATGCGGCGGCGGCGCTGGTGGAACGGACGGCGGCGCTGCACGGCCGCCTCGACGCGGTGGTGAACAATGCGGGCGGTTCACCCGACGCCGACGCCGCCACCGTCTCGACCGGTTTCGTCGACAAGGTCGTCGCGCTGAATATGCTCGCCCCGTTCTATGTTGCGCAGGCCGCGAACCGCGTGATGCAGACGCAGGCGGGCGGCGGCACCATCGTGAACATCGGCAGCCTGTCGGCGCACGATCCGCAGCCGGGGACCGCAGCGTATTCGGCGGCGAAAGCGGGGCTGCTGATGTTCACCAAGGCCCTCGCACTGGAATGGGCTCCACTGGTGCGGGTCAACCACATTACCGCCGGGCTCGTACACACGGAGACGGCGGCCGCCGGCTACAGCGGGAACGACGGTACCGCGGTCGCGAGCATCATTCCGATGCGGCGCATGGCAGATCCGGCCGACATCGCACGCACGTGCCTGTTCCTGTGCAGCGACCTGTCCGCGTACCTCAACGGCGCGGACATAGCGGTCCACGGTGGTGGCGAAATACCCGGCCGCTATGTGATCACCCGAGGTACGTAGTCCTGCCGAACGGCCGCAACCTACGCGGAGGTTCGTGATGCGGCGCCCGCGTCGACCGGCACCACGATGCCGGTGATGTGGGCGCTCGCCTTGTCCGCGAGGAACAGCACTGCCCGCGTCACGTCGAACGGGTCGAGCACCGCGATCGGCACCGCATGATTCTGCTGGAGTACGGGCGCCACGTCGTCCCAGGTGGGGTCGTTCAGGTCCGGGCGCACCACCCGGTAGAGGTTGTCGTTTCGCACCATGGGGGTGTCGATGTTTCCGGGAGCCACCACGTTCACCGTCACACCCTGCGGCGCGAGCTCGCTCGCAGCGGACTTCGACATACCGATGACGCCCCACTTGGAGGCGCAGTACGCCGCCTGACCCGGTACGGCGGTGCGACCCAGCATCGAAGAGATGGTGACGATGCGCCCGTACCCACGCCGGGTCATACCGGGTGCGACCGCCGCAATGGTGTTGAACACGCCCACCAGGTTGGCGCCGATGACGCTGTCCCACACCTGCTGGTCGTGGTCGGTGATCGGCGCAACGGCGGACACCCCGGCATTCGCTACGGCGATGTCGATGTGGCCGAACTCGTTGTCGGCGTGCGTGACAAGTGCCTCGAGAGCCGATCGGTCCGCGGTGTTCACCTGCCGCGAGATGACCCTGCGGCCCAGGGCCTCGATCCGGCGTGCCGTCTCGGCCAGCTCCTGTTCGGTACCCAGCGGGTAGCCGATGCCCGGCGCATCCGAACAGCTGTCACAGATCACCAGGTCTGCACCGCGTTCGGCGAAAGCTATGGCGTGTGAACGGCCCTGCCCGCGTGCGGCACCCGTCACCAGGGCCACGGTGCCGGCGAAGTTCGTATTTTCGGTAGTCATCGACATTCCTTCGGTTGCAGGCGCCTATTTGACGCAGTGTCCGGCATCCACCGGGAGGGTGACGCCCGTGATGTAGCGGGCTTCGTCGGAGGCGAGGAACAGGCACGCGTTGGCGATGTCCACCGGCTCCAGCATCGGCACGGGCAGCAGGTGCATGGATGCCGTGCCGGCCTCGAACTGCTCCTGGGTGGGATGCTCGGTCCCGGGGCAGAACGTACGCATCGTGCCCTCGTTCTGGATCATCGTGGTGCGGGTGTTCGCCGGATGCACGGTATTCACCCGGATGCCGGATTCCGCCAGCTCCTGGGCGAGCGCACGCATGAGACCCACTACGCCGGTTTTGGCCGCCACGTAGTGGCCCACGCTCATCAGTCCCCGCAACCCCGCGATCGAGCTGATGAGGACGATCGACCCACCGCGCCCCGTCTCCAGTACATGCGGGATCGCCGCCTTGCAGGTCTTCCAGACACCGGTGAGGTTGACATCCAGCATCGTCTGCCAGGCGTCTTCGGACAGCTCGACGGCGGGGCCAGCGGAGCTGATACCCGCTGTGGCACAAACGATGTCGAGGTGCTCGAACTCGGCAACCCCCTCCGCCACCGCCGAGTCCAGTGCGTCCTGATCGCGCACATCCGCTTCGAACGCTGTGATCCGCCGGCCGAGGGCCTCGACCTGTCGCACCGTCTCGGCAAGATCGGCCGGCGACGATCCCGGGGTGGTGGAGTGCTCGACCGGTGCGCAGCGGTCCACCACGATCACGTCCGCACCTTCCTCGGCGAAGCGCACCGCCTGTGCGCGCCCGATTCCCCGCGCGCCGCCCGTGATCAGGGCGGTCTTTCCCGTCAATCGCGTACCCATCACGCCACCTTCTGGGTCTGGCCGGCGTCCACGACCAGCTGCTGGCCGGTGATGCACCGGGATTCGTCGGAGGCCAGGAACAGCACAGCGTTCGCCACGTCCTCGGGTTCCGCCCACGGCAGCGGTAGCAGGTTCCGCCGAGTGAGAATCGGCGTCACATCGTCCTCGGTGGGGTTGTCCAGATCCGGCCGCAGTCGCGCGAATGTCGTGGGGTTGTTGGTCATTTCGGTGTTCACGGCGCCGGGTACGACCGTGTTCACCCGAATCGACTGCGGTCCGAGCTCGTTCGCCAGCGTTCGGGCCAGCCCCACGATGCCGTGTTTGGCCGCACTGTACTGTGACGCACCCGCGACCGACTTGATGCCGGCCGTCGAGCTGACCAGGATGACCGAGCCGCCGCCACGCTGACGCAGGGCCGCCGCGGAGGCCTTCACCGTATGCCATGCCCCGGTGAGATTGACGCCGATCGATCGGTCCCATACCTGTTCGTCGATCGTCCACGAGTCGCCGGGGTGCTCGCACACCCCCGCGTTGGCCACCACGATATCGAGGCCACCGAGCCGGTCGACGCCCGCAGCGACGGCGTCGGCCAACGCCGCGTGATCCTGCACGTCCGCGCATGCGGTCACGATGCTTCGCTGATGTGCGTGGACGCGGTCCGCCGCTGCTGTCAGCCGGTTCGCGTCGATGTCGACGGCGATGATGTCCGCGCCCTCGGCGGCGAGCCGAGCGACGAAGCTCGAGCCCATGCCCGCTCCTGCGCCGGTCACCAGCGCTACCTTTCCTGCCAGACGTGTCACAGTCACTCCCTTGGTCGTGTCGCCACGGTAGGCAGATCCCGGGCTTCCGCACTCGGCCGTCTCATCTGCTGGGAGGATGAGTTTCGCTTTCTCCGTTCGGCTCTAACGTCCGCTGTGACAACGACAGGCGATGTGATGAAGAAGGCGAATCGATGAGCATTGTCCAGGGATCCGGTGGGGTCGCGGTGGTCACGGGTGCGGGTAGCGGGATCGGTGCGGCGATCGCCCGCCGCGCCGCGGCCCGCGGGATGCAGGTCGTGCTCGCGGACATCTCCGCCGGGCGCATCGACGCGATCGCCCGGGAACTCGCACATTCCGGGCACGAGGCGGTAGCGGTCCCGACCGATGTGACCGACCCCGAATCGGTGGATGCCCTGGCCGACGCCGCCTACGAGCGCTTCGGCCACGTGACCCTGCTGGCCAACAACGCGGGTCTCGAATCGCTCGGCAACCTGTGGGAGATCCCGCCGGGGGAGTGGCGCCGGCTCGTCTCGGTCAACGTGGACGGGATATTTCACGGCATCCGTTCGTTCGTTCCACGGATGGGTGCGGATCCGCGCCCGTCGTCTGTGGTCAACACGACGTCGGTAGGCGGCATCGGCACGACACCTGGGATGGGAGCGTATACCGTCTCCAAGCATGCAGCGCAGCAGATGACGGAGTGCCTCTATCTCGAATGCGCCGAGGCATTTCCACAGATCAGGATTTCCGCTTTCGTGCCGGCGCACGTGTCCACCCGCATCTTCGAAGTTGTGCGGCCGGTGGAGAAGACCGCGGACGCGGTCGAATACTGGCGTGGTCAACTCCGGGACAAGGGCATGACGCCCGAGGGTGCGGCCCGAATCTTCTTCGACGGGGTCGACCGTGAAGATTTCTGGATCCTCACCCATCCGGAGGCGTTCGACAGGATCGCCGGGCGGCGCTCCCGCCTCCTCGCCGAAGCCCTTCGTCCCGACGCGCCGTGATACCGGGGCTGTGTCGGTCCACCTCTCGTCAGGACAATTGTTGCGCACGCGCCGAGGCCTGGGCTGCGAGCCGCTCCGCCTGTGCGGCAAACGATTCGGGACTGCGATCGGTACGCCCCATCGATCCCCGCGACATTCGCGCGTAGACGTTCTCGACGATGCAGGCCGTCTTCCACCAGCTGAATGCGATATAGAAATCGACGTCGCGATCGGCCACGTCCAGCGTCGGCCGCATCGCGTCGCGGTACGCGCGCACCAGCTCCGCGCGGGAGGGCAGCCCGGTCGTGAGTGTCGGCGGGTTCTCCAGAGCTGTCACCTCGTCGCCGGGTTGCGCCCAATACACGAGGAAATGCCCGAGGTCGGCCAGTGGGTCGCCGACCGTCGTCAACTCCCAGTCCAGTACCCCGACGACCGTGCATTCCGGGCCGATGAGGCAGTTGTCCAGCCGAAAGTCTCCATGGACGATCGAGGCCCGGCGCTGCACCGGAACCTGCTGCGCGAGGAGATCTCGGGCGTGCTCGATGTCCCCGAGTACCCGCACCCGATCGCTTTCCCAGTTGTGTGACCAGCGTGCCAGCTGGCGTTCGATGAAGCCGCGTTGTTCGGCGCGCCGGCCCCATCCGACCGTGGCAAGGTCGACCTGGTGCAGTGCCGCCATCGCCTCGATCAGCGAGTGTGCGATGCGCGACCGTTGGGCGGGATCCGCGAAGCGCTCGAAATCCGCCGGCCCGCGAACGATCGCACCGTCGAGGTGCTCCATCACGAAAAATGGTGCGCCGTTGACTCGTTCGTCCTCGCATGTCCCCAGCACGGCCGGCGTCGGGACACCGGTGCCCGTGACCTTCCGTAGCACGCCCGCCTCACGCACGACGTCGTGGGCGTTGCCCGTAGGCACCCCGAGCGGTGGCCTGCGTAGTACCCAACGACCCGAGGCCGAGTCCGTGACCGCGTAGGTCAGGTTGGATCGCCCGCCCGCGATCTGCGTGAAATGCAAGGGGGGCACCACTTCTGGAATATTCGCGAGAAACCACTTCGTCACCGCATCGTGCGAGATGCCCACCGTCTCAGCATCCATGACCACTCCTCCACAAGTTTCGGCAAGCCGTCTACCGGTATTTGCGTAGCTCGTGCCGAGCCACGCTGCGGATGTGGACCTCGTCCGGCCCGTCGGCTATTCCCAGGATCCGGGCACTTGCCCACATCCGTGCGATGGGGAAGTCGTCGGTGACACCGCCCCCGCCATGGCTCTGGATCGCCCGGTTCAGCACCGATCGGGCAACACGCGGACCGATCACCTTCACCGCGGCGATCTCGATCTGGGCGCCCTTGGCGCCTACCTGATCGATCATCCACGCGGTCTTGAGGACCAGCAGTCGAGCTTGTTCGATCTCCAGGCGAGACTCGGCGATCCAGGTGCGAATCACACCCTGGTCGGAGAGTGGACCGCCGAAGGCGTTGCGCGACATCGCCCGTCGTGCCATCAACTCCAGCCCCCGCTCGGCCATGCCGATGCAGCGCATCGCGTGATGGATGCGGCCCGGGCCGAGGCGGGCCTGTGCGATCGCGAATCCCTCACCTGCACCGGACAGCATGTTCGCGACCGGCACGCGGACGTCGGAGAACGTGATCTCGCAGTGCCCCTGTTGGTCGTAATAGCCGAAAATCGGTAGCGAGCGGACGATCTCGACGCCAGGGGTCGCGACCGGGACGAGGATCATCGACTGCTGCCGGTGCACCGGCGCGTCCGGATCCGTCTTGCCCATCACCACGAGGATCTCGCAGCGTGGATCACCGGCGCCCGAGGTCCACCACTTGCGGCCGTTGATCACGTACTCGTCCCCGTCCCGGACGATCGAGGTGGAGATGTTGCGCGCATCCGAGGACGCCACGTCCGGTTCGGTCATCGAAAAGCCCGACCGGATCCGGCCGTCGAGCAGGGGTTCGAGCCACCGCTGCTGTTGTTCGGGCGTGCCGAACATGTGCAGGATCTCCATGTTGCCGGTGGACGGCGCGGAACAGTTCAGTGCTTCCGGCGCGATGTAGGGCGAGCGGCCCGTCACCTCGGCGATGTGTGCGTAGTCGAGGTGGGTCAGGCCCGAGAGCGCGGGCAGGAACAGGTTCCACAGGCCCTGCCGGCGGGCCTCGGCCTTGAGTTGTTCCACCACCGGCGGTAGCTCGTGGCTGCGCGGGCCGGCGGTCTCGCGCTGCTCGGCGTACACCGCCTCGGCGGGGTAGACGTGGGAGTCCATGAAGGTGTGCAGACGCCCGATGATGTTGCGGGCTTCCGGACTCGGTGAAAGATCCATGTACAGCTCCTCGGGGAGTGGGCGGGGCGTTACCGGCTGGTCAGGACGACCTTGCCGCGGGCACGTCGGCCCATCACGACCTCCAGCGCCGCGGACGCGTCGGCCAGCGGATAGGTCGCGCTGACGTGCGGGCGCAGCCGGCCCCGGTCGTACCAGTCGAACAGCCGACCCATGTTCTCCGCGTTGCGATCCGGGTTGCGCTTCGCCCATGCGCCCCACAGCACGCCGTGCAGTGCACCACTACTCACCAGCAGTCGGTTCATTCCCACCTTCGGGATGTCGCCCGAGGCGTATCCGACGGTGAGATAGCGTCCGCCCCAAGCCAATGCACGGACGGCGGTCAACGCATGGTCACCGCCGACCGGGTCGTACACGACGTCGACACCCCCCGGAGCCGACTCCGTGATCCGCTTCTTCAGATCATCGGCGGTGTAGTCGATCAGTTCGTCGGCACCGTGATCGCGGCACACCTCGAGCTTGTCCGGACTCGACGCGGCCGCGATCACTGTCGCGCCGAGCGCCTTTCCTATCTCGACGGCGGTGAGTCCGACCCCGCCGGATGCGCCGAGTACGAGCAGGGTTTCCCCCGGGGCGAGATCCGCCTTGTCGACCAGGCCGTGGTAAGACGTCGCGTAGGTGACCACGAAGCCGGCCGCGTCGACGTAGGACATGGAGTCCGGAATGGGAAACACCATCGTCGCGGGCACCGCCACTTGTTCCGCGTAGCCGCCCATACTGCAGAACACGAGTACCCGCGACCCGATCTCGAACCCGGTGACGTTGGCGCCGACCGACCTGACCACTCCGGCCGCCTCCGACCCCGGAACGAACGGCAGCGCGGGCTTGGTCTGGTAGTTGCCGGACACGACGAGGCCGTCGGGAAAGTTGACGCCCGCGGCGTGGACTTCGACGAGAACATCGTCGGGTCCGGGCGCCGGCTCGTCGACGTCGGTATAGCGCAGGACGTCCGGAGCACCGAGGACCTCACACAGTTGGGCCTTCACGTCGCTGTCCCGTCGGTGGTCGGGGTCGCTGCGTCGGTGCCGTTCCGGACGAACGTGGCCCATGCCTTGACGGCCAGGCCGCCGGTCTGCCGGGCACAGTCGAGTTCGAGGTCGACCTTGGCGACACCGTCGTATTCGTATTCCTTCAGGATGTGCGCGGTGCAGGTGAGCACGTCGCCGGGCCACACCTGCTCGAGGAACCGCACTCGAAACGAGCGCACGTTCTCCGCGCCCAGCCAGTCGGTGGCGTAGGTGGCGAGCAGTCCGGCCTGGAACATCCCCACCGAGAACGGTGCCGGATAGCCGGCGGCCTCCGCGAACGTCTGATCGTGGTGGATGGGGTTCATATCCCCCGAGGCGCCCTGGTACCGAACGAAATCCGTCCGGGTCACCGGACCGACCGTCCAGGGAGCGGGGGCTGTCAACGCGGTCATGATGCCTCCGTAGCGGGGCGTGCGGTTTCGACCCCGGTCAACGTGGCACGGGCTACCAGGGCACCCGTCTCGTCGACGAAGTCGGTGACCATGACCGCGAAGGTCATTTCGCCGCCGCGGCGGCCCTGCTTGGTGTAGATATCGGAAATCCGAGACGTGCAGCGCAGTCGCGTCCCGGCCTTCGGTGGGGGACCGAAGAACTCGTACTGTTGCTCGGCGTGTAGACCGCGCTTGCCGTCCAATTCCACAGCCGTCCAGGGATTTCCGTCTTCGGGCTGCCAGAACAGTGTCGTGGTCAGAAACGTCGGTGGGGACACCGGGTTCTCACCCTCGAGATAGTCGGGATTACTCGAGCGGGTAGCTACCGCGAACTCGCGGACCTTGCCCCGCTCCACGTCGAGGTCGAAGGGCACACCCTCGACGCCGACAGCATCTGCGTTGGCCATATCGTCTCTGTTCTTTCAGACTTGGGCTGGGGGAGTAGGTGCGGCTCAGACGAGGCTGCTCATACCCTCCACCAGCTCGTCGACGGTCCAGCGGGCCCCCTTGTCGATGGTCTTCCCGTATTGCCAGCCCAGGAATTGGCGGATCTCGCCACCCTTGGCGTAGAAGACGGAACCGTTGGCGGGGCACTGCTCGGTGAGCAGGTAGGCGACCACGGGGGAGACGTTGCCGGGGTGGTAGACGTCGAATGCGTTCGGGTCGGCGGGTTTTGCGACCATATCCTTGATGCCCGGCACGTTCTCGGTCATGCGGGTGCGGGCGACGGGGGTGATCGCATTGGCGCGAATGCCGTAGCGCTCGAGCTCCTGCGCCAGGATCAACGTCAACGACGCAATGCCGGCCTTGGCGGCACCGTAATTGCTCTGGCCCACCGCGCCGAGCAGTCCCGAGGTGCTGGAGACGTTGACGATCGACGCCTTGACCTCGTCACCGGCCTTGGAGCGGTCGCGCCAGTGCGCGCCGAACACGCGGCACGGAGCGAATGTTGCCCGGAGCTGGCCGTTGATGACGTCGTCCCATTCGTCCTCGCTCATGTTGACGAACATGCGGTCCCGAAGGATTCCGGCGTTGTTCACCAATCCGTGCACGGCGCCGAATTCCGCGACCGCCGTATCGAGCAGCTCCTGCGCACCCGCGATGGTGGTCACGTCAGCGCTGCGGGCAATGGCGGTTCCGCCCGCGGCCGTGATCTCCTCGGCCACCTCGGCTGCCCGCGTCGGGTCCGATCCCTTGCCGTCGGGGCCGGCGCCGGAGTCGTTGACGACGACCTTGGCGCCCTCCGCGGCGGCGAGCAGTGCGTGCTCACGGCCGATGCCGCGACCCGAGCCGGTCACCACGATAACGCGATCGGTCAGCTGATTCATGAGCTATCTCCTCGTGACGAGTGGGAAATACGTTGTGATCTAGGCATGTTCGGCGGCGCCGAGCCGTTCGAGCACCTTCTGTGCATCACTCATGATGCGGTCGATCAGCTCCGCGCAGCTGGGAACGTCGTCGATCAGCCCCACCACCTGCCCGGTAGCCATGACGCCGATATCGGCGTTGCCGTCGACGAGGGCCGAGCGATACAGCATGGGCGCGTTCGCGGCCATCACGACTTGACGCCAGCCGAGCTCGTGACTCTTTTTCATCTCCAGGCCCTCACGGAGCATGTCCTTCCACGGAGTGCCCGAGAGACGCTGGAACGCCACGGCATTACGTACCGCGCGCAGCATCCGCTGCGGGCCGCGGGTGGATTCGAGCTGGTCGATCGTGCCTGCGCGGAGCACGCGTTGCGGCACACCGTCGATCTCGAGGGTGACGACGGTGTCGTTGACCGACTTCGACAAGTACACGTCCTTGACCGCCTGGGCAACGGGTGAATCACTGGTCAGCATGAACCGCGTGCCCATCGCGATACCATCGGCACCGTAGGCGAGCGCCGAGACCAGACCGCGGCCGTCGAAGTAGCCGCCGGCGGCGATGACCGGGATATCGACGGCGTCGACGACCTGTGGCAGCAACAGACTGGTGGGGACGGCGCCGGTGTGACCACCACCCTCGCCACCCTGCACAACGACCGCATCGACGCCCCACTCGGCGACCTTCTCCGCATGCCGGCGCGCACCGATCGAGGGGACGACGACCAGTCCCGCGTCCTTCAGTCTGGCGATCAGGTCCCGTTTGGGCGCCAGCGCGAACGAGGCCACCTTGACCCCGGAGCGGATCAGCAGGTCGAGGCGTTTGCCGATGTCCTCCTGATTGGCCCGCAGATTCACACCGAACGGCGCGTCCGTCCGATCCTTGACGTAGTTGATCGCCTGCTCGAGCTCGTCGTAGCCGAGCATGCCGCCCGCGATGATGCCCAGGCCGCCGGCCTCGGCGGTGGCCGCGGTGAGTTTCGCGTCGGAAACGTAGCCCATGCCGGTCTGCACGATCGGATACCGGACCCCGAAAAGCTCGCAGAGCCGGGTATTCAGTGCGGGGTGCGGTGCCGGAGTCATCCCTGAACCTCCTTGTCCCGCAGAGTGCGCGGATCGATGACGGTGCGGATGAGCTCGAGCTCCGCCGCGGTCGGCATGCGCGTGTGCGGGACGTCGGACCCGATCACCAGTTCGAAACCGGTGGCCGCGACGACGTCGTCGACGGTGACGCCGGGATGGACCGACACCAGTCGCAGCCGACCGGTGTCCGGGGTGAAGTCGAGCACCGCGAGATCCGTGACGACCGTGCGTAATTCGTGGTATCGAGTCGCTGCCGGGCCGGCCTTGCGGGCATTGTCGGTGCCGACGCCGGAGACCATGTCGACCTTCGGGACGAACACCCGCGTGCTGTGCTTGGGCACCCAGTAACTTGTCGGGTGATACACCGTGTTGCCCGGTGCACCACGAACGCCCAGCAGCTGCACCTTCGGACGGGCGTGGTCGCCGATGGCCGAGATATTGCAGTTGCCGTAGATGTCGAGCTGGGTGGGGATCATCATGATGTGGCGCTTGCCGTTCCATACCAGATTGAAGATCTGGTTGAACGGCAGCCAGGCCTCGGCGTCTCCGTCGGCGGGACCGCCGACCGCCCACGTGCCACGGACGGCGGTGGCCTCGCCGTCGGAGATCATCAGGTCCGGCGAGAAGGTGTGCCGGGCCAGTCGCACGCCGATCGCGGGGATCGTGCCGAATGCGCTGGCGATGACTTCTCCGTTGTCGCGGTACGCCTCCGCGCATGCGACGGCGCACACCTCTGCCCTGGATGCGGTACTCATGCGGACACTCCCTCGCCTGCGGTCTGTACTGCGCGCTGATAATCGGCTTCGGAGCCGGACAGGTAGCGGTCGAGGAATTGTTGCCACCGTTGCGGATCCTTCGCTGCCGCAACGTATTCGCGCTGGAAGGCTTCGTCCCTGTCGTAGTCGGGCACGCAGGAGGTGAAGTGTGCCCCGTGCGGCGCCGCGACCACACCGCTGACGAGCAGGCGCGGGATACGCACCGTGGACACGGGCGCCCGAGCCGTCAGTTCCGCCGCGGGCACTATCTGTTCACACGAGACGAACGCCTGGTCGGCTGCCATGCAGAAGAGGTCGTCGAAATAGAGGTCGGGCCCGAGGTACTGGGCATTGCCTTGCGCATCCGCACGATTCATGTGCACCAGCGCGGCATCGAGGTGGATGGCCGGCATCGCGACCAGGGTCTGTCCGCCGTACGGATCGGTGACGGTGCGCAGCCCGGGATTGACTGTCATGACATCCGAACCGAGTCCGGCTCGGGTCGGCAGATACGGCAGGCGGATGCCGGCCGCGTACAGACCCCATTGGAGCATGCCCTCGTCGTATTCCTCGACCTCGATACTTCCGGACTGGCGTGCGGCCCGGAAATGCGGATCGAGCGGGATCGAGTCGAGCGAGACGAACCCGAAGATCACCTTCGCGACTTTGCCCGCCGAGCACAGCAAACCCACGTCCGGCCCGCCGTAGGACACGATGGTCAGGTCTTTCAGGTCCGAGCGCAGGATCTCGCGAATCAGCGACATCGGCTTGCGTCGCGAGCCCCACCCGCCGATACCGATCGTCATCCCGGATCTGAGCCGGCCGATCACGTCCGATCCCGACATGGTCTTGTCCGACATGTCGTTTCACTCCTTTCCTGGCACTGAGCCGCAGTGCCGTGGAACCGCGAACCGCGGCCGTATCAAATATTTGCTACGTGGCACACGGCACGTGTGTACGCATCCATTCCCAGCCCCGTCCGAGTGCCCGCTCCGGACCCTCGTCGTCGATCGCGGGACCGAGTAGTTCCAGGTCGATCAGTCCGCGGTATCCGAGCTCACGTACTTCACGGACCATCCGTTCCAGTGGCATCTCACCGTCGCCGGGCACCCAGCGGTTGGGCACCGACGTCGCCGAGGTGCGATGGTCGCCGATCTGGACGATTCGGATGGTGTCGAGATTGTCGGTGACGGTCTGCATGAGACCGCGTTCCTGCCATGCCGAGTAGAGGTCGACCATCAGTCCGACGTCGAGCCGTCGGGCGAGTTCCGCTGTGTCGGCGACACTGTGGGTGAAGCTGATCCCGGAACGGATGGACATCGTGTTCTCCAGCGCGAGGGCGACACCCCGGTTTCGGGCGTGCTCCACCAGCGGCCCGAAACGGTCGACCGCTCGGTGTGCCGAATCCTCCCAGGCCAGCGTGCCCGAACCTCCGGAGGTGAAAGATACTGTGGTGGCGCCGATCTCGACAGCGCCATCGATGGCGCGGGTCAGCGTCGCGAGCGCGGCGTCCCAGCCGGTCTCGTCGTCCTGCCTGGCCCGGACGCCGCCGGCGATGAATTCGGCGGACAATCCGCTCGCGACGATCGTGGCGAGCGGGGTGTCCCAGCCCTGGGTCTCGAGCGTGTTGGCCATTACCCCGAACCGGTGCGCCCCGATTCGGCGCAGCATGGCCAGGGACTGGGCAACCGGCCATCCGGCGGTAGGGGCGAGGCACACGCTCAGTGCACGGCCGTCGGAACGCTCGAGATCTCGCTGCTGCACGAATCCTCCTGGCGTAGTGGGGCGCCGGGATCGACACGGCGTCTACACGCAGACCGTAGCAAACGTTTGATTGGCCCGCCAGGAAGTAGCAAACGTTTGATTCGCCAGGTAGAGTTCCGCGTGTCCGCCCGGTCGCGGACGCCGTCACGCAGTTCGTTCCAGGAGGGATGCATGGAGTGGTCCGACCGCCACACCCTGATCGTCGAGCAGGCAGCAGAACTGTTCGCCACCAAAGGCATCGCGGGCACCAAGGTTCGTGATATCGCCGATGCCGTCGGGGTGTTGTCGGGGAGCTTGTACCACTACTTCCCGTCCAAGGATGCTATCGCCGAGGTGATCGTCGTCCGCTATCTCGAGGACCTGACCAGCGAGTACGAGTCACTGCTGGGCACCCCGACCGAGCCGCGCAAGCAATTGACCGGACTCGTGGAGGCGTCGTTCCGGGTCAGCCGAGCGCATCCGCACGCGTCCGAGATCTACCAGAACAACACCACGTACCTGCGCAAGCTCTCGGCGTACCGAAAGATCCGGGCGGCCGCCCGCACCACCAAGGACGCGTGGCTCGCTGTGATCGAGGGTGGAATCGCGGCAGGCGACTTCCGATCGGACCTGCCACCAGTGGTGCTCTACGGCTTGATCCGCGATGCGGTATGGCTGTCACTGCGTTGGTTCAGCCCGACACCGGAATTCGGCATCGACCAGCTCGCTGCCGCTGTCGTCTCGGTTTTCCTCGAAGGTATCGAAGAGAGGAGCTGACCGATGCGTGGAATCAACCATATCGTTCTGTACGTTTCGGATCTCGCCCGTAGTGTCGCCTTCTACGAGCAGGTGCTCGGATTTCAGCGACTGCCCGGTGGTTTCCCCGGTGGCGCCTTCCTGCGGCACGCGAATTCGGCCAATGACCACGATCTGGGGTTGTTCGAATCTCCCGGTGCGGCCGTCCCGGCTGCCGGTGCGATCGGTCTCTACCACGTGGCCTGGGAGGTCGACACCTTGGCCGAGCTCGCGGCGGCCCGGCGGAGTCTGTCCGACGCGGGGGCGCTGACCGGGGCGGGCGATCACGGATCGACCAAGGCGCTCTACGGTCGTGACCCCGACGGTATCGAGTTCGAGGTGTGCTGGCTCGTGCCCGACGAGCACATCGAGGAAGCGCTTCGCGGCGCCTCGATGACGGCGCCGCTGGACCTCGCGGCCGAGATCGAGCGCTACGGCGCGAACACCCCGGGCGGGCCGCGCACCGATCCGGCGGTGTGGGCCAGGGTTGCCGCCATGCGGTCGCCTCGGGACTGAGCCGGGCGGGCGCCTCCCTCGGGCAACCGGCAGCTACGGCGGCGGATCCATTCAGTGGGAGAGGGCGGCGCGAGCTCGGCCGTCCACTCTAGCCTCGAAAACGGTTCTGCCGGAATATCCCTCGTCCGGATCGGCGAGATGTCCGGCATCGGCTCACAGCGAGGAGAAACATATGGATGTGCAGAAATACGGGCCGTGGGCCGTTATCGCGGGTGGCTCGGAGGGCGTCGGGGCCGAATTCGCGGTCCAGCTCGCCGAGCAGGGCATGCACCTGGTCCTGCTGGCACGCAAGCCGGAACCGCTCGAGGCGACCGCGGACGCCTGCCGCGCGCACGGCGTCGAGGTGCGTACGTTGTCGGTCGATCTGCTCGCCGCCGACGCCTTCGACCGTATCCGGGAGGCCACCGATGACCTGGTCGTCGGCTTGTTCATCTACAACGCCGGCGCCAATACCTACGGTCACGAATTCGTGACCGGCGACCTGGACCGCTTCCAGGCCGTCATCGATCTGAACGTCACCGCCCAGCTGAAACTGGTGCAGCACTTCGGTGCGCCGATGCGAGAGCGGCGCCGTGGCGGACTCCTGCTGGTCGGGTCGCTCAGCGGCTACCTGGGAGCAGCGCAGATCAGCGTCTATGCCGCGGTCAAGTCGTTCTGCCGCACCTTCGCCGAAGGGTTGTGGCTCGAGATGAAGGATCACGACGTCGATGTGCTGGAGCTGGTGCTGGGACTCACCCGCACCCCCGCGATGGACCGGGCGGGCCTGAAGATGGACCGGCCCGGACAGCTGGTGTCCGAACCACGCGACGTCGCGGCACAGGGCCTGGCGAATCTGGCCAACGGCCCGGTCGTGGTGGTCGAGCAGTTCGAGGCGGTCGCCGAGCGCAACAGTGGACACAACCGAGCAGAGCTGTTGCAGCAGGCGCGGGCCTCGGCGAAGAAGCTGCTGCCGCCGCCGACCGAATGATCGCGCTCGGTATCTGCGCGCATCGTCTCGCTGGCCGGAAGGGGAGGTGGTCGCAACCACCGGGCCGACGGATAGTAAGGACAGCACGGTTCGGGTGGTGAGGGCAGGGTGATCGATGTGGGTGCGGCGCGTGGCAATCGGATGGTCGCCGGGATCCCCACGTGACCGAGCCGCAGAGCGCGCAGGCACCCGCCACCAGGAGAGCCGGCCGGACCGGGCCGATCATCGCCGTCCTGTGCCTGACCGGTACCGCGGTGTCGTTGTTGCAGACCATGGTGGTTCCGCTGCTGCCCGAATTCCCCGCGATCTTCGGCGTCAGTGGCGACGACGGCTCGTTCCTGATCACCGCCACGCTGCTCACGGCAGCGGTGGGTACCCCGATCATTTCGCGGCTGGCGGATATGTTCGGGAAACGCCGGATGATGCTGGTCTCGTTGTGCGCGATGATCGTGGGTTCGCTCACCGCGGCATGCGGCGGCGACTTCGTCTCTGCCGTGCTCGGCCGCGGTCTGCAAGGGTTCTCCATTGCACTGGTGCCGGTCGGCATCTCCGTCCTGCGTGACGAACTCCCGAAGACCCGAGTGGCGGGAGCGACCTCGCTGATGAGCGCCACCCTCGGCATCGGCGGCGCCCTGGGCCTGCCGCTGTCCGGGTTTCTGAACGCTCACTTCGGTTGGCAGGGCACCTTCTGGGCACCGGCGGCCGCGGGTGCCGTCATGTTCGTCGCGGTACTCGCGATCGTTCCCGAATCACGGATTCGGACCCCGGCGCGCTTCGATTACCTGGGCGCGGTGCTGCTGTCCGGCGGGTTGAGCGCTGTGCTGATCGTCGTGACCAAGGGCGGAGACTGGGGCTGGACCAGTAAGTCGACAGTGACGATGCTCCTGGCGGGAGCCGTGTTCTTCGCGCTGTGGTTTCCGCACGAACTGCGCGTGCCTCACCCCCTGGTGGATCTGCGGACGTCGGCTCGCCGGCCGGTGCTGTTGACCAATATCGCGTCGGTGTTCGTCGGTTTCGCAATGTACGCCAACATGCTGCTGACCACTCAGCAATTGCAGTTGCCGGTGAGCTCCGGCCACGGCTTCGGCATGACGGTGTTCGCGGCGGGCATCGTGATGATCCCCGCCGGTATGGCGATGGTGATCTTCTCCCCGGTTTCGGCAGCCGTCACCAATCGGTTCGGACCACGGACCACGCTGATCACCGGTGCCCTCGTGATGTGCGGCGCCTATGTGTCCCGGGTCTTCCTCACCAATTCCGTCCTGGTGATCATCGTCGGTGCGACGCTGGTGAGCATCGGCACCGCGATCACGTATGCGGCGATGCCCATGCTCATCATGCGTTCGGTACCGATCACCGAAACAGCCTCTGCCAACGGCCTCAACTCACTGTTGCGGTCGATCGGCACGTCCACCTCCAGCGCGTTCGTCGCCGCGATCCTGACCGCAATGGTGGTGCGGCACGGGGCGTCGCCCGGACTGCCGAGCCTCACGGCATTTCAGACCGTGTACTGGACGGCTGCCCTGTTCAGCCTGATCGCGACCGGGGTGGCGCTGTGCATCCCGCGGGGGTCGGAGGGGACGACCACCGGGTTGCCCGGTGCACCGGACGGGCTGGTTACCCGGGAGGCCGAGATGATGCTGGGTCGGGCCGGATCACACAGCGAAAACCGATGTGACAGGTAGAGGTTTCTTCCGACTCTCCCTGCCGTGCGGCGGGGCGGTAGCGCAGGCAATAGTTCGGTGCACACAGATGTGAGCCGCCCTTGATCACCCGTCGAGGATACGGTTCGGTCTCCGATACGGCTCGCGGTGTCGTGACGCGCGGGTTGCTCGGTACACAGCACGACGGCTTCGAATACGCGTCGGTCGCACCACGATCGGCCGCGTAGTAGTCCGTGGTCCATTCCCACACGTTGCCGGCCATATCCGACAGGCCGTAGCCGTTGGGTCGGAAGCTGCTGACCGGGGAGGTGCCTGCGTAGCCGTCCTCGAGCAGATTCTCCCACGGGAAACGTCCCTGCCAGACGTTGGCGAGCGGTTTGTGTCCCGGTGAATGCTCGTCGCCCCACACGTAGGCCTTGCCCTCGAGCCCGCCGCGGGCGGCGAACTCCCATTCGGCCTCGGTCGCCAATTCCTTACCGGCCCACTGCGCATAGGCGAGCGCGTCGAAGTAGGACACGTGGGTTACCGGATGCAGGCGTCGGTCGCCGACGTTGCTGCCGGGTCCTTCGGGGTGCCGCCAGGTCGCGCCGGGAACGAAGGACCACCAGCGCAGGTAGTCGTCGAGTGGGACGGGGTGGTCCGGCGGTGTGAACACCAGTGATCCGGGCACCAGCAATTCCGGGTCCGCGTCGGGGTAGTCCTGGGCCGTGGGCGCGGTCTCCGCAGTGGTCACGTGGCCGGTGGCCTGCACGAATCTGCGGAACTCGGCGACGGTCACCTGGTGGCTGTCCATCCAGAAGCCGTCCACCGACACCTGGCGCACCGGACGCTCTTCGGGGTAGAAGTCGTGCGAGCCCATGGCGAATGTCCCGCCGGGAATCCAGACCATGTTCTTGCCGGGAGGGACTTCGCTGCCAACCGAAGCCTTGGCCGATGATGTCATGACCTACCTCTGTGCTGTTCGGGCCCGCCGTCGCGGGCGAGCGCGAGTACGGCAGCGGTCCGTGCCTGCTGTGCCTCGATCATCGCCCAGTGCTCGCGGTTCGGGAAGACGGACAACTCGTGCCGGAGTGTCGCGCATCGGCGGCCTCGCCGTATCCGGCGGGCTCACCAGGAATTATGCGGCTACCTCGGTTCCACTCGTCGGTCGGCACGGGGCCGAAGGTAGTCGGCTGCGGCGCTTGCCTGCAGGCCATCCCGATCAGCGAGACGCGGGCCGTGGATGGTGTGAACTGGACCACGTAATGTGCTGATGTGGCGATCAGTCGCAGAGGAGGGCGTACACCCGTGGCCACGGATGTTCTGGACAATGTTCGGGCGTTGCTGCCCGAGCTCGCGGCAGCGGCCGCGGAGACCGAAAACAGTCGCCGCATCGGTGCTGCGGGCATGGACTCGCTGGTGCGTTCCGGGCTCTTCCGGATGATGCTTCCGGCTCGTTTCGGCGGTCTGGAATCGCCCCCGCTGGAGCTGTTCACCGCGATTCGGGCAGTCTCGTCCGCATGTGCCTCCACCGGGTGGGTTGCTTCGACGCTCGGGGTGAGTACCTGGCAGGTGGGATTGTTCGACGAGCAGGCGCAGGAAGATGTCTGGGCGAACGATTCCGGCGCGCTGGTCGCGTCCGCGTACCAGCCGGTGGGGCAGCTGCGACCGGACGGGGACCACTATCGCCTGACGGGAGTGTGGCGATACGTGTCGGGGAGTGAGCACTGCTCCTGGCTGTTCATGGGGGCGCTGGTCCTGGACTCGGAAGGCAATCCGGTCGAGCATGCGCTGGCGCTGGTGCCCAGCTCGGATGTGTCGATGAGCTTCGGCCCGGACTGCGTCGGCCTTCGCGCTGCCGCCAACACCGATGTGACGGTCGCGGACGTGGTCGTGCCGGCGCACCGCGTGTACGGGGCGAAGCAGCGTGCACGGCGCGAGAACCGAAAGCATCAGCGTGCGCTCGGCCCGCTCTATCGATACCCGGTCACCGTCCTGTACACCACGTCGCTGACCGTCCCGCTGATCGGCGCAGCCGAAGGCGCCTACGCCTGTGCGGTCGACCTGCTGGCCGGTGTCCCGGCGAAGCGACAGGGCAGAGCACGGGCACTGGACAACGAGTCGGTGCAGTGCGCCGTCGCCCGCGCCGCCGCGGAGATCGACAGTGCCGTGCTGCAGCTCGAGCGGGACTTCGACGAGATGCACGCCTTCGCCGCCGCCGCAAAGGATTTCCCGGAAACACTTCGGGCGCGGGCGCGGCGCGATCAGGTGCTCGGGACTCGGACGGCGGTCGAGGCTGCCGACCGATTGCTGCGGGCGGGTGGACGCACGAGCCTCTTACTCGACAACCCCATTCAGCGCTTCTGGCGCGATATCCATATGGGTGCCTCGCACCGGGTGAACGACGTCGAGGCAACGCTGTCCATGGTCGGGCGCGCAACCCTCGGCCTCAGCTCGCACGAGATGATGTTCATCTGACGATGCCGGATACGACCACTGGGGATACAGCCGGAGAACCCGCAGGGGCCGGCGACCACCGGGCCTCGATGCTCCGGCGGATGACCGACATCATCGAGCTCTTCGACGGTCCGCACACCCGGATGCACAGCGGAGCGATCGCGGCGTCCGCCGGCCTGCCCAGGTCGACCACCCACCGCATTCTCGATGAGCTGATCCAGCTCGGCTGGTTGGTGCGCACCGGCCACGGCTACGGTCTCGGTCCCAGAATTCTCGGCATTCCCGGACCGAGCGATCAGCTCACCCTCCGAGCTGCGGCAGCCCCGCTGTTACAGGTACTGCACGAAGAAACCGGGATCGTCGCGCACCTCGCGGTCCCGGACGAGGCGGACATCATCGTCGTCGACAAGGTCGGGGGCCGCGTCGTGCACTCGATCCCCACTCGGGTGGGTGACCGGATTCCGATCCATACGACCGGCATGGGCAAGGCGATCCTCGCCCGATATCCCGCCGAAGCAGTGGACCAGCTGTTGCCCGCAACCCTGGACAAACGTACTGCCGGCACCATCTCCACCCGGTTGGGACTGCACCACGAATTGCACCGGATCCGCCGGCGCGAGGGACTCGCATTCGGGAACGAGGAGTCCAGTGCCGGTGTCTGCTGTGCAGCAGCATCGTTTCCCTGCCCGGACGGCACCAGCGCGGCGATAGCCGTGTCGGGCCGCGCGGCACTGCATCACCTCGAGCGTGTCGGCCCGCTCGTGCACGAGGCGGCACGACGCATCAGCGCCCGGCTGTCCGCCGAGGAAACCCCGGAATCGGGGGCGGTGACCGAAGGTTTCCCGCCTGCTGCCGCCGACAGCATGATGATCAAGTTGCTGAGCACCATCAACGGCGACGACTGGATCTGATGCCCGGCCGGGGCCGGTGCCGCTTTTCGCACGATCTCGATGAACGAGACATCGGCAGATACCTCGCGCCCCCCGGTGGGACAGTGACCCGCACCACATCGAGGAGTGGCCTGCCGGTCGCCTCAGCATCCAGAGAACGGAACCATTCGACATGGCTGACACGCGTCCTCCGGGGCACAGTTCCATGAATTCCGAATCGAGGTCGGCGCGACACTCGGTACTCATCGTCGCGCTGCTGGCGTTGATGACCGAGATCGTCGCCTTCGAATTCACGCTCGTTGCACCCGGTCTGCCCGAGATGGCGGCGGCGTTCGAGACTCGGCACATCGCGCTGGTGATGACCACTCCGCTACTGGTGGCCGGATGCTTCGTTCCGATCGTCGGCAAGTTGGCAGATGTCTACGGCAAGAAAAAGGTGTTGCTCGGCACCAGTGCCGCGTTCCTGGTCGGTACTGTGCTGTGCGCCCTCGCGCCGGTCTTCCCGCTGTTCTTGCTCGGTCGAGGGCTCCAGGGGTTCGGGCTCGTCGCTCCGGTCGTCTGCTATGGGCTCGTGCGCGACCTGATTCCTGCGAAGTGGGTGCCGCTCGGGATCGGTGGTATCGGCGTGGGCATCGGCGCTTCGTCCCTCATCGGCCCCCTGCTCGGTGGCTGGCTCATCGACCACCACGGGTTCCGGAGCAACTTCTGGCTGCTGTTCGTCTACTCGGCGGTCGTCGTCGCCGGCGTCGCGATCTGTGTTCCGGAGACGACGGTGCGTATCGCGCACCGGATCGACTATGCCGGTGCCGCACTGCTCGGTATCGGTTCCGCGTCGCTGATCGCTGGTGCGGTCCGTCCGGATCTGCGCATCTTCGGGTTCACCCTCGGGGTCCTCTTGCTGATCGCGTTCGTCCTCGTGGAACGACGCATCGCGCAGCCGCTGATCTCGATGGAACTGCTCGCCCGTCCCGGTGTGTGGATGACCCTGATCGCTGCGGCTTCCTACGGCGTCCTCAACGGCGCGGCCGCGGCCCTGGCACCTCAGTTGCTCCGGCTTCCGGCGATACCCGGCAACGACGAATCCGGACTGGGGATGACCGCAACACAGTATTCGCTGTACTACGGTCTGCCCGCCGGCCTGGTGGCCGCCGGCTGCGGAATCTTCGGCGGCTGGGCCGCCCGCAGGTTCGCGCCACGCAGCGTCGGCCTGGTCGGTATGGCGGCGGCCGTACTCGCCAGCCTGCTGGTCGGCCTTGGCTTCGTCGGGTCGTTCGGCATGGTCATCGTCTTCGGCGTGATCTTCGGCGTCGCCAACGGCTTCTACTACGTGAGTTCGACCAACCTGCTGATCGAGGCGGTTCCGGCCGATACTCAGGCCGTCAGCAGTTCGATGAAGTTCACCTCCGAACAGGTGGTCAGCGCGCTCGCCAGTGCCTACCTCGGCGTGCTGGTCGGCAATTACGTCCTGATGGTCGCCCCGAAGACCCAGCAGCCGATCCTGTCGGTGCAAGGTTTCGAATACGCCTATCTGATCTGCGGAGGCTTCGCCGCGATCGCGTTCGTGGTCATGCTGATGATGCGCCACGGACGTTCCCCGGCCAGCGGCGGTGTCGACTCCGGTCAGGGGGAGCAGACGCCGAGCGGCTCGGTGGTGGTGAGGCACTGACGGTGCCGGTGACCGCGCCGCATCGCAGGGCGAGTGGTCGCGGTCAGAGTGTCACGGTGGTCGGCGTGCGCACCAGCATGCCGACCACCTCGATCAGGGTGGCGATCGTCAGATCACAGCTGTGGGGGTCTACGCGACCGGTTTCCAACCGGTACTCGAGATCGGCCAGTGTTCGGATCGTCACGACCTGGATCATCCGTAAGCGCTCTTCCTGCACTTCGGGATTCAGCTCGCTCATCAGTTCCGACATCTGGCGGACAACCTCGCGCGAACCGCTTCCGTGCTGGTCGTCGAACGGTTCGAAGTCGCGGCCGCGGCCCAGATATCGATCGATGAAACGGGCGTAGCACGACGATCCGCCCGCAGCCACAACCGCTGTCGCGAGCGGAAGTACGTACGCCGCCGCAAGGCCGTCGGCATCCGGCCGGTCCAGCGCCGCGAGCATCCGGTGTCGTTCGGCGTTGAGCGGGACGAGGCGGAGGTCGTAGAGCGCCTGGATCAGCGTGCTCTTGTCGCCGAAGTGATACTGCACGGCCGAGTTGTTCTTCTGCTCGGCGCGCTCACCGATCTGACGCAGCGAAACATGCTCGACCCCGTGCTCGGCGAACAGGCGTTCGGCGGCGAGCAGGATCTTTCGGCGGGCATCGTCACTCACCCGAGCAATTGTGCCCGACGAGGTGGCGACCGGATCCGGGACAGGCATTGACGATTCGGCGAGCGCCTCATAACGTAATTAAGACAAGTTGTCTTAGCAAGGAGATCGTCATGGCAGCAACGACTTCGACGGTGACGCGCCTGACCCATGCGCTCGGCGCGGAAGTGAGCGGGATCGATCTGTCCCGTCCGCTGACCCGGGCACAGGTGCAGGAAGTGCAGGAGCTGTTCCACGAGCATCAGGTGCTCTTCTTCCGGAATCAGCACATCGACGACGTGGCCCAACGGGATTTCGCCGCACACTTCGGGCCGTTGCAGCACTTCGCCTTCCTGCCACCGATTTCCGAGGATCTGCCCGAGGTGCACGCGATCGACATCGACTTGTCGAAACCCAAGACGGCCAACGCCGACATCTGGCATTCGGACGCCACGTTTCTGAACCGGCCACCGCTCGGCTCGCTGCTGCGCGCCGTGCTGCTCCCCGAGGTGGGAGGTGACACGCTGTGGGCATCGATGTACGCCGCATACGAGGCGCTCTCGTCCCGGATGCAGCGACTGATCGACACGATGACCGCTGTCCACGATTCGTCGAACTCGGTCTCACATGCGAGAAAGGCTGCCAATGCCGACCATCAGCCGGTCACCCACCCCGTGGTGCGGACGCACCCGGTGACCGGCCGCAAGGCGCTGTTCGTCAACAAGACCTTCACCACGCGTCTGGAAGGACTCACCGAACGCGAGAACGACACGCTGCTACCTATGCTGACCGACCATGTGCGCTCGCCGGACTTCCAGGTGCGTTTCCACTGGCAGCCGGGGTCGATCGCCTTGTGGGACAACAGGTGTACCCAGCACTACGCCGTGGCCGACTACTCGGGGCGGCGCCGGATGCACCGCGTGGTCATCGATGGCGGCGCGCCGGAGTGAGCGGGCCGAGTTCAGTCGAATGTCAGCGTCAGCTCGTTCAATGTCTCGTCGAAATCGAACGGAACCCGATAGTCCTCGGAAACCGGTGAGCCGGTGTCGCGCCCGACGTTCAGGCCTTCGATGTAATTGACGCGCCACGGAGCCGTGTGGTCGACGCGACCGCTGCCCGTGGGGACGCCGTCGCACAGCAGGGTCACCGTCGCGCCGCTGCCGCGGGCGGTGTCGTCGAGTTGGAATCTGGCCGAGACGAGGTGTGTGCCCGCAGTGACGGCCGATTCCGAGACGACCCAGTAGCGTTCCCGGCCCAGCAGGTTGTAGTGATAGACGACCCGGCCGTCGAGGAAGTAGAGGGCGTGTCCGCCGAACCGGCCGCCCTGGGACAGCAGCACGCCGTTCGGCCGGTCGGAGCCGACCACAACAGCTGCGGTGAGAGTGAACGACCTGTTGGTGATATCGGGTGCGGCACCGGGCGGCACCCTGGTGGTTCCCGAATAGTAGGTGAACCGTGCCCGTCCCTCGGTGGGATTGGGCTTGGGCGGCCCCGGTCGGGACGCCTTGCCGGCAATGATCGGAAGGACCTGGTTGTCCTCGGCCTCGGCCCAGAACAGATCGACCAGCGAACGCAGCCGGTCCGGATGAATTGCTGCCAGATCGCGGGCTTGGCTGTAGTCCTCGGCGACGTGGTACAGCTCCCACTGCCGGTTGTCCAGGGCGGGTATGTCGGCCGCATACTCCCAGGGCATCTCGGTCGGGGTAGTGGCGGCAACCCATCCGTCGTGGTAGATCGCGAGATTGCCCATGAGTTCGAAGTATTGGGTGGTTCGGGTGGACGGTCGCTCGGGACCGTCGAACGTGTACGTCATGGGCACACCACTCATCGGCAACTGGGGTACGCCACGCACAACGGCGGGCGCATCGATGCCGACGATGTCGAGAATGGTCGGGACGATGTCGACCACATGATGGAACTGGGTTCGCACGCCGCCGACGTCGGCGATCCGGGCAGGCAGCGACAGCACCATTCCGTTGCGGGTGCCGCCGAAATGCGACGCCATCATCTTGAACCACTGGAACGGCGAATCGGTGGCGTGCGCCCATCCCGCCGGAAAGTGGTTGTAGTGCAACGGACCACCGAGCTCATCGAGATGTTCGAGCAGGGTCTCGATATCGTCTTCCATCCGGTTGACGTAGGTCATCTCGTTGAGCAGGCCGTTGGCCCCGCCCTCCGGACTTGCCCCGTTGTCTCCCTGAATGTAGATGACGAGCGTGTTGTCCAGTTCGCCGATCCGCTCCAGCTCGTCGAGCAGCCGTCCGATCTGAGCGTCGGCGTAGGCGAGCGAGGCCGCATACACTTCCATCATGCGCGCCGCCACGGTCTTGTGGTCGGCGGACAAGGAGTCCCAGCACGGGATCTGCGGGGGCCGCGCCGTCAGTTCGGTATTCGCGGGCACCACGCCGAGTTCTTTCTGGCGTGCCAGGGTCTCCTCTCGTAGCGCGTCCCAGCCCCGGTCGAACCGGCCGGAGAACCGTGAAATCCACTCCGGCGGGGCATGATGCGGTGCATGGCAGGCGGCGGTGGCGTACTGAATGAAGAACGGTTTGGCGGGCGCTACCGACTGCAGCCGACGGACCCAATCGATTGCCTTGTCCGCGAGGTCGGATTCGATGTGAAAGGACGGGTCGTCGGCCGGCGGTTCGACAGCGGCGGTGTTCAGGTACAGCGCGGGCGCCCAATTATTGGTGCTACCCCCTAGGAAGCCGTAGAAGTGCTCGAATCCCATGTGCGTGGGCCAATGATCGAACGGCCCTGCCGGTCCCGTCTCGTAGACCGGAACATTGTGGTATTTGCCGAAATGAGCGGTGCCGTAGCCGTTCGAGCGGAGGATCTCGGCGATCGTGGCGGCGCTGTCCGGAATCACACTGGTGTATCCGTCGTAGGCGACCGCCATCTCGGTGACCCGTCCGGCGCCGACGAGGTGGTGATTGCGACCGGTCATCAGCGCGGCACGGGTCGGCGAGCACATCGCCGTGGTGTGGAACCGGGTGTAGCGCAGCCCACGGTCGGCAAGGGCATCAAGGGTGGGAGTGGGTATCGGGCCGCCGAAGGTGCTGCTGGCTCCGTAGCCCACGTCGTCGGTCATGACGACCACGACGTTGGGCGCGCCTGCGGGTGCGGTCGGTATCGCCGGCCAGTGCGGGGTATCACCGGCGGTGGGTTCGCGGTGGACCGTCCCGGTTCGTTGCGATGATGACGTGTTCACGGCGTTGCCTCCTGGAGCCGGGGCAGGCCGACACTGCGAGTCCGATCGTCTGCCTCGGAGCGTGATCGGGCCCCGAAGCAGCCGACACCGCCGGGGTTGTTCGGACAATCAACCAGGCCGTGGGGCGAGTGGGATGTCGCGACTCACTCAGTGAGAACGGCCGAGGCCGGTCCTTCGCAGTCGGCGGGTGGGGAGCAACGCACACTGCGGGTGGCGCGAACCGATCCCGGTGGCTGGTTGCCACGATTGACGCGGTGACACGGCACCGACCACGGTGACCGCGCGGGCATACCGCCGGGGCCGGCGCGGCGACCACGAGAAGCCGTGGTGTGACCGGGTATCGGCCTCGAACACTCGAATCGTCGAATAGGAGACATCGATCGTGGAATATCGCCAACTGGGCCGCAGCGGCCTGACCGTGTCGGCACTCGGCCTCGGCTGCAACAACTTCGGCATGCGCATCGATCAGGAACAGTCCGCCGCGGTGGTGCACCGGGCGCTGGATTCGGGAATTACCTTTTTCGACACGGCACAGATGTACGGCCAGGGCACCTCCGAGCGGTTCCTCGGTGCCGCCTTGGGCGCGCGACGATCCGATGTGGTCGTCGCGACCAAGTTCGGTGCCCGCCGGCCGGACGGACCGGACCAGGCTCCGGGCTCGCGCCGCAATATCGTGCGTGAGTGCGAGCAGAGTCTGCGGCGACTCGGCACCGACTACATCGACCTCTACTACCAGCACTTCCATGATCCCCGGACACCGATCGAGGAAACCCTCGGAGCCCTCGACGACTTGGTGCGCCAGGGCAAGGTGCGATACATCGCCTCGTCGAATCTCGCCGGTTGGCAGCTCGCGGATGCCGATCATGTCGCGGCGAACCTCGGTAGTGCCCGTTTCATCGGAAGCCAGGTGGAATGGAGTCTGCTGAAACGAGCGGCGGAAGCAGAGATAGTGCCGGCGTGCCGTCGATTCGACGTGGGGATCGTTCCGTACTTCCCGCTCGCTTCCGGGCTGCTCACAGGCAAATACACTGCGGGCCGGGCCTTTCCGGCCGGATCGCGGATGGCTGAGGTGCCCCGCCTGGCGGGCGATGCGACCGAGGAGAACTTCGCCTTGATCGACCGGCTGAGCGCGGTGGCTCGCAGCCTGGACCACACCATCCTGGAACTCGCCATTTGCTGGTTGCTCTCCCGATCCGTCGTCTCGTCCGTGATCACCGGCGCCACCACGCCGGAGCAGCTCTCGGCCAACGTCGACGCCTCCGGCTGGCGTCTCGGCCCGGAGGAGTTCGCGGCGGTCGAGGAAGCTTTCGCGTCGCAGCCGCGATCGGATGACGACGCATGAGTCGGACAACGACGCCATCGCTGCAGTCATCGGGATCGAGTGGGCGTGACCCAGCGCGCAGGTGTACTGGCGGTCTGCGTGCTCCTGCTCAGCGAGATCGTGCCGGTAGCCGTCGGGAGCTTCGCTAGTTTCCGCACGATGGTGGTCCGCGCGAGCCGGACAGAATTCCGTACGAAGGAGCAGCCACATGCGACATCAACTCGGCCGGCGACAGGGGACAGGCCGGCGCACCGCTCTCGGTGCGGTCCTTGCTGTCGGTGCTCTCGTACTCAGCGCCTGCGGATCGGGCGGGTATTCCGACGGCAACGGTGAGGCAGACCCGAATGCCACGTTGCGGCTCACTTATGCCGGCGTCGCTACGCTCGACCCGGCGCAGACGCCGGGGTCGACCGCGGTGCTGTCCAACACCTGGCCGGTCTACGACCGGCTGCTCCAGGTCTCCGAAGACGGCCGGTACCAGCCCATGCTGGCTACGAAGTGGACCTTCTCCGAAGATGGCAGGTCGCTGCGGCTGGACCTGCGCCACGACGTCACCTTCTCGGACGGGACCCCCTTGACGGCCTCGACCGTCGAGGCCAATATCGAGCGCTACCGGAAGGCGCCGGTGAGCAGAGAATTGTCCGCGACGATCGAGGGCGTCACCGTCGTCGACGAGCACACCGTCGACCTGCACCTGGCCGCGGCCAGTCGTGCGGTCCTGGGTGCTCTGTCCGCTTCGGCTCCCGGCAGCATGATCAGCGAGAAGGCGCTCGACAATCCCGACCTGGCAACTCACCCGGTCGGGAGCGGGGCCTGGGTGGTCGACAGTTTCCGCCCCAACGAGCGCGTGACCTACAAGCTGCGGCCCGATACGCAGAACATCTGGGACCCGGCTACCGGCAAGGTCGCCGGTGTCGATATCGCGGTGCGGGAGACCGATGCCGCCTATGCCGCGGTCCGCAGCGGCCAAGCCGATGTGGTGCTGTCCAACGGCGACATCAGCGCACTGCAGACCGGTATCGATCAAGGCACTCTGACGGTGCGACCGTTGAAGAACGCGACGACGACCGCCGCCGTCCACCTGAACCACACGGTCGAGCCGTTCGACGACGTGCGGGTACGTCAGGCGGTCAACTACGCGATCGACCGGAAATCATTGGTCGAGGCGCTGGTGCCCACCACCACGGCCCGGGTGCAGCCGTTCGCGTCGGTGGTCAACGGTTTCGACGAGTCCCTCGAGGCGAGGTATCCCTATGATCCGGCGAAGGCCGAGCAGCTACTCGCCGAGGCGGGCCATCCGAACGGGGTGGACGCGGGCACCTTCTACGTCGCCAACTGGGAGCCGTTCCCGCAGGCTGCCCAGATCATCCAAGCCGACCTGGCGAAGGCGGGAATCCGGATCGAGCTCGAGCTGATGGACATCCGGCAACTCTCGTCCGGTGGGTACTCCAACAGCAACCGGCCCGGTGCGCTGATGTGGATGTCGTACCCGGGGCTCGAGCCGGGTGTGGACCTGCACTGGTTCCTGGAGAGCCCGACGACGATGCCCAGTGGGGTCCCGGCCGAGATCGCCGCCCGGATCGCCACGGTCGACGATTCGACGGCGACGGACCAGCAACGAGCGTCCCGCGCCCGGGAAGTCGTCGAGTGGGCTACCGACAACGCGATGTACGCACCGATCTGGCAGGGCGTCCCCGGCTGGGTGATGACCAACAAGGTGCACGGAGTCGAAGCCGGCAAGGCCTTCCTCGCACCATTGGGCGGGCAGGACTTCCGCTACGCCTGGAAGAGCAAGTAACCGTGGTCTCGGTCGATGCAGGAGAATACCTGTGCAACACCGACGGTTCCGACGCTCCAGGTGACTGGGATGCGATCGTCGCGGCCTGCGGTGTCGATGGTCGACGCGGCGGTCAGCTGTGTCGGGTAGCAGTGACTTCTGCCGTGTAGCGTCCGGGCATTTCCGCGAACGGTGTGCGGAACCGGGCCCACAGCGGCAGGTCTTCCATCGAATAGATGTCTCGCTGATTGTGCGGGCGTCGCGGCCACGACGGGATGTTGAGCCAGAGCCGCATCAGGTGGCGGCGGCGGTCGAGGCTCTCGTGGTCCTCGTAGGTTGTGCGGCCGTGGACGATCAGCCGGTTGTTGAGGAACTGGATGTCGCCGGGTGCGATATTCATGTCGAGGTAGAACTCGGGGGAGGCGGACAGCTCGCAGCACAGCTCCAGTGCTGCTTCCTGCTCCGGGGTGATGTCGAAGTAGCCGGCGCGCGCGGCGTCGCGGATCTGAGCGACGTGGATGCATGAGCTGAAGACACCGTCGGTCTTCGCGAAGAGTGCGACGTTACCCGGCGTCACGATGTTGCCGTCCCCGCGTTCGGCGTCCATCCGGCCGCGCATCACCGGCATCCCCGTGTAGAGCACGCGGGCAAGTTCGGGGTTCGTCTCGATCATTCGGTCGTGAACGGCTGCGGCACTGGCGATTCGGCTGGCACCGCCGGCCTTGGCTTCGCGCAGGCACAGCAGCGAGACGACGTCGTGGCCGTCGCTGTGCATGTTCATCGACTGTGCCGACCGGTAACCGCGGACCTGTTCGTCGACCAGGTCGGCCACGTTGAGTACGTGGCCCAGGATTTCGCCGTTGCCTGATTGCGGGATGATCTCGCCCAGATGCGATCCCAAGCCGCAGTAGATCCGGGCCAGGTCGTCGTCGCTGTACTGTTCGCGTGCGAGTCCACGGATGAGCACGAACCCGCGACCCGCCCACAGTTCGCTGCGTAGCCGGGACAAGAACGTGCCGACGCTGTACAGCGGGAAGTTGTCCGGTGTGATCTCCGACAGGTCGAGGTCACCATGCCTTTTCAGGGTGGTCAGTGCCGCGTCGATCTCGCCGAGTTCAGCCTCGGACAACTGCCACAGGCCGTCCTGACGGTAGTCCAGCGTGCTGCCCAGCCATGCGGAGCGTCCGCCGACGGGTGTGAGAGTGCCGTTCATTGTTCCTCCGAGAGGGGAGCGGGTCGCGTCGTGGAGCCCAGAGTTGTTCGTGCGCTGTCGTGTTCGAGATGTCAGGTGCGGCACGGTGAGGGCGCCGGTTGTGCGCCTCGGACCAGTTGTCCTGGCAGTGCGCCGGTGTGCTGCCCGTCGCGGGTGACGACAACTCCGTTGACGATGGTGGCGGTGTAGCCGCGGGCATCCTGCATGAGGCGGCGGCCGCCGGCGGGGAGATCGCGGACCACGCGTGGCAATTCCAGTGTGAGGCCGGCCAGATCGATCACGTTCAGATCCGCACGGTAGCCCGGTGCGATCACGCCACGGTCGTGCAGGCCCACCATCTCCGCGCACCGCCGGGTCATCCGGTGGATCAGGTGCGGCAGGGGGATGCGCTCACCCCGCGTGCGGTCGCGGCCCCAGTGGGTGAGCAGATGGGTGTAGATGCTGCCGTCGCAGATGACGCCGAGATGCGCCCCGCCGTCGCCCAGTCCCGGCACGGCGTGCTCGTTGAGCAGCATGTCGCGGCAGGGCTCCAGGGAGAAGTCGGCGTAGTTCGAGAAGGCCAGATAGAGGATGTTGCGGCCGTCGTTGTCGAGAAGTTTGTCGTAGGCGAGGCTTTCGGGCGTAACGCCCAGGCGCGCGGCCTGAGCACCGATGCTGCTCTCGGCGGCAGGCTCGTAATCGAACCCTTCGGCCATTTCGTAGAGCTGGTCGAAGTCGCGCACCCGCATCCCGATCTGGATGCTGGGATCGGGATCGTTCGCCTCGGACAGGATGCGCTGCTCGACCTCCGGGCGGCGCAGTTCACGGACCCGGTCTGCCAGTGGGATATCGGCCATCGCCCGATAGGTGGGCGTCGAATAGAACGGGTTGAGGGTCAGCTCGAGACCCAGCAGGACCCCCAGCGGCCGCGGCAGGATCTGCAGGGTGGCCTTGCCGCCGTCGGCATTGAACGCGTCGAACTTGTCCAGGACGGAGCGCCAGACGTCCGGTCGGCCGTGACTCTGTACCAGCGACATGCTGAACGGCCGTCGAAATGCCTTCGCCTGGCGCAGGCCCATGTCCAAGACCTGTTCCCAGTCGTCGTTGTATTCGATGACGAACTGCACCAGGCCCGCACCGGCTCGGTCCAAGGCAGCGGCAAGGCCCGCGTACTCGTCCTCGGTCGCGGCCAGGGTGGGGGTGAGCCGACCGTCGCTGGAACGGTGGAACATCGTCTGCGAGGTGCCGAAACCGAAGGCACCGGCCCGGATCGACTCCTCCAGGACTTCGGCCATCTGCCGGATCTCGTCCGCCGTGGCCGGTTCGCGATGGAAGGCACGCTCGCCCATGACGAAAGTACGCAGGGCGGCATGGGGGACATAGCTACAGATATCGGCGTCGAACTGTCGCCGGCCCAGATAGTCGAGATACTCGGGATAGCTGGTCCATTGCCAGTCCACGCCCTCGCTCAGTACCACATTGGGGATGTCCTCGACACCCTCCATGAGTTCGATCAACATGTCGCGATGCTCGGGCTTGCACGGCGCAAAACCCACACCGCAATTGCCCATCACCACGGTCGTCACCCCGTGGTTGGTCGAGGGAACCAGCCGGTTCTCCCAGGTGGCCTGACCGTCGTAGTGGGTGTGGACATCGACGAACCCCGGCGTCACCAGCTGTCCGCCGGCATCGATCTCCTCGTGGCCGGAGCCGCGAACGTTTCCGACCGCGACGATCACGCCGTCGCGCACCGCGACATCCGCCTGCCGTGCCGGTGCACCGGAACCGTCGACAACGGTGCCGTTGCGGATCACCAGATCGAACTCGGTCATGTGCCACCTCTCCAAGGTTGTGATCCGAACGGCCTCGTTGGGGGTTGAACGCAAGGGGCGCAACAGAACCGGATCCTCGGAACGGGCCGATGCGAACCAGTTTAGCCGCGTGGCTAAACGCGGGCAAGGGGTGCGGCGCGGAATGCTCATCCGACTGCGGCAGGCAATGGGAGCGCATCATGCTGGAGGAGATGCCATGTGACGCTGAAGAATCGCCCGCGAACCGCCGCAACTGCCGGATGTGAAAGCGGCGGTCCGCGGCTGGGGGAGCAGCAGGCCCTCACGGTCGCATGGCGACGGGGACGGCTTCCTACCGCTGGTCGACTGCTCGGCGCACCAGCGCGTAGACCGCCTCGGTGACCTCGTCTTCGGGCTGATCACCGAGGCCGGCGATTTCCTGCACGTATTGCCCGAATATGCCCCAGCCGAGCCCCATCGCCGTGATCGCCGCGACAGCGATTCGAGCGTCGTGGTCCGGGGCGGAAGGGGTATCGATGTCGCCTGCGATGCGTTGGCTCAGCGCCGCCAGCGCCGGAGATCGGCCGAGGAGCGCCTCGGGCTTGTCGCCCGCGAGGATCGACCGCGCCACGATGCGAGCGTATTCGGCGGACTTCGGTCTCATGATGTGAGTGACAGCATCATCGACCGTCGGTGCCTCGACGAAGTAGTCGGTCCATTCCATCGATGCTCGTTCCAGGACGAGTTTGAGGAGGTCGTCCTTCGTGCCGATGTAGTGGTGAATCAGTCCGTAGTTGACGCCGGCGGCCGCTGCTACTTCTCGGAGCGAAACGCCACCGGCACCTTTCTCCGCGAAGAGAGGGCGGGCGGCCGTAACGAGGCGGGCGACTGCTCGCTCGCGAGCCGCCGAGGTCGTCGCGTCTGTCACAGTGCCCCGTATCGATCGTCGCTTCGGTCGGTGTGGTGATCCCCACCTTAACGCTCGGTGGGACGAACCTCGTAGACGTCGATCGGTGGACCGGAAGCTCAGGTATTCGACGCGGTTGCTGCGTTCCTCCCGGCGATGCGTCCGAAGGCGAGTGCATCGGCGATGTGCATGCCACCGTCCTTACACCAGCTGTAGGTCGAGCTGACGCTGCCGGCGGCGTACACACCGTCGATGGTTGCGCCGAACGGATCGAGGACTCGGCAGCGCTCGTCGCGCCGTGGCCCACCGTTGCTCCAGGCGACCATCGGCGCCGAGGTGAAGGCGTAGTACGGACCGTCCCCGATGGCGTCCAGCGTGTCCGCGCGCCGCCCGAACTGCTCGTCCTCACCTGCCGCGCATGCCGCGTTGTAGCGCGCGACGCTGCGCGTCAGATTCGCCGGGTCGACGTCGAGTTCGGCGGCGAGGTCGACGAGAGTGTCGGCCTTGTGGAGCCAGCCCTTCTCGACCTCGGCGCTGTTGTCGGGACTCCACTGGTAGCCCTCGACCAGCACGTTCCAGCCGACGGCGAGCATATCGCCGTTGGGTGAGATCGGGCCGGCCAGCCGGGTCGCCTCGTCGAACACGGCATGCAGGCGCCGCACCGGCACGTGCTCGTAGCTGCCGTGGATCAGGGCGTTGCCGTGCCCGGTTCGCGGCAGCTCGTCGACGCATCGTCTACCGTCGGAGTCGACATAGATGAAGCCCTTGCGGTAGGAGAACCGGGCGTAGAAGCCACTCGTGTAGCCGGGCACCGCGAATCCCTCGATGCTCGTCATGTTGTCCATATGCCACAGGTCGGCGCCGGCCTTCTGTGCCATCCGATGCCCGTCACCGGTGTTGTACGGCGAACCCCAGGTCAAGGTCTGTGGGAAGCGTAGATAGTCGCGCACCATCTCGGCGTTCGCCTCGAAACCGCCGGTGGCCAGGACGACGCCGCGGCGGGCGCGCGCATGGAGGCTCGTGCCGTCGCCGGCGTCGGCCTGCACTCCGAGCACGGTGCCGGAGGAATCCTGGACCAGCGAACGAGCCGGAGTGGAGTACCGGACCTCGATGCGTCGAGACTCGAGTGTGGAGTGCAGGGCTTCGAGCAACCGGGAGCTTCCGAGCTTCCCGTCGACGGCGATCTGGCCACCGTAGACATCGCTGCCGTCGAGTTCGGGGAATTCGGCCGGCATCCCGGGGCCGGTGCCGCCGATCGCGCCGCCGACCGGAGCAGTGGTGGCTCCGAGCGTGTGCTCCACCCATTCGGTGTTGCGTGCGGTTTCCTGTGCCCAGGCCCGCACCACCGGTTGCGGGAGCGGGAATCCGCCCGCGAGGCTGTTCAGGTAGACCGCGGCACGCTCGGGGTCGAGGTTGTCGAACCATGCCCCGCCGGACACGCGGGTGTTACCTCCCGCGAACTCCGGCGGAAGCTTCTCGAGGACGAGGACCTGCGCTCCGGCGTCGTGCGCTTCGATCGCCGCCGCGCACCCCGCGGCCCCCATACCGAGGACTACGACGTCGGCCGTGATGTCCCAATCGGCCGGCATATTCGATCCGCTCATGACGATCCGCTTCCTCGCGACACCCGTACGCCCGCGTCACCGACCAGCAGGATCTGGGTGGCGTCGCGATCCATGAAGGCTGCTTCGTCGGTGGCGATGGCCTCGCCGAGCGCAGGATCTCGTTCGGCCATCGCGAACATCTCCCGCATCGCGGTGTCGTCCGGGAAGACGATCTCGGTGACCACAGCGATGCCGGTGTCCGCGTCGATGTAATTGCGGGTGTAGCTCGCGAACAGGTGACCGAAGCGTGCGGAGGCGAAGGGTGCGTGGTGATTCTCGTAGTATTCGCGGAACTCGGTGGCGGACAGTCCGTGCTTGCGGTGGAACAGTCCGATCAGCTTGGCCATCGCAGGTCAGCCTTCCTGTGTCGCAACGGTTTCGGTGAGGTGGGCGAGTCGATGCTCGAGCCAGCCGGAGAGCCAGAAGTTCGCCTCGGTAGCGGGGTCTTCGAGCAGCCTGCGGTGCGATTCGAGTAGTTGGCGCGTCGCCTGCGGATGATCGGGGGTGTGGGCGAGTACGGCTTCGGCCAATGCGGTCGCCTCGGCATGCCGGCCCTCGTCGGTGCGCGTACCGGCAAGGGCAAGAACATTTTCCGCACCGCCGGCCTCGACGAGATCGGCGAGCACCTGGTTCGGTCCGATCGCGAGGAGCTCGGAGGTGCGCTCGTGACGGAACCAGCCCAGGTAGGTCTCCCAGATCGTTCGCACGCCCCATGCGACTCGGCCGTATCCCTGGCCGACGCGCAAGTGCGGCGGGAGCGTGATCTCGCGAACCAGGGTGTCCAGGTCGGCGCCGGAGTTGATCCCCTGCAAGGTCTGATCACGGACGTAGGTGACCGCGTCGTACATCCTTTGCAGACAGGCGTCGATCAGCTCCGAACCGACGATCGGGTCGCCTCGCCCGGTGACGAGCATGTCGGGTTGCAGCTCGCGCAGGCGGCGGATCGTGGCGAGGTATGGCTCGACCTGGCGGTACTCGTGGCCGCGGATCGTGTTCAGATTGGGGAAATGGCAGAACAGCGGACCGAGCAGGTTACTGATCAATGCGATCCGGTGCCGGGGGAGCCAGACCATCGCACCGTCGGTGGTCTCGCCGGTGCCGTGCCACAGCTCGACATCCAGACCGCCCAGGGTGAATGCCATCCGGTCGTCGAAGGTCAGATCGGGCACCGGAATGTCCTGCCGGATGGTCAGATCCGGCCGCTCGGCGGCGAACCGTTCGATCCGATCCGTCGCGGTCAGATCGAACCAGGCCGCGCTCCATCGGCGCATCCTGTCCCCGATCCGGGAGTCCTGGCCCTGGGTGAACTGATTGCGCTCCTGGGCGAGGTAGATGGTCTCGGCATCACGGAAGGTGGCCACCCCGCCGACATGGTCGGTGTGTCCCTGGGTGGTGATGATGTATCGCGTCGGGCCCGGACAGACCTTGTCGAAGAGGTAGCGGTGGTGCACCGACTCGTAGCCGAGGCCGGTATTGACGATGATCCGCCCGGCGTCGGTGACCAGCATGTAGGCGTAGGACGAGCCGCTGGACCGGTACAGGAAGTCGGTCAGCGCTACGGCTTCGTCGTCGTAGACGAAGTCCAGCAGCGCTTTTCCCGGACGCTCGTCGATCAGCTCGTCGACCCGAGCGGCCATCTCGGTGTAACTGGTCATCGTCGTCACCCCTGGATCAGGTAGCCGCCGTCGACGGCGATGGTCTGTCCGGTCAGAAAGCCGGCCGCGTCACTGGCGAGGAACATCACCACGGGTGCGATGTCGTCGGGCGTGCCGATCCGGCCCATCGGCGTACGGGCGATGGTGGGACCGACGGTTGCCTCGTCGGCGACCATGCCCGCCGTCATATTCGTCTCGGTCAGGCCGGGTGCCACCGCGTTGACCCGGATCGAGTCGCGCGCCCAGGTGAGGGCGAGAGACATGGTGAGCTGGACGACGCCGGCCTTGGCGGCCCCGTAGGCGGGAACCACTTCCACCGCTTGATAACTGGTCATCGAGGCCATGTTGACGACCGATCCGCCGCCGTCGGCGAGCAGCTTGTGGCACGCCTTCGAGAGCCGGAACGTCGAGGACAGGTTGATTCGCAGGGTCTCCTCGAAGACCTCGGGGGTCCACTCGTTCCTGCGGGCCAGGTTCTGCCCGGCATTGTTGACCAGCACGTCGAGGCGGTCCAAGCCGTCGGCCAGCGCCTCGATCTGTTCGGGGTCGGTCATCTCGCACGGCACGTAACGCAAGTCGCTCAGGTCGGTGTCGTAATCCTGCGCCCTGGCGCGTCTTCCGGTGACGGTGACCTCGGCGCCGGCTGCGCGAAAGCTACTTGCCGTGGCCAGGCCGATCCCGCTGGAACCACCGGTCACCAGTACGTGCCGGCCGTTGAAGTCGAAGGAGAAGTCCATGTCGCATCTCGTTCTCTGCTCGGGTTCGATGAACGTAACACGGCGATTTGAACATTGTTCAAAGATTTCTGAACATTGTTCAAAGATTGTGGTTACCCTGTTCTCTGTGACCAGGCAGCTGACCGCAGCGGGCGGCGAATACCGGTTCCGGCTCATCCTCGACGCCGCTACCGAGCTGCTCGCCGAGGGCGGCTATTCGGCGCTCTCGATCCGCGCGCTCGCGGCCCGGGCGGGGATCAGCCAGGGATTGCTCTACTACTACTTCACGGACAAGCACGCGGTGTTCGCCGCGCTCATGCGGGACCACCAGGCAGCGCTGGTCGACATCCTCGACAACCTGCCGCGGACCGAAGGAGTGCGCGCGCTGCTGCATGCGATCGTGCCGCCGACCCGGCTGCAGTGGTTGCGGGTAGGGCGCATCGTCGGAGTCTGGCGCGCCGAGCGCCCCGGTATCTCGGCCGACGCCCAGGAGCAGCAGATCGCCGCGGCGCGCAAGCAGTTCGAGGCGCTCGAGCGGGCACTGCGGGAATGCGCCGAGGCGGAGGGGCGCAGACTGCGCCCGGAGCCGGAGATCGTGCCGTTCGTGTGGTCGGCATTGATGGGCATTGCCGATCTGCATGCGCAGGGATGGGTCACGACTATCGACGACGACCGCCTCACCGACATCACGATTACGGCGGTCGTGGACCACATTCTCGAACCGGAGCAAGGAGTAATCGATGCCGACTCGTGAACAGATCTGCCGGCTCTGCGATGACTACATCGCCGCTCTCAACACCGGCGACCCCGATGCGGTGATCACCCATTTCGCGCCGGACGCCGTCCAGCAGGAACCCGTCGGTACCTCGCCCAACGTCGGCCGGGAGGCGATCCGCGCCTTCTTCGACGGCCATCGTGACGCTCCGATCACCGTGACCCGCTTCGGCCCGGTCAACGTGGTCGGCAACCGTGCCGCCTTCCAGGCCCATGTTGCGATGGACACCCCGGGCGGGCCCTTCGCGATGACGACCACCGACGTACTCACCGTCGATGACGACTGCTTGATCAGTGAGATTCTCGCCTTCCCGGACCGTCTTGCCGACCCACAGGACGCGCCCGGCGCACGGTTGGTGCGGGACCGGTGAAGCTGCGCATCGAGGACCTGCGGGAGCCGGTGCTCACCGACGTGCAACGGAAAGCCCTGGCCTACGCAGAGCGGCATCCGGTCGACCTCACCGATGAGGCGGTGCTGGCACGTGCCCGGCAGATCACCGGGCTCGACGAGTTCGGCGCCGCCGGTTTTCGCGAGCGGATGCGGGTGTGGCTGAACGAGATCCGGACCGACCGGAATCGAACTGCGCTGGCCGCCACGGTGATGTTCGATCTGTGCGTCAAGCACGCCGCTAATCGGCTACGGATCGAGGCGTTGCTGGCCCGCCATCCGGAAATTCACGATCAAGAGGTCGTCGAGCCGGTGTTCGTCACCGGGCTACCGCGTAGCGGCACCACGCATCTGGTCAATCTACTCGCCGCCGACTCGCGGTTCAGATCCCTGCCGTTGTGGGAGGCCGATCAGCCTGTCCCGGACAAGGGTGAGGCGCCGGGCCGTGACGGAGTGGATCCACGGTTCGTTCGCTGTGACCGCGCCTGGGACCGGATGCGTGCGAGCAACCCCTACCTCGCGGCCTGGCACACCATGGCTCCCGATTCGATCCACGAGGATATCGAGCTGTGGGCCAACGATTTTGCCGGCTACAACCCCGAGTGGATCTTCCAGATGATGCCTGCCTGGCAGGCGCACTACCTGGCCCACGACCAGACCTCGCACTACGAATATCTCCGGACGGTGCTGAAGATCCTGCAGTGGTACCGCCCCGGCGAGCGGTGGCTGCTCAAGTGTCCGCAGCACCTGGAGAACCTGAGACCTCTGACGACCGTGTTCCCGGATGCGACGGTGGTGACGACCCAGCGCGATCCCGTCGGGGTGGTGCAGTCGGCAGCGACCCTGCGTGCCTACGGTGCCCGGACGATGTATCACCGCTTCGATGTCGAGGAAATCCTCGACTACTGGGCTGCTCTGGTCGAACGGTTGCTGCGCGCGGCGCAGCGGGACCGCCACCTGGTGCCCGAGGGGCGGATGCTCGACGTGCCGTTCCACGAATACATGGCCGACACGATGGGCACCGTCGAGCAGGTCTACCAGCACGCCGGAATGGAGCTGACGGAGTCGGCACGCGCACGGATCGCGGCATATGTCGACGCGCACCCGCGCGATGAGCACGGGTCGATGAGTTATGACCTGCGTACCGACTTCGGGATCAGCCCCGAGGCGCTGCGTCGGCGCTACGCCTTCCACCTCGACCGCCACCCGGTTCCGGTCGAGGTGCGCTGAGGTGCTGCGGCCGGCCTGCGCTACCTCAGCACGAGGGCGTAGCCGCCTCGGCCAGCACCGTGCGTGTCGCGGCCGCTGCCCGGGCGGCCGCCACCGCCGGCGGCAGTGTTGCCAGCTCGTCCGACATCACCTCGACACCGACGGGTGCGTCGACCCCGGCCTGCCGGAGCCGGCGCAGGACTGCGGCCACCCGGGCGGCTCCCTGTCCGGGAAGTAGCCGTCGGTGCTGGGTCTCATGGAGCAGGTCGTCGCCGGCGGTGGCCGATGCGTCGTTCACCTGGATACCTACCACCAGATCGGTCAGGTCGGGAACCAGATTCTCGGGACCCTGTCCCGAGCGCAGCAGGTGCCAGGTGTCCAGGCACAGGCCGCCGTTGGCGCGTCCGGCGAGTCGAACGATCGCCGCCGCGGCACTCGGGTCGGGAATGCCGGACCAGGGCAGGAACTCCAACTGAACCAGCATGCCCAGCGGCTCGGCCCGATCACACAGGGCCGCGAAACCCGCCGCCATCATCTCGATCGGCCCCGATTCGTAGTCCATCTCCATGACGTTGAGGGTTCGGGCGCCGAGCTCCTCGGCAACCCACCAGAGGGCCTCGTGCGCCTCGCGCGGATCCCGCAATCCCGGTCGGCCGCCGGCCGGATAACCGGGGGCGAAATGTCTTGTGGCCCAGTGGGTGAGCCCGTCCAGCTCGCCGATTTCCAGATCGTGGTCGGCGAGTAGTGTGCGCAGCTCGACGACCGACGAGTCGCCGCCCCGGATACGCAGACACTCGCCGGATCGCAGGCCGATTCCGCGGTACCCGGCCGCTGCGGCGGCCTCGACGCGTGCGCGAATATCGGTCCCCGGGACGGTGCCGGCGCACAGCACGAGGTCCTCGGGACCGAGGTGGGATCGGCCGACGAAACTCATCTGTTCACATCGCGCTTCGTGCCCCGCCGTCGACACGCATCTCGGCGCCGTTGAGGTACGCGCCGTCGGCCGATGCAGCGAAGGCGATCGTGGCGGCGAGGTCTTCCGGCGCCCCCGGCTGGTGCCAGAGTGTGGCCAGTCGCGAGTACCAGGTCGGGTCCAGGGTGCCGATCGTGCCGTCCATCATCGGTGTCCGGACACCTCCCGGCGAGATCGCGACCACCCGGATCCGGCGGGTGCCCAGCTCGGCGGCCAGGCTGAGGGAGTAGGACAGCAGCGCGGCTTTGGAGCCCGCGTAACCGGACATCCCCGGATGGGCCTGCGTGGCCGCGGTGGAGCAGACGTTGACGATCACGCCCGAGCCATCGGGAAGGTGTGGGAGCACTTCGCGGCACAGCAGCATCGGGCCGATGGTGTTGACCATGAAGACGCTGGTGAGCTGCTCGACGGTGACCGCATCGGCCGCCGTCCGATCGGTTGTGCCCGCGATGTTCGCGAGCACATCGATCGATCCCATCGTGGTGCGGGCTGCCTCGACAGCGGCGATGAGTGAGCTTTCGCTGGTGAGGTCCGCGGTGCACGATGTGAAGCGGTCCGGGTCGGCGATGAGCCGCGCGGTCTCCGCGAGGCCGGCGGCGTCCCGGCCGAGGCCGAATACCCGGGCACCTTCCGCGGTCAGACGCACGGCCGTCGCGCGACCGATTCCGGATGCGGCCCCCGTTATCAGGACGTTCGTGTTCTCGAAGCGGTTCACTGCGGGCTCCTCGCGGCGGTCGATCTCATGGTGCTCAGCGCGGGAATCACCACATCGGTGAGCAGGTGCACGCTCTTCCACGCCTCGTCGATCGGCATACCGCCGACGAGCGGGTGCAGGGTGACCGAGGCGTCGTCCCCCTGCGTGGTGAGTTCGTCGATCAGCTGATCGGGGGTGAGCACCCGGTAGCGTCCCGACGCTCTGACCTCGTCGATATCGGCCACGCCGGGCACATGCATGACCGACTTCATATCGCCGGCAGCCCAGGCGCCGTACTCGACCGCCTCCCACATCAAGTGCGTGCCTAGCTCCGCCCAGGCGCGGTCCGGATCTTCGTGCAGGACCACCATGCCGGGGCGGTGCTCGGCGACCATGTGCACCCGGGGCTCGATGCCCTCGTCGCGACAAAGGTTCTCGTAGAAGGCCTTCAGCTCCGGCAGATAATCCGGGATCTGCAGCGGCAGCCGGGTGCGGACGGCTCGTCGCGCGGTCGCCTTCGCCGAGCCACCGATCATGAGGGACGGATGGGGCCGGGTCAGTGGTCGCGGCGTGATCGCCACTGTCGCACCGTGGTATTCGAACGGTTCCCCGGTCCACGCTTTCAACAAGGTGTCCAGCAGTTGGTCCATCAGTTCGCCGCGCCGGTGGTAATCCTTGCCCATCGCCGCATATTCGATCGGGCGGTATCCCAGACCGAGGGTGACGGTCATCCGCCCGCCACCGACCTGGTCGACGACCGCGAGATCCTCGGCCAGCCGGATGGGGTCCCACAGCGGCCCCAGCGCTGCCGAAACCCCGACGCGGATGTGCTCGGTGGCGGCCAGAATCATGCCACCGGTGAGGATCGGGTTGCTGCTCCATCCGTATCCGCTCGCGTGGTGCTCGTCCAGGCTGATCAGATCGACGCCTTTGGTGTCGGCGAAGCGAGCCATCTCGATGGCGGTGCGGAATACCTGTGACTGCTGCACGGGATCGGGATCGGGGAGGGCAAAGGTGAAGCGCAGGCCGGTGCGGGGCATGGAACCTCCAGGCTCGGGTGCGCCCATGGTGGTCCGGGCCGAGTCCGGGCACGGTGGTAATCCCGATGGATGGGACGTGGAGGCACACAGGTGGTCGCGATCCCTAGGTTCGAGGCGACCGGACAAGGCAGCCTCGACCGGAACGGCGCACCGCCGGCCTCCTGTGCGCGCCTCCGTTCCCGGCACCACGGAGAGGGAAGTCATGAGCATCAACCGAGAGACCGTCGTTTCGGTCTGTGACGCCTACATTGCCGCGATGTCGGTGGGGGATCCCCGGCAGACCATCAAGCTGTTCGCGCCGGACGCCTCGCACGAAGAGCCGATTGGTACTCCGGCGCGCCACGGCCACGACGAGATCTTCGGCTTCCTGGACCAATACAAGGACATGGGGTTCACCCTGACCCGGCTCGGGCCGGTCACCGTGGTCGGCAATCGTGGCGCGTTCCAGGCCCGCGTCGACATCCCCACCCCCGAGGGCACACACTCGATGACCGCCACCGACCTGGTCACCATCGACGACGACGGGCTGATCTCCGGCATCGTCGTCCTCCCCGACGCCGCCGCCGACCCGAACTGAAAACATCTGTCCGAGATCCTGATCAGTGGGATCGCGGGCGGCCACCGCCCCGTCGGTCGCAAGCATTGGGCCCATGACACCGGACTCTCGCGGAATTCCCGCCGACCTGCCGGAAGGCTCCCGCGCCTACCTGGGGTTCGAGGGGCGTGTCGGGCGCACGATCGCCGGTTCCGAACCGTGGTGGCCGCCGCGGCCCCGGGCAGCTTCGAAGGCCCCGAACGTGGTGGTCGTCTTGGTCGACGATATGGGCTATTCCGATATCGGCTGCTTCGGGTCGGAGATCGCGACGCCGAACCTGGACCTCCTTGCGGCGGAAGGGGTTCGGTACACCAACTTTCATGTCAACTCGATGTGTTCGCCGACCCGTGCCGCGCTGCTGACGGGACGGAACTCGCACGCGGCCGGCGTCAGCTATGTGGCCCACGCCGATCCCGGATTCCCGGGCCAGGCAATGGAACTCGCGGACGACGTCAGTACGGTCGCCGAGGAGCTCCGGGACAACGGCTATTCGACGCTGATGGTCGGCAAATGGCACCTGTGCAAGGACAGTGACGTCACGGATACGGGATCGCGAAAGTCGTGGCCGCTGCAGCGCGGCTTCGACAGGTTCTACGGGATCATGGACGGGATGACGGACATGTTCCACCCGCATGCCCTCTACCGTGACAACAGCCGGATCACCCCGCAGGATCACCCCGAGAACTACTACTTCACCGACGACCTGACCGACGAGGCGATCGCGATGATCCGATCGGTCAAGGCTTCCGATCCGGTGAAGCCCTTCTTCCTCTACTTCGCCCACGGTGCGGTCCACGCGCCGCTCAACGCTCGGGCAGCGGACATCGAAGGGCACCGCGGGGCCTACGAATCGGGCTGGGATCGTATCCGGGAGCAGCGATTCGCGCGCCAGCGGAAGCTCGGCATCGTAGCCCCCGACACGAGGCTCCCGCCCCGCAACAGCGAGGACGGTGACGACGTCCCCGCGTGGGACGACCTGCCGGTCGAGCGCAAGGAGGTGTTCGCCCGCTACATGGAGGTGTACGCCGCGATGGTGCAGTCGGTGGACGACTCACTCGGCCGGCTGCGGGCTGCCCTGACGCAGATCGACGAGTGGGACAACACCTTCCTGCTCTTCACCTCGGACAACGGCGCTTCGCGGGACGGTGAAACCCAAGGCAGCAGTCAATATTTCGATGTTCTGCGGCACTACCACGGCGGCGGCGCGGGTCTGGACGAGGAGTTCGACCGCGACCGCGCGCGCATCGACGAGATCGGCGGGCCGCGCACACTGCCGCATTACCCCCGCGGATGGGCGATGGCCTCGAATACGCCGTTCCGCCTGTACAAGACCAACACTCACGCAGGCGGTCACTCGGTACCGGCGATTGTGAGCTGGCCGCGAACGGTGGCGGGTACCGGCAGCGGCGGAGAGCTGCGCCGCCAATACGTGCACGTCACCGACTTCCTTCCGACGATCCTCGAGGTCACCGGTGCCGTCGCGGCCGAGCACCGCCACGGCGTGCCGTTGAAACCCTTGGCGGGCAGCAGCTTTCTGAGTTCACTCACCGACCCTGCCGCTCGGGAGACACATCGGGAGCAGTACTACGAGATGCAGGGCCACCGCGGCTACTACCGCGACGGCTGGGAGATCGTCACCCGGCACCGCCCCCTGACACCGTTCGGCGACCACGAGTGGCAGCTGTACGACCTGCGTAGCGACCCGACCGAAACCCGTGACCTGGCTGTCGAATACCCAGAACTCGTCGCCGAACTCGCCGCCCGCTGGGAACGGGCCGCGTGGGAGAACCAGGTCTTCCCGCTCAACGAAGGCTCCGGTCTACTGCGCACCCAGCGGCCCGAACGCGAGGACGCCTTCGCCCGGCCCGTTCGGCTGGTGCCGGGGACACCGACATTGGAGCGCTACCGCTCGCTGATGCTGGTCTACCGCCGATCGTTCGTCGTCACCGTCGATGTCGACTTCCGGCCCGGCGACCGTGGTGTGCTCTTCGCGCACGGCTGTCAAAGCGGTGGCTATTCGCTGTCGGTCGACCGGGATCGGCTGCGCTACTTCCACAATCACTCGGGGCAGATGGATGTGCTCGACCTGGGGCCGTTGCTCGCCGGGCGCCGGCAGATCGCACTCGACGTCCACGCCCTGCAGGGCGGACTGCATGTCGATGTGCGGGCGACGGTCGACGGCGAGGAGCGCGGGCTTGCCTGCGGATTGGTGATGCCCATGGGGCAGGCCATGTTCCAGGGGATCGATATCGGCATCGACCGGGGGTCGCCGGTGTCGTGGGAGCGCTACGACGCCGAGGGGACTTTCGCCTGGACCGGAACCCTGCACTCGGTGACCTGGGCCCCCGGCGAGCACGCACCGGGCACCGGCCCGGAAACACTGGCGAGACAACGAGAGATCGGGATGGCCTTCGAATGACGACAGCGCGAGCAGAATCCGGATACGACGACGAGTGCGAGGCCTCAGGAGAACATCGATGAATCGTCGAATCCTTCCCGTTCCCGAACCCGCCGCGACGATTTCCCCCTCGGTCGACCGTGCTCATCAGAATCCGGGTTACCCAGTGCGGCAGCGGGTGTCGCCTCCGGAGGGGGCGCCGAACGTCCTGGTGATGCTGGTCGACGATATGGGCTTCGGTGCCTCCTCCGCATATGGCGGTCCGTGCCGGATGCCGACCGCCGAACGGCTGGCAGCCGGCGGACTGAGCTACAGCCGGTTCCACACGACATCGATCTGCGCGCCGACCCGGGTGTCGATGCTGAGCGGGCGAAACCACCACAGTGCCGGTATGGGCACCGTCCCGGAAATGGCTACCTCCGCGCCCGGTTACGACTGCATCCGGCCCGACACGATGGCCACGCTGCCGCGAATCCTGTCCGGTAACGGGTATCTGACCGGCGCGTTCGGCAAGATGCACCAGACACCGATGTGGGAGGTCGGTGAGACCGGCCCGTTCGACCGATGGCCACTCAACGAGGGCTTCGACCGGTTCTACGGTTTTCTCGGAGCCGAGACCAATCAGTTCACACCTGCTCTGGTCGACGGGTTCACACCGATCGAGCCGCCCCGCACTCCGGAGCAGGGTTATCACCTGTCCGAGGATCTAGTCGACCAGGCGGCCGGGTGGATCGAGAACGTCAGCTCGCTCGAGCCGGACCGACCCTGGTTCACCTACCTGAGCTTCGGTGCCTGCCACGATCCGCTGCACGTACCGGAGTCGTGGCGGGGATGTTACCGCGGCGAGTTCGCGCACGGCTGGAACGCTCAGCGCGAACGCACTCTTGCCCGGCAAAAGGAACTCGGCCTGGTACCCCAGGACGCCACCCTGCCCGACTTCGATCCGGATGTGCCGGACTGGGACAGCCTCGGCGCTGACGAGCGCACCGTCTGCGAGCGGTTGATGGAGCTCTACGCGGAGTTCGCCGAGCATATGGATGCTCAGATCGGCCGCCTGATCGACACGATCGACCGGCTCGGCCGGCTCGAGAACACGGTGGTTTTCTACATCCTCGGCGACAACGGCGCGGCCGCCGAGGGCGGTCTGTACGGGTCGGCCAATCTGGTGCGCCCGCTCAACCGCCTCCCGGCCCCGGTCGCCGACGTGCTGGGACAACTCGACGAGCTCGGGGGTCCGATGACCTACCCGCACTATCCGGTGGGTTGGGCGCTGGCGATGAATACGCCGTACCAGCAGTCGAAGAAGTACGCCTCGCATTACGGCGGCACCCGCAACGGGATGATCGTGCACTGGCCCGAGCGCATCAGCGGTGGCGAAATCCGGCACCAATGGCACCACTGTGTGGACTTGGCGCCCACGGTGCTCGAAGCCGCCGGGATCCCGGTCCCCGACGTGGTGGACGGAGTACCGCAGGCGCCGATGGAGGGTACGTCGTTCGGCTACACCTTCGCCGATGCCGAAGCGGGCGAGCGGCATACGACGCAGTACTTCGAGGTGCACGGGAGTCGCGGTATCTACGACCACGGCTGGGTCGCCTCGGCGCGGCACAATCAGATGCCCTGGTCGACGCCGCGCACGCCTCCGATTCCGTTCGCCGAGGACGTGTGGGAGCTGTACGACACCAGGGCCGACTGGACCCAAGCACGCGACGTTGCCGAGCAGCATCCGGACAAGCTCGCCGAGCTGCAGGCGAAGTTCCTGGTGGAGGCCGCTCGTTACCAGGTGCTTCCGCTCGATGATCGGATGCAGGAACGGTTCGACCCGGCCGCCGCGCCGCACCCCGACGTGATGGGCAGCCGTCGTTCGATCACGCTGCGGCCGTCGATGCACGGACTGCGAGAGGGGGTGGCACCCGATATGAAGAACACCTCCTACGCACTCGCCGCCAGGGTGAGCGTCCCCGAAGACGGTGCCGACGGCGTCCTGATCGCTCAGGGCGGGCGTTTCGGCGGCTGGTCGTTCTATATCAGCGGTGGCCGGCCGGTCTACTGCCACAATCTCGGTGGCACGCGAACGTGGGTGCGCGGTGAGCGTGCGGTGCCCGCGGGTGACCATGTGGTCGGTCTGTCGCTGACCTATGACGGTGGGGGCGTCGGCAAGGGCGCCGACATACGAATCACGATCGACGGTGAACTCTGCGGATCGGGCCGGTTGGACGCCACGATCGGTTTCATGTTCTCCATGGACGAAACCATGGATATCGGCTGCGACCGAGGCACTCCGGTGACCGAGGAGTACGCCGCCCTGTCGGCTGCCAACGCCTACCGAGGCGTGCTCGACACGATTCGCATCGACCTCGCCGAGCGCACCGACGGGCCCAGTGCCGAAGAACAGCGTCGCGTCGTGATGGCCACGCACTGAGACGACCACCCGGTCTCAGTGGCCGGGATCACACCGCAGCCGGTGTGATCGGGCTTCTAGCTTCGATCCATGTTGTCGGTCGTCCGAGCCGGCTCGTGGTGGAAAGGGCAGCAATGAACAGGATCAGAAGCAGGGGAGGCAAGTGGCCGGCTCTCGTGGCCGGTGCCGTCCTCATTGCGGCCCTCCTCACCGGGTGTGGCAGCGCCGCGGTCGGTCCCGGTGGCTCCAACGAGGTGGACAGAAGCGCGAGCCTGCGCATCGCCTACCCGGTCACCCAGTCGCTCGATCCCGCCCAGGCCGCGGAGCCCGCGCAGCTACTGATCGCGACGTGGCCGGTATACGACCGGCTCATCCAGATCACGAACAAGGCGACGTACGCGCCGATGCTGGCGACCGGGTGGGAGTTCTCCCCGGACGGTAAGGCGCTCACGCTGACTCTGCGTCACGGCGTGACATTCAGCGACGGCGTTCCTTTCGACGCCGCTGCGGTGAAGGCCAATATCGAATACTCGAAGGCGGCGTCGGGCAGTGCGCTGCAGGCGAACGTCGCCGGCATCACGGCGGTCGAAGTGGTTTCGCCGGATACGGTGCGACTCGACCTCGAGGAGCCGAGCACGACGGTGCTGTCCACTCTCAGCAGCACACTCGGTGGGCTGATGATTTCTCCGAAGGCACTCGCCGGCAACGATCTGGCCGGCCATCCCGTCGGCACCGGTGCGTATGTGGTCGACTCGTTCCAGCCGGGCCAGCGGGTCACCTACAAGCGGCGCACGGACAACGGCGGCATCTGGGACGACGCGACCGGCAAACCGGCCACCGTCTCGATCGATACCTTCGGCAATGCCGATGCGATGAGCAATGCACTCACAGCCGGCCAGGCCGACCTGATCGTGTGGAGCAGCACCACCGAACGCTTCCAGACGCAGATCGACACCGGAAGGTTGCAGCACACGGTGATGGGTGGCGTGCTGAACATGACCGGCATCAACTTCAACCGGACCCGCAAGCCGTTCAACGACCCGAAGGTTCGTGCAGCGGTGAACTACGCCATCGACCGCAAGTCGCTGGTCGACGCGTTCATGCCGGACACCGCCACACGAGTGCAGCCCTGGCCGGACGGGCTCCCCGGTTTCGACCAAGCCCGCGAGGACAGCTACCGGTTCGACCCGGCCAAGGCCGAGCAACTCCTCGCGGAGGCCGGCTACGCCGACGGCATCGACGGCGGTGAGATCGCGGTCGCCAATGTCGGCAGTCTCCGCGATGTGGCGCAGGCAGTTCAGGCGAATCTGGCAGCCGTCGGCATCAAGGTGGAGTTGCGCAACGTGGACGTCTACACGCTGGTCACTCAGTGGAGCCAGGGCCAGTCGGACGCTGAACTCATGTACATGTCCATGCCGTCGATCGACCCCTATTCGTGGCTGCAGCGGTTGTTCGTCAACCCGGCCTGGACCCCGGGCGGCAATGCGGAGATCGCCGAGATGGCGACCGGTCTGGACAACTCGACGATGAGCGAGCAGGACCGGGCCGCGGCAATCGGCAAGATCATCGACCATGCCACCACGAATGCGCTGTACGCGCCGCTGTGGCAGGGCGTGGGTGGCTTCATGTCGAGCCCGAAGGTCAAGGGCCTCGACGATCTGGCGTCGGTCAACGGCGGGGTCGCCGACCTCCGCGGCGTTTATCTGACCAAGTGATCGAAGAGGAGGAAACAGCATGGTGGAGTTGCGATTCGACGACCTGCTGGCTCCGAAGCTGACCCCCGCACAGCGACAGCTGGTGGAGTTCGCCGAAGCCGATCCCGCGGACTACAGCGTGGACGCGGTTCTGGCCGGAGCCCGGGCCCGGACCGGCCTGACCGACCCCGGCCCCGACAACGGCTGGGCCGAACGTCTGCAGGTCTGGATCGATGTGGCACACGAGCCGAATCGGACCGAACTGGCGCGAGTTTCGATGCTGGCACTATCGATCAAATTCTTGGCGAACCGGATGCGGGTCCACGACTTCGCCGCCCGGCATCCCGAAGTCCGGGAGATAGCGATCGATGCGCCGGTGATGGTGATCGGCCTGCCGCGCAGTGGGACGTCACACCTGGTCAACTTGCTGGCGGCGGACTCGCGTTTCCGCGCTGCGCCGCTGTGGGAGCTGAATCAGATGGTGCCCCACCGCGGGGACGGCGCGGGACCTGACGGCATCGATCCGCGATATCGGGCCACGGCCGCTGCCTTCGCGGCCGCACAGACCGCCAACCCGTACATCAAGTCGTGGCATCCGATGGACCCGTGGCGGATCGAGGAGGACATCGAGATTCACGCCGCGGACTTCTCCGGCTACTACCCCGAGCACCTCATGCAGCATGCGGCATCGTGGCGTGACTACTACCTGCAACACGATCAGGTGCAGCACTACGAGTTCCAGAAGTTGTGCATGCAGGTGATGACCTGGTTCCGGCCGGGCGAGCGCTGGCTCACCAAGTATCCGGCCCACATCGAGAACATCCCGGCGTTGCTGCAGGTGTTCCCCGACGCCGTACTCGTCGAGACGCACCGCGACCCGGTCGGGTCGGTCGTCTCGCAGGCCACCATGCACTCGTATATGGCCAGGTGCTGGCAGCACGAGATCGATTACGGCGGGCACCTCGACTACTGGCGGGACCTGAGTCACCGGCTTCTCGCGGCCGGGTTGCGTGATCGGCACCTGGTCGAGAACCAGGTCGTCGACGTGCGCTACCACGATATGGTCGACGACAACTGGAGTGCCGTGCGAGCGGTGTACGACTCGGCGGGGATCGAGCTCACCGACCGGGCCCGCGACGAGATCCAGTCCTTCATCGACAACAACGCTCAGGGCAGGGACGGCCGCATCGTCTACGACCTGCGCGGCCACTTCGGTGCCGAGCCCGAGCAGGTACGAAAACCGTTCGAGGACTATATGTCCCGTCACAACGTTGAAATCGAGGTCCGATGAGTATCCGTCCGGAAGTGCCCCGTCTGCTCGAGGGCAAAGTGGTCATGGTGTGTGGTGTCGGCCCCGACCTGGGTCGATCGATGGCAGTGCGATGCGCACAGGCGGGCGCCGATGTCGTCCTCGCGGCGCGCACCGAGTCACGCCTCGAAGGTGTCGCCACCGAGGTGGAGGCGCTCGGGCGCACGGCGTTGTCGGTTCCGGCCGACCTGGCCGACGCGGCGTCGCGATCGGAGTTGGTGCGGCGCAGCCTGGCTCGTTTCGGCAAGGTGGACGGGCTGATCAACAGCGCGTTCGTGCAGCCTCCGCAGGAGCGGCTGCTGGATACCGACCTCGACGCGATCCGCGGGTGGACCGACGTCAACGTGCTCGCCTCGGTCGGGCTGGTGCAATTGCTCGCCGAGACATTGTCGGAGAACAACGGATCCGTCGTCCTGGTCAACTCGATGGTGCTGCGTAACCAGCTGCCGGGGTTCGGTGCCTACCGGATGGACAAGGCGGCCTTGCTCGCCGCGGCCCGTAGCCTGTCGGTGGAACTCGGGCCGAGCGGCGTCCGGGTGAACTCCGTTGCGCCGGGATATATCTGGGGCCACAAAGTCCGCCGCGCCTTCGAGCGTCAGGCCGCCGCCCACGGCACTGCGCCCGAGTCGGTCTACGAGGAGGTGGCTGCCGGAACGGATCTGCGACGGCTGCCGACCACCGATGAGATCGCGGATGCCGCGGTCTTCCTCACCTCGGATATGGCGAGCGGGATCTCCGGGCAGTGCCTCGATGTGAACTGCGGGCACACCCACCACTGACATCGCCGCGAGAGCGCTCGCCGGAAAGGACCACTGCGATGACGACCCTCGGGACTGTCGACGACCTTCATGAAACAGCATCTGCCAGAACGGGTCTCGACGACTTCGGTGACCCCGCCTACCGCGAGGCGATGCAGGTGCTGATGGACAGCTACGTCCACGACGCCGGTCTCACCGAGGCCGGCACAGTGCGCACCCGCGCCATGCTGGAGACCGTGCTGGAGACCAGGCTTCGTCTCCGGCAGGCCTACACTCGCCGGCCGAAGGCTGCCGACCTCGCGATCAGGCGGCCCATCTTCGTCACCGGCCTCCCGCGTACCGGGACCACGGCGCTGCATCGGCTGCTGTGTCTCGACCCCGCCCACCAGGGGTTGGAGCATTGGTTGACCGAGGCGCCGCAACCTCGCCCGCCGAAATCGGCCTGGGCCGGCCACCCGGACCATCGGCGCATGCAGGAGGCGCTCGAGGTGCTGCACGAGGCCAATCCGACGATGCGGGGCATGCACTTCATGTCCGCGGACATGGTCGAGGAGTGCTGGCGGGCGGAGCGGCTGTCGATGCGGTCGATCGCATTCCAGAACACCGCGCACCTGCCGGGATACTCCGAATGGCTCGCCGCGCGCGATATGGCCCCGGCCTACGAGGCCCACCGCGACATGCTCCGGATCATCGGCCTGAATGATCGAGATCGCCGCTGGGTGTTGAAGAGTCCCAGCCATCTGTTCGGCCTCGACGCTCTGATGGCCACCTACCCCGACGCCCTGGTTATCGCGACGCACCGTCATCCCCGCACCATCGTGGCCTCGGTGAGCAGCCTGAACCGGAATGCCAGTGCGGGTACCTCGACGCTGTTCACCGCCGACGTGGTCGGTCGCGACTGCCTGGACCTGTGGGCGCGCGGAGCGCAGGCCTTCCTCGAGGCACGGCAGCGCTACGACTCCGCTCAGTTCATCGATGTGCATTACGAGGACTTCGTGGCCGATGCGCCCGGCATCGTGGAGGCGATCTACCAGCAGTTCGACTTGCCGCTGAGCCAGGACGTGCGCGACGCCGTCGCCGCGAGTCACGAACAGAGCAAGGCGGGCGAGCGCCGGCCGGTTCATCACTACTCACTGTCCGATTTCGGATTGACGGAATCCGAGGTGGACGCGAGGTTCACGGACTATGTGAACGAACATCTCGGACCGAGAGCCCACCCTCGTGCCGGCTGACTCGACTCACCACCAACCGACGGTCCTCGGACCGGGAAATGAGAGAATTTATGGCCGACCGGAACGCCGCCGAGATCGAGCAGCTACGTAACGATATCCGGATCCTGAAGGACATCGAGGCGATCAAGCGCGTCAAACACGCCTACTTTCGGTGCATCGATACCGCGAACCTGACCGAGCTCCGCGATCTGCTGCATCCGCAGTTGCGCTCGAAGATGGTCGGCGGGCACTACAACCTCGAATTCGATAATCGCGACGATTACCTCGAGATGATTGCCAACTCCTTCAACTCGGAGTTCGTCGGACAGCACAACGGGCACCACCCCGAGATCGACATCCTCAGCGAGACCGAAGCGACCGGGAAGTGGTACCTCTCCGATATCGCGATCAGCCTCCGCAACAAGTCCACCACTACCGGCACCGCGATCTACACCGACAAGTATCTGAAGACGGGCGGCCTCTGGCAGATCATCGAGACCGGCTACTTCCGGATCTACGAGACAGTCACTCCGACAACGGAACCGCCCGAACTGACCGTGCACTTTCTGGCCGCACACGGACGTAAGCTGCCCGCGGTCGACGCCTGACGCCCACCGCCCCGGGGCGGCGCCTGATGCCGACCCGGGGCAGCCCCGCGGGATCGCCTCAGAACGACGCGCGAGCTCCGCCGTCGACACGGATCTCGGACGCATTCCAGTACTTCGCCTCGTCGGAGGCTGCGAAGGCGATGAATCCCGCCATGTCGGCGGCGTTGCCGGACTCTTCCTGACCCCACAGGTGGATCAGGCGTGAATACCAGTCGCCCTCGTACAGCTTCACCTGCTCCCAGATCTCCCACATCATTTTGGTTTGCACACCGGAGGGGGAAATCGGCACGACGCGGATGCGCCGGGGCGCGAGTTCGACTGCGAGCGTGAACGATGCCGAGACCAGTGCGGCTTTGGAACCGGCGTATGCCGCCATCGTCGGGACCGCCTGAGTGCCCGAACTCGAGCAGATGTTGATGATCGAGCTGTTGTCCGGGACGTACGGCAGCGCTTGATTGATCAGCCGCAGCGGGCCGATGAAGTTCACCTGGTTGATGTTGCGTGCCACGTCGGGATCGAAGTCCTCGATAGGGGTCCGGACAGTGACGCCGGCGATATTGCAGACGATGTCGATGCGGCCGTCGAGATACTCGCCGGCCGCCTGTACAGCGTCGACGATCGAGGTGTCATCGAGCATGTCGACGTAATGTGAACCGAATCGGGCAGGGTCCGAGACGAGTTTTCCGGTCTCTGCGAGGTTGGTGGTGCTGCGACCGAGACCGAAGACGGTCGCTCCTTCGGTGACGAAGCGTGCTGCGGTGGCGCGGCCGATACCGGCCGATGCACCCGTGATGAGAACGTTCCTGCCTTCGAACCGGTTCATGTCACTCCGTCTCCTTCGGCCCCTGTGTACCCGTGGTCGAGATCGTGACGTTATGTGTCGCCCATCACTTCTCGCGCCGCCGTCTCGATCACTGAGATGTCGTGGAGCCGGTCACAGGGGCCGAACTAGCGTTCGGCAACACGGCGATCCTCCGGGCCGTGGCAGTGACATACGGACCGCGCGTTCTCGGCGGCATATGTCGACAGCAAGTGAAAGGGCCGAATCCATGACCACCGTTAAATCCGGCTATCGGCTGAGTCACCTCGACCAGCTGGAGGCGGAATCGATCCACATCTTCCGCGAGGTCGCGGCCGAGTTCGAGAAGCCGGTGCTGATGTTCTCCGGCGGCAAGGACTCCATCGTGATGCTCCGGCTCGCCGAGAAAGCCTTCTTTCCCGCGAAGTTGCCGTTCCCGATTCTGCAGGTGGACACCGGATTCGACTTTCCCGAAGTGCTCGACTCGAGAGACAACTGGATCAAGCGGCTGGGTCTTCGCCTGATCGTGGCGAGTGTCGACGACGCCGTCGCGAAGGGAGTGGTCGTCGACGACGGTAAAACCAGCCGCAACCGGATGCAGATCGGCACGCTGCTGAACGCATTGGAGACCGAAGGCTTCACCGCTGCGTTCGGTGGTGGCCGTCGAGACGAGGAAAAGGCCCGCGCGAAAGAACGGGTCTACTCACACCGCGACGAGTTCGGCCAGTGGGATCCCAAGCTGCAGCGCCCCGAGCTGTGGAGTCTCTACAACGGGCGGATCCATCCCGGTGAGCATATGCGGATCTTCCCGATATCGAACTGGACCGAGCTCGACATCTGGCACTACATCGGCCGGGAGAATATCGAGATTCCCTCGATCTACTTTGCCCACGAGCGTGAGGTCATCGCGCGTGACGGCATGCTGCTCTCGGCTTCCGACGCCGTCCGGCCGCGCGCCGGCGAGCAGGTCGAGACACGCACCGTCCGTTTCCGGACGGTCGGCGATATGACACTCACCGGTTGCGTCGAGTCCGAGGCCGACACGATCGACAAGATCATCGACGAGATCGCCGTCGCTCGGGTCACCGAGCGGGGCGCCACTCGGGGCGACGACAGGTTCTCCGAGGCAGCGATGGAAGACCGCAAGAAGGAGGGCTACTTCTGATGTCCCGTGCCGATGACGAAACTCCGGACGCCGAACGTTCCATGGACCTGCTGCGGTTCGCGACCGCAGGCTCTGTCGATGACGGCAAGTCGACCCTGATCGGGCGGCTGCTGCTGGACTCCAAGTCGATCTTCGAGGACCAGTTGGAGGCCGTGGCGGCCACCAGCCAGGACAAGGGCTACGACTACACCGACCTGGCGCTGCTCACCGACGGACTCCGCTCGGAGCGTGAGCAGGGCATCACGATCGATGTGGCGTACCGCTACTTCGCCACGCCCGCACGCAAATTCATCATCGCCGACACCCCGGGCCATGTGCAGTACACGCGCAACATGGTCACCGGCGCTTCGACCGCCGACCTCGGTCTCGTACTGGTCGACGCCCGCCAGGGCCTGACCGAACAGTCGCGACGTCATGCGGTGCTGCTGTCGCTGCTGCGCGTCCCGCACCTCGTGCTCGCGGTCAACAAGATGGACCTGGTCGACTACGACCAAGAGGTGTTCGTGAGGATCCAACAGGAGTTCACCTCCTTCGCCACCAAACTCAACATCCCCGACCTGACGGTCATCCCGCTGTCCGCCCTGCGGGGCGACAACGTTGTCGCCCGCTCGGACAACATGAACTGGTACGAGGGTCCGTCGCTGATGCATCACCTGGAGAACGTTCATGTCGCCTCCGATCGCGACCTGGTGACGTCCAGATTCCCGGTGCAGTACGTGATCCGGCCCAAATCCGACGACTTCCACGACTACCGCGGCTATGCCGGGCAGCTGGCGGGCGGAGTGCTGAAGAAGGGCGACGACGTGATCGTGCTGCCCAGCGGCATGACGTCGAAGGTTGCCTCGATCGAGCTGTACGACAACGAGATCGACGAAGCCTTCCCTCCCATGTCGGTCACCGTGCGGCTCACTGATGACGTCGACGTCTCCCGTGGCGACATGCTCGCCAGAGCGAACAACGCGCCGAAGCCGTCCCAGGACATCGACGCCATGGTCTGCTGGATGACCAACAACCCGCTGCGTGCAGGCCGGAAGTTGGCCATCAAGCACACCACCCGCACCGGACGAGCCGTGGTGAAGGACATCGGCTATCGCCTCGATGTGAACACACTGCACCGCGACCTGGACACCGGCGAGCTCGGACTGAACGAGATCGGCCGGGTGAAGCTGCGGACAACGGTGCCGCTGCTGTGCGATCCGTATTCGAAGAACCGGACCACGGGGTCGTTCATTCTCATCGACGAGGCCACCGGGGTCACCGTCGGCGCCGGGATGATCAACGACGCCGACTGAACGACACCGGGACTCTCACCGACCGGGACGATTTCCCGTGCCCCGAGTCAGCTCCGGGGAACAGGCAGGGCCTGCAATCTCGACCCTCGAGATTGCGGGCCCTGCGCCGCTCCCACGGCTTCTACGGTTCTCGGACGAGCGCAGGCGCAGGTTGCGAATCGTGCGCACGAAAACAGGAGGGTGGCTGACATGTCCGTTTCCGAGCTTCATTCGGATGAGGTCCGCAGCATCGAGGCTGCGGACATAGAGACGCGTTTTGCGCGGGGTTGGCATTGTCTGGGTCTGGTGAGGAGCTTCCGTGACGGGCAGCCGCACTCGATTCGGGCTTTCGGACGGAAGCTGGTGGTGTTCACCGGTGCGGACGGCACGATGAACGTGCTCGATGCGTATTGCCGCCACATGGGTGGTGACCTGTCGCAGGGCACGGTCAAGGGCAACGAGATCGCGTGTCCGTTCCACGACTGGCGGTGGGGCGGAGACGGTCGCTGTAAGCAGATCCCTTACGCGCGACGGGTTCCGCCACTGGCCCGCACCGCGACCTGGCCCACCCTCGAGCAGGACGGCATGCTCTTCGTGTGGAACGATCCCGAAAACAACCCACCGCCGGCAGCGGTGACCATCCCGGTGATCAGCACATTCGATGACGGCGAGTGGACCGACTGGGTGTGGAACGAGATGGTGGTGCACACCAATGCCCGTGAGGTGATCGACAACGTCGTGGACATGGCGCACTTCTTCTACGTGCACAAGGGTTTTCCGACGTACTTCAAGAACGTCTTCGAAGGCCACGTGGCCACACAGTATTACGATGGTGTGCAACGGGAAGATGTCATGCACCAGGTGGACGAGGCGCGCGACGCCGACGCGCCGAAGCTCATCGGCACCACTTCCGAGGCGGCCTACTTCGGCCCTTCCTTCATGATCGATTACCTCGGCCACCAATTCGAGGACGGGGAGAACCCGTCGGTCCTCATCAACGCGCATTACCCGATCGACAACAACAGTTTCATGCTGCATTTCGGCCTCAGGGTCAAGCGCCGCCCCGGGATGAGCGCCGAGGAGGCCGAGGCCGGTGCACAGAAGACCGGCGAAGGCATTCTGGCCGGGTTCATGCAGGACGTGGAGATCTGGCGCAACAAGACCCGGATCGACAACCCGCTGCTGTGCGAGGAGGACGGTCCGGTCTACCAACTGCGGCGCTGGTACCAGCAGTTCTACGTCGACGTCGCAGATGTCACCCCGGAAATGACCGACCGATTCGAGTTCGAGATCGATACCACCAAGGCGGTCGCGGCGTGGCGTGCCGAGGTCGCTGCCAATATCGCCGAGCGGCAGACCGCGGCGTCGTCGGCGTGAGTAGTTGCCCGGTGCGGTGACTGCACCGGATGGACAGTCACCGCCGACCCGAGCTCGGCGGTGACACCGGTGTGCCGATCACGGCAGAACTCGTGCCGGTATGCCGGGCGATCCCGCTCAGTGATCGGGCTCGGATGAGTTGTGGCGAGTGAGTGCCTCGCAGCTCATCGCTCGATCCCGTTGGGCGGGAGCTCGTCTACGTCGGGGTGGGGGGTTTGCGACCGTGATCCAACCGCACCAGCTGGTCGACCACGACGAGCGCACCCGGATTCCGGACAACCGCACGAGGAGAACGAGGACGAGGATGAGCCATCAGGTGCTCGACACAGTGATGAAATCAGCCGAGCAGATCGCGGCGCTCGGTCCGGCGAACGAAGAGCTGGGACGGCTCGACGACCAGGCGGCAAAGATCGTGCGCGAGGCCGGCGTGATCCGGATGCTGCAGCCGAAGTCCCACGGTGGCTTCGAAACCCATCCCCGCGACTTCGCGGAGACGGTCATGAAGATCGCCGCCCTCGACGGCTCGACCGGTTGGGTCGCCGGCATCGTCGGCGTACACCCCTGGGAGCTGGCGATGGCCGACGAGCGGGTGAAAGACGAGATCTGGGGTGAGAACCCCGATACCTGGATAGCCTCGCCGTACGCACCGATGGGAGTGGTTCGGCCCGTCGACGGCGGCTATATCTTCAACGGGCACTGGCAGTTCTCGTCGGGAACCGACCACTGCGACTGGATCTTCCTGGGCGCGATGCTCGGCGACGAAGAGGGCAAAGCGCTGATGCCGCCGGTGCAGTACCACGTGATTCTGCCGCGCTCGGACTACGAGATCGTCGAGGGCTCATGGGATGTGGTCGGGCTCGAGGGCACCGGGAGCAAGGACGTCATCGTCGAGAATGCCTTCGTCCCCGACTACCGGGTGGTCGAGTTCAACAGGATCTCCGACGGTTCCGCAGCCAGGACGGCGGGACTGACGAACACGCTCTACCATGTGCCGTTCTCGCAGGCTTTCCCACTGGGCATCACCGCCGCGGTGATCGGGATCGCGGAAGGGGCGCTCGCGCACCATCTCGCGTACCAGAAAGGCCGCACTCAGATCACCGGCACGAAGATCAAAGACGACCCGTACGTGCTCTACGCGGTGAGCGAGGCCGCCGCCGAAATCTCTGCCTCCCGCACGGCACTGATCGACAACATCTGCCGTTTCTACGATCGGGCCGAAGCCGGAATCGCCTCGACGTTCGAGGAGCGGGCCGTGGGCCGCCGGATCCAGGTCCAGGCCGCATGGCGCGCGGTGCGAGCGGTCGACGAGATCGTCAATCGCTCCGGCGGAAACGGGATGCGTAGGAGTAACCCGATCCAGCGTTTCTGGCGCGACGCGCACATGGGCATGGTGCACGCCATCCATACGCCGGGCTCGGTCTTCCACGCGTCGGCGCTGACCAACCTCGACGTCGAGCCGCCGGCCGGTCCGATGCGCTCGATGATCTGATCCGGCCGGTGCCTCCTCACTCTCGACAGGACAGGACGATGCAATGACTGAGCTTCGCGGACTCGGATATCTCAAGGTGCAGGCCACCGACATCGAGCGTTGGCGCGAACTGACAGTAGGTGCGCTCGGCTTCGCGGAGGGAAGCGGCCCTGATCCGGACGGGCTCTACTTGCGGATGGACGAACGTAGCGCCCGGGTGATCGTGCTGCCCGGTGACACGGACGAGGTGCTCGCCGTCGGCTGGGAGGTGCGCGATCAGTTCGCCCTGGCCACGGTCGGCAGAGCGGTCGAGGCTTCGGGGGTTCCGGTCAAGATGCTCTCGGCCGGCGAGGCCGCGGATCGGGCGGTGGAGCAGGCACTCACGTTCACCGACCCCGCGGGCGTGACCGTGGAGGTGTTCTTCGGCCCTGTACTGAACCACTCGCCGGTGCTGACCGGTTCCGGGCAGAAGTTCGTCACCGGCCGGTGCGGGCTCGGCCATGTCGTCCTGCCGACGACGGCAATGGAGGACACCGTCTCGTTCTATACCGAGGTGCTGGGTTTCCTTCCCCGGGGTGCCATGAAGGTCGGCGCTCCCGCCGAGGACGGGTCCTCGGCACGCATCCGATTCCTGGGCGTCAATCAGCGCCACCACAGTCTGGCGATCTGCCCTGCGCCGCGCGGCGGTGCGCCGGGCGTGATCCATCTGATGGTCGAGGTGGACTCCCTCGATGCGGTGGGCCGTGCCCTCGACAATGTCGGCAGGGCCGGCTTCTCGCTGTCGTCGACCCTGGGCCGCCACACCAACGACAAAATGGTGTCCTTCTACGTCCGCGCACCCGGCGGCTGGGATATCGAGTACGGCTGTGACGGGATGCTCGTCGACGAGAACTGGTACACCGCCGAGGAAATCACCGCCGACTCCTACTGGGGCCACGATTGGTCCGGGTCCGAGCCGCTGGCTGCCTTCGCACCCACGCAACCGTGACCACTGCGCCTGTCACGAGAGGAAACGAGCAGATGAATCAGAGCACCGGGCCCAGCCTGCCGTGTGCGCCCGAAGGGGCGCCCAACGTCGTACTGGTACTGCTCGACGACGTCGGCTTCGGGGCGTCGGCACCCTTCGGTGGGCCGGTCGAGACGCCGGCGATCGCAGAACTGGCCGCAGAGGGGTTGCGCTACAACCGCTTTCACACGACGGCGATCTGTTCACCGACGCGAGCGTCGCTGCTGACCGGCCGCGACCCGCACGTCACCGGCGTGGGCACCGTGATGAACAGCGCCAACACCGACCCTGGCTACGACGGACTGCTGCGCGACAGCACGGCCACGATCGCCACCGTGTTGAAGAAGAACGGCTACAGTACGGCCTGCTTCGGCAAGTGGCATCTGGCTCCGGCATGGGAGAGCTCCCAGATCGGCCCCTTCGATCGGTGGCCGACCGGCCGGGGCTTCGAGACGTTCTACGGGTTCCTCGGTGGCGAGACCCACCAGTACGAGCCGACGCTCTACTCCGGGACCACGCCGGTGCACCGGCCCGCCGGCGACGACTATCACCTGACCGAAGATCTGGTCGATCGCTCGATCGACTGGATGAGGATGCAGCAGTCGGTGGCACCGGACCGGCCCTTCCTGATGTACCTCGCGCCGGGGGCGACGCACGCGCCGTTGCATGTGCCGGAGGAGTTCTCCGCGAAGTACCGCGGCCGATTCGCGCAGGGCTGGGACGCCGTACGCGAGGAGATCCTGGCCCGACAGCAGGACCTCGGGATCGCGCCGCCGGACACCGAGCTGACGCCGCGACCCGACGAGCTCCCGGCGTGGGAAGCGCTGAGCGACGGCGAGAAACAGGTTGCCGAGCGGATGATGGAGGTCTACGCGGGCTTCCTCGAACACACCGACGTACAGATCGCCCGGCTCGTCGCCGCCCTGAAGGACAGTGGCCGGTACGACAACACCCTGTTCGTCTATGTGGTCGGGGACAACGGAAGCAGCGCCGAGGGAGGCGTGGCCGGAAGCATCAACTACTTCGGCGCACTCCAGGGGATGCCCGAACCGTTGCAGACGCAGCTGGAGCGGCTCGACGAGATCGGCGGTAAGAAGTCCTATCCGCAGTATCCGGCCGGGTGGGCGTGGGCGATGACCTCGCCGTTCCAGTGGGTCAAGCAGGTCGCCTCGCACTTCGGCGGGACCCGGAACCCGATGGTGGTGTCGTGGCCGGCGGGGATCACCGATGCCGGTGGTCTGCGTACCCAGTTCGGACACGTCAACGACATCGTGCCGACGATTCTCGAGGCGGCCCGGATCGAGGCGCCGAAGATGGTGGACGGAGTGGAGCAGGCGCCGATGGACGGGACCAGCCTGGTCTACAGCTTCGCCGACGCCGAGGCGCCCGAGCGGCACACGACACAGTACTTCGAAGTGTTCGGGCACCGTTCGCTGTATCACGAAGGGTGGATCGCCTCCGCGTTCCACCGAGCCGGAATGCCGTGGACGGTCGGACTGCCACCGATCGACGCATCGTTCGAGGACGACATCTGGGAGCTCTACGACACGACCCGCGACTTCAGCCAGGCCCACGACCTGGCAGCGACCGCACCGGAGAAGCTCGCCGAGCTGCAGCAGCGATTCCTGCGGGAAGCCGGCCGGGTGCAGATTCTGCCGCTGCGCGACGCCCGGATCAGCCGCGCGCCGATGCCCAATCTCGCGGGCGACCGGACGCGGTTCATATATCGCCGTGGCGCGATCGGGATCCCGGAGACCAACGGTCCGTCGTTGCGCGCCCGATCGTGGCGGATGCATGCCTACGTCGACGTACCCGAGCAAGGCTGTCGCGGCGTGCTCGCCACCATGGGGGGAAATACCGGCGGCTGGGCGCTTTTCGTGACCGAGGACGGCCGGCCCGAGCTCGTCTACCGCGCTTTCGAGGCCGGCACCGTCCACCTCGCCGGAGCACAACCGCTCGCCGCCGGCAGGCGGGTTCTCGAGGTGCATCTCGACTATGACGGTGGCGGATTCGGTCAGGGCGCCACGATCACACTGTCGGTCGACGGCATCGAACTGGACAGCGGCCGGACCGAACGGACTCCGCGCGGATTCTTCTCTATCGACGAGACCTTCGACATCGGCGAGACCACCGGGTCACCGGTCGGTGACTTCCCGCACGTGTTCCCCTTCGAAGGTGGTCTGGACCGAGTCGAGTTCACCCTGTACTGAGCAGACTC
>NZ_BDCA01000009.1 GCF_001613265.1 Nocardia vermiculata NBRC 100427
GGAGGGGGTCTCGCTCGCGATGTCGCGGAGCTGCGGGAGGTCCGCGAGTACGTAGAGAAGGTGCGCACCGCACGCGAAGCGGCCGGCACTGTGGAACGGGAACGGCAAGAAGCCGCCACAACAGCGGAGCGCGAGCGGCAGGAGCGCGAAGCTGGAGAGCGCGAACTGCGAGAGCGGCGGGCGGCCGAACGTGACCACAAGGAACGAGAAGTCGCCGACGCCCTACTGCGGGCAAGGTTGCCTCCGGACGTCACGGATTTGATGCTCAAAGGCCGCCCGACTCCCGGGCTGCAGTCTCCGCATCGGGAGCCGCCTTCGCCGGGATCTACTCGTGGCGGCCGGGCAGGGCTGGCGCGATCTCGCGAGCGCGGACGTGAGGGCAGGGGGCGGGAACGGTAATCGCTGAGGAACAGTACGCGCGGTGTGCGTCTCGTGTCGTGGGCAAACTGCTCCTCGTAGCGGGTACCTTGCGTTGGATAATCCGCGAGGCTTTGGGAGTTGCCGTGAGGCGCAGCTGGTTACGGCGATCGATCATCGCAGGTGCGGTAGCGCTCATGGCCTGCACAGCTCAGTCGGGGGTAGCCGCAGCGACCCCCTCATCGAGCCATGTCGTGGTGAGCTTGCCCGCGCCGACGGGCCCCTACCCGGTCGGCATCAGTGATTGGCAGCTCGACGATCTCCATCGTGTGGATCCATGGACGGGGAAGAACCGTGAGCTGTTGGTGCAGATCTGGTATCCCGCTGCCGGTCGCCCGACCTCGCAGACTGCGGTGTGGATGCCGCCCGGTGGCAGAGCAGAACAGACCGACTATCTCACCCAGCTCGGTGTTCCTTCCGGCAGTTGGACTTTGGCGCCCAGTTACAGCCATCGGGACACACCGGCTCCCGCCGACGGACGAAAGTTCCCGGTACTGCTGAATTCCCCCGGCATGGACGACACGACCGGGTGGAGCACTGCCCAAGCCGAAGACCTGGCCAGCCATGGCTACATCGTGGTCGCGATCAACCACACCCACGAAGCCTTCGCGGTCCAATTTCCCGACGGACACACCGAGCACAGTCGGGTGCCGCTGGATTCGCCGCAACACGTCCTGTCGGATCTCCTGTTGCCGACCAGAGTCGCTGATGCTCGGTTCGTCCTCGACCGGCTGGCCGCGGCCACCGAACATCCGGACAGCACAGGACTTCCGCAGCATCTTGCCGAAGATCTCGATCTGTCGAAGGTAGGCATGTTCGGCCACTCACTGGGCGGGTCGACAACCGCGCAGACCATGCATGACGATCACCGAATCCGTGCCGGTGTCGATCTGGACGGGCCGATCTTAGGATCCGTCGCCGCCGATGGACTCGACCGACCGCTACTGATGCTGGCCAGCGACACTTCGCCTTGGTTCGGCAACCCGGGCTGGGAATCACGCTGGGCAGCGAACACGGGAATCAAGATCCCGTTGCGCATCGCAGGAACCCGGCACATGTCGCTATGCGACCAACAGGTCATCCTGACGCAGTTGTCCGCGGCCGGTCTGCTCGATCCCGCGAAGAAGACCGAAGCCGTAGGAACTATCGACGCGGCCCGTTCGACCGATCTACAACGCGCATACCTACTTGCCTACTTCGATGCCACCTTCGGCCGCACCGACGCCGACATACCCCGAGTGCTTGGCCGCTTGGGCCAGCCGGAAATGCTGCCGCACCCTTGAGCTCATTCCTCGATTGGAAGGTCGTGTCACGAAATGCCCTTCCTAACACGATGTGAGGGGACGGTAGATCGGCCGTCGGAATCCACTGGGGGGTTGTGAAGGCCACGCATCCCCTCGGCCCAGCGGATCTTCGCATCAGGCGCCAGGCGTACCGCGCGCCGCCGGCGGGGGCGGTCAGGGCGTGGTCGGCAGTGCGTTGTCCAGGAGGATCTCCGCTGCCGTCCGCGCGTGCCGGCCGTAGTTCGGGTCGTCCAGCACCATGGCGCGGCTGGCGGCGCCGTCGGCGAGGGTCACGAGCTGCTCGGCGAGGGCGGAGGGTTCGCGGCAGCCCAGTTCCGCTGCTAGTTCGGCCACCAGACGTACCATCAGCATTTTCTGTTCGCGGGCATAGCAGTGGACCGCGTTTCCAGGGTCGGGAAACTCCACGGCGGCATCGATGAACGGGCATCCGCGCACCGGATCCGCCCCGGCCGGGGGCGGGTCGAACAGTGTGAGGATCCGCTTCCGGGGAGGGATGTCCGTCCGTGTCAGCGCGCCCTCCAGCGTGCGCCCCGTCGAGGCGAGGTCCTCGAGGTAGGCGAGGACCAGCTCGTCCTTGGTCCTGAAGTGAGCGTAGAGGGTGCGCTTGGACACCGGCGCCCGCTCCGCGACCTGCTCCATGCCGGTCGCGTTGATCCCTTGGGTTGCAAACAGTCCGGCTGCGGCGGCCAGGATGCGCTCCCGGCCCCCGCGTCCCTGCCGTCGAGACGCCGTGGTCATGACGTAAGTATACGTCCCCGTTTACTTCGGAGGAGTGGCTGTCTATAGTGGATTCCAAGTAAACGACACCGTTTACTTGGACGAATTCAGGGAGAGTTCCATGAGCGGACCGGTCTGTACCCGGACACGGACGAGCGAGGCGCCGGCCACCGGCGGATCACGGAGGGGCGAGACACCGACGTGGGAGTATGCCGAGCAGTTGATCCGAGGGCGCCACGCGACTCGCGCCTTCCGTCCCGACCCGGTCCCCCCGGACACTCTGCGCGCGATCTTCTCGCTGGCCGGCGCCGCGCCGTCCAACTCCAACGCGCAGCCGTGGAGAGTCGAGGTGGTCGGCGGCGCGCAGCGAGACCGCCTGGCCGACGCCCTGCGAACGGCCCACGCCGAGCGACGCGTCACGCCCGACTACCCGTACTCCGAGGACATGTACACGCCCGTCCACCAGGAGCGGCGGGCCGCCTTCGGCGCCGACCTGTACGGAGCGCTGGGCATCGGCCCCAACGACCACACTGCCCGCGCAGCCTACGACGCGAAGAGCTTGGGCTTCTACGGAGCGCCCCACGCCGCGTTCCTGTTCGTCACCGGCGACGGCGGGCCGCGACTGGCTGCCGACGCGGGCACCTACCTGCAGACACTGCTGCTGGCCATGGCCGCTTATGGCGTGGCCAGTTGCCCGCAGGGCCTACTCAGCTTCTACGCCGACACCGCCCGCGACCAACTCGGAGTGGACGAGGGGAAGCTGCTCGTGGGGATCTCTTTCGGGTACGCCGACGAGAACGCGCCGGTGAACCAGGTCACGACCAGCCGGGCGGCGCTGGAGGTAACCACCACATTCCACATCTAGCGCCGGTCGCGAAAGGTGATCGTCATAGTCACTCGTCGAGGGCGGCCTGCTGCAAACGGTCGGTCAGTAGGCCCCGGAAATGCGGGCACGTCGTGATGTCGTCGTGCGTGCATTCCAGCCCGCCCTCGAGCATGTCGAGCGCAGCCTGTGCGCGGGCGATGCGCGCCAGCAGTTTTTCGCGATGCCGGGCCATCGCCTCGTGGCGCGCCGGCGCGGACCGGACCGTGAGCATCGTGCGGATGTCGGCGAGTCCGAAGCCTGCTTCCTTCGAGATGAGGATCGCGGCCACCCGGTACACGTCCGCGTCGGCGTAACGGCGACGGTCACCGACGCGGGCCGGTGCCAGCAGGCCTTGCGCCTCCCAATGCCGCAACACGTGCGTCGGCAACCCGAACTGGGCGGCAACCTCACCGATTGACTTCATGTCGACATTAACTCGCACAATGGCGACCATGTCCACACTGCTCAGCCTCCTCGACGCCTTCGACGACCGACCGGAAGCCCGCAATCTGCGCGAACTCACCTACCGAGGATTGGGCGACGCCGTTGTCGACGTCGGCTGCGGGGGTGGACGCGCCGTCGGTGAATTGACCGCCCGAGGGGCCAACGCCATCGGCATCGACTCGAACCCCACCATGATCGAGGCCGCCATCGAGCGCTGGCCCGCGGGCGAGTTCCGCATCGGTGATGCCACCGCGCTGCCGCTGCCCGACGGCTCCGTCACCGGCTACCGCGCCGACAAGGTCCTGCACGCGCTCACCGAACCCGAACAAGCCGTTGCCGAAGCCCGCCGGGTGCTGGCCGGCAACGGGCGTGCGGTACTCGTCGGCCAGGACTGGGACACGATCGTGATCGACTCCGACGACCCCGAACTCACCCGCACGCTCGTACACGCACGCGCCGACACTCTGCCGAACCCGAGGATCGCCCGCCGATACCGGAACCTGCTGCTGGACAACGGGTTCGTCGACGTCTCCGTCGAGGTCCATACGACCGTCTTCACAGACGAGACATGCCTGCCGATGCTCGCCAACATCGCAGGAGAGGGCGACTGGTTCGACGCCCAAGCCCGCCGAGCACGCAACGACCGCCTGTTCGTCGCCCTCCCGATCTTTCTGGTCTCCGGGACGCGCGCGAAATGAGTTCAGCGGTGCGGCCCGCTGTGCTCGCGCAAAACCACCGCCGACCAGCGCGCCAACGGCACAGCACATCGGCGTTTGACCCTGACGCGGCGTCAACCCCGCAATATGGTCGGCATGGCTGCGAGTACCGATCACTTTCTGATCCGCCGGGACGGCGCCACGATTGCGGTGTCGCGCGGCGGGCAGGGACAGCCGCTGATCCTGTGTCCCGGCCTCCTCACCACGCAGGCTGATCTGCACGAGCTGACCGAACTGCTCTGCCTCGACCATGATGTGGTGACCTTCGATCCGCGGGGTCACGGCCGCTCCTCGCCCGCCGACCGGTACACCTTCGACGCGTTCCTGGGCGATTTCACCGCTGTTATGACGCAGGTCGACTTACCGATGCCGCCGGTGCTCGTGGGCCACTCGCTGGGCGCGGACCTGGTCGTGCACTACGCCTGCGACCATCCCGCCTCCGCTGCGGCGATAGTGCTCATCGACGGCGCGAACCCGGTGCCCGAACCGTTCGTCACCGAGGCCGATCTACCGGAGTTCCGAGCGATGGCCGAAGACTTGGCGGCAGCGAACGAGGACGCCCGCGACACCCCACATCAGGTCTTGCTGTCCGCACAGGAAATCCTCGACCTGAATCTCGAGGTGGACATCGTGCGGTCTGCAATTCTCGACCGGTACCGAAAGATCGACTGTCCGATCAGCATGATCATGTCGACGGCGATGGCCGGGAACAGTGTCGAAGGTCGTGCACCGTGGCGTAATCGGAATTGGCGCGCCGGTATCGAACGGCTGGTCCACGACCAGCCGCGCATCTCCACAACCTGGCTCGACGCCGGTCACGGGCTGCTCGTCACCCATGCCCGGGAAATCACCCGGATCATCAGCAACACGCAGCGATGAGCGGTTAACCCCATGTCACAACAATTCTCAGTCCAAGGAGACTGATCCTGTGCTGACAATCAGCGAGATCGCCTCCTACGCGGGAGTGACGGTGCGGGCGGTGCGGCACTATCATGCCATCGGCCTGCTGCCCGAGCCCGGCCGCGACCACTCGGGTTACCGACGCTACGACGCCGCGGCGGTAGTGGATCTGATCAGGATCCGGACTCTCGCCGAGGCCGGAGTTCCGTTGGCACGCGTGCGGGAACTCCTCCGGGCCGACGCGGAGGAGTTCGCGTCGGCAGTCGGCAAGATCGACAAGCAGTTGCGGGCGGAAATCCGGCAGCGGCAGCGCCTGCGCAAGCGGATCGCGAACCTGGCGGCCGGAGATAATCTGGCGCTGCCTCCGGAGCTGGTCGAATTTCTCGACCAGCTCCGGAGCATGGGCGTCGACGAGCGGGTCGTCCGGGTGGAACGCGACGGCTGGATACCATTGATCGCCCACTCGCCGGGGCACAGCCTGGAGCTGATCAGCCGCAAGCGAAAACAGATGACCGACCCGCGCCTGTTCGGCTTCTATCTCACACTGAGCCAGGCTGTGGACCGGACCGACGATCGGAACCTCACCGAGCTGGCCGACACGATGGCCTCTTATCTCACACAGATGGCCGATGAACAGGGCGAGGACTATCTCAACGATCCCGGCATCGAGCCACCGTTGGCCGAACTGCTGGACGATCTCGCGTTCGACAGCTGGCCGCCGGCCCGTCGATTGACAGAACTACTGGCGATGCGAGGGTGGACCGGGTGGACCAAACTCGAGCGCACAGTTCCCCTACCGCCTAGAGTCCCCGTCCGTCGCAACAGATCAGCAGAACAGTCCGACCGGCCACCAGCGTAGATATCGTCGATATCGGGAGGTAGTGGTTATAACAGACATCCTGATCCGGGACATTCCGGATTCCCAGATCGAGCAGATCGATCGCCGCGCCCAGCACGCAGGGTTGTCCCGCAGCGAGTTCGTGCGACAGTGGATCGTTAGCGACTTCCGCCCTGCAGCGCAGGTCACCACCCACGACCTCGAACGTCTCGAAGCACTCGCACAGGACTTGGACGATCCGGATGTCATAGGACTGGCGTGGTCATGAGCACTCGTCCGTGGTTGATCGAGAGTCTGCCTTGATGTGACTCGCTTCCCCAGCCAGCAGTACACAACCCGAGGATGACATCACTGACCTGGGTCCTGACTGTCGGTTCGATCGCAAACCGTCTTGGATACTTCGTTTTTCGGCGATCGATCAGGCCAGGTCAAGGCAGCGAGGAACACCGTCGCAGGAACTGCGATGGCGACGACCAGACCTCCCTCCCAACCGATCATCACACTCCTCCAAACGCCGACCAGCGCGCGAACGACAGCCGTGGAGAGACGATTTCAACGTCTGCGACGTGCATCAGGTTGTTGATCGTCAACGGATCCAGGTGCATCGGCGCCGGAAGGACCACGACGTCCACATCGAGGGTACGGACGCGGTCGGTAAGCCCCAGGATTGGCGAGTCATCCCAGATGAGTCCGTAGCCGAGTCGTCGACATAACCGGCACACTTGGGCCGAGTCCCACTCGTACGCGGTGCTGATGCCGGAATCCACCCAACCCAACGCAGTCGGTCGCCACCTCATGTCCAGCTCGAATCCGTGATCATAAGTGCAAGCATCTGCTCTGACCTGGGACGTTGCCACCCTCTTTCCAGGACGTTCGGGACGTTTCAGGTCTACAATTCGGAACGTCCCGATCGCAGGCAGGGGGTACTGTGAACGAAGCACTACGACGAGCCATGACGAAGGCCGATGTGTCCGAGGAGGATTTGGCCGCAGCGTGCATGGTCGACACCAAAACGGTTATGCGTTGGATAACGCATCCGACGCGGGTACCGCACTCACGGCATCGCCTGACCGTGTGCGACACCCTTGGAGTAGAGGAGGCTGAGTTGTGGCCTTCGGCAGTACGGGTGAGCCTCAAGACCGGTCCCGATCGCGAGATCATCCAGGTCTGGCCCTATCGATCAGCGGCGCCACAATCGCTGTGGCGCACGCTGATTCATAGTGCGAAGCACGAAATCACTTTTGCCGGCTATACCAACTATTTCGTCTGGCTGGAGCATGCCAATCTCGGAAAGACTCTGCGTCGGAAAGAGTCCGATGGATGCCGTATCCGATTCCTGATCGGCGATCCGGACAGTCATGTCACGCGCGACCGTGAGGAGGAAGAAGGTGTTCCCCTTACCCTGTCGACGCGCATAGCCGTCACTGTGGGCGAGCTGACCAAATTGCGTGACTGCGGCGGCATACAGGCACGACACAGCACAGGACACGTGCACCTATCGGTGTTTCGCTTCGACAATGACATGATCGTGACACCAATACTTGCACGTCACGTGGGCCACGACGCGCCCATGTTGCACGTCCGACGGGAACAAGACGATGGCATGTTCGACCGTTTCGCCGAGCATGTGGAGGAACTGTGGTCACGCGGGCGGGATATTTGGGAGGACAACGACTGTGGGACGCATTGACTACCAGGACGATCCTGACGCACCCGAGCCCAATTCCCTTGTACCCGCTGCTTCCGTTGTAGTCGTGGACGACTCGGGGAGCGTCCTCCTTCAACGACGAGTGGACAACGGTATGTGGGCACTACCTGGCGGCAAAATGGAACTCGGGGAGTCGTTGGCAGAGTGCGGAATCCGAGAGACCAAGGAAGAGACCGGGCTGGATGTCGAAATAGCCGGAATCATCGGCACCTACACGAACCCCAACCACATCTTCGCCTATGACGACGGCGAAGTGCGCCAGGAGTTTTCGATCTGCCTTCTCGGCAAGCCGGTCGGGGGAACCCTCGCTGTCTCGGATGAATCACATGAGGTCGGCTGGTTTGCTCCCGAGGACATAGATCGCCTCCCGATGGTGGACAACATTCGCCGCCGTTTCGAGGACTGGCGATCGGGGGCATTTCCGGTCGTCAGGTGACGGACTCGATGCTCGGCGAACAGGCCGCCTCCGAGCGGTGATCGCATCGGTCCCGGCTAGCCGGCATCGGAATCGCCCCCGGCAGAAAATGGGGCGCTGGACGCACCCAGGTAGAGGTAGCTTGTCGTCCGTGACCGGACACATAATTATCCTGACCGGCCCGCCGGGGGCCGGCAAGTCCACTCTCGCTGCGAAACTCGCCTCCAGTTACAGCAGAGGCGTCCATCTGCACACGGACGACTTCTGGCACTACATCGTCTCGGGTGCGATACCTCCGTACGATCCCGCTTCTCATGCGCAGAACCAGACGGTGATGGATGTGATTGCAGGCGCCGCCTACACCTATGCCCTGAGCGGCTTCACCACTGTGGTCGATGGAGTCGTAGGGCCGTGGATGCTCGATCATTTCCGGGCCGGGGCGACACCGCAGTCGGCACCGCCAGTGCATTACGTGGTGCTTCGGCCGGAGCGCGGCACGACGCTGACGCGCGCTCGCGCCCGGACCGCGCCGACCGCGCTGACCGACGAGGGGCCGATCCTCACCATGTGGGATCAGTTCTCCGACCTCGGCGAGTTCGAGTCTCACGTACTCGACACCTCGCAGGAGTCGGAAGCGCGCAGCGCCCGGCGGGTGGCAGAGGCTGTCGAGGACGGCCGGTTCCGCCTGTTCACCGGACAGCACTGAGCGCTAACGGCGCCACTGGGCAGGCGCTCGCCGGTACCGGCGAGCGCCCGGGCATATTGTCGGTTCAGCCGGCCTCCACAAGCCCTTTCAACCGCTCGAGATCCGCTTCCACCATCCCGGTATCCCGGTCGAACTCCTCGTCGGTGAGTTCGATCTGCCGGATCGTGAACACGATTTCCGCCCCTTCCGGGTGGGCGAGGATCCGCACGGGATTCGTGACGATCGTCCCGGAAGGCAAGGTGACATCGTGATCGATCACGCCGTACTCGTTGCGCGGCACGAAACGCACGGCGACCTTGCCCATGGGTGAATCGACGAAAAGCGTGTCCCCCTCCCGAACAACCTCGGTCTTGGCCAGACCCGCAGCCCATTTCGGCAGGTTGTCCGGATTCGAGGCGAACTCGTACACCGCTTCCGGTGATGCCGCGATCACACGGCTGACGTGGCGACTGTTCATCGGCCTATCGTGACATCCAGCACCGACAGTTGGCCGACCCACAGCGTTCGAGCGCCCAGCTTCAGCAGCCATCACACCGATGCTGCCTGACTGAACAAAAAGAGAGGCTCCGCGGTGGGCGGAGCCTCTCTTCCCGTTCGACGCTCAGGCCGAGACCAGGTGCCAGCCGGTTGCGCGGGAACGCTCCGACCAGAAGCCTGCGTAGCGGCCACCGAGTTCCAGCAGCTCGTCGTGGGTGCCGCGTTCGACGATCTGTCCGTCCTGGACGAACAGGATCTGATCGGCGTGCGCGATGGTTGCCAGGCGGTGCGCTACCACGACGACCGTCTTGTCGCGGGTCAGTTCGTGGATGCCGCGGACGACCGCGGCCTCGCTGTGCGGGTCGAGGGCGCTGGTTGCCTCGTCGAGCAGGACGATCGGGGCGTCCTTCAGCAGGGCGCGGGCGATCGACACTCGTTGCCGCTCACCGCCGGACAGAGCGGTGCCACCCTCGCCAACCGCGGCGTCCCAACCGTCGGGCAGGCGGTCGGCGATCTCGTCGACCCGGGCGATTTCACCGGCCCGGCGTACCTGCTCGGGTGTGGCGTCCGGATTGCCGATGCGAATGTTCTCCGAGATGGTCTCGTCGAACAGGTAGACATCCTGGAACACCAGCGATACCTGGCCGAGCAGGGTTTCCGAGGGCTGCTGCCGCACGTCGTGGCCGGCGACGGTGATACTGCCGGAGCCGACGTCGTAGAAGCGGGAGGCCAGTTTCAGCAGGGTGGTTTTGCCGCCACCGGAGGGGCCGACGATGGCTGTGGTGGTGCCGGCGGGGACGGTGAACGACACACCGTCGATAACCTTGTCGCCGTCGCGGTAACCGAATTCGACGTTGTCGAACACGATGTCGGCCGCGCCTGGGGTGACCGGTTCGGTGTGCTCGGGGAGGTCGGGCTCGGCCAGGAATTCGGTGATCCGGTCGGCCGCGTCGCCGGCACTGCGCAGGGCGGTGCTCAGCTGGGCGGCGCGGTTGATCGGCTCGATGAAGCGGGCGGTGACCGCGATCAACGCGACGGTCGCGGGGATGGACAGATCACCGCCGGTGCCCCGGGCCACCACGACCGAGACCACGATCAGGAAGACGATCTGCACGCACAGTGCGAACACCATCAGGCCGGGCACACTGGCCGCGATCATCCGGCGGGACGCGCGCTGCTGTTCCTGCAGGGCCCGGGTGAGTGCCCGGTTCCCGGCGCCGACGGCCCCGAAGGCGCGCAGTACCGGCTGGGCCTGCGCGAATTCGACCACCCGGGAATTGGCTTCCACGGCGGCGGCATCGAGTTGCCGGTCCGCGCGGGTGTAGCTGTTGTTGGCCCAATTGCTGACGAACAGCAGCACCGGGAGGCTGATCAGCATGACCAGGGCGATCCGCCAGTCGATGAACAGCACACCGATCGCGACACCGACCGGAACCAGCACCGCGGTGATCACCGGCGCCAGCAGATAGTTGACGACGTTGAGGATTTCGCGCACGCCGCCGACGGTCATCTTGGAGATGGAGCCCGCGTTGGCGGTGCCGAACCAGCCCAGTGGCAGCGTGCTCAGGTGGTCACCGAGGCGGGTCTGCACCCCGCGCAACATGCCCACACCGATGCGCAGACCGACCAGCAACTGCTGATACGAGCATGCCGAGGCCACCAGGACCGCGACCGCCAGCCAGATGGTCCAGCGCCACGCGCTGCCGAAATTACCGTCGAACAGGGCCTGCAGCACCGGGATCAGCAGCAGATACGCCGCGATCTGGCCCAGTGCGCCGACACCGATCAAGCTCAGATAGCTGGGAACGTGTCGGCGCAGATCCGTCGGGATGAGCGCGAAAACCTTCCTGATCATCGGCTTTCCCCTTCCGCATCGCGTCCGCTCCCGGCAGGCTCACCCTCGAGCACCCCGATCGACGCCTCGTTCTGTTCCCACAGCCGCTGATACAGCCCACCGGCGACCGACAGGGCCGCATGCTCGCCGGATTCGACGATCGCGCCGTTCTCCAGCACCAGAATCCGGTCCACGCCGGTGATGGTGTGCAGCCGGTGCGCGATCACCAGGACCGTGCGGCCGGCGACCAGGACTGCCAGCGCGTCCTGCACGGCGGCCTCGGATTCGGGATCGGCGAAGGCGGTGGCCTCGTCGAGCACCAGGACCGGGGTGTCCGCGAGCAGAGTGCGCGCGATCGACAATCGTTGTGCCTCACCGCCGGACAGCATCGCGTCGACACCGATTTCGGAGTCGTAGCCGCGCGGCAGTTCCAGGATGCGGTCGTGGATCTGGGCGGCTCGCGCCACCCGTTCGATCGCGGCGGCGTCGGCGTCCGGGCGAGCCAGGGCGATGTTCTCGCGGACGGTGCCGCGGATCATCTGCACGTCCTGCAGCACGAATCCGACGGTGCGGTAGAGCTCTTCGGTGGAGAACTCGCGAATATCCTTACCGCCGAGCGTGATGCGGCCGGCGGTGACGTCGTAGAACCGTGGCAGCAGCCGGGCCAGGGTGGACTTGCCCGAACCGCTCGGGCCGACCAGCGCGGTGATCGTGCCGGGGGCGAGTTCGACATCGACACCGTTCAGGACGGTCCGGTCGGCGCGGTAGCCGAAGCTGACGTCCTCGAATCGGACCGCCACACCGGCATCGGCCACGGGCGCAGTCGATTGTGACTCGGCGGGAGTTTCCAGTTCCGGGGTCTGCTGCAGCTCGTGCAGTCGTACCGCCGCAGCACCGCCCTCGCGCAATGCCTGGCCGCCGAACCCGATGCCCAGCAGCGCACTGCCCAGACCGATGCCGAGCAGCAGGAATGGCAGGATATCGACCGGATCCGTCCACCCCAGATCGGCGAAGCCCAGTCCGGCGACGACCACAACCAGCATGAGCAGCACCGGGGTCAGCATGACCTCCGACGCCGACTGGAGTTTGGTGATCGGTACCTTCCAGGCGAGCAGGTTGTCGGCGGTCTTGTCGACCGCGCGCTGGAACGTGCTGTGCGCCTTGCGTGCGCGACCGAAGGCGCGGACCACCTGGATTCCGTCGACGAATTCGATGATCGACTGTTCGATGGCACGCTCGCTGCCGACGAACTCCATGAGCCGCGTCGTATGGGTCTTCCCCATCATGGCCGCCAGCCCGCGGGTGTAGAGGACCAGCGGGATCAGCAGGATCAGGGTCAGCCGCCAGTCGACGGTGAACAGGTAGATCAGCGCGATCAGCTGAACGGTCACCGCGCTCACGAATTCCAGCCGCGCATGGGCGACCAGATAGTGCAGGGCCTCCACATCGTCCTGCAGGAATTTCTTCACCTCACCGGAGCTGCGTTCGGTGAACCAGCCGAGCGGGACTCGGGACAGCTTCGCCGCCACCGTTTGCCGCAGGCTCAGCTGGAAGTCGGCATCGACCGAATGCGCCCAGATCAACGCGACGACCTCGAGCAGACCGCGGACCACCATGATGACCACGGCCGCGATCACCAGTGCCCACACCTTGCCGGTGTCGATCGATCCGCCGCCGGTCGCGCCGGACAGCAGTTCCCGGCATGCCTCGACGATCAGGACGAACGGCACCACCGAGCAGACCGACGCCAGCACGATGACCAGACTGGCCAGGGTCAGGGCACCGTTGACCGGCTCGAGGACCTTCTTCTTCGCGAGGCCGTCGGCGCGCTTCTGCTGCTTGAGTGCGACCTTGTCCGGCGGTAACGGCGCGGCGGGTTCCGGGGAGGGCGGCGCCTCCTGCACTTGCGGTCCGGCCGGGGCGTTCGGTTGCTGCCCGGCGGTGTCGACCGTCATCGGCGTCTCCCTCCCATTATCGGTCATCCTGATGTCTCGGCTGGTTCGAAGATCTCACACAGTACGGTCCGCCAGACAGCGGTGCGCGCGTCGGCGGCGGCCTCGTCCAGGACCGCGGAGTTGATGTCGAACACCGCGACCAGCGACGGTCCTGAATCATTCGCCACCACGGCGGTATTCACATCGATGGTGAACCGCACCGGCAGATCCGGATGGACCGCGACCCCGAATTCGGCGCTCAGGTCGGTGAGCGGGACCGGGGTCCAGGGGCCGCTACCGAACTGCAGCATGTCGAATCGGCCCAGATGGTTGAGCCGGATCTGGCCGCGCGCCGCCAGGGTGCGATCGGCCAGCGGTGCGGGACCGATGCGCGGGGACCACGATCTCGACTCGGCGGCGGGAATCAGGACCGTCTCCTCGACGGTGAACCAGCCGACCCGGCGGGTGTCGTCGTCGGGGGCGCGGCCGTGCGATTCGCGGGTGACGGCGATCTGCCCGGCGTCGCCGGTATCGGCGACCACCCGCGCACACGCCATCAGCAGCAGATCGTCCAGTGCCACACCGGTTTCCGATGCACGCTCGAGGAGTGCCGCAGTAGCGTCGGGACCCAGGTCGACGGTGCGCTGGATCGTCTTGCCGGCCCGATCGCGGTGCGGGTCGGTGAAGCGACCCGACAACGGCACACCGAGGGTGGGCAGGGTGTGTTCCGGCGCGACCGGTGAATCCGGCTCGGCCACTGTTTCGTTCAGCGGCAGTTCGCCCTGTTCCATGCGGCGCAGGTCGTCGACCAGGATCAGCCACGACACCACATCCACCGCGAGGTGGTGAACGGCCAGCAGCAGGCGGGGGGTGGCCCCGGGGAGCAGGGTGGCGGCGATCATCCGGCCGTGGTCCGGGTCGAGACGGGCCACGGTGTCGGCCAACTGCCGGGCGGGCTGCTGAGTCTGCTCGGCCACGATGAACAGTTCGGCGGCGCTCGAGGTTTCCCCGACCACCAGCACCGGACCGCCCTCGTGGTCGATGTCCAGGCGCGACCGCAGGGTGGGGTGGGCGAGAGCCAAGGCCTCGAGACGCTCGAGCACGGAATCGGCCGTGACGCCGGGGCTCAGCGAAAGCACCTGTGACTGTGCGAGATAGCGGTAGTCGCCGTGGCCTATGATCTCGCGGGCGAGGGCGGTAAGCGGCAGGACCGCCCCCGCGGGGGTGAGTTCGGCGAGTGTTTCGTCGCCGGTACCGGCTTCGTCGAGTCGTTCGGCGAGATCACGAAGGTCGGCCGCGCCCAGCACTTCTCGCGCGGACACGCGATATCCGGCGCTGCGCAGCCGCGACACCAGATCGATCACGCCGATGCTGTCGATGCCGAGATCGACCAGACTGTCCAGGATTCCGATGCGGGCACCACTCGCGCCACTCATCGCTTCGAGCACCGTGAGTAGAGCGCGTTCGGTATCGGTGTTCGGCTGGGCGGCCGCACCGGTCGGCGCGGGCCGAGCCAGCAGCGCGGTCGCGGCATGCACGTCCAGCTTGTCGTTGCGGTTCAACGGGATCTCGTCGACCGCCACGATCCGAGTGGGTACCAGGAACTGCGGCAGCCGGCGGGCGAGTTCCGAACGAATACCCGATACCGGGCGTTCGCTGACGACCAAGGCGCCCAACCGCATCCGCCCGTTGTCCAGGAAGGCCAGTGCGGCGGCGTGCCGGACGCCGTCGAGTTCACGCAACACCACGCTGACCTCGTCGGGCTCGACACGGTAGCCGTTGATCTTCACCTGACTGTCGATGCGCCCCTCGTAGGCGACGGTGCCGTCGACTGCGCGACGCACCAGATCGCCGGTTCGGTACCGCCGCTCACCGTCGGCGCCGGCGACGAAACTCGTGGCCGTGGTGGCCGGACGGCCCAGATACCCGAGCGCGAGCTGCGGGCCGTAGATGTAGAGCTCACCCTGGCCGCCCGCAGGCACCGGCCGCAACCGATGGTCGAGCACGTGTGCGGTAAGGCCGTCGAAGGTGCGGCCGATGGTGGGCGCATCGTGGTCGTGCACCTCCGCCATCAACGCCTCGACCGTGGTTTCGGTCGGGCCGTAGAAGTTGATCACCCGGGTAGTGGGCAGCCCACGCAGACGTTGCCAGGTGTCCGGGCTGATCGCCTCACCGCCGAGGGCGAGCACCGCCAGCGGGCAGTATTCCGCGCCGTCGCGGTCCCGGAACAGTCCGGCTGCGATCAGGCGGTTCAGCATGGACGGCGAGGTATCGAAGATATCGATACCGAGCTCGTCGATGGCGGCCACGATGCGCTCCGCATCGGTGCGGACCTCGTCGCCGAGCATCACGACCGTCTGACCGCTCAACAAGGCGACGGTCGGCTGCCAGGCGGCATCGAAGCCGGTCGACCAGCCGTGCCCGATCCGCAGACCGCGCCCGAGCGCTGCCGAAACCGGCGCGAAGATGCGGCGTTCGTGGTTGGCCCAGTGATTGAGCAGCGCCCGATGCGGGACGGCGACCCCCTTGGGGCGACCGGTGGTGCCGGAAGTGAAGACGACATAGAACGGTGCGCTGGAATACGTGGCGGCAGCGGCAGGCAGCGCCTCGCTATCGGAAGAGACTGCAGCAGCCAACTCCGTATCGAAATCTGTTGCCGCACCGTCGATCCGGAGGTGACCGGCAGAGTCCGGAATTCCGTGCAGGCATTCCACGCCCTGCGCCCGCACCGCGGCGAGCAGCTCACCGCGATCGGCATCGGCCAGCACGATCCGTACACCGCTGGTACTCAGCAGGTACGCCACCCGGTCGGCGGGTGTGGCGGGGTCCACGTGCACACACATCGCGCCGGTACGACCGACCGCGAAAGGCGCGTGCAGCACTCGGCGATCACGCGGGAGCATGACTGCCACCGCATCCCCCGGTCCCACACCGGCCGCGCGCAGATCGGCGGCCAATGCCTGTACAGCTGTGGCGAATTCGCCGAAACTGTGTTCACCGCCGGCGTCGACGACCGCAGTGCGCTCCGGGGTCGCGGCAGCCGCCGCCAGTAGCGCCTGCGGCACGTTCTCGACACTCGTCGGCGCCTCCTCGGCCTCGGCGCCGATAGGTGCGCCGGACTCCGGGTGCCCCGCGAGGACCTCTCCGGCGATCCCCTCGCCCTTGCTGGGCTCGGGCACCACCGCGATCTCGGTGATCACCGAAGCGGATGCGAACTCGACGTCCGCGGCGCCGGGACGGGGAACCCGAGGCGCCGTCCGGGAGTCGTTGCCGCGCACGCCGGTCGTGGCGGTGAGTTCGGCGGGTTCGTCGTCGAGCAGCACATCCACCTCGGCGCAGCGTTCGGCGCGGGTGAGGCGGGAGGCCACCGCCAGTACGCGCCGCGCCATGCGGTCGGGGTCGAAGGTCGTGAGCAGGTCGGGACGGGTTTCCACGCGGCAGATCAGTTCGCCGTTTTCCACCACGGGAACCACGGCCAACGGGTAGTGGCTGGGTGAGTCGACGCGGCGGGCGGTCAGGGTGGCGCCGCCGCCCATCGGCATGGCGGCTGTCACCGATCCGGTGGGCGAGTTCTCGAAGACCAGCAGGGTGTCGAAGAGTTGCCCGGCACCGGCGTGCCGGGTGATATCGGCGATGCCGAGGTATTCGTGGGCGCGCAGCTGCGCGACCGTGCGCTGCAGTAGTGCGCCGGTCACGCCGGGAGTGCGGTCGTCCATCCGGACTCGCACCGGGATGGTGGTGACCAGCGCGCCGACCAGGCGTTCGGCGTTGGGCAGCGACGCGTCGCGACCGGAGGTGGTCTGGCCGAACACCACGTCGTCGCGACCGGTGAGACCGGAAAGGATACGACCCCACGCTAATTGGAGCACCGTATTGAGGGTGAGCCCGTTCGCCCGGGCCCAGGAGACCAGGGCGTCGGTGGATGCGCGGTCCAGCCGGGCTTCACCGATGACCGGCAGGTCCAGTTCGTCCGGTGCGGGCGGGCCGATCATCGGCATCGGGGCCAGACCGTCCAGCGCGTCGGCCCAGGCCCGGCCCGAAGCCTCGGTATCGCGGCTCGCCAGCCAGGACGCGTGTTCACGCAGCGGCGGTGCGGGTGGCAGAGTCGCTCCGGCACCGCTGTGCAGGGCGATGAGGTCGGAGAAGATCAACGGAATGGACCAGCCGTCGACCACGATATGGTGTGCGGTGCATACCAATTCGTAATCGCGTTCGCCGACCCGGGCTGCCACCACACGCAGCAGCGGACCCCGGTCCAGGTCGATACGCTCACGAGCCTCGGCCCAGTAGAGCTCGCGGGCCGCGGCCTCGGGATCCTCGGCGTCACGCAGATCCACCTCGCGCCAGCCGATCCGGCTCTCGGAGGTGATGATGAGCACCGGATGCGGCACATCCTCGGCGAGCACCGCCGCACCGAGGTGGGGATAGCGCTGCACTACCCCGTCGAAGGCCCGTCGCAGAGCGTCGATATCCGGCAGATTGTCCACCCGCACCGCGAAAGTGACCAGATACGGGTCGATTCCGCCGGAGATCGAACTGACCGAATACAGTCCGCGTTGCAGCGGCGACAGGGCGACGACGTCGAGGATCTCGAGGCTCACCGCGCGGCGAACTTCCGGCCGAGTGCCTGCAGCGCGGCCGGATCCAGACCGGAGGCGGCCATCGGGGCCACCGGCGCGGATGCTTCGGTCTGCTCCGGTGCGGCGTCGGCCTCGGCGAGCTGCTCGGCCATCTCCCGCACCGCCGGGAATTCGAACACCTTCTGCACGTCGAGGGCGTATCCGTGCTCGCCCAGCTGGGTCACCAACCGCAGTGCGGCGATGCTGTCGCCGCCGAGTGAGAAGAAGGTGTCGGAGCGCCCGACCGGATCGTCCTCGTCGAGTTCGAGCACCTCGCGGATGGTGTCGGCGATCAGGCGTTCCGCCTCGGTCTCGGGTTCGCCGCCGAGTCCGGTGACGCCGGCATACAGCGCGGCCGTGCGGTCGAACAGCTGCGGCACCTCGGCTACCGCGGCCGATGCCGCGTCGGGGGCTCCGAGCCAGGCCGCGAGCAGCTGCTCCAGCGCACTCCCCAGAGCGTCGAGCTGCGCACCGGCGACGGCCGGGAAATCGAGGGTGACCGTGGCGCCGTCCGCACCGGTCAGCACGTCGGCGACCAGATCGGCGCCATGCGGGCGGGCGAGGCCGCGCGCGAGTTCCCGCGCGGGCAGGCCGGCGTCCTCGACGGAGCCCGCCGTACGCACGTGCACCAGGGCCTGGAACGGCACCCCGTCGGCCACCGCGGCCGCACCGCGCAGCTGATGGGTGAGCCGTTCGATCCGGGTGGCAGCATGTTCGCGAGCCTGCGCGGCGCGGCCGGCCACGGCCGCGATCCGTTCTCGCGCGGTGGCGGCAGATTCCGTATCCACCCGCAGCACCAGGTAATTGGCGTAGGCACCCAGGCCGGTATCACCGAGCGTGGCGCGGGCCGCGTCGACGATGCCGATCGGGACGTCGTGGCCCAGACCGGCTTCGACCAGCACGGCGGCCAGCGCAGCGGAAACCACGGCCTCGGCGTCACCACCGGCCGCCTCGAGCGCACCGGCGGAGAGCCGCAGAGTGGGCCGCGCGGCCGCAGCATCGGCGGGCGCCGGGTCGGCGAGGTCGGCACGCTCGGGCAGACCGGCCAAGTGGTCCGTCCAATAGGTGAGTTCGGTGTCGTCGGCGGCATTTCCGACCAGTGACTTCACCTGAGCCATGGCGTAACTGCGGTACTGGGCCACCCGAGCCGCAGCGGGCGCCGAACCGAGCAGTTCTGCCGCGATCAGTTCCACGCTGCGGTCGTCCGCGGCGATCGGGTGGACGACGATCGACAGCACCGCGCGCTCCGGGAGGCGGTACAGCCGCAGCCGGATCGGCAGCTCCGCGACCAGGTCGAAGCGGTGGGCCGCATCCGCGGCCAGCACTGCGGAGAGACCGCCGGCATCGGCGAGGTCGATCACCGCCAGCGCGGTGTCGGGTGCCTCGACGACCCGCTGATACGGAATGCGGCGATCGTCCGGATACACCGTGCGCAGAATCTCGTGCCGCTCGACCAGCGCCGCCGCGGCGCGTTCCACCGCGGCCGCGTCGAGTGCACCGGTGATCTCCAGTGCGAGCGAGAGATTCACTGACTGCCGGCCGCGCAGGCGTTCGGGCAACAGTGCGGCCTGCTGGGCCGGCGACAGCGGTATGCCGCGGCCGCCGGAGGCAGGTTTCGATGCGGGCGATTCAGACATCCGTAAAACCCCTTACTTGCCGACGTTCGCGAACGTCGGATCGAGCTTGTCGAGCACGTACGGCACCGACAGTGCGGTGGGCACGTTGACGGCATTGATGGTCGCCATGTCGACGAACGAGATACCGTTCTGACGCACCGACGGCAGGTCCGCGTAGCCGGGCAGCTGCGTGAACTTGTCCTGCAGACCGGGCGCCGCACCACAGATCAACAGGTCCGAGGTCAGATCACCGAGACGCTCCGGCGACAGCGACAGCCGCCCACCCGCGGGAGCCTCGGCGACCAGCTTCTCCGGCATGGTCAGGCCGATGCGGGTGAAGGTCTGCGCGGAACCGTCTTTCGGATCCGCCATCACCATCAGCTGGGTGGGCGTGGTGAGCATGCAGGTGAGGAAGGTCTTCTCTTTCAGCTTCGGATACTTCGCGGCCACCGCGTCGATCCGGCCGTTCACATCGGCGACCACCTTGTCCGCCTCGGCCTCCTTGTGCATGGCCTTACCGAGGGTGGTGACCTCGTCCTGCCACGGGTCGACCTGCGCGGCGGTGACGGTGCCGATGGTCGGGGCCAGATTCGAGAACTGGTCGTAGCGAGCCTGATCCATCAGGTAGTTCGCGCCCAGGATGAGATCCGGTTCCAGCGCGGCGATCTGCTCGACCAGATCCCCGGCGGCGGACAGCTGCTTGGAGCCTTCCAGCGCATTGTCGGGAATCCAGGGCACCGTCATATTCGGCGCCATTCCGGGCACCAGGTAACCGACCGGCTTCACACCGAGTGCCAGCGCCGTTTCCAGCCACTGGTTGCCGATGACAACCACACGCTCCGGGGTGCCCTCGACCACGGTCTCGCCCATGCTGTGGGTGATGGTGGCACCGTCACCCGAACCGGCCTCGTCACCGGAACCGCAGGCCACCGCGGTTGCGGCCAGGCCGAAGGCCAGCACGATCAGGCTCGTTCGTCGCCACGCGGTGCGCATGCGCGCGCCCACGCGGCGCGCGGAAGTTCGACCTGCGTTCATATCGTCAACTCCTTGCACTCCACTGCACTCCACGGATTCACCCGAATCCGGCCGTACCGGTGTCGGTCATCCGACCTCCCGGTATCGTAGCTTAGGCTAAGCTAATAAGTTTCGACAGGCGTTTCGTGCATCGCGAGCACCTCCACCCGAGCCGCCAGTGCGGCGACCGTCGGATTGTCGAACAACTCCCGCACCCCGACCCGCACTCCGAATTCGCTGCGCACCCAGGACAGCAGCCGGGTCGCCAGCAGGGAATGCCCGCCCAGATCGAAGAACGAATCGTCGGCGCCGATCGGCTCGCGCCCCAGCATCTGCCCGAACATCTCGGCGATCCGGGCCTCCACGGCCGTATCCGGTTCCCGGAACAGTTCGGCCCCGGCCGGTTCCGGCGCCGGCAGCGCACTCCGATCGAGCTTTCCGTGTTCGGTCAGCGGGATCTCGTCGATGATCGCGAAGGCGGCCGGGACCATATAGCGCGGCAGCACCGTCGCGGCGTACCCGCGCACCGCGTCAGTGTCGACGACGGCGCCGGGCGCCGGGACGAGATAGGCCGCCAGCATGGTGCCGCGCGTCTCGTCCTGCACCGCGGTGACGACGCAGCCGGCCACGTCGGGATGGGCCACGACCGCGGCCTGCACCTCGGCGAGTTCGATCCGGTAGCCACGCACCTGTACCTGCTCGTCGGCGCGGCCGAGGAATTCCAGTTCACCGTCACCGTTGCGCCGGGCCAGATCGCCGGTGCGGTAGAGCCGCCCGCCGACGGTGAACGGATCGGCCACGAACCGCTCCGCACTGGCTCCCGGCCGGTGCAGATAGCCGCGCGCCAGCTGGTTTCCGCCCAGGTAGATTTCGCCGACCACTCCGGTGGGGACCAACTGCATCCGCTCGTCGAGCAGATACAGGAAGACGTTGCGGTTCGGATAGCCGATCGGGACGATCCGGGTGCCCTGCGGACCCTCCACCGTCATATGGGTCGAGGAGACCACGGCTTCGGTCGGTCCGTAATGGTTACGCAGTTCGGCATCGAAGATCCCGGCGAACCGGTCGGCGACCTCACCGTAGAGGGCCTCACCGCCGACCGGCACATGACGCAGATCGCGCCATCTGTGCACCTCCGGTAGCAACAGCAGGGTGGACAGCAGCGACGGCACCATATGCAGCACCGTCACCCCGCATCGCGAAATCACCTCCGCGACATAGGCCACGTCGTCGAACGCATCGGCCTTCGGAACCACCAGTGCCGCACCCAGTGTCAGGGTGACGAACACATCGAGCAGCGAGGCGTCGAAACCGACCGAGGACGACTGCAGCAACCGGTCCTGCGCGGTCATATCCCATTGCGCACCGAATCCGTCCAGATGTTCGGCGATCGCGGCATGAGACACCGGGACGCCCTTGGGTTGTCCGGTGGAACCCGAGGTGTAGATCACGTAGGCGAGGTGGGCGGGCCGCAACGGCCGGACCCGATCGGCATCGGTGGGATCGGTATCGGGCAGCGCCGCGGCCGCTTCCTCGGCGGCGCGCAGTCGGGTCGGCCCGAAGACCGCCACCGGGGCCGCGTCGGCGATCAGGAACTGCGCACGATCCTCCGGATAGGCCGGGTCGACGGGCAGATAGGCGGCACCGCATTTGAGCACCGCGAGCACACCGACCACGAACTCCACCGCGGTGCCCATCCGCAGCGCGATCACATCCTCGGGACCGAAGCCCTGGCGAATCAATTGGTGCGCCAACCGGTTCGAGCGGCGATTCAGCTCGCCGTAGCTCAGCTCCAGCGCGAGGTCCGGGGCGATGACGGCGATCGCGCCGGGATCGGCTCGGACCCGGCGCTCGAATGATTCGACCAGCGTGGTGGGCGCGAAATCCGCCAGTTCGCCGTGCGAGAGCGCCAGCACGGACTCCCGGTCGCGGCTGCCGAAGATATCCAGTTCACCGACCGCGAGCTCGGGGGCGGTGATCGCCGCATCGAGGATGCGCAGGTAGTGCCCGAGGAACTGCTCCACGATCCGTGGATCGAATTCATCCGCCTGATAGGTCATTTCGGCGTACTGCCGATCGGAATCGGTGACCACCGAGAGCGACAGCGGCATCCGGGTGGTGGGGTTGCTCAGCTCGAGCTGTTCGGCGGTGACTCCGTCGAGGCCGAAGCCGGCCGCGTCGCGGAGGCCGAATTCGGTGCGCGCCAGCAGTTCCAGTCCGTCGCGACCACCGGATCGGTCGGGATTGAGTTCGGCGACGACCTGGTCGATGCCCGCGCCGCGATGCTCGAATCCGGCCGCGGCACCGGCCTGTACGGCGCGCACGCAGGTCTCGAAATCCGCTGCCGGATCCACAGCACACCGCAGCAGCAGAGTATTGCCGAAATAGCCCAGCGCCTGCTCGTGTGCGGGGGCACGCAGCGTGGCCGGTACGCAGACCAGGAAATCGGCCGCGGCGGTGTAGCGGTGCAGCAGCGCACTGTAGGCCGCCAGCAGGACGGCGAAGGTGGGGATCTCCCGGGCCTGCGCGAATTCGTCGACCCGCCGGGCGGTTTCGGTGGGGATCGCGGCGGTGCTGCGAGCCGTGCGCAGGGTCGCGGTGACCGGGGGCGCGATACGGCCCGGCAGTTCGAGCGGCTGTGGCACCGGTTGGAGCAGCTCACGCCAGTAATCGAGATCGGCTGCGGAGCCGGACTCGCAGCTCACGGCCGCCGCCACAGTGGGCAGCTCGGCACCGTTGTAGCGTGCACCGACCTCGGCGCAGAACGGGGCCCAGGATTGCTCGTCCCAGCCGATGGCGTGCGCGACCAGCGCCAGCGTGTACTCGGTGGCTCCGGTGCGAATTACCAGGCAGCGCAGCGGTGTCTCGACGGTCAGATCGAACGGGCGGCCGGCCTCGCGCCGGATCAGGACCTGGACCCGGCGTTCCCGGCCGACCTCGGGCAGCTCTCGCAGATCGGCCTGCTCCCAGGCCGGTGCGGCGGTGGGCCGCAGTACCCGGCGCGGTTCGTCGTCACGATCGAGGCTGTAGGTGCTGCGCAGAATCTCGTGGCGGGCAACGACATCGGCAACCGACGCGCGCAGCCGTTCGGTGTCCAGCGGACCGGTGAGCCGGAAGACCGCACAACTGTTGAGCGAGGTGTCTTCCGGATCGCGAGTCTGCAGGAACCAGATGCGACGCTGCCCCGCAGACAGCGACATCATTGCGGTGCGTCGGTGAGGTATCCGCCGCGCGCGAAGAAATGCGCGGCGTCGTGCTCGTGTCCATCCGGCGTGCGGACGCCGGTGATCAGCAGGCCAAGGTTCCCGCCGCGGTGCGCGTCCGGACCGCAGACCACCACACCGCCGCCTTCCTGGACGATCACGCGGCCCGGTGTGCCGCCGTAGCGTGCCTGGGTCAGCGTCGCGGCGGTGATCTCCACCTTGTCGCCGCGATAGTAGGAGAAGGCGCGCGGATACGGTTCGGACAACGCGCGAACGAAACGTTCGAGATCGACTGCGTCCCACTGCCAATCGATGCGGCCGTCGCGCTCGGACCGCTTGTGGAAATAGGTGCGCTGCGACTTGTCCTGCGGGCGCCACTGCGCGGTGCCGGACTCGATCGCCGTGAGCGCTTCACGAATCGCGCCGGGAATCAGCTCCATTCCGGCGAGCACCAACTCGGTGCCGGTGGCGGTGGGGCCGATGGGCAGTGCGTGCTGCACCAGGATGTCGCCGGTGTCGAGCTGTTCGTCCATCCGGTGCACGGTGAGACCGAATTCGCTCTCACCGCTGATCAGCGCCCACAGCACCGGGGAGAATCCGGTGAACTTGGGCAGTAGTGAATCGTGCAGGTTCAGCGTGCCGTGAGTCGGCATCAGGTACAACTCCGGCGGCATCCAGGTGTACCAGCTGTTCACCACGATGAGGTCGGGTTCGGCCTGTTTCACCAGGTCGATGGTCTCGGCGTCGGCACGCTCGGTCAGGTGGACCGCGATGCCGTGCTCGCGGGCGAGTTCCTCGACCGAATCCGACCAGATGCCTTTGTAGGCGTGCTCACTGGCCGGATGGGTGACCGCGAGGACCACCTCGTGATCCGAATCGATCAGGGCCTGCAGTGTTTTCTGCCCCCAGGTCTGGTAGCCGAACGACACGATGCGCATGAAATCGAACCTCACTCCCTAAAAACTAAGGGTAGCCTAGCCTATTGCCCTGGCGTTGGTCATCGCGGTCTGGCGGCGCCCACCGCCCGGCTCACACCCGCAACCGAACGGGCGGGCACACCACCGAGCACCCGATCCGAGAGTTCGCCCAGGCAACTGAGATTCGGGAAACCGGGCCCCTGGGTCACACCGGCCAGATTGGGGAGATACAACTTGGCACCGAGTCCGGCGACCGCCAGATCGTGATCGATCGCCGCCTCGAGCCGGCCGTAGGTGATGGGACCGCCCACCGCCAGCTCCACCAGATCGGTGGCATCGGAATCGAAGAGGTTCAGGAACCACAGCGGCTGCCCGCCGGTGGCATCGACCACCAGATCGAAGGCGTGCATCTGGTCGGGGCGCCGCTCGTTGCGCAGCGTCAGCGACACCCCCTCGCCGCGCTCGGCCACCCGCACGACCCGCCCCTGCATGTGATGAACCCGGCTGTCGGCCAGCACGTTCTCCTGCACACGCACCGAGAACACACCGCGGTCGGTCCGGCGGATCACGTCACGGCGCTCCTGCAGACTCAGCGCCCGCCACTTCGCGGGATCACTGAACAGCGCATTCTCGAAATAGCTTTCACCGCGGGTGTAGATGGTGGCTCCGGGCGAGATCACCGAGACGGTCAGCACATCGTGGCGGACCAGTTCGTCCACCGCGGACCCGGCCGTCTCGCCGCCGCCGACGACCGCGGCACGCGAGGACACCGGCAGCCGACGCTTACCGGCCAGATCCCAGAACTCGGCGATGCTGAGCACCTTGGGATGCTCGGCGAGCGCGCGCCCACTGTCGCCCGGGCCGGTGATCATCAGGCCGTCGGTGTCGATTTCGGATTCGGCGCCGTGCGCATCGACGACCGAGACGAGCCAGCCGTCGGCGGCCGCGCGGATGCGACCGACCGTGCCGAACACGACCTCCACGCCGGACTTACGAGCGACCCACTGCAGGTAGCCCGCCCACACGTGATGGTGTGGACTGGGGCGGCCGCGGTCCACCCATTCGGCATACCCGCCGGTCTCCACCAGATACGCATTCCAGCTGTAGGCCATCATCTCGCGATCGATGTCCCGGTTGCGGCCGCGCGACCAGGTGGAGTGGTACGGAAAGCCGACATCTTTCTCCGGACTGGTGCCCAACCGGTGTTGTCCGTCGGTCCAGCCGCCACTGGGCAACCAGTTGCCGCCCACCGCATGAGATTCGACCACGACCACGCGCGGGGCGGGCAGCCCGAGATCACGCAGCACCCGAGCCTTGGCAGCGACTGCCATTGCTTTCGGCCCGGCTCCGACCACGAGAAGCGTCTGCACTGGGTTCTCCCGTTCTGTGATTCCAGCCACCGCACATCCACCCTTCGAGGCGTTCAGCTGCACGGATCCAGCAAACCGGGAAATGCCGATCTTCCAGATTTCGACTGAGTACTACCTACCTTTGCATAGGCTTACCTTATATTGCTTGGTGGTGCCAAGCCCTCGCGAACCGATTGCGAGACACGGCACTTCTGGCCCACGAACGATCGGATAAACCATGATCAAGATCAAATCCCGCACCGTCGCCGCACTCTCGCTGGCTGCCGCGGTCTTCGCCGGTGGCGTCGCAGCCACGGCCGCCCCTGCCGTCGCCGTGCCCGTGACGGCGCCCGTACATGCAGCCGCACCCGGCACCGGCGAACTGCAGAGCAAGATGCAGCTGGCCCTGGATCCGAACGGACCGCGCGGGGCACGGGCCAACGAGCTCGAAGCCGGTGAGGCCGGACTGCCGCTGCTCGACCAGGTCGGCGGGGTCATGGCGTCCGTTCCCGGGTTCCAGTGGCAGGCCGTCGAACCGGTCACCGTGCAGGGCGACACCCTGACCCACAACCTGCAGATCAACGTTCCCGGCTTCGATGCCATGTTCATCGAGCTGAAGTGGAAGGACATCGACGGCACCTGGAAGCTCAGCCGTGAATCCGAGTGCTCCATCGCCTACTACGCGAACCTGCCCTGCACCGTCTAGTACCTGCAGCACGGCGGTCCCGGACGCGCGTGGCACACCACCGCTCCGGGACCCGGCCGCCGCACGGAGCAGCGCCGCCGCTCACTAGGGTCGACGGGTGCGACGCAGGCAGAAACCGCCGCTGCCGAAACGGCACGGACTCGATCCGGCCCGGCTGCGGCTCCCCGAGGACGGAACCTGGGCGACCATCCGCGACCACTTGGTCGAGCGGCTGCCCCGGGTACTGCCCGCGCGCATCGACGAGATGCTCACCGAAGGCGCCATCGTCGACCTGGACGGACCGATCGCACCGGATGCGCCCTATGTTCCCGGTGGCGCGGTGTGGTTTCACCGCGACCTGCCGGACGAAACGCCCGTGCCCTTCGAGATCACCGTGGTCCACCGCGACGACGCTCTGCTGGTGGTCGACAAACCGCATTTCCTGTCCACGATTCCGCGGGGACAGCACATTCTCGAGACCGCGCTGGTGCGGCTGCGACGGGAACTCGAGCTGCCGGATCTGATTCCGGCACATCGGCTCGACCGGACCACCGCCGGCCTGGTGCTGTTCGTGATCGATCCGGCGCGGCGCGGGGCGTATCAGACCCTGTTCCATCAGCGCCGGGTACACAAACAATACGAAGCGATCGCACCCTACGATCCCGACCTGGCGCTCCCCCGCACGGTACGCAGCCGGATCGTCAAGGAACGCACCATTCTTCGCGCCTTCGAAACCGAAGGTGAACCCAATGCGGAAACCCTCGTCGAACTGCTGGAACACCGCGACGGACTGGGCCGGTACCGGTTGATCCCGCATACCGGGCGGACCCACCAACTGCGACTGCATATGAACGGCCTCGGCATCCCGCTCCTCGGGGACGACTTCTATCCCGATCTCACCGACCGGCCGCTGGGCGACTTCACCAGACCGCTGCAGTTGCTGGCCGCCCGGCTCGCCTTCACCGATCCGGTCAGCGGTGCGGAGCGCCTGTTCGAGACGACCCGGACGCTGCAGGCGTGGACCGACCACGAGGGCTGGGCAGACGGGCGGCCCGCAGCGCGCTAGCGCACCGGCTCACAGCGCGCTAGCGCCCGGCTCAGGTTTTCTCAGCAGATCGTGACCCGCGGAACAGGGCGTCCCCGGAGGCATGAACGTAAACTGGCCATGATGTCTCGAAACGATAACGGGGTGGCGCGGACCGCTGCGGAGTCACCGGCCCCGATCGGTGCGAAGCGACGATTACACGCCTATGTCGATGTCGCCGTCGTCGTGGTGGTGCTCGCCGGAACCAACCTGATCGCGCATTTCACCTCCCAATGGGCCAATATCGCGACCGTTCCGGCTGCCGCGATAATTCTCGTGCTGTTGATGCGGCGCCGCGGACTGGGCTGGGCGGAACTCGGACTTTCCCCGCGGCATTGGCGACGCGGCACGCTGTACGCCCTCGGCGCGGTGGCGATCGTGGTCGGTGCGGTGGCGATCGGGGCACTGCTGCCGATCACTCGGCCGTTCTTTCTCGCGAACCGGTACGCGACCCTGTCCGGCGCCTTGATCGCATCCATGATCGTCATTCCCCTGCAGACGGTTATTCCGGAGGAATTGGCCTTTCGGGGCGTGCTACACGGTGCGCTGGACCGGGCCTACGGCGCGCGCGGGGTCTTCCTCGTCGGCTCGTTGCTTTTCGGCTGCTGGCATATCGCCTCATCATTGGGCCTGACCAGCAGCAACGCCGGACTGAGCAGAATGCTCGGCGGCGGCGTGGGCGGGCAGATCGCCGGGATCACGCTCGCCGTACTCGCCACCGCGGCGGCAGGTTTCGTCTTCACCTGGCTGCGGCGACGCAGCGGAAGCCTGCTCGCGCCGATAGCCCTGCACTGGTCGTTGAACGGCGCCGGCGCACTCGCGGCGGCCATCGTGTGGCATACCGCCGTGCGCTGAAATCGGCTGCCCGCACCGTAATTCGAAAACGCCGGGCGGAACTGGCAATTTACCAATACATCCGAACTGATGTTCGGTGAAAGCGTTGACCGGGACTTGGTCACCGATTACTCTCACGTCGATCATACATATGTTCGAGTACTCGGTTAATCGACCTCGGTAGCGCGGTTGCTGCCGGGAAAGGCACGCCATGCTCGACGCGCAGTCGACCGGTTCCACCGCAGTTCACCCCATGGATTCCGCTCCCCACCCACTTCGCGACGACTTCGCAGCCACCGACTCCGGCGCGGACCTGCACACGGACCTGCCGAGCTCGTCCCGCCGAAGCACCGCCGATACTCCTCCGGATGCGCGGCTCGAGCTGGCTGCTCTGGCTCAGCGCGTGGAAACCGCCCGCGGCAAGTTACCGCTGCAAACCGACCCGGCGTTGTTCGCGGAGCTGTCGGACCGGGAGATGACCGCGGAACGGGATCTTGCCGAATGGATTCGCGGGCAGCGCCGCCGCCAGCGCAAACGTGCCGTCGCAGCCGAACTGACCTCGGAGAAACGTGACCGCTGGGTGGCCCTGGCGCTGCGTCGCGCCGACGACGCGGATGCGCGCTGGCATCGCCGCGCCCGCGCCGCGCGGATGCGGGTCTCGAACTCCGATGCGCGACTGGCCCAGTTGTTCCGCCGCGCCGAATGGTCGTCGCGGGCGCTGATCGGCGTGGTGATTCTGGGCATGGTGTGGTCCGGGGTGAACGTGCAGCACAACCTGGTGCCCAGCGGGGATATGTCGGATCCGCTGTACTGGCTCAGCTACGGCTTCGAGGCGATGATCTCGATTCCGATCATCACCATCATGGTCGTGGCTACCACCGCCGCCCGCTGGGGCCGCGATATCGACCGCGGCAAGGTGATCTTCCTCGAGGCTGCCCTGCTCGGCGTCACGATCGCATTGAACGCGGGCCCGCACCTGGTGGCGGGCGCACCCGCGAAAGCAGCCGAGGCCGCCGTGGCACCGGTGATGGTCGGTGTGGTCATCTGGCTGCACGCCTGGGTTTCGGCCCGCTATGCCCAACTGATCGACGACATCCCCCTCGACCACACCGACGACCGGCCGCCCACCGGCTATCACCGCGAAGAGCCCTCCTGGTCGAGCCCGCTGCAGCGGATGCTCGCACCGCGCGAACTGCCGCAACACGACGAGCATCCACAGCAGCTGTGGGTCTCGACCTTCGAGCGTGACACTGCGGAACCGTCTCCAGCGGATCCGGCTGTCGGTGCCCCACCCTCGTCGACAGCTACAGGGCCGGTAACGCCGCCCCGGACCGAACGGCGTATGTTCGCCACCGCTCGAACTCCGGAATCGGAGTCCAGCACGGCAGCCGCATCGGCGACGTCATCCACAGCGACGGGCGCCGACGGCCCCCGGGCTACCAGCGCCAGCGCCGGCACACCACCACCCGCACGGCCCGAATCCGCCGCCGCACAGCAGGCGAGCACTGCGGTTTCTCCTGGCGCAACCCAGCGCGACGTTCGCACCGCAGCACCCACCGCCGGGGAGGCAACCCAGCCGACGGCGAGCGCCCGTTGTGCAGCCGAAACCGTCGCCGCTGCGTCCGAGCAGAAGCCGGTCGAACCCAGTTCGCCGGTGATCGCGGAAGCGGCCGAGGCCTCTGCTCGCCCGCTGGATGTAGCGAGCCCCGCGAACCACCCCACTCCGATCGAACCCACTGCCGGGGACCCGGCACGGGCGGACCGGGCAGCCGTCGGCCCGGCTGCGGTGGGGTCGACGGACTCCCGGTCGGCGGTCGCTTCGACGCGCACCGAGGCGATGCCGGCCGGACCCACGGCAGAGACGCAGCCGCAACCGCAACCCGACCAGATGGCGAGTCGTGGTGCCGCACTCCGCATCGTGTCCGATGAACCGCGGCGGGCGCGCCCGCCACAAACCACCGAGGATGCGGTGCAACTGGTGCTGGGCGAACCCGTCGCCGAACTCCCGCGGCGTCGCATCGTACGGACGGGCCGGACCGAGAATGCCGGTACTCCCAGCGGTGACGCCGGCTGGGATATCGCTGAGCACAGCACCCGCTCTCCGATCTCGTACGCGCTGGGCGACGAAGGAACCCAGCACGCGCACACGTCCCGTTCGCAGGCACACGTCACGGACGGATTCGCCGGCGAGCACCCGCGCGTTGACACACAGTCGGTGCCCCTCCTCGCCGACACACCACCCGTCGACACCCGCGCCGATGCACCGGTCGCGGACGACGTGGTCGGCACCCGCGCCGAACCGGAACTCACCGGCGCACGGGACGGACGCGGATCCGTCGCTGCCCCGCCCCACGACGCTGCCGATGCAGAAAGCGGCTCCGGTAGTGCCCGGGGTATCCGCCCCGCCGGCAGGTCGGCGAATGCTCTCGACCGGAGCCCGGCCACAGACTTCACCGTCAGGCCGGATGAATCCGATCCCGAGGAAGCTCTCCGGCGATCACGACCGAGCGGCACCAACACTGCCGGTGCACATGTGTCGAGCGAGGTCGTCGGCGCACAGTCGCCGGTGTCGCGCACACCCGAGTACCCGGACCGGGCTCGGCGCGGCGCATCCGTGCGGGAACCGGCAGCAGGCGCGACCGAGTACTTCGCCGAGGAACTGGACGAGGACTTCGGCGAGGATTCCGACGACACGAAGGTCGGCACCGGCACCATCGCGGCCGCAGAGATCGATCCCGTTCGCGACGAATCGGGCGATGTCGCGATCTGGTCGGTGGCCCGCGAGATTCACCGGCGGGGACCAGCGAAAATCGCGGTCGACCAGCTGGTCGAGGTGCTGACGCTCACCGAGGAGTCGCGTAGTCCCGACGAGATCGCACGACTGGTCGGTCTGTCGGTTTCTCGGATACAGCGCATTCTCGAACTTGCCCGCAGCATCGCCATGCCGGTGGCAGTCGGAGGCTGAGTAGTCGGACCGGAGTCTGTGAGCAGTCGGACAACAGTCCGAAATGTGTGCGGGCGCACGTCGGCGCCGGTGATATGGTCCCCCACGCCGCATCGCCACGACCACCGACGAGAGGTTCCGCATGGATTTCGACCTGTTGGACGACATGTGGCGCTGCTGGGGCACCCGAACCGCCACCCTCACCGAACAGGAGTGGCAGACCCCGACGCGGTTATCCGGCTGGGTGGTTCAGGACCTGGTCGCCCATGTCGCGCCGAATCAGGCCGTACTCGACTTCCTGCGCCGGGACCCGGTGCAGAACCCGAAGGTCACCAGCGGCGCCGAGATGCTGCGCCGGTTCAACGCACCCGGCGGCGCCGCCATCGGCCTCGCCGAGGAGATTGCCGATCAGGCTCGCGCGGCGGCAACCGCCGGGCCGGAAAAGCTGTGCGCGCAGTTCACCGAGTTCGCACCGCAGTTGGTCGAGACGCTGCGTTCGCAGGACAGCTCCGCGGGTCTGGACTATCCGCTCCTGCGCAGCGCCACTTTCGGCGCAATCGGTGAGACCTCGCTGATCGAGGCCACCGTCCACTACCTGGATCTGATCGACGCGGTAGGCGGCCCGCCGCCTCCACCGGCCGCATTGCGCGCCACCGCCACCATCCTGGCGGCCGTCGCCGACCCCACCGAATTCATCGAAGCAGCGACCGGCCGCACCGATTCACCACTTTTCCCGGTGATGCGCTGAACGGGTTTTTCGCCGCCCCTACCAGGTAATTCAGTTTCCTCGCGGGGGACGCTGAGGACCCTCACAGGTTCGGACGCAACCATGTACCCGACGACCGACTCGAGGAACCAAATGATCGACACCTCTCCGCGGGCCCGTTCGTCGGCGAAGGCGCCGTGCAACGGGTGGTGCACCTGTCCCCGGACCCCGGCGGCGCGATGAGCCCCGAATCCCGGACAGCGGTATCCGCCCTCCCCTCGACCACTGCGGCGCCGCCGGTCGGAGGCGCGGAGCGTCCACGTCCCGCACGCCCGTACCTGCATCAGGTCAACCTGTTCCGGATCCTCACCTTCGTCTGCGTGATCGGCGTGCACGTGATCGATCGAGCCGGCGATCCGGACAGCGTGACGGGCAACGGCGCGATGCTGCTGCTGCACTTTCCGCGCCAGGCGTTCTTCGCGCTCACCGCCTTCGTGCTGGTCTACCAGTACGCACATCGTTCTTCCTTCGATGCCCGGCATTTCTGGCGCCGCCGCTTCATGCTGGTCGGTATCCCGTATGTGGTCTGGTCGGTCTTCTACTGGGGTTATTCGATCGTCGCCGATATCCACCAGGAAACGGCGGCGCAGGCGGTGGGACGCCTGGCGCTCGAACTCGTCACCGGCGAAGCCTGGTACCAGCTGTACTTCCTGCTGGTGTCGATGCAGATCTATCTGCTCTTCCCGCTGATCCTGCGCCTGGTGCGCCGGACCGCAGGGCATCACGGCCGGCTGCTCGCGGTGAGCGCGATCGTGCAACTGGGCCTGCTGTGGGTGATGGTCAACCCGCCCACGCTGTCCGGCGTCGCGGTGCCGCTGTGGGAGCACCTGTACGTGACGATCCTGCCGTACCAGTTCTATGTGGTGCTGGGTGCGGTCGCGGCCTGGCATATCGAGCAGGTGGACCGGATCGTGCGCCGCTTCGGGCCCGTGCTGTTACTCGGCACCGTCCTCGCGGCGGCAGGCGCCGAATGGTGCTATCTGCACGCGGTGGCGGGCGGCACCACTGCCTGGGAGTCGCTCAACGTCTTCAATCCGTACATGGCGGTGTATTTCGTCGCGCTGATCGCCGGGCTCTACACCGTGAGCTCCGCATGGGGCCGGATACAGCCGCGCTACCGATTCGCCGCCGCGATCTCCCGCTACGGCACCGACCGCTCCTTCGCGGTCTTCCTGGTGCATCCGATCGTGCTCGAAGCCTTCCTGCCGCTGTATCCGAAAGTGCATGACTCCCACGGCCCGGTCGCCGCCACCCTCGTTGTCTTCCTCGCGGTTCTGGCGACGACGATGGTGCTCGTGGAGATGCTGCGCCGGGCGCCGGGAAGTATCTGGCTCACCGGCCGGGCACGCATCCCGTTTCCGGCCGCGCTCGTCCAACGGCTGCGGAGTGTGCGCGATCAGTACGCGGCGGCCGACGCCGACGGTCGGGACAACTCCGCCGAGCGCAACAGCACCGTCCGCTGACTGCTGGAACTCCCGTTCCCGGAGCGCCGGCCGTCCGCTCGAGTATCGTTTCGCCCGTGCAGTGGAGAATCGACGGCCCGCGCGCTGTACCCCAAGCCTTTCCGTACCAGGGCAGCAAGCGGGCATTGGCCGGACGGATCATGTCACTGTTCCCCGATACCGGTGTGCCACTACTGATCGAGCCCTTCGCCGGATCCGCCGCTGTCTCGGTGGCTGCCCGCCACTACGAACGCGCCCGGAACATCTATCTCTCCGATGTGAACGGGCCCCTGATCGAGCTGTGGCGCATGATCATCGACTCGCCGGAAGTCCTGCTCGACGAATACGCCCGCATGTGGCACGCACAGCAGGAGGGGAGCGACCCCCTTGCCGCCGCCAAGCAGTACTACATGCGCAAACGCGCCGAGTTCAATGAGAACAAGAACCCTGCGATCCTGCTGTATCTGCTCGCCCGCTGTGTGAAAGCAGCTGTCCGGTACAGCAAGAACGGCGATTTCAACCAGGCCGCCGACAATCGACGTCTCGGCGCGCGCCCCGCAATCACCCGGACGCGCGTACTGCACACCTCCAGTCTGCTCCGCAACGCCGAGGTAGTAGTTCATTCCTACGAGGACCAGTTGATCAACGCTCCTCGCGACGCGCTGGTGTATATGGATCCCCCATATCAGGGCACCAGCGATGTTCCCGATCACCGCTACCTCACCGGACTGCAACGCAACGCATTCGCCGACACCCTCCAACAGGCGATCGACAACGAGGTCTCGTTCATCGTCAGCTACGACGCCATCCGAGAAGACCGGAAATACGGTGAAGCGCTACCGGCCGAACTCGGCCTCACCCATCGGCATGTGGCCGTCGGCGTCTCCACTCAAGCGACACTGTCGGGCCGCCGGGAGATGACGGTGGAATCGCTGTATCTGTCCCCCGCACTGGTCGCCCGGCTCGGTGACGAGGACACGATCGACCGGCGGTTCGCCGTTCCGGCGTGAAGCCGCCCCCGACCCGATCAGCGAGGCCCGCCCATGTCGTCGGGCAACAACCGAAAAGCCGGCGAGCGGCCGAAGCGCTCGAGAATCCCTGCGATCCAAGGTCAGAATGGCATTCGTATCGAACTCTGCCGCCAGCACGACGCACATCGCATCGACGATGTCGAGATTCAGGCCCGCGTAGGTGGACCGGATGTGTACGGCAGCTCGGAGCCGCTCGGCGTCGACCTGACCCAACACGAGCCTGGTCGAAGCAATCAGATAGATACCAAAAGACAGCCGAAGGCACAGCCGGCCGTGCACGACGAAGGCCCGCTCCCAACAACGGGAAGCGGGCCTTCGTATTTCGACTACACAGCCGAGGAGCAGAGCAGGCTTACTTGGCCTTTTCCAGCACCTCCACCAGCCGCCACCGCTTGGTGGCGGACAGCGGACGGGTCTCCATCAGCTGCACGCGGTCGCCGACACCGGCGGTCTCGTTCTCGTCGTGCGCCTTCACCTTGGAGGTGGTGCGAATGATCTTGCCGTAGAGCGGATGCCGGGTACGGTCCTCCAGCTCGACGACGATCGTCTTGTTCATCTTGTCGGAGACGACGTAGCCGACGCGCACCTTGCGCGAGCCACGGTCCTCCTCTTTGGCCGGCGTCTTGGCCGGGCCTTTTACGTCGCTCATGCGGCGTCTCCCTTGCCTTCAGGACCGGAGGCCAGGCCGAGCTCGCGCTCACGCATGACCGTGTAGATGCGCGCGATCTCGTGGCGGACCACACGCAGGCGACGGTTGTTGGTCAGCTGACCGGTCGCCATCTGGAAGCGCAGGTTGAACAGCTCTTCCTTCGATTCACGCAGGCGGGCGACGAGCTCGTCCTCGTTGAGCTCGCGCAGGTCTGCGGCCGGAGTTCCGGTAGCCATCAGAACTGCTCCTCCCTGGTCACGATCCTGCACTTCATCGGGAGCTTGTGCATCGCGCGGCGCAGCGCCTCACGAGCGATCTCCTCGTTCGGATAGGACATCTCGAACATCACCCGGCCGGGCTTCACGTTCGCGATCCACCACTCCGGCGAGCCCTTACCGGAACCCATGCGGGTTTCGGCCGGCTTCTTGGTCAGCGGGCGATCCGGGTAGATGTTGATCCAGATCTTGCCGCCACGCTTGATGTGGCGGGTCATCGCGATACGCGCCGACTCGATCTGCCGGTTGGTGACGTAGGCGGGCTCGAGAGCCTGGATGCCGAACTCACCGAACGCCACCGAGGTGCCGCCCTTGGCCATGCCGGTACGACGGGGGTGATGCTGCTTACGGTGCTTGACCTTGCGGGGCATCAACATGGGTCAGCCCTCCTGCTTTTCTGCCGGCGGCTCGGCCACAGCGGTGGTGGCAGCCCGACCGGCCTCAGTGCTGGTCGCGGTGGTGCCCGACGATCCGGACCGCCGCGGACGGCTCGGCCGCTCACGACGCTCGCGACGCTCGGGCTGCGCAGCGCCGGCGGTGATCTCCCGCTTGCCACCGACGATGTCGCCCTTGTAGATCCACACCTTCACGCCGATCCGGCCGAAGGTGGTGCGAGCCTCGTAGAGGCCGTAATCGATGTCGGCGCGCAGCGTGTGCAGCGGCACCCGACCCTCACGGTAGAACTCCGAGCGCGACATTTCGGCGCCACCGAGGCGGCCCGAGCACTGCACGCGGATGCCCTTGACGTTCGGCGAACGCATGGCCGACTGGATGGCCTTACGCATCGCACGACGGAACGCCACACGGTTCGACAGCTGCTCGGCCACACCCTGGGCAACCAGCTGCGCATCGGACTCGGGGTTCTTGACCTCGAGGATGTTCAGCTGAACCTGCTTCTTGGTGAGCTTCTCCAGCGCGGCGCGGATGCGGTCGGCCTCGGCGCCACGGCGGCCGATGACGATGCCCGGACGCGCGGTGTGGATGTCCACCCGGACGCGGTCACGAGTGCGCTCGATCTCGACCTTCGAGATGCCGGCCCGCTCCATACCCGTGCTCAGCAGCTTGCGGATCGCCACGTCTTCCTTGACGTAGTCCTTGTACTGCTTGTCGGCGTACCAGCGGGACTTCCAATCGGTGGTGATACCGAGGCGGAAGCCATGGGGGTTGATTTTCTGTCCCATTTACTTAGCCCCTCCCTTCCGGCGGCTACGAGCCGGGGCGGCACTGGAGACGCTCTCGACCTCGATGGTGATGTGGCTGGTGCGCTTGCGGATCCGGAACGCGCGGCCCTGGGCCCGCGGCTGGAAACGCTTCATGGTCGCGCCCTCGTCGACGTACGCCGTCGAGATGACCAGGGTGTCGGGGTTCAGGCCGAGGTTGTTCTCGGCGTTCGCCGCGGCACTGGCCACGACCTTGGCAACGGGTTCGCTGGCGGCCTGCGGCGCGAAGCGCAGGATGTTCAGCGCGTCCTCGACCCGCTTGCCGCGAACCAGATCCACGACCCGACGAGCCTTCATCGGGGTGACGCGGACATGCTTGGCGGTAGCGCGCGCGGTCGGGTTCTGAAGCGTGGTGTCTTGTTCGCTCATCGCCGCTT
>NZ_BDCA01000010.1 GCF_001613265.1 Nocardia vermiculata NBRC 100427
GTGGCTCCGGAAAGTCCTGGTCGGCGCAAACTCACCGAGCTTGTGCCCAACCATGTTCTCCGACACGAACACCGGCACGTGCTTGCGGCCGTCGTGGACCGAGAACGTGTGGCCGATGAAATCGGGGATGATGGTCGAACGACGCGACCAGGTCTTGATGACCTGCTTCGTGTTCTTCTCGTTCTGGACGTCCACCTTCTTGAGGAGGTGTTCGTCGACGAACGGGCCCTTCTTCAGGCTGCGTGGCATGTCTAACCTCCTCCTTAACGCTTCTTGCCGCGGCGGCGGACGATGAGCTTGTCGCTCGGACGGTTGGGCTTACGGGTACGGCCCTCGGGCTGGCCCCAAGGCGAGACCGGGTGGCGACCACCGGAGGTCTTGCCCTCACCACCGCCGTGCGGGTGGTCGACCGGGTTCATCACGACACCGCGGACGTGCGGACGCTTGCCCTTCCAGCGCATGCGGCCGGCCTTGCCCCAGTTGATGTTCGACTGCTCGGCGTTGCCGACCTCGCCGACGGTGGCGCGGCAGCGCACGTCGACGCGGCGGATTTCACCGGAAGGCATACGCAGCACGGCGTAGGTGCCTTCCTTACCCAGCAGCTGGATGCTCATGCCGGCGGCACGAGCCATCTTGGCGCCGCCGCCCGGACGCAGCTCCACCGCGTGGATGGTGGTACCGGTCGGGATCGAGCGCAGCGGCAGATTGTTGCCGGGCTTGATGTCGGCACCGGTGCCGGACTCGATCCGGGTGCCCTGAGTGACACCCTTCGGCGCGATGATGTAGCGCTTCTCGCCGTCGGCGTAGTGCAGCAGGGCGATGTTGGCGGTGCGGTTGGGGTCGTACTCGATGTGAGCGACCTTGGCCGGGATGCCGTCCTTGTCCAACCGACGGAAGTCGATCAGGCGATAGGCCCGCTTATGACCGCCACCGCGATGACGGGTGGTGATCCGGCCGTGCGCGTTACGACCGCCGGACTTGCTCAGCGGACGCAGCAGCGACTTCTCGGGGGTGGACCGGGTGATCTCGGCGAAGTCCGAAACGGACGACCCGCGCCTACCCGGCGTAGTCGGCTTGTACTTACGGATTGCCATGAGTCTTCTCTGCTTTCTGGATTCCCGGGCGCCTACGCGACCGGGCCTCCGAAGATCTCGATGGGCTTGCTATCGGCCGAGATGGTCACGAGCGCGCGCTTGGTGCTCTTGCGCTGGCCGTAACCGAAGCGGGTCCGCTTGCGCTTGCCCTGACGGTTGGCAGTGTTGACACTGGTCACCTTGACGCCGAAAACCTTCTCGACGGCAATTTTGATCTGCGTCTTGTTCGAGTCCGGGTGCACCAGGAAGGTGTAGGTGCCTTCCTCGATCAGTCCATAGGACTTCTCGGAGATCACCGGCGCGAGCAGGATGTCGCGCGGATCTGCGATGGTGGTCACTTGCTTTCCTCCTGTGCAGACTCGGCCGGGCCGTGCACGAACGCGTTGAGCGCCTCGACGCTGAACACGACCTCGTCGCTGTACAGCACGTCGTAGGTGTTCAGCTGGTCCGGAGCGATCGGGTGCACACCCTGCAGGTTCGCCACGCTCTTCCACGCGGTGACATCTTCGCGACCGACCACGACCAGGACCTTCTTGCGGTCCGAGAGCTCGGCCAGGAAGTTCTTGGCCGACTTGGTGGACGGCGTCTGGCCGGCGACCAGTTCGGTCACGACGTGGATGCGCTCGTTGCGGGCCCGGTCGGACAGGGCGCCACGCAGGGCAGCGGCCTTCATCTTCTTGGGCAGACGCTGCGAGTAGTCGCGCGGCTGCGGGCCGTGCACGGTGCCACCACCGACGAACTGCGGCGCGCGGGTCGAACCCTGGCGGGCGCGGCCGGTGCCCTTCTGGCGGTACGGCTTCTTACCACCGCCGCGGACGTCACCGCGGGTCTTGGTGGCGTGCGTGCCCTGGCGAGCCGCGGCCTGCTGGGCCACGACGACCTGGTGCATCAGCGAGATGTTGGCGGTCGCGTCGAAGATCTCCGCGGGGAGGTCGACGGTGCCGTTGGTCTTGCCGCCCGGTTCTTTCACCGGCAGCGTCAGGTTGGTTTTAGTGTCGGTGCTCATGCCCGGGCACCACCCTTCGCAGCGCTCTTGACGATCACGACGCCGCCCTTGCGACCCGGGATCGCGCCCTTGATCAGGAGCAGCCCGTTCTCGGCATCCACCTTGTGGACCGAGAGGTTCTGCGTGGTCACGCGGTCGTTACCCATCCGGCCGGCCATCCGCATGCCTTTGAACACGCGACCGGGGGTGGCGCAGCCACCGATGGAACCCGGCCGGCGGTGCACGGCCTGCGCGCCGTGCGCGGCGCCCTGGCCCTTGAAGCCGTGACGCTTCATGACACCGGCGTAGCCCTTGCCCTTGCTGGTGCCGGTCACGTCGACGTAGGTGCCCTCTTCGAAGACCTCGGCCGACAGCTCCTGGCCCACCTCGAACGAGGCGGCGTCGGCGACGCGGATCTCGGCGATGTGGCGACGCGGGGTGACCCCGGCCTTGGCGTACTGCCCGGCGACGGGCTTGATCACCTTGCGCGGGTCGATGGCGCCGAAGGCCAGCTGTACGGCGGAGTAGCCGTCGCGCTCCTCGGTGCGGATCTGGGTCACGACGTTCGGTCCGGCCTTGATGACGGTCACCGGAACGACGCGGTTCTTCTCGTCGAAGACCTGGGTCATACCGAGTTTGGTGCCCAGGATGCCGGCCGCAGGCCGGTTCTTGTTGTCAGTCATGTCTGCAATCCCCGTCACTGAATGTTGACGTCGACGCTGGCCGGCAGATCGATGCGCATGAGCGCGTCGACCGTCTTCGGCGTCGGGTCGAGGATGTCGATCAACCGCTTGTGCGTACGCATCTCGAAGTGCTCGCGCGAGTCCTTGTACTTGTGCGGCGAGCGGATAACGCAGTACACGTTCTTCTCGGTCGGCAACGGCACCGGCCCGACGACGCGGGCACCGGTGCGGGTCACTGTCTCCACGATCTTGCGCGCAGACGCGTCGATCGCCTCATGGTCATAGGCCTTGAGCCTGATGCGGATCTTTTGTCCCGCCACGCTAAGTGTCCTTTTCTCCGCTTACGTTGTGCGCCAGGAGTTTTCGCTCCCGGAGCACCCTATTTGCACTTCCCGAACACACGCCCGAATCAGTCGAGACCGCAACCGGGCCCTGCCCAGTCCTCGCCGCTGTTCATCTGTCATGGTTCTTCCGGTCCACGCGGTCGGGCGTGTCGCCCTTCCGCTTATTCTCCGACCCGGGCACACTTCACCTAGGGTCTCGGAACTTCGTCCCGGACGTATCCGCGCCGCAGTCGACGCCGATACTCGATGGGTTTTGCTCCCCTGCTCCCGATGGACGTACACGCACCACCGCTGCAGGCAACCCGAACAGTATGCCCGAGCCCCCCGGGCACCTCCAAATCGGGGGTCGAGTCGCCCGCTCACACCCCGATGGACCAGGTAGAACCCTACCCGATCGGATTACCTTACTCCAGAGTAAGATAATCCGCATGAGCAATGAGACCGCCACCTACCGCGGTTGGCAGAAGCTGCCCGACAACCGGCTCGGCCACGCACTGTTCTCCCTCGGGATGATCGCCCGCGTTCCCTACTTCGGCACCATCGCGCCGAGCGTGGTACGCCTCGAGCCGGGGTTGTGCGAGGTCACCGCACCGAAATGGTTCGGCATCCACAACCACCTCGGCACCTTCCACGCGATCGCCGCCTGCAATCTCGCCGAGGTGGCGATGGGAATGCTCAGCGAGGCCACCGTGCCGACCACCCACCGCTGGATCCCCAAGGGGATGAACGTGCAGTACCTGACCAAGGCCGAGTCCGGCTTGCGCGCGGTGGCGACGCTCGACCCGATCCCGGACTTCGACACCGTCACCACCGGCACCGAGGTGGTTGTCCCGATCGCGATCTACGACAAGTCGGGAACCGAGGTCGTCCACGCGGACATCACCACCTGGGTCACCCCGAAGTAGCCGGAACCGGCCCGCCGCGGTCCTCAGCACGGCGGCGGTGGTGGCGTACCGGCCACCGCGGCCACGATCACGGCTATCGAGCGAGGATCCGACAGCAGTTGATTGTGGCTGATCGCCAGGTTCGGGCACCCGTCCTGCACCCACATGTTGCGGTTGCCGCCCCGGGGATCGGCCAGCAGGGCCGTGTCCGGCGGGGTGATCACCTCGTCGGTGCGGCTGGCGATGGCGGTGTAGCGGATTCCCGGCTGCGTTTCCCCGTCGGCGTTGAGCTGGGCCAGGATGGGCGCACCCGGAATCTGTTCGGCACCCGCCGGCCCGAAGACCTGCGCCGCGGTCTGTTCTCCGTCCAGGCCGAGCGCGCCGTAGAACGGGAACATCGTCGGCAGCCCGTCGAAGGTCGAGCCCCGGTAGGGCGTGCCCACGGTCACGACACTGTCGATCTCCTCCGGATGGCGTCGCACCAACTCCCGGATCTCGGTGCCACCGGTGGAATGGCCGACCATGATCACTCGCGGCGCACCCGTGACGGCGCGCACCGCGGTCACGAAGGCGCCGAGCTCCGATGCCTGCGCGGAGATATCGGCCACGCCGTAGACCGCATCGCCCTGCAATGCCGCCGCGACCGGACCGAGGCCCGGCCATCCGGGGCTCGACACCCCGTTGAGACCGACACCGGGCAGCGGCACCCGCCCCACGTTCGCCACGAATACGCAGTAGCCCTGCCGATGCAATGCGGGCGCCAGTTCACGAAAACTGCGTTGGGCGTCGGTGGCCGCACCGTGGGCCAGCACTACCGGATACGGTTTATCCGGAGTGGGTGCGCAGCTGAAATCATTGGCGCCGGGCACCGGTGGCACTTCCGTCGGAAATGCCGATACTTCGGCCGCACGGCCGCCCATTATCGCCATCAGGCCGCCCAGAAGCACGGCGACTGCCACCAAGCGCACCGTTTTCATGGCAGCCGATGGTAGTGGAACAATTCCGTAAAACTTTGCTCCCGGCACCGGCGTCTTTGTGACGAATGAACTGCGATTATGTGGCAATTTCGCATCCGTGAAGTGCGGTCGTTTGCGATTTACGACACCTTGGCGCACTCGGGCGATATATGTCACAGTCCGAGTCCGGCGGCGAGAATCGGCCACGACCGAATCAGATCATCACGCCAATACCCCCACGAATGGGTTCCGCTCGGACGGAAATTGTAGGTGGCCGGAATATTCAAGGAATTCAAGCGATCTCGCATGTTGTGCGAGCAGTAATTGGTCGCCGCCTCGATCACGCCACCCAATACGAGTTGATTCGCGAAGCCCCACTCGCCGGGCAACGAGTACTCACCGTTCAACGTGTCGTAGGGGCCGGGCAGGCCGGTGCCGTTGGCAATGTAAATCGCCTTTCCGCGAAGACCTTCCGCATGCAGATAGGGATCATTGAGCTCCCAATTCGGATCGTCCGGTGGACCCCACATGTTCTCCACATCCGACAACCCCCACGTTTCGACGGTGGCCTTGATGTACTGGCGGCCGATCGGATCGCTCGTCTGCGCACAACCGCTGTAGGAGCCGACCGCGGAGTAGAGCCCGGGCGTGGTGGCCGCCAGTGCCAGCGAAGTGGTGGCCGACATCGAGTAGCCGGCGATACCGTTGCGGCCGTTGGCGTCCAGGAATCGATCGAGCAGCGGTGGCAGTTCCTCGGTAAGGAATGTTCGCCACTGGTAACGGCCGTACCGCGGATCGTCACGCTCCCAATCGGTGTAATAGCTGAACATGCCGCCGATGGGTGTCACCACGTTCACGTTCTTGTCGGCGAGAAAATTCAGCGCATCGGTTTTGCTCGCCCAGGTGGCACCGTCTTCCCCGCCGCCCGCACCGAGCAGTAGGTACAGCACCGGCCGCGGCACGCTCCGATCGGCCGGGCGTTGCACCTGAACCTCGATATCGTGGCCCATGGACGCCGAATAGACGGTCAGGCTCTGATGCGTGGAATCGTCGGTGCGTACCGCGACGATCGACGACTCCCGATCGGCGGCCGGTGATATGGGATCGGCCCCACCCGCGGCCGGGGATACCGAGAACAGACCGGCGGCCAGGGCTGCCACCGCCATGATTCTCGTCAGCGTGGCTACGGATCCGTGTCCCGAATTCCAGCCCGCGCACCGAAACTTTCGCATAACGTTCTCCAGAGGCTGCCCAGTAGTTTCCGAGCACCCCCCGACGGCGCCCGCGTCACCAGGTTATGAACCGGCTCAACGTAATTCACGACGCGAATTGCTACGCCACGAGTTTTCGGGGCGTAACACATGTGGCCGGAGAAACGATGCCGGACACGGCTGCGAGAATGACGCCATGAGTGCGCAGCATGTTCACCGTGCCGATATCTGCGTGGTGGGACTCGGGCCGACCGGCCGGGCCCTCGCGCACCGCGCGATGGACGCCGGATTCGACGTCGTGGCCGTGGATCCGCGACCGGAACGGCTGTGGCCGCCGACCTTCTCCTGCTGGATAGACGAGCTGCCGGCGTGGCTGCCGCACAGCGTTATCGCTGCGCGCATCGAGGCACCCACCGTATGGACCCGGTCGCGCCACCGGATCGAGCGACCGTACTGCGTGCTGTCCAAAACCGGCCTGCGCGAAGCGCTTCCGCTCGACGGTGCCACCGTGCTGACCGGTCGCGCCGTCACCGTAGGCGCCCACCACGTCGAACTGCGCGACGGCACCACCATCACGGCAGCCACGGTGGTCGATACCCGCGGCCTACCCTCCCCCGGGGCGCGGCGCACCGCCAGTGCGCACGGCATCTTCGTCGATGCCGAGCTCGCGGCGCCGATGGTCGCAGAGGGTGAGGGGCTGCTGCTGGATTGGCGCGACGAGAACGGCGCCGGACCCGAGGAACCGCCGTCGTTCCTGTACTCGGTACCGCTCGGCGACGGCACTGTGATCTTCGAAGAGACCAGCCTGGGGCTGCGCGGTGGTATGCCGCAACACGAATTGCGCCGGCGCACCCTGACCCGGCTGGCCGCCCACGGGATCCGGCTGCGCGGCGACGAACCGTCGGAGGCTGCGCACTACCCGCTGGATCAGTCGCCGCCGCCGCTGCGGACCGGCGCACGGGCGGGCGAACCGGTCCCGTTCGGCTCACGCGGCGGCATGATGCATCCGTGTACCGGCTACAGCGTGGCCGATTCGATGGCACTGGTGGACACTCTGGTCGACGCCCTGCGTACCGGTGCCGATCCGGTCGAGGCACTGTGGCCGTGGCAGGCACGACTGGTCTACTGGATGCGGATGCGCGGCCTCTACGGTTTGGGCCGATTGACCACCGCGCAATCGATCTCGATGTTCGAGGCCTTCTTCACCTCGTCCCCGCGCCAGCAGCGTGCACTGCTGTCCGCGCACGAGGACTACGCGGCCCTGGGGTCGGTGCTGTTCATGACGGTGTCACGGACCTGGCCGTTCCATTGGCGCTACGACCTGGTCGGCTGGACCAACCGCAACCGCTGGGTCGGCTACGACTACCTGCCCGCCGGCGCTCAGGAGTTGGATATCGCGCGGCCGGAGGAGATGTAGCGGGCTGTACCCGATGGCGAGTTGCCGGCTCCCACTCCGCTGTTCGGCCCCCTGCGCCGAAAAGCCGAGTGGGCCGCCTCGCCCGTGGCTCTCCTAGTCGGCGAACACCGCCTTGCGTTTGCCCAGCATGGCGGCCGCGCCTTCGGCGAAGTCGGCGGAGCCGAGCAGCTCGGACTGGCCGGTCTTCTCCGCCGCCAGCGCCTCGTCCAGCGAGCTGAGCGCGGCGCGGTTGAGGGTGCTCTTGGTGAGCTCCAGCGCACGCCGTGGGCCGTGCGCGAGTTTGGCGGCGACGGCCTCCACCTTGGCGTCGAGCTCGTCGACCGGCAGCACCCCGGTCAGCAGCCCGCGCCGGTATGCCTCGGTGGCCGGCAACCGCTCACCCAGCAGGGCCAACTCCGCGGCCAGCGAACGCCCCGCGGCAGCGGCGATCAGCGCCGATGCGCCACCGTCGGGCATCAGGCCGATGTTGATGAAGGCCTGCAAGAGGTACGCGTCCTCGCCGGCATAGGTCAGGTCGGCCGACAGTGCCAGTGCCACACCGATTCCCGCTGTCGCGCCGCGAATCCTGGAGAGCACCGGTACCGGCGCCTCGATGATCGAGCGCACCATCCGGTTTGCGCCGTCCATGGTCATTTCCGGAGTGATACCCCGATCCTTCTCGGCCGCGGCCGCGAATAGATCGGCACCGGTGCTGAAATCCCCGCCCGCACCGGTGAGTACGACGACCCGCACCGCGGGGTCGAGCTTCTCGAAGGTATCCCCGAGGGCGATCATGGCGTCGTACCCGATGGCGTTCTTCCGACCGGGATTGTCGATGGTCACCCGCAGGACGCGATCGTCGCGCACGATGGTGAGGCCTGGCGTGTGGTCGTGATCACTCATGGTTACTCCCGGGTGGGCCGCCGACACTGGCGACGAGACAAGAATGATGGTTAACTTTGCGAATTGTGGTTAACTTATGTTGACTTGTCCGGCGCTGTCAACCAGACCGCCGCCGATGAGCCGAGACGCAGAAGGAGAGGTGTATGGTCGCGGATCGCAGCGATGCCGGGCTCGCATCCGCACGACCGGGTAACGCCACGACCACCCGTCGTCGGCCGAAGAATCGCAAGGCACAGATCGTGCGGGTCGCCGCACGAGCTTTCAGCGAACGTGGCTACCACCCGGTAGGGGTCGACGAGATCGCCGCCGAGGTCGGAATCTCCGGGCCGGCGCTCTACCGCCACTTCGCCAACAAGTACGCCCTGCTCGTCGCCGCCGCCGAGGTGGGCGCACAGCAACTGCTCGACGCGGCGAAGGGCGCCGACGTACCGGGACTCGACCCGGAATCGCGGCTCACCGCTGTGATCCGCGCCCTGGCCGAGCACACCATCGATGTGCGACGTGAGGGCGGTCTGTACCGCTGGGAGCGCCGCTACCTGGAACGCGCCGACCGCGCCCGCATCCGGGTGTACTACGACGAACTGCAGGATCTCGTCGAATCGGCGGTCGCCGCCCTGCGGCCGGAGTCCTCGCCGGCGGATGTGGAACTGATCGCCACCGGCATGCTCGGCGTCATCGGTAGCATCACCGCTCATCGCACCGCGCTGTCGAATACCCGGCTCACCGATCTGATCCTCGATATGTGCTGGTCACTGCTGCATACCGAGCTGCCTCCACTGCCCGACGCGACCGCGGCCAACACGCCCGTGCGGGGCCTGCCGCTGAGTTCGAAACGGGAGCAGCTGCTCACCGAGTCGATTCGTATCTTCGGCCGTCAGGGCTATCACGAGGCGAGCATCGAGGAGATCGGCGCCGCGGTGGGGATCAACGCGTCGAGTGTGTACCGCTACTTCGCCAGCAAATCCGATCTACTGGCCGCGGCGTTCCATCGCACCGGCGAACGGGTGGCGATCGCCAACGCCGAGGCGCTGGCCGAGGCGACCAGCCGTGCCGATGCGGCGATGCGCATCGCGAACCGGTTCGCCCGGCTGACCTTCTCCACACCGGAGATCCTGCCCGTCTACTTCGCCGAATTCTCCAATCTGCCCGCGTCCGAACAGCAGAAGCTGCGCTCGGTGCAGCGGCAGAACGTGCTGGAATGGGCGCATCTGCTCGACGACGACTCGGCCGAGGCCCGCTGCCGGGTGCACGCCGCCATCGCTCAGGTCGTCGATGTCGGCCGGCGGGTGCGGTTCGAGAACCGGCCCGAAGTTGTCGCACGAGTGTGCGCACTCATGGAAGCGGTGTTACTGGGCCACACCGAGCCGGCGCAGCCCGCGTAACCACCTCGGCACCGCGCTCGGCCCACGACGTCCCGTCACATCCGCCCGTGTCGCATCCGGAAGATCGCGCGGGTCACCCGCAGATGGCGCGGATGCCGGTCGAAACTGGACAGGTCGACCGGCGCCCGATAGCGCTTCTCCGCGATCGCCAGGGTGCGGCTGAATTCTCGCAGCCCCGCTGCCCCGTGCGTGTGTCCCTGCCCGTATTCGCCGACGCCGCCGAACGGCAGTGCGGGATTGGCGGCATAGGCCATCGTCGAGTTCACCGTCACCACACCCGTTCTGACCCGCTCGGCGAATTCGGCGACGCCCCGCACATCGCGGGTGAAGACCGAGACCGCGAGCCCCTGGTCGGCGGCGTTGATGCGATCGATGGCGTCGTTGATGCTGTCGACCCGATTCACGATCAGGACCGGGCCGACCGCCTCCGCGGTGATGGCCTGTGAATCCTCGGGAACATCGGTGAGCACGATCGGTTCGATATAGGGTTCCCGGATCGATTCCAGGCCGCCCACCACCGCCCGGCCGCCACGAGCGATCGCATCCTTGACCTGCCGTCGCACCACGTCGACCTGAGAGTCCATGATCATCGGACCGTAGGACGCCTTGCGATCTCCGCCGGGACGCAGGGCCCGCGCCTGTGCGACAACCTTTTCCAGGAACGACTCGTACACCGAATCGGCGACGTAGGCGCGCTGGATTCCGGCCGGACTCTGGCCGGCGTTGGACATGGCGCCGAAAACCGCTGCCTCGGCGGCGGTATCGAGTTTGGCATCGACGTGCACGATCATGGTGCCCTTACCGGCCTTCTCGACCACCACGGGGGTCAGGGTCGGCGCGCACAACTCGATCACCTGCCGGGCGCCGTCCTCCGATCCGGCGTAGGCCACCTTGTCCACCCGGGCGCCGCACAGGGCGGCGCTGGTGGGTGTCCTACCCGTGATCACCTGCAGCACCGGCCGGTTCGGCGCCAGCTCGGCCCAGCTGTCGGCGAGCCACGTTCCGACCCCGGGCGTCAGCTCACTGGGCTTGAACACCACGGCGTTACCCGCAGCCATGGCATAGGCGATGGAAACCATCGGTGTGAAGACCGGGTTGTTCGGTGAGCCGAGCACACCGACCACACCCAGCGGCAGATGCCCCACCGAAGCGCGTTGGTTGCGGGTCAGCCAGGTGGACGCGAGTGTGGTTCGCCCCAAGATCTTTTCGGCGTTGACCGCGGCCCAGGACAGGTGTTCCACGGCCAGCATGATCTCGATGGCGGCGTCGACTTGCGGCTTACCGCTTTCGGTGCAGATCAGTTCGGACAGCTCACCCGCGTTGCGGGTGATGGCGCGTTTCCAGGACTGTAACCACCGTTTGCGCCCACTGAAGCCTATTGCACCCCACCAGTTCTCGGCACCACGCGCGGTGCGGACGACATCGGTGACGGCGGCGGCGTCCATCATCGGATATTCCGCGATGAACTCGCCGGTGCGCGGATCGTGCGACTGCAGCATCTCGGCCATGACCACCCTCTCGCCGGCGGAGCCCCTCGACAATCGCCGACGCACGCTCGGACAGCGGGCGACGGTGCCGCGGACGGGGGCGACCGAATGAATGCCGCTCCCCCAGCAGTCAGATTATGACGCCGCCGGGCCGGGCGACAAGGAGACCTGATCCCCCACGAACCGGCCGGTCCACGTCGAGACCAGCAGCAACGAGGACGCGAACCGGGTTCATTCAGGCAGATGTGAGGAATACCACAATTCGCCGACTGTGCTCCCCGCATCGCCGGGCGCGCCCGACCAATCGACAACATCACGTTTCACATCAGCCCCGATGCGGGCACGGTAGGAGCCGACAGCCCGGTGGCGCCCCGGCCTGCGGTGTCGTCCCACGAAGTAACATCGCGCGCGGTGGAAGGTATCCATCATCCGGGGCAGCAATCAGCGTTCCGGACAATCCGGTCGCGGCCCGGCCGATAGTGGAGAGTTGATGCCGAGTTTGGACAGCGCAGAATCGCACACACCGAGTGAGGATTCCGACTCCACGGACACCCCCGCGGCTGAGGCGGGCACTTCCGCGGCGGAGACCGGCACCGAACCTACGGTCGTGGTCGACGACGTGCGTAAGTCCTTCGGCGACGTACACGCGCTGCAGGGCATCAGCTTCACCGCCGCCCGAGCATCGGTCCTCGGCATCCTCGGTCCCAACGGCGCGGGCAAGACCACCATGGTGAAGGTCCTGTCGACACTGCTGCGCCCCGACTCCGGGCGCGCGTCGGTCGCCGGACACGACGTACTCACCGACGCCGCCGGTGTCCGCCGGTCGATCATGATGACCGGGCAGTACGCGGCCCTGGACGAGAACCTGTCCGGCCGCGAGAACCTGGAACTGTTCGGCCGCCTGATGGGTCTGCCCAAGAAGGACGCGCGGCGCCGTGCCGACGCCCTGCTCGAAGAATTCGACTTGGTGAGCGCCGGTAAGCGCGCCGTGCGCAACTATTCCGGCGGTATGCGGCGCCGCGTCGACATCGCCTGCGGGCTGGTGGTGCGCCCCGAGGTGGTGTTCCTCGACGAGCCCACCACCGGGCTGGACCCCCGCAGCCGCCAGGGAGTGTGGGATCTGGTCGAGGCCCTCAAGGCGCAGGGCATCACAGTGTTGCTGACCACGCAGTATCTGGAAGAGGCCGACGTACTCAGCGACAACATCATCGTCATCGACAAGGGCACCGTGATCGCGGAGGGCACCGCCGACGAGCTCAAGGAGAAGACCGGCGGCAGCTACTGCGAGGTGGTACCGCTGGATCCGACCCGGCTGTCGGAGGCGATCACCGCGCTGGGCGATCTGGTCCCCGACGCGCTGCGCCAGGAATCGACCGGCGATCGCCTCTCCATTCCCGCACCCGACGGTCCCAGCACACTCGCCGAGGCCGTACGCCGGCTCGACGGCGCGGGCCTGGAACTGGCCGATATCGCACTGCGCCGGCCCTCGCTCGACGACGTGTTCCTGTCCATCACCGGACATTCGGGCGGCCCCCAGTGAGCGCGCCGGTGGCCGAACCACAACTGTTCGCGCAGATGCCCGAGGCGCGAATCTCGAGTTTCGCGCAGTGGCGCGCCCTGACCGGCCGGATCGTCTACACGATGGCGACCAAGGGTGAGCTGGTCGTCGCGATCATCACCCCGCTGGTGTTCACCCTCGGTTTCTATCTGCCGTTGCGCTACATCATGCAGTTCCAGGGCATCGACTACGCGCAGTTCGTGATGCCGATCATCGTGCTGCAGACGATGTCGTTCACCATGATGTCGAATGCGCAGATCGCGGCGTTCGAGTCGATGACCGGCCTGCACACCCGGATGCAGACCATGCCGATCGGGATGATGGTGCCGCTGACCTCCCGGATCTGCGCGGGCATGGTGCGCTCGGTGACATCATTGGCGGCGGCGCTGGTGTTCGGGCACGTGATCGGATTCCGCTTCACCGCCGGTATCGGGCAGGCCGTGTTGTTCTGCGCGTTCTCCCTCGCGATCGGCACGGTGCTGGCCATCGGCGCCGACGCGCTCGGCTCGCTGACCAAGAACCCGCAGTCGCTGAGTCAGGCCCTGACCCTGCCGACGCTGATTCTGGGCATGCTGTCGACCGGCTTCGTCCCGGAGACCGGCTTCCCGTCCTGGATTCGGCCGTTCGCGCGCAATCAGCCGGTATCCCAGTTCTCCTATGCACTGCGGGATATGGCGGCCGACGGAGTGAGCTGGCAGGTGTTGTGGGTGCCGCTGGTGTGGTTGATCTGTCTGGCAGTGGCTTTCGTGCCGCTGGCGGTCTGGGCGAGTGTGAGGCGATCGTGAGTACGGCCATCGAAACGCGCGCGGCGAGCACTCCCGGCTGGGAGACTCCGCTGCCTGTCGTAGCACCGCAATCGGAGCACGCACCGTCGACCTGGGTTCAGCACAGCCTGATTCAGTGCAAGCGGCTGTTGATGGTCTGGACGCGCGACCCCGTGACCACCATCCAGACCATGATCTATCCCGCGCTGACGCTGCTGATGTTCCGCATCGTGCTCGGCGATTCCATCACCACCGCCACCGGGATGCCGAGCGTCTACGGCACCGTCCCGATGATCACGCTGGTGGCCGCGATGTCCGGCGCCGTGGTCAGCGCGCTGGGATTCAAGTCCGAGAAGAGCTCCGGCCTGCTGGGCCGGTTCTGGACCATGCCCATTCACCGCGCCGCCGGACTCACCGGGCGACTGCTGGCCGAGGCCATCCGCGTCCTGGTCACAACCCTGTTCGTGATCGTGGTCGGCGTGTGTATCGGCTTCCGCTTCTGGAACGGGCCGCTGGCCTCGATCGCCATGGTCGGCATTCCGGTGCTGTTCGGCGTGGGGTTCGCGGTCATGGTGACCGCGCTGGCCACGGTCTCCGAGGGCGTGGTGCTCGTGAATATCATCAGCATCTTCAATACGTTGCTGATGTTCTTCAACTCCGGTTTCGTCCCCGTCTTCGCCTACCCCACCTGGCTGCAGGCGATCGTCGAGAACCAGCCGATGAGCACCTCGATCGATGCCATGCGCGGCCTGGCCTGGGACGGCCCGGTGGCCGAACCACTGCTGAAAACTCTGGCCTGGGTCCTCGGCATGATCGTCGTCTTCGGCTACCCCGCGATCCGCGGATACCGCAAGGCCGCCGAAACGAGTAGCTGATCGGATCCCGGCCGCGCGCTCACGCGCCGGTCACCGTGAGGTAGATCAGCAGCAGGTTCAGTGCGCTGATCACCACGGCGATGATCCAGGCCGCCCAGGTGGTGGCGCGGTGATTGACATCGCCGCCCATCAGCGCGCGGTCGGCGGTGAATCGAACCAGCGGGATCAGCGCGAAGGGAATCCCGAACGACAGCACCACCTGGGACACGATGAGTGCCCGGGTGGGGTCTACCCCGACCGCGAGGATGATCAGGGCCGGGATCAGGGTGACGACGCGACGGAGCAGCAGCGGGACGGTGCGGCTCAGCAGCCCTTCCATGATCATCGCGCCGGCGTAGGCGCCGACCGAGGTCGATGCCAGGCCGGAGGCGAGCAGGCCCACGGCCAGCAGCAGTGCGGCCCACGAGCCCAGGGCATCGCGCACCGCGGCGTGCGCGGATTCCAGCGAGTCGATATCACTGCCGGCGAGTGTGGCGGCCGCCATCAGCAGCATGGCGAGATTCACCGCACCGGCGATCACCATCGCCAGGCCGACATCCACCCGGGTGGCGCCGAGCAGTCGCTTGCGCGCCGGCCCCGGTTCGGTACGACCGTGCCGATCCCTGGTGAGGCCGGAATGCAGATAGATGGCATGCGGCATCACGGTCGCACCGATCATGGCAGCGGCCAGCAGCACGCTCTGCGAGCCCTCGAAACGCGGCACCAGACCACTCACCACACCCGACGGGGACGGCGGTGCGATCACCACACCGGCGAGGAAACCGATCGCGATGATCGCGAGCAGGCCGATGATGACCCGCTCGAACGGTTGCTGTCCGCGTCGGTTCTGCACCGCCAGCAGAGCCATCGAGACCACACCGGTGATCACCCCGCCGAGGAGCAGCGGGAGCCCGAACAACAGGTGCAGGGCGATCGCACCACCTACGACCTCGGCGAGATCGGTGGCCATGGCCGCCAGTTCGGCCTGCCCCCAATAGGCCAGCCGCACCGGCCGTCCCGCCCGCTCGCGCACGATCTGCGGCAGCGATCGACCCGTCACGACGCCGAGTTTGGCCGACAGGTACTGCACCAGCGCCGCCATCACGTTCGCCGCGACGATCACCCACACCAGCAGGTAGCCGTACTCCGCGCCGGCACTGATATTCGATGCCACATTGCCGGGATCGACATAGGCGATCGCGGCCACGAACGCCGGGCCCAGTAGTGCCGCGACAGCCCTCGGCCGGGATCGCCCCGGTCGTGCCGCAGTAGTTACCGCATCCATGAAAAATAGTTTACGGGTACCCGAACTTTTTGATGAGGGTGCCAGATGAAACGACGAATCCGCCCCGTTCGCGCAGGCGAGCGGGGCGGATTCGGTGAATCTTCGGGTCCGGTCAGACGCCCAGACCGCGGGCCAGCACCGGCCACGAATCGATGAAGTCGTCGTGCCAGTAGCCCCACGAGTGGGTGCCCGAATCACGGAAGTTGTAGGTAGCCGGGATATCCAGCGAGTTCAGCCGGGTCTGCAGGTTGTGGCTGCAGTAGTTGGTGGCCGACTCGATGATGCCGCCGACGACCAGCTGGTTACCGAGGCCGTACGGGCCGGGGATGGTGTAGGGGCCGTCGAGGGTGTCCCACTGGCCGGGCAGACCGTTACCGGAGGAGATGTAGAGGTTCTGCCCACGCAGCCCCTCGGCGTTCACGACCGGATCGTTCTGCACCCAGGCGGGGTTGTCGTCCTCGCCGTACATATTGCGGACATCGCCGCCGCCCCAGGTGTTGACGGTCAGCTTCACGGCTTCCCGACCCACCGGCGTGCTGGACTCGGCGCACCCGGAGTACGCGGCCACCGACTTGTACAGGCCCGGCTTGGCGATCGCCAGATTCAGCACCGAGGTACCGGAGGTCGACAGACCCGCGATGGCATTGGTGCCGTTGGTACCCAGGGCACCGTCGATCAGCGGGGGCAGTTCCTCGGTGAAGAAGGTCTTCCACTTGTTGCGGCCCAGGTTGGGGTCGTCCTTCAACCAGTCGGTGTAGTAGCTCCACTTGCCACCGATGGGCTGCACCACGTTGACGTTCTTGTCCGACAGGAAGCCGTTGACGATATCGGTCTTCTTGTCCCAGGAGGCACTGTCCTCGCCGCCACCGGCGCCGTTGAGCAGATACAGGGTCGGGCGCGGGACCGACGCGTCCGCGGGGCGCTGCACATCGACCGGGAAGGTCTGGTTCATCGCGGCCGAGTAGACGTAGAGCCGGATGTTGCGGTCGTCCTTGTAGGTGGCCTTCTGGATGTGTGATCCGTCGGGCGACTTCGGGTCGGCCAACAGGGACTTCGACGAGATGACCGGGTCCTCCGCCGAGGCGCTGGTTGCGCCGACTCCGGCCACCACGCCCGTGAGGACGCCCGTGGCCGCGAGCACGGCAGCGGCCCTGAGCCCGCTACGCCGGAAGTGTCGACGAATCAATGTTCACACCTTCGCTATCTGCTCGACATTCAGTTCAGCTCTATTCCGGAATTACGCCCGGCGAGGCGCTCCGGCGGGCCGAGATCATATTCGACCCTACGGTTCGTCTAGTCGTTGGACGAGACCGATCCGTTACATATCTGGTGATCGCATCACGACCGGCCCGATCGCTCGGTTCGATCGCCGTTCGCGCCGGTCAGCACTCGTGCCAGCTGCGGACCGAGTGCGGCCAGCGCGGGCGGTGAGGTCATCTGGTCGTGATCGACGTCGATGCGACGATCCACGATCTCACCCTCGATGTAATCGCGCCAGTTCTGCGCCGCGGTGTCGTGTCCGGCGGCACTGAAATAATCCAATCGGCCGCGATATACATCCGGCCGATGCTCGGCGATCAATTCCGCGGACCGGACCGCACTGCGATAAATGCGACGCACCCGTTCGGGAGTCAACACGGCCATATCCGCCGGGATGGTCGCGTGCAGCGCCGCTACCGCTTCCTCGCTGAGATCATGGATATCACCGTCGCCGACCAGGGATTCGGCCCCGATGCCGATCTCGGCCAGCGCCTCCCGGATGGCGGTGCGGAAATCGGCGACGTCGATCTCGGCGTGCGAGTCCAGCATGACCACACTCGCCACCTGCTCCCCCGCCGCCTGCAGGGTCGTCGCGATCGCATGCGCGAGCACACCGCCCAGCGACCAGCCGAGCAGGTGATACGGCCCGTGCGGCTGCACCGCCTTGATCTCGGCCACATAGCGATCGGCCATCTCCTGCAGCGAGCGCGGCAGATATCCGTCCTCCGACAGCGCCGGCGACTGGATGCCCAGTACCGGCCGATCCTCCACATAGCGGTTCAGCCCGGCGTAGCACCAGGACAGGCCGTACATCGGGTGGATACAGAACAGCGGTTCGGCCTCGCCCTCGGCCCGGATCGGCAACAGCACACCCAGCGCCGCATCCGATTCCCCGTCGTAGTCGTGCTCGTCGCTCATCGCGGTGAGCACCCGCCCGGTCAATGCCGCGACGGTCGAGCCCAGGAAGAACCACTGCACCCGGACCTCGACGCCGGTGAGCGTACGCAGCCGGCTCACCGCGCGGGTGGCCACCAGCGAATTACCACCCAGGTCGAAGAAATCGTCGTCCAGACCGACCCGCTCGACCTCCAGCACCTCGGCGAACACATCCGCGATCGTCTGCTCCAGCGGAGTGGACGGGGCCCGGTAGGGACGACCGGTGAACTGCGGTACCGGCAACGCCTTGCGGTCGAGTTTGCCGGTGCTGCCCAGCGGCAGTTCCGCGAGCACCACGACCGCCGCCGGAACCATGTAGGCGGGCAGCGATTCCCGCGCGTAGGCCAGCAGTTGTTCCTCGTCGATGTCGTCGCCGACCGGCACCACGTAGGCGACCAGCCGATCACCGGACTGCTGTCGCACCAGCGACACCACCGCGTGCCGTACCGGCGCGAATCCGGCCAGCACCGACTCGATCTCACCGAGTTCGATGCGTTGCCCGCGCAGCTTGATCTGGAAGTCGCTGCGACCCAGATACTCCAGGGCGGGCCCGCCGGTGCTCTCGCGCCAGCGCACGATATCGCCGGTGCGGTAGAGCCGCTCGCCACCCGCGTCCGCCACGAAGCGCTCGGCGGTCAGCGCCGCCGACCCCAGGTAGCCGCGGGCCAGCTGCACGCCTGCCACATAGAGCTCACCGGGCGATCCGAGCGGCACCGGACGCAACTGCCGATCCAGCACGTGCACCCGGGTGTTGGCGACCGGTGTACCGATCGGCACCGCCGCGGCACCGGATTCGCCGACCGGCCAGGCGGTGACCACCGTGGCCTCGGCAGGTCCGTACCAGTTCACCAGCTGCGTGCCGGAGAGCGTGGACCGGAACCGCTGCGCGGTCTCACCGGAGAGCGCCTCACCCGCCGCGAAGACCCGTCGCAGCGACGGATATCCCTGGGCCACCGACGGGTTTGCGGCCGGGTCCAGGAAGGCGTCCAGCATCGACGGCACGAAATGCACCGAGGTGACCGAGCGCTGGGTGACGACCCGGGACAGATATGCCGGGTCACGGTGCCCGTCGGGTTCGGCGACCACGATCGCGGCACCGGTCTGCAACGGCCAGAACAACTCCCATGTCGAGATGTCGAAGGTGATCGGCGTCTTGTGCAACACCACATCGGTGGTGTCGTGCGGATAGGTGCGCTGCGCCCAGCGGAACTGGTTGGTCATCTGCCGATGGGTGATCACCACCCCCTTGGGGCGCCCGGTCGACCCCGACGTGTGCATCACGTAGGCCACCGCGTCGGAGTGGACCACCGGGAACTCCATCGTGGCAAGCGATTCCGTCTCGGTGCCGAGACCGGTGATATCGACGATCGGAATCCCGCTGCCGGTGCGGAAGCCGTCTCGTTCGGTGGTCAGTACGCAGACCGGCCGTGCGTTGCCGAGAACGAATTCGTTGCGATCGGCCGGGTGATCCGGATCGACGGGGACGTACCCCGCGCCCGCGCGCAGCACCGCATAGATGCCCACCACCAGGTCCACCGACCGGCGCATGGCCACGGCGACCAGTGCGTTCGGCTCCACTCCGCGGCCCATCAGTTCCGCGGCCAGCGACCGTGACCGCAGGTCGAGTTCACGGTAGGTCAGGACGGTATCGCCGAAATACACGGCCGGCGCGTCCGGCGTCCGGTCCACCTGCGCGTCGAACAAGCTCAGCAACGTGGCGTCGTCGCGCAGGCGCGGCAGGTCGGTGGCGTTACGGGCCGCCAGCGCGGCCCGCTCACCGTCGAGCAGTGCGTCCACCTCGGCCACCCGGGCCTGCGGCGTCCGAGTAAAACTCCCGAGGAGCGCGGCCAGCCGTTGCGACAGCGCTTGGGCCACATCGGGTTCGAACACATCGCGCAAATACTTCAGCGAGATACGCAACTGGTTGTCCAGCACCACGATCACGGTCACCGGGTAGTGGGTGCCGTTGACGGCGCCGATCCCGGTGACGTGCATGCCGTCGATCGAACCGACCCGGTCCAGCCCTTCCCGATCGATCGGGAAGGATTCGAACACCACCAGCGAATCGAACAGCCCGTCCACGCCGACGGCCTGCTGGATATCACTGAGTCCGAGGTAGTGGTAGTCCAGCAGTGCGGCCTGTTCGGCCTGCAGCTGTCCCAGCAGACCGGCCAGGGTGTCACCGGCATCCAAGCGGACCCGTACCGGGATCGCGTTGAGGAACAGACCGACCATGCTCTCCACGCCCGGCAGCGCCGGTGGACGGCCGGAGACGGTGGCACCGAAGACGACATCGTCACGATCGGTGCTGCGACCGATCAGCAGCCCCCATGCCGCCTGCACCACCGTGTTCACGGTGACACCCAAATGCGCTGCGAGCCTGGTCAGCTCGGTCGTCTCGGCCACCGACAGCTCGAAACCGACCTCACCCGTCCCGGCGGAGATCTCGCGGCCCGGATCCACCGGCGCCAGCGGCGTGGGCTCGGTGATCCCCGCCAGCGCGTGCCGCCACTCGGTGCGCGCCGCCGCGGGATCCTGGGCCACGAGCCAGCGCAGGTAGTCACCGTAGGAACGCACCGGCGGCAGGTGCGCCGGATCCGCCCCGACCGCATACGCGGTCAGCAGCTCCTGCATGAGCAGCGGCGTCGACCAGCCGTCGAGCAGAATGTGGTGACTGGTCACCAGCATCCGATACGCGTCCGGGGCCAACCGGAACAGCGTGAAGCGCAGCAGCGGCGCCCGATCCATCCGGAACCGCACCCCACAGTCGATACCGGCCAGCCGTCGCGCCTCCGCCTCGGCGGCGTCGGGGTCCAGGCCGGTGAGGTCTACGGTCCGCCACGGCACGTCTTCGTGCCCGACGACGACCTGCACCGCATCTCCGGCGGTGTCGGCGGCGAAGGCGACGCGCAGATTGTCGTGCCGGTCCAGCACCGTCTGTGCCGCGGCCTGCAACCGGTACTGGTCCACGGCGCCGGCCAGGTCGACGGTGAACTGGGTGATGTACACATCGGTCGAAGTGTCGGCGAGCAACGCGTGGAACAACATTCCCGACTGCAGCGGAGTGACCGGCCAGATATCGGTCAGGTTCGGATACTCGTCGGACAGCTTCGCTACGTCCGCGGTGTCCAGGTGCACCAGCGCGAAATCGGAGGCGGTGTAGCCACCGGCATCCGGATGGGTGCCGTGCTCGGCCAGACCACCCAGTGCCCGGACCCACTGCCCCGCGAACTCCTTGATCTGTTCGGCGGAGAAGACCACTGCCGCGTAGTCGAAGCGGGCCATGAGCCCGTCGTCGGTCGCCTCGACGGTGATATCGAGCAACACGTCGGCGGCGCGCAGGCGAGAATGAGGTTGTGCCGGACGCAGGTCGCGATACCGGAACGCGGTGCGGCCCTGCGGCATCGACTCGAGCACCGGGCCGACTGCGGCATCGAGATAGCGCAGCAGCGCATATCCGGTGCCCGCGCGTGGCACCGCGCGCCGCAATTCCTTGATCTGGACGAGGGCGTCCCCGGCAGCGGGTCCACCGACCAGTGCGTCGTCGAGGTCCAGGCCGTCCAGCGCGACCGGGAGCGGATAGGCGGCGGTGAAACCACCGACGACTCCGGCGGCATCGGCGCCGGCCGGGATCCGCTCGTCGGCCGGTACCTGCACCACGCTCCCGATCAGGTCGGAGGCGCTGCCCCGGGCGCCCGGCTGTTGCGCCAGGGCGAACGCGGTGAGCAGCACATCGTCCACCTCGGCGTGGTAGGCGCGGGCGACAGCCGCGACGGCGGCGGCGCCTTCGGCTGTGATGACCAGGGAAACACGGCCACGGTTCGACAGATCGAGCCCGGCGACGGGTGCATCGGCGGGTGCCGAGGCGAGTCGGCGCCGCCACCAATCGAGTTCGGCCGCGGTGTCGGCCGCGGCCACCTCCGCCGCCAGGGTGTGTGCGAGGTCGATCGGACCGGATCGGGGTGCGGTCACCACGGGGCGGTCCGCGGTCCAGGCGGCGGTCAGTTCATCGATCAGGATGCGCCAGGAGGTGTCGTCGACGACCAGCCGGCCGGCCGCCACCACCAGCCGGCTCTCGGCAGGAGTCCGGTCGGCCGGGTCGGTCGGCGCGATCAGCGCGAAGGCGATGTTGCGGCCGGTGGCCGGATCCAGATTCGCGCCGAGCGACCGCACCGCGAGGTCCACCGCTTCCGGACCGGGGGCGAACCGGCGGAGTGCGGCCGCGGCGGGCGCATCGGGGATCACCAGTGTCCGGTCCGCTTTGTCGAGCCGGGCCGAGAGGATCGGATGCCGCTCGAGCACTCCGGTCGCCGCGGCCTGAAGCCGGTCCGCAGTGCAACCGGCCGGGACGGCGAGCGTGATCGCCCGGAAGGCCTGACCGGACGGATCGGCGCGGAGCAAGCGGATCGCGGCGGGCGGCAACGGCATCGGGCCGGTCCGTACCGCGGCGGGGGCGGCGGTCTGCGTGGTCGCCGTGCGCGCGAGCGCTTCGACCGTCCGCGCGGCGAAAACGTCCCGCGGGGAGAAGTGGACTCCCCGGGCCCGCGCTCGCGACACCACCTGAATGGAGACGATGCTGTCGCCACCGAGGGCGAAGAAGTCGTCGTCGGCGCCGACCCGCGCGATACCGAGGACCTCGCCGATCACCTCGGCGATGACGTTTTCGGCGGGAGTGCGCGGCGCGCGATAGCGCGTGGCCTCGAGTACCGGCTCGGGCAACGCCTTGCGATCGAGCTTGCCCACCGGAGTCAGTGGCAGCTCGTTCAGCACGGTGATCGCCGAGGGCACCATATGCGGTGGCAGTTCCGCCGCGGCGTACTCGGTCAGCGCCGCGGAGTCGATGCCGTGTCCGGGCACGACGAGCACGTACGCAATGAGAATTGTTGCGCCCGCATCGGTTCGTTGCCCCATGGTGATCGCGAATTCCACATCCGGATGCCGGCCCAGCACCGCATCGATCTCACCGAGCTCGATCCGGAAACCACGAATCTTCACCTGGAAATCGGTACGGCCCACATAATCCAGCTCCCACGGCACCTCCGCCCGAGCGACATTGCCCGCACGCTGCTCCGGCTCGGCCCACCAGCGCACCACATCACCCGTGCGGTACATCCGCGCTCCCGGCGCACCCCACGGGTTGGGCACGAAACGCTCGGCCGTGAGACCGGGCCGATGCCGGTAACCGCGCGCCACACCACCACCGGCCAGGTACAGCTCGCCCGCCACCCCCGGGGGTACCGGATTCAGCGCGCTGTCGAGCACCAGCGCCGACATGCCGTGCACCGGGGCACCGATGGTGATGTGCCGCTGCGGATCAAGGTGTGCGAACGAGGAGATGATGGTGGTTTCGGTCGGACCGTAACCGTTGAGGTAGGTCCGCCCGGGCTGCCATTTGGCGAGCAGCTCCGGCGTGGTCACATCACCACCCACCGACGCCACCAGCAACTGCTCCTGATCAGCCGGATCCATCGTGCCCAGCACCGCCGGCGTGATGATCGTGTGCGTCACACCCTCACTACGCACCAACTCCGCCAGATCCGGGCCACCGACGATCTCGGCGGGAGTGATCACCAGGGTGGCACCGGTGGCGAACGCGCAGATCCATTCCAGCACCGACGGATCGAAACTCGGCGAGCAGATGTGCAGGAACCGATGCTGCGGCTCCAGCTCGTACAGGCTCGTCGCCACCTCGGCCAGACCGCCCAGGCCGGCATGGGTGACCGTGACGCCCTTGGGTTTACCGGTCGATCCCGAGGTGTAGATGACATAGGCCGGATGCGCCATGTGCAGCGGGGAGATCCGGTCCGCATCGGTCACCGGCAGCGGCGATTGGGGCGCGACCAGTCGTCCGGTGGAGGCGGCATCGAGGACCAGCCAGTCCACGTCCGCGGGCAGATCGCCGGCGAACTGCGAGGTCGTCACGCCGATCACCGCACCGGAGTCGGTGAGCATATGGCGCACCCGGTCCTGCGGATAGCTCGGATCCACGGGGACGTGCGCACCACCGGCCTTGCTGATCGCCAGCACGGCCAGCACCATCTCGAACGACCGCGGCAGCGCGACCGCGACCAACTGCTCCGGTCCCACCCCCTGACCGATCAGGGCCCGGGCGAGCTTCGAGGACGCGTCGTCGAGGTCGCCGTAGCTGATCGAGCGCCCGTGATACCGCACCGCGGTGCGCTGCCGTCCCCACTGGATACCGCGAGTCAGCAGGTCCGGCAGTAGCGCGGTGGCCATCACGTCGTCGTCGTGCACCCGGGTGAGGACGTGGTATTCCTCGTCACCGAGCAACGGCAGCGCACCAACCGCACGCTCCGGGTCGGCCGCGATCGCCGCCAGCATACGAGTGAACCGCTGCGCGAAGACCCGCACCGTCGCCTCGTCGAAAAGATCCTCGGCATAGGAGAATTCGCCTCCCATACCGCCCCGGCCACCGATCGCTTCCCGGATCGTCAGCGACAGGTCGAATTTCTCCGTGGTGGCGGCCGGATTCAGCGCCGAGAACCGCACCTCGGGCAGTTCGAAGGTGGTCTCCGGCAAGTTCTCGAACGACAGCGCCACCTGGAACAACGGATGCCGGGCGGTGGAACGTTCCGGAGCCAGCGCCTCGACCAGCCGCTCGAACGGGATATCGGCATGGGCGAAGGCACGAAGATCGGTGTCGCGGTTGGCGTTCAGCAGTTCGGTGAAGGTGGCGCCGGGGGTGACCCGGCTCCGCAGCACCAGCGTATTGACGAACATGCCGATCAGATCGTCGAGTTCGGGTTCGCCGCGGCCTGCGATGGGTGCGCCGATGGCGATGTCCTCGGTGCCCGACATGCGGGCCAGAAACACTGCCAGGGCGGTGTGGACCACCATGAACAGCGTCGCATTGTGCTGCTGTGCCAGGGCGGTGAGCCCGGCGTGCACATCCGGTTCAACGGTGAAGTCGACCTTACCGCCGGCGAAGCTCTGCACCGGTGGGCGTGGGCGGTCGGTGGGCAACGTCAGCTCGTCCGGAACCTCGGCGAGTTCGGCAGTCCAGTAGGCCAATTGCGTCGCGGCCGCCGATTCCGGATCGTCCTCGGAGCCGAGCGCCGCACGCTGCCACAACGCGAAGTCCGCATACTGGATCGGCAACGGTGACCACGACGGCGCCGAACCTTCGGACCGTGCCAGGTAGGCCGTCATCAGATCCCGGGTCAGCGGCCCCATCGACCAGCCGTCGGCGGCGATGTGGTGGGCCACGAAGACCAGCACGTATTCCCCGGCGGACAACTGGAACAGCTGGATTCGGAACGGAACCTCGGTGGTCACGTCGAAGCCGGCCGCGACCTGCCGGCCCACCTCGTGTGCGACCCGTTCCTCACCGATCCGGATCGGCTCCAGATCGAGTTCGACGTCGGCGGCCGCGAGGATCCGCTGGCGCACACCCCCGGATTCGGTCTCGGGGTAGACGGTGCGCAGTACCTCGTGCCGAGTCACCAGATCCGCCACGGCGTGGCGCAGCGCGGCGACATCCAGCGCACCGGACAGCCGGATCGCCACCGGAATGTTGTATACCGTTGCCGTGGTGTCGAATTGGTTGAGGAACCACATTCGCTGCTGCGCATAGGACAGTGGAACCGACTCGGGACGCGGTCCCGCGCTCAGCGGAGTGCGCGACCGTTCGGACCCGCCCCGTTCCACCCGGGCCGCGAGTGCGCCCACGGTCGATGCCTCGAACAGTGCCCGCACCGGAACCCGAAGGTCCAGCGCGGCGCCGATCCGGGCGGCGACCTGAGTGGCGAGCAGCGAGTTGCCGCCCAGCGCGAAGAAGTCGTCGTCGAGTCCGACCCGGCCGGCACCGAGCACCTCCGCGAAGGTTGCCGCCACGATCTCCTCGGCCGGAGTCGCGGGCGCGCGGTAGGCGGTGCTCTCGAACTCCGGGTCCGGCAGTGCCTTGCGGTCGAGTTTGCCGTTCACCGACAGCGGCAGGGCGTCGAGCACCACGAACGCGGCCGGCACCATGTAGTTCGGCAGTGTGGCACCGACCGCCGACTTCACCTGTGCCACATCGAGTTCGCGATCGGCGGACACCAGATAGGCCACCAGCCGGTCACCGGTACGCGGATCGGACTTCGCCACCACCGCGGCCTGCGCCAATTGCGGCATGCGCAGCAGTGCGGCCTCGATCTCACCGAGCTCGATCCGGAAACCGCGCACCTTCACCTGGAAGTCGGTGCGGCCGCGGTATTCCAGTTCGCCGGTTCGGGTCCAGGCCACCAGATCGCCGGTGCGGTACATCCGGGTGCCGGCACCGGACGGGTCGGCCACGAAGCGGTCGGCGGTCAGATCGGCGCGACCGAAGTAGCCGCGTGCCAGCTGGGCGCCGGCCAGATACAGCTCACCCGGGACACCCGGCGGCACCGGCCGCAGCCGCGAATCCAGGACGTGCACACGGCTGTTCCACTCGGGCACCCCGATCGGCACCGACAGCTGGTCCGCCGCGACGACCCGGTGGGCGGTGATCGAGACGGCGGCCTCGGTGGGCCCGTACAGGTTGTACAGCCGCACCTCGGGGCGGTCCTTGCGGAAGCGCTGCGCGAGCGCGGCCGGCAGCGCCTCACCGATGGCGAGTACCCGTCGCAGCGGGGTGGGTGTCCGTACGCCCGAACGCGATTCCACCAGCAACGCGTCCAGCATCGACGGCACCACGTGCAGTGTGGTGACGCCCTCGCGCCGGATCAGTTCGTTGAGATAGGCCGGATCGCGATGCCCGTCGGCGGTGGCTACCACCAGGCGAGCTCCCGACACCGCCGCGGACCAGAACTCCCATACCGACAGGTCGAAGGTGGCCGCAGTCTTCAGCAGCACCACATCGCCTGCGCCGAGGCCGAATTCGGCGGTCTTCCAGACCAGCTGATTCACGATCGCGGCGTGCGCGACCGCGACTCCCTTGGGGCGCCCGGTCGAGCCGGAGGTGAAGATGATGTAGGCGGTGTGCTGTGGCAGGAGCGGCGCGAGGCGATCGGCGTCGGTCACCGGCCGTCCGGACAGCCCGCCGAGATCGAGTTCGTCCAGCAGCACCACATCGTCGCGAGCGCTGTCGCGACCGGCATCGGCCAGGTCCGGCATGGACTGCGAGCGCCCGCGCCAATCGCGGGCCACCGCGGTCGATTCCGTCGCCAGCGCCCGGCCCGGTAGCGGCGGAACGGCGGAGGTGGACAGCACACACACCGGTGCCGCGGAATCGAGGATGTACCCGGTGCGTTCGGCGGGTTGATCCGGATCGACCGGCACATAGGCGCCACCGGCCGCCGATACCGCGTACATCGCGACGACCAGATCGATGCCACGCGGGAGCGCCAGCGCGACCCGGGACTCCGGGCCGACCCCGAGCGAGATCAGATGACGGGCCAGGCGATTGACTCGTTTGCCGAGCTCGCTGTAGGACAGTTGGACGCGTCCGCCGGCGTCGGCGACCAGCGCCACCGATCCCGGGTGCGCGGCCACTGTCGTCGCCAGCAGATCCGGCAGGGTGGCCGCGGCCACCGGGCGCACCGTCCCCACCGCGGCCCGCTCCAGGTCCGCGCGTTCGGAGCCGGTGAGGATGTCGAGGTCGCCGACCGGTGCGGTGGCGTCGGCCACCACACCCGCCAGCAACAGCGACAGCCGCTCGGCGATCGCGGCGGCATTCGCCGCATCGAACAGATCCGTGGCGTAGGTGAGGAACCCGCCGATACCGGCCGGGTCCCCGTCCTCGGTGTAGGAGTCGGCGACGATCAGGTGCAGGTCGAATTGCGAGACGTCGAGGTCGGCGTCGACTCCGGCCACACTCAGGCCGGGCAGCTCCAACGCCGTCTGCGCCACGTTCTGGAACGACAGCCCGACCTGGAACAGCGGATGGTGTGCGGTCGATCGGGGCGGGTTCAGTACCTCGACCAGCCGCTCGAACGGAATATCGGCATGCGCGAACGCCTGCAGGTCGGTTTCGCGCTGGCGGGCCAGCAGATCGGTGAACGACTCGCCGCGGTCGACGCGGGTGCGGAACACCACGGTGTTGACGAACATGCCGATCAGATCGTCCAGTTCGGCCTCGCCGCGACCGGCCACCGGACTACCGACGGCGATATCGTCACCGCCGGACAGGCGTGAGAGCAGCACCGCGAATGCCGAATGCACCACCATGAACAGGGTCGCCCCGTGCGCATGCGCCAGCTCCAGCAGGCCGGCGTGCACCTCGGGCGCGATGCGCACATCGACCCGGGCCCCGGCCAGGGTCGCTACCGGCGGCCGCGGCCGGTCGGTCGGTAGTTCCAGCACATCGGGCAAACCGGCGAGCTCGCGCTGCCAGTAGGAGATCTGCTGGGCCGCAATGGAGCCCGGTTCGGACTCGGAGCCGAGCACGGCGCGCTGCCAGAGCGCGTAGTCGGCGTACTGCACCCGTAGCGGTGTCCATTCCGGTGCCGCGCCGACGGTGCGGGCGGCGTAGGCGGTCATGACGTCGCGGACCAGCGGTCCCATCGAGGACGCGTCGGCGGCGATGTGGTGCACCACCACGGCGAGGACGTATTCGCGGCGTGAGCCCGGTGCCGGATCGGTCACCTCGAGCAGGCGCACCCGCAGCGGGACTTCCGCGGTGACATCGAAAGGCGTTGCGGCCAGGTCGTACACGGCCTGTGCCACATCGGCTGCGGCACTGCGCTCCGGATCCAGGCCCAGCCGGGTGTCGGCGGGCAGGATCACCTGCACCGGTCCCTGCGGGGTCTCCGGGTAGACGGTGCGCAGCACCTCGTGCCGGGCGAGTACGTCGTCGAGCGCTGCGGCCAGCGCTGCCACATCCAGGCTGCCGGTCAGCCGCAGCGCGAACGGCAGGTTGTAGGCGGCCGCACCGGTCTGCTCCTCGGACGCGGCGGCGTCGGCATCCTCGTATTGGTCGAATCGGTTGAGGAACCACATGCGTTGCTGTGCCAGCGACAGCGGCAGCACGTCCGGGCGTTGGATCGAACCGAGTTCGACACCGCGCCGGGTGTGGGTCTGCGATTCCAGTGTGGCGGCCAGCGCGGTGACCGTGGGGGTTTCGAACAGTGCCCGCACCGGTACCCGGCCGCCGACCGCGGCACCGAGGCGAGCCACCACCTGCGTGGCGACCAGTGAGTTGCCGCCCAGAGCGAAGAAGTCGTCGTCGGCACCGACGCGCTCCAGCCCGAGCACGGACCCGAACACCTCGGCGACGATCTCCTCGACCGGTGTGCGGGGCGCCCGGAATGTACTGCTGCTGAACGTGGGTTCCGGCAGGGCCTTGCGGTCGAGTTTGCCGCTGGCGTTGAGCGGGAACGCGTCGAGTACCGTCACCACCGACGGAATCATGTAGGCCGGAAGCGAATCCGTGACGCCGCGGCGCAGCCGTTCCGGATCGAGGGCGGTGTTCGGCTGGGCCACCACATAGGCGACCAGCTGATCCCCCAGTGTCGAACCCATCACCAGCGCCACCGCCTGGCTCACGCCCGGCAGCGCCAGCAACGCCGTCTCGATCTCGCCGAGCTCGATGCGCTGGCCGCGGAACTTCACCTGGAAATCGGTGCGGCCGATGTAGTCCAGGCGTGCCGGTCTGGTGTCGTCGGCGGGACGCCACAGCACCAGATCGCCGGTGCGGTACATCCGTTCCCCGTTCCCGAAGGGACTGGCCACGAAGCGGTCCGAGGTCAGATCGGGGCGACGCACATATCCGCGGGCCAGTTGGTCACCGGCAAGATAGAGCTCGCCGGGCACGCCGGCAGGTACCGGGCGCAGCCGCGAATCGAGCACATAGACCCGAGTGTTCCACTGTGGCAAGCCGATCGGAACGCTCGGACGATCGGTGTCGGCGACCGGCCAGTAGGTGACCGACACCGCGGCCTCGGTGGGTCCGTACAGGTTGTGGATGCGGGCATCGGAGACCGCATGCACGGCGTCGGCGGTTTCCGGCGGCAGCGCCTCGCCGATCACGAAGATGTCCTGCAGCGTCGGGCAACTACCGGCCGTGACGTGCGCGGCGAACACGGTGAGCATCGACGGCACGAAGTCTGTTACCGTAACTCTATGCGCCGCAATAGTTTCCGCGACGTAGATCGGGTCCCGATGGCCGTCGTGGGTCGCGACGACCAGTTCCGCACCGGCCCGCAGCGGCATGAAGTAGCCCCACAGCGACACATCGAAGGTGGTCGCGGTCTTCTGCAGATACACATCGCCGCTGCCCAGCGGGTAGGCCGCCAGCATCCATTCGATCTGATTGTGGATCGCGGCGTGCGAGATCGCGACGCCCTTGGGGCGGCCGGTCGAACCGGAGGTGAAGATCACGTACGCCGGATGGTCGGGACGCAGCGGCGACAACAGTTCCGCGGGCCGGATCGGGCTCGGATCGAATCTGCTCAGATCCATGGTGTCCAGGCGAAGCACCGGTATCCGGGAGGGCACATCGATCGAATCGGCGACCGTGGTCACGACGCAGACGGGTTTGGCGGTGTCGAGGATGTGCGCGATCCGGTCGGCCGGATGGTCGGGGTCCAGCGGCACGTAGGCGCCGCCCGCGGCGACGATGGCGTACATGCCGACGACCAGATCCAGCGACCGGCGCACCGCCAGGCCGACCATCGACTCGGGTCGGACACCCCGCGAAATCAGCAGGCGGGCAAGCTGATTGACCTCGGCGTCGAATTCGGCGTAGGTGAGGCGCTCCCCCTCGTGGACGACGGCCACCGCACCGGGATTACGTGCCGCGGTACGTCGGTAACCGTCCAGCAGCAGTTCCGGTGCGACCGGATGGCCGGTGTCGTTCCACTCCCGCAGGATCCGGGTCCGCTCGGCCGGGTCGAGCAGTTCGAGATCGCCGACCGGGCGCGAGGGATTCGCGGCGATACCGTCCAGCACCCGAATCAGGCGGGCGGCATATCCGGCGACAGTGCGCTCGTCGAACAGATCCAGCGCATAGGTGAACATCGACGACATTCCGGCGGGCGCACCCGATTCCGTGCGCGGCACCGTCGTCAGCTGCAGGTCGAATTTCGCTACCGCGCCGTCGAATTCGACGGCCTCGGCCGCCAAGCCGGGCAGCCGCAACTGCGGTCTGGCCATGTTCTGGAAGAACAGTGCCGCCTGGAACAGCGGGTGGTGTGCCTGCGACCGCACCGGATCGAGCACCTCCACCAGGCGCTCGAACGGCAGCTCGGCGTGGGAGAAAGCCCCCAGATCGGTGTCCTTCACCGCCCCCAGCAGCGCCTCCACCGTCGCCGCGCCGTCCACCCGCGTGCGCAGCACCAGGGTGTTGACGAACATGCCGACCAGCGCGTCGAGTTCGGCCTCGCCGCGACCGGCCACCGGAGTGCCGATCGTGATGTCGTCGGTGCCGCTGGAGCGGGCAAGCACGATCGCGAATGCCGCGTGCACGACCATGAACAGCGAGGCGCCGGTGCGCTGCGCCAGGTCCTCGAGCCGCTGGTGCAACTCCGGCGCGATCTCGAAGCTGTATTCCGCGCCACGCCCCGAGGCCACCTGCGGACGGGGCCGATCGGCCGGCAGATCCAGCCGGTCGGGAATGCCGTCGAGCGTCGTGCGCCAGTACTCGATCTGCCGGGCCGCGAGCGAATCCGGATCGTTCTCGTCGCCGAGCAACGCCCGCTGCCACAGCGCGTAATCGGCGTACTGTACCGGCAACGGGGGCCAGCTGGGCCGGGACCGGTTACGCCGGGCGAGGAAGGCCGCCAACAGGTCTCGGGTGAAGGGGGCAACCGAGGCGCCGTCGGCGGCGATGTGGTGCACCACGACCGCGACGACGTGATCGTCGGGTGCCAGTTCGGCCACCGCGATCCGCAGCGGTACCTGCGCCGCGACATCGAATCCGGCCAGCAGGCGACCGGCCAGCCACTGTGGTAGCTCGTCCTGCGACACCGGCTCGGTGGTCAGTTCCGGAACCGACTGTTCCGCGGGCAGAATCACCTGGTGGCCGGTGCCGTCGGCGGACGGGTACATGGTGCGCAGGGTTTCGTGGCGCTCGATGACATCACCGATGGCCGCCTGCAGCGCGGTCACGTTCAGCGCACCGGTGAGCCGGATCGCGAACGGAATGTTGTTGGCCGCCGATTCCGGATCGAATTGATTGAGGAACCACATGCGCTGCTGTGCCAGCGACAGCGGGATGCGCTGCGGGCGTTCCATCGGTGCCAGCGGCAGCCGATCGCCCTCTCCCTTGATCGGTTCGAGCCGTTCGGCCAGCTCCGCCACGGTTGCCGCCTCGAACAGCAACCGGGCCGGCACCCGCGCCGAGATCTGCGCGCCCAGGCGCGCCGCGACCTGGGTGGCGATCAGCGAGTTGCCGCCCAACTCGAAGAAGTCGTCGTCGGCGCCCACTGCGGCCGGCGGATCCAGCAACTCGGTGAACACGCCCGCGACCAACTCCTCGAGCGCACCCGAGGGCGACCGGAAGGCGCGCGCGGCCAGCGTCGGTTCGGGCAGCGCCGCCCGGTCCAACTTGCCCACCGGGGTCAACGGAATGGCGTCGAGCACCATGATCGTCGTCGGCACCATATGTGCGGGAAGGCTTTGTCCCGCATGGGAACCGAGCACATCGGTGTCGACGGCGGCACCGTCGGCGGCGTGCACGTAGGACACCAGGATGGTCGCGCCGCCGGGCAGCTTGTGGCCCACCGTGACAGCGAAGTCGACCGTGTCGTGGGCGGCCAGCACCGCGTCGATCTCACCGAGTTCGATCCGGAAACCGCGGATCTTCACCTGGAAATCGTTGCGGCCCAGATACTCCAGCTCACCACCGGCGGTCCAGCGCACCAGATCGCCGGTGCGGTACAGCCGGGAGCCGTTACCGTCGACCAGGTTGGGGACGAAGCGGGCGGCGGTGAGACCCGGGCGACGGTGATAGCCCCGCGCCACCTGCGCTCCGCTGATGTACAGCTCACCGACCGCGCCCCGGGGCACCTGTGCGAGCTGCTCGTCGAGCACGTACTCGGTGATGCCGCGCACCGGCGCCCCGATCGTGACCGTCTCCCCCGGTACCAGCGGCGCGCTGATATTGGTCATGATCGTGGTCTCGGTCGGGCCGTAGCCGTTGTAGAACTCGCGGGTGCCCTCGGCGATTTCGATGGCCCAGCGCCGCACCAGTTCCGGTGGGCACGCCTCACCTCCGGCGACCACGACGCGCAGCTCGTCCAGCCCGGCCGGATCCACCGAGGCCAGTGCCGCGGGGGTGATGAAGGCGTGGGTGACCCGTTCCCGGAGCAGCAGATTCGCCAGTTCGTCGCCGCCGAGCACGGCCGGCGAGGCCACCACCATGGTGGCGGCGCCTCCGATCGCCAGCAACAGTTCCAGTACCGAGGCATCGAAGGACGGTGAGGCGAAGTGCAGTGTGCGCGAATCGTTTCCGACTCGATAGCGGTCCCGCTGCTCCTCACAGAAGCTGGCCAGCCCGGCCTGGGTGACCACCACTCCCTTGGGCTTCCCGGTGGAACCGGAGGTGTAGATCACGTAGGCGGGATGTTCGGCCCGCAGCGGCCGCAGCCGATCGGCGTAGGTCACCGGGTCGCCGGAGAACTCCTCGAGCCCGTCGGTGAACTCGGGACTGTCCACACCGAGCCACTGCACCGTGTCCGGCAGGTCCGCACGCACCGAGGACACGGTGAGGCCGAGCACGGCGCCCGAGTCCGACACCATGTGCGCGACCCGGTCGGCGGGGTAGTTCGGATCGACGGGCACGAATCCGGCACCGGTCTTGGCGACGGCCCAGACCGCGACCACCGATTCCACCGAGCGCGGAATGCCGACCGCGACCAGGTCCTCCGGTCCGATCCCGCGGGCGATCAGCAGCCGGGCCAGCCGGGTGGACCGCTCGTCCAGTTCGGCATAACCGAGTTCGGCCAGCGTCGAGTCCGCGCCGGCGAAGACCAGCGCGGTAGCGGTGGGATCGACTTCCACCGCGGTGGCCATCAGTTGCGGCAAGGTGGCGACACGGGCACGCCGAGTACGGGTGGGCCGGACCCGAGCGGGCCGCGTCATGCCGTCACTCCCAGCACATACTGTCCGCTGACCACCCGTACCACCTATCTCGTCCTGCCTGTCGTCGCCGCATGCGTATGCACGCGCGCCACCCTTGTCCATCGATTTCGATCGCGGCGGGTGTTACTGTCCCGCGATCGTGCCACCTGGTGTTCAGCGAAGCACATCATCGGGCAGCACGACCACCTCGGCAGATCCGAAACCGGCGGGTGCGGGGCCGGCCTCGAGCACTACCGCCTGCAGATCCTCCAGTGGCTCCGGATCCAGCCGGTCCAGACCGGCACGGTCGGTGAACAGGTGGGTCACCCACTCGTCGGCGAGTCCGTCGGTGCTCACCTCGGCCGGCAACACCATCGAGGCGCCCGTCGTGCCCGCTCCGACCACCTCGAGCAGCGCCGCCGGACCGTCGGGACTGCCCTGATGGAAAGTCCGCGACTCGAAGGTGAGCTCGGTGCGGGCCCGCAGCCGGTCGACGGCACCGGCCAGTGCGTCATAGCTGTAGACAGCTGCGGCGCCGACGAAGGCCGGGTCGGCACCGCGCAGCGCCCGGGTGCGGTTCGCGTAGGTCACCGGCCGGGCCGATTCGCCGGCAATCTCGGCGCCGGTCGCGACCTCGTCGAGCACCAGCCAGTCGATACCGGTGGGTCCGGCGGCCGGACGGGACGCCAGCACGGTGATCCCGATCTTGATTTCCGGCCCGCTCGGCAGCGCACCGCCGTCGACGACGGGGACCAGTGCGGCACCGGCCTTGAGCACCGCCCATGCGGAGACCGCCCAGTCGACACCGCGATCGAGCCGCACCGCGACACCCGTCTCCGGGCCGCACCCGCGCGCGATGAGCGCACGGGCGAGTCGTGAAGAGCGCGCGTCGAGGTCCTGGTAGGTCACGACCTCCTCACCCCATGTCAGCGCCGGCCCCTCCGGGTCGTCCTCGACCGCACCCGCCAGCACCTGCGCCAGTGCGGTGCCGACCGCGGCAGCGGTGTTGACGGGAGCGGGAACGACCGGTGTGGCCGCGACCGGCTGGGTTGTCGCTACCGCCTCGACCGGTTCGGCCGCATCGTGCAGGTCGATACCGCCCAGCACGACCTGCGGATCGGCGGCCACTGCGGCCAGGATGCGTTCGAAGCGATCGCCGAGGGCGCGCACGGTATCCGGCTCGAACAGCTCCTGGGCGTAGGTGAAGACCGTGATCAACTCGGCCGGCCCACCGTCGGAGTTGTGGCGCGGCTCCACAGTCACCTGCAGATCGAACTTCGCCGCCACCGCATCGGTGTCGAGGGCCGCCACCGTCAGGCCGGGGAGTTCGAGGGCGGGCTGCTGGGTGTTCTGGAACGACAACACCACCGTGAACAGGCTCTGAGCACCGTTGCGACCCGGTGCGACGACCTCGGCCACCCGCTCGAACGGAATATCGGAGTGGGCGAAGGCCGCCAGATCGGTATCGCGCGCGGTCTCGACCAGGGCGTCGAACGTATCGGTGGTATCGACTCCGGTGCGCAGCGTCAGGGTATTGACGAACATGCCGACCAGGTCGTCGAGCACGCGCTCACCGCGACCGGCGATCGGGGTGCCCACGACGACGTCGGCGGTACCGGTCTGGCGGGCCAGCAGTACCGCCAGGGCGGCGTGCACCACCATGAACAGCGACGAATTGTGTTCACGGGCGATGCGAGCCAGCCCCTCGTGCACCTCCGGCGGGACCGCGAATCCGATCGATTCGCCGCGCATGGACGGGGTGGCCGGGCGCGGGTGGTCCGGCACCAGCGCCGGGGCCGAGGAGACCCCGGACAACCGGCCGCGCCAGTAGTCCAGCTGCTTGGCCGCCACCGATTCCGGATCGTCGTCGGTACCGATCACCTGTCGCTGCCAGACGGCGAAATCGGCGTACTGCACCTCCAGCGGTGCCCACCCGGGTTCGTCTCCGCCGGTACGCGCCAGGTAGGCCGTCATCAGGTCGCGGGCCAGCGGGGCCATCGACGACCCGTCCCCCGCGATGTGATGGATCACCAGCGCGAGTACCTGATCGTCCCCGTTGCGCAACAGCAGCGCGCGGACCGGGACCTCCGCAGTGACATCGAATCCGGTCGACATCAGGGCCGCGATGCGTCCGACCGGGTCGCCGGTGTCCTCGACCGGCAATCCCTCCGGCAGCACCTCACGCACCGACAGGATCTCCTGATACGGCATTCCACCCTGGCCGCCGGCCGGATAGCGGGTGCGCAGTACCTCGTGCCGTTCGACCACATCGGCGACCGCTCGGCGTAGCGCCGGCACATCCAGCGCACCGGTGAGCCGGATCGCCAGCGGGATGTTGTAGGACGGCGACTCCGGGTCGAGCTGATTGATCACCCACATCCGCTGCTGGGCGAGCGACAGCGGAATCCGCTCACCGCGGTCGACCGGGACCGGCCGCGGGCGCGCCGTACCGGTCTCGGCACCGGGCACGATCCGGGCTGCCAGCGCGCCGACGGTCGAGGCCTCGAACAGTTCCCGGACCACGAGATTCGCGTCCAGCGCATCGTTGATCCGGGCCACCGCGCGGGTGGCGAGCAGCGAGTTGCCGCCGAGTGCGAAGAAGTCGTCGTCCAGGCCCACGCCGGTATCGGACGCGGTGACCGCGAGCAGCTCGGCGAAGACGTCGGCAACCGTCTGCTCGATCGGGGTACGCGGTGCGCGGAAGGCCGTGGTACTCAGGATCGCGGGTTCCGGCAGGGCACGACGGTCGAGCTTGCCGTTCGGCGTGAGCGGCAGCGCGTCCAGCACCACCATCGCGTCGGGAACCATGTACCCGGTGAGGAATTCGCCCACCTGGGTGCGCACCTGCATCGGATCCACGGACGAACCGGCTTCGGGCACCAGATAACCCACCAGCTGCTCACCGCCGTGCGCGCCGGTGCGGACCAGTGCCACTGCCTGGGCCACCCCGGTGCAGCGCAGCAGCGCGGCCTCGATCTCGCCGAGTTCGATGCGGAAGCCGCGCAGCTGCACCTGCTGGTCGCTGCGGCCGGCGTATTCGAGGGCGGCCTCGCCGTCGAATCCGGCCCACCGGCCGACGTCGCCGGTGCGATACATCCGGGTGCCGGGCGCACCGTACGGGTTGGCGACGAAGCGGGTGGCGGTCAGTCCGGGCCGCCCGAGATATCCACGCGAGAGCTGACGTCCGGCGATGTACATCTCACCGGCCACGCCGACCGGCGCCGGATGCAGTCGGTCACCGAGTACGTAGGCCTCGAGTCCGGGCAGGGCGCGGCCGATGACACTGGCCGGATGGTCGGCCAGTCCCTCGTCGACCGCCAGGAACGACACGTGCACGGTCGTCTCGGTGATGCCGTACATGTTCACCAGCTGCGGAGCGGTCGAGGCGTGTCGCTCGTACCAGCGGGCGAGCTGGCGCAGATCCAGTGCCTCACCGCCGAAGACGATGTAACGCAGTGCGAACTTGCCGGCGTCGGTACCGCCGCCGCTGTGTGCGGCACGGTCGGCCTCGGCGAGCTGATAGAAGGCCGACGGCGTCTGGTTGAGCACCGTGACCTGCTCGCGAATCAACAACTCGCGGAACAGTTCCGGCGACCGCGAGGTGAGGTGGTCGACCACCACGACCGCGCCACCGGTGGCCAGCGAACACCACAGTTCCCACACCGAGAAATCGAAGGCGAACGAGTGGAACAGCGTCCACACGTCGGTCTCGTCGAAGTCGAACAGCAACTGGGTGTTGGCGAACAGTTCCAGCACGTTGCGGTGCGTGACGCCGACACCCTTGGGCACACCGGTGGAACCGGAGGTGTAGATGACGTAGGCCAGATCCGCCGGGCGCAGCGGCGCGATTCGCTCGGCGTCGGTGACGGGGGTGTCGGGGAAGGCCCCGGCCTCCTCCAGCAGCACGATCGCCGGTTCGGTGCCGGGCAGCTCGTCGCGCAGCTCGGCGGTGGTGAGCACACAGGCCGGTGCGGCGTCGGTGAGCATGAACTCCAGCCGCTGCGCCGGATATCCGGTATCGATCGGGAGGTAGGCGCCTCCGGCGATCAGTACACCCAGCAGCGCTACCGGCAGCTCCTCGGTGCGCGGCACCGCCACTGCCACCAGCGATTCCGGGCCCACGCCCTGCGCGATCAGCGCCCGGGCCACCTGGTCGGCACGCTGCTGCAGCGCACCGAAGGTCAGGGTGTGGTCGCCGTAGCGGATGGCCGTCGCGTTCGGGCGGCGGCGCGCCTGGGTCGAGATCAGATCCACCAGAGTCACCGGCGGCACCGGCGCTCCGGCTGAATTCCATTCGTGCAGAACGAGTTCACGCTCTCCGGGGGCGAGCACGTCGATATCGCCGACCACCGCGCCGGCATCGGCCGCCACCGCGGCGAGGATGCGAATGAATCGGTCGGTGAAATCCTGCACCGTCGCCGCGTCGAACAGATCGGTCGCATAGCTGAACGACGCCGAGATCCCCTGCGGCACACCGCGTTCGTCGACCTTCTCCGCGACAGCCAGCTGCAGATCGAATTTCGCCAGCTCGATGTCGAGATCCACCCCCGAGACCGCCAGCCCCGGCAGCTCCAGCTCGGTGTGGGCCAAGTTCTGGAAGGTCAGCATGACCTGGAACAGCGGGTGCCGCCCCGCCGACCGCGCCGGATCCAGAATCTCCACCAGCCGTTCGAACGGCACGTCGGCGTGCCCGAATGCCGCGACATCGGTGCCGCGAACCTGTTCGAGAACCTGCTCGAAGCTGTGCGCGGAATCGATGTCGGAACGTAGCACCAGGGTGTTGACGAACATGCCGATCAGCTCGTCGAGCGCGGCCTCGCCACGACCGGCCACCGGGGTCCCGATCGCGATGTCACGACTACCCGACAGCCGGGACAGCAGCACCGCGAGCGCGGCGTGTACGACCATGAACAGCGTCGAATGATTATCGTGCGCAAGCCGATTCAACGCGGCGTGCACGTCCGGCGCGATCTCGAAATCCAGGTTCGCGCCGTGATAGGACGCCGTGGCCGGGCGGGGCCGGTCGGCCGGCAACTCCAGCTGTTCGGGCAGCGCCGCCAGTTCACGGCGCCAGTAGTCGATCTGCGCGGCGAGCACGGAATCCGGATCGTCCTCGTTGCCGAGCGTTTCCCGCTGCCAGAGTGCGTAGTCCGCGTACTGCACCGCCAGCGGGGGCCACTCGGGATGGTCACCGTGCACCCGGTCCAGATACGCGGTCATCAGGTCGCGGGTGAGCGGCCCCATCGAGAAGCCGTCACCGGCGATGTGGTGGATCACGCACACCAGCACATGCTCGTCGGGGCTCAGGCGCAGCACACGCAGGCGCACCGGCGGCGCGGACGTGACGTCGAACCCTCCGGACACCGTGTCGGCGACCAGCCCGGGCACCTCGTCAGCGGCGGCCTCGACCAGCGGAATCTCCGGCACCGCACGCGGATCCGACAGCGGCAGTACTCGCTGATACCCCTCACCGTCGAGTTCGGGATAGACGGTGCGCAGTACCTCGTGCCGCTCCACGAGATCCCGGACGGCGATGCGCAAGGCTTCGACGTCCAGGCGGCCGGTCAGGCGTACCGCGACCGGAATGTTGTTCACGGCCGCGGCGGGATCGAAGCGGTTGAGGAACCACATCCGCTGCTGGGCGTAGGACAGTGGAATCCGCTCGGGCCGCGGCATCGGCCGCAGTCGCTCCGCGGTGCCGGTTCCGGCGTGCCGTTCGACCTGCTCGGCCAGCGCCGCGACGGTGGACGCCTCGAACAGCAACTGCACCGGCACTCGCGCGTCGAGCGCCGAGCCGATGCGGGCGGCGGCCTGCGCGGCCAACAGCGAGTTGCCACCGAGTTCGAAGAAGTCGTCGTCGGCACCGACCCGGCCCGGGTTGTCGTCGTCGCCGGGCACCAGCAGTGCCGCGAATACCTCAGCGACGATCTCCTCGACCGGGGTGGAGGGGGCACGGAACTCGCGTGCGGCGAAGGTAGGTTCGGGCAGCCGGGCACGATCCAGCTTGCCGACCGGAGTCAGCGGGATCTCGTCGAGAGTCATGATCGACGCCGGAATCATGTATCCGGGTAGCGATTCCGCCAGGAAGTCGTCGAGCGAGGCGGTGTCGAGGGTGGCCTCGGGCCGGGGCAGCACATACGACACCAGCGCCGTGGCACCCGAGGGCAGGGTGCGGCCCAGGGTGGCGGCGAAATCGATATCGGGATGGGCCGTCAGCGCGTTGTCGATCTCCCCCAGTTCGATGCGGAATCCGCGGATCTTGACCTGGAAGTCCGAGCGGCCGAGATATTCGATGGCACCGTCGGATTCGCCGCGCCGCACCAGGTCACCGGTCCGGTACAACCGTGCGCCCGGACGCCCGGTCTCGGCGCCGAACGGGCTGGCGACGAACCGTTCCGCGGTGAGCCCCGGCCGGCCCAGATACCCCCGAGCCAGCGCCGGACCCGACAGATACAGCTCGCCGACCACGCCGGCCGGAACCGGCCGCAACCGGGAGTCCAGCACGAACGCGCCGACCCCGGCGATCGGGGTGCCGATCGTGATCGGTTGTCCCGGCACCATTTCCGCACTCGACGTCGCGAGAATCGTCGCCTCGGTGGGACCGTACCCGTTGTGGAAACGCCGCCCGTCGCGCGCCCAGCGCCCCACCAGTTCCGGGCCGAACTTATCGCCGGCCACCACGACCACCTCGAGGTCGGGCAGTCCGGCCGGGTCCACCGATTCCAGGGCGCCCGGGGTGATGAGCATGTGGGTGACCTGCTCGCGGCGCAGCAGATCGGCCAATTCGAAACCGCCGAAGACCTCCGGCGGTGCTACCACCAGCGTGGCGCCGGAGGAGAAGGCGAGCAGCAACTCCAGCACCGAGACATCGAAATTCGGCGAACACACGTGCAGGACACGAGAATCCTCGCCGACGTCGTAATGCTCACGCTCGGCCGCGACCAGACTCCCCAGGCCGCCGTGGGTGACCACCACGCCCTTGGGACGTCCGGTCGAACCGGAGGTGTAGATGACGTAGGCCGGATGCTCCTCGGTGAGGGTGCGGACCCGATCGGTATAGGAGATCGGGTGCGCGGGCAGCGCGGCCAGCCGATCGGAGACGGCCGGATCATCGATCGGCAACCAGTCCACCCCCTCGCCCAGCGCGTCGCGATGCGCACGCGTGGTCAGGCCGAGGACCGCACCGGAGTCGGAGACGATGTGCGCGATGCGTTCGGGCGGATACGACGGGTCGACCGGAACGTAGGCGGCGCCGGTCTTGGCGATCGCCCACACCGAGAGCACCGATTCGATCGAGCGGGCGATCCCGACGGCCACCACATCGCCGGCACCGATACCGCGCGCGATGAGCTCACGAGCCAACCGTGAGGAAGCCTCGTCCAGCTCACGGTAGGTGAGCTGGCGCGCATCGGCGGGCACACCGGTCGGATCGAACCGGATGGCCACCGTATCGGCGGCGGACTCCACCGCAGCGGTCAGCAGCTGACCGAAGAGCGGGCTGCCCGACCGGCGGCGTCGGCCTCCACGAGCGGAACGGCGGGCAGTATCCATTCGAGCGTCTTCACCTCTCACGTCCAGCTGGTCCGCGCGGTCATGCACCCCCTCACGCGGTCCGAGCAATCATATAAGGATGGCGAGCACGACGTGCCGGGCCGGACTGATCCGGGGTGACCCGTCGGTACTCCTGATATTCATCGCCGCCGAGGTGGGTGAGTGTTGCGCGTCGAACCGGGTTCCGTGGTTCTCGTCACAGGATGTCACAACCAGCCGCGGCGGATCGCCTGCACTCCGGCCTGGAAACGGGTGCTGGCACCGAGTCGTTCCAGCAGGCTCGCGGTGCGGCGCACCACGGTTCGCCGTGACATTCCCAGCCGCCGCGCGATGGTGTCGTCGGTGGCGCCCAGCCCCATCAGCGTGAGGATCGCGCGGTCGCGCTCGTCCAGAGGCTGGGCCGGGTTGACCGAGATCGGCGCGGCCAGCGCCCACAGCACGTCGAAGACGTGCACGATGGTGTCCAGCGTCGGGCATGCCGCGATCCGCAGGCCCATCGGGTCGCCGCGGCGTTCGTCGTGATGGAGCATCAGCGCTGCGCGATCGTCGTCGGCGATGATCACCTTCAACGGCGGATCCGGGAGCGTGCGGGCCTGCGCACCGGCGGCGTTGGCCGTCAGCGCGAAGTGCAGCCGATCCGGATCCTGATACACCGTGTCGTGATACAGCGTCTGATACCGCACGCCGGCCGACATCCGAGCCGAGCGCAGCTCGAACAGCGACTCGGCGCGCTCGCCCTCACACAGATACGGCCCGCGATCGATCATGCGGACCCTACTGCGGGCGGCGCGCTGCAGATCCTCGAACTCCGCGAGGACCTCACGCGCTTCGTACATCGGTACGACGCTGCCGTCACCGCGGGAGGTGCGGCGTACCGAGCGGAAGGTCTCGCCCAGTTGGGCCGCCACGGTGTGCATACGTGCCGTTTCGGCCTGCCGGCGCCGGGACTCGGCCTCCGACAGCGCCTCGGGCGCGTGCGCGTCCCACCGCACGTCGCCATCGGTGTCGATGCGGACCACGGCCTGTAGATCGCCGAGTTCCTCCAGCGCGGCCAGCACTTCGGCCTGGGCACAGTGCAGCTGCTGAGCCAGTTCGGACGCAGTGGACCGCGGATGCTGCACCAGGGCCGTATAGATGCGGCCGTGCTGCGATCCGTCGTCGAACAGCTCGTAGAAACCAGTCAATTCGTCATTCCCCCGGAGCCGCTCGAGCAAGGCGGCGGCCGGTCCCGCGGGCCCTATTCGCCCGCTCCCCAGCCCTGCTGGGACAGGACGACGCCCTTACTCGCCAGATACGGCGCCGGGTCGATCTTGACGTCGTTGGGGTCCCAGATCTCCAGATGCAGGTGCGGACCGGTGGAGTTGCCCCGGTTACCGACGGTGGCGATCACGTCACCGGCGTTCACTCGCTGGCCGACACTGCTCAGGATCTCGTTGACGTGTCCGTACACCGCGGTGGTGCCGTCGTCGTTCTTGACCCGGACCCACTGTCCGAAGCCCGACGCCGGGCCGGCATCGATGACCGTGCCGTTCTCCACCGAATGGATCGGGGCACCGATCGAGTCGGCGAAGTCGACACCGTTGTGCATCGCGCCCCAGCGTGACCCGAAACCGGAGCTGACCACACCGGCCACCGGGCGCACCGCCTGAGCGGGGGCCAGCTGCTGCTGAATGTTCTTGAGTACGTCCTCGGCCTGTGAGAGGGGGCCGGAGACCTCCGGCGGCAGATTCTGCAGACCGAACGGCGCGGGCGCCGGTGCCGCGATCGGCTGGGCCTGCGGGGCGGCGGGGGTTTCGGCGGCGACGGGCTCCGGTGCGGGCGCGGCCTGTTCGGCCTGCGGTTCCGGCACGGAGGCGGCCTTCAGGGTGACCGTATCGGGGTCGTCGGCATGCCCGCCGGGCAGCAGCGGCGCGGCGTGCGCCATCTGAGTGGCGGTGCCGATCAGGGCGCCGGTGGCGACGGCCGCGCTCGCGGCGAGTTTCACCCGGTCGGCAGTACGCGGCTGCGCGCGATGGCTGGTGCGGCCGGCAGCGCCGGTATTACCGAGTAGGTCCTGCACGGACACTGAGCTGGATGTCTCACGGTGCTGCGACAAATTCGTTCCTAGCGTCGATCAACTCGGCGGCGACGCCTGGTCGAAACCTCACCTTGGGTAACGATTCGGCATCTGTTGTGACGGAAACTGTACTCCGTCGTGATCTTTTCGCAACCTTCCGGGAAAGGTGCTGGCCCGGGGCGAATTCGCCGCCGATACCGCCCGTAACCCAGCCGTCTCGCGCGGTTCAGACTGGAAGGGTGATCCTCGACGAGCTGCCTACACCGATCGTGCTGGCACCGATGGCCGGCGGGCCGTCCACACCGGAACTGGCCGGCGCGGTCTGCACCGCGGGCGGGCTCGGCTTCCTCGCGGCCGGTTACCTCACCGCCGCCGACACCGCCGCACGGATCGCTGCGCTACGCGAGCTGACCGGTGCCGCGTTCGGCGTCAACCTCTTCGTCCCGGGCGCACCGACCCCGGCCGAGCATTTCGCGGGGTATCTCGATCGCCTCGGCCGCCACTACCCACTCGGTGCGGCACGTTTCGACGCCGACGGCTGGGACGAGAAGCTCGAGCTGCTCACCACGGACCCGGTGCCGGTGGTCTCGTGCACGTTCGGCTGCCCGTCCCAGGAACGCATCGAGCGCCTGCACCGCGCCGGGTCCGAAGTATGGGTCACCGTCACCTCGGTAGCCGAGGCTCGGATCGCCGTGGCCGCCGGCGCCGACGTCCTCGTCGCCCAGGGTGCGGAGGCGGGCGGGCACCGGGGTGGATTCACCGACCATCCGGACGACGACGGGATCGACCCGCTCGGCACCCTGGTCCTGATTCAACTGCTGCGTGCCACGGTCGATGCGCCGGTCGTGGCCGCCGGCGGTATCGCGACGGGTGCGGGCATCGCGGCGGCGCTGGCGGCGGGTGCCGCGGCCACACAGCTGGGCACTGCCTTTCTGCGATGCCCGGAAACGGGCACCTCCGCGCTACATCGCGACGCCCTCGAGATCGACACCCCCACAATGCTCACCCGCGCGTTCAGCGGCCGCCGAGCCCGCGGGCTGCGCAATCAGTTCATTCTGGACAACACCGATGCCCCGGCGGCCTACCCCGAAATCCATTACGCCACCGGACCGTTACGAGCGCAGGCCCGCGCTGACGACAACGCGGACGCGGTGAATCTCTGGGCCGGCCAGGCACATCCGCTGACCGAGGAGATTCCGGCCGCCGACCTGGTACGCAAGCTGCACGAGGATGCGAAAACCGCATCGGAATCGGCACTTTCGCGCCTAAACCGGCCTTGTTGACAACGTTTTTCGTTTAGACTCGAGGGGCATCGTCCGCCATACCCTCCAGGAGAGCGTCATGTCATTGGATGTCCCAGCCGCCCTGCTCGAACGCGCCGAAAGCGGTCCGGTCAGCGACGAGGAATTCGTCGAATGCGTCCGTACCTCTCTCCCCTACGCCTATGACGTGGTCAGTCGGGTTGCTTCCGATCTGCGCACGGGCACAGCAGAATTCGCAGACAACGATGTCGCCCCACCGGACGAGACGGCCCGCGGTCAGCTGTTGCGCGCCATGGCATCCGATTCGATCCGCGGCAGCCTGGAACGGCATTTCGGGATCAAGCTCGCCTTCCAGAACTGCCACCGGGTAGCGGCCTTCCCGCTGGCATCCGTCGGTGGTGACACCTACTCCACCTTCATCTCGACCCGGGCCCAGCTGCTCAACCAGAGCCCGGAATTGCGTAACTGCTGAGCGAACACGGTTCCGGTGCCGAGCATTTCGGCGCCGGAACCGTTTCGTGCGGGGCTACCACAACTCACGCAGCCGACGCCGCAGCACCTTGCCCGTCGGATTCCGCGGTAGTTCGTCGAGGAAGACGATGTCGCGCGGCACCTTGTAGCGGGCGAGATTCGCCTTCACGTAGGCCCCCAGCTCGTCCGCCAACGCACCTTCGAGCTCCGCCGCCTCGCCGGCGGGCGCCTCGGCACCCAATTCGTCGGCGCGCACCACGAAGGCGACCAGCCGCGCACCGAACTCGTCGTCGGGCATCCCGAGTACCGCAACCTCGCGCACGCCCGGGTGCGCGGCGAGCAACTCCTCCACTTCACCCGGAAATACGTTCTCACCGCCGGAGACGATCATGTCGTCGTCGCGGCCGTCGATGAACAGCCTTCCGGCAGTGTCGAAATGACCGAGATCCCCGGTCGAGATCAAGCCGTCGATCCGTTCCTTACCCCCGCCACCGGTATACCCGTCGAAGGGGATCGCATTGCGGACGAAGATGCGTCCCGTCGTCCCCGCCGGCACCTCGGCGCCTCGTGCGTCCAGCACCCGCACCACCGCACCCACCACCGGTGCGCCCACACATCCCGGTTCCTCGGCCAGGTCACTCGGGGTCGCGATGGTCGCGTAGGCGACCTCGGTGGAGCCGTAGCAGTTGTAGACGACCGGCCCGAACGCGTCGGTGACCCGGCGGCACAACCCGGCGCCCAATTGCGCTCCGGCGACGAAGACGATGCGCAGCGCCGACAGGTCGCGCTCGGAAATCGCCACCGGTCCCGGCTCGACCAGCCGTGCCAGCATCACCGGCACCGCGACCAATGTCGTCGCCCGATGTTCGGCCATACTGTCGAGCACCTGCTGCGGATCGAACCGGCGCCGGATCACCAGCGTGGAGCCGAACCCGATGGCCAGCAACGACATCGCGAATCCGAGGGTATGAAACATCGGCGCCGCACATTCGGTGACCTCACGCGTACGGAAGGGCACCTTGCTCAGAATCGCGCCCACCGGTTCCAGCGACCACGGATCCGAACGTGTCGCCCCCTTCGGCACCCCGGTGGTTCCGCTGGTGAGCAGCACGATCCGAGCACGTGCGCACGTTATCGGCGGCGCTGCGGACGAACCCGCGTGGATCAGCGATTCCAGGCTGCTGGTGTGCCGGGTATCCGACCAGGCCCGGTAGGCCCCGCGACGCGGGCTCAGATCACCCAGGATCGGTTCGTACTCCTCGTCGTAGACGAGCAGGTCGACGCCCTCACGTTCGGCCACATCACGCAGTTGCGGGCCCGCGAAATCGGTGTTGAGCAGGATGATCCGGGCGCCACACTTGGCACCGGCGAACACCGCGTCGAGCAGCCCGCGATGGTTACGCGCCAGGATCGCGACACCCTCCCCCGGTTTCAGCCCGCGTTTGCGCCATTCGTTGGCCAGCCGGGTGGACCGATCTTCCAGATCGCGGTAGCTCAGGGTGCCCAGCTCGTCGACCAGTGCCGTGCGGTCGCCGTAGCGCGCGGCAGCCAGCCGGACCAGTGCGGGCAGTACCCCGTACCGCACCAGCGACTCACCGGCCGACAGCAGGTTGAGCGGTGATTCCACCCCCACCAGACCACTGCGGGCACACAGCCGCAGGTACTCCAGCTCCGCTCGTACCCACTCGCTCGCGGTGTGTATACATAGCACATTCACCGCCATAGTCGATCCCCCTGCTGAAACGGGTCTTTCCGAGGCAACCTTACTTGCCGTGTGCGCGCAGCTGGTAGAGACCGCGGGTCTCGGCCACGACCACGCCGTCGGCATCGGTCACGGTGGCTTCGAGGGTGAAATCCGCCTTGCCGTTGGCGTCGGCATCGGCCACGATCCGCGTGATCTCCGAATCCGACAGGGACGCCTGCGCGCGCACATCCGTTTTGGCCGGCTTGCGGAAGAAGATCTGCAGATCCTTGACCAGCGGGTAGTACTTGGCGTTGTCGAAGGTCGCGATCGGGATCGCTCCGCCCAGGATTTCGGCGACGGTGAACAGCACCCCGGCGTACATGACACCGAAGTGATTGCCGTTGCCCTCGATCGGGACGGTGGTGGCAGCGAACCCGGGCCGGACCTCCAGTGCCTGCACGCCCATCTTGTGGGCGATCGGGATCGTGAACTCCAGCGCGCCGTTCACCATATCGGTGAATGCGGGAGCGTCGGCATTCGTCTCGGCGCCGTTCGTTTCGGTCATCGCCAGCCCTTTCCTGCACGTCATCGGGCACCGACGAGGTACCCGGGCCTCAGCCTACGACACGTTGTTGACAGGCTGTCAACAGCCTTCGCGCCGGTCATCCCGGCCACCACGGCGGCACCATCCGAAACGGGCTCGTCCTACAGCGTGGTCACCGTCAACTCGCCGTCGGCGTAGCGGGCCCGCAGCCGCTTCTTGTCGAATTTGCCGACACTGGTCTTGGGCACCTCGTCGATGAAGGTCCAGTGCTCGGGCAGCTGCCATTTGGCGAACTTGCCGGCCAGGAAGTCGCGGAGTTCGGCCGGTTCGGCGGTCGTCCCCTCCTTGAGCACGATCGCGACCAGCGGACGTTCGTCCCACTTCTCGTCCGGCACGCCGATCACCGAGGCCTCCGCCACGGCGGGATGCCCCATGATCGCGTTCTCCAGATCGACCGACGAAATCCACTCACCGCCGGACTTGATCACATCCTTGGACCGGTCGACCAGCGTCAGATACCCGTTCGAGGTGATCTTGCCGACGTCACCGGTCTTCAGCCAGCCGTCGTCGAATTTGTCCGCGTCGATCTGCGCCCCGTCGGGCGAGTAGTACGAGCCGGTGATCCACGGCCCGCGCACCTCGAGTTCCCCGACGGCCGCACCGTCGTTGGGCAGTATCGAGCCGTCGTCGGCCACCAGGCGTGCCTGCACCGCGGCCGGGAAGCGCCCCTGGGTATAGCGGTATTCCCACTCCTGCTCCCCCTCGGCCCCCTTGGGCGGGTGCGCGACGCTGCCCAGCGGCGAGGTCTCGGTCATGCCCCAGGCGTGCAGCAGTCGCACACCGTGCTTCTCCTGGAAGGCGTGCATCATCGACGGCGGCAGCGCGGAACCGCCCACCACGACTTCACGCAGATGCCGGATGTCCTGCGGGTTCGCGTCGAGTTCGGCCAGTACTCCACCCCAGATGGTGGGGACGGCGGCGGCGAAGGTCGGCTTCACCTCGGCCATCATGTCCAGCAGCGGACGCGGCTGCAGGAACCGGTCCGGCATCAGCACGCTGGCGCCCGCCATCATCGCCGCGTACGGCATCCCCCAGGCGTTGGCGTGGAACAGCGGCACGATGGCCAGCACGGTGTCCGAACCGGTGAAGCCCATACTCGCGTTGGTGAGGATCTGCATGGCGTGCAGCCAGTTGGAGCGGTGCGAGTAGACCACCCCCTTGGGATCGCCGGTGGTGCCGGAGGTGTAGCACATACCGGCGGCGGACCGTTCGTCGATCACCGGGAAGTCGTAGGTATCGGGTTGCGCCGCAAGCAGTTCCGTATACGAGTGCACCTGCACACCGGCCGGCGCCTGCAGTTCTGCGGCATCGCCGTTGGCGACGATGACGTGCCGGACCGTGCGCAGCGTCGGCAGATACTTCGAGAACATCGGCAGCAGCGAACCGTCGACGATCACGACCTGATCCTCGGCGTGGTTGGCCACGTAGGTGATCTGATCCGGGAACAGCCGCAGGTTCAGCGCATGCAGCACCGCACCCATCGCGGGAATGGCCGCATAGGCGACCATATGCTCGTTGTTGTTCCACATGAACGTGGCCACCCGGTCGCCCGCACCGATACCGAGACCACGCAGCGCGTTGGCCAGCCGTGCCGACTCCGCACCGAACTCCCGGTAGGTCATGGTGCGCACTCCGTCACCGGTCCAGGTCGACACCGTGGCGTCGCCGTGGAACGTCGACGCGTACCGCAGCAGTGTCGCCAGGGACAGCTGTTCGTCCTGCATCGTGCTGAACATCTAAGACTCCTTCACCAGTGAATGGCGTCACACCTGCCGCGAGGATAGACCGGCGGCACACGTGTCGCACGAACAGCCCGGAATCGGGAGAAAACGGATACGCGCGGTGATTGAATCACCGCGCGCATCCGTTGCGTTCGCCCCGCCGGATCGGCCGGTTGCGACGACACCCCCTGCAGCGCCGTCGAAAACACCAAATAGTCACCGGGGCAGTCTTTTTGAAAAGCAAAAGACCACGTCGATACTAGTTTCGATACGCACACCCTGTCCAGTCGAACGCGCACGTCACACCGGCAAAACCCGAACAGGTGACCGGAAATATTGATTGTTTGGCCGCTGATCTCTCGAAAACGCTTCCGACCGGTTCTACGCTTCATATATGACTGCCACGCCATCCATCGTGATCATCGGCGCCGGATTCGCCGGCCTCGGCATGGCGCTGGAATTGCACCGCGCCGGCATCGACAACTTCACCATCGTCGAGAAGGCCGAGGACCTCGGTGGCGTCTGGCGGGAGAACACCTACCCCGGCGCGGCATGCGATGTTCCCTCCCCGCTGTACTCGTGGTCGTTCGAGCCGCGCACGGATTGGCCCCGCCGCTTTTCCCAGCAGCGCGATATCCACGCCTATATGCGTTCGATCGCCGAAAAGCACGATCTGCCACGCAAGATCAGGTTCGGCACCGAGATCACCGATGCGGAATTCGACACCGGCCACGGCCGGTGGGAAATGCGCACCACCGACGGGCAGACCCTCACCGCCGATGTGCTGATTCCCGCCGTGGGGCAACTCTCCCGGCCCGCCCTGCCGAATCTGCCCGGCATAGACACCTTCACCGGCGCCGCATTCCATTCCGCCGAATGGGACCACAGCGTCGATCTGACCGGTAAGCGGGTGGCGTGCATCGGCACCGGCGCCAGTGCCATCCAGTACATTCCGGCCATCGCGCCGACCGTCGGCCACCTGACCCTGTTCCAGCGCTCCGCCGCCTGGGTGCTGCCGAAATTCGATACCGAATACAACGCCGTGCATCATGCGCTGTTCAAGTATCTGCCGCCCACCCGCTGGGCCGAACGCTTCGCCATCTGGACCTTCTTCGAGGTGATGGCGCTGGCCCTGACCGATGTTCCGTGGATCAAGGGCCCGGTGATCGGCATCGCCGACCGGCATCGCGCCAAGGCGATCTCCGATCCGGAGCTCCTCGCCAAACTGACACCCGATTACATGGCCGGCTGTAAACGGGGTCTGTTCTCCAATGATTATTTCCCCGCCCTGGCCCGGCCGAATGTGAGCGTGGAAACCACCGCGATCGAGGCGGTCACCGAAACCGGAATACGCACCGCCGACGGCGTCGAACACGAGGTCGATGTCATCATCTACGGCACCGGATTCAAGGGCACCGAATTTCTGGCACCGATGAATATCTACGGCCTGAGCGGGCGCAAACTGTCCGACGAGTGGTCCCCCGAGGGGGCCCGCGCCTTCCTCGGAATGTCGGTGCCGGATTTCCCGAACCTGTTCATGATGTACGGACCCAACACCAACGTGGGTTCGGGCTCCATCATCTACATGCTCGAATCGCAGGCCCGCTACATCCGGCAAGTGGTGGAATACCTGTCCGGGACCTCGGGCCGTTTCCTGTCCGCGCAGCCGGCGGCCGAACAGGCCTGGGACGACTGGCTGCAGAAGCGCCTGGTGAACACGCCGTGGAATTTCTGCTCCAGCTGGTACCGCAACGCCTCGGGGCGGATCACCAACAACTGGCCCGGTGCGACACTGCTGTTCCGCTGGAAGACACGACGTTTCGACCCGGCCGACTACGCCGAAGGCACCGCGTCCGCAGCCTGACCTACCGGTTTCACCACCGCACCCGGGTGAACACCGCCACCTCGCTGTCCTGGCGATAGAAGATGTCGGCCGGTGCGTCGGCGAATCCGGAGTCCGGCAGCCAGCTGTAGTCGATCACCCGCAGGTTCAGTGGACCGGCCGCCACAGTGAGTTCGACCTCGACCCCTTCGGGCGGCACCGCCACGAATTCGAATCCCTGGGAGGGGACGGGCGTGATCTCTCGCCCGGCGACCCGCAACGACTCGACCGGTTCCCGGTAGCGCAAGGCCACCGACGGTGCCGCCCGCGCGGACCACACGCGCAGCCGCACCTGGCGGCGACCGGATTCGGTGGTGTCGGAAAGCTTCTCGATCCGTGGAGCGGGCAGCTGCCGGTCCGGGGCCGCCCCGGAAGCGGTGGTCTCGTCCCACAGTTGCGCGAATTGTTCCGGGGGCAGCCCGGTCCCGACGAACTTCTCGGTCCACCGGTCCGGCCGCTGTTCGGAAAGCCACTGCGCCTCATGGTGTTCGGCATCGAGCGCATACACCAGTTGCGACATCAGCGGGTGCCGGTCGTCGAAACGATCGACCACCGCGCCGGCAACGGCCAGCACCACCGTGAGCAGCACCGCGACGGCCGGCACGAGGGCCCCCCGGCGCTCGGGCCACGCGTGGGTGAGGGTGAGTACGAACAGCACCCCGAGCACCGTCACCACCGGAGCGGTGAGATAGGCGGCCCCGGAAAGACCCGACTGCAACGCCGAGAACGCGGTACCGCCCAGCAGTACTGCCGCCGGCACCACGCCGAGAGTCAGCACCGGCAGCCGCCACCGTTGCGGTAGCGCGAGCGCCACCGCCGCACCGGCCGCGGCGACGAATGCGGGAACGACCACGATCGCCCCGGATGGGGGCAGTGCCGCCGTCAGCGCCGCGCCGATCACCGCGACCGCGCCGAGTGCACCGGCTGCGGTCGCACCCGAACCGAACCATCGCCGCGACAGCGCATACCACAGCGCGAGCACGGCGACACATGCCATGATCACGGCGGCCTGGTAGAACTGCGGCCGATACGGATCCACGAACAGCGCCCGATACTCCGGGCGGATCGCCTGGATTCCCTGCCACAGACCGTAGACCGCGCCCATCGCGAGCGGGACCGCGAGCACGGCGGTGACCAGGGCACCGACACTGCGACCGATGGTCAGCTCACCGCTGCGGCGCATCCGCCACGTCACTGTGGCCACCAACAGCACGGTGGCGGCCGCGAGCACCACGATCACCCAGGGCGGCAGTACCAGCAGCACCCCGAACGGGAGCAGGGTGTAGGCCCGGTCGCCGTCGTCGAGCGCGCCGAGATCACGAGCACCGAAATCACGGGTCTGGGCGAGGGTATTGTCGCCGAACTGCTGCACCGTCGCCGGGTCGACATGGTCAGGATCATCGAAAGGATTGTGGTAGTAAGCATTTCGACCGGCGAAGGCCCAATCGAGCACCTTCATCCCGGCCGGGTCGAGCGCGGAGAAATCGGTGTGGCTGCTGGTCTGGTCGCCCGCCAGGGCCGTCGACAGCGAATCGGTGTTCGGACGCGGAACCGTGGCGACCGAACGGATCAGCTCACCGTCGGGATGGCTGATCCGCCACAGGATCGGCGGTCCACCGGCACCGCGCGCCTCGTGATTGATCGCCACCGCGCCCCGCGGATCGACCGCGCCGGAAGCCGCGAACGCCTCCGCGCCCAGCAGCCCCGCCTCCTCACCGTCGGTGAGCAGCACCACCAGATCGTTGCGTAGCGGTGTCGCGCCCAACGCCCGCACCGACTCCAGTACGGTCGCCACCCCCACGGCGTCGTCGTTCGCGCCGGGCCCGGAGGGCGTCGAGTCGTAATGCGCTACCAGGTACAGCGTTCCGGTCGAGTCGGTACCGGGCCGGTGCGCGACGATATTGTCGACCGCCCCCAGGGTCGGCACCGATCGATCCAGCGGAATCCTTCCGACACCGTGCCGAATCTCGGTGTCCAGTCCCAGGTCTCGCAACCGACCGACGAGATGGTCACGGACCCGGTCGTGTTCGGCGGTGCCGACCGGATGCGGTGTCGACGCGATCTCACGCACGGTGCTCATCGCGCGGTCGGCGCTGAATTCGGTAGCCGGTGCGGACCCGTCGCGATGACCGTGCGGTTGTTGCTCCCAGGCACTGGCGATCGCCACGAAGACCAGCAGTACGAAAGCCGACACACCGGCCACTCGACGCCCCATCCGGCGATGGTATCCCGACAACACCCGACATATCGGGCCACCAAAAACGGGGGCAGGCGGGCGTCAGGCCGCGCGCGGGCGGGCGACGATAATCGGGCACTCCACGCTGTGCACCAGCGCCTGACTGGTCGAGCCGAGCGTCATCCCGGGAAATCCACCCTTGCCGTGGCTGCCGACCACCACCAGCTGGGCCGCGGTGGACTCGTCGAGCAGACGCCGCACCGGCCGGTCCTCGACCACGACCCGCCGCACCTCGACCGGCTCGTCCGGATCCTCGTGCGCGGCGAGCGCGGTGTCGAGCAGCCGATTCCCCTCCTCGTCCAACGCGGCCGGCGAGGGATAATCACCGAATCGTTGCCAGGTGTGCACCACCACCAGACCGGTACCACGCCGGCGGGCTTCGCCCATCGCGATCGTCAGCGCCTCCGCACTGCACGGGGAATCGTCGTAGCCGACCACCACCGGCCGTTCGGCCCCCGGTGGTGGTCCCGCGGGCACCACGGCGATCGGGCCCTGCGCATGCCGCACGAGCGCGGTACTCACCGAGCCGAGCAGACTGCGCTGATACGCACCGAGCCCCCGGGCTCCGACCACCACCAGCCGCGCACCGCCGGCCCGCTCCAGCAGCGCGGGAATGATGGGCCCGTCGATCACGGCGGCAGACGTGCCGATCCCCGGCGCGACCTCGGCCGCCACCACGACCGCGGCGTCGACCGCCTGCCGGGCCTGCTCGCGCAAACGGTCGTGATGCTCGCGCACGCCAGGATCGCCGGCATGCTCCTCCGGAACCGGCGGCACCGCCGACACCACCTCGAGCGGCGCCTTGTACAGGACAGCATCGTGAGCGGCCCACCGCACCGCCCGCATCGCATCCTCGGAACTGTCGACCCCCACCACCACGGGCGCTTTCGGCGCATGTGCGGCCATGATCACCTTCCTCGATCGCGGTTCACGAACAGGACTTCGCCGACGTTTCGTCGATCCTATGCTGATTGGCAACCGCGATACTGGTAACGACCTGGATAGACGCACGTGCACCCGACGATCCATCGCTCTGGGAGGCATCATGCACGACATTCCCGATCGCGCCACCGTAGGCGCGGCACTGCAGCTCGCCGCCCGCGCTCCCTCGGTGCACAACACCCAGCCCTGGCGCTGGGACTTCGACGGCACCCGGTTACGGCTGTTCAGCGATTCCGAACGGCAACTGAAGGTGGCCGATCCGAGCGGACGACAGGAAGTGATCAGCTGCGGCGCCCACCTGCACCACGCCCGGATCGCCTTCGCAGCCCAGGGCCACCCGCTGACCGTGTCCTACTCCCCCGAGCAGGCACCACACGAGCTGCTCGCCGTCGCCGAATTCGCACCGCGGCGCGAGCCCTCCCACCGGGAGCGCGCCCTGGCCGCGGCCATCCGGCGGCGGCGCACCGATCGGCTGCCGATGTCGGCTCTCGAGCGTCCCGAACTGGTGGATCAGCTGCGTGAAGTTTCGACACTGCCCGGCGTGCAGTTCGACGTGGTGGACGATTCGGTGCGGCCCCGCCTGGCCGCCGCCTCGCGTCACACCGCCGCGCTGCAACAGTTCGACACCCCGTATCAGAGCGAACTGCGCTGGTGGACCGGTAATTTCGATCTCCCCGAAGGAATTCCGGCGAGCTCCCTGGCCACCGCGCGCGAGGCGGTGCTGGTCGACGTAGGCCGCAACTTCCCCATTCCTCCCGGGCCCCCACGTCGTGCGGAAGAACCCGACCGCGCGACCCTGCTGGTGCTCAGCACCACCGTGAACGCCGACCACGACTGGCTGGCCACCGGCGAGTCCCTGTCCACCGCCCTGCTGTCGGCCACCGCCGCCGACCTGGCCACCTGCCCGCTCACCCACATCACCGAGGTCGCGGCAGCCGTGCGCGCTATCAGTGCTCTACTCCCCGAAGGACGGATCCCGCAGGTCCTGATGCGGGTCGGAATCGCACCCCACGACACTTTCGTCCCGCCGACACCGCGGCGGGCAGTGGAAGATTTCGTGAGCTTCGCCGGCTGAGGAACCGAAAAAGATTCGGGCGGTGCGCCTGTCACGGCACACCGCCCGAAGATTCCGGGACTCGCTCAACGGTAGTGGCGGTTCTCCCCTTCGGCGGTGCCGGCCGGACGCTGCGCCGCTTCCACCTCCTCGCGGATGGTCGAGGTCGGTTCGGTGGAGGAGATCTCTTCCTTCCGCGGATACAGATAGAGCATGACCACCGCGGCAAGGACACCACCGATGAGCGGGGCGATGATGAACAACCACAACTGGCTCAGCGCATCGCCACCGACGAACAGGGCAGGACCGATGCTGCGGGCCGGATTGACCGAGGTGCCGGTGAGCGGAATACCGATCAGATGCACCGTTCCCAGCGCGAAACCGATCGAGGCCGCCGAAACGACGGTGGTGCCGATCTTCGAAGTCACCGCGAGCACCACCGAGACGAAGATGAAGGTCAGCACCACCTCGACCGCGAAGGCGCCGCCGGTGCCGAGATAAACCATCGAGGCATCGCCGAACCCATCGGCGCCGAGCCCCTGCTTCGAGGTCGAATACCCCTGCGCACCACTGAAAATGCCACGCAACACCGCAGCACCGGCAATACCACCGACCACCTGCGCGACCCAGTATCCGACCGCTTCGGTGATCGTTATCCGGCCCGACGCCAGAAATCCGATGGTGACCGCCGGATTGATATGCGCGCCGGAAATCGAGCCGAGGGCGTAGGCGAGGATCAGCATCACGAAGCCGAAGGCCAATGCCGTGGCGACGACGCCCGCCGAAGGGCTGGCCGCGGCCATCCCGTAACCGAACGACAACAGCGCCACACCGGCGCCGATGAAGACCAGAATCGCCGTGCCTAGAAATTCGGCGAATAGTGCACGAACATTCATCGACTCCTCCTGATCACGCGCAACGCCCGGTCGGACTCGCACGAATATTCGAGAGTGCTGAAAAGTAGCGAGCAGCGGGGATGTTACCGGAGCATCCCCATTTTGCCGGTAAATTACCGGTATCCAGAAGTTGTCCAGAATGGTATTGCCGGTGCAACACCGCCCGGCGAACGACCGGAACAATCCGGCGCCACCCCCACTCCCGCCTGGACTCACCCGCAGCAATATGCCCAGATCCAGTCCCCGCGGAAGCCAACCCTCGAGGTACCTACCCGCCCACCCCCACCGAACCGTTACACTTGCGCGAGGTCGGCGACCCAGATCGCCGCACCACCCCGCAGGACAACCGGACAGCGCGTACGAATACCGTTCTCCACCAGGCGTTCCACGAACTGCCCCAGTCCGGCGCCCTCGTAGCTCAGGGGATAGAGCACCGCTCTCCTAAAGCGGGTGTCGCAGGTTCGAATCCTGCCGAGGGCACCAACCTGCGCATCATTTGCGCAGTTCAGGACAGTTTGGACGATTGTGTCCGCCCAGGGCTTCTGCACCAGGACCTCGCCATCGAGGTCACCGGAGACGCCCGGCTCAGCATCACCACGGCGGGACTGCTGCCCAGCGAGCGGTTCCAGCTAGAAGTCGCGGCGGCGCAGCGCCATCCAGCCCACTCCGATGGCCGCCGCTGCCCAGCAGGCGGTGACCGCGAGACCTGTCCAGGGGCCGAGCACGCCGGTCGGGCCGGATACCAGGGCCTGGCGGCCCGCACGGTCCGGAAGGAACTCCGCGACGCTCCCACCTCGGGTGACATCGCCGAGCACGAACGAAAGCATCAGGACGAGTGGGATCAGCACGCCCATGGTGGCGGCCGAACTGCGCAGCAGGGTGGCGACCCCTGCAGCCATCAGCGCCATCAGCGTCAGGTGCACCGCGCAGCCGAGCATGGCGCGCCAGCCGAACGGATCGTCCAGCCCGATCGCGCCGTCGCCGATGAGTGGCCGGCCGACCAGGAAGCAGATCGCACCGGTGACGAGCCCGATACCGAAAGTCAGTGCACCGATCACGGTCAGATTGGCCGAGTACAGCAGGCCCCGTCGTGGAACGGCCGCCAGCCATACTCGCATGCCGTTGTCGCGGTAGGGTCCCGCAGCGCAGGCCGCACCGAAGGCGATGGCGATGACCTGCCCGAAATTGATGCCGAAGAACGACAGCAGCACCGGATCGAAATCCGCTGTGCCCTTCGCTTCGTGCGCGAGCGTGGCGCTGCCGAGCAGTGAGAGTCCGACCGTCACCGCGAACAACAGCGCCAGAATGCCGTTCAACGATGGCAGTGATCGAGCCTTGATCCATTCCGAGCGAAGCACCGGGGTGAACGTCATTGTCATGCCTTCTCGAGTGCGGGGGTGGTGGCCGCGTATTCACTGTCGGCCGAGGTCAATTCGAGGTATGCCTGTTCCAGTGATGCCGGCTCGTCGGCGAGTTCGAGGATCGGGACGCCCGCGCCCGCGAGCAGCGGGCCGATCCGGTCGACGCGCCAGCCATGAATGAACCAGCACCCGGAGTCCTCGATCGCATCGATTCCGGCACCGGCCAACACCTCGCGTAACCGCGCTTCGTCGGTCGTACGCACCCGGACTCGCGGCTGCACCTGATCGCTGATGAAGGTCTGCAGGGCGGTGTCGGCAAGCACCCGGCCGCGACCCAGCACAATCAGCTGGTCGGCGAACGCGGCGGTCTCGCCCATCAAGTGACTGGAGACGAGCACGGTACGGCCCTCGCCCGCCAAGCGGCGCAGCATTTCCCGGATCCAGATGATCCCCTCCGGATCGAGCCCATTGGACGGTTCGTCGAGCATGACCACCGGCGGATCACCCAGTAGCGCGGCCGCGATGCCGAGGCGCTGGCGCATGCCGAGCGAATAGGTGCGGACTCGACGCCCCGCCACGGCCCCCAGCCCGACCTCCTCGAGGACCGCGGTGACCCGGCGGGCCGGAATACGGTTGCCGACAGCGAGCGCGAGGAGATGGTCGTGCGCGGTGCGGCCCGAATGCGCGGCTGCGGCATCGAGCAGGGCGCCGACCGTGCGCAGCGGCCGGTCGATGTCGCGAAACCGGCGACCGCCGATGGTTGCTGTCCCCGAGCTCGGCCGATCCAGGCCGAGGATCAGCCGCATCGTGGTCGACTTGCCCGCGCCGTTGGGGCCGAGGAATCCGGTGACGCGCCCGGGGCGGACCGAGAAGTCGATCCCGTCGACAGCCCTGGTGCGCCGGTAAACCTTGCTGAGGTCGCGGACTTCGATACTGGTCATGTTCACACCATCGCCTGGCTGCGATGACAAAACTTCCCCACCGAGCGGATATCACCTCCCCCGCGCGGGGGAATCGCCGGCCACCGAGCGCTGACACGATGGCATGGTGTTCAAAGCCCTGTTGCGGCCACTGGCGCGTTCGGTGACCTATACCCGCGGACTGCATCTGGCACTGCCGATGACCGCAGTGGCGTTGTGGATGTTCATCGACAGGCACAGTCCCTGGGTGCCGCTCCTGCTGGCCGTACCGATCGGGTTGATCCCAGGAATGCGGCTGGCCGAGGCGATCCAGGCTCAACTGTTTCTCACCCCACACGAACGCGGTGCCACCGATGCCTCGATCGCCGTGGCGCCCGCCACCGACTGGGCGGATCGCTGGCGGATCGTACTGTGGCTCGAGATCCGATTGCTGTTGAGCATGGCGTTGTTCGGCGTCGGCATACCAGCGATCCTGATGTGCTCGGATCTTGTGAGAGCGGCGCTGGGAGCCGAGCCCACCGGGGACACGCTGCTACAGCTCGCCGGTCCGAAGTGGTGGTATGCGCTTGTCGCGCCGCTACCGATTCTGGTGCTGCTCGCCGTGCTCGTCGGCCTCGGCGAGTTGGTCACCGCCTGCGCGCGGTGGTTGCTCGGCCCCTCGGCCTCGACGCGTCTGCACGCTCTGGAAGAACGCACCGAACGGCTGCTGGAAAACAACCGTATCGCCCGGGAATTGCACGACTCGATCGGCCACTCGCTCACCGCGATGGTGTTGCAGGCCGGCGCCGCCCGCGCGGCCGGTGAGCCGGAGTTCACCGGCACCGCGCTCGCTGCGATCGAAGACACGGGCCGCACCGCATTGGAGGATCTGGAGCGCGTGCTCGCAGTGCTGCGTGAGCCGAGCACGCCTGTGGATCAGCGTCCGATGCTGACCGCGGCATCCCGGCTGTTCGACTCGGCCCGTTCGGCGGGAGCCACCATCGATGCCGACATCACCGGCCCGATAGAGCGGGTTTCCGGTCCGATTTCGCGCGAAGGTTATCGAATACTGCAGGAAGCACTCACCAATGCTCTGCGTCATGCGGGCCGTGTCGCCGTGCAGGTTCGGGTGTACGTGGACGCGCAATGGCTCGAGTTGGACGTGTCGAACCCAGTGCCTGCCGCCGAATCCGCGGACGATCGCGCTGTCCCGGCCGATCACGGCAGCGGGCTGCGTGGGATTCGGGAACGCGCCGAACTACTGGGCGGCGAGGCTCGCATGGGCCCGGAGGACGGGCGGTGGCGGACATGGGTTCGGCTACCGACCCACGGCCTAGGGTGATTCGGTGACCATCTCGGTGCTGCTGGTGGACGACGAACCGTTGACGCGGGCGGGACTGCGGACGATTCTCGATGCGCAAGAGGGAATTACGGTGGTCGGCGAAGCGGCCGATGGTGTGTCGGTGGTCGGCGAGGTCAAGCGATTGCGCCCGGATGTCATCGCGATGGACGTGCGGATGCCGCTGATGGACGGGATCGAAGCCACCCGGACGGTGCTTCGAGCCGTGCCGGACCCGCCGAAGATCCTGATCATCACCACCTTCGAAAACGACGACTACGTCTACGAGGCGTTGCGCGCCGGCGCCGATGGGTTCCTGCTCAAACGTGCTCGCCCCACCGAGATCGCGAATGCCGTACGCACCGTCGCACAAGGCGATTCGGTGCTCTATCCGGCTGCTGTCCGATCGCTGGCGGCGGGCCGCAGAAACGACAGCGCACGCGCGATTCTGGAGCGCGCCGACCTCACGCAACGGGAAGTGGCGGTCCTGCGCCTGATGACGAAAGGTCTGTCGAACGCGGAGATCGCGGCCGACCTGTACGTAGGGTCGGAAACGGTGAAGACCCATGTCAGCTCGATTTTGGCGAAATTCGGCGCCCGAGACCGCACCCAGGCAGTCATCGTGGCCTACGAATCCGGATTCGTGTAGGGGTTCCACTGCACTGGCTCCGACCGTGCCTGTCGGTTGGGGGATCGACGGGCTGCACGACCAAACGGGAGCTCTGCCCTCGCAGGTCGACTCAGCGCATGACCCCGGTATGTCCGGTGGAGTAGCGGCCGGGTTGCGGCCACACCGTCAGTCCGTGCGGCCCCGCGCCGACCGGGATTCGGGCGAGCAGTTTCCACTCGACGATGTCGATGGCGTAAACCTCGTTGTTGTATCGCCCCGAGACCCAGAACACTCGGCCGTCGCCGGAGATGTTTCCCATGTCCGGGCTGCCGCCGCCGGGGATGAACCATGTGCGTACCAGTTTCCGGTCGGCGAAGTCCCAGACCGACAGGCTGCCTTCGCCGCGGTTGGTGATGATCATCTGCTGGGAATCGCGGGTGACGTACAGGCCGTGGGTGCCCTTGCCGGTCGGGATGAAGCCGGTCTCGGCGAAGGATTTCGCGTCGATGGTGTAGATCCCGCCGGCGTGCATGTCGGCGACGAAGAAGGTGGAGCCGTCCGGTGACAGCTTCACATCCTGTGGCATGCCCGAGGGGCCGCCGTGCAGTTGTACCGTCTCGAGCAGCTTGTGGGAGGCGATGTCGATTACCGCCATCCGGCCGCCGAATTCGCAACTGGCGAGGGCGAATCGGCCGTCGGCGGTGAAATCCATATGGTCCACGCCGGGGCAGTCCGGCACCGGCGTGGAGTCGACCTTCTGCCAGGTGTGCGGATCGTAGAAGTCCAGCGATTTGTCGGCCTCGGCGACGACGATGCCGTAGCGCCCGTCCGGGGTGAAGTACAGGTTGTAGGGATCGCGCACCGGTAGCGGATCACCGGCTTTGCCGGTACGCGGGTCGATCGGCAGCAGGCTTCCGCTGCCGATCGGCAGGTCGTTGGTCGCGTACAGCGTTTGCAGATCGTAGGCGGGCACCACGTGCTGCGGCTCCCGTCCCTGCGAGGGGTAGGTCTCGACAACCTGGAAGGTGGCCGGATCGATGACCGACACCGTGTCCGACTTGCTGTTCGGCACATACACTCTAGGCAAATGCCCCGCGACCGCCGGGGAGAATTCCCGATCGGCCGCGTAGACGTCGGTGGCCGACAGTGGCGGCGGCATACCCGGCAGTACGTTCATCGCCGCCGGCGACGGCTCACCACTGGAGGTTGCACTCCCCTGTTTCCGCTGTGTATCGGCATCATTGTCACCTCCACAGCCGGTAAGCGCGAGCACGACGACAAGTAGTCCAGTCCGCACCCGACGGCCGTTCACCCTCCGCCAAGTTCGGTAACGACAGCGGCCAGTAACCATGGCCTTGAATACTAAAGCTCAACAACGAGATTCAGCAGCAAATTCGCCGCGATGCCGAATCGGCGGCGGTGCCGAACGGGACGAAAAGTGAAAAATTCGTTGTTAACACTCTGGTGCGCTCCCACGATTCTGATTCGCCAACACAACAGAACAAGCGAGGAGAACCTTCGTGAGAATCGCCCGTTTCGCCTTCACTGCCGTCTCGGCGGTCGCCCTGGCCGGTTTCGGTGCCGGTATCGCCCAGGCCGTTCCGGTCGCCGGAGCCATCGATGACGCTCCCGCCACCGGCACCGGCAGCGCGGAATTGCTGCCCGGTCTGCTCGAGGCCCTGGCCAGCGGTAGCGCGTCCGCCGGCACACCTGGCGACGCCGCATCCACCGCCGTCGATATCGACGGCGAAACCCCCACCCCCGGCACCGGCAGCGCCGATCTGCTGCCCACCCTGCTGGAGGGGCTGCTGAGTGGTAGCGCCGGCACCGCCCCGGCGACACCGGCCGCCTGATCATCGGCGTAGCGAAAAACTGTCCCTCTCATCCGGTTTCGACCGGGTGAGAGGGACGACGGTTCACTCGTTGGTGCGCTGAGCCGCAGGTGATCCCCCCGGGGCCAGGGCTGAATGCCTGCTCGTCCAGGTCCACGGCCGGCACCCTGGCGCCCGGCCCCACCGAGCGAGTGAGATCTTGTGTTGATGAGCACTCCGGAGCAGGTACAGCCCGAGCAGAGCCTGGCGGTGACGGTCGACGATATGCCGGTGGATCAGCTGGAGCCCGGAGTGCAGGTCCGCACGCTGCCCGGTATGCCGGGGATCAGGACCTGGGTCATCGACCTCGAACCCGGTGCCGAATGGCCGGAACTCGACGTGCACGACGGTTACGGCGAGGCGTACTTCATCGTGCACGGCGAGATCATCGAGGGCTCGACCACGTACGGACCCGGCACCTACATCGCCTTCGGCCCGGCAACGAGTCACCGGCCTCGCAGCGAAACCGGTGCTCGCGTCTTCGGGTTCAATTACGATGCCTGACAACCGGATTCAGCCGGGGAGTGCGGCACGCATGGCCGCGGCGGTGACGGTCGCGTCGTAATCCTCGGCGACTCCCGCGACCAGCACGATGTCGCCGTCGATGTGGCGCGAGCGCAACGGTGCGATCTCCCGGTACGCGGGCGAGTCCCACCAGGCTCGCGCCTGCTCGATGTCCGGAAATTCGATCACCACGACGGCGCCGTCCCAGCTGCCCTCCTTCACCTCGTGCGGGGTGACATGCACCAGGAAGCGACCGCCGTACGGTGCGAAGGTGCCGGGAATACGTTCGATGTATTCGGCGACGTCCGGGTGCGGACTCGAGTTGTGCAGATTTGCGATGGCGTAGGCGGTCATGACTGCTCCTGATTCGTGGTGATCGAGGTGTTCAGGCGCCGGCGGGCACCTTGTCCAGGAAGCCGAGTACCTGGGTGATTCGGCCGTCGTCGCCGATGACCGCGACGTCGAAGCCGACGATCAGCGGTTCGGCGCCTTCGGGCCCGAGGTTCCAGGTGAACCGCGCGATGTCGTGGTGCGCGTCGACCACACCGCCCAGGCTGAACACCAGCCCGCCGAACTGCTCCTGTACGCCTGCGATGGCGGCGTCGAGCTCGGCGTGACCACGCACCGCGACCAGTGGGTCGGTATAGGTCGCGTCGGCGGCGAAAACCTCGGCCAGCACGGCCTTCCGCTGCTCGGCATCGGTCTCGTTCCAGGCGGCAAGGTAGCGCTGGACCAGCTCGTTGATGTCACTCATGACCGTCTCCTCGGTGCTCGTGTGTGCGTGGTGAACACCAAGTTATGCAGTCGCCGGCGCCGAGGAATCTGTCACGCTTAGGTACTTTCAGTGGACGACGTCGTACACGAGTTTCGTCACTCCGTTGGAATAGCTCGCGGACTCCCGCAGCCGCAGTGTCTGCTTGTCCCTGTCGGCCCGGCTGAACACGCTCTTCCCCGCTCCCAGCAGCACCGGAAACACCAACAGGTTGTATCGGTCGATCAGGTTCGCCTCCGACAAGCCGCGAGCCAGCTCGGCGCTGCCGTGGATGTAGATGGCGCCGCCCTCGGTCTGCTTCAGCTGCGCGACCTCGTCCGCCGAGCGCAGGATGGTGAGCGGCCCCCACCCGTCGATCAACATGTCGTCGGTCAAGCTGGAGGAGACCACGAACTTGGGCAGATCCTTGTACGCGGCGTGGTCGGCCGAATCACGCCAGATCGGTGCGAACGCCTCATAACTGCGGCGCCCGAACAGCAACGCACTCGTATCCGCGAGCTCCTCCCCCTTCAGCGAGAACGCCTCGGGCACGAATTCGGTGTCCATCACCCAGCCTCCGCTGCGGTGCCCCTCCACTGTCCCGCCGGGCGAGTCGACCACCCCGTCCAACGACATGAAGCCGGTATACACGAGTTCGCGCGCCATCAAATCCTCCTGACATCCCATTCCGCTCGGTGCGGACTGTCGACGTCCATGATGACGGGGTGGATGTCCGAATTTAATCGGTCGGCCACACGATCACGGCCACGAGCACCACCAGCGGCAGACCGACGACGACCAACCAGCCCACGAGCACCCACCCACCGCTCATGACAGCTCCGCGCCGTCGACCCCGGACGTATTCGGCGACGGCAATACCGACGGGGCAGTGAAGTAGCGGTCCCGCACCAGATCCGAATCTCCCATCGGCACCGGCCATCCGTCGTCCCCCACCAACTCCCATCCCGGAATTGGAGATACCGCCCGCCCTGTCCACAGTCGTCCACAGCCCGTCCCCTCTCGCCCGTCGTCATCGACAAGCACCCGCCGCCGAGGACTACCGGAACCGCGGCATCAACCCGGCGACGAGGCCGAAAACGACGTTAAGCGCGCGGAATCGGGTGCGGCAGCATCTTGTTGTCCACAACCGTCTACAACTGCGCGCGCCGCACGGATACCGTGGAGGACATGAACACCGACGACGAGATCGTCACAGGTGAGCGGCTTCGTGCGGCACGGGAAGCTGCGGGCATCAGCCTGTCCGCGATGGCCGCACTCACGCATTACAGCAAACCGCTACTCGGAATGTTGGAGACCGGGCAACGCCGGATCGGGCCCGATCATGTGCGTGCATACGCCGACACCTTGGGAATAGGGTCGACGCTGTTCAACGAACCGGAGGACGGTGCACAGGCAGCAGCGGAGTGGATTGCGCGGGCTGCAGCATCGGATATCGGTGGCGGCACCCTCGACCACCTGGAATCGGCTGTCGACGACCTGGCAGCGAGCTATCCGACGACACCACCTCGCGAACTGCTGGAACGCATCCGACGGAATCTCGGCTATGCCGGGCGCCTCATGGACAGCCGCAAGACCCTGACCCAGCATCGCCGCCTACTGGTCTCTGTCGGCTGGCTCTCCCTGCTCGCGAGTACGTGCCACATCGATCTGGGCGAGGCCACCGCCTCAGCCGCGCGAGGACATCTGGCATGGAAGCTCGCGGACGAAGCCCAGCACCCCGAGATTGCGGCCTGGTGCCTGGAAACACGGGCATGGCAACGGCTTACGGACGGCGCATTCACGGAAGCGGCCGAACTGTCCCGCGCCGCGCAGACCGTCGCTCCTGCCGACAGCTCGGCATTCATCCAGGCCACCGCTCAAGAAGGCCGCGCGCTGGCCCGACTCGGAGACAGCACAGGCACCTACGACGCTCTGCGCCGCGTGGCACGACTCGCCTCCGGCCTGAACGTCCCGGATCGTCCGGAGCACCATTTCCGTTTCGACCCAGCCAAATCCGATGCGTACGTGGCAACCACGTTGTCCTGGCTCGGTGATCCCGCAGCCGAGTCCTACGCCCGGCACGTCCTCGCTGACCTGGAAGCTGCGCAATTGGTGCGGCCACGCCGGATCGCTTCGGCGAACCTGGATTTGGGCCTGACTCTCGTGGCGGCCGGAAAACCGGACGAAGCCGCGAGTACAGCCGTAACTGCAGTGCTCTCCGGAAGGCTGGTCCCGTCGAACTATTGGCGAGTGTCCGAGGTTGTTTCGGGAATCGAGAGCCAGGCACCGTCGGACGCCGCCACCGTTCGCGAAGCGTTCCGCGACACCTATTCGGTCGGGTGAACCCAGGTGACGGGACGCACCTGCCGCACACTGCGGGCCCACGAAGACCGACCGCGATACCGGCTCCGACCGGATGGATCGGCGCGCGCGAGACGTCGAACGCCTGTTGGAGCGTGGAGCGGGACGCTAGCGGAACCAACGGTCAGCCGGATACGCCGACAACTTCCACCCCATGAATCCTGGCTGCCTTCTGCATCCCGTCGTCCAGAGTCATCAACGGGTACGCAAGCCGCTGGGCCAACGCGATATATCCCGCATCCGCATAAGTGGCGTTGTCCACCAACGCAACAGCTGCGACCGAGTCGACCGGTTCACGGATTCGCTCAACAGGATGGGTGCTGAATGCAGCGATCAATTCGCGAGCCTGCTCGAATTCCAGTTCACCGCGGCGGGCTAGGCGGATGAGCGCCGACCCCACCTCGAAATCGACGTGTGGTGGGGAAACGCATCCCGCGATTCGAATGCGGTCGGCATATCCGGTCGGCAGCACCCCGCGTAGCAGGTCCACCCACACTGACGCATCGACAACGATCATTCGCTGTCCCGGTCGTAATCATCGCGGACCTCACGAACAACCTCGGCACCTGATACCGCCGACCGACCGGCGAGCCCCAATCGCTGCTGAGTCTGCTGCAACTTCTCGTCCCAGGTGGCGATAGCCCGACGCTGCAACTCTCGCCGCACATCAGCAGCCATCAGATCACGCAGGTACGCCGATACCGATTTGTGTTCAGCACTGGCCTTCTCCGCGATCACCGCCGCTACCTCGTCCGGAACGTCTCGCACCTGAACCGTCGCCATCACGCCCTCCTTCTGCAGCATTACATGCAAGCATACATGCAGAAGGATTCATGCAGTCATACCTGCTAGCCCCAGTTGGCTGCGCGGGTGAGGCAGAAGGGGTGGCCGCTCGGGTCGAGCAGCACCCGCCATGTGTCGCCCGGCTGGAACTCCGGCAACGTCGCGCCCAGTTCGACCAGTTCTTTGCTGGCGAGCTCGATATCCTCGACCGCCAAATCCAGGTGGAACTGCTTGGTGCCGTTCTCGTTCGGCCAGGTGGGTGGCTGGTAATCCGGGGTGGTGCCGAATCCGAGCGCATGGTCCGGACCGGTGAGCATGGCGTACTCGTCCTGCACATGCGCAATGTCCCACCCCAGCGCCGCCGCCCAGAACTCCGCGTCACGCCGCGCATCGGCACTGTCCAGGGTGACCATCTTCAAGGTGGCAATTGCCATGAGTCTTCTTCCTCTCCGCAATGAATCGACTGTGCGTTCACTCTGCACCACAGCCGATCACATGCGATTGCAAAAACACGACACCAAAAGTGACCATTGGACTCGCCTCAGCCGGACCCCCGACTCGGCCACGCGCCCGGGTCGACCGCCTGCACCCGCCGGTCTCGCGCTCCGCACCTCCGGTACATAAGCTGACCCCGGCATATCCATCGAAGGGGAACCCGAATGACCATGTATCCCGGCGGCGAGCCGCAACCACCTGCATCGACTCCGAATCGCAGGTACCTCACGGTGCTGGTGCCGGTCGTGGTGGTGCTGGCGCTCGTGGTGGCGACGGGGATCGGACTGGTCGCGCGTAACGCCTTGGCCTCGGAGATTCCGGGGACTGCCACCCCTGCCACCGGCGCCTCGACTGCCCGGAACGTGCTGGCGGACGGGGCGGTGCGGATCGGGGATCCCGATGCGAAGGTGACGGTTCGGGTGGTCATGGATCTGCAGTGCCCGGCCTGCAAGATGTTCGAGGCGGCCAACGGGTCGGTGCTCGAGGGAGCGGTCGAGGACGGTACCGCCGCGGTCGAATATCAGGTCATCACCTTTCTCGACGCGGCGAGCAGCACGCATTACTCCTCGCGGGCCGGTAATGCGTCGTTCTGTGTCGCGAACTCGGGTACGGAGAATTACCAGTCGTGGCTGGCGGACATGTTCACCGGACAACCGTCCGAGGGCGGCGCCGGCCTGACCGACGACGAGCTGATCAGTATCGCGAAATCAGCCGGATACACCGATGATGCGGTGGCGCAGTGCATTACCGATCGCACATATGACAGCCTGCTGCGTACGAAGACCGAGGAAGCACTCGCCGGTGGTGTGAACTCCACTCCCACCGTCACGGTGAACGGCAAGCAGATCACCTCCAGCGCGGAACTGATGATGCCGGGCGGGCTCGCACCGGCAATCAAGGCAGCGGGCTGAGCGACACGGCATCCTCACTCCGACGGAACGCCGGCGAGATCGAGCCGGCTCAGCGCGCCGTCCAGCAGCACCAGCAGTGCCTGGAGCGCTTCCGGATCTCCATCGACCTCGAGCCGGTTCTCCGCGGCCGCGGCGGCAATGGTGAGCCGCCCGCCTGCGATGGCGGCGACGGTCGCGGCGTCGGTGCGCAGCGTCGCGTCGGCGGGGCCGGCACCTGCGATCACTTCGGCGCGGCCGTCGGAGATCCGGAGCCTGGCAACACTGTCGTCGATGTGGAATTCGTAGGTGGCGTCTGTATTCAGCTGTTGCGGGTCGAGTAGGTCGGCGAGGAAGACCAGCGACCATTCGGCGCGGTACCCCTGCTCCGGGCGGCGCTGTTCACGCAGGAAATGCCGGGCTCCCCACAGCGCCAACGGCATCAGGGCGCGACCGAGTTCGCGGCCGGTGCCGGTGAGTTCGTAGGCGACCGCGGAGACCGGAGGATTCAGGAGGGTGCGGCGCACGAGTCCGTCGGCCTCGAGCTGCTTGACGCGAGCGGCGAGCAGGCTGGTGCCGATGCCGTCGAGTGCACCGGCGAGATCGGAGTACCGCTTCGGCCCCGACATCAGCTCACGCACCATCAGTAGCGTCCAGCGCTCGCCCACCACATCCATCGCCTGTGCGAGGCCGCAGTACTGGTCATAGGAACGTCGCGCCATATCGAGCACCCTACCAATCTGGACATTTTTAGAATCCAACTTCTATATCAGGTAGCTGACTTCATTTATTTATGTTAGCGTCGCATGCAGGTCAGAGCTGTTGTGACCAGTATGTTTGCCCAGGTTTCAGGGATCAGGAGCACTCATGGACGCCATGGCCACCGTTGCCGACAACAAGGCCGCAGTCGCCCCCGCGAGGGGCGGTCTCGATCCACTCGAACTCCTCGCGGCCGGGCGCATCGCACTCGCCGTCGCCTCGCTGACCGTCCCGAGGCATTTCGCCAAGGCACTCGGCGTCGCGCCCTCCCCTGAACTCACCTATATGACAAGGATTTACGGCGGCCGAGCCCTCGCCATGGGCGTCGGTTACCTCACCGGAGGCGCGGCAGAACGCCGCAAATGGCGGCAACTGTCCCTGTTCGTAGACTCCAGCGACACCCTCGCGGGTGCGGTCCGTGTCGCCCGCCGGGATCTGCCACTACGCGCCGGGCTGGCGATGACCATCCTCACCGGCTCCTATGCCGCGGTCGGGGCCTACAGGATCGCCAGAGAACGCTGATTCGGCTACCGACCTGGGCCGCCACCTCACTCGACGTCGGGTTCCCTTTCAGCGCCGATACGATTATCGGCGATGCATATCGACTTGATGCTCGACTCACTCGCCGGTCTGTCGGTGGGAGATGCGCTGGGGCAAGAATTTCCGGTACTGGGCCGATCGGTCCCCGAACTGCTGGCAGGACAGCTCCCGCAGCGGCAGTTGCGCTGGACCGACGACACCGAGATGGCGTGCAGCGTGGTCGACGAACTCGGCCGGCACGGCGAGGTCGATTCCGATCGTCTGGCCACCGCCTTCGCCGAGCGATTCGATCTGAGCCGCGATTACGGATTCGGTGCGACCGAGACCTTGCAGCGGATCCGGGCGGGTGCGCGGTGGCGGGATGCGGCGGGGTCCTCGTTCGGCAGTGAAGGGTCGTGTGGGAACGGCGGCGCGATGCGGGTCGCGCCGCTGGGCGCGTTCCATGCGGGCGACCCGGAAAAGATTGTCGCCGCGGCAGTTCGGTCGGCGCAGGTTACCCATATGCATTCCGAGGGGATTGCCGGTGCGGTGGCGGTCGCACTGGCGGCGGGCACGGCCGCACAGGCGCGGGCGACCGGAAATCCGCCCGCTCCAGACGAATTCATCAATGCGGTCCTGGCCCATCTCGCCGACGGCGACACCAGCAGGCGCATCGCGCACGCCCGAACACTGCTCGGCGCACCTCTCGAGGTCGCGGTGAGTCAACTCGGCAACGGTTCCCGCGTCACCGCTCAGGACACCGTTCCGCTGACGATCTGGATCGCGGCCACCCACCTGGCCGACTACCCCGCCGCCGTCACCACATGCCTGGCCGCGGACGGCGATATCGACACCACGGGCGCGATCGTCGGCGGAATCGTCGCCTCCTATACCGGGCAGGCCGGAATTCCGGCTGCGTGGCTCTCGGCACGGGAACCGTTGCCACACTGGTTCGTGCCGACCTTCGGGCGCCCGCGCCCGGGACTGCTGCGTCGCTGGCTCCCCGGAAGGTCATGAGCGACGGCGGCATCTGCCTGCTCAACCAGCCTCCACCGCTGCCGCGACCATCCGCCCGATCGCCGCACGACGCTCCCCCCTGCGCTCCGTATCGGGTTCGGCTTCTCCGGTGATCAGCCGGTCCAGTGTGGTGAGCCCGTGCCAGCTGTAGCAGAGCGACAGGATGGTCAGAAGTAGTTCGCGCGCAGCGGCTTCGGACAGCTGCGGGGCAGCGCGGCGGATATCGGCGATCTTGCCGGTCATGCTGTCGCGGCGTGCCGCCTCGGCGACCGGTGTGCCGAGTTCCAGACCCTCCCAGAAAAGCAGGCGGGCGAGGGCCGGGTGGGCGCAGATGTGGTCGAAGAAGCGCTGGGCGTAGTCCGCGACGGCTGCGGCGCCGTGGCCTTCGAGATGGACCGCATCGCCCAGTTCGTTGATCTCGTGGTTGACAACCTCGGTGAACAGCTGGTCCTTGGCGCCGAAGTATTTGTAGATGCGTTCCTTGTTGACGCCGGCGGCCGCGGCGATGCGGTCCACACGAGCTCCGGCGAGGCCGCGTTCACCGAATTCGGTGGTGGCCGCCTCGAGTAGCAGGCGTTTGGTGCGCTCGGTGTCCCAGGCCATGGCACGACTCTAACAAAATTCCAACCAAACAGTTGCAGACTGCCCAGCGATGGTGTCTACTGTCATCTACAACCATTTAGTTGGATATTTAGGAGTACCAATGACCAGCACATTCACCCCCGCACCGTCGGTTCACCTGCGCGCTGTTCTCACCTGGCTGGCGATCTTCCCGATGGTGGCCCTGGGAATGACAGCGATGGCACCGTTCACGGCAGGCTGGCCGGTGCCGCTGCGGGCGCTCGTCCTCACCGCGGTCGTGGTGCCATGTGCCGTATATGTGGTGGTTCCGAGAATGCTCGGGGCATATGTCCGTATGCGCAGCGGAAAGTAGTTCGAGGCAACCAGGATTCGGTACGTTGGATGTGGTCACGTGGAAACTGCGCTGACGCCGTGGGGAGCGTCCACCGGGACGCGGGTAGCAGGGAGACAGCATGGCCGAGACCGGAATATCCACACCAGTCGAGCTGATCGGCTCGGATTTTCACGACGATCCACACCGGTACTACGACCGCTGGCGCGAGCGCGGCCCGGTCCATCGGGTCAAGTTCGACAATCCAGACGCGGTCCCGACCTGGGTCGTCATAGGCCACGCGGAAGCACGTGCGGCAATGGCGGATCCACGCTTGCGCAAGAACGCACTGGATGCGACGGAACTGTTCCACCGCAAAGGCGTTTGGAATCATCTCGCCACCGACGCCCAGTCGTTGAACCAGCACATGCTCAACGCCGATCCGCCCGACCACACCCGGCTGCGCAAGCTGGTGAACAAAGCCTTCACCACTCGGCGAGTAGCGGCTTTGCGCCCGCACATCGAAGAGATCACTGCGGGCCTGCTCGACGACATGGCCGGCCACAGTGAAGTCGACCTCCTGCAGGCCTTGGCGAATCCGTTGCCCGTCACCATCATCTGCGAACTGCTCGGCGTGCCCTTCTCCGACCGCGAGGCCTTTCAAGCCTGGACGAAGGTTCTGGTCGGCGCCGCGACCAATCGCAATCACGGGCAGGCTTCCCGCGAGATGCATGACTACTTGGCCGAACTGATCGCGGACAAGAAGAGCCACCCCGGAGACGACCTGCTGTCGAGCCTGGCCTCCCAGCACGACGACGGTGATCGGCTCACCGACCCGGAATTGGTGGCGATGGCCTTTCTCCTACTGGTCGCCGGCCACGAGACCACGGTCAACCTGATCGGAAACGGCACCCATGCCCTGCTCCGGAACCGGTCCCAGTTCGAGGCGTTGCGCGCCGATCCGGACGGGTTCCCACGGCGATCGAGGAGTTCCTGCGTTTCGACGGCCCGGTCGGCTGGGCCACGCTTCGATTCACCGGTGAACCCGTCACCATCGCCGGAATCGATATCCCCGAAGGGGAATTCGTCTACATCGCGTTGACCGCCGCGGACCGTGACCCACTCCGCTACGCCGACGCCGGCAGACTGGATATCTCCCGGAGCACCACTGGACATGTCGCCTTCGGCCACGGCATTCATTTCTGTGTCGGCGCACCATTGGCACGAATGGAGGCGACGGTGGCATTCACCGCGCTGCTGGAACGATTCCCACATCTCGCCCTGACTCCGGGCTTCGTACCGCACCGGCAACCCAGTTTGCTGATCCGTGGCCTGACCGAGCTTCCGGTGCGCCCACACGGGTAGAAGTCCCCCGTGGCGCATCCACGCCAAATCCGGCCTCCGGCCCCGAGGGGGCCGCGTCCGCACAGCCAGCAAATGACCTGCATACAGCTTGATACGGTGTCCCACCTGCGAATCTACCGGTGAGTACGCCACCTCGGACCATGAGCACGCACCCCTGGAATGGTTTCCGACCACCACCGTTGTGCCCTATCGTTCGGTAACGAATCGATAACCCCTGAGCGCACCGGAGACATCGTGATCGAGCTAGACCATTTCAGCCACGGCTGGGTTACCCCGGTGCTGGCTTACGTGATGTCGATCATCGGATCCGTGCTGGCCTTGCGCTGCGCCACGCATGCCAGAACTTCGCGGCGACAGGGACCGTGGCTGATCGCAGCGGCCGTCTCGCTGGGCGGTGCCGGTATCTGGGTCATGCACTTCACCGCGATGCTCGGCTTCGCGATCCAGGATGTGACCATCCGCTACAACGTGCCCGTCACACTGCTCAGTGCAGCCATCGCCATCGCGGTGGTCTGGGTGGGATTGTCGATCGTGGTGCGATGGCAGCGCGAGACGATCGCTCTGCCCCTGGGCGGTCTGGTCACCGGCCTCGGCGTGGCCGCTATGCACTACCTGGGCATGCACGCGATGCACGCGGGCGCACATATCGAGTACAACGCCGCGCTGGTAGCCCTGTCACTGCTGATCGCGGTGGTTGCCGCGACCGCGGCGCTGTGGTTCGTGCTGCATGTGCGGGGGTATGTCGCCGCCACCGGTGCGGCCCTGATCATGGGTGTCGCGGTATGCGGAATGCATTACACCGGAATGGCCGCGATGAGCGCGCACCGAATGGACGCACCGCCCGAACCGAGCGGCGTCGACTCCGTCGAGTTGGTGACGCCGCTGGTACTGGTGGTCACCCTGGTCATGATCGCGCTCATCGTCCTGGTCGGGCTAGCCGAGCTGGGCAGTCCCGACAGCGAGGAATTCGATTCCAGCACGGTCGATCCCGAACTGGCCGAGAGCGGCCGGTCCTGGCCACGAGCCGCGCCGCCGGCGACCCGACGCACCGGCAACGAGGCGACCGCGCCGCCCGCATCGATACCGTCGGCAGTGAGTCTGCAGGCGATGTCGGAGCAGCAGGCGGCGGGTCGAACCCCGTCCGCGATCAGAACCGCCGAGCCCCGGTAACCGGCATCTGCGCCATGGCCGAGCGCACGACACCCTCACCACCGGTGGAGGCATGCACCACGGTGCCGTCTCCGGCATACAGCGCCGAATGGCCGCCGCCGTAGAACGACACCAGATCGCCGGGCTGCAGGGTGTCCAGCGAGACCGGGGAACCGGCCTCGAGCTGGGCATAGCTGGTGCGCGGCAGGTCTACGCCGACCTGCCGATACGACCACTGCACCAGGCCGGAGCAGTCGAAGGCGTCGGGCCCGGTGGCGCCGCCGCGATAGGCCGAACCCACTTTGGTTTCCGCGACCTCCAGGGCCCGCTCACCGATGGATTTCATGGGCTCCGGCGGCGCCGGATTCATTTGCGGAATCAGACCGGGAATTGTGAACTGTGGCGGTAACGGAATTCCCGGCACGACCGGGGCGGGTAATGGAGATTGGGCTTGCACCGGGCCGGCGGTGGCCAGCATCGTCGCCCCGATTCCTGCCGAGATCATCAACGCTGCCGCGGCCGACCTGGCCTTACGGTGCAGCGGGTGGGTACATCGACCCTCATCGGTTCCTGCCATGATGCGTTCCTCCGATTCTCGTAGCGAGAGCAGAATGTCGAACACCACGGTTGATCTGTCGATCGTTGGATCCGGGGAGCCATGATTCGCCACGAACACAGAGAAGCCAAAGACGAACACACCAATTCATATAACGAAACGATAAATTCCGGAAATACGGCAAATATCGCGGTTATCTCGAACCGATCGCTACGAGCTGGTGGACGCGGGCGGGTTCTCGGGCTCGTCGGCGCGACGGGCCAGTAGCGAGTGGCGGCGGCTGTAGCCGACGTAGACGATGCCGCCGAGCACGAACCAGACCGCGAAGCGCAACCAGGTCACCGGGTCCAGATAGGTGATCAGCCAGATCGAGAAGCCGATCCCGACCAGCGGTACCACCGGCATTCCGGGCGTCCGGAAAGCCCGCGGCAGATCGGGCCGCCGATAGCGCAGCACGATCACCGCCACGCAGACCACGATGAAGGCCAGCAGGATTCCGATGTTCGTCAGCTCGGCGGCCTCACCGATCGGCAGCAGTCCGGCGATGGCCGCGGCCGCGACTCCGACGATCCAGGTGATCCGGGTGGGCACGTTGCGCACCGGGTGGGTTTTGGCAAACCACCGGGGCAGCAGCCCATCTCGGCTCATCGAATACCAGACCCGGGTGACGCCGAGCATGAAGGTGAACAGCACCGTCATGATGCCGACGATGGCGCCGGCCGCGATCAGGCTCGCCACACCGGGCAGGCCCACCGATTCGAATGCCGAAGACAGCCCGCTGTCCGGATCGATCTCGGTGTAGTGCTGCATACCGGTGAGCACCAGACACACCAGGACGTAGAGCACCATCGAGATCACCAGCGACAGCACGATCGCCTTGGGGAGGTGACGCTTCGCGTCCACCGACTCCTCGGCCGCGGTCGACATGGCGTCGTAGCCGAAGACCGCGAAGAAGACCGTCGCGGCGCCGGTGACCGCGCCGGACATGCCGAACGGGAAGTACGGGTGGTAGTTCGCGGAGTCGACGAAGAAGAAGCCGACCACGACCACCACGACGACCACCAGGACCTTGATGCCCACCACGACGGTTTCGAACCGCGCCGCCGCGCGCATGCCCCGGTTGAGCAGGTAGGCGATGAGCAGGCACAGCAATGCCGCGAACAGGTCCACCACATGGCCGTCACCGGTGCCGGGCGCGCCCAGCATCCAGTCGGGCAGCCCGATATCCAACTGCCCCAACAGGAATTGGATGTAGCCGGAAATACTGATCGCCACCACCGCCACGATCGCGGTGTATTCCAGCAGTAGATCCCAGCCGATGAACCAGCCCACCGGCTCGCCGAGTACCGCGTAGCCGTAGGTGTAAGCGGAGCCGGAGCGCGGGATCAGCCCGGCGAATTCGGCATAGGACAGCGCGGCGGCCGCACTGGCGACCCCGGCGATCAGGAAGGAGATGAGCACGGCCGGACCGGCGGTGTCGTGGGCGACCGACCCGGCGAGCGCGAAGATCCCCGCTCCGATGATGCCGCCGACACCGATAGCGGTGAGCTGCCACAGCCCCAGCACCCGAGTGAGCTGCGTACCGGACTCGTCCTGTATCTCGTCGATTGGCTTGCGCCGGAAGACTTCTCGCAGAGCTGGACTGGTTCGCATAGGCGCTCCTCGTGCCGGTTCGGCGCTCGATCAGCTCACAGTACCGACCCCCACACCCCCGCGCGCGCCGATCGCGCCCGACGCGATGTTCCCGCACCCCTTGCCGCAGCACACCCGCTCGCCCATAGACATCTGGACGAGTTTGTCTTACGGTCGATACATGAGCTCCACTTTGTCTCATGAAGCGCACTTCTCGCTCCGCTCCGGCGAAACCTGGCGAGACCCGTGGTCGATGTACGCGGCATTGCGGGCCGACGATCCGGTCCATCACGTGGTCCCGTCCGGGCGTGAGCAGGACGACTACTACGTGCTGTCCCGCTACGCCGACATCTACGACGCCGTGCGCGACCCCGCGACGTTCTCCTCGGCGCAGGGCCTCACCGTCGACTACCAGGACCTCAGCGCTATCGGCCTCGGCGAGAACCGTCCGTTCGTCTTCACCGACCCGCCCGATCACACCGTCTTCCGCCGCCGCGTCGCCAAGGGATTCACGCCCCGCCAGGTACAGGATGTCCGGCCCGCGGTCGAGGCATTCGTGGTGGACCGGCTGGAGCGGCTGCGCGCGGCCGGCGGCGGCGATATCGCGCTGGAGCTGTTCAAACCGCTGCCAACGATGGTCGTGGCGCACTATCTCGGTGTCCCCGAAGAGGACCGGGCGGCATTCGACCAGTGGAGCGAGGCCATCGTCACGGCCTCGGCAACCGGCGGAGTCGCGGATGCGGCGGACGCGGTCGGCGAACTGTCGCAGTACTTCCTCACCCTGATCGACAAGCGCAAACAGAACCCCGGCGACGACACCATCTCCCATCTGGTGGCATCGGGACTGGGCAGCGATGGCGATGCCGGCGAGATACTGCAGATCATCGGCTTCGCCTTCACGATGATCACCGGCGGAAACGACACCACCACCGGAAATCTCGGCGGCGCGGTACAACTGCTCACCGAGAACCCGGCACAGCGGCAGCGCCTGCTCGACGACCCGAGCCTGATTCCCGGTGCAGTGGACGAATTCCTGCGGCTCACCTCCCCCGTCCAGGGGTTGGCACGGACCACCACGCGCGATGTCGAGGTCGAGGGCGTCACCATCCCCGCGGGGCGCCGGGTACTCATGCTGTACGCATCGGGGAATCGCGACGAGACCGAATATGGTTCGGGCGCCGCGGAACTCGATGTCACCAGGAATCCGCGGAATATCCTCAGCTTCGGCAACGGCAACCATCACTGCCTCGGTGCCGCCGCCGCACGTATGCAGGCCACCGTGGCGCTGCGGGAACTGCTGACCCGCTGCCCGGAGTTCACCGTCGATATCGACGGCGTGGTGTTCTCCGAGGGCAGCTATGTGCGGCGGCCGATCAACGTCCCGGTCGTGCTGTGAGCGACTGGCTGAACCGGCCCCGGTCGCTGCACGCCGCCGAGCGCATTCTCGACGCCGCTGCCGAACTGTTCGCCGAACGCGGTGTCGCCGAGACCCAGATGGGCGATATCGCCAAGGCGGCCGGCTGCTCGCGGGCGACGCTGTACCGCTATTTCGACAGCAGGCGCGCGGTACGGCTGGCCTACGTGCATCGGGAGGCCCGGCGGGTCGGTGCCGCGGTAGGCGCGGAGATCGCCGACATCGCCGATCCCGGGCAGCGAATGGTCGCGGGGGTGCTGGCCAGTGTGCGGATGGTGCGGGCCGATCCGCTGCTCATCGCCTGGTTCAACCCCGGCGATGCCGGGCTGACCCTGGATCTGGCGCAGAACTCCCCGGTCATCGAGGCCATCGGGGGTTCGCTGCTGGGTTCGGATCAGGAGCGGGGATCCGATGAGCCCGGTCGGCCGGATGCCACAGCACAGTCGCACGGTTCCGCACAGCTGGGCCGCTGGCTGACCCGGATCATCGTCTCACTGCTCACTGTCCCCGGCCGCGACGAGGCCGACGAGCGGGAGCTGCTGGAACGTTTTCTCGCCCCGCTCATCGCCACGCCCCGCTGATCGACGGCCGTACCGTGCGGGCCTCCCCACTACACCTGTCACAGGCAGTGAGAGACCGCCCCTTGCGCAGGCGCTGCTCGCGCACAAGGCTGGTGACATGGATTCGCTCATCATGTCCGCGCGCGATCTCGAGTTCCTGCTGTACGAATGGTTGGACGTCACCGCGCTGACCGAGCGCGATCGCTACCGCGAGCACAGCCGGGAAACCTTCGACCAGGTGCTCACGCTGAGCCGCGAATTGGCGGAGAAGTACTACGCCCCGCACAATCGCGCGAACGATCTGCACGAACCGACCTTCGACGGCGAGCAGGTGCACATCATTCCCGAGGTCGCCACGGCGTTGAAGGCGTTCGCGGAGGCGGGTCTGGTCGGCGCCGCGATGGACGAGCGGGTAGGCGGGATGCAGCTCCCGCACACGGTGTTCACCGCGTGCATGTCGTGGTTCTATGCCGCGAACGTGGCCACCGCCAGTTACACGCTGCTCACCGTCGGTAACGCGAATCTCCTGTCCGCCCACGCGAATCCGGAGCAGATCGACCGTTTCGTGCGGCCCATGCTCACCGGGCGCTACCTGGGCACGATGGCACTGTCGGAGCCGCAGGCCGGGTCGTCGCTGGCCGATATCACCACCCGGGCCGTCCCGCAGGACGACGGCACCTACCGGGTGTTCGGCCGCAAGATGTGGATTTCCGGCGGTGATCACGAACTGTCGGAGAACATCGTGCATCTGGTGCTGGCCCGCATCCCCGGTTCCGAGGTCGGCACGCGGGGTATCTCGCTGTTCATCGTGCCGAAATACCTTCCGGCCGAGGACGGATCGGTCGGCGAACGCAACGATGTGGTGCTGGCCGGGATCAACCACAAGATGGGGTGGCGCGGCACGGTCAACACCGCCCCGGTCTTCGGGGACGGCGCCTTCACCCCGGGTGGTGAACCGGGTGCGGTCGGCTATCTGGTCGGTGAACCCAGTCGCGGCCTGTCCTACATGTTCCACATGATGAACGAGGCTCGATTGGGCGTCGGGATGGCTTCGACGGCCCTGGGCTACACCGGATATCTCAAGGCCCTCGATTACGCCCGCAACCGCCCCCAGGGCCGGCCGGCCACCGCGAAGGGCGGCAGCTCCGCTCAGGTACCCATCGTGCGGCATCCTGATGTGCGACGAATGCTGCTGGCGCAGAAGGCTTATGCCGAGGGCGCGTTGGCGTTGCAGCTGTACTGCGGCACCCTGATCGACCGTCAATACAGCGCCGTGGACGCCGAGGAGGAGCGACGCGCGGGCCTGCTGCTGCGGGTGCTCACGCCGATCGCGAAGAGCTGGCCCAGCCAGTGGTGTCTGGCAGCCAACGATCTGGCCATCCAGGTCCACGGCGGCGCCGGCTACACCCGCGACTACGACGTCGAACAACACTATCGCGACAACCGCCTCAACCCGATTCACGAAGGCACCCACGGTATTCAAAGCCTGGACCTGCTCGGTCGCGCTGTGATCGCGGAGGGCGGCGCCGCACTGACACTGTTGCTGGACACCATCGGCGAAACGGTCGACCGGGCCCGCGCCACCGGTGACGGAGAACTCGGCGATTTCGCCGACGCCCTCGCCGCCGCGACCGGGCGCATCGCCACCACCACCGCCACCGTCTGGCGCGACGCCGATCCGGAAGCAGCACTGGCGAATTCGTCGGCCTACCTGGAAGCCTTCGGCCATGTGGTGCTGGCCTGGATCTGGCTGGAACAAGCCATCGCAGCCAACAACGGAACCGAAGACTTCCACCGCGGAAAGCGGGTAGCCGCCCGCTACTTCTTCCACTGGGAATTGCCGCGAACGGCACCGCTTTTCGATCTGCTGGATGCGATGGACCGCACCACTACCGACCTCGACGACGCGTGGTTCTAGCAGCGGCGGGGCGCTCCACTCCAATGGACGCATTCGGTGCTCGCCTCCGCTCGGCGCAATGCCCGGGCTCGGGTGAGCCCGAGGCGGTCCGACTCCGATGGCGGTTTGTCAGGGACGGTGGAGTGCCTCGAAAGTGATCGCGAGCGTGACCGGTGCGTCGAGAACCAGGGCGGTGCGGTGGACTTTGTGCGGCATGTATCGCAATCCGGACCAGTCGAGGCGATACTCCTCGATACGGTCGATGGTTTCCCAGCTCTTGTCGAAGTGGACGATCAAATAGGTGGGTATTCCGGTGCGCGCGTACAGCTTGTGCTTCTCACCGGTGTCGGCGTCGACAGTGCTCTTGGAGACGACTTCGACGATAAGTGCGATGTGGTCCCGGACGGTGTTGACGTCATACGGTTCGCAGTCACGCACGAAGATATCCGGGTAGCGGACATTGAGCCGGTGGTCAGGTCGGCGATCGTCCGCGTCGGCGAATCGGACCGCGACATCGGACCCGACACGCAGGCACGGTCCCGCGGGATCGCGAGCATCTTCCAGCGCTGCCCCCAGTCGACGCACGACTCGGCTGTGCGCCTCGCTCTGGGCCATCAGCCGCACCACGGCGCCGTCCACGATCTCGACGTCGCCGAATGCGTCGGGCTCGGCAGCCAGGAATTCTTCACCGGTGATCCGGGGATTCGCGTCGGGATTGGATACCGTCACGGTCAACTCCTCGTGGTATTTCGTCTGCTCGAGCAGCTGCTCGACCACTGTAACCCAACCTGGCAGCGGGTCCTGGCACAGCGCGATCCATGTGTGGACCCGGCATCAGTACGGGCGGCGGCGCGCGATCGTTATGGCGGACTGAGTTCTGTTGCTGCGAAGGCAGTTCGGTCGTCGTGTGATTACGCCGCAAACCCGCCACAGCGCTCCTCGGCAATACCCGGCTCTAGCACACTGCCAAGGCGATACCCCCGCCCTCCTGGCGCGATTCGGCCATGAGCGGACCCCGTAGTCTGAGCCGGTGGACATGGTAAAGACGGGATGGTCACAACTGGCCGAGCAATGCCTCGTCGAGGAGGACGAGGCGATCCTCGCCCTGAACAAGCCGGCAGGCATCGCGGTGACCGGCGAACGCCACGACACCGATGTAGTGGAGCTGGCCGCCGCGGAGGGCGTCACCCTGTATCCGGTGCACCGCATCGACAAGGTCACGTCCGGGCTGGTCCTGTTCGCCAAGGAACTCTCCGCACACGGCGACCTGACCCGGCAGTTCAACAAGCAGACCGCCGAGAAGCGCTACCTGGTCGTCACCACCGCCACCGACCTGCCCGACAGCGGCGTCATCGAGCTGCCCTTGAGTGTGGGCCGCAAGAACCGGGTGCGGATCGCCGCGCCGCGCGAAACCATTCACCGCGACGGCGACACCTGGACGGTCGCCGACAGCGATCTACTGGCCGGCAAGAACTACCCGTCCCGCACCGAATTCACCACCATCGGCCGCACCGAGAACCACACGGTCCTCATCGCCCGCCCGATCACCGGCCGCCGCCACCAGATCCGAGTACACCTCGCCTGGATCGGCTACCCCATCGCCGGCGACCCTCTGTTCGACAAATCCGGCACCTACGCCCGCACCCACCTGCACTCCTGGTCCCTCTCGGTCGATGCCCCCTGGCGCACCGACCCCCGCCTGGCCTTGACCGCCGCCCCGGACACCGACTTCTTCACCGGCCCGGCGGGGCCGATCACCGAGGACCCGAATGCGCTGCTGAAGAGTTTTTCGTGAGCGATCCGCGCAGCCAACGGCGGAACGACCCGGTAACCCTCGGAGGCTTACGGGATCAAGTCGCTTACGACGAACGAGCCTTCGACGTCGACCCCATATCCAGCAAACGTTCTATGGGGAGATCTCGGACACTGCTGCTGGATAGTTCGCACGCACGTGGACGCTCACAACTATCTGCCTAATCGACCGACTGCCTATCGCCCCGCGCTAGTATCCGGACGATGCCATCGGTCGCACCGGAACCTATGCGGAGCCGAAGGCGCCGCTTTGCGCTGCCGCGACAAAGGAATCCCACTCCCCCGGGGCGAAGACCAGCGCCGGGCCGGCCGGGTTCTTCGAATCGCGGACTCCGACGCAATCACCGGACAAGAACGCTACCTCTACGCATTCCTTGCCGCCGGTGCTCCGGGTGCTCTTGAACCAGTTCGCGCTGGTCAACTCAGTGTCCACGTTCATACTCCCTTGCCACCTGGCGCAGCAGCTTCCTGCTGGCCACATCATCCAGCGTCATGCGCTGGATACCGTCGTAGGCTCGATGGTAGCGGTCTACGGCCGCCTTCTTCTCGAGGTAAAGATCGCCGAGGAAGTTCTCCACGTAGACGACAGTGGGCTCCAACGGCCTGTCATTTTTGTCTTTGCCGAACTCGAGAATTACGAACGGCCCCACCGGATCTCCGAGCGGCAGCCCGGCAGAGAACGGCAGCGTTCGCACGGTGACGTTCGTCATGGTGCTGATATCGGCGAGGTGCCGAAGTTGCTTCGCCATGATCTCCGGACTGCCGACCACCCGGCGGATGGCAGTCTCGTGAATAACCGCTTCCAAGACGACGGGCCGCGTTTTCCTGGTAAGGATCGCTTGCCGACGCGTCCGGAACCGGATGCGCCCATCGAGTTCGTCGTTCGTATCGTCGGGAAACACACTTCGAGTGAGAGTCCGCGCGTAGTCCGGGGTTTGAAGTAGACCGGGCAAGACCACCGGTTGCACCGTCGTGAGCTTGTGGGCGGACGACTCCATGCCGACGTAGAGGTTGAATGTCTCCGGTATCAGATCGCCGTACTCATGAAACCACGACTTCACGTGCGACTGCCGCGCCAAGCCGATAAGCGCTTCGCTGGTTTCACCAGGCACTGAGTACAGCTCACAGAGGTCCTTCACATCGCGCCAGCGGATCTTCTCGGCGTTGCCGGTCTCCAGACGTTGCAGTGTCGACTCACTCCACTGCATCAGATCGGCAGCCTGCACGATCGTCATGTTGCTGCCCTGCCGGTACTCCCTCAGGTACCGGCCGAGTTGGCGACGAGTGAGCGTGGAGCCTGTCTCAGTCATCAACAGCTCCTTCGCCGTGAATGTGCGCGACCTTCACGGTGGAGGACGACAAAACCCTCGCAGAGCTCGGCCCTGCGGAAAGAGCAGACTTCCCCTGAAGATTCATGGTGAACATTGTGCCGCAACTTCGTTGATGATGTGCTGGCTTCGCAGACAGTGGTGAAGCGAGGCCAGCCTCAGCTGGAAACGGCCAATTCTGCTCTGCATCAACATATTCCGGACGGCACAATTTCGCGAGGTAGGTGAGCTATGCCCGAATTGCCACCAAGGAGAGCGGTCACTCTGCTCCACAGGGATCATGACCCGGCGATCTACGAAGCACTGATCGTGTCGCACCGATTGGAAGTCGTGTACACCGTACGCACGGACGTTGCCGCAGTGTTGGCGGCGCTGATCGCCGTACAACATGCGTTGGAGCACCTCGCCGAGGTCGTGGTCATCCCACACCTCGGCGAACTCGAAGACGATACGCCGTGGTGGGTAATCACAGAGGCAGCCGTTTTGATCACCGGATCGCGTCAGTATCCCGTCGGGTACGCAGCAAGTGAGGTGTGCTGACCATGTTCACCGCTACAACCGCGTTGCTGATCGCCGTCTGCGGCATCGTCATCACCTTCGGCTGCTGGTGGCCACCCCGTGAACCGAAGCTGACTGTCGCGACGGTACAGCGACGGCTCGCGTTCGAGTCCTACTGCCGCAAGCTCGAGACGCGGTGGCCTGCACGGGTCGAAGCGGAGCTGGATCGTGAGTTGGTGTTGGCCCGGCTGCACGCGGTCATGCCGTCCGCACCTGCTGCGACACCTGGGACCACACGTGCCACATACGCCGCGAATCGGGCGGTGCGCCTTGAGTATTGATGCGATCGGGTTCCTGCGCCGCGACATCTCGGGCGTGCGGCAACAGTGGGATGAGACTCAGATCCGTTCGCTGGCAAGAAGGCTCGGGTACAACCTGCGGAAGATCATTACCTTTACCGCCGACGTGGACGATGTGGGGTTGCGGTTGCGGAATATCGCGGAGGCGCATCGGGTGGATGCTGTCTTCGTTCCGGATGCCACACACTTCGACGGGGGCGTCGTTCCTTCGAAACTGGTGCGGGTCGCGGATGTGATCACCGTCGAACCGGTGTGCACGTATGCCCGGCGGACGACCGGGTGGGCAACAGACGATCCGGGCAGGTGACCAGAGGTGCGAATCACGCTGGCTAGATCATTAAACCTATAGCTTTCCGATATAAATGGTGGCGTTCGTCATGCAGACTGCACATCGGCATGGGCCTACGCTGGATTGGTGCCCGAGGGGCACGCCAGGCGACCGAGGCGAAGGGCCGGAGCCACAGATTCGCGCAGGCCGCAGAAGGTACGGGCGCAACGGTGCGATCCCACGAGAAAGCGGACGCCATGATGCTGTTGGCACAGGTCAGCGATACACATTTCGATTCGGACCCGCACAATGCCGAGCGGGTCGCCGCCGTCCTCGGCTATCTCGAGCGATTACCGCAGCGGCCGGACGCGATCGTGGTGACCGGCGACATCACAGATCGCGGCAGCCTCGCCCAGTACGAGCAGGCTTGTAAGGGTCTGAGCACCGATATTCCGCTGCACATTCTCCCGGGTAACCACGACGACCGGGCCAATTTCCGTCGCACCGTCCTGGAGCTGCCCGCGTCCGACGGTCCGATCAATCAGTCCTTCTCGCTCGGTTTGCTCACCGTCGCACTGCTGGACTCCACGATTCCCGGAGAGGGTGCCGGCTCCCTCTGCGAACAGACCTATGCGTGGCTGGACGATCTGCTGGCCCGCACCCCGGCCGACGGGACCGTCCTGCTGGCGCTACATCATCCGCCGCTGCCGATGTACTCGACCGTGGTCGATCCGATCCGGCTTCGTGACCCGCAGCGGCTGGAGGATCTGGTCGCCTCCGACGAACGGATCCTCGGCGTCCTGGCCGGGCATATGCACGCCATGGGCACCACCCTGTTCGGCGGCAAGCCACTGGTGGTGGCGCCGAGCGTCGCCTCGTCCATCGGGTGTGCCTGGGAAGTGGACACCCCCGGTGAGGTGCCGATCGACTACGCACCCGACCCGGCGATCGTGCTGCACGTGGTCGACGGATCGCGGCTCACCTCGATCGTGCGGCAGGTGCCGATGGGCGGCCGAATCCCGATCCAGCCGCGCTGATCCGGCATGGGCGGGGCCGTACCGCGCCGAGACTGGCAGACTTGAGCCGTGACAGCGCCACCACCACCCGGCGCCGAGCCGCGCATTGCCGACGGCCCGCTGCGACCCATCGAGCTCGCCACCGCCGCTGTCCTCGGCGGTGTGACGGTCGGCCTGGTAACCCTCGGTTCGGTGGTGCCCTACGCCGCCGCCCTCAATCTCGTCGCCGCCGTCCCGATGGGTCTGCTGTCACAGCGGTATCGGTTGCGAGCCCTGGTCGGTGCGACGGTCGCCGCCACCCTGGTCAGTTTCGTGGCCGGTGGCATCGTCCCCGCAGCCACGGTGGTGAGTGCGGCCACCATCGGCGGCATCGTCGGCACGGTCCGGCGCCGGCGCGGCGGACTGATCACCGTGCTGTTCGTCTCGACATTGGCCGGATTGTGCTGGGCCGGGTTCTCGGTGGGGATGCTGCTGTTGTTCTCCGCCTCGCGGCGGCTGGTCTTCGACAACGTCCACAACATCGCCCAGGGCATCGACCATCTGCTGTCCCGGCAGGCACGGCTCGAATCGGCCGGCGATGCGGTGGTTTCGGTCGTCGATGCCGTTCTGGACTGGTGGTGGCTCTACATCGGCACGGGCGTCCTGGCCGGTGTGGTCATGACCGCGGTGTTCTCCTGGTTCGTCCTCGGTTCGGTCCTGGACCGGCTGGAATGGCTTCCGGGCCGAGACCGGCTCGACGCCCCGGCCGACGGTAGGGCCGTCGCACCACTGCCGGTGCGGCTGCACGATGTGTGTTTCCGCTATCCCGGGGCCCGCAGCGATGCGCTCACCGATATCGACCTCACCGTGAACCTCGGTGAATTCGTCGCCGTGGTCGGCCACAACGGTTCCGGCAAATCGACACTGACCCGGCTGCTCGCCGGACGCCCACCGACCAGCGGCACCGTCGACCGTCCCGGTTCGGCCGGGCTCGGTCTGCTCGGCGGCACCGCACTGGTCCTGCAACGACCGGAAAGCCAGACCCTCGGCGTCCTGGTCGCCGACGATGTGGTGTGGGGGTTGCCCCCCGAGGCCGCCCACGCCGTGGATATCGAGGCGTTGCTGTGCGAGGTCGGGCTCAGTGGTCTGGGCGAGGCGGAAACCGCCACCCTGTCCGGCGGACAGCAGCAGCGGCTGGCGGTGGCCGCGGCACTGGCCCGAAACCCGGCGCTGCTGGTGGCCGACGAGGCCACCTCGATGATCGATCCGGACGGCCGCCGCGAGCTCGTCACCCTGCTGGCCGGGCTACCCGCGCGACACAACATGGGCGTCGTACTGGTGACCCACCACGAAGCCGACGCCGCAGCCGCGGACCGGGTGATCCATCTGTCCGGCGGCCGCCAGGTCGACCACCTGCCGAACTGGGCGCGCCCGGTGCGCAATCTGCGCCACGGCCCGGTCGGCGAACCGCTGCTGGAACTGCGCGATGTGCGCCACACCTACAACCGGTCCACGCCGTGGGCGGCCAAAGCGCTGCACGGGGTGGATCTCACCGTGCACCGGGGCGAGACGTTGCTGGTGGTCGGCGGCAACGGCTCGGGTAAATCGACCCTCGCGTGGATCATGGCCGGCTTGGTGGTCCCGACCTCCGGGAGCTGCATGCTGTGCGACCACACCGGGTCACGGCCCGTGCACAAGCGGATCGGCGCGGTCGAGCTGGCCTTCCAGCATTCCCGGTTGCAACTGCAGCGCCAGACCGTCGGCGCCGAGATCGAGGACTGGGGTGGGCACGGCACCGGCTCCGGTGCGGTCGGACGGGCGCTGGACGCGGTCGGACTGGACCGCACCATGACCTCCCGCTCGATCGAGGAGCTCTCCGGCGGACAGGCCAAGCGCGTGGTGCTGGCCGCGATCGTGGCCAGCCGCCCACAGCTGGTGGTGCTCGACGAACCGCTGGCCGGACTGGACCCACAAGGCCGCGCCGAGGTGGTGGAGCTGCTCGCACGGCTGCGCGATTCGGGCCAGACGCTGATCGTCATCTCGCACGATGTGGCCGATATGGAGAGCGTCTGCGACCGGACCGTGCACCTGCAATCCGGCCATATCCTGGAAACGATGCCCGCCACCGCGGCGCATTCGTTCGAGCCCGACCGCGCCCCCGGCACAGCCGAGTCCGCACCCCCAGACGAGCCGGCCGACCATCGCCCCGGCCGGTTTCGGCATCGACGACACCATCGCCCCGGCGACGCCGACGCGATCGGAGGCGCGCGATGAGCACCGTGCTGCTGCGCGTCGTTCCCGTGGACAGCCCGATCCACCGGCTGTGGGCCGGGACGAAGATGATCGCGGCATTCCTGATCAGCCTGCTGCTGATGCTCCAGCCGGCTTGGCCGGTGCTCGGTGTCGTTGTCGCATTCCTGGTGGCGATCGCCCTGATCGCGCGACTGCCGCTGAGTACGCTGCCCCGGCTGCCCTGGTGGTTCTGGGGGTTGATCGTGCTGGGCGGGCTGATCACGGTCCCGACCGGCGGCACCGCAGTGCTGCGCTATATCCAGGTCACGCTGTTCGGGCTGATCCTGCTGACCACGTCGTTCCTGATCACCTGGACCACACCGATGAGTGAGATCGCTCCGGCCCTCGCCAAACTGGGTGCGCCGTTGCGCAGGCTAGGAATACCGGTGGACGAATGGGCGGTCGTGGTGGCGCTGACGCTGCGCGGGCTGCCGCTGCTGATGGACGAGATCCGCATCCTGCGCGCCGCCCGCAAGCTGCGCCCCAAGAGCGGCGGTATCACGCACGCGGATGCGAATCCGCTGGTCGACATCCTCACCGCCGCGATGGCCGTCGCCACCCGGCGTGCGGGTGAACTCGGCGAGGCCATTACCGCGCGCGGCGGCACCGGTGAGCTCACCGCGCACCCTGCGCGCGCCCGCCGCGCGGATTTCGTCGCACTGGTCGTGGTGATCGTGGTGTGTAGCGGTGCCGGGATGCTGGGCGTGCTGTTGTAGCACGGAAAACTTCCACCCGGTAGCTAATCGACAGCAAAACTGGAGTAAAACCGGGCAAACATCATTATCCTTGCGAAAGACCAAGTCGGCGACGTTCATTCGGCACACACGATCACCCAGTGACGGTACGGTTACCCTCGTGAGTTTGCCGGACACGGCTCTACGCGCATCTGGGTGAGAAAGATACGTCGGGGGTATTGGTTTCGCGCGCGCCGATTTCGGCTGTCTGAGTGTTCTTTTCCTGATGAAGATTGGAACCGGAATGATTCTGCGCAAGTTCGCTGCCGCTGTTCTGCCGGCAGTGGTAGCTGTAGTTCTGGGGGCCGGCACCGTACACGCCGACACCGGCGCACCCGAGCAGGTGCGTTACGAGACGAAACTGGTGGGGAACACCGTCGAAACCACGCTGGACGGGGGATTTTTCCGCATCTCCGACGACGGTAAGACCGTCGCGGTGACCGCGGAAGACGGGCGGGCCCTGGTCACCCTCCCGCTGTCCTTCCGGCAGGACGGTCTGGAATATCCGATGCCGCACCAGATCCGCAACGATGCACGCGTGCTGGATCTGACGGTGGTAAAGGATGCGGCGGCAGCCCATCCGGCGCCGGTGGCGCCGGTGAAGCCGGTGGCGTCCAACTACGAGAACCAGTCCGCGATGAATGCCTTCGCGACCCAGTTCGGGCTGGCGACGGCAATCGGAGGATTTGTCGGGACGGCCATCGGTGCGGTCATCGGCCTGGTCGTCGGTGCGGCCGCCGGCGGTGTGGGGGCAATCCCGGGATTCATCACCGGCGCCAGCGTCGGGGCGATCATCGGCACCATCGTCGCCGGTGGGCCGACGCTGGTCGTCGCGGGCATCGACTTGATCAATACGCTGTCCGCCCCCGCGGGCACCACGAAGTGGTACGAGACGACCACGAACTGATCACGCGCACCTGACCTACCGTGTATCCGGCGCCGCCTGCTTGTCCGCCCAGCGTGCCGGCGGCTCCGGATACACCCGCTGCGCTCTTGGCCGAGGGCTGGATGACCGATGATCAATCCACTCGGTCGGCCGCGGTCGGCCCCGCCGTACGCTCGGTCGTACCGTCCTGGTTCCGGCTGCCCCGGTTTCACGTATCCGGCTGTTCGTCCCCCATCCCCAACCATCCCGGATGCCACAGCCGTCCCGATTCGGTCCAGTTCATGTACCGCACCAGGCCGGTCAATTTCGGTGTGGCCCATACCGCGTCCTTGCGTTCCTCCCTGGTGAGTTCGTTGACGAAGGGACTGGTTTCGCGGCGCAGTGGGCGGAGCCGGGCGGACAGATCTGCGAGTTCGCGGCCGCTGAAGCCGGCGCCGACCTTGCCGATGTAGTACAGGTCGCCGTCGTGCCGTACGCCGACCAGCAGGGAGGAGAACTCCCGGGCGGCGCTACGCCGCCAGCCGCCGATCAGCACCTGCTGGGTCCGCCAGTTGCGGGTCTTGATCCACGATTGCCCACGCCGGCCCGGCAGGTAGATCGAATCCTTGCGCTTGGCCACCACGCCTTCGAGCCCGTGTTCGCGGCTGTACTGCAGTGCTCGCTCTCCCGGACCTTCCAGTTGTGGTGGGACGAACAGCGCCGGAGTGTGCTCGGCAAGGGCCTCGAGGAGCTGCCGGCGATCGGAGAAGCGCTTGCGCAACAGTGAGGTGCCGTCCAGGTACAGCAGATCGAAAGCCACCAGGATCGCTTTCGCGCTGTTCGCTTGCAGCAGTGCCAGATTCGACACGTTGTCGTCGTCGAATACCACCGCCTCGCCGTCGAGGACGATGCGGTGCTCGCGCAGTCCCCGCCCCAGCGCCCCCATGCGTGGATAGCGGTTGGTCACGATATGGCCCGCACGCGACCGCACCACCGCCGTGCCGTCGGCGATCTCCACGAGCACCCGGAATCCGTCCCACTTGGTTTCGAAAGCCCAGTCCCGCGTCCCGAGCGTCGCCACATCTCCCGGAGTCGCCAGCATCGGTGACAACCGATGCGGCAGGTCGGCCCCTGTCCCCGACTGCTTCGCCCCGCTTCCGCGAGCCGGCTGTGCTTCGGGTGGCTGCCGCGTCTGATCTTTCATCAGGTGCATCAACCACTGTTTGCCATCGGTCTGGATCAGGGCGTACCGGCCCTGCAGGCGCTCCCCGTGGAAGTGCACGATCACCTCGTCCGCGCGCCACTTCTCGGTGTCGTAGGTGCCGGTGTCCCAGATCGTCATCTGCCCGGCGCCGTATTCGCCGCGCGGAATGCTGCCGTGGAAGTCCAGGTACTCCAGTGGGTGGTCCTCGGTGTGCACGGCCAGCCGGTTCTGGGACGAGGTGGTCGGCGGGCCCTTCGGCACTGCCCACGAGACCAGCACACCGTCACGTTCGAGCCGCACATCCCAGTGCAACCGCCGCGCATGGTGTTCCTGCACTACGAAACGGCCGCCATCGTGATCCGCAGCGCTCGAGGCATCCCGATGCTCAGCCACGTCCGGTTCGACCGAGTCCGCTTCGGATCTTCCGGACGCATTCGTCGCGGCACCGGCTGTCGACGATCCCGACGCACCGGTTCCCTTCCGAGATTTCCCGGACGCACTCGGAACGGGTTCCGGTGTCCGCGACGGATCACGCATCGACCGGTAGGTTCGCAGCGGGTCCGGGCCAGCCGCCTCCGCGGGATCGAGTCCGCCCAGCAGATCGCCGCTGTCCTGGAATCGCTCGAGTACCTCGTCGAAACGCAGATGCCGCAACGCTTTTCGATCCGCGATCTCGTCCCAGGTACGTGGCGCCGCAACTGTCGGATACTCGCGCCCGCGCAGCGAGTACGGCGCGATGGTGGTCTTGGACGGGTTGTTCTGACTCCAGTCGAGGAAGATCTTGCCCGGGCGTGCCGCCTTCGCCATCGTGGCCGTGACCAGCTTCGGATGCACCTTCTCCAGGCCGACGGCCAGCTGTTTGGCGACGGTGGACGCACCGCCGGGACTCAGTTCCCGATCCAGCGGCACGTATACATGAATGCCCTTACTGCCGCTGGTCACCGGATAAGCGTCCAGGCCCACATCGCGCACGGTCTCGCGGATCCACAGCGCCACCTGCGCGCATTCGGCCAGTTCCACGCCCGGTCCAGGGTCCAGATCGAAGACCAGCCGGGTCACCGGTCCGCGGGCACCGTCGACGAAACGCCATTGCGGCACATGGATTTCCAGCGCGGCTTGTTGACCGAGCCAGGCCATACCGGCCACCGAATCGATGACCGGATACTGCACCCGCCGATCCGAATGCTCGACCGCCTCGCGCCGGATCCACTTCGGGGCATGGGTGGGCAGGTTCTTCTCGAAGAACGCGGTTTCTTGCACCCCGTTGGGCCAGCGCTTACGCGTCACCGCGCGGTCGGCGATATGCGGCAAAAGCGCCGGGGCGATGGCGGTGAAGTAGTCGATCACCTCCCCCTTGGTGGTGCCGGTCGCCGGATACAGCACCTTGTCGAGGTTGGTGAGACCGACCTCGATGCCCCCGAACTCGCGGCGCGCCGCCATATCCGCAGTGTAGAGCGACAACGGGCCCGCCCGGAGGAGCGAACCTCCGGAACGAGCCCGTTGTCGGAATGTCTGCGGCCGCCCTCAGCCCTGCGGGCCGGCAGGCGGCGGAGTGTCCCCACCGCCCTGCGGTGTATTGCCTCCACCCTGTTCGGGGAACTGCTTCTTGATCGCGTCGGCGCCCTTGTCGATCTGACCGGAGTACTTGCCGCCGGTCTTCTCGTTGATGAAGCTGCCGGCCTTGTCTACCCCGCCGTGGACCTTCTCGGCATTCTGGGACGCGGCGTCGCGCCCCTTGCCGACCAGGCCCTTGAGGGTGTCCATCAAACTCATGAAGCCCACTCCTTCATTCGTCGATTGCGTTCCTAACCCACATCCTCCCACCACGGGACCTGCGGCGATACCGCATTGGTATCGATACGTTCACCGGGCAGCGGAACCGTTACCGTGGTGCCCGCCGCACGGGCCGCTTCGACCACCCGCCGGACGGGTTCGGACCAGCCGTGGAAGGCCAGATTGAACGTAGCCCAGTGTATGGGAACGAGGGTGCCGTACCGCGCGTCACCCACACAGACGTCGGCGTGGGCGCGCACCGCCTCCTCCGGGTTCATATGCACATCCGGCCAGTGCACGTCGTAGGCGCCGACCGGGAGCAGGGTCAGATCGAACGGGCCGAAGGTCGCGCCGATTTCGGCGAAAGCCTTCGTGTAGCCGGTGTCGCCGCCGAAGTACGCACGACGACGCGGTCCCGCGAACACCCACGACGCCCACAGCGTGGTGTTGCGGTTGAAGCCGCGTCCGGAGAAGTGCCGCGCCTCGGTACAGGTGACGGTGAGCGCCTCACGTCCGGGGCCGGCGATGGACGTCGATGTGCCCCAGTCCAATTCGATGATTCTCGATTCGGGCACATGCCACTTCCGCAGATGGGCGCCGATGCCGATCGGCACCACGAACGGCGCGTCCTGTGCGGCGACCAGGGCCCGTACCGTCTCGCGGTCGAGATGGTCGTAGTGGTCGTGCGAGATGACCACGGCGTCCAGCGGCGGCAACGACGACAGCGGGGCCGGCACCGGATGCAGGCGGGCCGGACCCACCAGCGGCGAAGGCGAAACGCGCTCACTCCACACCGGGTCGGTCAGCACCCGGTACCCGTCGAGTTCGATCAGCGCGGTGGCGTGCCCGAACCAGGTGACCGCGAGGTCGGCAGCCCGGTCCGGATGCTCGGCGGTCCCCAGCGGCACCTCCGCGGACGGACGGCCCAGGTCACGCCGGGTGAGCGCGGAGAGAAACAGCGACAATCCGGACCCGGAGGCGACCGCACTGCTGGGCTCGGTGTTATGGAACTGCCGGTCACGATAGCTCGCGGACCCGGCGGCCAACGGCGCCACGGCAGCGGGCGCGGCCCCCAGTTCAGCGGGAATTCGCCACGCGGCATGCGCTACCCAACGCAGACCCAGAATGCCGGCACCCGCCAGCACCGCACTGCGGGCAGCGGAGACAATTCGACTGGTACTCATCAGCGCCCCACGAACTTCGGTGCGCGCTTCTGCTCCCGAGCCTGGCGCGCCTCCTGAGCGTCGTCACTGCGCCAGGCCGCTTCCAATGCCTCGCGCTGCTCCGGTGTGGGGTCATCGCGGGTGCCGTCGTCGTTGAACACCAGTTTGAGGTGCCGTAGCGACAGCGGCGCGAGTTGGGCGATCGATTTCGCCCACTCCTGCGCGTCGGCGAGGGTACCGATCCGATTGGCGAAGCCGAATGTATATGCGTCGGAGGCGGTTACGGATTCCGCTCCCATCAAAACAGTGCGGGCCGGGCCGCCGCCGATCAGTGCGACCAACCGGCGCACCGTCCAACTGTCCACCGAGATGCCCAATTTTGCGGCGGGAATAGCGAGATAGGAATCCGGACTCATCACCCGGAGATCGGAGGCCAGCGCCAATTGCACCCCGGCGCCGAGCGCTCCGCCGTTGATCGCCGCGATCACCGGGACAGGCACCGTTTCTATGGTGTGCAGCAGATCGAGCAGACCGGCGAGAAAATCCTGCGAGTAAACCCCGGACAGATCGGCACCGGCACTGAAAATTGGGCCCTGACCGGTCAAAACAATAACCCGCGCATCGGCCGCCGCAGATAGGACGGCCTCCCGTAACGCTGCCACCAACTCGTCGTTGAGGGCGTTGCGGCGCTGCGGGCGCTGCAATTCGATGGTGACCACGTCACCATCCCGGCTCACTGCGAGCATCTGACCTCTCCCCATTCGCGCGATTTCGACACCTTCACTGTATGCGCCGCCCCGTTGTCGCAGCGCACACGACGCGTACTGTGGCGGCAGTGAGCACACCGGATGTCGACATCGTGGTGATCGGCGCCGGCCAGGCCGGATTGTCGGTCGGCTATCACCTGCGCCGGCTCGGCCTGGCACCGGAAACGGATTTCCTGATGGTCGATCATTCCCCCGGCCCCGGTGGTGCTTGGCAATTCCGTTGGCCCACATTGACATTGAATACCGTGAACGGCGTGCACGACTTGCCGGGTATGGCATTCGCCGAAACTCTTCCACCCGATTCCGATTCGGTCCCGGCAGCCACGGCGGTACCGCACTATTTCGACCTGTACGAGAAACGATACGACCTACGGGTGCGGCGGCCGGTCTCGGTACAGGTGGTGTGCGATCGTGCCACCAGCACCACCTGCCCGGATGCCGAGGTGGACGGTCTGTTGCACGTCGAGACGGAGACCGTGCCGGCCTCGACCAACTCCGGCGGCACCGTGCGGGCACGCGGCTTGATCAACGCGACCGGCACCTGGGACAAACCATTCATCCCCCACTACCCCGGCGTGGACAGTTTCGGCGGACGCCAGCTGCATGCCCGTGATTACCACCGTCCCGAGGAGTTCGCCGGCAAGCATGTCGTGGTGGTCGGCGCCGGAATCTCCGCGGTCCAGATCCTGGACGAGATATCGCAGGTCACCAGCACCACCTGGGTCTCGCGCACGGAGCCCCGCTTCCGCGAGGGCCCGTTCCGCCCCGAGGACGGCCGCCGGGCCGTCGCGCTGGTCGAGGACCGGGTGCGGCGCGGCCTACCGCCGCGCTCGGTGGTCTCGGTGACCGGTCTGCCCGTCGACGATCGCATCCGCGCGGCCCGGGCCCGCGGCGCCCTGACCTGGCATCCGATGTTCACCAGCATCGAACCCGACGGGGTGCGCATGTCCGACGGATCCTTCCAGCACGCCGACGTGATCCTGTGGGCTACCGGGTTCCGCAGCGCGCTCGACCACCTGGCCCCGCTGCGGCTCCGGGGCCCGGGCGGCGGAATCACCATGAGCGGGCGGCTTGCCACCCAGGTCGCCGCCGACCCCCGCATTCACCTGATCGGCTACGGCCCGTCGGCCAGCACCATCGGGGCCAACCGGGCGGGGCGGGCAGCAGCGGTCGAGCTGACCGGGCACCTCGGCATCGAACGCAGCCGTGCGAGCCGCGCCGGCGACTGAATCGCCGCTGCGGCACATCTGATCCACATTCGTCCACACCCCGATGCCAGGCTCGCCGGTACCGGCCCGAGTCGTCCGCTCCGGCCGGTTCGCGACCCCGGCTGTGACCGGCCGATTCAGTCCAGTCCCACCGCGAAGGTGTCCGGGTCCGGCCCCACCCGGGTCCCGGTATCGAGCGCACCGAGGGTAGTCATCTGATCGGCGTCGAGTTCGAAGTCGAAGACGTCGAAGTTCTCTCGGATGCGCGCGGGCGTCACCGACTTGGGAATGACGATATTGCCGAGTTGCAGATGCCAGCGGATCAAGACCTGGGCGGGCGTGCGGTCGACCTGTCCGGCGATATCGACGACCGTGGGATCCTTCAGTTCCGCGCCCTGTCCGAGCGGACTCCACGCCTCGGTGGCGATGCCGTGCTCGGCATGGAACGCACGCAGCGTGTTCTGCGCGAGGGCCGGATGCAGTTCGATCTGATTGACCGCCGGCACCTCACCGGTCTCGGCGATGAGCCGTGTCAAATGGTCGGGCTGGAAATTCGATACTCCGATCGAGCCGATGCGCCCCTGCGCCTTCAAGGTCTGAAATGCCCGGAATGTGTCGATATACCGATCCGCGGCGGCGACCGGCCAGTGGATCAGATACAGATCCAGATAGTCCATCCCCAGCTGCTGCATACTCGCGTCGAATGCGCGCAGTGCGGAGTCGTATCCCTGCTCGGAATTCCACAGCTTCGTGGTGACGAATACCTCGTCCCGGGGAATTCCGGACTCGGCGATAGCCTTCCCGACCGGGGCTTCGTTCTGATAAGCCGCGGCAGTGTCGATGCTTCGGTAGCCGGCCGCCAAGGCGGTGGTCACCGCATCGAAGGTCTCCTGTTCCGGCACCTGGAATACGCCGAAACCCAGTCGCGGAATCAAGTGACCGTCGTTGAGAATCACCGACGGAACCGGGCTGCCCTCGCTGCGAAAAGTCACCGTTCCGACCGTAGAAGCGGTTTGCCCAACCGTCAACGACGCACCTGCGCGTGTTTGCCACGACTCGTTTCGGGGAAAAGCGCGGCCGGGTGAGTGGGTGCCTACTTCCGGTCCTCGACGCCCACCGGTGACGGGTCCGGGATCTCGTCCGGCTTGTACCGGGGCAGCCGCGCGGCGGGGATCAGTGCCAGCGCGCTGAGACCGGCCAGGATCAGCAGACCGAACTTCAAGGTGCGCAGCCGGACGTCCTCGTTGATCGCGATCGCGGATTCGATCTGTTCCGGCGTCGCGTCGGTTCGCTCGAGTACCTCGCGGAGCTGGTCGTTGCCGACGAAGTTCACATTGTCCAGATCCACCTGCTGAATCAGACTGTCCGGCAGGGTCACATCGGCGCTCACCTGCTGGGTCACGAAGAACCCGAGGACGGTGACCAGCAACGCGCCCATCACGGCGGTACCCACCGCCGACGCCAGATTCTGCGCGGTGCCACGGATCGAGCCCACGTCGCCGGCAAGCGTTTTCGGCGCCGAGGTCACCAGCACGTTGAACACCAGCGTCACCATCGCGCCCTGGCCGATACCGAAGACGATCAGGCCGATGATCGTGGGCGCGGTCTCCCAATTGTTGGTCACCACATAGGCGAGCCAGATCAGCGCCACCGTGGTGAAGCCGAAGGAGAACATGCCGATCGCCCGCGGGGTGAAGGTGCGATAGGTGCGGACCACCAGCGTCGCCGCGACGAAAACGGTCAGATTGAACGGCATCATCGCGATCGAGGTGTCGAACGGGGAACGCCCCTGCACGATCTGAATGTAGAGCGGCACCGTGAAATTCAGCGCGGCCTCCATCACGACCACGATGAACATCGCGTACACCGCCGCCCGCTCGCGGAAGCTCCCCAACACCGAGAGATCCACCAGCGGTTGACCACCCGCGCGGGTGCGGCGCACCGTCCACAGCACGAAGGCCTGGCCGAGTACCAGCCCCACCACGATGAACACCGGCGCGGGCGAGACACCGACCAGGTCGAACGGTGCCGACGGCGAGGCGAATACGACGCCCCAGGAGTTCATATTGTTGAACCCCACTGTCAGCAGCACGATTCCGGCGCCGATCAGCAGCGCCGCGACCAGGTCGATCTTCGTCTCGGGATCGCCGCTGTCCGAACGCAGCGTGAAGCTGAACGCGAATACCGCCAGCGCGATCACCAGCACGATCACGTACATCGGCCGCCAGCCGACCAGGCTGCCCAGCGCGCCACCGATGAGGAAGGCGCTCACCCCGGAGATCGCGCGGGCCGAGCCGAGCGAGCCGACGGCGGTGGCCTGCTGCGTTCCGTGATAGTTCTCCGCGATCAGCGCGACCAGGGCCGGCACGATCACCGCCGCCGAACCACCCGCGACGGCCTGCGCCGCGATCGCCCACGCCACCGTCGGGGAGGCGATCATCATCACCGACGAGACGGCGAAGGTCAGCACCACGATGCGGAAGATCACGAGCCACCCGAACCGCCGGCCCAGCTTGGCACCCACCATGACCAGTGCCGCCACCGCGATGCCGTAGGTGACGATGGTCGAACTGACCACGGTCGGCGCGACATCGAAATCGTCGACCATGCCGCCCAGCGAAATCGGTAGCGCGGCCACATTCACCGACATCAGCATCTGGGCCAGGAACAGGCCGATCATCGGCAGCCAGGAGGCGCGGACCTCGGTTTCGGAGGTCGTTGTCGTCGTCATGATCGGGCACCTTCCGCTAAACCTGCATGTGCTGCGGACGCGAAGACGTTCAGACCCAGCGTTCGAGACAGAAAGGCCGTCGCGCGCGCACCACGTTCGCTGTTACCGGCACTGTCCAGCGGCGGAGAAAACGTGCCGATCGCGCCCTTCCCCGGAGCAATCGCGACGATGCCACCGGCCACACCGGATTTCGCGGGCAAACCGACCTCGAACAACCACTCCCCCGAACGCTCGTACATCCCGGACGAAGTGAGCACCGCCAGCGTGTCCCGGCAGACCTCCGCCGAGACGACACGCACGCCGGTCATCGGGTTGACCCCACCACCGGCCAGCGTCGCTCCCATCACCGCCAGATCCCGGGCGTCGACGCGCAACGAACACTGCCGGGTGTACGTGTCGACCACCTCCATCGGATCCACGATGATCCGGTGGTAGCTCTGCAGGAGGCGCGCGATGGCCAGGTTGCGCTGGTTGGTGGCCATTTCCGAGCGGTAGACCTCGCCGTCGAGCCGCAGATTGCGCCCCGCGAAGTCCGAGAGACCGGAGCGAACGAACTCCCATTGCTCGGCCGCGCTCGCACCGGGCGTCATCGCTGTCGTCGCCAGCGCACCCGCATTCACCATCGGATTCATCGGATGACCGTCGTTGAGCTCGATCGCCATCACGGAATTGAAGGCCATCCCGGTGTTGTTCACTCCTACCCGATCGAGCACCACCTCGTGCCCCAGGTGTTCGCAGACCAACGCGTAGACAAACGCCTTGGCAATCGACTGGATCGTGAACTGGGCCTCGATGTCGCCCGCCGCGTGGATACCTCCTTCCACCTCGGCGACGGCGACCGCGAACAGACGCGGATCGGCCCTGGCCAGACCGGGAATATAGTCGGCTACCGTGCCCGCATCATGGTCTCGATACCGCTCGTGAGCCATGTCGACCAGTTCGTCGACCCGGGCTCCCCGCGGCAGATCACCGGTAAAGACCGCCTGTTCGACATCCCCGACATCCAGATCCATCGATGCTCCGTCCCTGCCGCCTCATCGCGCATCCCGCCCGTGAGGAGCGCCGATCGCAGAATCCGGCCGGGCGCCGGACACACCCGGCACATTCACCTGGACCGCGCCCCTCGGGCACCCAGGCTCGGCCGGCACACGCGGCAGAACTCTGTGGCCGAGTATCACCGCCGGAGCGCAGCCACCCCGGGCCCGACACACGTCGTTACCAACCGGTTATTTCTCCCCGGCCGGGAAACACGCGACTACCGCGGGGCGGCCCGAGTGCGATCCAGCTCGATGTCGACACCCGCCGAGCTTCGGCCGATCGTGGTGATCGAACTCAGGAGGGCACACCCAGGCGGCGGTAGCGGTTGTGACGTTCGGCTCTGAGTTCCGGGATCGGACGGGCACGCAGGGCACCGAGTTCGGCCGCGATGGCGGCAACCATGCGGCGAGAGAAGTCGACGGGTTCGGCAGCGGCGTCGGGGTATTCGGGAACTATGCGGTCGACGATTCCGTCGGCCAGCAGATCGGGGGCCGGAACTCGTTGGGCGGCCGCTAGTTCGGCTGCGTGGTCGGTGTCGCGGAAGACGATGGCGCTGGCACCTTCGGGCGGTAGGGGCGCCAGCCAGCCGTGAGTGGCGGCCAGGACTCGGTCGGCGGGCAGGAAGGCCAGGGCACCGCCGCCGCTGCCCTGTCCCAGCAAGACCGAGACGGTCGGCGTGTCCAAGGTGACCAGATCGGCCAGACAGCGGGCGATCTCGGGTGCGAGGCCACGCTCCTCCGCCTCCCGGGACAACGCCGCACCCGCGGTATCGATCACCAGCACCAGCGGCAGACGAAGTTCGGCCGCCAGATGCATGCTGCGGCGGGCTTCGCGTAATGCCGCCGGGCCCATCGTATTCTCCTCGGACTGCCCGGAGCGGTCATGGCCGAAGACCACGCACGGCTCGCCGCGCAGTCTCGCCAGGGCATGCACCACGGTGCGGTCGGATTCGCCCTGGCCGGTGCCGCTGAGCGGCACCCGATCGGTGGCCTGGCGCAACAGCTCCCGGATTCCGGGGCGAGCGGGATTACGGGAGGTCAGAACAGAATCCCAGGCCGTGCTTGCCGATGCCGCCGACGAGCCGGAGGAAGGTTGCGATGGCACGGCATCGGGTTGTCCGATCGCGCGGGCCTCGACCGAGCTCGAAACCCGCTCCCCCGCAGTCGATACCGTCACATTCAGCACTCGGTGGGCAATTCGCCGGAAGAACCGTACCGGCACCACACCGTCGATAACACCGTTGCGGTAAAGGTTTTCGGCGGTCTGCACCCCTTCGGGGAACGGCCGGTCGTAGAGCGCCTCGTAGACCCGCGGGCCGAGGAATCCGATCAGCGCGCCGGGTTCGGCGAAAGTCATATGTCCGAGGGAACCCCAGGACGCGAACACCCCGCCCATCGTCGGGTTGCGTAGATACACCAGGTACGGATGGCCCGCTGCCTTGTGCTCGGCCACCGCGCCGGCGATCTTCACCATCTGCACGAAGGCCACCGTGCCCTCCTGCATACGGGTACCACCGGAGGTCGGCGAGGCGAGCAGCGGCAAACCGGATGCGGTGGCGCGCTCGACGGCGGTGACGATACGTTCGGCCGCTGCGACACCGATGGATCCGGCGAGAAAGCCGAACTCACAGGCGACAACGGCCACGCGACGACCGCGCAGCAGACCCTCGCCGGTCAGGACCGATTCGTCACTACCGCTGCGCTGCTGCGCAGCGACCAGTTCCGCACGGTAGGTGGGCGAGGCGGGCACCCCGATCGGCTCTCGATCCCAACTTCGAAACGAACCGGGATCGAGCAGACCGTCGAGTACCTCACGCGCCGAGATCTTCACGACACGAGGGTAACCGCGCGGGAGTTCAGTACCCCTGAACCACCTTGCGCAACGCGTACTCGGTGACCGAGACCAGCGCCTGCTTCACCGGCTCCCGCCGGCGAGCATCGAGCGACATGATCGGCACATCCGCCGGTACCGCCAGCGCCTGGCGGATATCCTCCAGCGGGTAACGCGGTGCGTCGTCGAACTCGTTGATGGCCACCAGGAACGGCAGCCCCCGAGCTTCGAAATAGTCGACAGCTGCGAAGCTGTCTTCGAGCCTTCTGGTGTCGATCAGCACTACAGCCCCGATGGCGCCGCGAATCAGGTCGTCCCACATGAACCAGAAGCGGTACTGGCCGGGTGTGCCGAACAGATAAAGCACCAAATCATCGGCGAGGCTGATCCTGCCGAAGTCCATGGCCACCGTGGTGGTGGCCTTAGTCGGCACGGCGGCCAGGCTGTCAACGCCCACACTGGCGTTGGTCACCAAGGCCTCGGTGCGTAGCGGAACGATCTCCGATACCGCACCGACCAGAGTCGTCTTGCCTACCCCGAAGCCACCGGCTACCACGATCTTCGCAGAAGTCGGTTTGGCGCTACGGGTATCGACCTGGGCCGTCGAATCAAATACGCCGGAGTCCACTGAGAACCCTTTCGATCAGCTCGCGACGTTCATCGTCGCTCGAATCGTCTTTCAAAGTCGCCGAAACTCGCACATGTCCCGCCTCGATGAGGTCAGCCACGAGTACTCGTGCCACCCCGATCGGAATACCCAGTCGGGCAGCTAGTTCCGCAACAGACGGCGATTCTCTGCACAACTCCACGATTGACGTTTCGATGTTGGTCAGTTCGAACTGCCGCTCCAGGGCGACCGGATGCGATGCGACGAGCGCCTCCAAGGCCAACTCGACCTTCGGTCGCGTACGACCGGCAGTCAGCGAGTACGGCCGGACGAGGCTCGGCTCGGCGCTCCCCACGTGCTGGTTGTCTATGTCCATCCCACCATCAGGAACTCATCGGAACGCGTGGAGTGGCCTGCACCGTCTGGCCTACGCGCTCGACCAACAAGGCCATTTCGTATCCCACCTGGCCGATATCGCACGACGTGTTCGTCAGCACGGCCAGGTAGGAACCGTCTCCGACTGCCATCAGCAGTAGGTAACCATGTTCCATCTCGACCACCGACTGCAGCACGGTGCCGCCTTCGAACAGGTTCGAGACGCCGACAGAGAGACTGGCCAGCCCTGCGGTCACCGCCGACAACTGTTCGGCTCTGTCGACGGGTAGCTGAGCACTGGCGGCCATCAGTAGCCCGTCCGCCGAAACCAGCACGGCATGGGCGACGCCCGGAACCTCGTTGGCGAAGTTCGAAACCAGCCAATCCAGCTGACGGTTTGTACCACCTAGATCGGGGTTCATCGGTCTCCTTTATCTCCGGTTAGGTTCATTGCTCCCATTGCGCGGCCATCCCGGACGCCCTGCTGGTGACGACTCAGACTTGACCTGATCGACTCTGGGTCACGGCTCGGCGTCCTGTCGGCCCGACCGGTAACGCCACCGGGGACCAGGCGATTACCGGGATCACGTTGTGGCAATCCGGATGCCGTCCGCTTATCCGACGAGGTTTCCACTGCCCGCCGGGCGGCCTGCCAGCCTTCGTCCCCAGGGGAGTCGAAGGAGGCGGCGACTTGGGACCGGTCCGCGCTCGGGTCCGAGAGCCACGCCGACATCATTTCGGCGAAGATCGGGGTACCACCGCCCGTGGGACCGGCATCGGCTGCGGGCTGCAGCCGGGTCTGGAAGAACGAAGCTGTCTTCTCCGGATTGGACCGGTAGCTGTGCCGACCGCGCTCGCGACCGTCCGCACCGGCGGATTCCGGGTTCGCACCCTCGCCCGAGCTGTCCGGATTCGCACCGCTACCGGGCAGGCTCAGCCCCGGCACCGGCTCGGGCCGCGGCGGCAGATCCGCACCGGGCCGACGCTGCGGCAGACCACCCGCGGCCGGATCACGCTGCGGCAGACCGCCGCCGGAAGGATCACGCTGCGGCAGGCCACCACCTGCCGGACCACGCTGCGGCAAACCACCTGCAGCCGGGTCCTGCTGCGGCAGACCGCCACCGGAAGGATCACGCTGCGGCAAACCACCTGCGGCCGGATCGCGCTCCGGAAGCCCACCACCGGCAGGCCCACGCTGCGGCAGCCCACCTCCGGCGGGACCACGCTGCGGGAGCCCACCACCAGCAGGCCCACGCTGCGGCAGACCGCCCGCAGCCGGATCACGCTGCGGGAGCCCACCACCGGCGGGTCCACGCTGCGGCAGCCCGTTTCCGGCATTGCGCTGCGGCATACCGGCAGCACCGTTGCCGGTATCGGACAGGCCACGCACCGCGGCATCGGGCGCCGGGGCACCGCTGCTGCCGGGACTACGCCGTGGCAGACCGGCACCCCCCGGTGCGCCCTGACCGCGTTGCGGCAGGCCACCCGCATTCGGTGCGCCGGCATCGGGACCACCGGCGAGAGCACCACCGGCATCGGGAGCGCCACCGTCGGGAGCCGCGCCGGGCGAGCCGTCTCGCTGCTGCGGCGCATCCGCGGCGCCCCGTCCGGGGGCACCGTTGGTTCCCGGAGTGCGCCGCGGCAGACCGTTGGGACCCGGGTCACGCGGTGCCGGTGGGGCGGCGGGGTTGCCCGCATCACCCGCGGCGGGCGGCGGTGTCGCAGGGCCACGCTGCGGCAGGCCCGGTTCCCGCGGCGGCATGCCGCCGGCACCGGACTCACGCTGCGGCAGGCCGTTACCTCCCGGAGCACGCTGCGGCAGACCGCCGTCGCCCTGCACGCTCGGCCGTGGCGGCTGGTTGGCCGCACCGGGCTGACGCTTGAGCATGTTCGCGGCCAGACCTGAGGTCGGCTGCGGCGTAGTCGTCCCGCCGCGCTGCGGCAGATTGGTATTCGGTGCTCCCTGCGGGCTGTTGGCACCGGGCTCGCGCTGCGGCAATCCCGCGGCACCGGATTCCGACATCCGGGTGGTGGCATCGGCACCCGGCCCGGCCTGAGCGTCGGCGAGCGGATGCCGCGTGGCCGGACCACCGTTGGTGCCCGGTTGACGCTGCGGCAGACCGCCCGGAGTGGCATTACCCGGCTGACGCTGCGGCAGACCACTCGCCGTGGTCCCGTTCACGGCCGGGGCGGGTGCACCGTTGCTCCGGACCGTGCGGTCGTCGCCACCGACGGGCGGCACCACCGGAATCGGGCCGCTGTTGCTCGGATCGACGGTCACCATCATGTTGCCGCTCGGCGTACGGGTGATGCCGCGCGTCTGCATCGACGGTGCGGCCTGCCGCTGGATCGGCCCGGAGCCCTCGATCTCGTCCGGCACCGACAGCGAACCGCCCGACGGCGCCACGATGATCGCCTTCGGTACGTGCACGGTCACCGTGACACCCGGGTCACGGGCGGTGTCGAAGGTCGGGCGCAGATTGACGTTCAGACCGTGCCGCTCGGCCAGCCGGCTGACGACGAACAGGCCCATGTGGCGGGCGGTGTCCGTGCCGACCTCGGCAGTGGTTTCCAGGCGCCGGTTGATAGCGGCCATTTCCGCGGGCGGCATACCGATACCGCGGTCGGCGACCTCGATCAGCAGGCCCTGGTCGTGTGCCTGCGCAAAGGTGAACTTCACGTCCGTCTCCGGCGGCGAGGCCCGCAGCGCGTTGTCCAGCAGCTCGGCGAACAGGTGCGCGAGGTCGGATGCGGCCGGTTCGGTAATGGCGCCGCGCGGGGTGGCGCCCAGTTTCACGCGCTCGTAATCCTCGACCTCGGAGATGGCCGCACGCAGCACGTCGGCGATCTCGACCGGGGCCGACTTGGACCGCCGCTGCCGGGTACCGGCCAGAATCAGCAGGTTGTCGCCGTTTCGGCGCATACGAGCGGCGAGATGGTCGAGCCGGAACAGGTTCTCCAGCAGGCGCGGATCCTTCTCGTCGTACTCCATCGCCTCGATGAGTGAGAGCTGATGGTCGACGAGCGATTTGGAGCGCCGCGCCAGGGTTTCGAACATGTCGTTGACCTGGGTACGCATCGAGGCCTGATCGGCTGCCAGCCGCAGGGCCTGACCGTGGATGTCGTCGATCGCGCGGGCGAGCTGGCCGACCTCTTCCTCGGTGTGGACCGGCATCGGCTCCAGCGGCACATCCTCGGGGCTGGCTCCATCGCGCAGACGCGAGGACTCGTAGCCGAGGTCGTGCTCGGCGACGCGCAGGGCCGCCAGGCGGAGCTTGCGCAGCGGCACGATCATCGCCCGCGCCACGAGCACCGCGAAGATCAGCGCCGCCAGAATGGTCAGCACCACGATGACCGCGTACTGGACCGCACCCGATCGGGCATCCTGCGCCAGGCTCTTCACCTGCGAGGTGATGTCACCGGTCGAGGAATCCACGATCGTGGCGTAGCCGGCCAAACTGTCGACCAGCGATTGCCGCACATCCATCACCGGGAACTGGCCCAGTTCGACCGCGGGATCGTCGGCCACCGCGATGCGGCTCTGGAGCAGGCGGTTCAGTTCGGCGATCGTCGGATCACCGTCGGGGAAGCGCTTGCTGAGCAGGCCCAGCATGTACTTCTCTGTGTTGTTCGCGAGGTCGAAGTCGTGCAGACCGGCCTCGGTCTCGCCGGACAGAGTCTTCGACAGCGCCGCGACCGACGACACCATGACAGCGCGGGTGTTCAGCGAGTCGACCAGACGCAGCTTGGCGGCGTCGACTCCCTGATCGGAGATCGTCGAAACGATCTGCTCCACCGTCTCGACACTGTGCTGGCGGATCGCCTCTTCCTGGGCGAGCGCTTGGTCGAGGTTCGGCGACGGCGCCAGTCCCTGGTCCCGGACCGCCTGGGCGCCCTCGATCATCTGGTCGAGTGCATCGCGGGCACCGGGAACGCCGTCCAGCTTGCCGGCGGCCTTCTTCGCCCGTTCGATAGCACCGTCCAACTTCGGCAGGTCGGAATCCTGCACCAGTGATTTGCCGCCGAACGACACCATCTGACCGCTGGCGACGATTGCCGAATAGGCACTCAGACCGGTTACCGCCGGGATGGCCTCGACGTGCTCGACGGAACCGTTCAGCTTGCTCGAGTCGCCGAACTCGGACGCGATTCTGGAAGCGCCGAGCACCACCGCGACGAGCAGCGGCACGGCCAGCACGGCCGTGACCTTCCAGCGCAGGTCCCAGTTGCCGAGCGCCCAGCGCCTCCCAACGGGCCTAGCGGCGTCACGCATCTCCAACTCACTTTCCAAACTGGCCCCAGCCACGCGCCATCAGCGAGCCTCCACGATCGCATGCACGGCTCGACATGCAGTACGGGCCTGGAACTGCGGCTGGCCGAGAATAAGCGTCCACGACGGCCGAATATGTGACATGCGATTCTAACGGATCAATAACTTCTTGTGTGACCGCTTGGCACCCACTGTTCCTCGAGCTGGCTGCTGCAGCCAGAATCAAAGGTCGCGGCGGCCGCCCGGACGTCGCGTGAAGTCTGCCACAATCAGGCTGATCTATCGAGGCGGGTTTCGAGGCGAGGCAGGGAGTCATACGGTTGAACGCGAATCAGGAGTACCGACCCACCTACCAGACGAGTCTGGTCGACCCTTCGGACTTCTGGCGCCACGCGGCCGAGGCGATCAGCTGGGATGTAGCTCCCACTGAGATTCTCGACACCGCGGCACGTCCGGCGGCTCGGTGGTTCCCCGATGCTCGCCTCAACACCTCCTACAACGCTCTCGATCGCCATGTGCGTGATCTCACAACGGATTCCGGCTCGCCGGGTGACGATACCGGAGCCGATCGCGAACCGTTCATCGCGGACAGAACCGGCGGCCGCGCACATCAGCCCGCCCTAATATACGACTCCGCTATGACGGGCTCGACGCGCGTCCTCACCTATGCCGAACTCCTTGCCGAAGTGGCGCAGTTCGCGGGTGCGATGCTGCGCCTGGGGGTGCGCACCGGGGACCGCGTCGTGATCTACATGCCGATGATCCCCGAGGCCGTCGTCGCCATGCTGGCGTGCGCCCGGATCGGCGCCGTGCACTCGGTGGTCTTCGGCGGATTCGCCGCGCACGAACTGGCCGCGCGCATCGACGACGCCGAACCGGTGCTCATCGTCACCGCCTCCGGCGGGCTCGAGCCGAACAAGCGGATCGAGTACCCGCCGATCGTGCTGCAGGCGCTGGATCAGGTGCACACCACTGCCGTTCGGCATGTGGTCGTCAAACAGCGCGACGGTTTCGCGACGATCCCGTTCGCCGCCCCGCAACCGGCAACCGGAACGTTGCCGGATTCCGCCGCGACCGTCGTCGCGCGCTGGCTGGACTGGGAGGACATGGTTCGCGACGCCGAGCCCGCCGCCCCCGTTCCGGTCGCCGCGACCGACCCGCTCTATATCCTCTACACCTCCGGTACCACCGGTAAGCCGAAGGGCGTGGTCCGCGACAACGGCGGCCATGCCGTCGCGCTGGCCTGGTCGATGCGCAATATCTACGACGTATCCCCCGGTCAGACCATGCTGACCACCTCCGATATCGGCTGGGTGGTCGGACACTCCTATATCGTCTACGCCCCACTGCTGGTCGGCGCGACCACGGTGATGTACGAGGGCAAGCCGATCGGAACCCCGGATTCGGGCACCTTCTGGCGACTGGTCGAGCAGTACCACGTGGACGTGATGTTCACCGCTCCCACCGCATTGCGGGCGATTCGCCGGGCCGACCCCGAGGCCGCGCTGGCCCGCCGGCACGATCTGTCCTCGTTGCGTGCGCTGTTCTGCGCGGGTGAACGCCTCGACCCGGCCACCTACGAGTGGACCAGAGAAACCGTGCTGGCCGATCGCCCGGATTGTCCGGTCGTCGATCACTGGTGGCAGACCGAAACCGGTTGGCCGGTCTGCGCGAATCCCCTGGGCCTGCAGGAATTGCCGGTGAAGCCGGGGTCGGCAGCCGTTCCGGTGCCCGGCTACCGGCTCCGAGTCCTCGACTACGAGGGCGATGCGGTGCCGACGGGTTCGGAGGGCAATATCGTGATCGGCCTGCCGCTGCCGCCGGGATCACTCACCGGGCTGTGGCGCGACGACGCACGGTTCGAGCGGTCGTATCTGTCGACGTATCCCGGCCACTATCTGACCGGCGACTCGGGCTACTTCGACGACGACGGCTACCTGTTCATCCTCGGGCGCAGCGACGATGTGATCAACATGGCGGGACACCGGCTCTCGGCCGGCGGTATAGAAGCGGTGGTCTCACACCATCCCAGCGTCGCCGAGACGGCCGTGATCGGCGTCGCCGACGAGCTCAAGGGTCAGCGTCCGATCGCCTACGTGGTGCTCAAGACCGGCGTCGACACCGAACTGGCCCAGCTGCGCACCGAACTGACCGCGCTGGTCCGCGAACAGATCGGCGCCATCGCAACCTTGCACGATGTCACGGTGGTGCGGGCACTGCCCAAGACCAGATCCGGAAAGATCCTGCGACGCACCATCCGCCAGATCGCCTCCGGTGAGAGCTGGGAGATGCCCGCCACCATCGAGGACCCCTCGGTCCTGATCGCCCTCGAGGATCAGCTGCTGGCCGGAACCGACCCGACGGCACGCGATACCGAGGTCGGCTCCTGACCACCCCATGTGATGTGGCACTCATGGTGTTCTCAGAAACGGTTCATCGGAGCCCCAGATTCGGTAGATAGCGTGCCGGGAACGTAGCTACCGAGCACAGGAGAGAAATATGCGCATTCGCCCGAGGACCCGCGCCGTTGCCGCAACCACGCTCACCGCGGCGGGCCTCGCCGCCGGAGCTGCCCTGCTGGTGCCCGCCACGGCATCCGCCGAACCGACCGAATTGTTTGCCCCACTGCTGAATTCGAGCTGCAGTTTCGAACAGATCGATGCCGCACTGCACACCGAGAATGCGCAGCTCGCCGGGATCCTGGACGCCAATCCGGACAAGAAGGCCGAACTGAAGGCGAAATTCGATCAGCCGGTGCAAAAGCGGCAGGCCGAATTCCAGCAGTACCTGGCCGAGCACCCGGACCAAGCTCAGCAGGCACAGAACGACCCGCGCGCCGCGGGAATCAGCGACACCGTCCAGAAAGTGGCCGACACCTGCCACAACTACTGACGCCGCAGTCGGAGCCCGCCCGCGGAGTGCATAGCTAATTACACTGCACACCGTGACGAGCAGCGAGAATCCGACGGTGCTGGTGGTCGACGACGACGAGGACGTGCTGTCGTCGGTCGAACGCGGTTTGCGGCTGTCCGGTTTTCGGGTGGTGATCGCCCGGGACGGGGCAGCCGCGCTGCGCAGTGTCGCCGACGAGGCACCGGATGCGATCGTGCTCGATATGAACATGCCGGTCCTCGACGGTGCGGGCGTGGTGACGGCATTACGGGCGATGGGCAACGAGATACCGATCTGCGTCCTCTCGGCCCGCAGTTCGGTCGACGAGCGGATCGCCGGGCTGGAATCGGGCGCCGACGACTATCTGGTGAAGCCCTTCGTCCTCAAGGAATTGGTCGCCCGGATCCGGGCGCTACTGCGCAGACGCACCGATAATGCCCCGGCGGCGGCACCGGGGTCGATTACCGTGGGACCCCTGCACATCGATGTCGCGGGATATCGCGCCCTCCTGCACGGCAACGAAATCGAGTTGACCAAAAGGGAATTCGAATTGCTCTGCACACTCGCCCGCAACGCGGGAGTGGTGCTGAGCCGGGAGCGACTACTGGAGCTGGTGTGGGGTTACGACTTCGCCGCGGACACCAATGTGGTGGACGTATTCGTCGGCTACCTGCGCCGCAAGCTGGAAAGCGACGGCACGCCACGGCTGCTGCACACCATTCGCGGCGTCGGCTTCGTGCTGCGAGCGCCCAAATGAGCGCGGTGCCGACAGTGATGAGCGGTGTGCGGACCGGGACGTGCACAGTGCCGAAAGCATCGCAACGGCCGGTGACCGGAAGGCCGGGATGACGGAGCCGCACCCGCGCCGACGGCGGCAGATCCCCGGCTTGCGCCGGTCCTACTCGCTGCGCACCAGAGTGGCGGGGGCCGCGGCACTCGGCGCGATCATCATCACCGCGGTGCTGAGCTGGGTGTCCGTGGTCGCACTCGGCCGCAACAGTCTCGCGCAGGCCGACCAGGAACTCACCATCGCTTCGCGCATCGTGCTGATGCAGCCGATCGTCGCCGTGGGCGTGCTGTCACTGGTGAGTCCCAACAAGGAGATGGCGGTGACCGTCCGCGACGACGGCAGGGTGATCGCCTCGACCAGTCTCGAACTGCCCGCGCAGGATCCGGGAACACACACCGTCACCTTGGAGGACACCCCGTACCGGGTGCTCACCACCACCGAGAATCAGCCCGGCGGGCGCACCGTGTCGATGGCGATTCCGCTGACCGACGCCTATCACACCATGTCCGAACAGCGGCGGTGGGTGTTGTTCGCCGCCGGGGTCGCGGTGGCCGCCGCGGCGGGGCTGGGCTGGCTGTTCGGCGGTAGTGCGGTCCGGCCGATCCGCGACCTGACCCGACAGGTCGGTGCACGCAGCGGTACCGGCAAGCCCGAGGCCCGGGTGGACGGTTCGGGCGTGTGGGAGGCGGAAAAACTCGGCGACGCCGTGAATTCACTGCTGGAGCGGGTGCATCACGCCCAGGCCGAGACGGCGGCCGCCCTCGAGACGGCCCGCGATTTCGCCGCCGTGTCGGCACACGAACTGCGCACGCCGCTCACCGCGATGCGCACCGACCTCGAGGTGCTGCGCACCCTCGACCTGGACGAGGCGCAACGCGCGGAAATCCTCGACGACCTGCATCGCAGCCAGGGGCGAGTGGAGACCACACTGGCCGCTCTGGAACGGCTCGCCGCCGGTGAGCTGACCGACGAACGCGACCATGTCGAAACCGATGTGGCCGATCTGGTCGACCACGCCGCGCACGATGCGATGCGGCATTTCCCGGAACTGACCGTCCGCGTCGACACCGATCCGGAACTCGTCACCCGTGGTCTCCCGGCCGGCCTGCGGTTGGCCGTCGACAACGCACTGACCAACTCCGCACGTCACGGCGGCGCCACTCGAGCGCTGGTGTCCGCGCATCGGCAGGCCGGTGGATGGATCGTGATCTCCGTGGACGACGACGGCGCGGGAATTCCGGCGGCCGAACGGCAGAGCGTGTTCGACCGCTTCATTCGCGGTGCCGGTGCCACCAAGGGCGGTTCCGGGCTGGGGCTGGCGCTGGTGGCACAGCAGGCCCAATTGCACGGTGGTCGCGCTTATTTCGACGACGGCACCCTGGGCGGGGTACGCCTGGTACTGGAGCTGCCGGACCGTCCGATGCCGGCCCCCAACTCACCACGGGCATAGGCGCAAGCCCTCACAGTCCCTTCAGATCTCCGCCAGTCGCGGCACATTCACCGTCGCTACCTTGGGGTTCGTGGCAAACAGCAGCTTTCGGTGGATCACGTTCGTAGCAGCAGGTCTGGTGGTCGCCGGCACGGTGGCGGGCGGGGTGATCGCCACGCACGATCGCGGTGCCCCCGACGACATCGCAATCGTCAACTCCGACACCGGTCCTGTCGGGGCGGCGATCTCCCGATCCTTGACAGAGTCCGACAGTGAAAAGTGGACCGAGGCCGGTCCCGGAGCACAGGCTGCGGACCACGCGGCGGTGATTACTCTGCCCGCCGATCTCAGCACCTCACTGACGACGTTCACCTCGGCACGACCGCACCGCGCACAACTCACCGTGGTGACCAACGAGCAGGCCGACACCGCCCTGGTCGACGCCGCGGTGACGGAAGTGACGCGGCGTATCTCCGCGGCCGCGGTGGACAACAACCTGGCCGCAGTAGCGCAGGCCCGTGGCTCGATGCAGCAGGCCGCGTTCACCTCACAACTGCTCGACGCGGGCGTGCGAACCGCGTCCGGCGCCGCCGACCAGTTCGGCGGCGAGGCCCAGCAGATGCTGGATGTGCTGAATTCCGCTCGGACCGGTGCCGGTGCGCTGACCGCCCGGCTCGGTGAGGTTCATACGGCCCTCGGCCAGGCCGGAACGCAGGCAGACGATCTCGCCGGAGCCTTCGACGCGACCGGGGTCACCTTGGGTGACATCAGCAGCAGCGCCGCGGCGATGAGCAGCGGTCTCGACCAGGTGCTGCCGGTACTGCGCGCACTGCCCGCCGCCGATCCGCGGTTGACCGATGTCATCGGCAAACTCGAGGCCCTGAACACCATCGCGAGCCGGACCACGAGCCAGTTGACGGGGCTGACCCAACTGACCGGCAGCAGTTCCGGCCCCGATGTCGGACTCGGGACCGTACTGCACGATGCGGCGCACCGCTTGGGCACCGTTCGTTCGGAACTCGATCGGGGCGCCGCATTGGCCGGCCGGATACCGCAGCTCGCCGACGAGGCAGCCGGCCAATTGCAGACCGCGCTACAGACGGTCGGCAGCGGCGTGACCCAGATGCAGCTGATCTCGACGAATCTGACCGATCAAACCGGTACAGCCCTCGCCGCACTACCGGCGCACAGTAGCGGAGGACAGTCCGCGCTCGCGACGAATCTGTCGGACCCGGTCGACGTGGTCCGGCAGTGATCGCGGCGGTCGACCTCGAATCAGACCACGTTCAGCAGATCGATGACGAAGACGAGAGTCTTGCCCGCCAGCTGGTGGCCGGTGCCCGCAGGACCGTAGGCCAGCTCCGGGGGCACGGTCAGCTGGCGACGGCCGCCGACCTTCATACCCGGGATTCCCTCCTGCCAACCCTGGATCAGGTTGTTCAGCGGGAAGGTGATGGATTCGCCGCGGTTCCAGGACGAATCGAATTCCTCGCCGGTGTCGTACTCGACGCCGACGTAATGCACCTCCACGGTGCCGCCGGGCACAGCCTCGGCGCCCTCACCCTCGACGAGATCCTTGACAACGAGCGTGCTGGGCGCGGGGCCGTCCTGGAACTCGATTTCCGGCTTGGTCATGCGTCCTCTTCCCTTGCGATGGGTAAATCGTTCGGTGGATAAACCAATGAAGAATTCACCATAGTGTCACCTCCCAAACCGTGTTCTACGCGACAGTTGAATCGCGCCGGGCGATCACGAGGAGGCAGGATAGATGCCTGTGGCCCATGTGATCGATATCGTCGACCCTGGCGACCCGCGGGTCGCCGACTTCCGCGACCTCAATTCCGCCGATCGCCGACCGGACATCCAGGGTGGGAAAGGCCTGGTCATCGCCGAGGGGGTGGTGGTCGTGCAGCGCATGCTCGCCTCACGCTTCCGGCCCTTCGCACTCCTGGGAGTGGGCCGCCGGATCGAACAGCTCGGCGTCGATCTGGCCGGAGTGGACGTGCCCTGCTACCGCGTCGGTGCCGAAGTGATGGCCGAGATCATCGGATTCCATCTCAATCGCGGCATCCTCGCCGCCGCGTACCGCCCGCCGGAGTTCCTGTCGGAGGAGATCCTGCCCACCGCGCGTACGGTGGCGGTTCTCGAAGGGGTCAACGATCACGAGAACATCGGCTCGATCTTCCGCAATGCCGCCGGGCTCGGCGCCGACGCGGTGCTGTTCGGTGATCGCTGCGCCGATCCGCTGTACCGGCGCGCGGTGCGGGTATCGATGGGACATGCGCTGCGAGTGCCGTTCGCCTCGCTGCCCACCTGGCCCGACGGGCTACACGAGTTGCGCGAACAAGGTTTCCAGATCATCGCGCTCACCCCGAATCCGGAAGCGATGAACCTGGCGACCGCGATGACCGGCGACCGCGTCGCCCTGCTGCTCGGCGCGGAGGGGCCCGGCCTGACCGAGGCGGCGATGCGGGCCACCGATATTCGCGCGCGGATTCCGATGACCCCCGGTACCGATTCACTCAATGTCGCGACGGCGGCAGCGATGGCGTTCTACGAACGGGTGCGCACCTCGTGACCCGGCCCGGTGATGTGCACGACCCGATGGACCCCACTGCCGCGGCCGGTGCGCCGGAGCCCACACCGTGGGCGATGGGTCTCACGGTGAGCGCGTTCATCGCCGTACTCACCGGCGCGGCGGTGTATTCGTTCGGAATCGCACTGGCTCATGTGCATTGGACGCTCGCGGTCGCGGTGAACGTGATCGCCGCCGGAGGTACCGCACCGACCGCGTGGCGTTGGCGGCATACGCCGGTCACCCGCTGGGTACTGGCCGGAATCGGCGTCGGAGTTCTCGTCGGCTGGGTCGTTCTGCTCGTCGGCGCCGCGGTCCGATAGTCCTCGGCCCGCCCGCTCAGCACACCCGATCGCGGTTGCGCAACCAGCCGAACCAGCGCTTCGCCGACAGTGTGGTCCGGGACCGTCCGTGCTCCGGTTTCCGCCCGTCCGCACCGATGGTGAATCCGCACACCGCGATCTCCTCCGGCCGCAGCGCAGTTCCGGAACTTCCGGTGCCGTACCGGAATCCGAGCCATTGCTCATTGGCGGCGTCGGCGAATTCGGGCGGCTCGAAAGGCAGGATCTGCGGGTCGGGAAAATCGCCGGGCCGTAAACGGACCGGATGTTCCCCTGCCCAGTATCCCCGCTCCCACACGAGCGGCAGTCCCTCGTCCTCGACGATGTGCACGCGGGTCGCGCTGAACGCGCGGCGCAGTTCCCCGCGCTCCCAGTGCGCGAAAGCGCCCCAGCCGAGCGGCATGTCGTAGGACACGAGATAAGTGTGTTCGGAGGCCAGGGGGCGAACGAGTAGTTCGGGCAGCTGGGTCGGGTGGCTCCGGGACGCATCCACCGTGCAGATCACCGTGACCCCGGGAAAACAGCCGATGTACAGCGACCCCGGGTCCGGCCCGGACCACTGCCCCAACGTGCCGGAGTGCACCGGCGTCACCGCGACACCGGGATTGAGCTGTTCGGCGAGGGCGAGGGCGGCCTCGGGGTCCGGATCCGGATGGGCACGCAGCACGGCGGCGGGATCCGGTTCGTCGACATACCAGATCGACGAGGCTGTGGACGGCACCTGCGACACCTCCCGAGTTCGAACGGGTACTGGTGATGAATCGCACAATCGCCGCGGCCTGCCCGTCGACTTCCGGACGCGCCGCCTTCCGGGATCAGTGCCCGGAGCTGCGCACCCCGAGCAGCACGTCCTCCCAGGAGGGCATGGGCGCCTTACCGCGCTTGGCCCGGGCGGACTTCTGTGCTGGCTTGGCCGGCTCGGGCTTGGGCTGGGCAGCCTTGGCCGGAGCGGCCTTGGCGGCCGGAGCCGACTCCACGGCCGGCGTCGCCGCGGGCTCGACCGGAGCCGGGGCCGGCTCCGCGGCGGGAGCCACCGGTTCCGCCGGAGTGGACGGGGCCGGAGGGGCCGAGGATGCGGGTGCCGCCGAACCGGAATTCGATCCGGTGCCCGTCGGGTTGGCGGCCGCCGGCGCCTTGGCACTGACCGGGACGGCCGAACCGCCGACCGCGGGACGGTGCTCGAAATACTCCTCGACTTCGGGCCGCTCCGCCTCGACCACGGCCGCGGTCTGGTCGGCGGTGGCAGGTACCGGCTCCACCACGGGTGCGGGTTCGGCTGCGGCTTCCGGCAGGATGGTGGCCAGTCCGCGCAGTGCGCGACCGAAATCGGGATCGATGAGGTCGGAGGCCGGATCGTCGAGGGGAACCACCGAACCACCGTGCGCGTCGGGCTGATAGCGCCAGTGCGCGGCAATCACCGATCGACCGGCCTGCCACTGCAGCTGGGCGACCCAGAAGTTCTTCTCGTCCTTCCACGCATCCCATTCGGCGATGTCGATATTGTGCCCACGCTCGGCGAAGGCGGCGGACACGACGGTGATCAGCGTTTCCACCGCCGGACCGTCCTTGCGAACCGGATGTGCCTTCTGCGCCAGTTCCGCGGCGCGGGCACGCTCGAGCAACACCGGATAGGCGAAGCGCTCCACCCGGCTGGCCGGCATGCCGGATTCTTCGGTGACCTGTTCGACGGACGCACCCGCACGGATACGAGCCTGAATATCGCGAGGACGCATGGTCGCCTCCGTTTCGATCTCGATCTGGCCGAATCGGGCAAGGTCTCCACGCGCCGCGGCACGCAGCTTCTCGTCGGCGGGGAGCCGGTACTTCTGACCGGACTCGGCATCGACGCACACGATGTGCGCGGAATCGGGCGTCAATCCGATCACTCGAAGTTCACGCACCGTTACCTCCTTATCGCGCTGCGTCGATCACAGCTGCGCCGAGCACCATCCAGCTCGCGTCACCACCCACGTTCTGGAACAGTAGTGCACTCCTGTGGTCCGTGTGGCGAGACACGCGGCATTGAAATCTAACGCCGCGGTGCTGCAGACGGCTAATCTTCTCTGTTTCCACGCACGCTGCCGGGTGTCTCGGCGAGGCTCGAGACGGATTTCGGTTGGCGCGCACCACATCAGCGTAAACGCAAAAGCCGCGGAATTCCCGGAGGAATTTCCGCGGCTTTTCGCCTCACGGCAAAATGATCATGCGTTGATCTGCTGAACCACCCAGTCGATGGAGCGAGTCAGCTGGGAAATGTCCTCGGGATCGATCGCCGGGAACATTCCGACACGGAGCTGGTTGCGGCCCAGTTTCCGGTACGGCTCGGTATCGACGATGCCATTCGCCCGCAGCACCTTCGCCACCTGCGCGGCATCCACCGACGGATCGAAATCGATGGTGCCGACCACCTGCGACCGATGCTCCGGCTCCTTCACGAACGGTGTCGCGAATTCGCTGGATTCGGCCCAGGAATACAGCCGCGAGGACGAATCGAGGGTGCGCTTGACCGTCCAGTCCAGACCGCCGTTGTTGTTCATCCACTCGATCTGATCGGCGAACAGCAACAGGGTGGCCAGGGCCGGAGTGTTGTAGGTCTGATCCTTGAGGCTGTTGTCGATCGCGATCGGCAGCGACAGGAATTCCGGGGTGTAGCGACCCGAGTCCTTGATTTCGGAGACCCGCTCCAGCGCCGCCGGGCTCATCAACGCCACCCACAGACCGCCGTCCGAAGCAAAGCATTTCTGCGGCGCGAAGTAGTAGACGTCGGTATCGGCGATATTGACCGGCAGGCCGCCCGCACCGGAGGTGGCGTCGATGGCCACCAGCGCATTGTCGGAACCGGCCGGACGCTGCACCGGAACCGCCACACCGGTGGAGGTCTCGTTGTGCGCCCAGGCGATCACGTCGGCGGACGAATCCGATACCGGCTCGGGTGCGGTGCCCGGATCCGACGACACCACGATCGGGTCACCGATGAATGGGTTGCGCTTGGCGACCGCGGCGAACTTGGAGCTGAACTCGCCGTAGGTCAGATGCAGCGAACGATCCCGGATCAGGCCGAAGGCCGCGGCATCCCAGAACGCGGTGGTACCGCCGTTACCGAGCACCACTTCATATCCCTCGGGCAGCGAGAACAGGTCCCGCAGTCCGGTGCGGACCCGCGCCACCACGTCCTTGACCGGCTTCTGGCGATGGCTGGTGCCCATCACCGAGGAGCCGACCTCGACGAGGGAGCGCAGCTGTTCGGGGCGGACCTTGGAGGGGCCGCAGCCGAACCGGCCGTCGGCGGGCTTCAGATCGTCGGGAAGGCTCGGAAAGGCAGCGGTCATGGCATCGATCCTAAAGCGTGACGCGGGTCTCGCAGGTGGTGGGTGCGCGCACCGGGAGCTACCGGCCGACGCTCTCCCAGCCGGGCACCGTCTCCGCCTTGCGCGGCGCCGGTCCGGTGTAGATCGCGGCCGGACGCACCAGCTTGCCCAGCTGCTTCTGCTCGAGGATGTGCGCACACCAGCCCGCGGTCCGGCCGCAGGTGAACATGGCCGGCATCATGTGCGCGGGCACCTCGGCGAAATCCAGGATCACCGCGGCCCAGAACTCGACATTGGTTTCGATGGCGCGATCGGGACGGCGCTCGCGCAGTTCGGCCAGCGCGGCCTGCTCCAGCGCGGCAGCAACCTCGTAGCGCGGTGCGTCGAGCCGCTTCGCCGTGGCCCGCAGCACCCGGGCGCGCGGGTCCTCGGCCCGGTACACCCGGTGTCCGAAGCCCATCAGCTTTTCCTTGCGGTCCAGGATGCCCTTCACCAGAGCCCGTGCGTCCCCGGACTTCTCGACCTCTTCGATCATCGGCAGCACGCGGGCCGGAGCACCGCCGTGCAACGGACCCGACATGGCGCCGATCGCGCCGGACAGGCTCGCCGCCACATCCGCGCCGGTGGAGGCGATCACGCGGGCGGTGAAGGTGGAGGCGTTCATACCGTGCTCCGCGGCCGACACCCAGTAGGCGTCGATCGCCTCGGTGTGGCGCGGGTCCGGATCACCCTTCCACCGGCGCATGAAGCGTTCGGTGATGGTGCGGGACTCGTCGATCTCCTTCTGCGGCACCGCAGGCTGATAGATGCCCCGTGCGGACTGCGCCACATAGGACAGCGCCATCACCGAGGCGCGCGCCAGATTCTCCCGGGCCGTCGCATCGTCGATATCGAGCAGCGGCTGGTAGCCCCAGATCGGAGCCAGCATCGCGAGTCCGGCCTGGACGTCGACCCGCACGTCACCGGTGTGCACCGGAAGCGGGAACGGTTCGGCGGGCGGCAGTCCCTGCCCGAACTGCCCGTCGACGAGCAGTGCCCAGGCATCACCGAAGGTGACGTTGTTGGCGACCAGATCTTCGATATCCACGCCCCGGTAGCGCAGTGCGCCGCCGTCCTTGTCCGGCTCGGCGATGTCGGTGGTGAACGCCACCACACCTTCCAGGCCACTGACGAAATCGGGGGGTACGGCCGAAGCAGTAGGAGCCGCAGCGCTGGTAGTCATGTTTCGACTCTCCTTGCAAAGTGGTGCTCGCCGGCCATGTGCCACTCCGGCCGATCACCTGCAACCTTATCTCCCCAGTACTGGGGGGTAACGTCTGCGTCATGCGCGAGCAGCAGAATTCGCCGGGCTCCGTGGGAGACGACATCGACAGTCTCGACGCCGCGGCCCGCGCCGATCTCGATATCGCCGCCATGCGCGCCGAATACGGCGGCGACCCCGACCTCTCCGAGGACTGGCCGGCCGACGGCTGGGAACCGTTGTTGCGCAATTGGATCGAAATGGCCACCAGCGCCGGGATCACCGAACCCAATGCAATGGTGCTGGCCACCGTGGAACTGACCGACGACGGACCCCGGCCCGCCTCGCGCACCGTCCTGTGTAAAGGACTGTCGTCCGAGGGTGTGACTTTCTACACGAATTACGATTCGGCAAAGGGATTGCAACTGCACGCCGTCCCGTACGCGGCGGCAACCTTCGCGTGGCCGAAACTGGGCCGGCAAGTGAGCCTGCGTGGCCGGGTGGAGCAGGTCGCCTCCGAGATCACCACCGTGTATTGGCGTTCGCGGCCGCGTAATTCGCAGTTGGGCGCGTGGGCGTCGCGGCAGTCGCAGCCGGTCGCCTCGCGGGCGGACCTGGATCGGGCGCTGACCGATGTCACGACCCGTTTCGAGGGCGTGGACCAGATCCCGGTACCGGCGAACTGGGGCGGATACATCCTGCGGCCGGAGCAGGTCGAATTCTGGCAGGGACGGCGCAGCCGCCTGCACAACCGCGTTCGGGTGACGCTGCCGGACGGCCCGTCCGCGACGGCGTCTGCGCGGATCGAACGCCTGCAACCCTGAGCCGTCGCACCGACCCCACGCCCGGGTCGGTGCGAATGTGCCGAGTCGCGGATCCGGCCGACCCGGATATATTCATGGGATGTTTTCCAGGGGTCGGCAGCCGACCGGACTCACAGCGCAGCCCGTCCGGGTGCCGCCGGTCGAGCGGGCGGCATCCCTCCGGCAGGCGTGCGCGACACCCTCGATCCGGCGGGAAGTCTCGTCGTGAAAGTCCTCGCCGATACCGCTCCCCTGCGCAATCTCGACTACCGCCGGCTGTGGACGACCAATATCGTCACCGTCATCGGCGCCCAGCTCTCGGTGGTCGCGGTACCGCAGCAGATCTACCAGATCACCGGCAGTTCGGGATATGTCGGACTCGCGGGCGTCTTCGGGCTGGTCCCACTGATCGTGTTCGGCCTGTGGGGCGGTGCCGTCGCCGACGTGATGGACCGGCGCACCCTGCTGCTGATCACCAGCGTGGGCACCGGCCTGACCTCGGTGGGCTTCTGGTTACAGGCCGCGGCGGGCGTGAACAACGTCTGGCTGGTGCTCGGATTGTTCGCGGTGCAGCAGGCCTTCTTCGCGATGAACCAGCCGACCCGGGCCGCGATCATTCCGCGACTGCTGCCCGACGAACTGCTCCCGGCGGCCAACTCGCTGAATATGACCGTGATGCAGTTCGGCGCCATCGCCGGGCCGGTGACCGCGGGCGCGCTGATCAACGTGACCGGACTGTCGATGCTGTACCTGCTCGACTCGATCGCACTGCTCGCCACGCTGTGGGCGGTATGGAAACTGCCGCCCATCCCACCGACCGGGACGAAACGGCGCGCCGGGCTCGGCACGGTCGTGGAGGGCTTCGGTTATCTGGCCACCCAGCCGATCCTGTTGGCCTCCTTCGCCGTCGACATCATCGCCATGGTGTTCGGCATGCCGCGCGCACTGTTTCCCCAGATGGCACACGACGCCTTCGGTGATCCCGTGAGTGGCGGTACGGCCCTGGGACTGCTGTTCGCCGCGATGTCCGCGGGTGCGGTCGCGGGCGGAGTGTTCTCCGGCTGGCTCGGCCATGTACGCAGGCAGGGCCTGGCCGTGGTGGTGTGTATCGCGCTGTGGGGTGTGGCGATGCTGGGGTTCGGCCTCGCCGTCGGTGCCACCGGCCATCAGCTGAGCACCGGACTCGGCCTGTGGATCGCACTGGGCTGCTTGGCCTTCGGCGGTGCCGTCGATATGTTCTCCGCTGCACTGCGGACCAGTATGTTGCAGCAAGTCGCGACCGACGAGATGCGCGGGCGGTTGCAGGGCGTGTTCACCGTGGTCGTCGCGGGCGGCCCCCGCATCGGTGATGTTGCCCACGGTTTCACCGCCGCCGCCATGGGTACTGCTGTGGCAGCAGCGGGGGGCGGTGTGCTGGTGGTGATCGGTGTCGTGCTCGCCGCGGCGGTGTTCCCGGCCTTCGTCCGCTACCGCGTTCCCCGTGCCCACGCCGAGATTCCCGACGACCGAGACCCCCGCACCCGGGGTGCGAGCCACTAGCACGAGTGGCACCGTGAACTCACATCGCACGCATGTGACCGTGAGGTAGCCGATGGCGACCCTCACGAATCGACGTTACCGGCGAGCCGCTAGCGTTGAGGTAAGTGCGCCGGACGCCGACCGCGCCCGACGCCTACGGTTCTAGCCTGAGAGGGATCCTTCCGTGCCCGCTGAGAACATCAAAGTCGCGCAATCGCCGTCCGATAAGAACGGCTCGGCCGACGCCAAGCCGGTGCTGTACTACCCCGGCGGCGAGTACCCCATGACGGTCGCCCCGGCGGTCGAGGGCAATGACGGTATCGATCTGGGCAAGCTGCTGGCCAGCACCGGATACGTCACCTACGACCCGGGCTTCACCAACACCGCCTCCACCAAGTCGTCGATCACCTACATCGACGGCGAGGCCGGCATCCTGCGTTACCGCGGCTATCCGATCGAGCAGCTCGCGGACAACTCGACCTTCATCGAGGTCAGCTACCTGCTCATCTACGGCGAGCTGCCGACCCAGGCTCAGCTGGAAGACTTCACCGACCGGATCCGCCGCCACACCCTGCTGCACGAAGATCTGAAGCGCTTCTTCGACGGCTTCCCGCGCAACGCGCACCCGATGCCGGTGCTGTCGTCCGCGGTCAACGCGCTGTCGGCCTACTACCAGGATTCGCTGGACCCGCGCGATCCCGAGCAGGTCGAGCTGTCCACCATTCGGCTGCTGGCCAAGCTGCCCACCATCGCGGCCTACGCCTACAAGAAGTCGGTCGGCCAGCCGTTCCTGTACCCGGACAACTCGCTGAGCCTGGTCGAGAACTTCCTGCGGATGACCTTCGGCTTCCCGGCCGAACCCTACGAGGTCGACCCGGAACTGGCCGCGGCGCTGGACATGCTGCTGATTCTGCATGCCGATCACGAGCAGAACTGTTCCACCTCGACCGTGCGCCTGGTCGGCTCGTCGGACGCGAACCTGTTCACCTCCGTCTCCGGCGGTATCAACGCGCTGTGGGGCCCGCTGCACGGCGGCGCCAACCAGGCGGTGCTGGAGATGCTCGACGGCATCAAGTCCGAGATCGGCAACGGCACGGTCGACGCCGCGGTGAAGGAATTCATCCGCAAGGTCAAGAACAAGGAAGACGGCGTGAAGCTGATGGGCTTCGGGCATCGCGTCTACCGCAACTACGACCCGCGCGCGACCATCGTCAAGAAGACCGCGGACCAGATCCTCGGCAAGCTGGGTGTGCAGGACCCGCTGCTCGACATCGCCAAGGCCCTGGAAGAGGCGGCCCTGACCGACTCCTACTTCGTCGATCGCCGCCTGTACCCGAACGTCGATTTCTACACCGGCGTCATCTACCGGGCGATGGGCTTCCCGACCCGCATGTTCACCGTGCTGTTCGCGATGGGCCGGCTGCCCGGCTGGATCGCGCACTGGCGTGAAATGCACAGCGAGCCGCTCAAGATCGGCCGTCCGCGCCAGATCTACACCGGCTACGGTGCCCGCGACTACCACGACATCTCCGGTCGCTGAGTCCCGCTCTCATTCGAAACCCGTTTCCCGCAGGGGAAGCGGGTTTCGTCGTTTCTACGGTGCCAAGCGGTCGTTAAGCGAGCCACTGGCTCGTGGCGGCACCATGAACCTCGCGGCCCGGAACCCACACCGGGTCGCCGGAATCCGGGCCTGTCTCGGAGGGGAGGACAGGCCCGGAGCTCCCCTCGACCACCGCGCGAGCGCGGGCGCGTCCACCACCCGCAACGGCGCGGGTGCGACAACGAGGTCCGGACGGCCCAGCGCTCGCCCCACCCACGTTCCTGCCGCCGACTGGTCTCCAGGAATATCGGACTGCCCGGGCCCCGCCCGCCGTTGATGCGCCCCGCTGTCGGTGCGGTCTGCCGGCGCAGACACAGCGCAACGCACCGGCCGCCGCGGCCGCCCGACCCGCCAGCCAGCCCGGCCGAGCCGGTAATCGGAGTGCAGGAGGTGGGATCGGTGTGCGAGGCTCGTAGCATGGTGCTTCCGGAGGGGATCGTGCTGCGTGCGGCGACCGAGGAGGATGTCCCCGCCGCGAACCTGCTGTTGTCCAGCGCTTTCGTCAGCTCACCCCAGCGCGACCCGGTGCTGGTGCAGCAGGCGATGAAACTGTTCCCGCTCGAGCGCACCCTCGTCGCGATGGACGGCGACCAGCTGATCGGCCACACCCGGGACACCACGATGACGTTGACGGTGCCCGGTGAGCGCACCGTCGAGGTCAGCGGCATCGCCGGCGTCGCGGTGGCCTCGACACATCGGCGCCGCGGTCTGCTGCGGGCGATGTATACCGAGGTGCACCGCCGCACCGAGGCAGCGGGGCTACCGTTGACCATCTTCACCGCCAGTCGCGCCGGTATCTACGGCCGGTTCGGTTACGGGCCCGCGGTGCTGGAAAACCAGATCTCCATCGACCGGCGTTTTGCCGAATTCCTGCCCAGCGCACCGGATCCCGGGGGTGTGGCGGCAATGCCACTCGAGGATGCGGTCGCCCGGATCCCCGAGATCTACGACCGCTGGCGACTGCGGGTCCCCGGCGCCCAGGCCCGCCCACATGCGGCCTGGATGATCCAGCTGGTCGCGAACGGCGGCCAAGGCGCGTTGTTCGCACTGGTCCATCCCGACGGCTACGTGCTCTACCGCCACGTCGCCTCGGACCGGAAGAATCTCACCGTCGAGGTGGTGGAGCTGCGTGCCGTCACCGAGGCCGCACACGCCGCGTTGTGGCGTGCTCTGCTCGGCCTGGATCTGGTCCACACCGTCACGGCTACCCTCGCCGACGACGACCCGCTCCCCCAGCTGCTCACCGACTCGCGCCTGGTCCGGACCACCGACCGCACCGATGCGCTGTGGGTGCGTTTGATGGACGTCCCGGCGGCGCTGACCGCGCGCGGCTACGACGGCGACCTGGATATCGCTGTGGCGGTGACAGATCCGTTCCGCGGCGCCGGGGGCACCTTCGCGCTGCGGGTACGCGACGGGCAGGCCGAATGCGAGCCGACCGACCGCACCCCCGATATCGAACTCGGTATCGACGTGCTGGGGAGCCTCTACCTCGGCGGTTACTCCGCCCGGACCTTCGCTGCCGCGAACCGGCTGCGGGCCGCCGGACCGCGGGTATTGCGGGATATGGACCACGCGTTCCGAGGTGAGCGGCAGCCGGTGCTGGGCTGGTTCTTCTGATCCGCCGTCATACCTGGTGGGCGAGCCGCGACCCTGGCATGCTCGAAGGATGACCCTGCTCCGGTTCGTGCTGAATGTGCTCTGGCTGATCTTCGCCGGATTCTGGCTGGCCGTCGGCTACTTCCTGGCCGGAATCATCTGCTGCATCCTGATCATCACGATCCCGTTCGGAATCGCGTCGTTCCGGATCGGCGCCTATGTCCTGTGGCCGTTCGGGCGCGAGGTCGTAGCGCAGCCCGGTGCGGGAGCGCCCTCGTTGATCGGCAACATCATCTGGGTGATCTTCGCGGGTTTCTGGCTCGCGATCGGGCATCTGGTCACCAGCATCCCGTTGTTCATCTCGATCATCGGTATCCCGTTCGGCTGGGCGAACCTCAAGTTGATCCCGGTGTCGCTGATGCCGCTCGGGCGCGAAATCGTTTCCAGCGACCGCGCTTTCAGCGCCTGATCGAGGCTCGCCCGCGCGGCTACTCGGGTTCGGCGACCAGTTGTCTCATAATCGTCACGGCGTCGGCGAGTGTGCGTAGCTGCTCGGGACTGAGCCCGGCCAGCTGCTCCGACATCCATTCCTCACGTGCGCTGGTCTCGTTGCGCAACAGCGCCTGTCCCGCTTCGGCCAGGGAGACGATCACCTGGCGGCCGTCGGTCGGATGCGGGTCCCGGTTGACCAGTCGCATCTCCGACAACGATGCGATGACGCGCGTCATGGACGGGGGCTGCACGCGCTCCTTGGCGGCCAGGGCTCCGGGCGTCATCGCCCCATCCGTGGCCAGGGTCGCCAGGGCCGACAGCTGGGTGAGCGAAATCTGGGCGTCGGGGCGCCGGCCACGCAGATGCCGTGTCAGCCGCACGACCGCCAGGGACAGATCACCGGCGAGTGCACGGATTTCGGAAGGCTCTCTCACAGAGCAGAACGATACGGGACACCGCTGCGGCGCTCTGCTGGTTCCCGCCGCTATCGTTGTCGGCGTGACCCCCGATCCGCCCGAATCCCCGGTCCCCGAGATTCCGCCGCGATTGACCGATCCGCGGCCGGTGCTCGTGGTCGGCAGCCTGGTGTGGCTGGTGGCGACCATTGTGGTGTGGTGCAACGACAACTGGGCCGATGCCCGGCCGATCTGTCTGATGGGTCTGGTGGTCGGACTGCTGGCGACCGGAATTTTCCTGATTCAGCGCCGGGGTTCACGCCGGGGTGACAAAGGTGCCCAGAAAGGCCTGTGAGATCCGGCTCCGCGATACCGAACACGCCTCGCGGGCGAAGCACGCCGATTTTACGGTGTGCGAATTGACTGTCGCCGTCATTGCGGCTTAACTCCCTTGCGTGTCCTCTCGATTGAGCGTCGAAGAACGCCGTGCCCACCTTATCGAGGCGGCCATCGGTCTCGCCGAAAAGAAGGGTGTAGCCGGTGTGACCACGCGCGATGTCGCGCAGGCGGCCGGGGTTTCACTCGGAGTGGTTCATTACTGTTTCGAAAACAAAGATGCGTTGATGACCGAACTGGTCAAAGCGTTGTCGATGGAATTGCGCGATTCCGTGGAGACCAATGAAACGGTCTGGCAGGAAGTCGGAAGTGGAAAAGATTCCCTTCAAAATTTGGTGCGCGCGAGCCTGGAACTGTTGTGGCTGAACATCGAATCCTCGGCGCAACGGCAACTACTCACCTACGAAACCACCACCTACGCGTTGCGTGAAAGTGAGCAGACCCCGGCCAAGCTCGCGATCGCGCGCGAACAGTACCTGTTCAACGACTCCACCGTCGCCGATGTCCTCGAGCATGCGCGCGTAGCGACCGGAACCGAATGGCGCGTTCCGGTAGAGACTTTGAGCCGGTTCACGCTCAACGTGATCGACGGTGTGGTGCTGCGCTGGCTCGTCGACGACGACAGCGCCGCGGCCCGCGCACAGCTCGACGTGCTGTCGGAGATGGTCACCTCGTACGCGGACTAGGCCACCGCGCCCGGCTGCCGCTGGACATGGGTGGTCTCTCCCTCTCGCCACCACGGCACCGTCACGGTCGCCGCGAAGGCACCGTCGAGCCGCACCTCCAGCCGGTCGTGTAGCACCAGGTCGCCGGTCGGCGCGGGCAGGCCGAATTGCAGACGCAACAGCACTCCCAGCGGCTCGTCGGCCCAGTCGCTGCGCTGCCCGGTACCGAGGACCTCGGCCCGGACGGCTTCGGAAACCAGCGCGACATCGAGCAGGGTGGCCAACTCGCCGGCATTGGCGATATCACCGGCGATCAGGCGATCCGGTGGCACGGCGAGCCCGTACCAGGGCTGGTCGAGCACCAGCGCGTGTTCCGGATCGATAACCGCGCCGGACAGCGCGCGCACTCGCTCGGGCACACCGATATCGTCCAGATCGAGCTGCGGCACCGCTTCGGCCAGCCGGCGGTGCGTATCGGAAACAGCTTCCGGTGACGGAGTTTTCGCCGGGTCGGCCAGCGCCTCGAGCAGTGCGACGGCCAAGTCCACGGTGACCAGGTCCGGATCGGCCAGCACCGTGCCGAGAACGGAGATATCGGTGGCGGAGAAATCCGGGAGTGCCGGTAGCAGGTCGGCGAAAGCCGTATCCGCCCCGGAGCGGAACACTCCGAGCGGACGACCGTCGACGCGGGCGTGCCGGCGCAACCACCAGGCGGTGTAACCGTCCCGATCGGCGAGCAGGGCCCGAGTTCCGGGCTCGGACAGCAGCAGCCGCAGCGCCCGCGGCCACGCATCGTCGTCCACCAGATCCAGGTCGCGCACCGCCGCGAGTTCCGGTGGATCCTCCGAAAGTCCCTGCCACCAGCGATCTTCGTCGTCGAGATCGTGATCGGGTCCGGTGGGATCGGTTTCGGTGACAACCGTGAAACCCCAGCCGACACCGATCGCGCGCCACGCCTCGACCGGGAAACGAGGGGCGAGGTCGGCATCGAGGGTGCCGAACGGCGAATCGGCGATCAACACCTCCGCCAGCGGTGCCTCCGGGAGCAGCAGTTCGTCGGCCGGACGCAATTCACCCGAGTCGTCGGGCAGTTCCAGGCCGCCCAACCAGGGCGGCAGCGTCGTGCCGGACGGAAGATGGGCGGCGAGGCCGAGGACCGCATCACGGAGTTCCTCGTCGGCCGGACGCATATCCAGCTCGGCGCGCAGGGCCGCATCGGTGAGCAGGTCCTCCACGCCGGCCGGTTGCGCCCCCAAGCGGGCGAGCAGGTCGTGCGCCGCCTCCGGATGGACCAGCCGCGCCCACGGCACGGCCACCACATCGTCGAGTTGATCGTCGAGGACCACCGTGCGCGGCCCGGTGACCAGCCGGCCGTCGGACAGCGGCACCGCCAGCGCACCGAGCTCCTCGGCCGCCAACGGATCGGTGACGAACGGTTCCAGCGCGTCGTAGAGCGCATACCACCATTGCGGCGGACGCTGCACGCTGCCGGTGAGTTCCGCGATGCGCGCCAAACCGATGCGGTGCACGTCCAGCGTCGCCAGCAGGTCGGCACTGGCCCGGCCGGACAGCTCCGGAACTACCAGCGGTCCCAGTACCTCGGCGAGCAACTCCGCCAGTTCCGCGGTGATACCGAGGAATACGCTCGCCCGCACGGGGGCGGCCACGGTGTCGCCCGGCGCGGAGTTCATCGGTGCCGTCGCCGCGGCCGGTGTCGTGGTTCGCTGCCGGGCCGCAGCGGCCTCGTGCACCGTCGAGCCGGCCGACGCGGCAGCAGCATCGGCCGTGGTGTCTTCCGGCTCGGTTGCGTTCGGCGCCGCGGTGTCCCAGGGGGCGATGTGCTCGGATGCCGGAGCGGGGACCACCGGCAACCACGGATGTTCACGGAGTTGTGTCAGCAGTGCCTCGCGGAGCACCGCGTCGGCTTCGCTGCGGGCGAAGCCCGGGGCCGGAATCAGAGTTACCCGGTCCGCGGGTGGGAGGGCGCGGGCGAAATCTGCGTACCCGTCGGCCAATTCGGCGAGTCGGGCCCCGGGGAGCAGTCGACGACGATCCGGTTGCAGCGCGATATCGGCGATCAGCACGGCCGGGAGGGACAATTCCTCGTCCGTGCGAGTGGGTGCGCGCAACACGTCCGAGCCGGCGGGGACCGCCCGTCCGTCGTGCAGCGGGAGCAGCCAGCGCGCCCGCTCGGTGGTGTATTCCCACCACCGCGCCTCGGCACCCGACAGCGCGGTGACCACGATCTGCCGCAGACCGGAACCGAAATCCTCGGCAGAACGCCAGGTTTCGTCGTCGGCGATCCGGATCGATTGCAGGCCGGGCAGTTCCAGCAGCAGGTCGACCACCTCGGCACGCATGGCATCCAGCAGCGCTCCGGCGTCTACATCGTCGCGCAACCACACCACGATTTCGCTGTCGAACCCGGTCTCGGGGGCGGTGTCGACCGCCCATGCCAGCCGCAGCACCGGAACCACCGGGCCCGCTTCGCTGTCCGGAATATCGATTCCTTCGGTGCGCAGCAGTTCCACCGTCTGGACCCGGGAGAAGCGCACCGAGCCGGTGGTGGAACGGAATTCGATCTCCTCACCCGCGGACAACACCGCGGTGAAACCCACGCCGAACCGACCGACCGCAGTCCCGGTCTTCCCGGAGGCCCGCAACGCGGTCAGCGCGTGGATTCCGGCGATATCCAGGGGCGCACCGGTATTGGCGATATGCAGCGCCCTGCCGCACAACTGCACCCGCATCCGTCCGGGGACCCCGGCCTTGACCGCGGCATCGGCGGCATTCTGTGCCAGTTCCGTGAGGAGTCGATCGCGATAGCCCGCCCGGACCAGATCGGCCTCGGTCGCGGCGTCCTCTCGGAGCCGGGTCGGCGAACTGCGCCATGCGGTCAGCACACCGTCCCGCAATGCGGCGGTGCCGAACGGATCCTGTGCCACCCCTACGGCTCCCCCGTCCGCGCCCGTCAGTTCTCCCCCGCCGCCTCGGCCTCGGTCGGCCGCTCCGCTGGTGCGTGCCCCGACGTACCGGCCGCCGCGGTGTTCTCGCCCTGCGCTGCACCGGTAGTCGGCGCATCCGCTGCGGTGGACGACTCGATATCCGCCTCTGCCACGGGAGCGGTCGTCGCCGCACCCTCGGTATCCGGTGCCGACTCGGTGCCGGTGGATTCGCCGATCTTCGCTGCGGTGCCGTTCGCCGAGGCGAGCGCCGGGACCTCACCGATCGGGGCCGCCTCGCCCGCTGCACTGTCGGCAATCACGGGATCGCCGGCTACCGCGGGCGGTTCATCCGACGCCGAGGCCGGCTCGGTGGATTGCTCGGTGGGGCGCCTGGATTCGCTCGCCGGGATCAGCTCGACCGCGGCGTCGTCGTAGGGCTCGTACCGGGGGGAGCCGGCGCCGGTGGGGATTTCGGTATCGGAGTGGGCGCCGCATCCGTATTCGACGTGTACCACCCGGCCGTCGGCGCCCAACGCATTGGCGCACACACCGAATGCCGCGCGCAGCGATCCGGCGAGCGGCACGAAGAATCCGCACACCCCACAGGTGCCGGGGGCCGAACGTGCCATATCGGTGCCCGGGCCGAATTCGGAGTACCAACGCTCGGCGGCCTCGACGCGGCCCTCACGGCTGAGAACCTGGCGGCGACCCAGGCCGATCTCCTCACACACCTCGTCGGTGGCCGGATCTCCGGACTCGACGTATCCCGGCACCAGCCGCTCGTCGTCGGCACGCGGGGCGAGCAGATCGCCAGGGGCGAGATCACCCGGGCGGACACGCTGCTCCCAGGGCACGAAGTCCGGTGCGATCAGCGCGTCGGGGCCGGGCAGCAACGCCGACTCGCTGACGGTGGCATACGTCGCCCCCGGTGCGGCCGCGACCACGACCTCCCACTGCCAGCCGTGGTACCCGGGCAAGGTCGCGGCGAAGCGGTGCGTGGCCGCGTATTCGTCCTCGCCGGTGACACCCAGATATTCACCCACTCCCGTGGGCTGCAACTCCAGGAGCGCACGACGAGCCGGTTCGGCCGCCTCCGCCAGGATCGGTCGCACGCCGGACTCCGAAACAGACACTGCGCTCACGTCCTACATTTTGCCGTATGAAACGCCAACGCCGTGCGGCGGCCGCAGCAGTACTGGTCGCAGCGTCCACAATGCTGTCCGTGACGGGCTGCGACACCGGTTCGGATGCGCCCCGGTATCGGGTCGAGGTGGTGGGCACCAGACCGCACGATCGGACCGCCTTCACCGAGGGCCTCGAGGTGGACGGACCGGTGCTCTACGAGAGCACCGGGATGGAAGGCGCATCCACCGTCACCGCGACCGAACTGGCCACCGGGAAACGACTTGCCCGCGCCGCCCTGCCGGGCGACTACTTCGGCGAGGGCGTCACCCGGGCGGGGTCCACCCTGTGGCAGCTCAGCTGGAAGAACGAAACCGCATTCGCCCGCGATCCCGAGACCCTGGCCGAACGTCACCGGGTGCACTACGAGGGTGAGGGTTGGGGCCTGTGCACCCGGGGCAACCGGGTGGTTATGAGCAACGGCAGCGACACGCTCACCTTCCGCGACCCGCACACCTTCGAACCGACCGGCACGGTCCGCATCGACGGCCACCGCGCGGCACGACTCAACGAACTCGACTGCGCTGCCGACGGCACCATCTACGCCAATGCGTGGCCCACCGACCACATCCTGCACATCGATCCCGACAGCGGTGCGGTGCTGGCCGATATCGATGCGGGCGGGCTGCTACCGCCGACCGAGCAGGCCGATGCCGACGTCCTCAACGGCATCGCCCAACTTCCCGGGACCGATCATTTCCTGATCACCGGCAAATACTGGCCCACCATGTTCGAAGTCCGTTTCGTCCCGGAGTGAGCGGAGTGCGATGACACGGCAGGGATCACAGCACGGCCGCCGCCCACGCGCCGGCGGCGTGCGGGAGAATCGACACGTGACTGCCTCCCGCGACCCCTCCGGCACCGAGCCCGGTCCGTGGGACGGCGAGGAGTATCCAGCTACCCGCCGGCACCCTGGCTACGACCGGTACCCACCCCCGAACACTCCGTCGTCGCACCCACCGTCACCGCCCCCGCCACCACCGCTGCCACCGCTCCCCCCACGCGGAGGTGACAGACCGGCGGCGCGCGGTGACGAGGCGGACGTCCCGGAATTCGTGACCCGCCGCATGGCGTCGGGTGAACCGCCGCGCACCCTCCCACTGCGGGAGCCCCGCGCCGACGAATACGAGGCCCCCGAGGCCGGGTACGACAATTCCGGTGACGAGCCGGACGCACCGGGAGCCGGGGCATCCGCATCAGGAGCCGGGGCAGGCCACGCCTCCGAACGTCCGCGCCCCAAGGACGAGAAGATCGCCGGGCGCAAGCGGGTTCCGCGCAAGATGACCGTGACCCGGGTCATGGCCATGCGCAGCATCGAGCTCACCGAGAAGGGGTTCCACACCTTCCAGCGCGCGGCCCGCGCCGACGGGGCGGGCGAATCCGGGCTCACCGCACTCGTTTACGCGACGATGGCCAATTTCGCCCTCGATGCCGCGATCGCGGTATCGCTGGCCAACACGCTGTTCTTCGCCAGCGCCACCGCCGAATCCAAGACCAAGGTGGCGCTGTATCTCCTGATCACGATCGCACCGTTCGCGGTGATCGCGCCCCTGATCGGCCCACTGCTGGACCGGTTGCAGCGCGGCCGAAGACTCGCGCTGGCGGCGTCGTTCGCGATCCGGGTGGTCTTCGCGATCCTGCTGATCTTCAATTTCGACAGCTGGGCCCTGTATCCGCTCGCGCTGTGCATGATGATCTCCAGTAAATCGTTCGCGGTGCTCAAGAGCGCGGTCACGCCCAGAGTGCTGCCACCGGGTATCGATCTGGTCCGCACCAATTCCCGGCTCACCGTGTTCGGCTTGGTCGGCGGGACGCTCGGTGCGGGCGCCCTGGCCGGTATGGTCGCCGCGGTCGCGGGGTCGGTCGGTGCACTGGTCTTCGCGGCCCTGCTCGCCGCGGCGGGTGCCTATCTGAGCCTGCGTATTCCGTCGTGGGTCGAGGTCACCGAGGGTGAGGTACCCGCCACCCTCGGCTATCACGGCCGCAGCGGCTCGACCGATGTCCTCGATCGCGGCGCAAAGTCACCGGTGAAACCGAACCGCCGCCGGCAGCCACTGGGTCGTTCGGTGGTGACCGGACTGTGGGGCAACAGCACCATCCGCGTGCTGACCGGATTCCTCACCTTCTATGTGGCCTTCGTCGCCAAGTCGACCGAGCATCGTCCGGTGCAGCAGGCCGCGATGCTCGGCGTGGTCGGAGCGGCGGCAGCGATCGGCAACTTCGCCGGAAATGCCACCGGCGCGCGGCTGAAGCTGGGCCGGCCCTCGCTGATCGTGGTGGAGTGCGCCGCCGCGTGTGCGGTGGCGGCACTGCTGGCCACACTGCTGGACAACCTGATCGGTGCGGCGGTCGCGGCCCTGGTCGCCTCCTGTGCCAGCGCGCTGGCCAAGGTCTCGCTGGATGCCTCGATCCAGGACGATCTGCCGCCGGAGTCGATCGCCTCCGGATTCGGCCGCTCGGAGACGGTGCTCCAGTTGTCCTGGGTGATCGGAGGTGCTGGCGGCGTGCTGCTGCCCACCACCTATTGGGAGGGTTTCGCGGTGGTCACGGCGGTATTGGCTGCCGGGTTGGCGCAGACCTTCGTCAGCTACCGTGGGCATTCGCTGCTCCCCGGATTCGGCGGAAACCGGCCCCAGCACGCGAAACAGGAAGTCCCCCTAGCGACAGGAAATCAGCCACAGTGAGCAAGCCCAGCACCCGCACGATTCTCGCGCTGGCCGTCGCGGCGGTTCTGGTGGTCGTCGCGGCCGTCGCCGGCATCGTGGCGGTGGCCGTGCACAACGCACCCGAGAAAGAGCCGACGGTGACCGCGTACGCGCACGGCAAGACCGTGGAGGTGCCGCCGTTCCGTTTCTGGTCGATCGAGCAGGGTGGGGCCGACGGAATTTCGATCGTGCAGAAGCCGGACAGCCGGACCACCGCATCGCTGCCGGCACCTCCCGGATACCCGGTGCAGCTCTCACTGCCCGACTACCTCGTCGGCGCGCCGTGGATGATCAGGCTGGAGTACGTCGCCCCGGACGGGACGACGCAGCCGCTGCGGATCACCTATCTCGATTACGAGAAGGGCACCCGAGCGGTCACCATTCCCTCACTGCTGAAACCGGATCTGCGGCTGACGCATCTCGAGATTCAGCTGGTGGTCCTCACCCAGGACCAGTTGGGCAACCAGTCGTTCATGCCCTATCAGGCATGGTCGATCGACACCGTGTGACCGGTCCGGCTCGCGAGCTCAGTGATCGAGTTCGCGGGCCACGCCGCGGACGACCTCCGCGATGCGCTGGGCGGTCTTGCGATCGGGATACTTGCCCTTGCGCAGATCCGGCTGCACCGTCGCCTCCAGCAGGGTGATCATGTCCTCGATCATTCCGTGCAGATCGTCGGGGGCCTTGCGGGGATGCGCCGGCGCCTCCTTGCGACCGTGCGCATTGCGACCCTGGGCATTGCGGACCGAAGGAAGCGGGTCGAGCAGTTTCAGACTCAGCGCCTGCGGGCCGCGACGGCCGGCCGCCATCCCGAATTCGACACGCTGACCGGGCTTGAGCGCCTCGACGCCCTTGGGCAAGGCGGACGACCGGACGTAGACGTCCTCACCCTCATCCTGGGAAAGGAAGCCGAAACCCTTGTCGACGTCGTACCACTTCACCTTGCCGGTCGGCACTGCGCTCACCCGTTCGTCATCGTTGTCCGGTTCGTCCGCATCCGCATGAGCAGCGAAGGCCCCCGGACACGGTCGCAGGCTCCGGCGATTCGCCGAAACCTGTCTCTGTGCGAAAGAACGCGCCCCACACAGCTCTGCAGGACGCGATGGGATACAAGTCTACCCCGGTGAGGGGCCCGCGAGCACACCCGTTTTACGGTGCATCAATGCCAGATACCTCTTCGCGCGGCACACCCCGGCGCGCCGGCGATGTGCTGCTGCGCCTAGCCCTCGGACTCTTCGCGATCGGCGTACTGGCGATCATCGCCATATTTCTGACCCCGGTGGTCACCGACGGCGACCCCCCACTGTGGCTGTACCTGGTGGCGATGGCCGGGACACCGCTGGGCCTACTGCTCGCGATCGTCTTCGCGCTGTGGTCCGGACGGCGCGTCCGGTAGGTATTTGACCGACACACCGACGGCTACACATGTGAGCTTCGTCACATCACAGTGCGATAACGCCACGGTCACGAGCTGCACTCGCATCAGACACGCCGCACTCACCTGCACAGACGCCTGAGCAAAAGCTATTGCGCCGCAGACGGTCCCGACGTACACGCCGGTTACCAAATAGTGATTTTTCCGCCGGTTTCTCGTACCGTCTATCGCAGCCGGGGCATCCCGGCACCACCGGCCCGCCGCACCGAACCTCGCCCCGCGGGTACGGACCCCGACGGAATCAGGGGCGAGGGCGGGGAACCCACGTTCCCACCGAGGATCGAAGATCCTCCGCAGGGAAGCGGGACCGGCCGGAAACGGACGATCCCTTGGGGTGAAGTCCCGGTAACCCGGGACCGGACGGCCTCTCAGTCCGAACCCGACAGCTCACCTCGCAGGCGCGGACGAGAGGAAGACGACCCGATATGAGTGGACGCCATCGCAAGCAGACCAACACCGGTCGCACCGTTGCCAAGGTCGCTGTCGCCAGCGCCGTCATGGGTGGCGCCGGTGTGGCTCTCGCTGGAAACGCCGCCGCGGCTCCCGATTCGGAGTGGGACCAGCTCGCACAGTGTGAATCCGGCGGAAACTGGGGCATCAACACCGGCAACGGATTCCAGGGTGGCCTGCAGTTCTCCCAGTCGACCTGGGCATCTCACGGCGGTACCGACTACGCCCCCTCTGCCAACCAAGCCTCCCGCGAACAGCAGATCGCGGTAGCCGAGAAGGTTCTCGCCAGCCAGGGCTGGGGCGCATGGCCTTCCTGCTCCTCCAGCCTCGGCCTGCAGGGCACCTCGACCCCGCGTGAGGTCCCGAGCTCCCCCGCCCCGAGCTGGCACTCCGGCCCGGAGAGCCAGGCCTCGGCCCAGGCTCCCGTCAACCAGAGCGAGCAGGTCTTCACCGCTGTCGACAAGGCCGTCACCGCCGCCAAGGCGCAGGGCGTGCAGCTGCCCCAGCAGGTGCTCGACACCTACAACGGCTTCAAGTCCAGCGGAGCCGAACTCGATCCGTCGATCGTGAACTTCTACCAGGCGAACAAGGGCCTGCTGCCCAACTGATCGCCGGGGTACATACTCCACCAACGACTGGGGCCCGCATCCGTTCGGATGCGGGCCCCAGTCGTTCTGCCGTCAGCGGTTGACCACGGTGTGCGGATGCACATAAGGCAGGTCGCTCGCCGGCAGCGGAAATTCGGTTTCCTCGCCGAAGGGAGACAGGTTTCCGGAGCGGGCCGAGGAAAGCTCGGTGACCGCATGCTCGCCGTCGGCCACCTGGGGCCAGCCGTTGTCGACGTAGGGTTTCTTCGATTTGTTCACCACGGCCTTATTCTGGCATGTTCGTTCGCCGTAGTCTGGATTGGATGACCACGACCGATGCCCGCGCCTCCGACGACGGTGCCGGGACGCACTCCGGTACCGGAACGGGCCCCGACGAGCTCGGCACGCTCACCGACTGGCTGAGTTCCCGCAGCGACGATGATCTCGTCCGGTTACTCGACCTGCGGCCCGATCTGGCGGTACCACTGCCCGGTTCCATGACCGTCCTGGCTGCGCGGGCCGAACAGCGCGCATCGGTACTGCGTGCCGCCGACGATCTGAACACGCTGGAATTCGCGGTGCTCGAGACGCTCGCCGCGCACGGTGCCTACGGCGGCTCCCGCTCGGAGCGCCCTCTGCCCCGCACGCGCCTGAACGAACTACTCGCCGACCGGGTCGGCACCGCCGCCGTGGACGGCGCACTGGCCCGGCTCACCGAACGTGCCCTGGTGTGGGGCGAGGACGAACTACTCGTGGTCGCCGCCGCCCCCGACGCACTGCCCTGGCAGCTGGGCGCCACCACCCAACTGCCCGACGCACTGACCGAACCCGAGATCGAAGCCGCGCTGCGCGAGATCACCGATTCCGAGCGCGCGCTACTGGACAAGCTGGCCACCACGGGTCCGCGCGGCCGCACGCGCGACGCCGCACCCGGCGCCGATGCCGAGCGACCCGTCCCACGGCTGCTGGCCCGCCGGCTACTGATCCGGATCGACGACGAAACCGTCGAATTGCCCGCGGCCGCCGGACAGGTGCTACGACGCGAACCCGTCACCGATCCACACGCACTCACACCCCCGCACACCCAGCCGCGCGAACACACCGCCGCCGATGTGAACGCCGCGGCCGCCGGCGAGGTCGGTGAGTTGCTCCGCCACACCACCGACATTCTCGAGGTGCTTTCCACGGCCCCGGCACCGGTGCTGCGCGCCGGTGGGCTCGGGGTGCGAGAGCTCCGCCGGATCGCCAAACAGGCCGGTGTGACCGAATCCCGGGCCGGTCTGCTGGTGGAGGTGCTGACGGCCGCCAACCTCCTGGGCAAGGGGATTCCGGAGCCGGCCCCCGACGGCGATGCGGGCGAAGACTACTGGGCGCCCACGCTCGCTTCCGACGGCTGGCTGGAGGCACCCGCCGCGCGACGCTGGACCGTTTTGGCCCATGCCTGGCTGGAGCTGGATCGGCTGCCCTGGCTGATCGGAATGCGCGATGCGGGCGACAAACCTCTGGCAGCACTGTCGGAGGAACTGCGCAGCGCGCACGCCGTCGCCGACCGGCGCGCGATCCTCGCGGTCACCGCGGAGTACCCGCCGGGAACCGCGATTTCCGGTGCCGATGTGGCCCGCCTGCTGTCGTGGCGGATGCCCCGGCGACGCAGGCATTTCCGGATCGATGCCGTAGAGCACACCCTGGCGGAGGCGGCGGCGCTGGGCATCACCGGCCGGGGGGCACTGACCTCGGCGGGCCGGGCGCTACTGCACGGCACCCCGGCCGACGCCGAGTCGGAGATGGAGTCGGCACTGCCCGAACCGGTGGACCATGTCCTGGTTCAGGCAGATCTGACCGTCGTCGCGCCCGGACCGTTGATTCCCGAACTGCGGGAACGCATCGCCCTGGTCGCCGATATCGAATCCGCGGGCGCGGCCACCGTCTACCGGGTCGGTGAAGGCTCGGTGCGGCGCGCACTCGATGCGGGAATGACGGCGGCCGAGCTGCATCAGTTGTTCACCGTGCATTCGCGCACCCCCGTACCGCAGTCGCTCACCTACCTCATCGACGACGTGGCACGCCGGCACGGGCGGCTGCGGGCCGGGATGGCGCAATCGTTCCTGCGCAGCGAGGATCCGGCACTGCTGGCCGAAGTGCTGGCGGCGCCGGTGGCCGGTCAGCTCGCACTACGCACGATCGCGCCGACCGTCGCGATCTCACAGGCCCCGCTCGGCGAGGTTCTCGAACAGCTACGCGCAGCCGGATTCAGCCCGGCCGGGGAGGACTCCTCCGGCACCATCGTGGATCTGCGGCCGCGGGGCGCGCGGTTGTCGAGCCGCCCCGGCGAGCGACGCACCTGGCGTCCCACCCCGCCCAGTATCGAACAGCTGCGCTTGCTGGTTGACGAACTGCGCGCCGGGGAACGGGCGGCGCGTTCGCGGTCCGGCCGGCAGGTGCGCAGTGACGGCACCCGGACCAGTACCGCAGCCGCGCTGGCGTTGCTGCAGCTGGCGGTACGAGTGCACCGCCCGGTGCATATCGGCTACGTGGACGCCCAAGGGGTGGCCACCCAGCGCATCGTGGAACCGGTGCGGGTGGCCGGCGGTCAATTGGATGCCACCGACCCGGGCACCGGCGCGCTCCGGCACTTCGCCCTGCACCGGATCGCGTCGGTGGCGCTGGTGGAACCGTGACACCGGGTCGGTGCGCGGCTCAGGCCTTCGGATTCGCCAGGCAGAACGTCGTCTTGGGATCGGACAACGTCAGGAATGTCGAATTCGCGTCGCAGAGGAATTCATCGCTCTGTCCGTCGATTCGCTTGACGACCTTCACCGTCGCCTCCGCCGACTCGCATTCGGCAAAGGAGAAGCCGGTCGTCTTGTCGTCGTGATAGCAGCTGCCCTCTTTCAGATTGGGCGCCAGGCACAGATATGCCGAGGTACCGCCGTTGAAGGTCTCCTCGTAGGAGGAGTACTCGGCACCGCAGTCCTGCTTGGTGTCCGAGGTCGACTTCACGGTGTACACGGCCTTCCCCGAGGAGCAGTCCACCGGCTCGGTCCGGGAATCGGAGGGCGAACCCTCGACAACATTGATGCAGTCGCCGACCTGCGCGCGGGCGGTGTCGGATTTGGACGCATCGGAAAACATCGAACAGCCGGTCACCATGAGGGCGGCGAGCGCCGTCACTACCAGCACGAGACCTCGGAGGGGTCTCGGTCCTGCGAATTTCACCTACGAAAACCTTTCTCGCCGAACCGTTCACCAATGGCGAACGTGGTGGGGAGAATACCCGCCCGGCCGTCCGAGCGGGCTTCGTCTCACATCCGCAGCGAGTGCATGCCGTACATCCCCATGAGGGAGTAGTTGACGACACTGGGCAGCAGGTTGTTCAGCAGCTGGAGCCCGAAGTAATTCACAAGTGACACCTTTCCGACACTCGAACGTGTGCACACCACACGCACGCGCCCTGTAGTCGATCTCGGTGTCCGAATCGTTACGCTCGGAGATATGAGGCTGGAGGAGATCAGCGCTGAGCTCTACGCCCTGGACCCGTCGGATTTCGTCGCGGCCCGCGATCGGCACGCCCGCACCGCCCGCGCCGACGGAGACAAAGCGCTGGCCACGGAGATTTCCCGGCTGCGGCGGCCAACGCTCGCGGCCTGGGCGGTAAATCTGCTGGCGCACAAGGCGACCCAGGAATTGGGGGCACTGCTGGACCTCGGCGAGGCGTTGCGCGAGGCGCAGCAGAAGCTGTCCGCGGACCGCATGCGTACCCTCACCGAACAACGTCGCAAGGCGGTGCATGCCCTCACCGGCACCGCCACTCGGCTTGCGGCGGAGGCGGGGCGGCAGCTTGCCGAACCGGGACAACGTGCCGTGGCGCAGACCTTGACCGCGGCGCTGGCGGATCCAGAGGTCACGGTCCAGGTTCGCGCGGGAGTGCTGTCCGCAGCGGTGGACTATGCGGGGTTCGGCCCGGCCGGGGCGACGCTGAGCGCCGTATCGGATCTACCCGACGAGGCCGGTGCGGCACGTGCACCCGAGGCAGCAGCAGCACCCGATACCGCCGCCCTCGACACCGCTGTCGAAGCGGTGGACACCGCTCGGGCGGAACGTGATTCGGCACGGCAGGAGTTCACCCGGCAGCAGGCGGAGCTGACCGGACTGGACGAGCGGATCACCGCGCTACAGGCGGAACTGGAACGCACCGAGAACACCCGGCGCTTCACCGCATCCGCCGCGGACGCGGCCGGGGCCGCACTCCGTCGCACAGAACACGAGCTCGAGCGCGCCCGCGAACACCTCGATCGGCTGCGCGGCGACTGACCGGACCACCACCCCCGCTGTCCGCGTCGGGTCCCGCCCGCTCAGCCGCGCAGGTCACCCGGGTACAGGTACTGGTCCGGCGGCACGGTGGTGCTGTCGAGCCAGGCGGCGAAGAAGCCGCTCAGATCCGTCGCCGCACGGGACTGCATGAACTCCCGGAACTCCGGCATCGACGCATTACCGTAGGCGTGCGACTGCACGAATTGCGCCACCGCCGGGAAGAACACATCGTCACCGAGTTCGTGGCGCAACGCGTGCAGGAACAGGGGGCCACGGTAGTAGACCGCGGTGAACTCACGTCCGGCGCCCGGGTTCTGTAGCGGGATCTCCCAGAACTTCGGCATATCCAGGGTTTTGGCGAGGGTCTCGCGGTACATCGCGTCGACGTCTTTGCCCTCTTTACGTTCCGGCCAGAGATAATCGGCGGTGTAGCTGGCGAAGCACTCGTTCAGGCAGACATCGGACCAGTTGCGTACCGACATCGAATCACCCCACCACTGGTGGGTGTTCTCGTGTACGACGGTATTCAGATCGGTCCAGGGCGCGTAGATGGGCCGGGTCTGGGTCTCCAGCGAGAAGGGCAGATCGGTGTCGACATAGATCCCGCCGCCGCTCTCGAAAGGATAAGGGCCGTAGACGGATTCGATGAAGTCCAGGATCTCGGGCAGCCGCTGCTCCAGCTTCTTGTCCTGATCCGCGTCGGGAGCGAAGGCGCTGATCAGTGGTGTTCCGTCGGCTCGGCGCTGTTCGAGGAAGTCGAAATGGTCGATGGCGACGGTCGTCAGATAGCCGACGGTGGGACGCTGCGTACTCCAGCGGACCACGCGCTTGTCGCCCTCGACACGGTCACCGACCCGCAGCCCGTTCGACACCGCCTGCCATTCCTGCGGAACGGTCACCTGCAGATCGAAGGTCGCCTTGTCCATCGGGGTGTCGTTGAGCGGGTACCAGCTGGTCGCCGAATGTGGTTCGCCCGCAGCGAAGGCGCCGCCGCTCGACGAGATGGTCCAGCCGTTGTTGGCGGTGTCGCCCTCGGCTCCGGCGTAGTCGACGGTGACGGTGAACGGCAGGCCCGGCAGTACCGGCAGCGCGGGTGTGACGGTCAGTTCGTGCTCGCCGTGCCGGACGAAACCGGCCGGGAGGTTGTTCACCGACACCGCACTGACCGCCGGCCCGGCATAGTCGAGATTGAACGCGTGCAGCGCCTGGGTAGCGGTCGCATCTATTCTCGCCTTGCCGACGAGTTGACGGCTGGGCGGATCGTAATCGATCGCGACGTCGTAATGCCGGACGTCGTAGCCGCCGTTGCCGTCCTCGGGGTAGTACGGATCGCCGAGACCGGACGAACCCGCGAGCGGATCGGCCGGCGGCTGCGCCTGTGCCGGCTGGGCCTGCGCCGGAAGCACCAACGCCACACCGAACAGGGCTCCGGCCGTCAGATACCAGGCCCAGCTACGCGAACTCATCCGACACTCCACCCCATTTCCGCCCGCCGAGTGCGGTGCAATCGACGATGCTAGCCGCCCGGCGCCTCGATCCGGGCCGCCGCCACACCCCTCAGCCGCGCAACTCCTCGGGCAGCTGCCGCGGGTCGAGCAGCAGCCGGTGCGAATCGACGGTGCTCACCTTTTCCGCCAGGCTCAGATTGTCGGCGAGCAGCTTCCATTCGACATCGCTGATCGCGGTGCGGGCCCGCTCGATCACTCCGGGATCGCGGGTGCCCCAGGCGATCGGCATCGGGCTGACGGGCTGACGAAAATCACCGACGGAGCGCGGAGCGCGGTCGGCGCGCACTGTCACCGCCGGTACCTGCTCACCGGCGTCGGTCCGGTGGCCGGGCAGCGCCCGCACCACGCGAGTGATCAGCGCATAGCGCGGCACCGCGCCGGGTTTGGCCAGATTCACCAACGCCAGCAGCGTGACCCCCTTGGGATGGTGGCCCGACACCACCGCCGGAATCAGCTCCCCCTCGGCATACAACTTCTCGATCCGGGAGCGGTACGGCGTCCACAGCGCGATGAACAGCGCGGTGATGGTCCCCAGTGCGAAGGCCACCGCCAACAGAAACGAATAGGGATGGCTCAACCAGATCAACCCGGCCGTTCCCAAGCCGAGTACGACCGCCGCGGCGATGGCCAGCAGGCGCAGCCGCCGGATATCGCGAACGACTTCGTTCACCGCCCGGGCGTGTTCGCGGTCGATCGCGAATTCGAAGCGTCGCACGTATTCAATCCTCACATCCGGCGGCAGCGGTGGCACAGCGCCACGCCTACCCGATCGTCGGTCCCAGCAGATCGTCCGCATCGGTGATGCGATAGGCATATCCCTGTTCGGCGAGGAAACGCTGGCGGTGTGCGGCATACTCGGCATCCAGCGTGTCACGGGCGACCACCGAATAGAAGTGCGCTTGGCCGCCGTCGGCCTTGGGCCGCAGCAGTCGGCCGAGCCGCTGTGCCTCCTCCTGCCGGGACCCGAAGGTGCCCGAGACCTGGACCGCCACCGACGCTTCCGGTAGATCGATGGAGAAGTTCGCGACCTTGCTCACCACCAGCACCGGGATCTCGCCGTTGCGGAAGGCGTCGAACAACGCCTCGCGTTCCTTGGTCCGGGTCGAGCCCTGGATGACCGGTGCGTCGAGATGTTCGCCGAGTTCGTCCAGCTGATCGAGGTAGGCGCCGATCACCAGGGCCGGGGCGCCCTGGTGCCGGGCCAGGATCGACTCGACGACCGGCAGCTTCGTGCGCGCGGTGGAGCAGAGTTTGTAGCGTTCTTCCGGTTCGGCGGTCGCATACGCCATCCGCTCGGCATCGGTGAGGGTGACCCTGACCTCCACGCAGTCGGCCGGGGCGATCCAGCCCTGCGCCTCGATGTCCTTCCAGGGCGCGTCGTAGCGTTTGGGGCCGATCAGCGAGAACACGTCGCCCTCGCGGCCGTCCTCGCGCACCAGGGTGGCGGTCAGTCCGAGACGGCGGCGCGACTGCAGGTCCGCGGTCATCCGGAACACCGGAGCGGGCAGCAGATGAACCTCGTCGTAGACGACCAGGCCCCAGTCGCGACTGTCGAACAGCTCGAGATGTTTGTACTCGCCCTTGGTCTTACGGGTGACGACCTGATAGGTCGCGATGGTGACCGGGCGGATCTCCTTGCGTTCGCCGGAGTATTCGCCGATCTCTTCCTCTGTCAGCGAGGTCCGTGCCAGCAGTTCCCGCTTCCACTGCCGGCCGGCAACGGTATTGGTGACCAGGATCAGCGTCGTCGCCTGCGCCTTGGCCATCGCCGCGGCGCCGACCATCGTCTTACCCGCACCGCACGGCAGCACCACGACACCGGAGCCACCGGCCCAGAAGGAATCGGCCGCCAGCTCCTGATAGTCGCGCAGCTGCCAGGCGTGGGTCCGAAAGTCCAGCTCGATGTGGTGCGCTTCGCCGTCGACGTAACCCGCCAGATCCTCGGCGGGCCAGCCGATCTTCAACAACAGTTGTTTGATACGGCCGCGCTCGGACGGATGCACCGCGACCGTATCGTCGTCGATCCGGTTACCCAGCATCGGCGCGATCTTCTTGTGCCGCAGTACTTCTTCCAGTACGGCACGGTCCAGGCTCACCAGCACCAGCCCGTGGGCGGGGTGTTTGAGCAACTGCAACCGTCCGTAGCGGGCCATGGTCTCGACCACGTCCACCAGCAGCGGCTGCGGTACGGCATAGCGCGAATAGTTGACCAGCGCGTCGACGACCTGTTCGGCGTCGTGTCCGGCGGCGCGGGCATTCCACAGTGCCAGCGGAGTGACCCGGTAGGTGTGCACGTGTTCGGGTGCGCGCTCCAATTCGGCGAACGGCGCGATCGCCTGCCGGGCCGCATCGGCCTGTTCGTGATCGACTTCGAGCAGCAGGGTTTTATCGCTCTGCACGATCAGCGGTCCGTCCGTCACGGCACCTCCTCCAGGTTTCCGGGCCGGTCCCCGTCGTCCACATTGTTGCCGGACCCCCCGACAATCATTCAACAACCCTACGCGAGCTGCACTAACCTTCGCTGTGGGGGAAATCGCAGGTCACTGCGGCACCGGTGCGCCGGTCGAGGCCGGCCATCCGGTGGTGGGCGTTGCGGGGTCGCTCGCGAGCCGTCCGGCGATCCAGCAATCGTGGCGCACACCACGCTGCGGGCCTGCCCGCCGCAACAAACCCTCGTAGTGAAAGCCCGCACGCCGCGCGACCGCGGCCGAGGCCCGGTTCCCGGCGTAGGCCCGCCATTCGATGCGGGTCAGCGCGAGGCCGTCGGGCGCGAATCCGAAATCACAGGCCAGGCGGACCGCGGCGGTCATGAGACCGCGGCCACGAGCCTGTGTCCCGAGCCAGAACCCGATCTCGGCGGCGCCGGGCTGCGTATCGGCGGCCAGCCCGATCATGCCGACGATCGGGCCGTCGGGCGAGGTCCGCACCCCCCAGGTCGGACTGCGGGCAGCCCAGCCCGGGGTGACGACAGTGCGCAGGAAACCTTCGGCATCACCCCGGTCGTACTCCTGCGGCACCACCGTCCACCGCACGATCGACGGCTGCCGGCAGCATTCGACGATCGCGGCGATATCGGACGCGATGGGGCGCGACAACCACACCACGTCGTCGGTCAGTACACAGTCGTCCATCGCCCCATGCTGGCACGCAACCCAGCGGCAGCCCAGCGCATTTACCGCCGTAGAATCCGATCGATGGTTGCCGCGTTGCTCGCCGATCTGTTCGAATCACATCGGGCGCATCTGCTCTCGGTGGGATACCGGCTGACCGGAAGTGTGGCCGATGCCGAGGACGCGGTTCAGGAGAGCTGGCTGCGGTTGGCCACCACCCGCCAATCCGAGATCGAGGATCTGCGCGCCTGGCTCACCACCGTGGTGAGCCGAATCTGCCTGGACCGGTTGCGTAGTGCCGCCAAACGCCGGGAAAGCTATATGGGACAGTGGCTTCCGGAGCCGATCGTCACCGGGATCACCCCGTCCACGATGGTGGGGCCACTGGAATCGCTGGTCCGCAAACAGGATTGCCGGTTCGCGGCGCTGGTGGTGCTGGACACCCTGACGCCGCCGCAGCGAGTCGCCTTCGTCCTGCACGACGGGTTCTCGGTCCCCTTCGACGAGATCGCGGAGCTGCTCGAGGTGACCCCGGACGCGGCCCGGCAGTTGGCCTCGCGGGCACGCAAGGCGCTGGCCGCGAGCCCGGAGCCGGTCTCCGATGCCGAACATGTGGCGGCGGTGCAGCGACTGCTGGAAGCGCTGTACTCCGGCGATGTGGACGCAGTGGTCGCGGCCCTGCACCCGGAGTCGGAATTCGTCGCCGACACCGGCGGCACCACTCGTTCGGCCCCGAACCTCGTGTCCGGTCCGGAACGGATCGCTCGCCTGGCACTGGGTTTGCTGCGCAAATACGGGATCGATCCGGCGGAGTTCGGCCGCGCCGATTCGACGGAAGTCGAGTTCGTCAGCGTCAACGGGCAGCTCGGTCTGCTGCTGCACGAGCGGGCACCGCACGACGGTTATCCCGGTTCACCGGCGCGCGTGCTCGGCTTCACCGTCACCGACGGACTGGTCCGGGGCACCTACGACCTGGCGAATCCCGCGAAGCTGACCGGGGTGCGGCCGGCACGATAGCCGGCCGCGATGGTCGGGCGCGGTTACGGGCCGGTCGAACCGGTCCACATATCCGGGGTGCTCGAACCGAGTCCCCAATTTCCGGTCGACGAGCCGGCGCCCCAGTCCGGCGTGGACGAACCCCACCCCCAGTCGTTGCTCACGATGTTGTGCAGGGTGTCGTTGACGAATCCGAGCACCATTCCCGCCGCCGGATGCAGCAGGAGGTCGAGATACGAGGCCATTCACCGCCCCTTTCGAACCACCACCGAAGTGGTTGTGAGATAGAACACGGGGAGGCTAGCTCTCTGCCGGAAACCGCACAACCATGCAGGTGAGAGCGGTGAATCAAATGTGAAACATAGCTGTTCGCTATCGCATCGCAACCCTAGCGAATCGGCGGCAAGCGGGAGCGTGCGAACCGGTCGCTACCTTAGGACGATGTCAGCCATCCCCACCGTGGCCCGCCTGCGCCCGTTCGGCGCCACGATCTTCGCGGAAATGACCGAACTCGCCGTCCAGCACGACGCGGTGAATCTCGGCCAGGGATTCCCGGATACCGATGGGCCGGCCGCCATGCTGGAGGCCGCCCGCACCGCCATCGCCGAGGGCGTCAACCAATACCCGCCGGGACGCGGCCTGCCGGTGCTGCGCCATGCCATCGCCGACGACCGGCGCCGCCGCTACGGCCTGGACTACGACGTTGATCGTCAGGTGACGGTGTCCGTCGGCGCCACCGAGGCGCTGGCCGCGGCCGTGCTGGGACTGGTCGAGCCCGGAGACGAGGTGGCGCTGATCGAGCCCTACTACGATTCCTACGCAGCGGTGGTCGCGTTGGCGGGTGCCACCCGACGTACCGCGCGCCTGGTCCCCGACGGCGCCGGATTCGCGCTGGACCTGGACTCGCTGCGGGCCGCGATCACGCCGAGAACCCGGATGCTGCTGCTGAACACGCCACACAACCCCACCGGCACGGTCCTGCCGCGCGCCGATCTGGAGGCAATCGCCGAGCTGGCTCGCGAACACGATCTGACGGTGGTCTCCGACGAGGTGTACGAACATCTCGTCTACGACGACAACGTCCACATCAGCATCTCGACGCTGCCCGGTATGGCGGAGCGCACCGTAGTCGTCTCCAGCGCGGCGAAGACCTTCAGTGTCACCGGATGGAAGATCGGCTGGGCCTGCGGGCCGGCGCCGCTGATCGACGGCGTGGTCGCGGCCAAACAGTTCCTGAGCTTCGTCGGCGGCAGCCCCTTCCAGCCCGCCGTCGCCTATGCGCTCGAGCACGAACAGCAGTGGGTGCGGGAGCTGCGCGACAGCCTGGCCGAGAAGCGAGTTCGCTTGTCCGGTGCGCTCGCCGATGCCGGCTTCGAGGTCAAGCGCAGTGACGCAACCTATTTCGTCTGCGCCGACATCAGCGCACTGAGCTCCGACGATGCGCTGACCTTCTGCCGGGAGTTGCCCGCGCGGCTCGGCGTGGCCGCGGTCCCGCTGAGCGTTTTCGCCGACGACCGCGAATCATGGAACCGATTGGTGCGCTTCGCCTTCTGCAAGACCGATGCCACGCTGGACGAGGCGATCACCCGCCTACACACACCCCATTCCGTGCGCTGAAGTCGCCGCGCCACCCTCGTTCGCCCGAACCACGCCGACGAGGGTGTGCGCGGTATTCGCCGACCGTCCGGTGCTCTTCAGCCGCGGCGGCGCGCCACCGCATCCGCCAGCCGCTCCAACTGGGCGGCGGTGGTGTCCCAGTCCAAGCACGCGTCGGTGATCGACTGGCCGTAGGTCAGCTCCTCGGCGTGGCCCAGCGTCAGGTCCTGCCGTCCGGCGACCAGGAAGCTCTCCATCATCACGCCCACCACCGAGCGGTCGCCGGCGGCGATGCGCTCGGAGATATCGGTGACGACGTCGACCTGCTTCGCATGGTCCTTGTTGCTGTTGCCGTGGCTGGCGTCGACGACCACCCGCTGCGCCAGCCCGGCCTTCTCCAGGCGCAGGCACGCGTCGGCGACGGAGGCCGCGTCGTAGTTGGTGCCGGAGCTGCCGCCCCGCAGAATCACGTGGCAGTCCGGATTCCCGCTGGTACGGATCAGTGCGGAGCGGCCGTCGAGATCGGTCCCCGGGAAGACATGGCTGGCGCCCGCCGCGCGCACCCCGTCCACCGCCACCTGCACATCACCGTCGGTGCCGTTCTTGATGCCGACCGGCATGGACAGCGCGCTGGACAGCTGCCGATGCACCTGGCTGGCCGCGGTGCGGGCCCCGATGGCGCCGTAGGAAACCATGTCGGCGATGTACTGCGGGGTGATCGGATCGAGGAATTCGCAGGCCACCGGCAGCCCGAGCGCGGTGATATCGGCCAGCAGCCGGCGCCCCAGCCCGAGGCCGGTGTTGACGTCGAACGACCCGTCCAGATGCGGATCGTTGATCAGGCCCTTCCAGCCCAGGGTGGTGCGCGGCTTTTCGAAGTACACCCGCATCACGATGTGCAGGCGGTCGTCCAGCTCCGCCTTGGCGGCGGCCAGCCGGCGCGCGTAGTCCAGCGCGGCTTCCGGATCGTGCACCGAACAGGGGCCGACAACCACCATGAGGCGGTCGTCGCTGCCGTCGAGGGTCGCGACGGTCGCGGTACGACCCGCTCGCACGGTCGCGGCCAGCGCATCGTCGATCGGGTGCTCGCGCCGGACCTCGGCGGGCGAGAGCAACGGGCTCACACTGAGGGTGCGCTGATGGTCGAGGTCACTGTGGCGTGGATCGACATCGGAGGCGATGGTCATGATGATGGGTTCCTTATCTCAGGCCGACCCACCGAGCGAAATCCCGACGAACCGGTCTGTCATCCGGCTCGGGGTGGAAGAAGGTCAGCGCGATTCACCGACCGACCCACCCAGGGCCGGCTCGATAAACCAGAAATACACGCGCTGCACGGTGGCGACTGTACCAGCCGGTCCGCCGGCGGTGTCGACCCCGAGTCGACGATGGTGACCACCACCACACGGCACGACCCGACCGCGATCGAAAGATCCCGTGCCGGGCCGCAATTCGCCGTGCCGTGCTCAGCCGAACATGCCTGGCTCGTAGTTGCCGGCCGGGGTCCCGGCGATGACATTGAGCCGGTTGTAGGCGTTGATCAAGGCGATCAGCGAGACCAGCGCGCCGATCTGCTCGTCGTCGTAATGCTTGCGCACCAGCTCCCAGGTCTCCTCGCTGACGCCGGGATGACTGTCGGCGATCCGGGTGCCCTCCTCGGCGAGCGCGAGCGCGGCCCGCTCGGCATCGGTGAAGACCACTGCCTCCCGCCATGCCGCGACCATGTTCAGCCGCACCTGGGTCTCCCCGGCCGCGGCCGCATCCTTGGAGTGCATATCGGTGCAGAATCCACACCCGTTGATCTGGCTGGCACGCAGCTCCACCAGGTGCTGGGTGGCGGTGGGCAGCGTGCTCTGCGCGACCACCTGCCCGGCGTTGTTGATCCGCTTGACGAACTTCGCCGCGATCTCGTTACCGAACATGTTGAAGCGAGGTTCCATGACCGTGTCCTCCTGTGCCGTTTCGTTGCTACATGAAGACGACGACACCGCCACACCAAGTGTGACACCGCCGAATGTGACGGTGGTCACTCACCGGGATCAGCGGCGGGCGAACGAGAAATCGACCTCGGTGAGCTTCTCCGACAGGTCCCACAGGCGCCGGGCGGTGACCTCGTCCTTGGACGCCTGCGAGGAGCCCGACCGCGCCGGATGCCCACGCAGCCCACCCAGCGCCGACGGGCCGTAGAAGGCGCCGGGCTCGACCTGCGCGGTTGCGGCGTACAGGCTGGGCAGCGCCCCCATCTCGGGCGCCTGCCCGAGGATGCGATTGCCCAGCGCCATCACGCCGTCGAGCATGGTTTCGGTATGCGACTGCAGTTCGGTCGCGGCGTATCCGGGATGGGCGGCCACCGAGAGTTTCGACGATCCGGCCGCGGTCAGCCTGCGCTGCAGCTCGTAGGCGAACATGAGATTCGCCAGCTTCGACTGGCCGTATGCGCGCCACCGCTCGTATTTGCGGTGCTGATAGTTGGGGTCGGTGAGATCGATCCGGCCGATGAGGTGGGCGCCGCTGGAGACCGTGACGACCCGGTCGGAGATCTTGTCCAGCAGCAGTCCGGTCAGCGCGAAGTGACCGAGATGATTGGTGCCGAACTGCATTTCGAAGCCGTCGGCGGTACGGCGCAGCGGCACCGCCATCACTCCGGCGTTGTTGATCAGCACATCGGCGCCGTCCACACCGCGTGCGAATTCTCGTACCGATGCCAGATCGGCGAGGTCGAGGCGGCGCACCTGCGCTCGTGGACCGATGGAGTCGGCGACGGCACGAGCCTTCACCTCGTCACGGCAGGCCATGACGACCTGCGCACCGGCCGCCGCCAACGCTCGGGTGGTGGCCGCACCGAGGCCGCTGTTCGCACCGGTCACGATGACCGTGCGCCCGCTCTGGTCCGGAATATCGGAGATGTCCCAACCGCTCACTCGCACGAGTCTATGCGGGCAGTCACCGCACTGCGCAGTTGTTCCCACTGCTCCGCACCGTCGTTGTCACTACCTCGCGCTGTGCGTCCACCGTGCCGCCCACAGTGATCGTGGGCGCGGCGAACCAACCGGCCGAACACGAACCGACACTCTAATATAGGGTTGCCTAACCTATCTAAGGCAGCTTCGATACTGCGCAGCTCGACCCGTGAGGCGATATCCGTGACTTCGACATCCCCGGCCCAACAGGACCTTCTCGACGGTTTCGTACCGTTTCCCGCCGATTTCGCCGACCGATACCGGGCCGCCGGTTACTGGCGCGGCGAACCGCTGGGCGATCTGCTGCGTACCGCCGCACGCACCTGGCCGCAACGCACCGCGCTGCACACCGACGACGGACCGATCGATTACGCCGAACTCGACCGGCGTGCACAACGGATGGCACACGGATTTCTCGCCGCGGGTATCACCCCGGGCGATCGCGTGCTGGTCCAGCTGCCCAATGTCAGCGAATTCGTCGAGGTACTGTTCGGCCTGCTCTTCGCCGGTGTGGTCCCGGTACTGGCCCTGCCCGCCCACCGGCAGGCCGAGATCGAGCATCTGACGCGACTGTCGGGGGCGACCGGATATATCACCGCGGATCGGATCGGCGACTACGACTACCGGGAGCTGGCGGCCGCGGTCGCGCAGCGAGTACCGACACTGCGGCAGATCTTCGTACTCGGCGATCCCGGCGCGCACACCGCATTGCGTTCGATCCCGTGCGACGGCGCCGAGTTGCCTCAGGTGGAGGCCGCCGGTATCGCGGTGATGCTGGTTTCCGGCGGCACCACCGGCCTGCCGAAACTCATCGCCCGCACGCACGACGACTACCACTTCAATGCCCGCGCCAGTGCCGAGCTGTGCGAGTTGAGCTCCGACGACGTCTACATGGCGACACTGCCCGCCGCACACAACTTCCCGCTGTCGTGCCCGGGGCTGCTCGGCGCGGTCTCCGTCGGTGCCTCGACCGTCATGCTGGCCGACCCGAGCCCGGAGAACGCTTTCGCGACCATCGAGCGAGCCGGCGTGACGGTGACCGGAGTGGTGCCGCCGCTGGCCCAGTTGTGGTGTGCGGCTGTGGAATGGGAGGAGGCCGACCTGTCGAGCCTGCGCCTGCTCCAGGTGGGCGGCGCGAAACTCGCCGAGGTCAACGCCCGCGAGGTCACACCCGCACTGGGCGCGCAGCTGCAACAGGTCTTCGGAATGGCCGAGGGCCTGCTCAACTACACCCGGCTCGACGATTCCGCGGAGCTCGTCGCCACCACCCAGGGACGCCCGTTGTCCGAGGCCGACGAGGTGCGGGTGGTCGACGGCGAGGGCAACGAGGTGCCGCCGGGCGAGGAAGGTGAGCTCCTGACCCGCGGCCCCTACACCATCCGCGGCTACTACCGCGCGGCCGAACACAATGCGCGCGGCTTCACCCCGGACGGCTTCTACCGTAGCGGTGATCTGGTGCGCCGGTTGCCCAGCGGACATCTGATCGTCTCCGGACGCATCAAGGATGTGATCAACCGCGGCGGGGAGAACGTCTCCTGCGACGAACTCGAGGAGCATCTACTCGCCCATCCCTCCGTACGCCACGCCGCCGCGGTGGGCCTGCCCGATCCCTCGCTCGGCGAGAAGGTCTGCGCCGTACTGGTGGTAGACGGTGAGCTGCCCAGCCTGGTCGAGATCAAGGAGTTCCTCACCGCACGCGGTCTGGCCACCTACAAACTGCCCGACATCCTCGAAAAGGCCGACGTCCTGCCGTTCACCGCGGTCGGCAAGATCGACAAGAAAGTGCTGCGGGCGACCTACGAAAGCTAGCTATCCGCCCGCACGCCCGGACCGGGCCTGCCGATCACTCGGCAGGCCCTCGCCCGCGTGGAGGTCAGGCCTCGACCACGTACGGCGCTACGCTGCCCAGCTTTTCGCAGGTCTCGGTGAATTCGCGTTCCGGATTCGACTGCGAGACGATCCCCGCGCCCGCCCGCAACCAGGCCCCTTCGGTGGTCTGATAGACCGCGCGCAGCACCAGTGTCGCCTCCAGCGCTCCGGAACCGGAAACCTTCACCACGGCACCGGAATACAGGCCACGTTCGTCGTGGTCGAGACGGAACACCGCATCCACACCGGTCTGCTTGGGAATTCCGGAGGCGGTCACCGACGGGAACAACATTTCCAGCGCGTCCCAGGCGCTCTTGCCGGTGGCGAGGGTGCCACGCACGGTGGAGGCCAGATGCTGCACGCTGCCGCGCTCACGGACATCCATGAAATCGGAGACGGCGGTGGTGCCGGCCTCGGCCACGGCGGCGATTTCACCGAAGGACGTCTGCACCGAGATGGCGTGTTCGACGATCTCCTTCGGATCGGCGACGAGCTCGGCGCGCGCCGCCGCATCGACCTCCACGCCCCGGCCGAACGCCCGGGTACCGGCGAGCGGCTCGGTGGTGACCACCCGCTCGTCGTCGACGGAGACCACCAGTTCCGGACTGAACCCGGCGGCCTCCAGCCCACCCAGCCGCAGCAGGAACGACCGCGCCGGGGTGTTGTTGGCCCGGCCGAGGCGATACGTCTGCGGAATATCCACCGGGAAGGGCAGATCGACTTTGCGCGACAGAATCACCTTCTGATAGCGCCCGGCCCCGATCTCCTCGACCGCTTCGGCCACCCGGCCGCGGTAATCGGTCGGGTCCGTAGTGATGTCGAGCGACCTGGGCCGGGCCGGTGCAGCGGTGCGGGCCTGCTCGATCAGGTCGTGGATCGCGGCGGTCTCGTCGGCCGTCGCGCCGGATACTCGCACTCCGGCCGCGTCGATGCGCACTTCGATGCGGGGAATCATCAGGTGCGCCAGGGTGGTCCGGTCCGGCACATGGGCCTCGCAGTCCAGCGCCCACGCACAGAATTCGAATCCGATCCAGCCGTACACACCGCGACCGGCCAGCGGCAACTTCGCCAGCGCCGCATCGATGACCGCGGCCGGGCGTCCCTGCCACTGCTCGGTGCTGGTCCTGCCCTCCCATTCGACTCGCAGTTCACCGGCGTCCAACTCGACCGTTCCGATCGGGTCGGCGGCGAAGATCCACCCGTCGTCACCCTCGTAGCTGACGTATTCGCCGAATCGGTCGGCCGCGGCGAGCGCCGCCATGGCGTCGGCGGGTGCGATCGCCGTCGCTCCCGGACCGTCCCCGTAACCGTTTCGCACCCGCTCGTCCGTGGTCGACACCGTTCCTCCAAGGTTATGCTTACCTAACTCTAGGTGAGGTTAGCATTACCTGCTTTCCGATGGCGGCCTGCCGGAGATCACATCGATCGCCCATCGCCGTGCGTCACGCCCAAGTTCCTGCGCGAACACCGGTCCGCGAGCTTGAATGGTGAGGCGCCGTCGAGGGAGGGTCACCCATGATCGAGCACGCCGCCGGCAATCCGGCCCCGCACACCCCGGACGATCCGCCGCGCTCCGCGGTCGCGCTGGTCGACGCGGTGACACCGGTCGAACGCGAATTGATCGGCGGCTGGCTCGCCGAGGGCGGTATCGCGGCCGAACTGGGCATCGACGTACCGGTCACACAGATAGATCTCGACGCCGCCTCGATCTCGGCCCGGCTGGTGCGGCGCGGCGACGATCCGCTGGTCGTTCCGATCCGGGTGCTGTGGCTCCCGCCGGAACGAGATGGCGTGCGGCGCACCACTTTCGCGGACCTCGCCCTGCTCAACAACCCGCGCCGCCCCCGCCGCATCCTGCAGCGCCGGCTGGTACACAAGGCCCCCGACCGCCATCTGATCCTGACCGGGCATCCGGCCCGCCTCAGCGAGCTGCGCGCGAACAACCCCGGCATCGCCCCGCACGCGGACCCCTTCGCCCGCGCCATCGTCCGCGCCGGCACAGTAGCGCTGGAACGGGCCGAGCGCGCGGTGATCGGCGACCGTTACAAGGTGCCGCGACTGGTGGTCGAAGAGATCCTCGACTCCCCCGAATTCCTGCGCCGGCTCGACATCATCGCCGCCGAATCCGGTGCCGAACCGCGCGAGGTGCGGCGCCGGGCGGAGAAGGCACTGCGTGAACTCGTCGCCGCCCAGAGCCGATTGGTATCGGACCTGTTCACCCAGGCGATGCGGCCAGTACACGCCTCCACCTGGAAGGTGGAGTGCGACCGGTCCGGACTGGCCGCGCTGCGGCGGCTCAACAACAACTATCCGCTGGTGTTCCTGCCCTCGCACCGCTCCTACGTGGATGCCTTCGTGCTGGGAGACGCCCTGGCACGCAACGACTTCCCACCCAACCACGTGATCGGCGGCGCCAATTTGAGCTTCTGGCCGATGGGGCCGATCGCCCGCCGCACCGGCACCGTCTTCATCCGCCGAAGCTTCGGTGACGACGAGGTCTACAAGGCCGTGGTCGAGGAGTACTTCGCCTATCTGCTGGCCAAACGCTTCAACCTGGAGTGGTACTTCGAGGGCGGTCGGACACGGACCGGGAAATTGCGTCCGCCGCGGTTCGGATTGCTGAACTATCTGGCCGCGGCGATCCGGGGCCGGCGTATCGACGATGTGATGTTGGTACCGGTGTCGATCACCTACGAACGACTCAACGAACTCGGATCCATCGCGACCGAGCAGGTGGGCGGTGCGAAGAAGCCGGAAGGCCTCACCTGGCTCGCCCGCTACATCCGCAATCAGCAGCATTCCGCGGGACGGGTGTACGTGCGTTTCGGCGAGCCACTGTCCGCGCGCGAACGCCTTGCCGCGCACGGCGATCCGGTGCGCACCCTGATCGATGCCGCGCACCGCGACGGGGCGGGCGCCGACGACCTCACCGATCGCCGCCACAAGGCCGTGCAGCGTTTGGCCTTCGAGGTGGCGGTGGGGATCAACGCGGTCACCCCGATCACGGTCAATGCCCTGGTGACGCTGGCCCTGCTCGGCGTGCACGAGCGGGCACTCACCCTCGGTGAGGTCCGGCGCACCTTGGAACCGGTGTGCGGGTACATCATCCGGCGCGGTCTGCCCACCGGCGAGCTCGACACACTGCGCGATGATCAGGGCCTGGCCGCGGTGCTGGAACACCTGTCGGTCGCCAAGGTGGTCACGGTGTATCGCGGTGGGCTGGAGCCGGTGTATTCGATCGAGACCGGAGCGCACCTCGAGGCGGCGTTCTACCGCAACAGCGCGGTGCACTGGTTCGTCGACCGCGCCATTCTCGAGCTGGCCATTCTGGAAGTGGCCGACGCCGAGGCGACCCCCGGTATCGAGGCGATCTGGGATGCCGCCTATCGGCTGCGTGATCTGCTGAAGTTCGAGTTCTTCTTTTCCGATCGCATCGAATTCGCGGCCGGAATGGGTGCGGAAATGCTCCTCGTGGACGGGAAATGGGAACAGCGCAGCACCGCCCGGGAATTGGTCGGCGCCCTGGCCGATTCCGGATTCATCATGGCCCACCGAGTGGTGCGCTCGTTCGTCGATGCCCAACTGGTCGTGGCCGAACGCCTGGCCGACGCCGATCCGGCGATCCCGTTCGACCGCAAACAGTTCGTCGACGAATGCCTGGCCGTCGGCCGGCAGATGCTGTTGCAGCAACGGCTGCACAGCCCGGAGTCGGTCTCTTCCGAATTGTTCTCGAGCGCATTGAAACTCGCCGACAACTACGGTCTGATCGAACCGGTCACCGAGGACCTGCAGCAGCGCCGCCGGGAGTTCGCGGCGGAACTGCGCAGCATCGGCGACCGTATCTCGCGCGCGGCCGCGCTCGATCCCTCCAACCGGTCGCCCCGGGAGTCTGCGTGAAACTGATCGGCAATATCACACTGCCGGAGCTTATTTCGGCGATTCGTTCCGGACCGCAGGGCCCACAGGTGGCCGCGGTCTTCGATTTCGGCGGGACGGTGGTGGCAGGATTCGCGCCTACCGCCATGCCGCTGCGGCGGTGGCGGCACCGAGATTCCGACGCCGCCCTGGCCGACACCCTCCTGCACAGCATTCGCGGGGCGCGCACGGAGGGCGAGTTCGAGCATTTCCTCCAGCACACCACTCACGCGTGGAGCGGGCACCGGCCCGAGGAGTTGCGCGACATCGGTGCGCGACTGTTCCGCAGCACCATTCACGGCCACCTGTATCCCGAAGCATGGCAATTGATCCGGGAGCACGAGGCCGCGGGGCACACCGTCGTGCTGGCGACGAGCCTCACCGGATTCCAGGTGCTGCCCGCCGCGGCGGAACTCGGGATCGACCATGTATTACATACCCGGATGGCTACCGCCGACGGCCTGCTCACCGGTTTCACCGACGGAAAACCGCTGTGGCGCACCGAGAAGGCCGCTGCCGTGGCACGCTTCGCCGTCGACCACGACATCGACCCGGCCCGCAGTTACGCCTATGCGGACGCGGCGCCCGATATCCCCCTGCTGGAATGGGCGAATACGCCGATCGCGGTCAACCCCGGCCCGCGGATGGTACTGGCGGCCCGGCAACGGGAATGGCCCGTGCTGTCCTTCCGGCCCCGCGAATCACCCCGACTGGTCGATCTCGCCCGCACCGCAGCCGGTTTCACCGGACTACTGAGTGGTGCGGCATTCGGTGCCGCATCGCGCGCGGGCACTCGGGAGCGCCGGCCGATGGCCGACGCCATGATCTCCACCGCTGCCGCGGCCACGCTGCGCAGCACGGGCGTGCGGATCCGGGTGTCCGGCGCCGACCATGCGCGAGCGCCGCGTCCGGCGGTATTCCTGTTCAATCACCAGAGCCAATTCGACATGGTGGTGCTGGCCGCGGTGCTGCGCTCCGGATTCACCGCGATCGTGAAGAAGGAGGTCACCACCAATCCGGTCTTCGGCCCGCTGCTGCGCTTCGCCGAGGCGACCTTCATCGACCGGTCCGATACGACCAGTGCGAAGACCGCACTGGAGCCGGTGGTGGACACACTGCGCGGCGGCTTGTCGATCGTGGTGGCACCGGAGGGGACCCGCTCGCTGACACCGCGGATCGGACCGTTCAAGAAGGGCGCCTTCCACATCGCGATCGCGGCCGGCGTTCCGGTGATACCGCTGGTGATCCGCAACGCCGGGGAGATCGCCTGGCGCAATTCGGCGGTCGTGCGCAAGGGCACCGTGGACGTGGCGGTCCTGCCGCCGATCGATGTCGGCGCCTGGGATCCGCGCGATATGGATGCCGACATCGCGCGGGTGCGGCAACTGTTCGTCGATACCCTGCTCGACTGGCCGGCGGCGGACTGATCCGCCGCGCGAATTACACGCTGCGGCCGAACAGCAGCTTCCAAGGCATCAGCGCCGACTCCAGCTGCACCTTCAGGCTCATCTTCGAGTCGCCCAGGGTGCGTTCCTCGAAGCGGATCGGCACCTCGGCGATCGAGATTCCCTGTTTGATCGCACGGTAGTTCATCTCGACCTGGAACGAGTAGCCGTTGCTGTGGATCGAGCCCACCTCGATGGCGCGCAGGGTGTCTGCCTTCCACGCCTTGAATCCGGCCGTCGCGTCCTTGACGCCGAGCCGCAGGATCGCGTTGACGTAGAAGTTCGCCCACGCGGAGAGCGCCTTGCGGTACCACTTCCACTCCGAGGCGGTGGAGCCGCCCTCGACGTAGCGCGACCCCAGCACCACACCGGCTCCGGAGTTCGCCAGCTTGTCGAGCATCGCCGGAATGACCTCGGCCGGATGGGACAGATCCGCATCCATCTGGATCACCACATCGGCGCCCTGGTCGAGCGCGGTGTTGATACCGGCGATGTAGGCGCGGCCCAGGCCGTCCTTCTCGGTGCGGTGCAGCACGCCGACCACGGCCGGCAGGTCGGCGGCCAGTTTGTCCGCGACCTCACCGGTACCGTCCGGGGAGTTGTCGTCGACCACCAGGATGTGCAGGTCGGCGACCGGCAGCGCGGTCAACCGCTCCACCGCCTTGGGCAGGTTCTCCCGCTCGTTGTAGGTCGGCACCACCACCGTCACCTTCACAAGTCGCCCTCCACTCGATTCGACCTGATTGCGCGCCCGTACCGGGTCCGGGCAACAACGCTGCTGGGAGAACCGTAGCCCACCCTCCCGGGCGGGAATGAGCTGCCCGGTGCAGCGGGAATGTGAATCGGACTACCCACTCAATCGTCGCGATCGCGCGCATCGGCGCTGGCATTGCGTTCGCGCACGATGTCCAGTGCACGCTCGGCAGTCGCCCGGTCCGGGTACGGGCCCATCCGATCAGCGAACCAGCAACGTTTGCCCTGTTCGGCGCGGTGATGCTTGAGGCAGTAGTACCAGCGTTCGTCGGAATCGCCCATACCGATCATCGTGGCATTCACCGCCCGTCCTGTCAGCGAATACCGGGTCCGCGCCGGGAAGACCCGACATGCGGTTGACCGATCCAGTGAATGAATATACATTCACACAGGAATGAACGCCCATTCGTTTTCTTCACCCTCAGCCGCTCGAGGAGTGCTCGTGGACTTCGCCCTGACCCCGGAACAGCACAGCTTTCAACAGCTGGCCCGCGACTTCCTGGACAAGGAGGTGATTCCACACCGCGCCGCCTGGGACCGCGCGGAATCGGTGGATACCGCGATCATCCCCAAACTGGGCGAGATCGGCTTCTTCGGCATGACCATCCCCGAGCAGTACGGCGGCCTGGGTGGTGACTACATCACCTACTGCCTCGGCATGGAGGAACTCGGCCGCGCGGACTCCGCGGTGCGCGGCATCGTGTCGGTGTCGATGGGCCTGGTCGGCAAGGTCGTCCTCTCGCACGGCACCGAGGAGCAGAAACATCAGTGGCTGCCGGGCATCGCCACCGGTGCGGTGCTGGCCTGTTTCGGGCTCACCGAACCCGACAACGGATCCGACCCCGGCCACCTGAAGACCCGCGCCGTGCGCGACGGGTCGGACTACATCGTCAACGGCTCCAAGATCTTCATCACCAACGGAACCTGGGCCGACCTGTGCCTGGTCTTCGCCCGCACCGGCGGGCCGGGCCCGAAGGGGATTTCGGCGTTCCTGGTCCCCACCGATACCCCCGGCTTCGAAAGTCGCGAAATCCACGGCAAACTCGGCTTGCGCGGCCAGGCCACCGCCGAGCTGTACTTCACCGATATGCGCATCCCCGCACACTGCATGCTCGGCGCCGAAGGCCAGGGTTTCTCCATTGCGATGCACTCCCTGGACAAGGGCCGGGTCTCGGTGGGCGCCGGCTGCGTCGGCATCATCCAGGGCTGCCTGGAGTCCTCGATCGACTACGCCACCCACCGCAAGCAATTCGACCGCCCGCTGGCCTCGTTCCAGCTGATCCAGGAACTGATCGCCGACATGTCCGTCGATGCCGACGCCGGCCGCATGCTGGTCTGGCGCGCAGCCGACCTGATCGAACGCGGAAAACCGTTCGGCACCGCGGCGTCGAAGGCCAAGTACTTCTGCTCCGAGGCCGCGGTCCGGGCTGCGAACAACGCGATCCAGCTGTTCGGCGGGGCGGGATACGTCGACGAATACCCGGTGTCGAAGTACATGCGTGATGCGCGGGTGATGACGCTGTACGAGGGCACCAGCCAGATCCAGAAGTTGCTGATCGGACGGTCGGAGACGGGGATCAACGCCTTCGCGTGAGCGCGGGATCCAGCGAGTGGACTTCCGAATACGTTCCGAATATAGTTGTTGTTATGTCCACAACAGCGCTGCGCACCACCACGCGCCGTTCCTCAGATCTGAGTAAGCACTCCGCCGAGGTGTTCGCCGAGGCCGAGGACCACCCGGTTACGGTGACTCGGCGCGATGGCGAGGCGCTCGTACTCATGTCGCAACGCGAAGCAGAGAGCCGCACTCGCTTGCTCCAATTCGCCGCGCAGCTCATCGGCGTTGCCGTGGACGACGACGGTCCGCTCGCCGGACGAATGGCCAAGGCTTTTCCGTGGATGCTCGCATTGTCCGCCGAGGACCGGGCCGTCTGCGCTCAGGACCTCGTCGATGCCGCGCGGGCATCGTTCTCCACAGACCAGCCGCATCTGGTACTCGCGGAGCTCACTTCCTGGAAAGAGACTGCGACCGCCATCGCCGCCGGCCTCGGCCGAGCCGATCTGGAGTGGTTGGACGAGACTGCAGGCAACGACGTCGTCGAGCGTCCGTAGCGGTGGCTGCCAAGCGCGGCGAGCTCGTCCCTCGCCCCCCGAAGAAGATCGAGTACGAAATCCGCTACGCCACCACCGACGCGAGTAAAGGGTGGCGGGATCTCGCTGCGACGATTCGCAATCCTCTCGCCGATGCCTGGGACTTCCTGACACGAACCCCTCTGGCGATCACCCCGATGAACTATCCACTACGCGGCGAGCTCGGGACGATCTCCCGCGGGGGCAAGACCCATCAGCGGTGGCAACACAAGCCGACACTCAAGGGCAACGCCCGCATCTGGGTTCTTCGTCGAGGATCGCACGGTCTACCTGGAACAGGTACACACCAGCCACCCGAACGAGACGAAGTAGGGAGCCCCACCGATTACGCTGCGGCCGGCTGCTTCGTGCTCACAACGCGCTCCATGTCCACGGTTTCGGGACTGTGCCCCGTAGGCAGGCGATGCGGTGCACGGCTTCGCTCGCTGCAGCGGTCGGGCGCCGGCCAGACTGAGCGCGAAGGCCACCCACCGCAGTTCCTGGATATCCGCAAGCACCCGAAACCCAGACCACTGGGTGACATCACAGCCGCCGTACGCCGCGACGAACGCCTTGTAGTCGTCCGCGCCGATCCGCTCGAAATCCGTGTAATCCACGGCCAACTGGATCAGATCCCACTCGCGCCGCCCGAGCGAAACCTTGTCCAGATCGAGCACGACGGGGGTACCCGACGCGGGGACCACTACATTGCCCTGCCACGCATCACCATGAATCACCGACGGCGAATCCGTTACGGACACTTCGGTGTATTGCTCCTCGAGGGCCCGACAGTGATCGATCAACCAGAGCCGGTCATCGTCACTGATGACCTCCGCATCGTTCAGACGTGTCTGTACACCGACGAAGGGGTTGTAGGCAGGCAGGTCGAACACAGTGGGCGGCGCCAAGCTGTGCAGGGCGCGAAGCACCGCACCCAATTCCGCGGGGGTCGATGGCCGGTGGTCCGGAATCAGGCGCCACCACGTCACCGGGCGGCCGTCGACCATTACCGGCTGAGGCACGGAGGTGATCGCCTCGACGGTAGGAACACCGGACTGATTGAGCCACTGCGATACTCGAAGTTCGCGCAGAGCGTCGGCGCCGCTGCCGCGCTTACCCAGCCTGGCCACGACCCCATCCGGTAACTCGAAGATGGCGTTCGAACCGTTGCGAATGGAAACGGCGCCACCGACTCGAAGCCGCTGATACTGGCTGCTTCGGTCAATATTTCGGTAGACGAAGCCGTGCCGTTCACACCCATGAGGGCTTCGGGCTGTTGGCGATGAGCTGGTGCATCTCGTCGACATCCCTGATGCGACGATGTGCTGAGGCGGCTCGACCGAGCGCCGTCAGTTCATCGTAAATGCGGTGCGAACTGAAGTGTTTTGCGTTCTCAACTGCCTGCAGCCCAATCGCTGCAGCCTCTCTTGGGTCCCCCAGCCGCATGGTGATTGTGGCCAGGCGGATGAGCGAAAAGGTGCGGGAACGCGGATACTCCGCGCCTTGGAGTTGCACCGCCCGTCGAATACGTGGGGCGGCCAGTTCGATTCGCTCCCGAGCTTCGGCGACAGGCACCATGGCCTTACCTGTACTGCCCATATGCTCAGCTTCGTCGTAGTAGCACAACCATGGCACAGCGGGTTCAGTCGTATGCTCAGCGAAATGCTCATCGGCACGTGCGACTTCAGCTATCGCCGCATCGGGCCTTCCAACTGCCGCGAGGAACTGCGCTCGAAGGGCTCCGAGCATTGCTCGGGCCGTCGCAGACAGCCGATCCGATCGAACCTGCGCGAGTTCGATCAGGGACAGCGCGTCATCGGCGCTACCCAGATATGCCACTTTCCGTGCCATATCGGCCAGGGTACTGGCGCGCAGCTCCCAGGAACCGGCAGAGTCGGCACACCAGAGCGCGAACCGAAAATGGCGCTCGGATTCGGCGTAGTCCGCTATATCGAATGCTGAGAACGCGGCTACACCACTCAAATTTCCCACCGCTTCGAGTAGTGCACGGCGGGTCGCCGGCACCGCCCGTCCGGTCAGGAGCGGAACGAACAGATGCAAATGTTCTCCCGCGACGCTGCTCGCCGAGCCGCCGCCATGAAGATTCTCCGACGAAGCCGCCAAGCGAGTTGCCGCCTTCACTTTGTCGACATCAGACCAACCGACCCGATCAACCGAATCGACATCACGAAGATAGTCAGCAGGGACGGCATTCAGATCGAACGGGCTCAACAGGTTCACCGTAACCCCGCTGCTACATCTCGGCGCCGTGCCAATACTGGCCGACTGCGATCGCAACGGGAACCTGGACCCCCACGACATCCCACGGCGAATCACAGAACACACCAAGGCGATCGTCGTTCAGCACATGTGGGGAATGCCCGCGCAAATCCGCAGCTTAGCCGGCCTGGCAGACGTCTACGGAGTACAACTTCTCGAGGACGGTTCGCACGCCCACGGCGCGATGGTCGGCAGCCGGAAGGTAGGCATCTTCGGTCGGGCGTCCGCATTCAGCATGAATGGCCCGAAACCGCTCTCGGCCGGCGAAGGCGGATTCATTCTCACCGACGACGAACAGGTCTACTACCGAACCCTCTTGCATGGGCAGTACAACAAGCGCTGCCGAAACGAGATACCGCCAAGTTTCAGCTTGAGCCGATTCGGGGTTACCGGCATGGGGCTGAAACACCGAATCCACCCACTGGCCGCCGCAATCGCGCTGGAGCAGCTCCCTCGGCTGGATGAGCACCTGGAAGCACGAGCCAAGGTCGCCAACAAAATCTGCGGAGAGCTCGCCGATCTCGCTGCGATCACCCCACCTCGAACGGATTCCGATACTCGCCCTTCTTGGTATGGCCTTGCGCTGCAATATGAGGAGGACGCACACAGCCTCTCCATCGACCGGCTGTACGAGGCCCTCAAAGCCGAGGGCTGCGTCGAGCTGGACCGTCCTGGCTCTACCTGTCCGCTCAACCTCCTTCCGCTGTTCCAGGAACCAGGACCGTTGTTCCCGCAATGAACCGTATGGACGCCGAACTGGTCGAAAGGCTCACCACGGAAGCCGCGAACGACGGCATACAGCAACTCGTCGTCGGCGCCGTCGTCCATCACGAAGGCAAAGTGCTACTGCTGCAACGCCCCGAAGACGACTTCATGGGCGGCATCTGGGAACTCCCGAGCGGAAAAGTCGAAGCCGGGGAGAGCCTCGACCAAGCCCTGATTCGAGAAGTTGCAGAAGAAACAGCACTCGACGTGACCGCGTTGCGCACCTACCTCGGCAGCTTCGACTACCGGTCCGGCAGCGGTAGGGCCTCCCGTCAATTCAACTTCGCTGTAGACGTGAAGAACCCTGATTCCGTGCAGCTTCAAGAACACGACGCGTACACCTGGACAGAGCCGAAGGACGAGCCGCCCGTCACGGACGCCGTGCAGCAGGTCTTGGCTACCTATCGAGCGGTGTAGGACAGCAAATCCGTTTCACGAGACGGCAAATGAGCCACAACTGACACCCGTCAGTGCTCATTTGCCGCGTTCCGAGGGCGGCCGGTTCGCGGCATCCCCTAAAACCCCTTCACCCCAACATCGCGGCCGTCGCAAGGCCGCCTCACGCCCTACTGCCATCAGCAGCCCTGGGGAACCGCCCCTCGGTTCCCAGGGGGGATTGAGATCGCCCCACCAGCCATGCAACCAACAGAGCTTGGATGATCGGCCCAAAAACTATGGAGCACAGAGTATTCGTTCATGCTGATGGCACACTCGCCGAGTTCATGTGCCAGGTGCACATGATGGAATTGACCGCCGACCGCGCCCGACAACTCATAGATATCCACCGCCGACACCCTCCCGACGAATGCATCGTGCATCTGGAAGCGGCGTACCTACTGCTGATCGAGGAGGAGCGCACGTAAAGCTGGCACCCTACCGGTTGCCAGGAGCCCTCTTGATCAACCACCGCTACTTTCCCGCTGATGGCGTGTAGAACACAGCGCTTGCGAGATTTGAGTTGGGAGAGAATGTCGTCGAGTTCCGCACCAGATCGCAGAACCGCAACATTTTTGGCAGAGGTTGAGGTTCGACACTTCCCACCTCGCTGTCATTTCGCTGCCCTCCGAGCGGGCAGCTAGGCACCTCCTTCACCAACCGTAAAAACCGTGCCCCGTCTTGCGCCCCAGCTCTCCCCGTTCCACCTTGTCGCGCAACAGCTGCGGTGCCGCGAACCTTTCACCGAGCGTCGAACGCAGGTAGTCGGCGACCGCGAGCCGGACATCGAGGCCGACCAGGTCGGTAGAGCGCAGTGGGCCCATCGGGTGGCGGTAGCCCAGCTCCATGGCCTTATCGATGGATTCGGCGTCGGCGACGTCCTCCTCCACCATTCGGATCGCCTCCAGTCCCAGCAGCACCCCGAGCCGGCTGGTCGCGAAGCCGGGGGAATCGCGTACCACCACCGGTTCCTTGCCGAGTGTCCGCACCCAGGCGGTGACCGCATTCACCCCCTCGTCGGTGACGTCGACCGGCCGCACGATCTCCACCAGTGCCGAGGCCGGGACCGGGTTGAAGAAGTGGGTGCCCAGGAAGCGCCCCGGTCGCTCGAGGGCCGCGGCCATCTCGCCGACCGAGAGCGAACTGGTATTCGTGGCCAGCACCGCCGTCTCAGGAAGTATCCGTTCGGCTGCCGCGAGTACCTCCAGCTTTAGCGCCATGACCTCGGGAACCGCCTCGACCAGGAGTTCGACGTCGGCCCCGATCCTGTTCACCTCGCTGACGAACGAGACCCGCGCGGTGACGACCTCGACCGTGTCACCCAGCTTCCCCCGCTCTTCGGCTCGAGCCAGGCTGCGGGCCAGCCGCTGCCGGGCCGCATCGAGATCGCCGGCCTCGCACACCGTGACCGTGGCGCCGGCCGCCGCGAATACGTGGGCGATGCCGATCCCCATCCGGCCGCCGCCGATCACCGCAGTTCGGGTGGGAAATGCGCTCATTGTTGCCTCTTCTCCTGGAATCGGATCACGGTTTCATCCCCGCTGACGAATGTGGTCCTTGACACATGATCAGAGATGAATGTACGTTCATTCACAACAAATATCAATTCACTCATCCGGTGGACACGGGTTCGCCGCACCAGCGACGCGAGGGAAGCACCATGGATTTCTCGACCTACGAACAGCTCACCTTCAAACGCCTCGACCAGGGCGTCCTGCTCATCACGATCGACCGGCCGGAGAAGTACAACGCCGCCGACGAGCAAATGCATGCCGAGCTGGCGCGGGTCTGGACGGATGTGTCGGCCGATCCGGAAACCCGGGTCGCGGTGATCACCGGCGCCGGCAAGGCGTTCTCCGCGGGTGGCGATCTGGCGATGGTCGAACGCATGGCGGGTAACCACGAGCGGGTCGCGAACATGCTCCACGAGATGAGCGATCTGGTCTACAACATGATCAACTGCGAGAAGCCGGTCGTGGCCGCGATCAACGGCGTCGCCGTGGGCGCGGGGCTGGTGGTGGCCCTGCTCTCGGATATCTCGATCTGCGCCGAGGACGCCAAACTCGGCGACGGGCACGTGAAGCTCGGCGTCGCCGCCGGCGACCACGCCGCGATCCTGTGGCCCCTGCTGTCCGGGATGGCCAAGGCCAAGTACTACCTGCTGACCGGCGAGATGATCGGCGGTGCCGAGGCCGAGCGGATCGGCATGGTGACCAGCGCGGTGCCGCGGGAGCAGGTACTCGACGATGCGCTGACGGTCGCGAACAAGCTCGCCGGCGGCTCGCAGTTGGCGATCCGGTGGACGAAGAAGGCGCTCAACAACTGGCTCAAGCAGGCCGGTCCGATCTTCGACCAGTCCGCCGCCTACGAAATGCTCTGCTTCATGGGCCCCGACGTCACCGAGGGCTACACCGCGCTGCGGGAGAAGCGCGCACCACAGTTCCCCTCCGCCCAGCCCACCAGCAACTGAGGAAACGATATGAGCGACAACACCATTGCGTTGGTCACCGGCGCGGGCTCGGGTATCGGCCGCGCCATCACCCTGGCGCTCGCCGCCCGCGGCGACAAGGTCGTCGCCGCGGATCTCGATCTCGATGCGGCCGAACGCACGGCCGACGAGCAGGCGGACCGAATTTTCGCCATGAAGGTCGATATCGCGGACCCCGAGCAGGTCGCAGCCCTGCGCGACCAGGTTCACGCCGAGGTCGGTGTGCCGACCGTGCTGGTCAATGCGGCCGGCTGGGACCGCACCGACAAATTCCTCAACGCCACACCGGAATTCGCGCAGAAGGTCGTTGCGATCAACTACCTCGGCCCGGTGCACATGTGCAGCACCTTCCTGCCCGGCATGGTGGAGGCCGGCGGCGGTCGGGTGGTCAACCTCGCCAGCGATGCGGGCCGCGTGGGCAGTTCGGGAGAGACCATCTACGCCGGCGCCAAGGGCGGCGTCATCGCACTGACCAAATCACTGGCTCGTGAAATGGCCCGGCACTCGATCACCGTCAACTGTGTCTGCCCGGGCCCCACCGACACCCCGCTGTTCCAGGCACAGGAGGAACGGTTGAAAGAGGCTCTGATCAAGGCGATTCCGTTCCGCCGACTGGCCCGGCCCGAGGAGGTCGCGGCACCGGCACTCTTCTTCGCCTCCCCCGACGCGTCGTTCATCACCGGCCAGGTGATAAGCGTCAGTGGCGGCCTCACCATGGCCGGCTGACGGGCCGACGGAGATCTCGGAGGACGATTCAGATGTACGACGCGCAAGCCTACCGGCAGTATTTCGAGCACGATTTCACCTATCTCAACGGTTTTCGGCGCAACGTCCACCGCTACGCCCACCGCCCGGCCATCGAGGATCCCCTGACCGGGACCACCCTCACCTACGCCGAACTCGGCGAGCAGGTCGACCGGCTGGCCACCGGTCTCGCCGATGCGGGAGTCGCTCCGGACGATGTCGTGGCCTACCAGCTGTTCAACGGAATCGAGTTCGCCACCCTGTATCTGGCGACCCAGGCCGCGGGCGCGGTCGGCTCACCGATGAACTTCCGGCTGGCGGCCGGTGAGACGTCCTACATCCTGAACTCGAGCCGCCCCCGGGTCTTCGTCTACGACACCGACCTCACCGATATGGTGCGTGGCGCACTGGAGCGCAGCGCTTTTCGCCCACCGGTGCTGGTCGCTGTAGGCGCGGGTGAGCCGCTGCCGGGGGCCGTCCGCTTCGGCGAACTGTTCGCCGAAGCGCCACGCCCACTGGACGTGCACCGCACGGTGTGGGACGAAACCACCCGGCTCTACACCTCCGGCACCACCGGAATGCCGAAGGGCGTGCCGCTCAACAGCATGGCCGAGATCTTCAGCGCGCACGACGTGATCATGCATTTTCCGTTGTCGCCGGAGGACAAGGCGATGAATATGACCCCGTGGTTCCACCGCGGCGGACTCTATTGCGCCGGCCCCAATCCCACCTTCTATCTGGGTTCGTCACTGGTGCCGATGCGCACCTTCGACGCGGACACCACCCTCGACTACGTGCAGCGCTACGGGCTGACCTTCCTCATCGGCGCACCGACCAATCTGGCCATGCTCGCGCACGCACAGGAAGCCCGTCCGCGTGATCTGTCCAGCCTGCGCGGTATCGTCACGATGGGTGCGCCGCTGGAGCGGGAGGCGGCACTGCGGTACCAGAACGTATTGAATCCCAACATCTTCAACGGCTACGGAAGTACCGAGGGATTCTGGAACACCTTCTTGCGGCCCACCGATCTGCCCGCCATGGCCGGTACCGCGGGCCGCGCCTGCATCGACGACGACGTCGCGGTGGTCAAGATCTTCGACGACCGGGTAGCCGCGCCGCACGAAACGGTCGCCAGGGACGGCACCGAGGTGGGTGAGGTGATCGTCCGCTCCCCGAAGGGGTCGAACGCCTACTTCGACTCGCCCGATCAGGAGGCCCGCAAATTCCACGACGGCTGGTTGTATATCGGTGATCTCGCCACCTGGGACGAACAGGAGTTCGTCACCATCGTCGGCCGCAAGGACGACATGCTGATCTCCGGCGGTGAGAACGTGCACCCGGTCCAGGTCGAGGAGGCGCTCAATGAACATCCCGGAGTGAATGATTCGCTGGTCGTAGGCATTCCGGACGAGCGGTGGGGTCAGCTCGTCGTCGCCTATGTCGTGGCCGCCGACCCCGGACTCGGGGTGGCCGATCTGGACCGGCACTGCCGTGAGCATCCGATGCTGTCGGCCTTCAAACGCCCGCGTGCCTACCGGTTCGTCGACTCGCTGCCGGTCTCGGCCACCGGTAAGAAGCTGCACTACAAGGTCACCGAGCAGGCTCGCGGCGATGCCGAAGCCGGACTGTTCACCTACCCGGACAAGGAAAACGTATGAGCGCCACCCGGCCACCCGCATTCGACGCACTCGATCCGCTGAGCCTCGATTCGCTGCTCTCCGAGGACGAACGGGCAGTACGCGACAGCGTGCGCGGCTTCTGCGCCGAACACATCACCCCGCACATCGCCGACTGGTTCGAGGCCGGCGAGCTGCCCACCGCCCGGGAACTGGCGCGAGAGTTCGGCAAACTCGGGGTCCTCGGCATGCACCTCGAGGGCTACGGCTGCAGCGGATCCTCGGCCGTGCACTACGGGCTGGCCTGTCTGGAACTCGAGGCGTGCGATTCCGGGATCCGCTCGTTGGTGTCGGTGCAGGGCTCGCTGGCAATGTTCTCCATCTGGAACAACGGCTCCGAGGAGCAGAAACAACGCTGGCTTCCGGGCATGGCCGCGGGCGAGACCATCGGCTGCTTCGGTCTGACCGAGCCCGATGTGGGCAGTGATCCCTCGGCGATGCAGACCCGCGCCGTGCGCGACGGCGACGACTGGATCCTCAACGGCCGCAAGATGTGGATCACCAACGGCTCGATCGCCGACGTCGCGGTGGTGTGGGCGAACACCGGCGAGGGTATCCGCGGCTTCATCGTGCCGACCGATACCAAGGGTTTCACCGCCCACACCATCAAGCACAAACTCTCACTGCGCGCCTCGGTCACCAGCGAGCTGGTTCTCGACGACGTGCGGCTGCCCGCCGAGGCGATGATGCCGGAGGGCAAGGGGGTGAAGGCACCGCTGTCGAGCCTGTCCGAGGCGCGCTACGGCATCATCTGGGGCTCGATGGGTGCCGCACGCTCCGCGTGGGAGGCGGCCCGCGACTATTCGATGCAGCGCAACCAGTTCGGCCGCCCGATCGCCGGATTCCAGCTCACCCAGGCCAAGCTCACCGATATGGCGGTCGAGCTGCACAAGGGGCAGCTGCTTTCGCTGCATCTGGGCCGGCTCAAGGATTCGGTGGGGCTGCGCCCCGAGCAGGTGAGCTTCGGCAAGCTCAACAACACCCGCGAGGCCATCGAGATCTGCCGCACCGCGCGAACGGTGCTGGGCGGCAACGGCATCTCACTGGAGTACCCCATCATCCGGCACATGGTGAATCTGGAGTCCGTCCTCACCTACGAGGGGACCCCGGAGATGCACCAGCTGGTACTCGGTCAGGCCTTCACCGGCCAGAACGCCTTCCGCTGACATATTTTCGACAAGAGGTCATTCGATGAACGCACGACTGGAGTACGACTCCGAGCATCGCCAGTTCCGGCAGGTGGTCCGAGACTTCGTGCAGCAGGCGGTGGTCCCGGTGCACGAGGACTGGGAGCAGGCCGGCTGCCTGGACCGTTCCCTGTTCACCGAGGCGGGCAAGCTCGGCCTGCTGGGGTTCCCGGTGCCGGAACGGTTCGGCGGGCCCGGAGTCGAGGATTTTCGCTATCACGCCATCGTGATCGAGGAGATCACGTGTGTCGGTGCAGCATCGGCCGGAATCGCTTTCTCGCTGCAGAACGATGTGGTGCTGCCCTATCTGACCGATCTCACCGACGACGAGCAACGGGCCCGCTGGCTACCCGGAGTGGTCACCGGACAGACCGTGCTCGGCATCGCGATGACCGAGCCGGGCACCGGAAGCGATCTGACCGGCATCCGCACCACCGCGGTGCGCGACGGCGACGAGTACATCGTCAACGGCAGTAAGACCTTCATCTCCAACGGCCAGAACGGTGATCTGTTCGTGGTCGCGGTGCGGACCGGGCCGGAGAAGCACAAGGGCCTCACCCTGCTGGTGGTCCAGGCCGATACGCCCGGCTTCGACCGGGGCCGGAATCTGGAGAAGATCGGCCTGCACGCACAGGACACCAGCGAACTGACCTTCACCGATATGCGAGTGCCGGTGGCGAACCGGCTGGGCACCGAAGGCGAGGGCTTCTACCAGCTGGTGCGGAATCTGCCCCAGGAGCGGTTGTCACTGTCGATCGGCGCGATCGCCGCGGCAGAGGGAGTGCTGGCGCAGACCCTCGACTACGTCCGTGAGCGCAAGGCGTTCGGCAGCCCGGTGTCCTCGTTCCAGAACACCCAGTTCGTCCTCGCCGAATTGGATACCGAACTCGACATCGCGCGCACCTACCTCGACGATTGCCTGGCCCAGCACCTCCGTGGTGAACTCACCGCCGCCCGTGCCGCCCGGCTGAAGTGGTGGGCCACCGAACTACAGATGCGGGTCGCGGATCGATGCCTGCAACTGCACGGTGGCTACGGCTACATGCGTGAGTACGCGGTCTCGCGAGCCTTCGTCGACGCCAGGATCCAGAGCATCTACGGCGGCACCACCGAGATCATGAAGACCATCATCGCGAAGGACCTGGGCATCTGATCGATGATGCATCACCCTACAGTTGGGTGAACCATCGTTCATTCGACTGCAGACAACGGAAGGTAACCCGATGGCGAAGAGAACCGCACCGATGGAACTCGAGGAAGCGGTGCGGGCGGTCCGGACCAGCTCCCGGCAGCGTCAACTGCTCAATGCGGCCGTCACCGTCATGCAGACCACGGGTTTCCATCAGATGTCGATGCAGGCGCTCGCCGATGAGGCCGACGTGAGTGTCGGCCTGATCTACAAGTACTTCGGCGGGAAGGAGGAGCTCCTGCTCGCCGCCATCGTCGATATTCTCGACTCCTTCCGTGACGAACTACATCCGGCCATGGCGGCCGTCGGCGACGATCCGGTGCAACAACTGGTAGCCGGCTTCCGCCGCTACGTCGAGATCGTGGACGAGAACCTCGACGCAGTCGTGCTCACCTACCGGGAGAGCCGGACGCTGGACCCGCAGGGCCGCGAACGGATCAAGGAACTCGAGGTCGAGACCTCCGCACCGCTGCGCACCGCCATCGAGGCGGGGATCGCCGCCGGGGTGATGAACGATCTCGACCCGGATCTGGTGGTCTTCAATCTGCTGATGCTGGCCCATGCCTGGGCACTCAAGCATTGGCATTTCGCGCCGCGCTACACCGTCGAGGAGTACATCGGCGCGCAGCTGCGCTTCGTGCTCCCCACCCTGCTGACTCCCGGCGCCGCGCCCGACTACCGAACGCTCGTGGAGTGAACAACTGTGACAGCCATCGCATCTCGTAGCGGCGCCCTCGGTGTCGTCACCCTGGACCGGGCTCCGGTCAACGCCTTCGACGACGCACAGATCGACGCATTCGGCGCCGCCGTCGCCGAACTCGCCGTAGACCCCGAGGTCGGCGCGATCGTGATCCGCAGCGCCCGCAAGGTGTTCTGCGCCGGCGCCGATATCGCGATGATGGACTCCTGGCGCGATCTACCCGACCGCGGAGCCCGACTGGTGCGGTTCTGCGAGCGGCTGCAACAGGCCTTCGCCGCGCTCGAATCCGCGGGCAAACCCACGATCGCCGCGATCGACGGCGCGGCCACCGGCGGTGGTTTCGAACTCGCGCTCGCCTGTGATTTCCGTATCGCCCGCCACGGCGCGAAGCTCGGACTGCCCGAGGTCGGCATCGGCCTGCTTCCCGGCGCGGGCGGCACTCAGCGCCTCACCCGCCTGGTCGGACCGGGTTCCGCCTACCGGCTGATCCTCGGCGCGGAACTGGTCGACGGATCGACCGCAGCCCAGCTGGGCCTGGTGCACCACGCCGTGGACGATGTGCCCGCGGCGGCCACCGAACTGGCCGAACGCCTCGCCGGGATGCCACCCGCCGCGTACGCCGCCGCGAAGCGTTGTATCGATGCAGCGTCCACCGACGCCGGGTACGCGCTGGAGCGCAGCGAGATCGGCGCGCTGATCGGCACGGAGGAAACCGCGCGCCGGTTGGCGCAATTCACGGCACGGTAGCCCCCGTCCGGGTCCGACCTGTTGGTCGGCTCCCCTGTCTCACTTGCAGCCCCGGCTGATGTACCGGCTGCGCCCGGTCGCGACAAACCGACCGGACCTGCTGTTTGAGTGAATTGATATTTGATATGAATGAACCTACATTCACCATGTGTCAATGAACACACCCACACGACAGGCGTGAACCGACCATCCGATTCCCGGGAAGAGAGACCGGTATGTCGACGCTCATCATCAGCTGCCTCGTCCTGGCTCCCGTCGTCTACGGCCTGATCGTGATGTGGCCGCGACGGATTCCGCCGCACCGCACCACCTCCGCGCTCCGGCGCAGCCTCGAGCACACGCCTCCGAATCACGAGTGAGGACAACCATCGACATCGAACCCGCACCCCACGCCATGGGATATGTCTGCCTGGACCTGGTGGCCGGCCTGGAGCTGCCGGACCGTCGCGCGGCCCGGGTAGCGACCCGCCTCGGCTACACCTACCTCGGGCTGCTGACGAACTCCACCTTCATCACTCCGGCAGCTCTGCTGCACCAGGTCCTCGACTACGAGATCGAGCTGCTGATCGTCCCCGATTTCGACCACCTGCGTGGCCACGTCCCACCCGAGCTCGCCGATCTGACCGATATTCACGAGCTGACGACCGGGCGGACATTCGAGCGGGGCGGTGGTTACGCCCCCGAGGGCGGTCCGAGAAACCCGTTGCACGGCGATCGACACCGCTCGGCCTGATCCGATCGAACCACGGGGTCACATCCCCGTGGTGACGATAATCACTCCGTTACCGGCCCCCGGCGATACCGACCGGGCGCACGAAAAATCCCCTCGACCGTGATCGAGGGGATTGACAGTGGCCAAGGCCGGGATCGAACCGGCGACCTTCCGCTTTTCAGGCGGACGCTCGTACCAACTGAGCTACCTGGCCGGAGGCACCCGTACCGAATGCCATACAACTAAGCGACCCTGACGGGACTCGAACCCGCGACCTCCGCCGTGACAGGGCGGCGCGCTAACCAACTGCGCCACAGGGCCTTGCATGCTCCAACGGTGTTACCACCGTACCCCCTACGGGATTCGAACCCGCGCTACCGCCTTGAAAGGGCGGCGTCCTAGGCCGCTAGACGAAGGGGGCCCGCCGGATCTCTCCGGTCCGTACCTCAACGGCTTCCGTTGGGAGCTCGCATAGCTTATGACAGGGTTTGCGGAAAACCCAAATCGGCTGGTCAGAGGCTCAGATTGAGGTCTTCCAGGCGCGCCGAGGCACGCCAGCCGTTCCGGCCGAACTCGTCGAGCCATTCCGGGGTGGCCATCGACTCGATGATGACCTCCAGCGCCTCGGTGAACCGGGTGCGCAGACCGACCCCGCCGCCGAGCAGGTCGATGATGTAGCGCTGCCCGGCCAGTGCGGCCGCGAGCGTCCGGGTGAAGCGGTCCGGATCGGCATCCAGACGCAGCTGTTTGCGATCGACGGCGCGGACCGCGAGCTGGCGGACCGAGCGGCCGATGATGCGGCTGCCACCGGCACGGGCATCGGAATAGAACTCCGGCTCGATCACGAGCCGGAACTCCGCCTGGGTGATGATGTCGTTCTCCAGCCGCAGCGCGACTTCGTCGACCATTCCGTGCAGGATGTCCAGCGGTTCGAGATCTGTTCTGTGCACCCACCTTTCGATGGTGTCGCGGTACCGCTCGACGGCGGCCTCCAGCACCGCCCGAGCCAGATCCTCTTTGGAATCGAAATGGAAGTACATGGCGCCCTTGGTCGCGCGCGACCCTTCCAATATGCGATTCAGTGATGCGGCGGCATAGCCGCTCTTCCCGAATTCAACGGCGGCGGACCTGATGATCGCCGCCCGTGTCCGGCGGGCCCGCTCTTGTTGCCGTGCCATGCTCGAAACGCCTCCGAAGATGCTTGACGCCGGTTGAACCGGCGGACCGGTACTCGACGAGAAGTTATTAGATTTTCAAATACCGGAACACAGGCCGAAGCCCGTTTTCCAGACCTTTTGCACGAAAATTCGCAGGAATACCTGAAACACACCAGCTGGTATAGTTTCGACGTCCGGGTGCGCTGCAGGGGGTGCGCACCCGGACGTTTCATTCGTCTCGGATCCGCCTCCCGCGAAGTCGCGCTCTCGGACTACCGCGACCCGGCCGGTCACGGCACACTCGGACATAACAACCTTCGGCCGATTCCCAACTGCGGGAGGATCTCCCGGTTTCGCCGGAATGCGCCAAGCGGTCACCGTACCTCGATTCCGGGCCCGACGTGCCATGTACCGATGAGTTACTTCACCACCAACGATGCCACTCGCGGCATTCGCCCGATCTGTCGGCGTACCCGAACTTCGCGCGGCGAATATCTGTTCGTCGCAGCAATGTTCACCACCGGGTGCCGGTATCGCTGCTTCCCGGATCAGCCGGACCACTACGCCCGGCCACGGGGCAGAGCCGTCGACACGATCACCTCCCGTACCAAATATGTTGCCACGCACTGCGTTTGGACAATGTTTCCATACTTCTGCGCTGAAACAAATTGCTGAGCAAGGAGATTGCCCGCCGTTCTGCGGGGAATACGCCGGACCGACCACATCACCCGCGCCGATCCGTTCGGCCATATCCCACACCACCCGAACGACTGATACCGCACGGACATCACTGAGCGGGACGGCACCCCGGCGCGGCATGCGACACACCGCTCGCCCGACCGACACCCCGGCCCACCGGCTCGACCAGCACGAAACCCCTACCCGCCGCACGGCTCGGACGCCGGTTACCACTTCCGGGCCCGGAACATTTAGACTTGCGCACCGCGCCCCTATAGCTCAGTTGGTAGAGCTACGGACTTTTAATCCGCAGGTCCCAGGTTCGAGCCCTGGTGGGGGCACACCGGCAGGCCGGAGCCATCCGCTCCGGCCTGCCGTCGTTACACGGCGGCCGAGCACCGTTCGGCCCACCACATGTCGACAAGATCAACCGCGGGCTAACGTTCACCGCTCTCCGGCGATAGACGAGCACGCACAGGTTCCACACTTACAATCGGCACGGTCGGGACATGTGCCAACCACCCCCCGGAAGTCGTGGCACCGACGCTGTGACTCACACCGGTGCGCTTCGCATCACACCTACGGTGCCGTAAGGTATGAACCGCGGCGGCACCGGCCACAAGGGGGGCGACACCAGCAATATCGCAGGACAACATCGAAGGGCGTATGTATGGCAAGGGATCTGACTCAGCTCGAGCTACTGACGGAGTTGGAGCCGGTTGCCGAGGAAAACGTCAACCGGCATCTCTCCATGGCCAAGGAATGGCATCCGCACGATTACGTGCCGTGGGAGCAGGGCCGCAACTTCGCCGCGATGGGCGGCGTGGATTGGGATCCCGAGCAGTCGAAGCTCGGCGAGGTCGCCAAGGCCGCGATGATCACCAACCTGCTCACCGAGGACAACCTGCCCTCCTATCACCGTGAGATCGCCGAGAACTTCTCCCAGGACGGCGCCTGGGGCACCTGGGTCGGCCGCTGGACCGCCGAGGAGAACCGCCACGGCATCGTGATGCGCGACTATCTGGTCGTGACCCGCGGCGTGGATCCGGTAGCCCTCGAGCAGGCGCGAATGGTCCACATGACCAACGGTTTCGCCTCCCCCGCCGAGGCCGACGCGGGCTTCATGCATTCGGTCGCCTATGTGACCTTCCAGGAGCTGGCCACTCGGGTCAGCCACCGCAACACCGGCAAGGTGTGCGACGACCCGATCGCCGACCGCATGCTGCAGCGCGTCGCCGCCGACGAGAACCTGCACATGATCTTCTACCGCAATATGTGCGGTGCGGCGCTGGACCTGGCACCCGACCAGGCGCTCGACGCGATCACCCTGATCCTGGAGAACTTCCAGATGCCCGGCGCCGGCATGCCCAACTTCCGGCGCAACGGTGTCCTGATGGCCAAGCACGGCATCTACGACCTGCGCCAGCACCTCGAAGAGGTCGTGCAGCCGGTACTCAAGAAGTGGCGCATCTTCGAACGCGACGATTTCACCGCCCGCGGTGAACAGACCCGCGAGCGCCTCGGCCTCTTCCTCGAGAAGCTGGGCCAGGACGTCCTGAAGTTCGAAGAACAGCGCGACCGCATGCTGGCCCGCGAGGCCGCCAAGCGCGAGCGCGATCTCGCCGCAGCGCGCTGATCCGCGCCGAGCACCTCGCGCGCTGAGCGCACCGAGCACATGAACGGGGCCGGCACCCACGGGTGCCGGCCCCGCCGTCTACGCGGGCACCCTGTGACCCTGCGCACTGCCACACGGATGGGACACTGGAGCGCGTGACCGCGGTACTCGACACCAGAACCGGATTACGGATCGGCCCCTACACCGTCGACCCGCCCGTCGTGCTCGCCCCGATGGCCGGCATCACCAACGTCGCATTCCGCAGGTTGTGCCGGGAATTCGGCAGCCGGACCTCGATCTACGTCTGCGAGATGATCACCGCCCGCGCAGTGGTCGAGCGGAACGAGAAGACGCTGCACATGATGTCCTTCGACGCGGACGAGTCACCACGGTCGATGCAGCTCTACGGGGTGGACCCGAAGACTCTCGGCGAGGCGGTACGCATCATCGTCGGCGAGGGCTGGGCCGACCACATCGACGTGAATCTGGGCTGCCCGGTGAAGAAGGTCACCCGGCTCGGCGGCGGTGCCGCATTGCCCTACAAGCGGCGGTTGTTCGCCGAGATCGTCCGCGAGATGGTCGGTGCGGCCGATCCCGCGGGGGTTCCGGTGACCTTCAAATTCCGCATCGGGATCGACGAGGACCACCACACCTATCTCGATACCGGCCGGATCGCCGAGGCGGAGGGTGCGGCCGCGGTATCACTGCACGCGCGCACCGCGGCACAGTTGTATTCCGGCGTCGCCGACTGGTCCGCGATCGCGCGGCTCAAAGAGGCCGTCACCACCATTCCGGTACTGGGTAACGGCGATATCTTCTCTGCGGACGACGCGCTGCGGATGATGGCCGAGACGGGCTGCGACGGCGTCGTGGTGGGCCGCGGCTGCCTCGGGCGGCCGTGGCTGTTCGCCGAACTCAGCGCCGCACTGCGCGGGGAGCCCGTCCCGGAGGGGCCGCGCCTGGGCCGGGTGGGCGAAATTCTGGACCGGCACGCCACCCTGCTCGTCGATCACGACGGCGAAGACAAGGCGATGCGCGATATCCGCAAGCATATGGCCTGGTACTTCATGGGCTTTCCGCTCGGTTCCCAGCTGCGGCGCAGCTTCGCCACCGTGAGCAGTCTCACTCGGCTGCGTGAGCTGATCGAGCAGTTACCGCCGGAGGTCCCGTTCCCCGCCGAGGCTCAGGGCCCGCGCGGGCGGCAGGGCTCGCCGGCGACGAAAGTCGTCCTCCCGGAGGGGTGGCTCGACGATCCGGAAGACCCCACTGTGCCGGCTGCGGCCGATGTAATGCACAGTGGCGGCTGAAAATTCGAGCTACTGACCTGCACCGATCAGTATTCCCGGTTTAGAAGTGGCCTACTGTGGCGTAATCGTTATCATGGCTGAGGCCGAATCGAGACGGATGTGACCGCGGCTACGGTCATCGGGCCATTACCCGGCGACGGAATCGACAACGCCGGTCGTTGCAGCAGAGTGAAGTGAGGTTCGTTGGTGGGTGACGATCGACGCGGGCGTTCGTCCAGGCCCGGAGGTCGCGCCCCCTGGGAGCGTGGCGCACCCCCAGGCTCCGATGACGCCGGCACCCATCACAATCGGCACGCGGACGAATCCGGCGGCACCAATCCGCCGAACAGTTCCGCCCCGCTCACCGTTCATGATCTGGTGCAGCGTGTCGACAGTGAGCGAGTGGCCCGCCGCCGCAAGGACGACAGCTCGGGCAAGCGTCGCGCCACCGACGAAGGCCCGCAGAACGATGGCGGTGGTCGCCAAGGGGGAAACCGGAATCGTGCCGCCGCCGGCGGTGCCAGGCCGGCGCCCGCCACCGGCGCGTCCCGGTCGGCCCCCCCTGCCGGCG
>NZ_BDCA01000011.1 GCF_001613265.1 Nocardia vermiculata NBRC 100427
GCTCGGCGGCCGGGGCCGCCTCTGCGACAGTCTCTTCCGGCTCGTCGATCGGCGCCGGATCGGTGTCGGTGGAGTACACCACGCCGGACTCGCGCTCGATATTGAGCACCTCGACCTTGGTGGTGGAGAACTGCGGCAGCTTGAGGGTGTTACCGGCCAGGTTCGCCACGGTCGGCGTTGCCGCCAGGCCGATCTCCACGAACCGCTCGACACCCAGGCCGCCCTGCGCGGCATCGGTGAACAGCAGATCCTGGGTTTCGATCCAGCGCACCGGACTGGCGAACTGCCAGGCCAGCAGCTCGATCAGGACGACCCGGCACAGTTCGGAGGGACGTGCGGACCAGGACTCGAAGTCGGCGAGAACCGCGTCCAGCGGCTCCGACGGCACGTAACCCGCGATCTCGGCGATGAAGTCACGCTCCAGCGAGAACGGCCGCGGCACCAGGTTCGGAATGTAGCGTCCGGCCAGAACTTCCGGACGCACATCCTCGGGCAGCAACTCCTCGAGCTTGTGCCGGAACTCCGGCACGCCCTTGCGCAGCACCGTCGAGTGGAACGGCACGTCGATACCGGGCACCAGGACGAATGCCGGCTTGCCGCCGAACTCGGCACGACGCCGGTCGATTTCGCGTTCCAGCTGCTCGAGACCGGCCACCGTGCCCGCGATGGCGTACTGCGACCCGCGCAGGTTGAGGTTGACCACCTCGAGAAATTCGCCGGCACGAGCACCGACCTCGGCGACGAAGTCGATCACCTCGGCATCGGGCAGCCCGATCTGCGAGGGCCGGATGGCGGCCATCCGGTAGTCGCTGCGGCCCTGCGCATCCCGGGGCACCAGCTCGTGCATTGCCGAGCCGCGCTGGAACACGACCTCCAGCACCGCTTCCAGCGGCAGCACACCGGCCACGGCGGCCAGGGCATTGTATTCACCGACGGAATGGCCCGCCAGCATCGCGCCCTCGACGAAGGCGCCGGCTTCACGCAACTCCGCGACCTGTGCGACACCGAGGGTCGCCATCGCGACCTGGGTGAACTGGGTCAGATGCAGGACGCCCTGCGGGTGGCGGTACTCCACACCGCGCGCCTTCAGGTAGGTCGGGTTGTCGCGCACCACGGCGAGAATCGAGAAACCCAATGCTTCGCGGGTGTGCTTGTCGGCACGGTCCCACACCTGTTTGGCCGCCTTCGACCGCGACCGGGCGTCCAGGCCCATCCCCTTGGCCTGGATACCTTGACCGGGGAAGGCGTACACGGTTTTCGGTGCCGCGAGCCGTGCGGTCGCGGTCATCACCAGGTCGCCACCGGTCCGGCAGGACACCTCCACGATCTCGCAGCCACGGTCGACGGCGATCCGCTCGACCCGCACATCGATCTGCGCACCGGGCCGGACCATGCCGAGGAATCGGGTGGTCCAGGCGGTGAGAGTGCGTGCGGGCAGCGGAGATTCGGGATCCACGGCCGAGACCGCGTGCTGCGCCGCGGCCGACAGCCACATGCCGTGCACGATCGGGCTGCCCAGTCCGGCCAGTTTCGCGGCGGCGGTGCTGGTGTGGATCGGGTTGTGGTCGCCGGAGACCTCGGCGAACGCCGCCATCGCCTGCGGTGCGGTGAGGGTGACGTCGCGCCGGCGGCGACGCGGGGTTTCCGGCGCGTCCTCGGCAACGGTTCCGGCCGCACGCGGCGGATCGGTGAGTTCCCCACTACCGGTGCGGCCGCGAATCGCGAAGCGCTCCACCAGGGTTGCCACGGTCGGGGTCTCGAGGCCGTGATCGCGCATGGCGCCCACGGTGACCCGCACCTCGACGACGCGGCCCAGATCGGTGTCGATCACCTCGCCGGATTCGGCGCGCACGCTGAGCACCGCGGGATCGGTGGGCAGTTCACGAACCAGATCCACCTGGTGATCCAGATGGACCAGGTCGAGCATGCCTTCGATCACGCTGCGGGAGCTGCCGTCCCGTCCCTGGGCCCGGGCCGCGCCCAGCACCGCGAAGACAGCGGGCCAGCACGCGCCGACCAGCACATCGGGTACCTGGCGTCCGATGGTGCTGAGGCCGGCAGGCAGACCGGAACCGGTGACACCGGCGTGATCGGCGATCATGTCCGGCGTCCAGGCGAGGTTCACGTGCGCCACCTGCGCGCGGTGGTCGATGCCGCCCGAGCTGTCGGCGGCCTTGACCTCCGGCAGCGCCTGACCGGCGGCCACACCGAGCAGTGCCGACATGGCCGCATCGGCGTCGGCCTCGGTGACCACGGGCGCGCCGCCGTTGTAGACCGAGGACGGCACGGTGATGCGGATCCGTACCTCGTTGGCCGGCGACAGCGGAACGGTCAGTTCCACATAGGCGTGGTCGGCGTCGGGGCCGTCGGCCGGTGCCAGGGTGGCGCCGGTCGCGCCGTGCACGGCGCCCTGGTTGTCGACGGTCCACTCGTGCCGGTCGCCGAGCCGGTGTACCGGGTTGGCGGTGGTCCGCCCGGCCCACTGCACATCCGGAGCCGCCAGTACGACATCCAATGCACCGGAGCCGATGTCGGCACGGCGACGGCCGTCGACGGCCGCGGGAGTGACTCCGCCGCGGATCAGCGTGTAGGCGGTGTCCTGCTCGAAGCGATCCAGCAGCTCACCCACCGGCTCGTCGACCCGGGTGATGCCCGCGACCGAAACGGTGCCCGGGATTACGCACACCTGGTCGGCGGTGTAACGCTCGTCGTGGGCCTGCCACAGCGAATCCGAACGCCACCACCGGCGCACGTCGCCGTCGACGACGGGCACGAAGTTCACCGGCTTGCCGGGGGTCTTGCACAGCGAGATGAAGAACGGCACATCGGCCGGATGCAGCACGGTCTGCGCCGACGCCGGGTAGTGCTCCTTCAGTGTGCAGATCACCTGGACCGGGTGTTCGAAGGCGCTGTCGTCCTCGAACAGGGTGGGGATGCGGCCGCGATCGACCGGGTTCAGCCGGGCCTCGGCGCGGCGCACCATCTCGGCGAACCGGTCGCGCCAAGTGATGTCGGCCCAGACCGAGCGGGTGGCGTCGGCGAGGACGTCGCCGAGGTCGCTGCCGCAGTCGAATCCGTCCCGCCCGGCACGCTGATTCTCCGGCAGCAGGGCCGCCAGTTCGACGTAGCGTTCCAGCCAGCGCAGGTAGGTCATGGTCTCGACATCGCCGAAGTACGGCTTGGCGGTGGCGTCGAGGGCTGTGATGATCTCGTCACGACGGGCGGCGACGGCGTCGGCGTCACCGGCGACGTCGTCCAGTAGCCGGCCGGTGCGCGATGCCGAGTTGTCGATCTCGTGGATGTCGGCGCCCAGTTGGCTTCGGCCCGAGGCCATTCCGCCGGTGGCGGTACCGGCGGCCACCCAGTCCGGGGTTCCCGGGGTGTCGACCAGCAGCTGCTTGACCTCGGGTGCGGTGGTCGCCTCCAGGGCAGCCATCGCGGCGGTGCCGACCAGGACGCCGTCCAGTGGCATCGTCGGGTAGCCGTGCGCGACGGACCATTCACCGGTCAGATATTCGGTGGCGCGCTCGGGGGTACCGATTCCGCCGCCGACACAGATCACCACATTGCCGCGGTTGCGCAGTTCGGCGTAGGTCTCCAGCAGCAGATCGTCGAGGTCTTCCCAGGAGTGGTGCCCGCCCGCGCGGCCGCCCTCGATATGCATGATCACCGGGTAGTCGGGCACCTCGTCGGCGATGCGCAGCACGGCGCGGATCTGCGCGACGGTACCGGGCTTGAAGGCCACATGGCTGATGCCGGCTTCGGTCAGCTCCTCGATGAGCGCCACGGCTTCTTCGAGTTCCGGGATACCCGCGGTGACGATCACACCGTCGAACGGTGCGCCCGCGGCGCGGGAGCGCTGCACCAGACGCCTACCTCCCAGCTGCAGCTTCCACAGATAGGGGTCCAGGAACAGCGAGTTGAACTGCACCGCCCGGCCGGGCTGCAGCAGGGTCTGCAACTCCGCGACGCGATCGGTGAAGATCTGCTCGGTGACCTGACCGCCACCGGCGAGTTCGGCCCAGTGGCCGGCATTCGCGGCGGCGGCGACGATCTTGGCATCGACGGTCGTAGGAGTCATACCCGCGAGCAGGATCGGCGAGCGACCGGTCAGGCGGGTGAAGCTGGTTTCCACCACGATCCGGCCGTTGGGCAGCCGAATCGGCTGCGGCGCAAAGGTGTCCCAGGCGGGGGCGACGCGCGGTGCGGCGCCGGGGGTGAACAGGCTGCGCTGGCCGGGGCGGGTCGCGGCGGCGACGATGCCGACACCGGTGCCCTTCAGCGAGCCCTGGGTCAGCCGGCTCAGCAGATCGCCGGGGCCGACGTCCAGAATCCAGTGTGCCCCTGCGGATACCGCGGTCTCGACCTCGTGCACCCAGTCGACGGGCTCGACCAGGATCAGGCGCGCGAGCCGTTCGGCGAGTTCGGTGTCGATCCCACACTGGCCGGCCCACGCGGTCACCAGGTCGACGGTGTCGGCCAGCGCCGGATGGTGGAATGCCACCTCGACGTCGACATCCTCGAAGACCGGGGCGAAGACCGAGCCGCCGCGCTTCTTGGCATCGCGGTCGCGGCTCTGTTCGGTGTTGATCTCGGCACAGCGTTGCTGCACTCGTTCCAATTGCGCGACGGTGCCCGAGAGCACCGCCCGGCGCCGACCGTTGCGGATCGACACCACCGCTGCCACAGCCGGATCCACATTCGCGGACACCTCGGCCACCACGGCCCGCAGTTCGTCGGGGTCGACATTGGATACCGCGACCATCGGCGATTTGCTGCCGATCGGAATCAGCCCGCGGCGGCGCGCCACCAGGGTGGCCGCCGCACCGATCAGCTGCGCGAGAGCGAGCAGTTCGCCGTCACGCTCACCGCGCGCGGCCGCGGCCTCGGCGGCCAGCAGTCCCTGCGAATGACCGACGATGGCGGCAGGTGCGTGTGCTGCCGGGTCGAGCCCCTGCAGGCGCAGCGCCCGCAACGCCGCGACCTGGGCGAGGAAGACACCCGGCATGGAGACGGCCGCGGCCCGCAGCGCCTGCGGCGCCGGCGCCGCCGACTCCTGCTCGTCCTCCTCGTCGGCGAGGTCGTCCTCCAGCATCCAGGCGATCGGGTCGAAGCCGACCGGCCGCACCACCAGCAGCTGCGCGGCGACGGGCTCCAGCCGGGCCGCGGCCTCGCGCACGAGCGCGGTCAGTTCCGGCTCCAGCGCGCTGTCGCGCCCGATCTCTTCCAGTTCGCGCAGCCACTGTGCGCCCTGACCACCGAAGGCCAGCGCGTAGGTCTCTCCATCGAGCAGGCGATCCAGCAGCGACGACTTGATCCCCGTATCCGAAGCTTCCCCGACGACCTTCGGGTTCGATCCGGTCCCGGTGTGTTCGTTGATCGTCAAGACGTATCGACTTCCTTCTCGTGGCGGCTCACCCCGGACAGGGCCCCGCTCCTGGCGTGCACAGGCGTCCCTCACCCCTGAAGGACCTGACGAATTCCCAGGTTCGCACAGAATCATGAGGAAAGCCTCACGTTTGCCGGGGCCCCCGACGCCTACCCTCGAGTATTTTCGTACGTCCGTACCAAAGTCACACTAAACATGACTCGCCCTCATGTTTGAACCGCCAGGTGACAGCGCTGTACGCCGTCACAAAACCCGAGGACCCCTCACATTGACCGTGACACAATCGTTATAATCCCAGGTCGTGTTACTCGTGGGTACGCCACACCACTACCGAGCTTCGCGATCCGGGCTCAGGCCGGTACAGTTTGGACGGTCGTACCATCACGCGCGAGTGGCGGAATTGGCAGACGCGCTGGATTTAGGTTCCAGTGTCCTCGGACGTGGGGGTTCAAGTCCCCCCTCGCGCACCAGGAACGTTGAGCGAACCGGCGAGTGATTCGGTCACCGTCGTCGCACCTCTTCATCGCGAACAACGCCGCCGCTACGACCAACACGAAGACCGCCACCGCGCCGGCGACCCGTGCGAAGAGGAAGCTTTCCCAGCGCGACAGGGTGTCGGCGTATCCGGCCGGCGGTCGCTCTCGCTGACCTCTCAGGTCATGCCCATCCGCGGCGCACGGCGTCACGTACCCGAACGCCGGCGCCCCTGCGACGCGAACACACACTGTCCGCGCAACCTACGAGCGCGACGGGTGAGCGCCGGCGACACGTGCGGAGCGGTGGTGGCGCGAGGGTGCGCGCGGCGCGAGGGCGAACAGTCGAGGCAGTGGCACGACCCGCAGCCCTCGCCCGAAATCAATCTTTACTAAGTTTGGTAATTTAACGCGGTTGACGATTCAGATCGAGAGGATGTGACCGCGGTGCCCTCACCGGGACACGACCGCAAGCCTTCGGTTCCCGACCCGGGCAATCTGCGCTGGCGACGGTTGGCCGAGATGGTGGCGGACCAGATCCGGGAACGGATCCTTCGGGGCGATCTCGCCGAGGGCGATGTCCTGCCGAAGGAAGCCGAGATGCGGGAGCAGTACCCGGTCAACGTCCAGTCCCTGCGTGAGGCGATGCGGATCCTCGAAGCCGAGGGGCTGCTGCGGGTCCGTCGGGGCAACCGTGGTGGGGCGGTGGTACACCGCCCCACTCCCGGCAATGTGGCCTACAGCTTGTCGATGGTGCTCGCGATGTCCGATACCGATATCACCGATGTGGGTCGTGCGCTCCACGAAGTCGAACCGATGTGTGCGGCCCTGTGCGCCGAACGTGACGACCGCGCCGAGACGGTTGTGCCCGTCTTGCGTGCCTTGCACGACCAATCGCTGCGCGAGCTGGACGATCTGGTGGCCGCCACCTCGCTGTCGCGACGGTTCCACGAATCCGTCGTACAGCTGTGTGGCAACCGCTCGTTGATAGTGCTGGCGGGTGCGCTCGAATCGCTGTGGTCGAGTCATGTCACGGATTGGGCCAGCGAACGAGCCGATCCCGCGAGTATTCCGCTCACCGAACGGGCGCAGGCGCTCGCCGTCCATGGACAGATCCTGCAGTGCATCGAGGACGGCGACGCCGCATCGGCGCGGGTAATCGCGGCTCGTCACCTGCGGGACGTGCAAACCTATCCGCAGGACCCGCAGCGTGCCCGCATTCCCCTGGATCCGGCAGTGGCCCGCGATCGTCTGTTCTTCGGCTGACCGGGCCCGTTCCGAAAGCCGGGCCCGGCGCGCTCGCTCAGAAGCTGTTCGGATCGTCGATCACGCTCTGCGGCACCGGATGCCGGTAGAGCCGCGACGCATTCTCCCAGGTGATCTTGCGCAGTTCGTCGGCGGAAAGTCCCTTCATGGACTCGTTGACTACCTCCATGGTGCGCGGCCACAGGCTGTCGCTGTGCGGGTAGTCCTCTTCGAGCAGGATGTGCTCGATACCGATCCGATCGCGCAGCACCATCGTGCTGGGATCCTCCACGGCACAGAACCAGAAGTTGCGCTGCAGCACATCCGCCGGCGAAATATCGATTCCGTCCCACGTGCCGTACATCGACGAGTACGTGGTCATATGGTCGAGTCGGTCGAGAAGTGCTGGGACCCAGCCGATTCCGCCCTCGGACATCACGATCTTGATATCCGGGAAGCGCACGGGAATCTTCGAGAACAGCCAGTCCACCGTGGCGAACATGGCGTAACCGAAGAACAGGGTGCCCGACACGTCCGGGGGCGCGTCGGCCGACGTACTCGGCGATGTACTCGACGAGCCGATATGCAGGTTGATCACGGTTCCGGTCTCCGCACACGCGCGCATGATGGGATCCCAGTGTCCCGAGTGCACGGACGGCAGCCCCAAAGCATGCGGGCCCTCCGAGAAGGTGACGGCCTTGAACCCGCGCTCCGCGTTGCGGTAGATCTCCTGGGCGCCGATCTCCGGATCGAGGAAATACGGGATCTGACAAGGGATTATGCGATCGGGGTAGGGGCCCGCCCACTCCTCGATGTGCCAGTCGTTGTAGGCCCGCGTCGCGGCCAGGGCCAGCTCCGAATCGTCGGTACTCAGCTGGAGGCGCTGGCCTGCGAAGCCCGGAAGGAACGACGGAAAGTTCAGGGACGCATACACACCCGAGAGGTTCATATCCTCGACCCGATGGTGGATATCCCAGGATCCACGACGCATGTCCTCGAAACGCTGGGGGTCGAAACCCCACTCGTCGACCGGGCGCCCGACCACCGCATTGAAACCGACGTTCGGGATTTCCTTACCGTCGTATACCCACAGGTCGGCGCCGTCCCGGTTGATCACATGCGGCGCCCTGTCGGCGAACTTCGCGGGCAGGCGCCCTTCGAAGGTGTTCTTCGGCTCGACGATGTGGTCGTCGACCGAAATGAACGGGAAGGGCCGGTGCGCCTTCTCCGGCTCGGGCAGGAAGGTCACCTTCCCCTTGACGTTCTGGGTGAAGTCGGTGTTGCGCATCAATTCGTCGAGATCGGCCATCGTTGAAATCCTTGGAGGTTCGGCGAACCCGGCCGCGCAGGACAGCCGGGACGGGTGGGGGTGTTTCAGTGGAGAACGTCGGGATCGGTCCGCAGCAGTTTGCGCACCGCACCGGCCCAGTAGACGCCGGCGGCGCGCTCGACGAGCGCTTTCTGCATCGCGACGCGGATGCTCTTCTCGATCGGCAACGGATCCTTGCCGAGCACGAGGATGTCGTAGGCGAGCCGGCAGAACCGGTCGATCGAGGCCGCACGGTAGACCGCGAGTTCGATGGTGTCGGCGGTGGTGATGATGCCGTGGCTGGCGAGGATCACGTTGTTGCACTCACCGATACGCTCGGCGAGATCACGTCCGAGTTCGGCGTCGCCGACCTCGCCGTCGTATTCGCTGACCAGGGACAGGTCGTCGTCGTACAGGCTGCCGGTCTGGTGGGCGATCATCGGCAGGACACCCACGGCGGCGAGCAAGGTCACGTAGTACGGGTGGTTGTGGATGACCACGCGAGCGTCCGGCCGCCGGCGGTGCAGCTCGGTGTGGATGTGGTACGCGGGCGTCACATCCCATTTGCCCTCGATCACCACGCCGTCGGCATCGACGCGGCAGACGTCCGAGGCCGAGACCTCCTCCCACCACAGCCCCCACGGGTTGATGAGGAGACTGCCGTCGTCACGATCCGACCACGTGATGTGACCGGCCATGTTCTCGCTGAATCCGTCGTGCGCCAGGGTGCGAAAAGCACAGGCGAGCGCCTGCTCGTTGGTGAGGTCGACACCGATCGGTGGTGTGGCTCGCGGCGTCCAGCCGCCCACGGAATCGCTCTCACCTCCGGCGACGGCCGGTTGGTCGTACATGGTCACGATGCCTCCACACATTGAGATCGGGATCACAGAACTGCCAGAGGACTCGAACTCTAACTTACAAAAGATAGCGATGTAAGCCTTTTCGAAGAAGAGCCACTCAAACGATTGATTGACTTCCTCGGCGACTCGGCCTACATTGTGATTCACGCCATATATACGTGCGACCCCTCTCTCTGCACCTCGTGTCGAACGGTGACCAACTCCCCTACCTCTCGAGCCGAAACCGTTGCACGCCGGTCGAATAGAGATTCCGCGCCGACAGCAGACCGATACGCCTCACCGACCGGCCCATCGACGCTGTCGCCCCAAGGAGAACGCGATGACCTCGTCACCACCCCGCAACGACACTCCGCACAACGATGGAGCAGCGTCCTCGGCCACACCGGGCACGGTCCGCGCGAAGACCCGGATGATTCTGGCCGTCAACATGGGCAATGCCCTGGAGTGGTTCGACTGGACCACCTTCGCGATCTTCGCGGTCTACTTCTCCAATCAGTTCTTCCACTCGGCCGACGCCGTATCGAATCTGCTGTCGACGATGGCTGTTTTCGCGGTCGGGTTCGTCATGCGCCCGATCGGCGGTTTGGTCTTCGGCCTGGTCGCCGACCGCCGGGGCCGGAAATTCGTCATGGCCGTGACCATGACACTCGTCGCCGCCTCGAGTGTCCTGATCGCGGTCGCACCCACCTACGAACAGATCGGTGCGTTCGCGTCGCTGTGGCTGCTGCTCGTACGTTGCCTGCAAGGCGTGGCGCACGGCGGTGAACAGGGCGGTTCGTACACCTACATCGCCGAGGTGGCGCGCCCGGGCAATCGTGCGTTGTGGGGCAGCACAGTCATCATGTCCACCGTCGCCGGAACCGTGCTCGCCACACTTCTCGGCGCCGTCATGCGTACCTGGATCGACGCCACCGCGATGGCCGACTGGGGTTGGCGCATACCGTTCCTGATCGGCGGTGCTCTCGGTTTCTTCGCGCTCTACCTACGCCGCGGGCTGCGCGAATCGACGACGTTCACCGAGCACGCGACCGCAACCACGAATCCTGCCCCACTGGCGGCGATGCGGACGGCGATCGGGGACATCTGGGCCCAACGCAATTCGATCCTGCGGGTCGTCATGCTGGTCGGCGGCACCTCGGTCTTCTCCTACACCTGGTCGGTGAGCGCCCCGGCGTACGCCATCAGCTTCCATGACGTGAACGACAAACTCGCGATGTGGGCCGGCGTCGTCGCCAACCTCGTCTTCATCGCGGCCCTGCCGCTCGCGGCTCTGCTCGCCGACCGGTTCGGACGCCGATGGAACAACATCGGGTGGGGAGTCGGGGTCGCGATCCTGGCCTTCCCGTTGTCGGGCATGCTCGACTCCTCGGCTGCGACGCTGACCCTGGCAATCTCTATCGCGCTCGTCGTCCAGGCCTTGGCCGCGAGTACCCAGGTTGCCTGGTTCGCCGAACTGTTCTCGACCGCGTCGCGCGCGGCCGGAACGGGTATCGCCGTCTCCCTCGCGGCCGCGATCTTCGGCGGCACCGCGCCGTATCTCAACTCGTGGCTGACCTCGCGCGGTACGCCCGACATATTCACCGGGTACGTCGTCGTGCTCGCGCTGGCCGTCGCCGTCGCCGCCTTCTTCACCCGGGAAACCAAGGGCATCGCCCTCACCCGAGAGCCCGCGGTCACACCCGAAAACGCAACGCACGTGCCATGACCTCGCGCTACGAATCATCCGCACAGCCGAAAAATCAGAGAACACAAGGAGTCGGCATGCCCGAAGAAACACGCACCGTTGATTTCACCAGGATGGACGACGCGACGGTCGCCGAAATGGAGCTGATCAAGTCCGAGGCCACGCAACACCGGCGGGACCACTGGCTCACCACGGTCCTGGGGCTGCTGGAATCGATGAAAGGTCACACCTTCGGCTACCGCGTCGATCGCTACGAACACTCTTTGCAGTCCGCGACCCGCGCCCATCGAGAAGGAGCTCGAACCGATCTGGTGATGGCCGCCCTGCTGCACGATATCGGTGACGATCTGTGCCCCGACAACCACAGCGAAGTCGCCGCCGCGATTCTGCAGCCGGTCCTCGACGACGAAGCCGTGTGGATCGTCAAGCACCACGGCGTTTTTCAGACCTATCACTACGGGGAGAAGCTGGGGATGCCGACCGACAGTCGTGAACGGTACCGGGACTCACCGTATTTCGATTCGTGTGCGCATTTCTGCGCGGCCTGGGATCAGGAATCGTTCGACCCGGATTACGACACCGAACCTCTCGAGTTCTTCCTGCCGATGCTCGAAGAAGTCTTCGCACGTCCGGCACGCCCCCGAGGTGACCAGGACCTGGCGTGGAACCGCGAGGCCTAGCTCGATCCGGAGCCCGGAGTCGGCGGACTGCACAGCTGCCACAGCGACACATCCCACCCGTACCGGAGGAGTAATCACATGAGCCTGATCGATGCCGCGACTGCACGACAGTATGTCGAGTCCGGCTGGTGGGGTACCGAACCGCTGCACGGGATCGTCCGCGCGCAGGCGGCCGCCACACCTGATCGGCCCGCGTTCATCCAACCGTCCGGACCCACCTCGTGGCACACCTACGACAGCGTGGCTGACGATCTCGCCGCCGCCCTGGTGGCATTGGGCGTACCCCCCGGAGCCCGAGTCGCCGTCCGCCTACCGGATTCGTTCCTGGTACACGCGGCCCTGGTCGCGGCGGCCCGCGCCGGTGTCGTCGCGGTCGGCATCGGCGCGCGATCGGGTCCTCAGGAGATCGCGCACCTCGTCGGGAAGACCGGGGCACGCGTATTCGTCAGCGTCGATGCACTCGGCGGCCGGTCGTCGGTGGAGCTGGTTCAGGAGCTGCGCGGCCGCGGCGCATCGATCGATTTCGCTGTCGTCGTGTCGGATCGAGGCGTGGACCGCATCGTGGATGTCCGCGGCGCTGTCCCGGCCCCGACAGCACCGGGACGAGCGAGCCGGGCGGAGGTGGCGGCACGCAGTATCGGTCCGAACGATCTGGCCATGCTCAACTCGACGTCCGGCACGACAGGCCTCCCGAAATGTGTGACACAGTTCGACAATCGGTGGGTCGCGTTCAGCCGCCTGGCAATCGAAGCGGGCGAGCTGGGCCCGGACGAGGTCTTCTTCGGTGCTGTTCCGGCACCGTTCGGGTTCGGCTTGTGGACCTCGCACTACGCGCCGGCCATCCTCGGCGCACCCACCGTGGTCCTGCCCAGATTCGATGCGGAAACCATGATCAGGATGATCGACCGGGAAAAGGTGACCGTCCTGTGCTGCGTGAGCACCCAGTTCCGGATGCTGCTGAACTCACCGGTGGCCGACCGGTTCGACTTGTCGTCGCTGCGGGTGATGTTCACCGGCGGCGAGGCCGTCCCACCGGAGCGGGCGGCGGAGTTCGAGAACCGCACCGGTGCCACAGTTCTCCAGTTCTTCGGATCGAACGAGAGCGGGGCGTTCAGCGTCACCCGGGTATCGGACACTCCCGACCGCCGACTCAACACCTCGGGGCGGCTCATTCCCGATATGAACGTGCGGTTGTTCGACGACTCGGGAACCGATGTCACCGCAGGCGGCGGTCCCGGCCGGCCGGGTGGACGCGGCCCGCTGACCTGCGCCGGTTACTACGAGGACGAGGAGGCCAACACGCAGCTGTACACCACGGACGGCTGGCTGCTGATGGGCGACATCGTCACCGTCGAAGACGGTTACCTCACGCCCGTGGGCCGCACCTCCGACATCATCATCCGCGGCGGCAAGAATATTTCCGCACCCCAGGTCGAGCAGGAGGTGGAAACCCACCCCGCAGTCGATTTGGCCAGTGTGGTCGCCGTACCGGACCCGGTATTCGGCGAACGGGTCTGCGCAGTCGTCAGCCTCCGGCCCGGCCGGGACCTCACCCTGCCCCAACTCGTCGGGCATCTCGCCGATCGTGGCGTATCGAAGGAACTCTTCCCCGAGCATCTGCTGGTCCTCGACCGCATGCCCCGCTCGTCCGGAGGAAAGATCGCGAAGGGCGAGATACGTGCGCTTGCAACAGAATCCGTTGCCGCGGCGTCGAATGTTCCCACACCATGAGCGGGGACGTGTACATACCTATGAGAGGTGAACAATGGCCGCCGGCCGGCGTCAGATGATCCTGGCAGAATCCGCTCGGCTGTTTGCCGAATGCGGTCTGTCCGCTACGACGATCCGTGAGATCGCGGACGCGGTCGACCTGAACTCCGGGACGCTGTACCACTACTTCAGCTCGAAGGACGCGATCTTCTCCGAGATCCTGACGTGCTTCTTGACGGATCTGGTGCAGCGCTACGACGACGTCACGACCGGGGCCGGAACGGCCCGTCACCGGTTGTCGCTGATGATCCGGGTTTCGCTCGAGGTCGCCGACCAGCACCCTTACGCCACCGAGATCTACCAGAACGAATACGAGAACCTGAGCGTGCTCCCCGGCTACGCCGAGATCGCGAAGGCGGTGGAATCTTCGCATCGCGCCTGGCTCGGCGTCACCGAGGAAGGCGTTCGCCGTGGCGAATTCAATTCGCGGATAGACCCGTTCGAGTTCCAGAGGATGGTGCGTGAATGCGTGTTCCAGTCCGTCAGATGGCACCGCGACACGCTCACCTCCGATATCGAAGCCATTACCGGCACCGTCACCTCGGTGTTCCTCGACGGGTTCGCACCGGCGCGCACCGTGCGAACCGAGCCGACTCCACCGCCGATCCCGACCCGTACACGAACTCCTGCCCCGCATCCCGCCTCCGAGCCAACCGGCGATCCGGTGGGCGAACTTCGTTGCGAGCTCGACGAACTGCGCTCCGGGGTGGATGCCATTCGGGAGCTCGTCCGGTCGCTGTCCGACCGGCCGCAGGCAGTCGACGACTCGGCAGCGTCCGCCGCCACCCCACGATGATCGGTCCGTAGCGACAGGACCGCCACTCAGCGGTCCTGTCGCAGCAAACGAAACCCGGGTTATGCAGTGCGCCCCTCTTTTTCGGCCGTCGGCGTTTCCGCCCCCAGCCGGCTGGGAAGCAGTGCCGCGCAGATACCTCCGACGAAGGCACACGCGGCGATTACGCCGAACGCCCACATGAACCCTGCGCCCGCATATACCGGCGCTCCCGCCACCAACGCCCGGACATTGGCGTTGAGCAGGACGAACACCACCGTCGTTCCGACGCCGGCCAGGAGAGTGCGGCTGACCTCGGCGATGCTCGAACTGACCACCTGCGAGTCGGCCGGCACGGCCGCGATGACGAGGTTCGGGATCGCAGCGCCGGCCAAACCCACACCGAGGTGCACCACTGCGGTGGCGACCAGCACGATCAGCTCTTCTCCCCTCCCCGCACCCATTGCCAGGACTCCGATCCCGATGATGACGGCGGCGACGACCATATGCAGCTTGGCGCCCGTCCGGCGGGCGGTCAGCCCGACGATCAATCCGCCCGCGACGATGCCGAGGCCGTTGATCACACCGAAGATCGCGTACTCACTGGCCGTCATCCCGAACCCGTAGTCGCCGCCCGCCTCGCGCGGCGTCATCGCCATCACCGCCAGAATCGAACTGGTGGTGGTCCCTACTCCGTATACGAAGCCCGAGGAGAGCACGGTGAACAATAGTGCCGGCCGACGGAGTTCTCGCACGTCGATGAGTGGCTCGGGGGTACGACCGGCCTGCACGAGCCAGGCGGCGAACATGAGGCACCCGAGTAGCAACAGCACCAGTGTTGCTGCGCCGGACCAGCCCCACTCCGGCGCCTTGCTCACCGCGAGCAGAACCGCCGCCACCGAGCCACCCAGCAGGACCGCACCCGCCAGGTCGGGGCGGGAGTCCGTGGAGCGTACCGGCGATTCCGGAACGACCAGGAACGCCGCCACGGCCAGTACCGCGGTGAGCACCGCCACGAACCAGAAAGCGCCCGTGACACCATGATTGTCGATCAGCCAGCCTGCGAGGAACGGCTGCAGGACAACCACGATGCCGGTGCCGGTGATGGTGACGCTGACCGCGAACGGAACGATCTTCGGCGGGAAGACATCGCGCACCAGCGAATAGCACAGGAATGCGACCGAGAAGATCGCGCCCTGCAACGCACGTCCGATCAAGAACACGGCGAAGTTCGGCGCCAGCGCCGACAACACCGCCCCGGCGACCGTCACCGTCAGCACGATCATGAGCAATCGCTTCTTGCCGTACATATCGGCGAGCTTGCCCACCAGCGGCATCCCGATACTGGCGGTCAGGAACGCGATCGTCATGGTCCACCCGGCCTGGGTGGTCGCGAACTCCGCGGTGATGGCCGGCAGGGCGGTACCCGCGAGCACCGACGAGACGGGAATGATCTCGGATATCAAGATCAGCACAACCAGTATGACGACCAGTCTCGGTGTCCACCAGTGTGTTTCGCTACCCGCGACTGTTTCCGGTCTTCGCCCCCCGAGTGTGCCGGTCATCGCGGAAGCCCCTTCGCACCGTCGGGCGCCGGCGTGAATCGGTGGCCCCACACGGCACCCTCGGTAATCCGGTAGGTCGGTTCCGGTCCCTCGATACGTTCTCCACCCCAGCCGATTTCGGTGGCGTGGCCTTCGGGAGAGTAGACATAGAACGACAGCATCCGGTCGTTGGTGTGCTTGCCGAGCGATTGCATCATCGGGATGCCGAGATCGACGGCACGATCGAGCGCCCTGCCGACATCGTCGATATCCGCTGTCTCCAGCATGAAGTGCATCAGGGCGGGCCCCTGCGCGGGACTGAGCCCGAACGTGTGCTGCCGTGGGTTGCAGCCCAGAAAGTAGCTGACACCGTCGGGCAGAGCCAGCGAGTTGCGTTCGACGAATCCCAGGACGCCCACGTAGAACTCGTACGCTTCCTCGGTGTCGAGCACGTTCACGATGACGTGCCCCATGCCCTGGTCGCCGGTGACGAAACCGGACACGCCGTTCAGTTCCACCGCACGGTGGCTGAGCACGGGGCCGTAGAACAACTCGATCCGGTTTCCGGAAGGATCGTCGAAGCCGGCGAACCCCGAAACCTGGCGTAGTTCACACTCCGCCGGGGTACCGATATGGGTCCGGACACCCGCGGCCTCGACTCGCTCGACCAACTCGTGCAGATCCGTCCGGTGCAGGACCTCGAGACCGATGGCCTCCAGCCCCGGGGTGGTGGACTCCGAGATCACCAGACGCGGCGGGTAATCGTCCATTCGGTAGTGCAGAGCCTCGGGCAGCGGGCCGTCGACTCGCATCATGCCCAGGAAGTCGCCGGCGAAAGTCCGCCACGACTCGGTGGACTCGACGCGCAGACGCAGATACCCCAGTGAGAGGACGGGCATAAGGAGCTCCTTGAATCAGTAGAGACCGTTGAGCGCACCGGTGAGCAGGTACTCGCCGTACTCGTGATCGACCTTGTCCGGCAGGTTGATCGCATGGTGTTGACCGGCGTGGACGTCACGCCAGACCGCCTGCAGTGCGCACGACGACGCGATGGAGCGTGGTCCGCCGACCTGGTATGCCTTGTCGGCCGCCGAGACGACCAGCCGCACGGCAGCGATGTGATCACGCTTACTGCGCTGCCGCATCGCCATCGTCACCTCGTCCCCCCGAGCCGCCGCCGTGTAGGCGTCGCCCAGGTTGGATTGCAGAATCCGGTAGGCGGCGTCGACCTCGAAATCCGCTTCGGTCAGGCGCGCCAGCGTCGCCGGATGCGGTAGCTTGGCCGGGTCGACCGCCAGCCGGGACCGGTGAATGCCGGCCGCCTCGTCGACAACACGCCTGGACATCCCGACCAACGGCACCACGACCGCGTTGATGAACACCGTGTACCAGGGCAGGCGGAACAGAGGCCCGGTGTTGACGGCATTGCCGGGATAGCGGCCGCCGTACAGATCCGCGACATCGTGGACGCGATACTCGGGCACGAACGCGGCGTCGACGACGATATCGTTACTGCCGGTTCCCGCCAGACCCGCAGTGAACCAGACATCGTCGATCGTGTAATCCGTTCGGGGCAGCAGGAGATGGACCTGCTGCCCGGTGCGGCGGCCGTCCCGGTCGGTCACCATCGCACCGACGAACACCCAGCCGCAGTGGTCGCTGCCGGACGAGAAGCCCCATCGGCCGGTCAACTCGTAACCGCCCGGCACAATTCTGGCGGTACCCGCCGGGCTGTAGGACGAACTGATCCACGTATCCGGATCCTCGCCCCAGACATCCTGTTGCGCCTGATCGGGGAAGAGCCCGAGATGCCACGAGTGCACACCGACGACGCCGGTCACCCACCCTGCCGAACTCGACAAGCGGGCGATCTCGTACATCGCAGCGTTGAACACGCAGGGATCGGCCTCGAACCCGCCGTAACGTTTCGGCTGGATGAGCCGCATGATGCCCGCGTCCCGAAGGATCTTGGCTGTGTCGTCGGTCAGCTTGCGCTGCTGGACGCATTCGGCTTCGAGCTCGGTCACACGATCGCGCTCTGCAAGGACCGCGTCGACGGCTTCGTGCTGACATTGCATGTTCTGGTTCCTTCGATCGTCGGGATCGCGCTAGCGGGTGAGGAATGCCGTTGCGAGCGTTTCGAAGTCGTGCTTGCGCTCGACCTGGGCCCAATGCCCGCACTCGCCGAGGATGTGCAGGTCGGCCTTCGGCATCCGCCGCAGTGCGAAGAACGCGCCGTCCGGCGGCAGCATCCGGTCATCGCGCCCCCAGGTGACCAGAGTTTCGTGCGGGATCTCGGCGGTGCGGGTCCACAGTGGTGCCTTACCGGGCAGACCCAGCGATGCCATCACCGCACGCATACGTTCGATGGCGCGGGGTGCGGTGGCGTTCTGCCAGCGCTCGTCGAGCAGTTGCGGTGTGATCGTCGCCCGGTCGTAGACCATCGAATCGACCCACGCTTCCAGGGCCTGACGACTCGGTTCGGCCAGGAACTCCTGCAGCCGGCGTGCCCCCTCGCTCGCCATCGGTCCGAACAGCGGTGCGTACAGGCCGCCCGGCCCCATCAGCACCATGCGGTCGACCCGTTCGGGAGCGAGGGCGGCCGTTTCGAGCGAGACCCATCCGCCCATCGAATTACCGAGCAGGTGAGCCTTTTCGATGCCGAGGTCGTCGAGCAGGGTGACGATCGCGCCCGCCGCTATCTCGGGGTAGGGCCGGTCGTACGTCCTATCGGGGCTCGCCCCGAAACCTGGCATATCGACCACGATCGTGCGGAAGGTGCGCGCGAAGACCGGCAGGTTCTTCGCGAAGTTCGACCAGCCGGATACGCCCGGGCCGGACCCGTGCAGCAGCACGAGGGGAGGCCCTTCTCCGGCCTCGTGGTAGTGCAGTCCGTCCGTGATGGACGGGCCACGAGTGGTGTTTGTGTAGTCGTCCGAGAGAGTCACAGGTCTCCGATGCTCGATGAAAGGCCCGCGAGTCGACCGGGCCCTTGCTGGGCAGCGCCGGGCTGGTGGTCGGGCCACTGGTGTCCCTGATCTGGACCGAGGATCGGCAGCGGGTCACGGGCTCAATGGTGACCCCGGTCACTCGCTTTGTCAACCATTCGATTGGGTTTCTCGATCAATTGATTGATTGGTATTGATCCGTTGCTCTATGGTGGGAGAAGCATTGCGACAGGAACACCGACCGCGCCCGCGACACCACACATCTCGGCGCTCGCGAAGTACTGCAGTAGTTCATCGCCGGGGGCCTGCCGAAGCCGCCTTGTCCGGCGGGCGTAGGCTCGATCAACCGGCCTTGACCTGCCGCTAGCCTCGGTACGGCATAGGCAGACACCGTCAGTCCGGACACGAGAGGTGCACAGTGGCAGCGAGTCGGCGGCAACTGATTCTGACCGAATCGGCTCGGCTATTTTCTGAGCGGGGACTGTCCGCAACGACGATCCGGGAGATCGCCGATGCGGTGGGCCTGAACTCCGGAACGCTGTACCACTACTTCAACTCCAAGGATGCGATCTTCTCCGAGATCCTGACGAGTTTCCTCACAGATTTGGTGCGGCGCTACGAGGCCGTCCTGGCCGGAACCGGTACGGCCCGGCACCGACTCACACTGCTGGTCCGTGTTTCGCTCGAAGTCGCAGACCAGCACCCCTATGCCACCGAGATCTATCAGAACGAACTGGAGAGTCTGAGCGCACTGCCCGGCTACACGCAGATCGCCGAGGCCGTCGAGTTCTCCCATCATGCGTGGCACGGAATCACCGAAGAAGGTGTGCGAAACAGCGAATTCAACTCCGGCATAGATACCTTCGAGTTCCAGCGGATGATGCGCGAGTGCGTGTTCCAGTCGGTCAGGTGGCATCGGAAAACGCTCACCGCCGATATCGAAACGATCACCGCCACGGTGACATCGCTCTTCCTGGACGGGTTCGCACCGGCCCGGGCCGACCAACCCGATGCAGTGCCGGATCCGGTGCGCGAACGGCGCCCGCAGCTGCCCTCCGAGCGCAGTGACGAACAGGCCGGTGACGCCGTGGATGCGCTACGTTCCGAGCTCGATGCGCTGCGTTCCGATATGCGCGCCATGCACAACCTGGTCGAATCGTTGTCCAAACCACCCGCGCGTGACACCGGCGGCGCTTGACCGAACCGGGGCGACCGAGCGTCGACGAGGGCGGGCGCGGCTGCTCAGCGCACACATGAGATGCTGTTACCCGAGCACGGGTCGTTGAAGTGATCACCCGGCTCGCAACAGGAAGTAAAACAAACAGTATGTCGCAAGGCAGTGTGAAGTGGTTCAACGGCGAAAAGGGCTTCGGCTTCATCGCCCAGGACGAGGGCGGCCCTGACGTCTTCGTGCACTACTCCGAGATTTCCGGCTCCGGCTTCAAGTCCCTGGATGAAGGGCAGCGTGTCGAGTTCGAGATCGGCCAGGGCCAGAAGGGCCCGCAGGCGCAGAACGTTCGCGCCATCTAGGAGCTGAAAAGCCTGCGAAACCCGCGCCATCGGCGCGGGTTTCGTGCTTTCCGGCACCGTCGCCCAGCAAAGCGAAAGCTTCCAGGGCCAGATACAGCTCGGCCGATTGCCGAGGGTCGGTGGTGTCGCGGCCCGTGAGGTCTCGCACCTTACGCAGCCGGTAGCGCACCGTATTGCGGTGGCAGTGCATCGTTTCGGCGACCGCGGCGGCCGAACCCCCGCAGCGGAACCAGACCTCGAGCACCTCGACGAGATCGTCACGTTCGGCCGCGGGAAGGCGCAATACCGGCCCGAGTATGTGGGCGGCGGCCGCACGCCCGGCCTCGGGTACGGCGACGAGCAGGTGCGCAACGGGTTCTTCGCCGAATCGAACCGTAGCCGCCGAGCCCGGCCGCGCGGAACGACACGACAGGCGCGCCTCGGCCATGGCGGCACTGATGCCGTGCGGGGCAGCGAAGGTCGTGCTCACGCCGACCCGGTCGCAGAGGTACGCCCCGAGCATCGCCGGGACGCGATCGATAGCCGCTGTCGTTGCCGCAGCAAGCAGACCGACATGGGCATCTATCTGCGCATCCCAGACCGATCGGATCCCGGCGTCCCGCAAGGCAGTGCTCAACTCGGCCGGGAGGGGCGCGGGTAGTTCGCTGTCGATCACGACGACGGTGAATGCGCCGCCCTCCGAAATTCCCAGGGTACGAAGGATATCCAGCACTCGGGCCGGGTTGGTGTGGTCGTCGAAGAGGGTCCGCACGAGTCTGCTCTGCGTTTGGGCGTCGGAGTGTGCGAGCAGCACCTCGGTCTCGCGGTAGGACTCGACCGCAGCATCGGAGAACAGGTCGACGAGTTCCCAGAGCCCGGTCGCCAGATCGTGCAGACGCGGGTCCCCGGGCCCGCCGGACCGGGACGTCAATTCCTCCCAGACGAGCCTGCCGCCGAGCCGATAAGCATGCAGCAGACTGGACACCGGTATGCCCTGTTCGGCTTTGAGCCGGCCCGCTTCGCGCGCCGACCGAAGCCGCAACGGCCCGTTACCGGACAACGCCTCGACCATGGCGGTGAGATTTTCCAGGCAGGTGTGGTGCAGCTGGTCCTCGGTGAGCAGGCCGGTCTGCGCGTAGGACGGGTCGGCGGTCGCGATGCGGTCGACCAGCTCGGCGGTCATGGCCTCGACAGAGTCCGTGAGGGAGGCCGCCAACGGTGACATCGGCCGGGTGGACAGCACGGGCGAACTCATAACGGCAGTCTAACCCCGCCGATGTGACCGAGACCACCACCCATTAGTGCCTGAGCACAAATCCAGCTCGCGAACACGCAACGAGAACACATTCCCTCTAGTCGTGAGCACAGTCACACTGAGGATAATCGGATTCAGCGCGATTCTCGTCCTTGGAGCGTGTCACGTGCAGACAGATCAGGCCGCCGCGGCCGAAACCGCTATCGACCTCGCCCTCACCGAACTCGCCGAGGGCGAGCGGAAATGGTCACGTCTGCCGTTGTCCGGCAGACGTGCACTGCTCGAACGGATGCGCACGCTCACCGGGCAGCACGCCCGGGAATGGGTCGACGCCGCGATCGAGATCAAGCAGCTCGCTCCGTCCTCCCCACTCGTGGGTGAGGAGTGGATGTCGGGTCCCTATGTCTTCGCTGCCGCACTGAGCGCGGTATCGCACACTCTCGAGTCGCTGGAACGAGGACAGAGTCCGCTCGCGAACGCCAAGTTCGGCACGGCCGGCGGACGGACGACCGTTCAGGCGCTGCCGACGAATCTGTACGACGAACTGCTGCTCAGCGGGTATCGCGCCGAGGTGTGGTTACAGCCGGGCGTCGATGCGGACGCAGCGAAGGCCCGAGCCGGGCTCGCGCAACGCGACCCGGGCCGCACCCACGGCATCGGCGCGGTGCTCGGCGCGGGCAACATCACCTCGATCGCGCCGTTGGACACGCTCTACGAACTCGTCGCGCACAACAGGGTGGTGGCACTGAAACTGAATCCGGTCACCGATCCGCTGCTCCCGGTGCTGGAGAAGATTTTCGCCCCGCTGATCGACCTCGGGGTGGTGCGAATGTTCACCGGCGGGGCCGAAACCGGCGGATATCTGGTCGCGCACGAACAGGTCGCACACGTGCACATGACCGGCAGTGCCGCAACACACGACGCCATCGTGTGGGGCACCGGCGCCCTCGCCGCGGAACGGAAACGGGCCGGAACCCCGTTGCTGGACAAACCCATCAGCAGCGAACTCGGCGGCGTCTCGCCGACGATTGTGCTTCCCGGCGAGTGGAGCACGGCCGACCTGAAATTCCACGCCGAGCACATCGCCACGCAGCGACTGCACAACGGCGGCTACAACTGCGTGGCGTCGCAGGCGGTGCTGGTGTCCGCGGACTGGCCCCAGAAGGACGCATTTCTGGCCGAACTCACCGCTGCCGTCGACCGTGCGCCGGCGCGCCCGGCCTACTATCCCGGCAGCGACGACCGGGTCGCGGGCGCCCGAGCCGTCTACCCCGGTGCCCGGCGGCTCGGCAGCGGAGGCGAACGACTGCTGGTGAGCGAACTGGATCCCGACACCGACGAAACGTTGTTCTCCACGGAATACTTCGCTCCGGTGCTCGGCGTCGCCGAACTACCCGGAAACGCCGCCGATTTCGCGCGCGCCGCGGTCGATACGGCCAACGAGAAGTTCACCGGCACACTGGGAGTGAACATCGTGGCCCATCCCGACACCATCGACGGGCTGGGTGAGCAATTCGAGACGATGATCGAGCGCTTGCGGTACGGCACGATAGCGGTGAACGCGTGGACCGCGGTCGGCTATTTGACCCCGACCGCGAGCTGGGGAGCCTATCCCGGGCATACGATCGACGATGTGCAGAGCGGAATCGGTGTCGTGCACAACGCCTGGATGATCGATCGGATCGAACGCACCGTGGTGCGCGGGCCGTTCCGGCCGGCACCACGATCGATCCTGCACGGTGAATGGTCACTCAGCCCCAAACCCCCGTGGTTCGTCGGTAACCGGACCGCGGCACGGACCGGGCGACTACTCACCACCTTCGCCGCCGATCCGCGCTGGTCCCGTCTTCCCGCCATCTTCGCGTCCGCCCTGCGCGGCTGAAACCCAGGGAGCACCCCATGAGCACCGATACCAGCAGCCCCTCGGTCGTCGACTACATCGTCGTCGGTACCGGATCGGCCGGCGCGGTCGTCGCCGCCCGGTTGAGTGAGAAGCCGGCGAACCATGTCGTCGCCCTGGAGGCCGGGCCCGAGGACAAGAACCGCTTCGCGCACATTCCAGCCGCCTTCTCGAAACTCTTTCAGGGCGAGTGTGATTGGGCGTATTACACCACCCCACAGCCGGCACTGGGCGACCGCCGGATCTTCTACCCGCGCGGCAAGATGCTCGGCGGTTCGTCGTCGATGAACGCGATGATGTGGGTGCGTGGATTCGCCGCTGATTACGACGCCTGGGCCCGATCGGCCGGCGACTCGTGGTCGTTCGACAGCGTCCTCCCCTACTTCAGGAGAATCGAAGCCGTGGAGGGGGCCCACGACCCCGACGAGGGCCGCGACGGCCCGCTGCGCATCTCCCGGCAGCGCAGCGCCAGCACCTGGACCCGCGACTTCCTGTCTGCCGCCGAGCTTGCCGGGTTCAAACAGGAACGTGCCAATTCCGCGCGACCCGAGGGCTTCTGCGAGACGATGGTCACCCAGCAGCGCGGCGCCCGGTGGAGTACCGCCGACGGCTATCTGAAGCCCGCGCGCCGGCGTTCGAATCTGACCGTGCTCACCGGCGCGCAGGCGACCCGCGTTCTTTTCGAGGGTAGCCGTGCGGTGGGTGTCGAATACCGCAGGGACAACCAGCTTCTCACTGTCCGTGCCCGTAAGGAGGTCGTCCTGTCGGGGGGCGCGATCAATACGCCGCAGCTACTCATGCTCTCCGGAATCGGCGATGAACAGCATTTGCGCGCCCACGACATCCCGGTGCGCCACCACCTGCCGGAGGTGGGCCGCAACCTCACCGACCATCTGGTATCGCTCATCGGATTCGCGGTCGACTCGGGCACTTTGTTCGACGCCGAGAAACCCCGCCAACTGCTCGACTACCTGATCCGGCGTCGCGGCATGCTCACCTCCAATGTCGGTGAGGCCTACGGATTCGTCCGCAGCAACGCCGATCTGGAGCTGCCCGACCTGGAAGTCATCTTCGGTCCCGCACCGTTCTTCGACGAGGGAATCGGTGTCGCCACCGAACATGCGGTGGCGATCGGCCCGATCCTGCTCACCCCGCGCAGCCGCGGCACGGTCACCCTCGACTCCGCCGATCCGGTCTCCGCCCCGCTCGTGGATCCGAACTACCTGTCCGACAGCGACGGTGCGGACCGAGCGGCGATGCTGGAGGGCTTGCGGATCGCACACCGCATCGCGGGCATGCGGCCTCTCGCCCCCGCCCTCGGCCGACTACTGCAGCCCAAGCGGGAACTGCCCACCCTGGAGGAAACCCTCGACGAGGCGCTGACCCAGTATTCGCACACGCTCTATCACCCGGTCAGCACCTGCCGGATGGGCACCGACGCCGGCAGTGTCGTCACACCGGAGCTGAAGGTCCGCGGCGTCGACGGGCTACGAGTGGCCGATGCCTCGGTGATGCCGAATATCATTCGCGGGCACACCCACGCACCGTCGGTGGTGATCGGTGAGAAGGCGGCCGATGTGATCGCCGCCGGCGCCTGACCTCGTTCGGGGCACATCCGGGCCCGATGGCGGGGCGCCGACTGGTCAGCGTCGGCGCCCCGGGAAGAATGTTCCCACCGGCGGGAATCTCCTGCGTGCACAGCGGCGGCGCAGCGAGCACAATCACCTTCCGAACAGCACCCGACTCTGCGGACAGTCATCGGCGCACAGGATAGCGCCGGTGCGGGCACAACGGGGTGAGGAGGTCGCGTGAATCAGTCGTTGTACGTCGATCCGGACGGGATGCGCGGCAGCGCCGGCGAGCTCGACAGCCTGGCTTCGGAGACCGCGCAACTGCTGGCGCAGCTGAAGGCCGACCTCGCCGAGGAGGGCGAGTGCTGGGGCGACGACAAACCAGGAAAGGTGTTCGCCGAATCGTATGTGCCGTCCATGGAACGGAGCATGCAGGGATTCGAGAACCTCGTCCAGAATGTCTCGACGTTGGGTACCAATCTCCGCACCACGGCCGAGAACTTCGAGAGTCGGGATCGAGAAGCGGCCGGCCAAGTGCAGAATACGTTCCCGGACTCGCCCTTTCCCGATCTCACGACACCGGAGATCGCTGATCCGTCCAGTGCGGTTCTGGGTAGCACCCCCTATCGCGACCAGCTATCCGCCTATCCGTCGGCGGCGGACCAACCGGGCAGCTCCGGTGAACCGGACCGGAGCTCGCCGACCGCACAGCAGCGCCCGGAAAGCTCGGATCCATCCGTCCCCGATTCGCCCCTAGCGGGCGAGGCCGGTTCACCGCCGACCGGCGAGCAGCGTTCCTCGGACGCTCCCGCAACAACAGCTCCGCCCGGCACGAGTCCCGCCACCACACTGGACGGCAACCAGCCGAACGACTCGAGCTCGCCGGAGCAGCAGGACATCGAACAACCGTCTCCCCAGGCCTCGCCCTCCAGCTCGGCCGCCTCCCCTGCCGCGGCACCATCTCGTTCCGCCGTTTCCTCATCGCCATCACAGGCGTCGCCTGCGGCTCGCCGCTCGGTCGAGCCCCGCGCAGACACTCCGAGTACCCGGGCCCCGTCCGGCCCTCGGGTTTCGGCTCCCGCGCAGCCCGGCGCACCGGGAAATCCCGCATCTCCGTGGTCGAAGCCCAGCAGTGCGACCGCACCGGAAGAGCAACATGCGCCGCCCCGGCCCGCATCACCGCGGCGGCCCGACCCGGCCAAAGCTCCCGAACCCGAGCAGCGCAAGAAACCGAAGCCGAAGCCGCCGCGACAGCCGGTCACGAGCGACGAGGCGATGCAGATCGTGATGGCGATGGCGGCCCGGCACAACCTGCAGATCGCCGGATTCGAGTCATCGGGGCTCGACATAGCCGCTGCCCGGGATATCGCCGACGCTGTCGACGCCGTGTTGCACAAATACCCACTACTGCCCCTGCACGGAATCGAGGTCGGAAGCGCCGGGGACGAGAAGTCGACCGTGGCGAACAGGCGGACGCCGGAAGCACCGGAGGCATGGATCGTGCTCGACCGCAGTGTCGTCGCGAAACCGCACGACCCACCCGGCCGGGTGCGGCCCTGGACGCAGCAGGCCGACACCGCGGATAGCGCTGTCCGTATTCGGATGCTGCAAGCCTTCGGCCAGGTGGTCGACCTCACCGGCGGGTTCCGCGCGAGACAGACCGTGCAGCGCGCCCTGATCACCGAGTACCTGCGTATCACCGGCACCGAGAACCGATCCATGTCCCATGTGGTCGACGGCTATCGACGCTGGCGAGATCAACTGGACGAGAACTGCTTCCGAGACGGCGGTGTGAATCCGGGCCGCGCCTTGGCGTGGGGGTTCGCCGAGGTCGAACACAGCGGTGCCCGGGCGTCCGATCCCGCCAAGGTGCTGCATCGCCTGCTGCTGGTGATGGCTCGGCTGGATATGCGGCAACGTGCGAGAACAACCTAGGTAATCCTGGAGGGACGCGGGAATGGACCAAGCGAAACGCGAGAGCCTGCTGTCGGCGAACCACGGAATGCGCAAGCAGATGGAGCGGCTGCTGGACTCCGTCGAAGGGCAGCACGGCCGCATGTCCGACATCCTCCGGGAGCTGGAAAACCTTCGCCCGCAGGCCGGTTCCTCCGACGGGGCGGTGACCGCAACCGTCGACGGATCCGGTGTTCTCACGAATCTGTCCCTGACCCCTGCCGCAATGCGGAGGCCGGCGGACGAACTCGCTCGACTGATCGTGCAGGCAACTCAGCAGGCCGCACGCCAAGCCCGGGAACACAGCGAGCAGGCAATGGCGCCGGTTGCCGAGGCCCTCGACGACGTACCGGAGGTGTTCGATGCTGCGGCAGAGGGGCCGAGTCTGCGCGATATTCGCGAATTCTTCAGGGACACCGACAATTTCACACGGTGAGCCGCAGGACCAATGGCGTACCCGAACCTTCCCACCGGCTGGAAATCGGGCGCCGCGCGGAAGAATCACACTGTGTTGGTTGAGCTGACGATGGCGGGGCCACGAACGCACCCGCAGATCGCAAGGTGAGCGGGCCGGCTCCAATATGCCGCTGTACCTTCCCTCCTGGATCCCACCGCAAGTCGTGGAGATCGTGGCCGGCCACATACCGGTCGGCAACGAAGACAAGATGCGCCGCTGCGGCGACCACTATTCGGCGTGCGCGAACGAGCTTCGTAAGAAGGCGGACGATTGCACGGCAGCCGCTGCCCGACACCGGACGACGATCCGCGGGCAGACCGCTGACGGAAGCGAGAAGCAGCTCGAGGAAACGGCGGACAGCTATCGCAGCCAGGCCGACGACCTCGACAAGCTCGCGGAACAGCAGTACGCGGGCGCCAACAGCCTCGAGTTGCAACGGTGGACCGTATACGGCTTCGCGATCATCCTGACCTGGACACTCCTGCATGCCGCCGTCACCTTCGCATGGGGTGGCGTGCTGGCGCAGTACATCCTCCGAAAGCAAGCCCAAGCCAGACTGAACTGGCTGACGCTACGATTCCTGCAGTACCTCTCCGGGGAAAGCATGCGGCTCGCCGCCGAACACGGTGCAATCCGGCTGGCGGGCAAGATGGCGCTGATCGGCGCCCTCCAAGGTGGCGGGATCAACGCCGGAGTACAACTGCATCAGCTGTCCGAAGGCCACCGCGACAAGATGGCGTGGAAGGAAGCCGCCGTCGCCGGCGGCGCGGGGGCCGCGGGCGGCGCGGTCGGCCTACTGGTCGGCCGGTCGCTCGGCAATCGTCTGGTGATCCCGGCGACGACCAGACTTGCCGGACGCACCACCCGCCCGGGCGTGCGCATTCTGGTTCAGGTGACCGGCACCGCTGTAATCGGCGGTGGCGGTGGCATCGGCGGTGGCCTGACCGGTGCCGGGGTCGCGTTGCTCGCGAACGACGAAGACATCACCTTCGACACACTGACAGAAGGGTTGCTGCCCGCTATCACCGGCGGGTTCATCGGTGCGGCTGCCTATGGGGCGGCGGGGATTCGAGGGGCATCGGCGGGCGGGGACGTCGATGCCGCGGGCACTCGGGAGCCGGTCTCTCTCAATCCCGATGCGGGCGCGCCGGTGGCGGGGGCGGAAGGCCCGCCCGCCCGCTCTCTTTCCGACGGCATCGACGCCCATATCGCAAGACCCGCCGAGACAGATCCGAGTGGCACGCCGACCGGCCCGAGGAAGCTGGGATTCGACGAGTTGCTGGCATTGGCAGGACTGAACGAGGGCGCAGATCGGTCCACACCGCCACCGGTTGCCGTCAACAGTAAGGACTGGAAGCCATCCGGTTTCGGGCGCCTGCGTCCCGGCACGGTCGATCCGTTCGAAAAGGACGGTTTCGCCGCGCTTGCCCGGCCCGATCGTGAGCAGGCAGCGCCGGAGCCACCCCGGCCGACCCCGCTCCAGGACGGCCTTGCCACCCATCTCGCCTCGAGGAGCCGGAATGAGGCCGAACCAGCGGTCGACAACACGGCGAATACGTCCGAGCCCCCCACAGCCGGTGGTACGGGAGAAATCCGGCCCCCGCAACAGGACCAGTCGCACGCGCAGCGTGAGGCCCGGGCAGCGGATCCTGCCGAGGCTCCAGCTCGTGTCGACGGTTCCGAACCTGTCCCCGCCACGGGCCGACCGCACGAGCAGGGCGAATCCAGCGGCGAGCGAAGCGTTGCCGACCCCGGCAGCACGCCGAAGGCCGGCGCCAGCCCAGCTCGGGCCGTGGACTCCGACAGTGATGTCCCCGCAGCTGCGCGGGGTCGCGATACGGCCGAAGGGACCGTTGCGAACGAACCTGAGCGATCGGCCAGGAACACCGAGAACGCCCGGACGGAAACCGAAACAACTCACGCCCGCGACTCCATTCAAACCGTGGCCCGAGAAGCCGACGGGGAAAGCCCCGTCGCGAAAACAGGGGAGGCGGAGGCGCCCGCGCCTGGGACGGTGGCAACGCAACCGGGCGCAGCGGCTGAACAGCCCGCTGCCGGTGCACGTGGTCGCCCCGCACCTACCGCCTCCGCACGACAACAAGACAGCGGGAAGGTCGCGGCCGGAGAAGGAGCCTCCGCTACACCGAATGAAGCGGGTACGGCCGCAGGCAAGCGGCCGCCAAGGGTATCGGCACCGAACCATGCCGCCGAAGAGAAGCCGCCGGCGGTCGATACGAGTGGGAAGCAGAGCGAAGCTACCGCTGTCGCGGGTAAGGCGGAGCCCGAATCCGCCAAAGGCGATCCTGAAACCACCATCGCCGAAACCGAATCCTCTTCCCCCAGTAGGAGGTTGGATCAGACAAGCCCGGATGAGGAAGGCGGCCCCCGACCGGCCGAGAGCGATTCCGATTCCGCCAAATCCCCGGACGAGGCCGAGCCGCAACAGGTGAGTTCGGACGAGGACACGCCGGGACGGGGCACGGCCGGTGACGAAGTAGATCCGGACAAGGCGCTGGCACTCGCATACAAGGCCGAAGCCGAGGACATCCTCTCCGAGTACACATCCACGGACTGGAACAAGGTATCGGAAGCGGACCTGCGGCTGATGCTGTTCGGCGCCGACGATCGCAAATCCGTTCTCGCGGTGATGAGAATCATCGAAGTGGAAGAGGGAAAGGTCCTGCGCGTCGAACAGTTGATGGGCGTGCAGGCCGTGCGCGACGGGCATATCGGCAAGATGCAGGCGGGGGAAGGCAAGACGCTGGTGTTCCAGGCGGCGGCAGCACTGAAAGCCATTCGCGGTGAGCCGGTACGAGTGCTGACCGTCCGCGACACTCTCGCGCTGGAAGCATTCGATATCAGCCGAAGACTGTTCGGCAAGTATGGATTCGACCTTCGCCTGATGAATCCTGACCATCCTTACGCGCCCGCGTCCGAGGGCCGTCCCACCGTGCTCTTCGGCACTATGAACTCCGACGGCTTCGGTGAACTACGTGGCAACAGCGCGCCGGGGAGAATCAAGATGGGTGATGAGATCGATGAGGCGATCGAAGGCCAGTTCGTTTTGTCCGAGGGGACGGGCGAGACGGCCGGCCCGGAAGTCACCGCCCGGGTCGAGGACGCGAAGCACTTCATCGACAAGGCGATCGAAGCAAATGCGCTGAGCGAAGCGGATTTCGTTCGTGCGGCTGGAACCAGTGAAGATCACACGAAGCTGACCGGAAGCGACCGCGCGGCAGTCGAACGCATCCTCGGCGCCGAGCTGACCGGCAAGATCGAGACGATTCTCGGCCACACTCCGAGCGAGGCCGAAGCTCATCGGATCTCCATGGCCGCCGCCGCCCGGTGGCGGTCCCGTGAAAACGACGACTACATCGTCTGGCATCACCCCGAACTAGGGTCGAAGTATCTGAACGATGAGCACGGGAACCCCGTCATCGTCGATGGCAAGAGGGCCCTCAACCCGAAATCCCACAAGATCTACATCATCGACCCGATCGGTCACAAGGTGATGTACGACCCGGAAACCGGGACCGAGAGCCGGTGGAACGGCGGGCTGGCACAAGCTATCGAAGCCAAGCACGGTATCCAGGTCCGCGCCGACCCTGCCGGAACCAAAACCATCACCGCGCGGGAGTTGTTCGCCCCGGAGCGGTGCGACGAGGCCAGTGGCCTGACCGCAACCCCCGACAACGCCGATACCAACCTGCGGCGCCTCGGCAGGGATCCCAACACCACCGACGAGGCCGGTCAGCCCGAGCGGCGGATCATCGATATACCCCGGCACAAACCGTCGCAATTGAAGGGAGCGGAGCCGGAGAACGACATCCACCTCGCGAACCAGGAGCAGAAGCACGAGGCGATGGCCGACGGTGTCGCCGAGGTACACGCCACCGGTCGGCCGATCGAAGTGATCTGTGACCGCAACAGCGAAGTCCGGGCAGTGTCGGAAAAGCTCACCGCGCGGGGTATCGAACACGAGGCCATCGACGCGAAATGGTTCCTGGAGCAGGGATCCGAAGCCGAGACGAAGCTGCTCCAAATATTCAAGAGGGCAGGCGAAGAAGGCGCGGTTATCGTCATCAACCGGCAAGGCGGTCGCGGCGTCGACATTCCACTCAGCAAGGTACTCGACGAACACGGCCGCACGATCGACGAGCGCGGCGGACTGCACGTCATCAAGTCCAGCCGTTCGGCCGAACACCGCGATGTCGACATTCAGGCGGAGAACCGTGCCGCCCGCAGTGGCAATCAGGGGAGCGTGCAGTACTACGTCGCCGCGGACGACGCACTCTTCTCCAACAGCCCTCGGGCACAGATCAGTTTCATCAAATACATTGCAGCCGAGAGCCAGTACAAATCGGCGGCCGCGGACCATCAAGCCGCCGCTGCCGAATACAACGCAGACCCCTCCGCGCGCAATCAGGCGAAACTCGCTGATGCCAAGAACGTGCTCGATACCAGTCTGAAGGATCTTCACACGGCTCAGGCCGATGTCAAGGGTCTCGTATCGAAACTTCAGCCGTCCGGAACAGCTCACCCCACCAGTGATGTGGGCTCGACGAAACTGCCCAACGCACCTCCTGCCGGCAACAACTCAGCCGAGACACCGACTTCGATACGGCCCGGCCATGAGCCGCCCGAGCCTCCCCCGGAGACCACTACCGGCCATAGTGCTGCGACGGGGGCAGCTTCCTCGAATACTTCGGTCGGTAAATCGGTTTCGACCGTCGCTGATACCGCGGATCCAGCAGTGCCCAGTACACCCGCGCCTGTCCGTGGCCGGGTCGATGCGCCGGCCGGTGCGCAGTCCGCAGCTGCGGCGGCGCGGACCGCACTCCCGGACTACACCGCGCCCGGCACGTCGGGAAACGACAGTGCTCATCACCTCGCGCCCGCAAGGGACGATAGTTACGAAGCGAGGACGTCCCCTGCCGAAAACACCGGCCCACAAGGTGTCTCCCGATCCGGGACCGGCGTCGCGCCGGCGGACGAACAGCAGGGTGCCCCGCCGGAACTCGGCACCGACTCCGAATCTTCGGTCGCCCGAACGACGAACGCATCGGATGATCAGCGCGAACGGCCATCGCCGAGAGCTGAGATGTCGAAGCCTCCGGACGATGCCGGTCTCCCGGGAAAGGTCGATCAGCGTCCCGACCGAGATGCTGCCGACTCCGCGGCGCCCCCGGACTCCACCACCGCCGCGGCTGCGCCCATGTCGGCCGAGAGCAACCGGCGAAACTTCCCGACCGATGCCGGCGTAAGGCGAGAGGGCAACGTCTTCCGGGACATCCTCATCGCTCTGCAAGACCAGGATAGGGCCGCCGCCCTGGCACCTCTGGCTCGGGCGATCGAGTCGGCTACGCAGACACAGCCGGAAGCTCGACTCGTCACCGAAGACGGCATCTCCGAACCGGCACGAACCGCGTTGCAGACCGGATGGGATCAGCTCACGCCCGGACAGCAACAGCTCGTCGGCGACGCCGTCCACCGGGAGTCGGACCAGGAACTCACCCCCGCCCATGCCGATGCCCTCACGCAACTGGGCGAACAGGTGCGAGCGAACAGCGAGCACGCCCGGCAGGCGATGCCGAATCCGACCGACATCGAAGCCGAGATCCTGACCCTGATCGCAAACGGCCTCGCGCACGTCGAGATCGGCGCCACCCTGGGGATGGCACCGCGCACCGTGCGCCGCCACATCGCCAGAGCGGGACTGAAGCTCGGTACCAGAGGTGACGTCGCCACCATGGCGACTGCACTCACCCTTGGACACCTCGATATCGGCATGCCCGACCGCAGCCGTCCACTGTCGAATGTGGTCGAGCACGGAACTCTGACTCCGCGTGAGATCGAGGTCTTGGAACTGGCGACCGTCGGCCTGTCCCCCGCCGCGATCGCCGAACAACTCGGGATCACCGAGAAGACCACGTCCGCTCATCTCGCTCGGGCGGGACGCAAACTCGGTGCGGCCGGATTGATTCCGACCGTGGTGCAGGCGGTGCTGCAGCGCGTTGTCGCCGGCACGCAGCCGCAGGTGTTCGCGCCACTGACGCAGCCGCGGGTCGCCGAGGACCGCGTACCCGCCGTGGCGAATCCGGTGCCGGCCACGGACTCTCGACAACTCGGCAAGCAGGCAATCGCAGCCGAGTTGTACGACACCTACGGCGTGGAGGTCCTCGGCCTGGACAAGGCGAGCATCTCGGTGGACACGGCGTTGTCGGTCCGGAACGCGATCGTTGACGCGTTCGAGGACAATCCGTCCATCCGTCTCGACCTCGTGATGATGGCGGATTTGACTGACACCGAGCAGGAGGATCAGGGAGCCTTCATCTGGGATGCCGACCAGACCACCAACCGTCCGGTGATAATGGTTCTCAACGAGAGATTCTTCGGTAATCCGGAGCAATTCGAGACTGCCATGCGGAAGGCGTCGCGGGGACCCCGACGCCACCGCAGATCCGGCGGCAGAAGCCGCGTGATGTCCCCCACTGGGAATCGGGGCTACGACATCGTCAGCCATGAGATGTCACACCTGATCGACACGGCTGCCCGAGCCGGGGAGTACACGACCTCCCTGGAAGCAAGGGCATTCGGATTCCTGTACACGCATTTCATGGGATTACGCGCAGCAGGCGCACTCCCCCGCGAGACCAGGTTCCGCAATTGGCTGAACAAGCTGGACAAGTACAGCAGCGGCAGAAAGACCGCACAACCCGAAGACCGCCTGTTTGCCGCGTTCGATGCGTGGGTCAGCGAATTCGACGGCCCAGAGGCGATCGCGTCCTGGGCCGAACAGGCCGGGCTGCCGACCCGGAACGGCATGGTGAGCCTCGAGCCGTTCTATCAGGCCTGGCTCGAACAACTCGACGACGAGGCCGTCGGCGAAATACTCGGCTCCGACACGGCGTCGACGTCGGATCTCGGCGCGGTGCCGGTCTTCGATCCGGCCGAGGCACTGGCCGAGGCGAACAACGCGTTCGGACGAAGCGCACCGAAGGATTTCACTCACCCGGTCTACGCATTGCAGGCTTTGCTGCGCGGTGTGCCCGTCGCGAAGATTTGGCAGGACGCGGAGCGGCGCAACGCTCTCGCCGCAACTCGGGCCGCGAGTCCCGGCCTCGCACCGGTGGCCACCGAATACCGTCCGAGTATTGCCGCGAACGGCACCGCGGCAACGTTCGCCGCGGCGTGGCGTGCCCTGTCGGCAGAAGACCGCGCCGCTATGGCCGACGATCCAGCAAACGGTGCGAATTCCTCTGTGCCACGCGGGCTTGTATACGCAGAGCTCGAGCGACTTACGAATGCCCAGCACGCGGCGACCGACCCCCGTCGCCGCGGCGGTACCGGCGGGCCCTTCGGCCGAGCTGCGGAGCAGACAGTACAGCTCCTCCCCCCTGAGATGGTGCCTCGAGTAGGCACATCTTCGAATCGGGGTAGCAACGTTGCCGCGATCGACCTCGGCGACCCCGACGATCGCGAACGGTCCGTCCCCGGCTTACCACCGCGCAGGCGCGGTATCGGTAAACCACTCACCCCCGCGGACCGGCTGTACGACGAAGCGCTGCGGCAACACCACCCGGTGGACTGGAACGAGCTGACCGGACGCGCTCAGATCCTGATGATCGGCGAGGACCATGGGCACGAGTCCGGACGCGCCTATCTCGCAACTCAGGCAGCGGCACTGCGCGCAGCCGGCGTGACCCATTACTGCATCGAAGCGCCGCCGAATCCCGCCTTCGACGCATTGAACGCCGGCCGCACCGCCGACTTGTCCGATGTCCGAGCGGGCCCCGGTTACCGGAACGGCTGGGCCGACGTGGTCGTTGCCATGGCCGCCGAAGGAATCACGATCGTCCCCATCGACGTGCTGCATCCCTCGTCGCAACACGGTTCGCCACTGCGCGACATTCGTGAAGCACACATGACGAAGAGCATCGCCGGAGTTATGCGCGATACTCCCGCAGCGAAGGTCGCCGTGCTGATCGGAGCCTGGCACCTCATCACTGATGAAGAGGCATGGAAGCGACAGACCGGATGCTTCGCCCCGTCGGTCAATGCGCGTCTCAGGGAGGCCGGCTACACGACAACCTCGGTCGAGCTGGAGGACTTCAACGAAGGCCACGACGGGGGAGTCGTGGGCAGTGCACGGCGGCTAGGGATTCGGGAAACCACTTTCTCCGCCGATATCGGACGCAGCGGTGCTTCGGCGGGCTTCTGGCAACCGGACACCGTGCTACATGTGGGGCCACGCCATTCCTGGCAGGCAGGGTCGGTTCCCGCCGATTCCCGCGACGGTCCCCAGCACGATCGCCACACGGCGCCGATGCAGGTACCGGAGCAGTCGTCGCCAGGAACCGTGGCCGAGCTGACACTGACGATGACACATCGCACCGAGCCCGGCGCCGACAACGCCCAGATCGCCGCTCTGCAGGAACGGCTGACCGCCCTGATGCAGAACTGGGCGAACCCCGAACAGTCACGAACCATCGTGCGCTCCGGCAGCGCGCTGGCGTCGATGTGCCTGCACCTCTGGCACGGTGCCGAATTCGCGCTGACCACAGAGGGCCCCGTAGGCGATCGCAAGCTGCGCGTCACGGTCTCCGACACCGGGCTCCCCCCACAACTCGCACTCGCCGATTCGCTCAGAGAGCAGGAACTGGAAAAACTCCATCTGCTGACGCACCGATCCGGGGTCGACGACACCCATGCATCGCCCACGATCTGGTTCGAATTCGACGAATCCGGACCAGATTTCGCACCAGCCGGGCTGGAAGCCGTTCATGGTACCGATTCGGCTGCGGTCGCAACGGAGCATCCCGACATCGCGCGACTGCAGTCCACGATCGACGCGGTCGCCGCGCGCAGGGCCGGCTCAGCCGATGATGCGGAGTTGGACCACGTCATCGGCCTGCTCGAAGAATTGCAGGCCGTTCGTCGCGGGACGACCGATCCGGTCGCCGAAGAACGAATGCGCTTGCTGGAACAGCTCGCGCACCAGGCGGCCCATTGGTCGGAAGCCTCGGACATCGCCGAAGCCGCGACCGCTGCATACGAGGAAGGCCTCCAGCAGGGAACGGCAACGGGTCTGCGCACTCGGCAGGCGGAAGCGGAGACCCGCCTGCAGACGGCACTCGCCGCGTTCTCAGCGGCCCGGGACAGCATTCACGCAGAGCCCGAGGACATCCCGGTCCAACCCGCCGAACACCTGGTTACCGGGGAGCTCGAACGGTTGCAGGATGTATCCGAAGCCGTGTTGGCATACATGGCGCGTGCGGCAGATGAAGCCGACGAGGTCGATCCGACGCGCGGTGAGGAGCTGGCTGCCGCCACCGCGCGATACGACATGTTGCGGGACATGTCGGAATACCTGGAGCAGCTGCTGGCCTTCGCGGAGCAGCCGGATCGGACGAAACTGAGCAGGGCTCGCCGGATTCTGCTGCTCGATCACTTCCGTGCCGTATCGGATCTGCTGGAAGCCAACGCGATTCGGAATGCAGCCGCAGCATCGGCCGCTGCGGCGTTCGAACGAGAACAGCATCTTGCACAGGCTGAAGAGAACCTCGGCATGGCCGAACGCTCGATTCGCAATATCGCTGCGATGTTGGATGAGCCCCATCCCCCGGTGCCGCGTGCAGACACCGACCCGGCCACCGCCCCTGTCGTATGGCCGGGTGCTGATGGACAACCTGCATACGTTTCAGCCCCCAGCTCGACCCAGCCGGAGGTAGCCGGAAAGCCTCCGATGCCGGAGGCAATCACGCCGTGGCAGCAGGCCGCCGATGTGGTCCGAGAGGTCTCACAGTCGGAACCGGATCCCGCCACGCCCACCTCCCCGTGGAAGCAGAACAGGACGCCCGGCCCCTGGTACGAACGTGTCGAGCGCGCGCCATCGGTAGCCGAGAACAATCCTTATCTGGATGCACACGCCTCCACACTCGCCACCGATGCCGGCGCAGAGGCGAGCGATATCAGGGGCACCGAGACCAGCCGTGCCTCAGGCCCGGACACGCCCACAGTTTCGGTGGACAACGGGCAACCAGGGGCGACGCCGGTGGAGAAATCGCGCGCTTCACTCGATCGTTTCGTCTCTCACATCTGGGCCGATCGGGACAACATCGAGACTCGCGACGACGTCTACGACAAGTTCACCACCTCGCCGAACTCTCGCCCCGCCACCGATCAATCCAGCTATGTCCGTGCCCTTTCCGATATCGCGAGCAACAGGCGCGGCGGTCGATCGATCGGCCGATCCGTACTGGGGCGCTTCGACTTCAACTCCGAGGATGCACGATCGCTGATCCGAGCTCCCCAGGCGCTCACAGAAGTTCGCTTCGCCAGGCACGCCCGCTCCGCCTCCATCGGCTATCGCGTCTATGTGAACCCGCCGGTTGACACCGGCCCGGAGCTGATGCGCGCCATCGTCGACGAGATCGTCGACCAACCGGAAGCATTCCCCGGAGTCGACAGCGCGAAGATCTTCGGGTCCAATCTTGCTCGTGACGACCGGATCCTGGTCTATGTCGATCGACTGTCGGATGCGGAGCGCGTGGTCGAGTGGCTGCGCGAGTATCAGCAGCGCCATCCCGATGCCGTCGGCACCACGACCCCGCCGATGACTCGGTCTGTCCTGCCCGGTGTCGCAATCGGTGCCGAGCCGACGGGCCGGCAGAGTTTCGGTGGCCTTCGGTCGACGATCATCTTCGATGCGTTGACTGCGACTCGTGCCGCAGGTGGCGAATACGACGAATTTGTCACCCGGGTTCGCGACGGACTGCGGGCCGCCGGGATAGATCCGGACCAGCCGTGGCGGATGATCGACAAAGCCTCCCGGAGCGACCCTCCGACGGTTGTCGTACCGGCACTTTCCGATCCCACGGAGCAACGCTCGACGCCATGGTGGCGCCGCAACCGGCGGGGACGGGGTTCCGACCCGGTAGCCATCGATCTGGGGGACGAGGGCAACCGCCATCAGCGCCGCCGCGGTACCAGGATGCCTTCCGGTCAGCAGCCGGCGCAGGATCAGGCGGCGTCGGCAGTGCTGCTACGCGCCCAGCGCAACGATTCCGGCGCTTTCGAGGAACTGCGCGAGCAGTACGGCCGCGAACTGTTCACGAAAGTACGCGCCGAACTGGGCATTCCGACGTCGGCTGTCCCGCAGGAGTTGCGACCACTGGTGCGTGTCGCTCAGGGGATCAACCTCCTCGCATTCCAGATCGCAGAGCAGCACCGTTGGCGCATCGATGATGCAGCTCCCTTCGAATGGCTGACCGACATCGCTCGCAATGTGGTGCGCGGCTGGTTCGAGATGAATGCGACTCAGCGTCGTCACGCCGCCGAGGCGATCACAGCAACGCAGCGCGCCGAGCAGGTGACCGTTGTGCAACGCGGAGCTCTCGACCGACTGCTCCAAGCGGGACGGCACGACCTGGAGACCGAGGGCAAGCATCCCAGCGGGGTCGTTGTGGAGGCGCCACCCGACAGTGGTCTGACCAACCGCCAGTTCATGGTTCTGCAACTGATCGCTGCTGATCTGAGCACCAGTGAAATAGCCGCAGAGCTGGGGATATCGCCCGGAACGGCCGGGGTGTACGCGACCCAGCTCCGTCATCTGTTCGGTGTGCGCAACCGGACCGAGCTGGTATACCTCGCCCTCAGCACGGGGGTTCTCGAGGCTTCCGACTCGACCGGTCGGTCACGAGCCACCGAGAGACCCGAGCCGACCAGCCACGAGCTCCAACTACTTACCCGGATGGCGAACGGCGACACCAGCAACGACATTGCCCAAGACCTCGAGATCGCCCCGGCCACCATCGATGACCAGATCACCCGGATCGGCCGGAAACTCGACGCCCGCAACCGCGCCGGGATGGTATACGCCGCCGTCCGCGCCGGCCACCTCGAACTCGCTGCGCCCGAGACCCTTTCCGGTACGGCCGCCCTCCATCTGGCCGACTACGAAATCGACGTGCTCACCCGAGTCGCCAACGGTGAGACCAGTAACGAGATCGGCGAGGCGCGACGCCTTTCTCCCGTGGTGGTGGACGACTATCTGGCGCGCATCGGCCGTAAGCTACGAGTACACAACCGGGCAGCGATGGTGGCCGTCGCGCTGCGCAACGGCCTACTTCCATCGATATCCGCTGCGGCCACGCCGGTTTCGGACCCGACAGCTGCCGAGCTCGATCTCCTCGAACGCGTTGCCGACGGTCAGACGAACTCCGAGATCGCGGATGACCTCGCAACGTCATACGGCAGTGTGGACGCGCACCTAGCCGGTCTGCGGCGCAAGCTCGGCGCGCGCAATCGTCCCGAGCTCGTCGCTATCGCCATCCGAACCGGCATCCTGCCGGGACTGCCGGAGGACACCTCGTCACCGGCGCGCGCCGCGGATCTTCAGGAGCAGTACGGGCTGGCTGTTTTTCGAGCGGTCCTGTCGCTGCTGGGCATGCCAGGAGGTGGACGCCGGAGTGCCCGGGCCGCACGCACTGTACGGCGCGCCGGCGAGATCACCGATGAGGTTTTTCGCTCGGCCGACCTGGGCCGTGACGGTGACGACGCCGGCCGGTTGCTCGAGATCGCGCGGACGATCACGGAGGAGCGGTGGCTGCTTCCGCTGCGCAACGAGATTCTGACGCTCCTGCGCGCAGCAGGGGTCTCCGAATCGGATCCCCGCTATTCACGCGTGACCGACCTGACGATCAGCACGCTCAGCGGCTACCTCGACCAGCTGGCACCCACCAGTCGAAAGGTCTTCCTCGATGCGGCTGACCAGCTGCATTCCGGGCAGAAGGCCGGAATGCTGTCGCGCCCGGCGAAAAACGCGCTGCTACGAGTTGCGGAAGCGCCACCTGCACCGGCCGAGTCGACGGTGCCCGCACCGCTACCGAGCACAAGCTCGGCCAGGGCGACGCATGACGAACTGTCCAGCCGCGAGATCGCAGTACTCGCACGGGTCGCCGACGGGCTCACCAACCACGAAATCGGTGCGGTGTTGTCGATACCGAGAAGCGAGGTCGAAACCGTCATCCGGGGAGTCGCCGAGAAACTCGGCACCTCGCTGTGGCCGGAGATGCTGGAGATCACCCGCCGCGCCGGGATCGACCTGGCCTCCGAGCCCCGGCATTCACCGACAGTCCACGAGCCTGCCGGCGGATTCGAGACCTTCCGTACTGTGCTGGCACGGGCGCTCACTGCAGGCAATACCGCTGTCGCCCCCTCGACTGTGCTGGCAGAGAGCACGCCGGCACAGTTCGCCGGAGTCTTCCGCCGGCTGTCTCCAGCCCACCGGCGCGCGCTCAGAAGTCTGCCCACCGACCGGCCGATCCCGCGGCACCCGGCGACTCGCCCCGCAGTTGCCGCCGCCCGACGCCTGCTGGCGATGCTCGTCGCCGAACAGCGAGCACAAGATATCCAGCTGGCGAGAGCAGTAACGGACGCTTCTCGACAGCAGCTCGAAGCAGCGCTCGCCGAACTCACACCGCAGCGGCGCGGAGTTCTTCGTGGTGTGTTCACCGGCAGGATGTCCGTCGAGTACATGGTGTCGCAACTCGGATACCAGGACCGGATCACAGCCGAAGAGTTCATCACCGTTTCCGTTCGACAACTCGGTCGTCGTCTACTCGGGATTCCGGTCGCAGGGTCGCCTGATGAACACGCTCCCATGCGGACTTCCTCGCAGACCGCTCGCGGACCGGATACCGAAACCGCGAACGAGCGTGGCCGACGCGAAGCAGAGGAGGAACGCCGCGCCGAGGCCTCCGGAGTCAGCGTCGCAGATATCGAACTACTCGACGCAGTCCTCGTCCGCCTGCGCGGCCTTACTCCCGGTCTCACCGCGAGCGCGGCAGCGAAGGACACGTCGGCGCATACAGGCTCCGAGGTCAGTGGTGCACCCTCGTTCGCCGCCAGAACTACCGAGACCTCGAGCCCGGGACGCAACCGAGCGATCGATGTTGTGCACGAATTGCTGGATGCCACACCGCTGGCACCTCAGGCCGCAGCGGCCGCCGAACTGCTCGAGGCATTGCTGCGCACCGCAGAGGGCGAGGTGTCCGTCCGTACCCGGCGAGACGGGCAAGGCGAGGAGCAGTGGGCTGTGATCGAGGTGGTCGACCACAGTCGCAGCGCGCCCGCCCGGGACAAGCCGGACAAGACGACAGGTCGCGTGACACCGACGGAAATGGGCCGCATCCTCGAACTACTGGACGACAAGGCCAAGTCCTGGGGCACCGAACTGCATCGGGACGGCAGTCGGATTCGCCGCTTCACGATTGCCACACCCGCGGTCGAGGATGCATCTCCCAGGCCCTCGTCCGCCCCGGTGGTGAGCTTGGACTTCACTCGCGAGAACGTCGGCCCAGGAGGGTCCCGGGTACGCCGCGCATTCCGTGATCTGCTGCGACACAATGCCTGGCCCGACACCCAGGTCGACGATATCGTCACCGCACTGTCCGAAGTGTTCGGAAACATCGAGATGTACGCACCGGACGGCGGCGCGCAGGTGCGCGCGTGGTTCACCAGCGACACCGACGACGAGCTACTCGTGGAGATTTCGGACACCTCGCGCGGCGTGCCGGGGTGGACGGTATCGGACGAGACGGGCGCAGCCGAGGCCGAGAACACGTCGGTCCTGGACGATTTCGACCCGGATGCGCTCGATTCGCTGCTCGGCTCCATCGACTTCGACGCACTCGAAGCCGGAGACTCCGACCCGACCGCCCTCGGTGCCGACCGCACCGAGGGCACCCACGGACGCGGCGGCACGATCGTGATGAATGCCGCGACATCCATGGGTTACGAACTGTCTCCCGACGGGGCTCCCGGGAAAAGGGTGCAGCTGAGCTTCCGAATGCGCAGCGAACTGCCGGGGCGGACCACGCCGGACGCCACGACAGGCACTCCTCGCCCGGTCGATACCGGTGACCAACCGGGCCCTAACCTCTCTGCCACACGCCCGGGTGATCGCCCGCCGAACGCAGGCGATCACGACGAACGGCCCGACGCGCCTCCACGGTCCGATGCCCGGTACGAGGATCCTCCCGGAATAAAACGCGCCATCGCTGCCGAACTTCTCGATGAGCACAATATCGAGGTATTGGGGCTGGACCAGCAGACGATATCCGTGGAGACCGCTCTCTCCATCCGTAATGCGATCGTCGACGCGCGAGTAGAGGACCCGGGCCTCGCGATCGACGGCGTGGCTCTGGTGAGCATGAGCGACGATGCGCTGGCCGCGGCGGGGTCCCTGCTGCAGGTGCAGGATCCTCACGAATCGATACTTCTGCTCAACGATCGGTACTTCGGTGATTCGGAGAGGCTCGAGTCGGTCGCCGATGCGGATCGACGCAGCAACTGGACGCTGAGTCCGACCGGGGACGCGGTCTACGACCGAGTTCGGCACGAACTCAGTCATCTGCAAGACCACAAAGCACATCAGGCCGACGATCAGGATGCCCTGGAGCGGCGCGTTTTCGGGTATTTGTACAACCACTTCGTCGGGCTGCGTGACGCGGGTGCGCTGCCTTTGGATGCACAATTCGACATCTGGCTGGACCAACTTCCCCGGTACGCACGTCACTTCGTCGCCCGCGGGCCCAGCGAACCGCTGCCCGACGACTTCATCGGGCCTCGTGAGCCGACTGTCGGGGACCTTGCCGTCCTCTTCCCGAAAGAAGCGCTGGCCGAAAGCAACAACGCATTCGGATTGCAGGCCCCGGCCGATTTCACCAGCCCGATGTATGCGCTGCAGGCCCTGTTGTCCGGCCGTACGCCGGCCGAAATCTGGCGGCGGGCCGCGGGACGGAACGCCCGCGCATATGCACGCGCGCACGACCGTGGCACCGTACCCGCACCGATCCCGGCGCGTCCCACCATCCGGCCGGACGGTGTCATGGTCGAACTCGCCCGGGTCTGGGAAGGTCTCGACGAAACCGCCCGCGCAGCGGTTCGCGCCGGGACACCACGGTTTCGCTATGAGGCCACCGACGGAACGACCAGTTTCGCACTCGACGAATTGGCCGATCTGGTGGCGCGGCAGTACCCACCCGATCGCGTGCCCGACGCCGACGCTCGGGATACGAGCACTCCAGCGGCGCCGAAGACACCGTGGTATCGAAGGCTGGGCTTCAGTTCGCCGGATCCGACGAACCGCGATTCGCCATGGAGCGACGGGCAGCGCCAGGAGCACACCAACTCGGACGAGGTGCGGCGCAGCCGGATTCAAGCCATTGCCAACGAGTTCTTCGACGTCTTCGGAATCGAGATGCTGGGACTGGATGAACCCGGCATTACGGTCGAGGCGGCGTTGTCGGTGCGGAACGGGATGGTCGACGAGATCGACGAAATGCTCGAGCTGTACAAGTACGGGATTTCGGTGAGTTCCTCGCTGATGGAACGCAAGGCAGTTATCGACAGCTTCGACACCCCGCCCGATCTCGGCGTCGACACGATCGCCGTGATCCCTATGGACGAGACGAGATACGCCACCGCGGGCACACTGCGATACGACGGAACCCACCGTCAGATTCTGCTGAACGACTCGCTGCTCCGCAATGTCGACAGCTATCGAGCCCGGCAGCAGGAACAGGCGAAGGACGCATCGTTCCTGGCGCCGACAGGAGATCCGGTATATGACTCGATCCGCCACGAAATGGTCCATCTACGGGACACCTCGGCCTCCGACTCCGGTCGGGCGCACCGCCTCGAGACGAGAGCCTTCGGGTACCTGTACACGCATTTCCGTATGCTCCGAGGCAACGGCGACCTACCGAGCGAGGCCCGCTTCGACGAGTGGCTCGATCAGCTGGTCAGCTATAGCCGTGATACCAAGCCGGACCGCGCCGAGGACACGTTGTACCGAGCGTTCAACCGATGGTTCGGTCGATTCGACGACCGCAACATGCTCGACACGTGGATGGCGCTCTCCGGTATCTCGAGAACTAACGGAAAAGTCACTGTCGCAAAGATATTCGAGGTCTGGAAGGCACAAGTATCGGATTCCGCCATTCGAGATCTTGCCGAAGAAGCCGAGCAGGATTCCGACCTTCCGATCCTCGGTGACCATGAGGTGTTCGATCCGGCCGAAGCTCTGGCGGAGGCGAATCTCGCGTTCGGCGACAGTGCACCGGCCGATTTCTCCCATCCCGCCTACGCGCTGCAGGCACTACTTCGAGGGCTGACTTTCGAGGAAGTCGTACACGATGCCGCGCGGCGTAACGCCGTCGCGGAGTACCGGAAGAGACATCGCGGAACGATCCCCACGGCTGTCTCCACGACTTCGGTACCGCGGAGCGCCATGGCCGCCGAAAGCCCTACTGCACAACTGGTCCGGTCGTGGCGCGCCATGAGCCCGCGAGACCAGGCGACATTCGTCGGCAAGTACCCGGCAGTGCAGACGCGGGACGGGGAGCCGCCTGTACTGGACGCGATCGCCCGTCTGGTGGATCGGCAACGTGGTCTGGGGCTCGGTGTCTCTGCACCGCCGGCCACCTTCGTCGAGCTCGATCTCCTCCCGACAGGTGAACTTGCACAACAGATCCAGTTGATGGGTGACATCGGGGAGGAGGCCGCACAGGCGCGCTATCGGCTCGGCGAAAGACTGCTGGCGGGTGGCGATCTCGTCGAAATACTGGGGCTCACCGAGTGGAGGGACGCCGGCGCGGCCGCGGCGGACCTGGAGCTGCCCACACTGCTCACCCGAATCACAGGAGCGTTGTCCGCCCCGGATGATCTCGGCACTGCGGACCGTCTACTCACGTTGGCCGCGATGGCGCACTCCGCAGCCGGTCTACAGGCCGAGATCGATGAGGCGCAGGCACGGGCGGCAGAACTGGCACTGCGCGAGATCAACGGGACATGGGACGGAGATCCGATATCCTCCGAACGGATCCGAGTCGATCTGGCGGGCAGGATTCTCGTCGAGACTCCCGCGGCCGGGGCATCGTTGCCCGCACGCTGGACCGAAGGCGGCGCGCAACGCGACGCTCGGCACTCGTCCGGTGGCGCGTCGGGACTCGGTGGGCCGCGACATGAACGACGAGACCGAGCATCGGAATCCGAAACTTCGCCTACGGCTTCCACCGCATCTGCGAACCCACACGCCGCGGAACCCATCGCGCCACTGGTCAGCGACCTGTCGTTGCTCCATCCGAACAGTGTCCACGTGCTCGTGCACCGGAACGCGGGACGATCCGTTGCCGAGATCGCCGCCCGGCTCGGCCTTCCGGCGGCGACCGTACGCAGCCGGATCATGGCAGCGCGACGAAAGGTCAACGCGTCCAACGAGACCGAGCTCATGGCGCGGACCGACGCTGCGGTCGGCGAGCTGATCCACCGACTGCAGCGGATCGTTGCCGGCGAATTCATCGGATCGGAAGGACTCTCCCGCACGGCCGCCGCCCTCGGCGTGGCCGACCGATCGGTGTTCATTGCGGCGGAGGCGTTGCGGCACAAGCTTGTCGAAGCGCCGAACAATGCCGTAACAGACCTCACCGAGGTCCTGACGACAACAGAGATCGCCGTGCTGGCCCACCGGTTGCACGGCCGCACCACCGGCGAGGTCGCCGAGTTACTGCGTGTCTCACTGTTCGCTGTGCACAGCTATGTCCGCAGCATCAAGTCGAAACTCGGGGTACGGACGGAGACCGAGGTGGTCGCGAGAACCGTCACGGCCCTGGACCGGTGGAGCGAAGATCCGGCTTCCGCTGCCGCACTGTTCCGGTCCGGTCCGACCAGGACCGACGGGTTCGGCCGGCGCTCCCCCGCAGACGATCCCGCCGAGGCACGCGACGGCCACAGCAGGAGGACAGGCCGAGCCGGCCATACGATGCCGACGATCGGGGGCGTCCCGGACGGGTCCATCACCTTCGATCACCGGGGCGACGGCACCCCGTGGTTCAAGAAGTTGCGGAGCAACACACCGCCGACCGAGCCGGAAGCAGTTGACACACCGAGTTTCCTGCAGAAGATCCGGGATTCGAATGTGCTCACCAGATTCTATTCTTCTGTGGGTGCCACCTTGGCTAATCAGGGTTTTCTGGCGAGCACCCCGTTCCTGATAGTTGCCAATGGTGGCTCGTGGGATCTCGTCGGCTATTCGACCTCGGCGGCTTTCGCCACTCAAGTGGGAGTCCAGTTCTTGGCCGGGCCGCTTGCGGATCGGGAGGATCCGCGCAAAACGCTGCGGGCGGTGACGATGGGTTCGGTCGTGGCGGGGCTTACCGGCGGCGCCTGGATCCTGTTCGACCTCCCCGGGACAGTGGGAGCGCTGATCGGCGCGAATATGGCCTTCACCGCTCTCGGTGCCATCGCCCGGACCACCAATCTCGTCTACGCAAAGCAGTTGGGTAAAACGAAGGCGGAGAAGAAGACCGCAGACAACCTCAGGCTGCTGGAGAACGCGTTCGGCAGCGCAGGCGGCCGGGCTACAGCCGGTAGCGCGACGGCTGTACCCCTGCTTCCGTTCGGACTGCTCACTGCGACCAACGCGCTGTACCACGTGGGACTGAACAAGCTTCCGCCGGCGGAGCCGAACCCACGGGACAAACCGAGAATGCGGGACGGGCTCGGCGCAATCAACCAGGACCGGTTCCTGCGAGGCTTCCTCGCAATGAATGTGTCGTCACTGTTCGCATCGACAACCTTGGGTTCACATATGGTTGCGGTCGCGACGGCCAACGACTACTCGGGGACGACCACGGGCATGCTCGCATCGGCCAATGCGGTCGGATTGCTGTTCGCCTATGCGATACCGCAGAAAATCATCGATCGCATTATCGACAGGAAGTCGAGTTCCCGAGAGTTCGACATCCTGTCGAAATTGTCCTGGACCGGGCCGGCGATCGCTTATGCGACCACCGACAACCCGTTGTTGATCGGAACCTCGCTGGGTGTCGTCGGCTTCATGAACGCGATGAACAACAAGGTTTTCAATGCTCATTTCGCACGCGTCATTCCCGACAAGATGGCCGGCAGCACGGTGGCGATCATCGACACCGTCGGCAGTGCGGGCGGGTTCCTGGGCGGCGCAGCCTTCGGCGCCATGATGACCAGCTTCGGATCTTCCACGACGGGGTGGGTGGAAGCAGGAATAATGGCCGGGTCCGCCATCGGAGGAATAGCAGTCGGGCGACTGAACTGGAAGCCGAAGAGCTTCATCACCCCGGCCGCGATGCCGCAACCGCAACTCCAGCCACACCGGAACGCCCCCTTCAGAGCCGTGGCTCGCCGAAACGGCGGCACACCCGAGATCGACTTGGTGAGCAGTACCCCCGACCTGAGCAACGGCGTTCACACCGTCAAGGTCTCGCGCCCCATCATCCGACCGGGATGGCTTGCACCGCAATCGATCCAGCCGGCATACCCCGACACGGACGAACACCTGCAGCGGACATTCGACAAGGGTCTCCGACGCAAGGTGATGCGGCCGGACGGGTGGCAGAACCAAGGGACGACCGCACCGGTGGACCCCAACGGGACCTCGTCGACCACGCAAGCCGTATTCGACGCCGGTACCGGTCTCGACGAAGTGGTGCGGCGGACCGGTGAGCTGATCGCAGCGCTGCCTCCCGAAATCTCACCGGAACTCCGCGCGGTGGCGCTCGCTCTGGCACACCGGATGCTCGCGGTGACCCACGGTGTCGCCGCGTTCGAATCGGGCCGGATCGTGGTGCCGCAATTCGAGGACACCACCGCCCTGCCGCTGGAAATCCAGTTGTTCGACGGCGACGAAATGGTGTCGTCGTGCTGTCTGAAAACCCCCACCGCCTGGGATCTCGACATCACCCGGTTGGCACCCACCAGTCCGGAACTGCCGGCGCTGGTCGAGCACCAGCTCTGGCCGTTCGGTGACAACACGGCTGCGGCCGGGCCGGCCCTGGCCGAGCTCGCGGCCCGGCTCGCCTCGACCGACGACGGCTGGCTACAGCTGCGCTGCGCTCCGGACGCCGAGGGCACACACCAATTGTCGGCATTGATCGGCGGGGTCGGGCAGTCCGCCGAACTCTCGTTGGCCGTACCGGCGGATGGACGCTCGAACGAACCCGCACTGCGTGTCACGCTGGCGGTCGACCCCGAAGCAGACCCGAATACCGCGATCAGCACCGCTCGCGGCGTCGTGCGCGCAGCAACCGGCTCATGGCCTGCGGAGGCGGCGGAACAGGTCGAGATCGCAGCGGAGGCAACGGTGCGAGCAGCCACCGATCAGGCGGATTCCGGCACGCCGTTCGGGCTGGTGATCGAAACGACCGGGGCCCCCGGCGTCCGTGTCGTCAAAACCGCGATGCAGGAACCCCGGACCGGCACCGAATGGTACGAGAACACGGTCTTCGAAGCAGTGGTCGACCCCGCGCCGACGCCATGGAGCACTGCGCAGACCACACCGGATCCGGCCGTCCAGCCTGTAGGAGCGACCGATACCGGCACCCCGACACCGACCCCCGCGAAAGCCCCGGGGGCATCGCGCCCACGCCCGGGCTGGATACCGAAACGGCCCGAATCGGACCCGTTCGACCGTGGCGCCCGCGGAGCCCGCGACGACCTGCATGTGGTCCCGCCCCGGCGAGGTCAGCGATTCGATCCCGGGATGGTGCACGCCATCGGCCCGGTCGGCCCGGACGCACACGCGGTCGGAGGGCGCCCCGCACATCCTGCGACACCACAGGATTCCGACGCCACGCTGCTTCGGGCCCAGCAGCAGGGCGATGCGGCGGCGTTCGAGGAGCTCCGCACGCGATACGGGCGCGAGGTTCTCGCACGAATTCGTACACAACTGGGAATTCCCGAGGGGGCCGTTCCGCCCGAGATGCAGCCCTTGACCCAGGTCGCCCAGGGCCTGACCCGGCTGGTGTTCGAGATCGCGGAGCGGCACCGCTGGCAGACCGGGGACACCGCACCGCTCGAATGGGTGCATGGAATCGCTCGCAACATGGTGGCCGGGTGGTTCGGAATGCACCGCACCTCGCGCCGCTACATCAGCGAGAGCCTCGCTGCTCTCCAGCGCGGCGATAATGTCAGCGTCGCACAACGCGGGGCGCTCGACAGACTGGTTCAGGCCGGGCAACTAGATCTGGCCCCGCTGCTCACTCCCGTCGATGCCGCCGAAATCTCGGAGCTTGTCGAGCGATTCCGGAACCTGCCTGCTACCGCGACCGCAGGTCCGGCACATCAGGCGAATGTCGCAGCGTTGGCCGGTGCGAACCAGGCCACCTTCAGTCGTCTGCTGCACAAGCAGTCCGTACCGAATCCCACCGCCGCGCAGCGGCGACTGCTCGTCGCGGCCAAGCTGCTCGGTTTCCACTTGCCGGCCCCTCTGCGGAATGCTGCAGACCAACTGCTACCGGACGGCTATGTCGACTCCGCCGTGCGGGCCGCTGCGGCGGACATCCGCCCGGAAACACCGTCACCCGGCCCTGTTGTTCGGCTCGATTCGGCGCCCGACACTGCCGGAGCGCTCGTCACGAACCGTGCGAAGCTGGCCGAACTGTTGTCCCTCGACACCGGTCGGGTGGTGCCGGGCGCGGCGCGAAACAGCCTGACGCAACTGAGAATGGCGGTCGCGGCGGCCACACCCGCGGCGGTGGCGGCGGTGAACGACGACGAGGTGCTCGGTTGGCTGGTCGCCGCGCTGGAGCTCAGCGCACGTATCGAAGAGGTGACCCGCGATTTCGCCGGTCGAGACCAGTCGCCGGAACAGGAACGGCCCGAGGTCGACGGCCTACAGGAATCGTTGCGACAACGGACATCGGAGTTGGCTCGACAGCTGGACCAGATGTTCGGCCTCGACGCCGACACCCCGCTCGTCGCCGCGAGCAGCACCGATCAGTCACATGAACTGCGGATACTCGCTCGGGCGACGGGATCGTCACGCTTGGCGAGGTTGGCCTACCTCGTCGACGACCGGCCGTTGCGCGCGGAGGTCGCAGAGATCGTCGAACGGTTCCGCAACCTCCCCGCCGCCGCAACAGAAGGGCCGGCGCAGCAGCGTGATGTCGCTGCACTGGCCGGTGCGAGCCAGCCATACTTCAACGAGATCCTGAACAGACGATCCCTGTCGAGACCCTCCGACGTGCAACGGCAACTCCTGGCAGCGGCACGACTGCTCGGCTTCGCCTTGCCGGAACATCTCCAACGTATCGCCGAGGAGCTCCTGCCGACCGGGCACGTCGAGGATGTGGTGGCATCCACGAACGGCAACGCGGATGATCCCGATGACACCACGCCCGTGGACACCGCCGAAGCGACCGAGTGGCTTCCCTCCACCAATGTTCCACGTACCGCCGTCTCACACATCCGGGCCCTGACCAAGCAAGGTATCGAACGGGTCCTCGCCGACCCGGCACGCGCGCGCGAAATCATCGAACAGGTCGGCCGCGAGTTCGCCGAAACCGATCTGCCGATCAAGGTCGGCGGCGACCGGAAACGCCTGTCGGAACTGTTCCCGCCAGAGGAAATCGCCTATCTCCGTTACTCACTGGAGCGATCGATCGCGTCGGGATGCCTGCAATACAGGCTGACGGAGGCAACGCTGCAGCAGGCAATGACGCGTCCCGAACTCGTGCATGCCGCCCTCAACACCGACTACACCACCACCGCCCCTCGGTACTTCGCATCGAACCTGACCGACGACTACATCATGGAAGCGGAAGACGGATTCCCACGAGGCGGCGGTAAGCACGCATTCATGCAGGCCGCTGCCGCTCAACTGACCGCCGCATCGGAGGCGATCGACGACCCGGTATGGCAGGAGCTCGCGGCGATCAAATCCGAACGCTCGGCTAGTCGCGCGCCGATCCTGGAATCCATTGCACCCGAACACCGGGCCACACTGGACCTTCCGGCGCATTCGGTAGGCGACTACTCGGTGCCGGGCGACAAGACAGTCCTCACTGCCATCACGAACATGGGCAGTGTCCAGATCGTGATGCGCGGATATCTGGAGAGCCTCGCCGAACACGCCGACACGATCGCCGGCTGGTCGTGGGCCGACATCCAGCACAGCGTGCTGAAATTCGCCAGCCGGTTCAGTGTCATGGCCGGAGTCACCTTCACCACGCTGGGCGAATTCACCGAGCCCCGAAAACCACCCCGATTCGAGATCGAGTTCGACACCGCGAACCGGACCGTCACCCGGGTAGCGATCACCGGCGCCGCCCATCAGGCCCGCAAAGCCGACCGTGGGGGCGTATGCCCCGGCTTCGTCACCGTCGACCCCCAGGGCGCCTCGCAAGAAACCGCACAGCAGCTACGCGACTCACTCCACAACGCCGGCATCGATTCTCACCGCAACACCTCCGGCTCGAACACCGCGATGATGATGGCGGGCTTCCTCCTCCCGCTACTGGGCCGCGACTTCCCACAACTGCAGCTCACCGGCCCGACCCTGCCTGAACACATGATCACCACACAAGGAGCCACCGAAACACCCACTGTCCAAAGCCCCGAACACAACAGCAGTACTGAAACCGGCACGCCGACAGCACTCCCGGAACAAGTACTCGAATGCCTGCCCTGGGCCGTCGAAATCCTCGAACAACACGGCCTACCCGTACACACCCCTACCGGACGACACGCCACCCACCTCGAACAAGCACTGTCCACCGGACTACAACGCCAACCACGCACCCCCGCCGCACAATCCGACGACCCCATGAAGACCGCCGTCGACACGCTCCACAACAACCCCGCCCTTCGCGCCGCGGTAATCGTCGTCGGCGAAGGCAACCGAGCACACGCCTACGTCATCACCCGTAGCACCAACCCACGGACCGGCCTCACCTCCACCCTCGTCCACGACCAACTCACCGGCGGCGCCCCCCGCTCCTACCTCGACTGGAAATCCACCTACAAGACCCCCGAACACACCTACGCCGCCTACTTCGAAACCACCACCGCCGGCACCCTCACCCCCCACACGACAATCGAATCATCCCAAGTCACAGCCACATTCGCGACCATCGACATCACCGGGCCCCCGCTAGACGGCGCCCAGGTGGTGCGCAAGGTGCTCGACAGTGCGTCGGTGCCGGCGCAATGGCACTCGATCGCGGAGCTTCCCGACGATGTGCTGCGCAACTCGGCCGCCGACCCGAATGTCGATCTCGCGCCTATACGTCGCAGGTGGCAAGCTCTCGAGGAGGAGTACCCGGCTTCCGGGTGGCGGACCGGCGGTGGGCTGTTGTTTCGAGGCGACACGCGGCCCAGCGCCGACGTGTGGGCGGAGGGGTTCGCCGCGCTGCCACAGCGACACGACGGTCGAGTCGTTTACACGACGGTCCGAGTGAACCGTGCGGGCGATTACGGCCGATCGGCCACGCTGAACAATAGGACCTCGGAGTGGACCGAAGTCCACCGCATCTACGTCATCGACGCGCCCGGCGGGTTCGGAGTGGTCGACGACGACGGCGTCGTATCTGTGCATTGGCCTGGAGGCTTGCGAAACGACCGCATCATGGGCTGTTTCGAGGTGCCGGCGGAAATCTGGCAACGCGATTTCACCGCCCTGGCCGGTGACATGCCGCAATACTGGCGCCCCAACCCGACGTTTCGGCCAAGTGATGCAGAGTCGACGGCAAGCGCGTCGCCGCCCGAGGGGACTGCCCCCTTGCCGGACGAGACAGGCGAAAGCCCCCTGGGCCGACTAACTCCCGACGAGCAGACCTTCAACGAGCTTCGGCCCGCATGCCTTGCCGAAGAGAACACGATGCACACGCTTTTCGGGCATGCGACGAGAATCGCGCGCTACGAAACCCCGAGCGGCGCCCGGATCTGGTACAGCGCGCAGGAGCACACGAAAATCCCGGATGCGGAACAGTATCCGCTGATCCGTGCCGCATTCGCGCTGTTCTCCGGCCGCCCGGCCGCGGGCGGCGGTGTCCTTCTCCACGAAGGCGGTCCGCTGGACGACAACGCCATTGCCGGAAAGACCCCCGATCAAGCTGTCGCGGCGGGAGACCACTGGCATTCGAAATGGCTTGCCGTGCAGTCCGGAATCCCTAGCCGAGCCCCCGACGTGAGCTGGACCGACTTCCCGGCAACCATCAATCCGGAGCAGGAGATCCCGCACCACCTGCGCGCATTCCTCAGCCAGGTGCGTCATGAACAGAACGCCTGGCTGGGTCGTGCCAAGGACACTCCGGAGGAGCCGGCGCTCTTGACGCAACTCCGGGACAACGAACAGTTCTCTGCGAAGTTGCGGACATGGGCCGTGAAACGCGAGCGTGCCCTGCGTGATACCGGAAACTGGCCACACACCGGCGGACCCCAGGGACTCACCCTCGAGGACCTGCTCCGCTGGTACGAACAGACCCTCGGCGTGCCGTTCGATCCCGCCGAGAAGGCCGTCGACATATTCGATCCCAACCGTATGGACGACCCGAATGCGGTACGTGACATCACCCGCTACGAGGTGAATTATCGCGAAACGCTCATCATGGACGAGATCGACCACTGGAACGAACGCGACACCGATATCTTCCTCGGATTCGGGTTCAGCCATTACACCCTGCAGAAGTACTTCCTCGATCAGAAATACGGCGAGCCGGTCATCTACCGGCACGGACAGTTGAGCGGCGACCTACTGACGGGCCGAACCGTCTCCGACGAACAGATCCGGCAGCGAGTCACCGAGATCGAACAGCATCTTGCTCAGCTCGACGACCCGATCGCGGAGAAACTCTGGCACGAGGAACTTCATGCACTGAAATACGAACTGGGCCAGCGCTTCACAGCAAGCGACGCGGCCGGGGGTGCGCACCTCACCGACGACGACATGGACCGGGGCGAGGCACAGACCGATCGGCAGAAATCGCAGCCGTTGCCCGCGGTGGACGAGACGAGCAGCGAGGGTGCCACCGACCGGCATCAGGCCTCGGCGGATTCAGGGGTCGCGGGGGCCGTGCCCAGTCATGCTGCCGCAGAACTGTTCGACACCTTCGGAATCGAAGTTCTCGGACTGGAAAAGCTGCCCGCCACCACCGCATTGGCAATTCGAAACGCGATCGTCGACCATTGCGACGAGGTCTTCCGACTCTACGAGCACGGCATCACCGTGGATTCGTCGATGGCCGACCGCAAAGCTGTGCTGGAACAACTGGGTCGCGGCATGAACTGCGGAACCGACCTGATCGCCGTGTCACCGATGCGGGAAAGGCTCTACGGCACCGCTATCCGAATCCCGGAAATGAACAATGCCGGCCTGGTTCTCATCAATCAGGAGATGTTCGCGAAGATCGCAGAAGCTCCGACGGGTGACGACGCCGAACATGCCTCACCGGTGGGGGATCTCGCGTACGAGATACTCAGACACGAGCTGACGCACAACTTCGAGACCGGCGCGGCACGAGTTGAGAACGATCTCGCCCGAGCGAGAGCCTTCGCCCACCTGCACAGTCACTTCGAGAATCTGAAGGAGCCGACCACCGCTGCTCGTGCGGGACACTTCGGCGGCTGGACAGAGCAAGATCGGCGGGAATTGGGCAACCCGCCGAGTCTGCCGGCAGATGCCCGGTTCGACGAGTGGCTGGAACAGCTGTCCGAATACAGCAGGGTGAAGAAGAAGAGGGCCGGACTCGACAGCACCCACGATGTATTCCGGCATTGGATGCAACAGCCGAAGACCAAGCCGGGGTTCGATGTGAACATCGCATCGCTCCGAGACCGGTATCCGAGTGGGAAATATTCTGTCGGTGAACTTTTCACGACATGGCGGCAGAACATCACAGCAGACCAATGGCGCGCCATCGTCGATGATCTGAGCGACAGCCGGCAGAGTTCACTCGCCTCGACCGGTGCGGTGCCGCCGGCCATCGGCGATGTTTCGGTTTTCAACCCGAACGAGGCGCTCGCCGACTCGGTGCTGGCCTTCGGGAGAAGTGCCCCCGCGGATTTCTCACATCCGGCGTACGCATTACAGGCATTGCTACGTGGCCTCAGCCCGGTCGAGATATGGCGCGATTCCGCCCGCCGCAACTACGTGGCGCAACGGCGGATGGCGGAGGCCGGGCCGGCTCCCACCCCCGTGGACCTGCCCGTCAGCATCGGGGTTCGCGGTGCCGCGGAGAACCTGCGCAAGTATTGGCGTGACCGCCGCCTGTCGGAAGACACTGTGGACATCTTCCGGAAGAAGGGCGGGAGAGACGGTTCGGCTTTGGTGTTGGACGAGCTGGCCCGCATGGTCGATCGCCAGTGGGGGTTGTTGTTCGGCATCGACCCCACTGCCGAGGAAACAGCCCGCAGCGACCATGAGCCGAGATTCGTCGAGCACGCTCACGTACCCACAGGTGGTCTGGCGCTGGAAATTCAGGCTATCCAAGACTTGGCTCGCCGGCGGATGGATGTCTTGTATCAAGTTCGCGATGCGCTGATAGGGCTGGGACAACAGGAACTACTCACTCGAGCCCAGTGGCCGCTCTCGGGTTCGCTTCCCGCCGACCAGAGCCGCCACGAAATACTGCGTGCGCATACGTCGGCGATGCTGGCTGCGGGCAGTGAAATCGACCCACGCTCCGCCTTGAAGTGGCAGGCGGTCGAGGCGGGTCTGAACGGCATCGAATGGGTCGACGAACGACTGCAGCAGAATCTGAGCCACGCCAGTGCACTGGCGGCCGATGTGGTTGCCGCAGCAGCGCAGCAGGCCGACGACAACGCCGGCCGCGCTATCGTTTTCGTCGGTAACGAGAACGGGCGCGCATTCGCAATGTCCACAGACGTGCGGAGAGTGCGCGTCGACTTGGCCGGACGGATCCTCGTCGAACAACCGCAGGCTGCCGAACCGTCGAGAGGCCGACCAGCGGTGGAGAGATCTGCCGCGCCGAGTGCACAGCAGACACCGGCCGCCGGAGTCATCAGTAACTGCGCTATCCACATCGCCCGCGTGCACAAAGCTCTCGGCGACGACCACGCGCCCCAACCCGTCGATACCGACCCGCGGTGGAACGCCGAAGGCAATTGGCGAATCACCGAAGAGACACTCGGCGCCCAGCTCCGCCCGATGAAGACCAGAGGTACCGATCCGATCGCCTTCGCAGTACGTCGGATCGAGGACCCCAGCAACAGCATCGACAGAGCTGCCGTCACGGTCGACGGGCACATCTATTACCTCGTCGACGTGGAAGGTGAAGTCCTCGTCTTCGACACCCTCATCCCTCTCACCGACAGGGAATCCGCCGCACCGACAGAGCAACGCGATCTACATGTTCGCAACTACCACGGTGACGAAAACGGCGAGCACGCATGGCAACCCGACTACACCGGTTACGAGAAGGCCTTTGCCGCCTACTTCACCACAACACCCGACGGCACCACCGTCCCGGCCGAAACACCCGTCCCGGCATGGAGACACCGCAAACACCCGGCCAAGCTGCTGGGACGCGACCGGGAGGATCCACAAGGCGCCCGCGCAGCCCATCGGCGCGAGGCAGCTGTCACGGGGTCGGCCGCCCGTGAACAAGGCACTAGCTCACAGGACCACAAGCAGTACTCCGACGAGGTCTACCGGCGTGCGTTGGCCGCGATCGCACAGGTGGTGGAGCAGGGCACGGTGAATCTCGACCGGCAGCAGCAACAACGGTGGGCCCGCGAACTAGCAGGTTTCAGCTATGTGGCCGTCGCTGAGGAGCCGGGCACCTCGGTACCCGCCGACGTCGAATCGCGTCTGAGGAAGCGTAGGCCGAAGACCGTCGGCGCCACGCTCACTGCCGAAAACCTTGTCACCATTCTCACCGGCGTCACTGCGGGAAGTAACCTCGAAGGCCTCGCCCGTCGACAGGGGTGGCGGCGCGCCGTCCAGAAAACGCTCCGAGCCGCGATACTCGCCGGAGAGCTCTCAGAAGGCGAACGACTGCCCCCAGTGGGGCAGCTTGCTCACCGATTGGGGGTTCACCCCAAAACGGTGGGCGACGCATACCGTCGAGTCTCCGCGGACGGCTACCTGCGTCCGGACGGCAACGGCCACTACACGGTGGCACCGAAGAACAGCCTGCCCACGCTCGCTGATCTCGACGACATCGAAGGCATCGACCGCGGCGTCTACACCCTCAGCTCTGAAGAACTTCTGGATAGGATCAACGGGACCGACGAAACGGGTGAGCTCTACGCGATCGCAGGCCACGCGGGCTGGATCGCGGGGCTGACCGACGCGCTACGGGTCGCAATGCACGACGGCAGGCTCGTCACGAATCAAACGCTGCCCTCGACGAGAGCCTTGGCCGGGCACCTGCCGGTCACACACGAAATAGTGGCGAGGGCATACGCCGCTCTGAAGAGTATGGGGTACCTGGTCGGCAGACGCGCCACCATCACCAGCGCGGAGCTGTGGCCGGAGCTCGCAATCGCCCGCCCGTATTTCGGTGAGAAAAGTCCTGGCACCCCGGCACGTCTACGAGATGAACGCCGAACCGCCGACTCTCCGGAACCAAGCAAACCCGAGCTGTCGGCTGCGAAGCAGTCATCCACGCCTCGGAAGCTCGAAAGCCCTTCCACAACAACGATCCTGACGCCGCAAGCCCTCCTTCTCGAGCTGACGGACGGCGCCACCACAGCTGCGTTGACCGACCGCGCACAGCAGCACGGCTGGTCCTCGACACTGTTCACCGCGCTCGAAAACGCGCTCCTGGCCGACAAGTTCGCTACAGGACAGGCGTTCCCGCCGGCGCACGCACTAGCCGAACACCTGCATGTGTCCACGGAAACTGTGCGTGGGGCCTACCGAAAATTGGTGGCGCAGCAGTATCTGGAGAGCGGCAGCGGCAAACCCACGACTGTCGCCGAGAGAACTCGATGGCTGCCGGCGCCCGAGTCACTTCGCACAATGCAAGCCATGGAGCCGGCGGACCTTCTGGCCGTGGTCACCGAAGTAACGCCGGACACCCTGCGCCGGCGTGGAATACGCGATGGATGGCAGGCCACCCTGTCGACCGTCATCTATCGCGCTGTGCAGGACGGCCGCTTGGTACCGGGGCTGAAAATCCCGCATGCCGAAGATCTGGCCAAGTATCTCGGGATATCGAGACCGACTGTGGCACTCGTGTATCGCGCGCTGGCCGACAACGGGATCCTCGCCACCCATCGCGGCAGGGGCACTACCGTGGTGGGGCCACGTAACCGAGGCGCTACCGGTTTCGAAGGAAGAACGAAGTCGCGCGGCGGCCGCGCGCCCGGTTCCGACACACCGAAGCGGACCGACCCCGACGTACTGGGCACGGAGGCCGATCGCCGTGCCAAGCAAGCGATCGCCGGACAGTTGTACGACCACTTCGGGATCGAGGTACTCGGTTTCGAAAAGTTGGCGCTCGATACGGTCCTCGGGATTCGAAACGGGATCATAGACAAGTTCGACGAAGTCCTCGAACTGTATAAATTCGGGATCACTATAGACTCGTCACTTACGGAAAGAAAGGAACTCATTGCTTCGTTGCCGACACGGCAGGACTTCGTTCCGCATATTATTTCCGCTGTCCCACTCGAGCCTGACGTATTCGGTTATTCAACCAATCTGGGCGTGGATGAGGACACCTGGATCGTACTCCTAAACAGCAACACGATCGACGGCAACTCCTCGTCCGGAACGCTGGATCCGATCGGTAATCTCGGTTATGCCACGATTCAGCACGAGATGGATCATCTTGCCGATCCCCTGGGGTTCAGCACCGACCGGGCTTCGGAGCTACAGTCGATCGAGGCACGGGCGTTCGGATATGCGCTGACCTACTTCGAACTCCTCAAGACTCCCTGGTCGCCGGAACACGAAGAATTCCTCGGCGCTCGGACCCAGCAAGATGAGAAAGATTTCGGCGAGTTCCCGTTGCTGGCGTCGGATATCAATTTTGAGGAATGGTTGAACCAACTTCCGGCATACGGGTTCGAGACCAAACAGCGAAGAGAATCCGATGACGAATTCGAACTGTTCGAGCACTGGCTAGCAAATAAAGACAAGCGAGGGTTTCACGTAGATCTGTCCGATCTGGAATCCAGATACCCCGCGGGCAAGTATCCCCTGAAGGAGTTCGTCGCCGAGTGGCGGAAGAATGTCGGCCGACAACAGCGGGAGACTATTTCGCATGACCTGGAGCTCTACAAGCGAGAGAACGTCGCCCCGAACGGCGAATCCGTGCCGGCCATGGGGGATCGTCACTCGTTTTCCCCATCCGAGTCACTGGCTGAGGCCGGTCTCGCCTTCGGACGAAACGCACCGGCAGATTTCACGCATCCCGCCTATGCGCTGCAGGCATTGCGGCGAGGGCTGACACCGGTCGAAGTCTGGCGCGACGCAGCCCGGCGCGATGAGGTGGCACGACGGCGCGCAACCGACCGCGAACCGATCCTCGAATCGTCCGGCCGCACCATCAGCATCGGGGCCGACGGGCCGGCTGTGCGCTTCCAGCGAGCGTGGCGTTCGCTACCGGCCGCCGAGCAGGAACGAGAGCGAGCCTCCAGGACGCACTGGCCTGCGGTCGAGAAGGCAGCGTTTCCGCTGGACGAAGTTGCACGTTCGGTCGATCGGCAGCGACGCCTGCTCATCGGCCTGGAACCGGATGCCGACGACGCAGTCGGGAACAGCGCAACGACGGTCGCCGAATCCGACATCGTCCCGACGGGTGAACTCGCACAACAGATCCAGACAATGCTCGACTTGGTCAGCGATATGGCGCCCAGATTGCGCTCGAGCCAGGGTGCTTCCCATCTCGCCGCTCAGGTATCCGCACTGGAACAGGCGCGCAGCCGGGCGGAGGACCTGGCAGTCCAGGCGCTCACCGAATCCGCCGCCGCTGTCGACACCGGCGGCGAGAGCGAGATCTTCGTACCGGAAGGCCGAGAAGCCGACACCATCGATGCTCTCGAGCGAACCGGCAGTTCGGCCACAGTCCGACGTGTGCGGGTCGACCTCACCGGCCGGATCTTGGTCGAACAATCGCCGGTAGCTGATGAGCAAGCGCTCCACTACCCGGTCGGTAACTCAGGTCCAGGCCGGGATACCCATCCCTCGTCCGAGGGCCACCGCCGCCCTGGTCCGAGGGCCCCCGGGGCCGATTCCACAACGGCCGCGGCAGGGCGCACTCGTCTCGACGAGAGTATTCGGCGCCACATCGCCGCCGATATCGACCGCGGGATCTCTCCGGTCAAGCTGAACTTCACCGCCGAGCAGAGACGTCTTCTCGTCGAAGAAATCGCGGCTCACACCATCGCCGTGGTAGAGCAGACCCTCACCGCTCAGGAACGAGAGAACGAGAATCTGGTTGCAGCAATAACCAGAGCCGGCGTTCACGAGCACCTTCGGTTCGCACGTTTCCGCCACGGTGTGTGGTCCGCCCTGCCCAGTGAGGTGCGCTCGGGACCGCACGGTCGGGAGCTGGCGACGCTCGACAGGTCTCGGTTCTCCGACCGAATCCAGCTACTCGCTCGGTCCGACCGCGAGCAAGCCCGCTGCCTCGTATTGCGACACCGTCGTGGACTGTCCTGGAAAGCGGTCGCTGGAGCCATGGGCATCACCGTCGACGCCGCCCAACAGCTGGCGCAACATGGCGTACTGGTGGTGGCCGGTGGTCCCACCGCTCAGACCACGAGCCCCACTGCCACAGAAGACAGTAACGAGCGCACGAATCGGCAGCGCGCATCCACCGACCCGCTCGCTCTGTTGAAGGTCACGGCGGCATTCCAGCAGGCACTCGCCGCTGCCGATAACGGCGATGCCGTGGCCCTCGATCTACTGGTCGCGACCATCGACCGACTGGATAATCCCAATCACCGGCATTTTCTGAAACTCCGCTTTCTGCAGCGCATGCCACTACCGCGGATCGCCGAGACGCTGGATCCTCCACGCAGTGTCGGCGCAACGAAACAACTAGGGTTCCGGGCGACACGGGTGCTGGCCCGACAACTCGACAACGCTGAGGCAACGCCGCGGCAGATGACACCCGCACGTCGTTCGGGCCTCCGCGCCCCCGAAGGGACACGGGAGATCCTCGGTCCGCTCGCGAGACGCTTCCGTTTCGGCAGGAACGGACACGTCACGTTCCTCGGCGGCAGCATGTTGCATGCGGAAATCAATGCATTCCTGCGGGATTTCACCGCACTACAGCGGCAATTCGAGATCTTGGGCGCCGAATCCTGGTACACCGCCACACTTCTGCGGATCCGGCAAACTCTGGCGAAAGCACCGCTCGCCCGGTACATCAACTCCTATGAGTCACCGGCAGTAACGGACCCCGCTGAAGTCGAGCGCCCACTCCCAGGTATCCGCGCGACAGTGGAAACCGACGGCACCCTGCGGTTCACAGTAAGCAGGACCGAACATACGCCGCCCGGTCGCCGGATGTTCGATGACATGTGGGCGGAGATCGGCCACAATGTGCGACGCATAGCCGGCCAGTGGGAACCGAAGGAGGGCCTTCGAGACAACCTCGACACCTTCGACAAGATGGTGCAACAAGGCTTTTCGGCACAGGAAGCCGCATCGAAGACCTGGACCGGGAAGGTCGCCCGCGAACTCGGCTTCGTCGACGTGACAGTGGAGGTCGACAACGACCACGGGTCCGTATGGGCCCTGTTCACTCCTACCGGAGCGCCGGTCACGACCCCCCGACAACTGCCTTACGAAGACCTCCATGCACTTCGATGGATACTCGCCCAGCATCTCGGCATCGATATCGACGGGGTGAACCACGAGGTCGTTCGAGCCGCGATGACCAGTAACGCAGCTGATACGTCATCGCCCAGCGCACAGCAATTCGTCGAGCTCGCCGGCCGATTCCTCGCACTGAGCCCCGCCGAACTCCGCCGCCGACCCGCCCGGGTAGCCGTAGCCCGATCAGCAAACGTGTCTCGCTCCACCGTGAATCGCGTTCTCGACCTTCGTTCACCGCTGCACGGTGAGGCAACGCAACGTGTGCTCGCCGCCGCGCATTGGCTCGGCTATCCGCTGCCTGCCGAGCTTGCCGGGGCATTCGACCCGCGATTCACCCGAGAGCGTTTCCGCCCACCGCGCTCCCTCGGCGGTGGTGAGTTCACCACGGGGTCCTTCGCCGAACCGCTTTCAGCCGAGCAGATCGATACGCTCCGCCGGCTTGCCGAGGGGAAGCGGAGTCTCGAAATCCAGCAGCTGCGACACCTCAGCCGCCGACAGGTCTCGACCCAAGTGGTTGAGCTCGCCACCATGCTCGGGGTGGCCGCCGAGCACTACCTCATGGTGATCGAAGGCGTTCGGAGGGGGTTGATCGAACCGCCGAACGGTCGCGTTTCCGACCTCACACGACAGTTGACCGAACGGCAGATAGAGGTGCTGCGACTCAGATCCCAGGGCAGGTCGCGGGCCGATGTAGCGAATGCACTGGGCCTCACACGCGGAGCAGTAGACACGGCACTGGTTCAAGTATTCAGTGTTCTCGCAGCAGAGACCGAGGCAGCCGCTATGGCGATGGTCATCGAGACTCTCGATGAGATGAACGCGGCACAGGGCGCCACCTACGCCAACCGATCGACGCAAGCCGCAGGTCCTGCCCCGGTACAGCCGATCGGGAAACGAAGGCGTCTCGCTCCGAACTTCGGCGATTCCGATGAGAGCACGAGGCCGGCAACAGCTTCCGGCCGCAACGCCACGGCAGACCAAATGGCGGCTGTCGCGACCGGCGCGACGTCCCCCGCCGCCGCGCCGCTCTCCGGCCACGCGATTCCGTTTGCCCCCGAATTCGATCCGGCAGTGCTCGATCGACCGGTCGGAGGCCACAACAGCCACCGGGACGGTCATATCCCCGCGGAGCCGGTATGGGCAATGGGGTTCCATCACGCCCCGAAGGACCAGGGCCCAGAGGAATTGCCTGCAGCAGAGCAGGCCATGGCTCGCTCCGGCAACCTGAACGCCCCTGGTCGGCAAGAACCTACCGAGGCTGTCGAGCTGGGGAGCATCGACCCGAATCTCTCCTCGAAGGAGCAACTCGGCTCGATACAGGCCGCCATGTCGGAACTGCTCGCGGACTGGCCGGTCCCGGAGCACCTTTCCGCAGCTCGAAATATGATCGCCGTATTCGCTCGTCCGCTGCGCGGGCCGGCCGTCGTGCACGGGATCCGTACCACGGGCGACAACAGCCCCACGGTTACCTTCACACTTACCGAGCACGGCCGGGCTTGGCATGCCGAATTGGCTGCACACGGCGCAATAACGGTGACCATGACATTCCGGGAAGGCGACCATGAAGACCAGATCGACCGCCTGATCGACGCACTCGTCGGCACCGACGACTCTCTCCTGGTGGGCATCCAATCCGCCCCGGCGTTGGATGCCTTGTCACACCAACGCGTGGAAGTTCCCGACCAGGTCGCCGGAGTGCCGGTCGAGATCCACACTGCACCCGGCGCGTTCGGACCCAAGGTCCGGGTAACGGCCAGATCGTCGAGGCTACTCAGCGAATACGCGCGCGATTACGACAAGCCCGCGCCCACGATCCATCAATCGCTCCCGGTGCCGACAGGTTCGTCCTCGTCATCGGTCGCGCGGGCCATCACACTGTTCACACCCCAGTTCTGGGCCGGCGCCGGACAACCAGCCGACGAGGCATTCGACTGGTTCGCTCGCGTAGCGGGTGAGTATCCCATTCGCAATGGAACTGCTATTGCGACATCGACGCAGTTGACGATCACCACTTCGGGCGAGCCGGGAGCACATACGGTCAACTACCGGGCAACCGACATGGCATCCGGCCGGTCGCGCGAACTCACCCTGCGTGAGACTTTCGCCTTGGCCGATCTGGCGGCGCAATCCGCGCGGCGCATCGAGACCGGCCTGCCCGGCCCCGGTGATACCGGAACTGCCATTCCGACCACGTACCGCGATGTTGAGGAGTTGCACGCCGCGCTCGGCCAGCTGCCGCCCGGGGGCTGGATCCGGTTGACCGAACAGGACGATGACTCCACCATCAGCTACGAGATCTATGCACACGACGGATCCCTGATCTTTGTCGATCCGCGACACGGCAGTGCCTGGGACTACTCGGACTATCGCCCCCCGCGTCACGCCACCTGGGAAGGAGTCCTTTTCGACGCGGCCGGCGAGCCGTTGTCACCATCGCTGGAATATGTGCAATCTCTGACCCGCCAACGGGCCGCCGAGTGGGAGCGCCTCGACCTCGACCTGCCCTCCGAAGACTCAACTTTCGAACGGCAGCGGTTGATACACGTGCACCGCCGCCTCTGTTATACGGAAATCGACAGGATCGACGCCTCGCTGGCGCGCTTGCACGCGGACCCGCCCGCCGACCGGTACGTACTGGCCGAACCACTGCTCGTGCAGCGAGCCGAGATACGCGACCGGCTGGACGCCTTGACCGATTTCGAGTCGCTGCTCTTGCGACACGACCGGGCAGTGACGCGGTTCATCGCACCCGCGACCGAATTGATGTTCGCCGAGGAGTTCGTGCGCCGCAACGGCGAACTGGTTACTCCGCAGGTAGCACGTTTTGCCACGCCACCGGGTCATCCGCCGGAGATCTGGGTTGCCGCCAGGCCCGGCGGACACATGCGCGCATTCGAGGATGCGGTCACAGTGGCGCCGGATATGGCTCCCGCGTTGTGGTCCGGCCGGCTCATCCGTTATGTCGAGATCGACGCGGGGCCTTTCGGAGTCGAATCCAGGACACTGACTCCGGAACAGGCCCGGGATATGGAGCAGCCGTATCGGTCGTCATTCCGCCGGGTGCTCGAAAAGCAGTTGCTGAAAGCTTATTTCGAGCACCGACGCCGCTTTTCCGATCCGGACAGCTTGCCGGATTGGCTGGCGCCGCTGGATCCGTCGTTGTCCAACGCTTCCCAAGAAGACAGTTCATCCTTTCCACCCGAGCCGTGCCGGATCGCACTACGTTTGATGCGCACAGGTATCTCCAGCGAGATAGCGGCGCTGTCCATGGAGCCGGCCCCGGAACAACAGCTGGTTCGGATCGAGACCGGATGGCTGGAGACAGTAGTCGTCCCGGTCGAACAGGAGCAGAGCGACGCCGCATCCGCTGCCGGGTGGGTGGTATCTCGCCCTCGAAACACTGGTGATGTCGCCGACCTGATGGCACAACACTTTGCGCAGCTGAAGCCGCGGGGGTTCAGGCGGCGCCCGACCTTCGGCAGTGTCGACCAGCTGCGCAGGGCTGTGGAAAAGATCCTCGACAGCGACCGGCCGCTACCGGAAGAAACCCGACCGGATCGACCGATCCGGGCTACAAGCGTCGACCGGGCCGAACTACCGCGCGCTACGGTCAGTGCCCGAATCGGCGATCTGCCGGACCCCGGCCAGTTCCTCCAACACGAATATCGCGCGATCTCCACGGTTCTGGCAGCGGTTTTCGACCCCGGCACGGCCACGACATTGCGGCGTCTGCTTACCGACTACATCCTGACACCACCGCACATGCCCATATCGGCGCCCAATGCCGACGGGGTCACCGAACTGGCCCGAACCCCCGTCTCCGACCTGCGAAAATGGCACCGCACCCTGCCCGACGCGAGAGCACGACTGTACGCGCTCGGCCTCGGACATCGGTATCGACAGCTGCTGCTCGGCCTCGAACAAGCGATTCGAGCCGGCGAGCAAGATCCCGCCAACGGAACCGGTGAGGCGGCCGATCCGGCGGCCATGCCCCCGGGGCGCCGGCCGAAGATCCGCGGGCCCTGGATCTTCGCCGAGGACCCACTCGACACCAGCGGTAATCCGCTGAACCGGCACGCCGGGAAAGCCGCCCGCGACGCCGCCCTGAAACGACTCGCCGAGCCCCACGCAACCGGCGGCGGTATGCCCCGCAACGACGGCCGCGGCGCGAACCGGACACCATGGAATGCACAACAAGACCCCTCCACCGAGTCAGGGGAAGTACACCTCGCCCGCTTCGCCGAGCAAGTTGCGCAGCGGGTGCGGTTCACCATCGAAAGAATGGTCGATCGTGGTGACATAGCACTGAGCACCGAACAACTCCGGCAGCTCGTCCGCGATATCAGCACCGGCACGCTGGAGACAGCGAACCGCGAGATCAGCTCCACCGCCACTGATATCGGGCAGCGACTCGCCGATGTCACCGCGGTGACGATCCGAAGGCACGTGACATCGGCACAGCTGCGACAGAAGATTCTGGAATCGCTTCCGGCCGACATCCGTACCGGGCCTTACGGTCGACAGTTGGCCCTGCTCCCACACGAACGGCTGCAAGAGCGGGTGCGGCGGCTGAAGGCCGACAGTCCCGTCCGACATCGAGTCCTGCTGCTTCTGTGCCAAGACCGGGCGACACTCGCGGAAGCGTCGCGGGTGACCGGTTTCGACACTCATGTTGTCGAGACCTTGGCCCACTATGCAGCTCACAACGTCGCTGATGTACCTGCTGCCCAGGTGATGGAACCGCTCCCGGAGCAAGAGAACCCGCCTTTGTCGGGCGAGAAGATGCTCGTCGCGCTGGCGGGTGAAGCTTCGTCGGCGGCACGCGAGAATATCGCGGACGAAGCAGGCAAGCTGCACATGCTGATACCACTGCTACGGCGCGCCATTCGGGCCGGCCGGATAAGAGTCGGGCAGCGACTGCCACCCTCCACGGCGCTGGCCGACCAGTGGGGAACCGTGTCTCACGCCACCATCGCCAAGGCATATCGCCGCCTGACGGAGGAGGGGTATCTGGTTGCACGACCGGGGTTGGGAACCAGGGTGGCCGAGCGGGCACAGTGGCGTACGCCGTCGGATTCCGAAGCTGCGGTAGCGCCCTTCGCGTCCGAAGTAGCCCGGCTCTTGCAGCGAGAGGCGGCAACGAGCAGCGGCTCCACCGCGGCAGTGGCGTCCGCGCTCCGTCGGCTGATCCGGCGAGGCACGCTTCCCGAGGGCACCCGGCTGCCACCAGCGGCAGCATTGGCCGAACATCTGGAGCAGGCATCGGCAAAGACGGTGAGTTCGGCCTATCACCGCTTGGCTCACTACGGCTGGGTACAAACCTTCAACGGCGGAGGCACCACAGTGGGCGGTGTCACCGTCGAACGGCTCCGACTGCTCGACGAACATGTCGCCGCGGGCCGCAACGAACAGGCCGAGCCCGTGATCCGAGAACTGTTCGACAGTGGCGTCTTCCGACTGCCGAGGCGAATCGGTGGACCGCGAACGCAGGACGCGATCGTCGCAGAGGTGAGTGCCGCGGCAGCCGGCCGACTGTCTCGGATCGGTGACCACAGCATCGAACAATGGGTGGATCTGGTCGCGTGGAATCTGGTCATCGAGCATCAGGCAATAGCGGAATTCTGGCGCAGAGCACAAGATTTCGTCGTCGAGGGTGCGCGGCTCGCAGCGGCCGATCCGCTGCTCGCAGTACTGGCCGACACCACGACGGTATCCGTCCGCGATCAACTATCCACACTGACAACCGGCCGGCAGAAGCAGTTGCGCCTGTTCTGGCCGATCCCCGGTACTCGGAATCCACCGCCCTCGAAACCACTCGCCGAGAGCCCCGCGCTGTGGGAGGCGGTCCGCGAACTCGTTCTCGCGATCGCCGCAACCCACGGCGTATCCGCGTCGATCCCGGACGAACCGGTCAGGCGCGGACGCCGCGGTCGCGTCGCGAGCAAGGTCGACACTCCCGCGCCTGCGGTGGATATCGAGAACCTGGCCCCTGTCACGGCGCGGCTCATCAGTCACGAGATCGGCGGGGAGATCTTCGATACTTACGGCTTCGAGGTACTCGGATTCGACAAACTGACGGTCCCGGTCGCATTGTCCATCCGAAACGCCATCATCGATCACTTCGACGAAGTCCTGCAGCTGTACACCATGGGGATCGGCGTGGACTCTTCGCTCGCCGAGCGGAAAGCGATACTCAATCGCATCCCCGGATGGCGCGACCGGGCGCCCGAAATCATTTGCGTTGTCCCGTCTCGGAAGTCGAGAGGCGCGGCGGCCGGACGGTCGAACGTCGGGAACGACGCCAGAATTCTGTACATCAGCGAGAGCAATTTCCGCGAGGACGAGGCATCGAGGAACGCGAAGATGCAGCAGGCGTGGACCGATTTCGCGTGGAATCCGACCGGAAGCGTCTCCTACGCGGTTATTCGTCACGAACTGGAACATTTCTTCGACAAGCGGGCGCTGGACTCCGGTGCGGAGGCGAAGCTGGAGTCGATCGAAGCCAAGGTGATGGGTGCGCTGTTCACCCACTACGACAATCTCAGGAATCCTGAGCGCGCGCTGGCGACGAACGCGTTCGGCGCGCTCACCGAGCAGGACATCCTGCGCTTGGGCGGCATACCGTCGATTTCACCCGATATCACCTTCCCACAGTGGGTTTCGAGCCTTCCGAAGAACACACGCTCTCAGAAACCGGAACATTCCGATGATGCCGAGTACCAGAACTTCCGGCACTGGCTGACCCAGCTGATGGACAAGCCCGGGTTCACCATCGACGAGAGCAGGCTGAAGGGCAACGACCGCACCGGCAAGTACTCGCTGCGGGAATGGTTCAACGCGTGGCGTGAACAGATGACCGTCGAGCAGTTGGCGGAGATCGAACGCGCCCGGGAGTTGTCGAGCCTGCAGCCGTCGGAGCGCGACGGCAGGCTGGTCGCCGTGCCGAAGCTCGGCGACCAGGAAATGGTGGACGTCGGCGAGATGCTGGCGGAGGCACCGCTCGCTTTCGGCCGCAGCGCTCCCCGTGACCTGTCCGATCCGGCCTATCTGCTGCAGGCGTTGGGGCGCGAGCTCACCGTCGCCGAGGTCTGGCGTGACATCGACCGGCGCAACGCCGTTGCAGCACGACGCGCCGCAGATCCGGGACCGATCCCCCCACCGGCACCGATGCGCGTCACTATCACCGCCAACGGTCGCGCCGCCACCGTCGCCGCCGCCTGGCGGGGCAAGAAATGGAAGGCCTCCGACGACTTCCGCAAGCGCTTCGACGAAATCGCACACATGGTGGACCGGCAGCAAGGCGTCATTCTCGGCGTCGGTCCGGAGTCGTTGCCCTCCGAGTACGCGTCGTTCACAGTGTTCGATCATGTGCCGACAGGCACCCTGGCTCGCGACATTCAACACATCGGGGAGGTGGCCCGCAGGCGATCGGTTCACCTGGAGCAACTGCGACTGTTGCTGTTGTCCTCATCTTCTGCAGTGGAACAACTCGGTCTCGCCGACTGGGCTCGGACCGGTGCCCCCACGGCGGAGCTGAATCCTCGGGCGTTGCTGGACCGCGTCCACGAAGCCGGGCGCACCGACGACGGACTCTCGGCCGAAACCGCAGACCGGTTGGACGCCATCGTGCGGCTCGGGAGCGAACTTTCATCGGCACGAGAGCAGGCTGAATCGTCGGCACGAGCCGACCTCACCGCACTGGGCCTGAACATGTCCGGCATTAAGCTGGCGGTCGATCTGTCCGGCCGGATACTGGTCGACCGCACGCCGGAGCGCAAGGCCGAGCCCAACGTTCACTCCCTCATCGTGAAGTCGCTGGAATACGGCGATACCGACAGCGCCGCAAGGGCATTCGACGCAGGCTACGGGAAGTTCCTGCGCGGGTGGCTGACGAAGGAGCGCTTCGGCAAGGAACCACGTTTCGTCGACGACCTCGCCGACCGAATCTTCGCCCATGCGGTGTCGGACTGGCACAACAACGCCGGACGCAACCTCGGCGAGCGTCTACGACGCAGCATGGACAGCGTTCTGTCCGAGGTATTCAACATCCGCGAGCTCGTCCGGTTCATCCGTACCCGAGCAGCCGAAGCATGCGGTGACATCACCGCACAGCGGCACGTCACCCGGATCCTCACCGATATCACGGCCACTGAATTCGACCGGGCTTTCGACGCACTGTCCGAGCAACAGCGTGCGCTGCTCGGCAGCTTCCGCCCGGATCGCACGCGCCCCGTCGATGCACCGACCAGACGAATCGTGCTGGACGCCATCGACGAGCTTCTCCGCGCCGCCGCTGCCATCCGTCAGCTCCCCTACCCACTCGCACTCGACGACAACGACAGACTTGCTGAGATGCTGGGTCAACTGCGCGACGTCACCAACTCTGTGCCCGAGCATGTCGTCGAGTGCCTGGTGCAGACCGTCCGCACCACGTGGGCTGTCGGCTACGACGATGCCATCGTGCCGGATGAGCGGGCCGTCACCTGGGGAGAGCTGAGGGACAGCCTCCGTAGCGGATTCACCAGGATTCCGGCTTCGGCGCTCACCGCCGAGACCGCCGACGACTCACCCATTGCGCAAGCGCTCAACCTGCTCGGAAGCCGGGTGGGCAAGGGCGACACGAAGATCGACACCCTGGTCTTCGTCGTAGACGAGGGCGACCGGGCACACAGCTTCATGGCAACGTCCGTGGGGGATGACGTGGTCGTCTTCGATACCGATCTCCCCGAGCCTGCTATCGATCCCGGAAGCATTCCCGGCCGACAAGGGACTGAGCAGCGAACGCCTCGGGTCCGCACCCGCGAGGTCTGGGAGCGAGAGATGTCGCGATCTGCTCGCGAGATCCTGGACGTTTTCGTGACCGGCTTCACCGCGGATGCCGAAAGCCGACTCCACCCCATCCTGCAAGAGGATGTCGACGGTCCAACCCCGGAACAGGAACTCCACGAAATCCATGGTCTTCTCGGCCGCCGGGCGAAACACCTGTGGCCGGGTTCTACCGCGGACCTACCGAAGCTCGAGTCGCTGGCCGATGCGATCGCGCGCAACAGGTGGCTCGTCAACAAGCTCAACAACGCCTTGGGGGTGGATATCCGGTGGGCAGAGGAGTATCGAGCACATCTCGATTCACTGCAGCCGTATGCGGAGAACATGGCACAGGCCGAGCGGTGGCTGGCGGACCTGACAGCGACCGAGGGACGAATCCGCGCGCTGGTGGGTGGTGTGGCACGACGGACCATCGACGGCGAGACGGTCGGATGGGACCACGGCCTGCAGCTGAGTGCTCTGTCCGGCAGAGACGCCGCAGCACGCATACGGTGTCTCGAGGGTGGACGCGACCTCCGCCTGGCGAGGTTCACACCACGAGTGATGCGCTGGCTCGAGAGCTACCGTGAACCAGGGCAGCATCCCAACCCGGCGCTGGCCTACGCGGGCGAATGGATGAGCGACGCAAATCTGAGCGGTATCACCGCGCCTTTCGGCACCATTACCAGGGCCCGGGCTTCATGGACGGAGCTGGCGCCGGTGGCAGAGCTGTGGCACGATCTCGACCGGTATGTAGAACCGGACCCGAATCGTGCATCGAATCCGGTGAAGGACACCGTATTCGCCTGGTCGTGGCTCTACAACCGAGTCTTTTGGACGTCGGGCCCGACGGTGCAGTTGCGTACGGCCCGCCTACCGGCCGGTGAGATCATCCGTGGTCGTTGGGTCCACCAGGAACAGTATGTTCTGGTCGTCGACGAACAGGCCGGCCGGGAACAGATCCGGGCCGAACTCGATACACATATGCGCTCGCTGATCGGTGAGGGGTATGTGCCGCGGCAAGCTCCACCGCGAAATATTGTGCGCGGAAAATTAGTTACCGCTGCTGCAGAGAATGCCGGATACCTCGCGGGCGCGGGGGTGACGGCCGCACTCGATATCGGATTCATGCCCTGGCCGCTGATCGGCATGATGGTGGGCGGCGCGGTGCGCCACGGCGGCGGGATGGTCACGGGATACGCGGCGGCAAACAGAAAAAAGCAGCGAGAAATGATCGCCGACCTCTACGATGCCTCGACAGCAGGTGGAATAGCGCCGCCCGCGCGAAAGATCATCGATAACCAATATCGCACTGCGGTAATGTTGGGAGAAGTCGGAAAAGTACTGGGCCGCAATACGTTACAGTACGCCGCCCCCGATGCGGCGGTGCAGCTCTCGGAGCCGCAGAGCGTCGAACTGCAGCATCGGGCCGAGAATGTGATGCGCATGCTAAGGCGCGGAATCGAAGAAGGTATGTGGCCACTTCTGGTGCCGAAATATGTAGCGCAGAACGATTGGTTGAATATCCACTTCCGGCCGCTACACGGAACCTCCCTGCCGGAAGCGAACGGCGCCTACGAATTCCCGCTGGTAGGAGGCCGATTCATGAAACGTTCGACGGCGTACTACAGTTTCGAGGTCGGCGATAAGACGCCGAGAACCTATATTGACTTCCGAAACACCGGTCGGCTCGACGAGTTCCACCTCACCATGGTTCTGTGGCCGAACCTGTACTACGCCACCGATGAGCAGTTGGCGTACGAATTCTTCGATCATTTCTCTCGTTCGCTGGCTACCGTCGGCTCTGCGTACGCCGATACGACCAGCATGAAAGAGCGGGTGAAGGAACCGGTAATCGTCAACGGCCTCTACGCGCCGGCGACCGTGGGGTTGGCGAGCGCACTCGGTGTCGAAGCACTGGTTGCCTCCATGATCGCCGGGCGAGCAGCTGGTGCGTTGGGCGCGATTTCCGCCGACGTGGGGATGGAAGTGTCGAGCCGGTATCACCAGAAGAACACCTATTACGACATGCAGAAGCGGATGGGCTTCGATACCTCGACCGGGCTGGACGCGGGTCTCGATCATCAGTCTCTGGAGCTGAACAGCGAGCAACGAGTCCAGCAACGAGAAATTTTGGCGCGCTTCGGGATAACGGGGGAGTCCCGCACGGCTAGCACGTTCGGCGCGGACGAAAATGTCCTCACCGTCGTGGGGCAGGTAGTCCAGGAATGGGCCGAACAACACGACGCGGTCGACAGTGTCCAGGTCGAGCTCCTTCGCCCAACAGCACGCACCAAGATCGCCGATGTTCCGGTGCGAAAGATTGCGAACGGCGCCGAGGAGATGCGGCTGGCAACCCTGCGGACCACTCTGCGTGACGGACGCCGGCTGGTTTTGTATGCGGTGATCTCTGTCAACACCAACAGGAGTTACGAAACGCCGCTGGTGTCCTTCCGGGGCGCCGGCTACCACCGCGGGTTCTCATCCGGCAGGGGTATTCGGTGGGAGCAGTACCGGGAACGCCTCATCGACATCAGGCTGCCCGTGCACTGGCGACAGCATTTTCCGGAAACCGATGAGGCGAAACTGCGCCGTACGCTGGACGATCTACTCGCCCGCGAGCGGATCATGCACGGGATGCCGGTGAAAGAGCTGATCAAGCGAGGCCTGGCGCGGGCCGCCGGAGGCGATGTGGTGCCCGGGCTGCTCGCCTTGTTCGCCAACGATCCCGCCGTGGTCGTTCGCGAACTCACGAATGCGGGCATCACCGTCACCCAGGACAGTCTCGGCGCGATCCTCAACGCGGCGGAGGAACAGCGAGTCATGAACAGCCGGGCGAGAGCCTATTCTGCGACGCCGACTGCCCGGACTCTCACCGACGATTGGGAACGCTCCCTCGTCCACACCTACGACAGCATCCGCGCAACCGCGGCACATGTGCGACGCGCCGCCGACGCTCACCCGGACCACGCACAACTTCGAGAACTTGCCACCAGGTGGGCCGGACGTGCCGCACTGGTGGACCGGCAACCCTGGGAACAGGTGGACGACGTCCTGGCAGTCATCGAACAAGCGGTGGCCGAGGACGATCATGCCGAAGCGGTGTTCCGGCTGGGCACCTCCACCGTCGTCCAGGTGAATACCGCTCGCACCGGCAATCTGCCGCCCCGTCGCGAGATCGTGGAGATTCTTCCGAATATCCCGGGCGGCGGAACCTATCTGCGACCGAACCCCGACCAGTACGCCGATGTGGGGAGCTACCTCGTCTACGACCCGGCCGACCTCGGATCGCTGCGTCCACTGCTCACCGGCTGGTTCGCACAATGGCACGGATCTCCACTCGGTGAGATGCTCTTCCGCTCACGCGGAATGGATGTGTCGGTATCGGAGGGCAGCGCGGCGGCGAGCCGGGCGGCGGCCAGCCGCAGCGACGGCGGTTCCAATGTCGGAGATATGGCGTACCTCGCAGTGGGGGGACTCAACGGTCTGGGACAGGCGTGGGTGGATCGCCAGTTCGCCGATAAGGAAACCCAGGCGGACCGGCTGTATCAGGCGTTGATGCACCGCGACATCGTGCGGCCCACCAAACCGCTCGAGTTGCTCATGCATCGATTCAGATGGGACAAGGAAGAGATATTCCGGCAGATCGTCGCGGACCTTGTCGCCGTTGCCGAGTGGACCGGCGCCACCATTTCCGACGATCTGACGCCGGTGCTCGATGTTCTCCGGCGGGATCCGGACGCCACCAGCGACGAGCACACCGAGCCGCAAGGACCGCGCTCGCCGCGCGGTATCCTGCGAGCCGGCACGGCGGATCTCTCCGTGCAGCCGCGGCCGGCCCTTTTTCCTGGTCGGGAATTCTGGCAGCAAGAAGTACTCGCCTTCGCAGGTCACAGCACGGAAAAGCTGGCCGAGGAACTCGGAATGTCAGCCGACGATGCCCGCATCATGCTCGACGACGCGATGGCACGTACTCACCTGCTCACCGAGCAGGAAGTAGCTGACGCCGAGACGCTGTTGCCCGAGAATCGGCAGGATCCGCGGCGGCAACACCTGGGGCGTCCTTTCATCGACTGGTCCACAGCAGCGATCTGGCTGGCACCACAGCGCACGGAAATTATGGCGACAGCGTGGCTGCGGCAAGTACTGCGCTTACAGCGTGGCTCGCCAGTGGACGAGGCCGCCCGGACCGAGACCACCCCCACGGCCGTCGCGCTCCGGCGTGAACAGGAAATCACCGAGCGGCTGCGGCCCTGTCTGGCCCACGTCATCGACCTGTTCGGTGACGAGGCGTCGCAAACGCTACATGCGGATCTGGATACGTCCTCCGGATCGGCTGTGCACGACCGACTCCGGGCTCAGCTGGAGGAACTGGAAGGGTATGCTGCCCAGTTCGAGCTGGATGTCATGGCGGGCCGCCCGCCGCTGGAAGTGGATCTGTGGACGACAGCACAGCCCCGAATCAATCCGACCGGTCCCCGTGGGGCACACAGCGATCCACGATCTCCATCCACCACGGACCTTCCGGCGGAGGTACTCACATGTTTACCATGGGTACTCGACCTCCTCGAGCGACACGGCCTGCCGGTGAACCGGCCTGGCCTGGAGGTGGATCCGACCGCCGGGCTCCGGGCCGCCGACCTCCAGAGCGGTGCGTCCGTCGGGCTGCAACAACAATCGCGCACTCCTTCCGAGCTATCCCGCGACCCGATGAAGGCAGTGGTCGACGAGCTTCTCACCCAAGGCAATGCCGGCGAGTTCGCCGTTGTCGTCGTCGGCAAGGACGAACGTGCGCACGCCTACCTGATCCGACGCCTGCCGGATCGGACCGGGCTCGGTGCCATCAGGATCTACGACCAGCTCACCGGTGGCGCGCCCCGCTCGTATCTGGATTGGAAAGCCTCCTACACCGATCCCGATGAGACCCATACCTACGTCGGCTACTTCGAGCGTGCAGACGACGGCAGCCTCCGGTCGCGTACCACCCCCGGACAATCCCAGATCGATGATGCCTTCGCCACGGTGAATATCACCGGGCCACCAGCCGAGGGGCCGGCGGACCCCGAGCGGGGAAAGCATCGGCCGAATCCGGAGAATCCGGCGGCCGACTCCCCCGTTGGGGCCCGTCCCACTCCGTGGACCGGCAAGGCGTCGCGAACGCGGAAGGATGATCCAGAGGGCTCTGCCGCCGCGCGGATCTCGACCCCCAGCGAAATCGGTGAACTTCCGAAACCACAAGTACTCGCTGCGGAAATGCTCAACTTGAATCGGAGTTACGCATATGTCGGCGACCTGATGCGAATCGCGGCGCGCGAGAAGCACGGCCCCGACTGGATCTACAGCGCTGATCACTGGGATTGGCAACTGAATTGGCTGGCCGAACGCGGCCCGAGGCTCAGTATGCTCCTCGCGGTCTTCATGGCCGCCCTCGAAGCGGAGACGATTCTGGGCCTGCCCAACACCAGCGCCGGGCCACTGATACTCGGGCAACAGCGTCCTCACACCCAGGACGACCTGCAGGTGATCTACAAGGCCCGCACGATGCGGTGGGGAACACCGGAGGTCCCCAGCGGCCCGCAGACCGCAGCCCAGGCGAGCGGGATCGGACAGATCGGGCGCGACCTGTCATTGGACGAGTTGCTGCAGTACCTCTACATCCTTCTGGTTGCTGCGCGCCCGGTGTTCCAACTCGATCTGGATTTGACCCGCCCACACGCCACTGCCACCGAATTCGCACACTTGATGCTGGTCCCCCGCGAAGGCGCGTACGGGCTGAATTACCCGGGCTGTCGCGCTCTGGACCGCGAATCGGACGCGTACTTCCGTGCGCGCATAACCGGAGACCTGCTGCTGCCGCAGATAGCGTGCCGGCCCGTGTACGACCGTTTCCTGAACCATTGGGTGGAGCCGTATCAGCTGGAGCACGCACGGCAGATACTTCGTGCGCTCAACGCTGCCGCGCCATCGCCGGAAAACCGGGTCGCCCGGTGGTTCGCCTCGGTCGTGGTCGAAGCGCTTGCCGCGCCACCTGATCGCGCTCCCGACATACTCGATCGGGCGTTGCGCGCACCCCGCGGCACAGGCGTGTCCTCCGGCGACAACGCCCCAGTCGAGCAATTCGTATCCACGGTGCGTGACCTGATGGGTGGCGAGTACGACTTCGGTCGCTATATGCAGCATCGCCAACTCCCGGAATTTCCCGACTTCGCACGACACGTTCGCGGCGTGCTGTCGAACCGCCACTCACCCGAAGCCCTCTCCCGAGTGCCGTTCATCGCCAACGTATTCGCGGCGGAGGCGGCATTCGACCGACATCGTGAGGCCGCACCGGACGGGGTCGTGCCCCACATTCGGGTGAGTAGTTCACTTCGGCGCGCAAGCCCCTCCGATGACAGCTCCGACCTCCATCGGCCGACCGCCGCCGCCGAGGCATCGGATCGACTTCTTCGACATGCCCGCGCGTACGACTCGGCCCGCCGGCACAGCATCAACGTCACCACCGCAACCGCCGACTACGTCGCGGACCTGCTCACCGTCGCCCACGGATCTCTTGTGAACGGCGAGGTGACCAATGCCCTCGACTACTTGACGACTGCGACTGATGCGCTGGAATACGCGGCCGGATATCGCTCGGACCGTACCGAAATCGCCGCAGCGGCAAGCGCTCTGCGAGACCTGCGCGAGCAGGTGAGCACCGCAGGCACCGAACGAATCGGTGAACTTGCCGAGGCGTTGAACGACCACGCAATGCTGCACGACGTGGTTGCTCTGCTGCGCGTCATCGCTTGTATTTCGCATGCCGCGACCACGCTGTGGGCTTACGGGAACGACGAGGCGACCATCCCCGCCGAGATTCTCACCGACCCCGGTACCTTGGAAATGGCGATCGCAGCCCGGCTTCGCCCGGTTTCCGGCGAGGATCCGATCGCAGCGCTGCGCACCGAACTCGGTGCCGAAGACGGAAATACGGCCGTCGTCGCCGACGAAAGCCACGTCTGGGTGGTCACGAATATCGCCGGGCACCTGTTCGTCACCGACCCCCTCATCGGATCGGATGCCGACGTCCCACGGACCCGGGACTTCGATACCTGGCGCGCCGAACATGGCGCCGCCTCGGGCCGATTGTTCGCCGCCCGCTTCACCGCGCCGACCGGTGCGTTGTCCCGGGAGCGCGGACATGAGCTGAACACGGTGCCGGAGGCCGACCTGCCGCCCAAGCTCCAGGGCCGACCAGGCGACGCCGATGCTTCGACCGGCTTTCCCCAACTCAGCGACGACCGGATCGAGTTGCTCCGGCAATTCGCCGACGATTCGACCAACAAGGAAATCGCGACATCTCGCGGCACAACCGTGGTGTGGGTCAAGCAGGAAACCAAGGTGGTAGCCGAAAAGCTCGGAACTGCCGACAAACTCGGTACGTCCGAAGAGAAGCTCGCCATGCTGACCAAAGCTGTTCGTGTGGGCCTCTTCGAGCCGGAGGATTCGCTGCGGCACTTCACCCAGTACACCGTGGAGGAGATCAGTGTCCTGGCTCACCGGATTCGAGGCGCCAAGTATCAGGACATCGCGAATCTGCTCGGCATCCGGGCGAGCACCGTCGGTGCCCGAATGCGGTCTATCCGCACCAAACTGCACGTAGCCAGTGACGCAGCGGCTGCGGCGCGGACCGTCACCGCCGTCGACGCCCTGATGGCGGCCCTGCGCACGCTCGCAGCGGGCCGGGCCGACTACTACGACGAGCAGGAACTGCATGCCTTCGCGAGCGCACTCAGGGTCCCGCCGGATCCGGAAAATATTGTCGCGGCAGCGATTCGCACCAAGATGATCGATCCCGATCCGGCGACCGTCGCGACGATGCAAGTCGACCGACTACTGTCTCGAACATCTTTCAGCGCCCCTCCCCCCGGCGTCGACCCCGTCGGGACGATAGAGCGCGCCGTCCAAGGCCGGGCAACGGTCGCCGGCATGGTGTACGACCTGCGCCGCTCGGTGCTGTCCGGACGTCTACCGGTGGACACTCGGTTGCCTTCGACGCAAGATCCCACCCGGACGGACGCTGTCCAGCAGGCATACGAGCGCCTAGGCAAGGAGGGTTACCTGCTGTTCGACCATGGCCGACCGGTCGTTGCCGAACACGACAGCTGGCCCGTCTCCCCCGACACCCTCCCGCACCATTTCGCGGACGACCCGGTTCCCTATCCGAAGATCGAAACCCACGTCCACCTCGAAGGTACGGTGCACCCGCACTCCTTGCTGAACATGGCGCGCCGCAACAACATCGAGCTGCCCGCCGACAGCGTCGAAGGTCTGCGCCGCCTGTACGCTTTCACCGACTTCAGCCAGTTCCTGTCGGTGTGGCGGATGACGAACAACGCGATCCAGACCGCAGACGACTACCGTCGGATGGTCGTCGATTACGCCGCGGAGGCAGCCGCCCATCATGCGGTGTACGTGGAGGCGAGCCTGTCCCCGATCGCGCGGGTGCAGTGGCACGGAAAGAACTTTCCGGAAATCTTCGCCGGGGCGACCGACGGAATCGCGGAGGCAGCCGAAAGATTCGGTGTCACAGTCCGTTTGACCCCGAGTCTGATCTGGGGCGGCGAACCGGAATGGGCCGAACAGCTGGCTCACGCGGCGGTGCGATACCGCGATCGGGGCGTCGTCGGTCTGGATGTGGGCGGTAACGAACAGGCCCGCGGCGACGTATCGCTGTTCGACCGTGCCATCGACATCGCCACCCATGGCGGTCTGGGCATCGCACCACACGCCGGGGAGACCGGCGGCATTGAGGCCATCCGAGAGGTGTTGCGCTGGAACCCGAAACGGATCCGGCACGGCATCGCGGCAGCCGACGATCCGGAGCTGATGGCGGAACTGGCCGAGCGCGGCATCGTCCTCGATGTGGCCCCGACTTCCAATCTGCGGACCGGCGTCGTGACCGAGGCCGAACAGCATCCGGTCGCACGGCTGCTGGCCGCCGGAGTGCCGTGCACCATCAGCACCGACGACCCACCGATGTTCAGCACCGATCTGAGCAGCGAGTACATACTTCTGGAGCAACTCGGCGGTACTGGTGCCGCCGCCTTCGAAGCCGGGATCACGGGCGCGTTCTGCGCGGATTCCGTCAAAGACCGGCTACGCGGAATTCACCGTGCTGCGTTCACGCCTTCCGACCGCGCCCAGGATGCGGACGAATCATGGGTCCTGACACCGTATTCCGCGGTTTTCGCAGAACCAACATTGCGAAACCTGCGCTCCCCGGACGACTACCGGCATCTGGGTGGCACCGACGGCACAGACATGACACGGGACGAGGCTCTGGCCCTGCACGCGCACAACAAGCGATACGGCGACGTACTCTCCGGATCCTATAAGAATGTCTACGTAACGGACCACACAGAGTTCGCGGTTCTGGAATACAGAGAATCGGCTGATTCGCTGAACTACACCCTGGGGACCGAAGAATCCGAAATTCTTCGAGCCGTCGCGGAGGCGACGCCGAGCGACGAGGAACTCACGCTCCCTCGTGTCCTGTTCGTGGAGCGGGATTCCGAAGGGAACGTCCTGTGGGAAATCCGGCCGAAGATCCATCCCGGGCACACGATGTCGATCTATTACCCTGAAGCGGCCGAGGCGATAGTAGCCGCGGCCCGGCAACTGGAACGAGTCGGATTACAGACCGATCCGGAGGATGGCGACCCGCCGCCGCGCCGCCGCGGCCATATTCGAGTACCCGCAGACTATCCGCACACGGCGTCGGGGTACTTCGCGATGCGAGTGAAACACCTACACGAGGTGTACCGCCGCCACGCACAACGGGAGCCCTACGCCACCATGTTCCGTCGTCTCGGTGTATCCGAGGCGATGATCACCGGCCTGGAGCATTTTTCCGGTCTGGTCAGGGATCAACCCCTGGCGCTGGGGCATGCCGATATCACCGTGGCGAATGTCCCGAAGATCGGCACCGATCAATACCGAGTCGTGGATCTCGGTATGGCCCATCCGTTACCGGTGGATTGCGAATCTGCCACCATCAACCACCGGGATCCGGGCGGCCTGCGCCCCGAGACCCGCCCGCACGAGGTTCATCTGACGCCGTGGCTCGCACTTCTGGACATGGAGCGTGCGGTGGGCGACACCATCCGCCTGCTGGAACTGCCGACCGATTCGAGTGCGGACTCCAGCCGAAGAATTGGCCTTGCCCAGTACATCGAATGGGCACTGATCAGTGCATATGTCGATGCCTACGGCTCGGTCGAATCGATGCCGACACTCACCGACATACTCGCAATCGCCGACGAACTTCACGACCCCGAGGCCACCGTTACCTCCACGACGCACTCAGACGAACAGATCGATCGAGGCGAGCACGGCGCGTCAGGTAAGGCGACCGGATTACCCGGAGCGGTGCCGTTCCGTCCTCTCGACGAGGCAATGTACGACGCTCGGCAAGAACTCATCGCTTATACCGCAACGAGAGTCGCACAGATTACGAACGCGGCGACCGAAGCCGAGATCAGGGCCGATCTCGACGAGCGCCACGAAGCCTTCTTCAGTCGGTACCCGCAAGCACAGGCCGGCCCGGTCAATTCTCAACTGGTTCTGTACACCGCCGTGCGCAGTTGCATCGCTTCCCTCGCCACAGAACTCGGCATGAGCATTCCTGCGCTGCGGATCGCGATGAAGAATGAACTGACCGAGTTGGTGAGCGGCAAGCCACTCGGGGTGCGCATCTCCGAGGAGAGCCTGCTCGGCCTTCTCGCCGACGGTCGCTACAAAACACAATTCGAGACCGGACGCGGCAACGGCGCAGTCGCCAACCATCCGGAAGCAGAGGATACGTGGTTCGGGCATCCCGAGAATATGGATCCGCGGCAGCGACCCGCATACGGATACGTACTGCTCGGGGACGAACGCCCCGCTGGCCTGTCCGACGAGAGCATCGATATCCGCACCGAACTGCTCGCCGCATACGGCCGGATCGAGATCGTCCTCAAAGACACCGTCCAGGAACGAACCACCGTCTGCGTCGGCGATTCACTGGCCTATGGCGGGGGCACGCCGGGCGGTAAGCCGAGTCGGACGGTGCCGTCTCCGCTTCTCGATCCTCAACCCGAATCCTTCGGCGTCGCACCGCTGTCCACCACCGACCCCGAAACTCTGCCCCTCCGCGGAATCAACCGCGACTACCACAGTCGCTCCTTCCGCCACCACCAATTCGTCGAAGCACAAATCCACGGCGGCTTCACACTCGCCGACATCGACCACATCAACCTCCCCGAAGCACCAACACCCGAACTAGGCGCCGCACTCGACCACGCCGGAATCCCATGGCGAGTCCTCAACAGTCGAACTGTTGCCGAAAGCGGCAACCCCGACACCATCACCGCAGAAAAACAACGACTCCACGAAGACCTCACCGTCATCGACGCAAAAATCGACACGATTCGAGCGCAACTCGAGCACGCTCTCGATCTGGCCGATCCGAAAACCGAGCTCGGCCGATATGCGCAAGAGCGATCGATCGAATATCGGACGAAGCTGCGCTCTGCCGAAACCATGCGTCGTCACGTCACCGAAGCTCTCGCCGCCTTGACCGGTTGATCAGACGGCGTGAGCCACCGAGACTCGTGATCACGATTCGACCTCGGGAGGTACGCCCGACGCGGAGCCGGCACCGGTAGCATCCCCACCACCGCGACGATCCGGACGGGAGACTCATGGTCGGCATCCGGCACACCCTGCTCCACGGTCCGCTGTTCTCGCGCCGAATCCCGCTCGACCAGGAGAATGCCGCCCGGCGGATCAGCGCCTACGTCTACGGCAACATCCTGATCCTCACCGCCCTGATCCCGGTGACCACCACCGACCAGCAGTTCGGAATCCTCGTGGTCGTCGGGACCGCGCTGTCCACGTTCGTCGCCCACGCATTCGCCGAGGGTGTCGGTCAAGCGGTGCGCGAGCAGAAGTCGCTGACGCGGGAGCAACGCTGGAGCGAACTGCGTGATTCGGTGCCGATTCTGAGTTCGGCCGTGCTGCCCGCGGTGATTCTGGGAATTGCCTGGCTCGGCTGGCTGGAACCGCGCACCGCGCAGCTCGCTGCCGAGGTGGCGATGCTGGTGCGCATCGGTGGCATCGTGTTCGTGATTCAGCGCTTGAAAGGGTCGCAGCCCAGCCGCTGGACCTTGCTCGGGGCGGTGGTGCTGACCGCGGTCGCTACCGCGATCGTCGTGCTGAAGGTGCTGCTCACCCACTGAACCCGTGGATACGCCGGGTCGCGTCCGCAAGCATCGGGGGACTCGTGCCGGCAGCACCGTCGAGGGGGCGTCGCTCCCGACTCGACGGCGACCGATAGCGTGCTATTTGCCCACTGACGTCCATCGTGGCCGTCGCGGGCAGGAGTACTGCGCGATATTTCATCGCCCGAAGAAGGAGCCACGTTGCCGACCGCACCCGACCCCACCGCCTACTTCGTGCGCATCGGCGACCACCGCTTCGCCCCCACCGCCCACACCGGCGGCGCCTGGAGTTCCGACGAACAGCATTTCAGCCCGCTGGGTGGGCTGATCGTGCACGAGATCGAGCGCTCGCGTGCCGAAGGTCCCTCGATGCTCGCCGGGCGGATCTGCTTCGACATTCTGGGCCGGATCGCGCTCGACGAGTTCGAGATTCACGTCGAGACGATCCGTCCGGGCCGAACCATCGAACTGGTGCAGGCGACCGTCACGATCCACGGGCGGGCCGCGGTGGTGGCTCGGACCTGGTATCTGACCTCCCTCGACACCGGCAGTGTCGCCGGCGGCTCGGGCACGCCCCTGCCCGCTCCCGACACGTTGAGCCCGTGGTCGATGACCTCGGTGTGGCCCGGCGGGTTCATCGCCTCGCTGGATGTCCGCACGGTGGGTGAGCCCGCGCCGGGCCGTACCACGGCATGGGTATCCACTGCGATCGATCTCGTCGACGGAGAGCCGACGGGCCCGGCGGCCTCGTTCGTGGCACTGGTGGATACCGCCAACGGCATCGCGGTGCGACAGAAACCCACCGAATGGATGTTCCCGAACGTCGACCTGTCGATCCACCTGTTCCGGCAGCCCGCCGGCGCGTGGACGGGGCTCGACACGTCGGTGTCCTTCGGTGCGACCGGGCAGGGGCTCACCAGTACCGTCCTGCACGATGTGCACGGTCCGGTGGGGCGGGCGGAGCAGATCCTCACGGTCCGGCCGCAGCCGTAAGAGACGGCGACCGGCCGGAGGGGACCGCTCCCGCGGCTCAGATGTGCCGCCCGCCGGTCACCTCGGCGACGGTGCCGGTCATGTACGACGACAGCGACGAGGCGTAGAACAACGCCACCGAGGCGACCTCCTCGGGTTCACCGGCGCGCTGCATCGGGATTTCGGCCATCTTCGACTCCCATGCCTTCTCCGGCATGGCCTCGGTCATCGCCGTGCGAATCAGGCCGGGCTGTATAGCGTTGACCCGGACTCCCAGGTGCGCAACCTCTTTCGCGGCGGCCTTGGTGAGGCCCACGATTCCCGCCTTGGCGGCGGAATAGTTGGTCTGGCCGACGAGCCCGACCTTGCCGGAGATCGAGGACAGGTTCACGATCGAGCCGCCGCCGTGGGCACGCATGATTCCCGCGGCCTGGCGGGTGCCGTTCCAGCAGCCTTTGAGGTGCACTCGGATCACGTCGTCGAACTGGTCCTCGGTCATCTTCCGCATGGTGGCGTCGCGGGTGATGCCGGCATTGTTGACCATGACGTCGAGGGATCCGAAGGTGTCGACGGCGGCGGTGAGCAGCGCGGCCATATCGTCGGCGGAGCTGACGTCGCAGCGCACCCCGATTGCCTCGGTGGGCAGTGACTGCGCGGCGGCCTTCGCCTTCGCCTCGTCGAGATCGCCGATGACGATCCGTGCGCCGTGCTCGGCGAAGGTGCGGGCGATGGCGAGGCCGATGCCCTGTGCTGCTCCGGTGACGACGGCGGTCCGGTCGGTGAGCATGGTGATGCGTCCTTTCCCAGGTGCGGTTTACGAGTTCTTACGTTGTTCGGCGCGTACCAGTCCGCCGCCGATGATGAGCCGCTGAATCTCACTGGTGCCCTCGTAGAGCCGCAGCAGCCGGACATCACGGTAGATCCGCTCGACGGTCACCTCACGCATATATCCGGAGCCACCGTGCACCTGGACCGCGAGGTCGGCCACCTTGCCGACCATTTCGGTGCAGAACAGCTTGGCCGCTGAGGGCACGATCCGCCGGTCGGTCTCGGTCACCCAGGCGTGGGCGGCGTCGCGCACCATGGCGCGCCCGGCCGCGACCCCGGTGTATTGGTCGGCGAGCATGGCCTGCACCAGCTGGAAGTCGCCGATCGGGGTGCCGCCCTGGGTGGCGGTCGCGGCATGCGCCACGGATTCGTCGAGCGCGCGCTGGGCCTGCCCGACCGCCAGTGCGGCGATATGCACCCGGCCGCGCGCCAGGGAGGTCATCGCAGCTCGGTAACCCGATTCCGCATCCCCGCCGACCAGTGCGTCCGCACCGACTCGGACACCGGCGAAGCGGACGTCGGCGGTGCCGGCACCCTGCTGCCCCATCTTGGCGTCCTTACTGCCGACGCTCACTCCGTCGGTCTCGGCGGGAACGAGGAACACCGCTATGCCGGAACCGGATTCGGGTGCGGGATGCACCCGCGCGAACACCACGAAAAGGTTCGCGGACGGCGCATTGGTGATGAAGCATTTGGCGCCGTCGATCACCCAGCCGGCACCGTCGGCGCGGGCGGTCGTGCGCAGCCCGGCCGGATTCGATCCGGCACCGGGTTCGGTGAGCGCGAACGACGCGACGACCTCCCCCGAGGCGAGTCCGGGCAGCCACCGCTGCTGCTGTTCCGGTGTGCCGAATCCGACGAGCACCTGCCCCGCGATTCCGTTGTTGGTACCGAACATCGAGCGGAAGGCCAAGCTGGTGTAGCCGAGTTCCATGGCCAGCTCGGCATCCTGAATCAGGTTGAGCCCCAGTCCACCCCACTGCTGCGGTAACGCGTAACCGAACAACCCCATCGCGGCCGCGCGGTCTCGGAGGTCCGCGGGGATCGCATCGGTCTCCATGATCTCGAGTTCACGCGGAACGACCGCGGTGCGAACGAAGTGGCGGACCTGTTCCAGCACGTCGGCGAAGACGTCGTCCGGGACATCGGGGTTCAGCGTGCGCATGGCCTCTACTATCGCCCGCTCGATTACCGCCGGTCCAATACTTGATCAGCCGACCTGTGATACCGAATATGCAATAATTGCCCGGTCATGGATATCGATCAGCTCCGCGCATTCCTCGCCGTCGCCGAGGAACTGCATTTCGGACGCGCCGCCGAACGACTGCATGTCGCGCAGCCGCCGCTGAGCCGCACGATCAAGCAACTCGAGCGCACCCTCGGCACTACCTTGTTCGACCGCAACACCCGCTCGGTGGCGCTCACCGACAGCGGCAAAGCACTGCTGGATCCGGCCCGGGAGGTGCTTTCCGCCGTCCGCCGGGCCCGTGCCGCGGTACGCGCGGCGGACAACGGTGACGTGGGAACCGTGCGCATCGTCTTCGCCGGGGTGTCCACGCACCGGCTGCTCGCACAACTGGCCCGCATGGTCCGGTCGCACCGGCCCGGAATCGCGTTGGAGCTGTCCAGTCAGAATTTCGCGCAGCCGGCCGTGAAGAAGGTTCTCGACAACGAGGCCGACCTGGCCTTCGGTCGGTGGGACGTGATCCCGGCCGGGATCTCCTCACAGGTGACCCTGCCCGACTCACTGGTAGTCGCGGTCCCCGACACTCATCGACTGGCCGGTACGACCGAACGAATCACCATGTCCGACTTGGCCTCCGACCGCTTCGTCTCCTTGGCCTCGCACGACGGGGCGGTGCTGCCGGATCGGCTGCGCCGCCTGGCCAAGGCGCACGGCTTCGTCGCGGAGGTCGTGCAGATCGCACCCGATACCCAGACCGCGCTGGCCTTGGTCGGCGCGGAGGTCGGCTGCCATCTCACGCTGGCATCGGTAGCGCGCAACGTCACCGATCCGCACATCACCTTCCTGCCCTTGACCGACACCGTGCCCGATGTGCATCTGCGGGCTGCCTGGCGCACGGCCGACACCAGCCCGGCCCTGCACGCGGTGCTCCGGGAAATGATGGCGCTGGCGGACATCCCGGGCTGACCACACCGGCCGCTCGGTGCCCTGCCTACCCGGATGGGCCTGTCACGGTCCCGCTTCACCAGCCGATTGCTGGGCACACCGGCCGCGCATGTACGCTTTTCTGCGATGAACTCGCACCTGGGGCGGGTTCTCCCCAGTCTTGTTTTCACCAGAAGGGAGCTAACGATGGGTAAGCGTGGGCGTAAGAAGCGCAGCCGCCGTAAGAATGCGGCCAACCACGGCAAGCGGCCCAACTCCTGAGCCGTTGTGTCGTGCGCGCCGGGACCGCAGTGGTCCGGCGCACAGCTGACAAGAATGCGGCCCGCCATCCAGTGGATGGCGGGCCGCATTCGCGTTTCCGGGGATCGGTCAGGATTCGGGTTCGATCCTGGTTTCGGTGATCGTGACCGAACGGCGGATTTCGAGGGTCAGACGCTCACGCAATGATTCCGGCGCTCGGTCGCCGCCGCATTTGCTGCTGAGCAGATGCTTGAGCTTCTCCTCCAGGCCGTAGGCCTCGATGCACGGGGAGCAATGGTCCATGTGGTGCTGCAGTCGCGCCCGGGTGGACTCGTCGCATTCGCCGTCGAGAATCAGCCAGACATCGGTGAGCACTGCCGAACAGTCCAGTTCGAGATCGTCTCCGGCGCTGCGTTCGTCGTGCTCGTGCTCACTGGTGCTCATTGCGAAACCTCCTGCCGGTTCCGGTCGAAGCCGCGTTCGTGCGCGACATCGGCCAGCAGCCCCTTGAGCTGTTTGCGACCGCGATGCAGCCGGGACATGACCGTGCCGATCGGAGTACCCATGATGTCGGCGATCTCCTTGTAGGGGAAGCCCTCCACATCGGCGTAGTACACCGCCATGCGGAATTCCTCCGGCAGTGATTGCAGCGCGGCCTTGATGTCGTCGTCCGGCAGCGCCTCGAGCGCCTCCATCTCCGCCGAGCGCAGGCCGGTGGAGGTGTGCTCGGCCGTGGCGGCGAGCTGCCAGTCGGTGATCTCGTCGGTCGGGTACTGCGCGGGCTGGCGCTGTTTCTTGCGATAGGAGTTGATGTAGGTGTTGGTGAGGATGCGGTACAGCCAAGCGCGCAGGTTGGTGCCCTCACGGAAGGACCGGAAGCCCTGGTAGGCCTTGGCGAAGGTTTCCTGCACCAGATCCTCGGCGTCGGCCGGGTTACGGGTCATCCGCAGGGCCGCCCCGTAGAGCTGATCCAGCAGCGGCAGGGCGTCACGCTCGAAACGTCGCGCCAGTTCGGCATCGTCGGCATTGCTGCGCACGGTGCTGTTGTCCTCGTCGTCCACCGGATCGTCGGGGATCTCGATATGTTCCGGGCCGGAAGCGCCCGCGGTGCCTTCACGGGGGCGATCGGCCGCCAATTCGTCGTCGCTCGTCACGGAAGTCCCTTCGGTTGCCGTAGCACTCGAATCTACCGCGCGGGCGTGATCTCGGCCGAACCCGGTGGTGGCCTGGGGGACGGTGTCGATCAGCGGATACGGCGGCGCCTGGCCGATCCGGCCGATCGTCACCGGACGTTCGTCGACAAGGACGGTCACCGCACTCTCCTTCGGACGTTTTTCGGGCTTCAGATCCCGGACGGGCTGCTGCTGGGCCGCTGTGCCGGGTAGCGAAACAGTGCAACATGCCGACACCCCGCTGTGTTCCCGCCGGGCGATCCCGGCAGGAGCCCGGGGTGGGCACCGGCGGTCGCGGCGCACCGCTACGCTGACCGGCATGGCCGCATCGACCCCGGCTGTCCGGGCGCTGAACCAGGCGAAGGTGGCACATGTCGTGCACTCCTATCCGCACGATGCGCGCAGCGATTCCTACGGCGACGAGGCGGTGGCCGCGCTGTCGCAGCGGGTCGGGGTGGTGGCCGAGCAGATCTTCAAAACGCTGGTCATCGAGTTGTCGACCGGCGCCGTGGCCGTGGCCGTGCTCCCGGTCCCGCATTCGTTGTCGCTGAAGGCCGCCGCGGCGGCGCTGGGCGCACCGAAGGCGGCGATGGCCGACAAGGCCAAGGCGCAGCGTATTACCGGGTACGTTCTGGGCGGTGTGTCCCCATTGGGCCAGAAGCGCGCACTGCCCACGGTGATCGACGAGTCGGCGCTGGTGTGGGACCGGGTGCTGTGCAGCGCCGGCAAGCGTGGCCTGGAGATCGAGGTGGCGCCGGCGGATCTGATTCGCACGACAGCGGCTGTCACCGCTATCATCACTGCCTGATATGTCCGATTAATCTGTTGGAAATAATTGCCTTTGACAACTAGTTGAGATATACAAGCAGTTGATTTCTTCAGGTAACTTGCCGCCCCGGCGCGGTCGGACGGCGCGGGAGGTCCGAGAGATGGACAACGAGCAGGTCTCCGATCGGATCGGGCAGCAACTGATACGCCTCGGGCGCATCCGGGAACGCACCAACGCCCAGGTGTCCGCCGCCTCGCACGGCGAGGTCGACATGTCGGCGTATCGCATCATCTTCCGCCTGCTGCTCGACGGCCCGATGCGCTCGGGCACCCTCGCCGAGGCCATGTACTCCGACGCGTCCACCATCAGCCGGCAGGTCGCCGGCCTGGTCAAGCGCGGTTTCATCCGCCGGGAAGCCGATCCCACCGACGGCCGCGCCAGCGTCCTGGTAGTCACGCCCGACGGCGAGGAGATGGCCACCCACCTGCGGGCTCGCCGCAACGAGATGCTGACTCACGTACTCGGCGACTGGGACGACAACGATCGCCACCTCTTCGCCGACCTCCTGGACCGCTTCGTCGACGACTACGAGGCCGCCCGGCAGTTCCTGCTCGACGTCGGTTCGGAAAGCCGGACACTCCGGACCGACACGCAGACACCCGGCTGACTTTCACCTCGAATCACTCGAATCACACCGGTATCTGTGCGTTACTGGTCGAGTCCGTTCGACCCCGATTCGTTCGAACCGAGGATGTGATACGAGATGACCCACCGTCCACGCCTGCGCAGCCTGATCGCCGTCGCCGGCGCCACCCTGCTCACCTTGGGCCCCGGCCTGTTGATCGCCGCCCCCGCCGAAGCCGCCCCCGCCGTGGTGACCCCGGTCCTGGACTCCGACTACCCCCTCGGTGGCGACAGCGAGAATCCCGGCGCCCCGGAGAAGGACCCGCAGGCCGAGCGGGCGGAGAAGTTCGGCGGCAATACCGTCACCGACCTCATCGAGCTCGGCGGCAAAACCGCCACCAATCTCATCGAAATGGGTACGGACGTGCTCAAATGCGGCCTCAACGTAGTAGCGCCCACCGTGCAGTGCGATTAGCACCGCACGGCGATGCCGGGCTCAGATCAGGCTGATCTGCCCGGCATCGCCGCTGCTGTCCACCGGTTCCAGCAGTTGCGGACCGTTGTTGCGCACCGAGTTCACCAAGGGATTGACCGGTCGCGCCACGATCGACGAAACCAGCTGCGGCGACGGAGTTTCCAGTAGTTCGCCCGGCGCGGGGTGGTCCGGGTCGAGCCAGGCGTCCCAGTGTTCGCGCGGCATCATCAGCGGCATCCGATGGTGGATGCGGGTCAGATCGCCCACCGCGTCGGTGGTCAGAATCGTGCAGGAAAGTAGTGGGTTCATCTCCCGCTGTGCCGGATCGCGCCAGACCGACCACAGCCCGGCCATATAGAGCCGGCCGCCGTCGGCGTCGGACATGTAGTACGGCTGTTTCACCGTCTTGCCCGCGGCGGTCGGATCAGGTTCGGCGAGCCATTCGTACCAGCCGTCCATCGGCACCAGGCAGCGCCGCTTCTTCGCCGAGTCCCGGAACGACGGCGCCGCGGTGGCACGATCGGCACGCGCGTTGAACAGCGGTTTGCCCTTCGCCGGGACTCCGGGCTCGGCAGCCTTGGTCCAGACCGGGATCAGCCCCCAGCGCATGCGCCGGATGCGGAGCGCCGGATCGTCGTCGGGGTGGTCGCGGTCGTGGCGGCGGACCACGGTGAGTACCCGGTTCGTGGGCGCCACGTTGTAATTCGCACCGGATTCGGCTCCCGCACCGGACGGCGCTTTCGCCGCGGTGCCGGATTCGGAGGCGCCGTCGGTCGTCTCGTCGAGCGCGTCGAGTTCGACCGCAAGTCGCGCCGGATTCGCGGTGGTCGCATATCTGCCGCACATACCTCCATGCTGCCATCGGGCACCGACAAATCCGCAGTTCCGACCCCTCCGCGTAGGCCACGGCGACCGTAGACTCGGATATAGCCGTGCGCGGACGCGAATACAACTGAAGGCGGTTGACATCACATCTTGGGTGTGAGAGTTTCTTGCCGTCACTCTCTCATTAGGGGTCGCCGAATCATGTCCACTACCGAGTCCACCGCCGCAGCAGCGGCGAAGGCATCCGAATCCACCTCCGATACCGAGCTCACCTCGGTCAATCCGGCCACCGGCGAGGTCATCGCCACCCATCCCGTCGCCGACGAAGAGGCGGTGCGCGCGGCCGTCGCCAAGGCCCGCTCGGCCGCCGCAACCTGGAGTGGACTGAGTTTCGCCGAGCGCAAGCAGGCGCTCTTACGCTGGGCGAGCCGCCTCGTCGCCCGTTCCGACGAATTCTGCGACCTCATCCACACCGAGAACGGAAAACCGCGCGACGACGCCTATCTGGAGATGATGCTCGCCCTCGAGCACATCGCCTGGGCCGCCAAGAACGCCGAGAAGGTACTCAAACCCAAGAAGGTGTCCTCCGGGGCGACGATGTCGAATTTCTCGGCCTCGATCGAACAGCGCCCGCTCGGTGTGATCGGCGTGATCGGCCCGTGGAACTACCCGGTCTACACCCCCAACGGTTCGCTGGCCTATGCGCTCGCCGCCGGTAATACCGTCGTATTCAAGCCGAGTGAATATTCCACCGGGATCGGCAATTTCGTCGGGAAGGCGTTCGCCGAGGCCAATCCCGAATTGCCCGACGGGGTTTTCACCGTCATCAACGGATACGGCGCTACCGGTGCGGCGCTGGTGCGTTCCGGGGTCGACAAGGTGGCCTTCACCGGTTCCACCGCGACCGGCAAGAAGATCATGGCCGCCGCGGCCGACACCCTCACCCCGGTGCTGCTGGAGTGTGGCGGTAAGGACCCGGTGATCGTCGCCGAGGATGCCGATATCGCCGCGGCCGCCGACGCCGTCGCCTACGGCGCCACCATGAACAGCGGCCAGACCTGCGCCGGTGTGGAGCGGGTGTACGTCCACAAGTCGATCCGCGAACCGTTCATCGCCGAGGTGACCAAGATCCTCTCCGGCGTGCATGCCGGATCGGATGACAAGGCCTCCTACGGCCCGATGACGATGCCTTCACAGGTCGACATCGTGCGGCGCCACATCGAATCCGCACTCGCCGACGGCGGCACCGCGGTCCTGGGCGGGGTGGAATCGGTCAAGGCCCCCTATATCGAGCCGGTCATCCTGGTCGACGTCGACGAGAATTCCGATGCGGTGGCGGAGGAAACCTTCGGCCCCACCGTCACCATCCGCACCGTAGACAGCGTCGACGAGGCCATCGAACTGGCCAACAACTCCAAGTACGGCCTGGGTTCGGCGGTGTTCTCCCGTAAGCGTGGGGTCGAGATCGCCCGCCGGCTGCGGGTCGGCGCCACTTCGGTCAACTCGGTGCTCGGCTTCGCCGCCATTGCCGCACTCCCCTTCGGTGGTGTGGGCGATTCCGGTATCGGCCGCATCCACGGCGCACCGGGCCTGCTGGAATTCTCCAGCCCGCATTCGATCGCGGTGCAACGCTTCGCCATTCCGGGCATGGCTCTGATGAGCTACAAGCGCACCGACGCCACCATGAAGATGCTCCGCAAGATGGTGCCGTTCCTGCACGGGCGCAATAAGTAGAACCGCATATCGCATCGGGCCCGCGCCGCACTCGGCGCGGGCCCGATCGCGCTTTCCGGTGACGCGGCTCCGGTGACATGGATGCCGTCCCCAGGCGTGAATATCGGAAACGCCTCAAATCACCCATAACGGCGCGGCGGCGTCCTCGCGTAGCGCGGCGCAGGATAGTCCACCGATGTGTGTTACATCGCGGTTGACGGCGGGTAACCAGCCCTGACCAGGCACGGACCGATTTCCATTACCCCTGTGGGATCACAAAACTATGCTCCGCGCATACGCGAAAGGCTCTCATGAGTGAAGATGTATCGGTGAGTTTCTGGCCCGCGCCCCACACCGACCATGCCGTGCACGCGACCGTCACCCTGCCCGGGTCCAAATCGATCACGAACCGGGCACTGATTCTGGCCGCGCTCGCCGACCGTCCCTCGACCATCACCGGCGCCCTGCGCAGCCGGGATACCGAGCTGATGATCGCGGCCCTGCGCGCGATGGGAACCGAGATCACCGGTGACGCCGACGTCCTCGTCGTCACCCCGCCCGAACATCTGCACAACGCGACCGTCGACTGCGGCCTGGCCGGCACCGTGATGCGGTTCCTGCCGCCGGTGGCCACGCTGGCGCACGGCAACGTCGCGTTCTTCGGGGACGAACAGGCCCGGCTGCGGCCGTTGGGCACGGTACTCGACGCGCTGCGCAATCTCGGCGTCGAGATCGACGGCGACACCCTGCCGTTCGTGGTGCACGGCTCCGGCTCGCTGCCCGGCGGCACCGTCACCATCGATGCGTCCGGGTCCTCGCAGTTCGTGTCGGGGCTGCTGCTGTCGGCGGCCCGTTTCGAGTCCGGCATCACCGTGCATCACGAGGGTGCGCCGCTGCCCTCCATGCCGCATATCGAGATGACCGTGAACATGCTGCGCCACGCCGGCGTGCGGGTGCAGGCACCCACCGATCCGCGCAAGGAGCAGGTCTGGGTCGTGGAACCCGGTCCGATCCATGCCGTGGACTGGGAGGTCGAACCCGACCTGTCCAATGCCACCCCGTTCCTGGCCGCCGCCGCGGTCACCGGCGGTGAGGTGACCATCCCGCACTGGCCGCAGCTCACCAGCCAGGCCGGCGACGTGATCCGCGAAATCCTGGTCCGCATGGGCGCCGAGGCACGCCGGTTCGACGGCACGCTCACCGTGCGCGGCCCGCAGACCCTCGCCGGAATCGATATCGACCTGCACGATGTGGGCGAACTGGCCCCCACCGTCGCGGCCCTGGCCGCCCTGGCCGATTCCCCGTCCCGGCTGCGCGGCATCGCGCATCTGCGCGGCCACGAAACCGACCGGCTGGCCGCGCTGACCGCCGAGATCAACCGTCTCGGCGGCAATGTCAGCGAAACCGAGGACGGCCTGAACATCGAGCCCGCACCGCTGCACGGCGGTGAATGGCATTCCTACGCCGACCACCGGATGGCCACCGCCGGAGCGATTCTCGGCCTGCGCGTGCCCGGGGTGAGCATCGAGGATATCGGCACCACCGCCAAGACCCTGCCGGAATTCGTCACCCTGTGGGAGTCGATGCTGGCGGGCGCGGACGTCTTGTCGAATGAAGGAGCGGCCCACTGAGGCGCCGCGAGTACGACGAATCCGATGTCCGGGTGCGCCCGGGCAGAGGGTCTCGTCCCCGGACCAAAACCCGGCCGGAACATCGAGATGCGGTGCCGGCCATGGTGGTTTCGGTCGACCGCGGCCGCTGGGGTTGTGTACTGCACAACGATCCGGAGCGCCGTGTGGTCGCGATGCGTGCCCGCGAACTGGGCCGCACCCCGATCGTGGTGGGCGATCAGGTGGATGTGGTCGGTGACCTGTCCGGCCGGCCCGATACGCTGGCCCGCATCGTCCGCGTCGCGGAACGCCGAACGGTGTTGCGCCGCACCGCCGACGACACCGACCCGTTCGAACGCATCGTCGTCTCCAACGCCGAACAACTGTTCATCGTGGTGGCACTGGCCGATCCCCCGCCCCGCACCGGATTCGTCGAACGAGCCATGGTCGCCGCGTATGCCGGTGGGCTGCAACCGGTTCTGTGCCTCACCAAATATGATCTGGCGGCCGAATCGGAGTTCGCCGCCGAGTTCGCGGATCTGGATCTCACCATCGTCTACGGCGGCCGCGAGGATCCACTCGAGCCGGTCCAGGAGTTGCTTCGGGACTCGCTCACCTGCATGCTCGGCCATTCCGGCGTGGGTAAGTCCACGCTGGTGAATCGTCTTGTCCCCGAAGCGGAACGGGCCGTCGGCACGGTCTCCGGCGTCGGCAAGGGCCGCCACACCTCCACCCAATCGGTGGCGTTGCCACTGGCCGAGGGCGGCTGGGTGATCGACACCCCCGGCATCCGCTCCTTCGGCCTGGCCCACATCACCCCCGACGACGTGATCGCCGCCTTCGCGGACCTGTCCGAGGCCATCGAGGACTGCCCACGCGGCTGCACCCACCTGGGCCCACCCGCCGATCCGGAATGCGCGCTGGACGAACTACCGGGCAAGGAACGCCGGGTAGCGGCGATCCGCTTACTGCTGACTGCGCTGAACTCGAACGATCCCTGGGTGGTCGGAGGTAGTTGACGGGTGCGCAGCGGTGCAATACTGAAAGCCGCTGCTCGTGACCACACCGACGGAAGGAGGGCCGATGACCGCGGAACCGCTGCCCGCATGGGCCGTCCCACCGCCGGATGGCTTCACCAGCGATGATCTGGACCGACTAACCGACCTGCCCCCGCACACCGAGCTGATCGATGGGAGTCTCGTCTTCGTGAGCCCGCAGATGAGGTTCCACGCTCTGGTGATCGACCTGCTGGTATCGGCACTGCGGGCCGCTGCGCCGGTGTCGTTGCGGGTGCGGCGCGAGATGACCGTAACTCTCGGACCCCGGCAGCGGCCCGAACCCGACCTGATCGTGGTGCACGAATCGGCCGATCGCGGACCCGAACAGACCACGTACCAACCCGATGACGTGGTGCTCGCAGTCGAGGTAGTTTCACCGGATTCGGTTGTGCGGGACCGTGAACGCAAGCCGCAGCTGTACGCCCGTGCGGGTATCACGCACTTCTGGCGGGTGGAGAACGTGGATGGGCGGGCCGTGGTCTACGTGTACGAACTGGACCCGTCGACCGGGTCGTACGCACTGACCAAAATTCACCACGAGAAGCTCGAGTTGTCGGTGCCGTTCACTGTGCGCATCGATCTCGACGAGTATCGCCGGATGTGAGCCTGCTCAGGTGAGGGTGCGGGTGGCTTCTTTCAGATCGTCGAGCGCGGCCAGGACGTAGGGGGCCAGGGCGGCGTCCCGATCGGCGTCCAGCCATTGCGCGAAGCCCTGCTTGAACGCGAGCACACCCAGTTCGGCGGCGAGGTGTGCGGTCGGTTGCGGGACGCCGCGTGCGACCAGGGCTTCGACCATGTCCGCGGCCAGCCCCACGCTTTTCAAGGCATCGCGTTGCTGAAGTTCGGCGTTGGCGGCGATCGCGGCCTGCACACGGGGAGCCATTTCGTGGTTGAGCGGGCCCATCTCCGCGGAAGCCGCCGCGAGCCCGTCCGCGACGGCCGCGAGCGGGCCGGCATCCTGCGGTGCCGCGGCAATACCTTCGGTCAGCAACCGGCTCAAGGCCTGCTGCCCGGCGACCAGCAAATCGCGCTTATCAGGGAAGTAGCGATGAAAGGTGCTTTTCGTGACACCGGCGCGCTCGGCAATCTGGGCCACCGTCGTAGCGTCGTAGCCTTGTTCGGTAAACAGATCGACCGCAGCCAGGACCAGCCGCTCACGTGCCCCAGGTTTCCATCGCGCCATACTGCCCATCCTATGCGATGGGACTGTTATCCCATCGCCTGCTACTGTGATGAGACAACCATCCCATCACTCGAAGGGGAAGTCATGCGCGTATTCGTCACCGGCGGCACCGGCCTGGTGGGCTCGGCCGTCGTCGCGGAACTGCTCGCGAACGGTCACACGGTCCTCGCCCTCGCCCGCTCCAACTCATCCGCCGCGGCCGTGTCCGCCGCCGGCGCGGAACCGATCCGCGGCGATCTCACCGATCTGGACACCATCCGTGCCGCGGCCGCCCGCAGCGAAGGCGTCATCCACCTGGCATTCAGCAACGACTTCAGCTCCGAGGACACCGTGCTGGCAGCAGTCGCCGAGGAGGGCGCCGCCATGGCCGCGCTGGGCGAGGAACTCACCGACAGCGATCGCCCGTACGTCACGGTCTCGGGCACGCCGATGGCAGCGGGCCGCGCGGCCACCGAATCGGATCCACTGACCTCCGCGGGCCCCGTTGCTGGACGCGTCCAGTCGGTCACCTCGGTCCTCGACCTGGCCACCCAGGGCGTCCGCAGTTCGGCGATCCGCCTGCCGCGCACCGTCTACAACAACGGCACCGGCGGATTCACCGGAATCCTCACCACCGCCGCCCGCCAGAGCGGAGTAGCGGGATACCCGGGCGACGGCACCCAGCGCTGGCCCGCCGTCCACGCCCTCGACGCAGCCGTCCTGTTCCGCCTCGCCCTGGAAAAGGCACCGGCCGGAACCGCCTGGCACGCCGTGGGCGACGAGGGCGTCGCAGTGCGCGATATGGCGTCGGTGATCGGCCGCCGGCTCGGCGTACCGGTGGAAAGCGTGCCCCCGGAGGCATTCGGGCCGCTCGCAGAGATCTTCGCGCTCGACCAGCCCGCTTCCAGCGTGCACACCCGCGAAGCGCTCGGGTGGGAGCCGGAACAGCCTGGGCTGCTTGCGGATCTGGAGAACATCCAGCCCTGAGCGCACTCGACCGGTCGCCTGGCACACCTCCTCGCGGTCCGAGCCGGACACCTCGACAGTTTGCCGACCATACAGTCGGCAGATTGCCGGTCAGAGACTCGGCAGATTGCCGACAACCCTGTCGGCAGATTGCCGATCAGGTGGTCGGCAGATTGCCGATAGCACCCAGGTAACACCAGGTCGTATCCGAGAATTCGCGGATATCCGTCAGGCAACGGTCCTGCCTCAACTCGCCACCCTCGTAGCGGACCGAGCAGGCCACCCTCTCGTGGTGGATGACATCGCCAAAGGCCTCGGACTGTCCCGCGATACCGTGCAGACCTACCTCGGTTACTTCGAAACTGTCTTCTTGATGGCGACCGTAAGGCCGTGGTCGACAAACCTGTCTTCACGGGAAACGAAGTCACCCAAGCTTTTTCTCACCGATTCGGGGTTGGCCGCACATCTACTCCGCACCGATGAGCGATCGCTCGGGCAGCCTGGGAACCAGTTCCTCGGCCGCTTGGTCGAGACCTTCGTCTTCACCGAACTCCTGAAGCTCAAGGGCCTCACCAACGATGCGTTCGACATTCTGCACTACCGGGATCGGGATGGTCGCGAGATCGACTTCATTCTCGAAGCAGCCGACGGTTCGATCTTCGCAATCGAGGTGAAGGCATCCGCTTCTCCGACGGTCAAGGATGCACGGCACCTGAGCTGGCTCCGCGACAAACTCGGCAACCGGTTCACGGCCGGAATCGTTTTGCATCTAGGCGACCAGGGCGTGTCCTACGGAGATCGCCTCATGGCGCTACCGGTGTCTGCTTTGTGGGGAAACACCGTAATACCAGGTATGTCAGGTGGACACGCAGTCGGCTGATTACCCGCAGTGTTCGGCGAGGTTCGGGTGCCGCGGCTCGGTGTCAGGGCACGGTCCGCGGCGCCGCAATCAGGCGGTAGTCATGCCCGCATCCGCCGCCGGTGCAGCGCGCACGCGAGGCCGGCCGGGGCGAACGATAAAACCATTTGCCCCGATTGAAAGGATTGCCGGAGTGGAACGACTGAGATCAGCAACAGTAAATGGCGTCGATATAGCGTTTATCGACTCCGCCGGAACCGGGCGTCCGATCGTCATGCTGCACGGCACTTTCGGACGTGGTTCCAATTTTGCCCGACTCGGCCGCGACCTCTCGCCGGGGGCGCGCGTCATCGCACCCGATCAGCGGGGTCACGGTAACAGCAGCCATTCCGACAGCTACTCCAACGCTGACTTCGTCACCGACGCTGCCGAGCTGATCCGGCATCTGGATCTCGGCCCGGTCGTGGTACTGGGTCATTCACGTGGCGGTATCACCGCTTACCACCTGGCCGCACAACATCCTGACCTCGTGGCGGCACTGATCATCGAGGATGTCGGACCAGTGATGCGCTCACCGGAGATCGAACACCCGGTACTGGACGTGCGTGACTGGCCCGCCACCGGCGCGACCGAAGAACAGCTGGCAGATGCACTCCGTGCCAAAGGTATCCCCGACCCGGGATTCTTCATGCAGAGTGCCGAGCCCACAGCGAACGGCCACTGGCGACTGCTGTTCGACTGGAACGAGATGATGGATGTGCAAGTCAGCGGAATCGGAGACTGGTGGGACAAGTGGCTCAGCTCGACCTGCCCGGCGCTGGTATTGCGCGGCGAACACAGCACGCTCCTCCCCGAACCACTGGCTCGTGAGATGGTGACCCGGCGCTCCAACGCCCGACTGGTGCAGTTCCCGGACGCCGCACACTGGATCCATGACGACGACCCCGAAGGCGTAGCCGAAGTGGTCGCCGGTTTCCTGCGCGAACTCGACAACGGGGCGGACTAGGCCGCGTTCGACAAGCCCGATGGAGGTCCTCGGTTCCGTTTCGAGGTGAGCTGGGGTGGCATCGTGTCGTGGGTCTGCGTATTGCGTTGCAGCGCGATGTCAGCTAATACTTAACCTTGTGGCTAAGTATTCCGTTGTGTTGGATGACGTATTCGCCGCCCTTGCGGATCCGTCGCGCCGCGCGGTAGTTCAGCAACTCGGGTCCGGTCCCGCCAGTGTCGGCGAGCTGGCTGAATCTGCACCGATCACGCTGCCGGCGTTTCTGAAACACATCCGTGTCCTGGAGTCCAGCGGGCTGATCCGGACGGTCAAAACTGGGCGGGTGCGCCGCTGCGAACTCGACCGGGAACGGTTCGGGCTGGTCGAGGACTGGCTGGCCGAACAGCGCCACATCTGGGAGCGCCGCACCGACCGGCTCGAGCAATTCCTCACCGAATCAAAGGAGTCTCGCGATGAACCCTGACCTCGATCTCACTCTCAACCGCGTAATCCGCGCGCCACGTGCCAGCGTATGGAAGGCCTGGACCGACCGGGAAAGCCTGGCGCAGTGGTGGCTCCCCGCACCGACCCTGTGCCGTGTCGAGAGACTCGAGATCCGACCCGCAGGTGCGTTCGTCACCACGATGAGCGACGACGGCGAGAAGTTCGTTCCGCACCTGAATGCCTGTTTCCTGCTGGCCGAGGAGTGTGAACGTCTCGTGTTCACCAATGCGGTCGACAGCGGCTGGCGTCCGGCCGCACCTGCTCCGGTGTCGATGACCGCCGAGATCACCCTGCGTGATCACCCCGACGGCACCGACTATCGGATTCTGGTCCGGCACGGTGACCCGGCAGCGCGGGCCCGTCACCAAGAACTGGGATTCGCGTACGGGTGGGGGACGGTCACCGATCAACTCACACAACTGGTCGAAGGCGAAGCGACGGCATGAAACTCGCGCTCACCGAGTTCGTCACACTCGACGGGGTCAGCCAGGGACCGGGCTCACCGACCGAGGACACCACCGACGGCTTTGATCGCGGCGGCTGGCTGGTGCCCTATCTGGACGAGGTGTTCATCCAGCGCACCTCCGAATGGCTCGATGCCGCCGACGGACTCCTGCTCGGGCGCCGCACCTACAAGGCGTTCGCACGGGACTGGCCCGCCATCACCGATCCTCGCGACCCGTTCACCGAGCGGATGAACAGCCTGCCGAAATACGTGGTGTCCAACACTCTGACAACAGGCAGCTGGAACCCGACGACGGTACTGCGTGGCGACGCGGCCACCGCTGTGGGCGAGCTGAAACACCGGCCTGGCCGTGAATTGCAGATCCACGGCAGCTCACGCCTCGGCAATTGTCTACTTGCCGCGGGCCTGGTCGACATCGTCCGACTCGCCGTCGCACCGACCGTGCTGGGCATGGGGCGGCGACTACTTACCGGCACTGGCCCGAGTACCGGCCTTCGGCTCACCCGCCATGAGGCCACCAGCCTTGGCCTGCTCCTACTCGAATACGAGGTCAGCGGACCGGCACCACTCGCCGAATTCGACGGCGTCGGCCAGTTCGTCTGAACGGCGCCGTCAGACTGTCCGCAGCATCGGTTGCAGATGTGCCGACCGGCCATACGCCGCAAGCCGATCGATCACCGAGCCGACCGTTTCGGTATGGATGGCGGCACTGTGCCGATGCTGCGGCACATTCGCTCCGACCCACCTGTCGATCATCCGCACAACCTCACGGCGCGACGCGTCTACCTCGCGAGTAACACCAGGTTGAGGCTCGATCGACGACTGGACTCACGTGGAGTCGGCCGGTGGCGGCAGAGCCGATGAATTCCGGGCAGCGCAGCCGTCCATACAACGGACGTGCACGGCATGGTGTCGTGTCGAGCAGGAGGCTTGTGGTGGCGAATAGTGTGGCCCGGCAGGAACTGTGGACGATGGCACACACTGAGCGTGCGGCCTTGGCGGAGGATCTCGCCGGTCTCGATGAAGAGCAATGGGCCGGGCGGTCGTTGTGCGAGCAATGGACGGTGGAGGAGGTTGTCGCGCACCTCACCGCGGCGGCGAGTATCGGGCCCTGGCGCTGGATGCGCAGTGTATTCGGCGCGCGCTTCGATTTCGATGAGCACAATGCGCGGCGGCTGGCCGAGCATCGGGGGGCGACTCCGGCGGAAACGCTGGACCGTTTCCGCGCCATCATCACCAGTTCCACCGCCCCGTTCGGGCATCCGGCAGCATGGCTCGGTGAGGTGATCGTGCACGCCCAGGACATCCGCCACCCACTGGGCTTGCCCAGCCTCCCTTCGGTCACTGCCGCCACCGAGGTCGCAGAGTTCTACGCGAGCCGGAACTTCACCGTGAACAGTCGCAGCACGATCGAGGGTCTGCGCGTGGAAGCCACCGATGGGCCGTTTGCCACAGGCGCCGGCCCACTGGTGAGTGGATCGACCATCGCACTGGTCATGGCGATGGCCGGCCGGGCCGAGTATTGCGCGGAGCTCGAGGGGGCCGGCTCGGCCATGCTGCGGAGCCGGCTGTGAATCCGATGCATGTCGGCCGCGGAGCGTCCGTTCAGCCGATCTGATATGCGTTGTCCTGCAGTTGTTTCCATGCCCGATCGATCCAGGCGTTGAACAGAGATGTAAGGGCGCCGGTGTCGGCGGGACGTATCGACAGGTGCTCGCGGGTTACCTGCTGCAGGTAGCGGCCGTCGCCGGCTACGTCCAACCACTGTGCGGTGAACCAGGGTTCGGTGGTCGTGTGCAGCGGTCCGGTGAGCAGTCCGGCTACACCGCCGACCCGGGTGCCGCGGATGCGGCGCTCGTATCGTTCGCGGGCCGATCTGCCGTACCCGGCCTGGGTTTGCTGGCGGAGTTCGTCGAGGTGGAAGGTTTCCTTCGGTGCGGTGCCGGGCGGGCAGGTGGGCAGGATGTGCGCCAGTCTCGGTGCCATCTGCTCGGTGCGGAACAGGCGGCAGCGGATTCGGCCGTGGATGCCGTCGGCGGCGGTCTGGGTGAGCATGACCGCGTGGTCGTCGTTGCGTGCCGACAGCACGCGGTACTCCCGCGGTTGCCCGTTGCCGAGTGTGGTGGATTCGCCGAGGACTTGAATCCGGAGTCGGCAGGTGTCGAGGGTGTGGAATGCGAGGCGGATTTGTTCGGCCTCTTCACCCTGGTATCGGGCGCGCACCGCGATGCGGTGGGCGCGGGCTTCGTTCGCGCCCGCGAACCGGCTGGTGTAGGACAGCGGTCGTGGCAGGCGGTCGCGGGCGTCGCCGAGCCATAACGCGGCGAAATCGTCTGGTTCCCAATTCCATTCGGCCATGCGTGGTCCTCGTCGGTGTTACTTCTGTGGATCGGGGTTGTCGCCGCCGATCACACCGCCGGGGATTGTGCGCGGCGCGGAACCGAGCAATTCTTCGGTGTTCTCCATGGTGCGAAGCCATTCCGGGATTTCGTGCTTCTTCTCGTCTTCCTCGGACTTGCCTCTACCCATGCCGCCCATACCGGGCATCCCCATGCCTGGCCTGCCGTTGGCGCCGGCCTGAGCCGCCGCGGCCGGAACACCACCGGCACCGGCCGCCGGTGCGCCGGGGACGCTACGACCGGGCCCTGCGGAACCACCGCCGAGACCGCTTCCCGGAAGGCCACCACCTGGTAGGCCACCGAGGCCACCGCCCGGATAGGAGCCGGGGCCGAGGCCGGCGGCGCGGGTCGGCGCGGAACTCGGGTCGACGCCCGCGTGGGCGGTCGGGGTTCCCGGACTGCTCGTGCCCGCGGGCGATGTGGCCGTGGGAGTCGTCGACGCCGGATCCGTGCCGGTCGGATCTGTGTCGGCCGGTTCCTCATCGGCAGGGGTTTTCGGCGTGCCCGGGTCTGTGCCACCATCGGTGCCCGGATCGACACTCCCAGGCTGGGGGCCACCGGAATTGCTGTTGTCGATACCCGGGGTGCCGCCCTTGTTCGGGTCCAGGGTGAAGAGAGGATCGGTCGGGCTCACCGGCCGAGGCAGCACCGGAATCGCCTTGTCCGCCGCCGTGAAGTCGGCGACGTAATATTTCTTCATCGCGTCGCGCGCGTCATCACGAGCCTGGTCGATTTTGTCCTTGGCTCGCGGTCCCTCCCAGATCCCGATATCCCAACTCTTCGGGTTGATAGCCCACGCCGACTCTTTCGGTTCCGCGACATTGGTTTTCGTGTTGATGATGCCGGTGACCGTCGTCGATACCTGCGCCGCCAGACCTTTCAACGCCGGAGCGAAGTCCAACGCCCGCTGCGCGTAGTTGTTGATGGCCTGCCGTGACGCTTCGGCCGCGGCACCATCCCAGGCCGACGCACTGGAACGGCGGATACGCGCGGCGAACTCCTGGACGTTCACCTCCCAGTCGGCGCCCATACGTACATACTTACCGGCAGCATTGAACGCGTCGGTGGTATCCTGCGGATGAAATGCCCGGTAGATGGCCCAATGCTCGAGCGAATCGGGATGTTCCGGATTGGCGATCCGCGGATCCTCTGTGCCACTCAATATGTTTTTCCGTTCGGGAGCATGTACGGGCCTGCGACGTGCGTGGTGGAGGAGATCCCGCTCGGAGGCGGATTGGCGGAGATCTCGTTGTAATGGGCGGCGAATTCTTGATCGGTATCGATCAGCTTCTGAGCGATCGTGTGGTGCAGGATTTGGATATCGTCGATGATTTGATAGTGCTCTTCGAGGATGTCGTGAACATTATTATCCGACCCTTTCCCGGAGTCGCCCTTCGCCGCCTTCGAGCGAAACCAGTCGACCATCACCTTCGCAGAGGGAAGAATGTCCTGGTCCTCGCCCAGTCCCCAATGCTTTTGAGCAGCAAGATCCTTCGCTATCCGCTGCTGGTCTTGAATGAAGTCTTTGAACGCTTGACAGTCGCGGTCGATGTAGAAGAACTCTTCGGCGTTGAGCCGCACATTGCTATTAAAGTTTACGGTTAGCCGACCTTCCTGCGCCTCGGAAATCAGAGACTCCAGTGGCCGAGGTGTATCGGGTGCCATGACCTCCCCCTACTTCTTCGGATCCAACGCTTCCTCCGAGTGACTCCTAGCTGTCAGGCCGAGGCCGGGATCACCGACACGACCTTGTCTGCCAGCCGTTTCGCTATCTCGCAGGAATCTGTATCACCGGTCTTCCGACGGGATGCGGGATTGTCGATCGAAAACTGCAGGCTGCCACCTTTGAGTTCAAGGTTGAGCAGGCAGTCGTGCTGGATATCAGTGGCCTCGCTGTCGTGATACGTCACTGCCGCCCGCCCACCGATGGTGAGCTCCTCAGCGATCTTCCATTCGGCATTCTCTCGGATCATCGGCAAGGTGATGTTCGTGGTTCGAATGGATGTCGCGTAGCCGTCGGACTGCACCCAACCGCAGCCACGCCACTGTGTCCCCGCATTCCCGTCGGAATCAGCTTTGTTCTGGCCATGCAGTTCTTCGGAGTCCAGAATCGGCTGCATCGCGCCGGAGCAGGGATCGAAGGCGGTCGGTGCTGGTGGAAGCATGGTCGATGTCGCGGTATCCGCACTCGCCGATGGATCCCCATCGGTATCGGACCCACACCCCGCCAGCACCAAACCCGCTGCCGCCGTGCCTGCCAGTACTCGGCTGATACGCCCCCAACGACTCACGCGGACCTCCACCCCCGGTCCGCCTCGGTCATCATGATCGGGGCCCGGACCGGTCCTCGCCCCCAATGAAACTCGAGATGACGATACCGACGTGGCGGCGCCGTCCGCAAGAACGTGACACGGCGCTCATCTCGCACAATGCCTTGTTCAACCCGACTGCCGGGGCCGCCGCACGGTCGGGTGACGGTTCCCACCCGTCGCACGAACGACCTGGTAGTCCCCCAGCGCCCGCTCTGGGAAGCGCTAGGGAGGCCGAACGCCGGAGGTTACCGAGTCACCGTCAGCACCGAGTGAACTGACCGTCCGCGACGCCCTTGGTGAACGCATCCCACTCGTCTGAGTCATAGGTCAGACGAGTCGTTCCGGAACTGACGACAGCGCCGCCGTCGCTATGCACTGTCACCGAGACGTCTACTCCGGCCGCACCGGTAGTACGCGACAACGCGAGATCCAGAAGTGTCGACCACTCGGTGGCAGGCATGGTGATGATCGGCTGTTCCGCCTCGGGGCCAAGGTACTTGCTGTCACGCACTTGGATCAGCTCGCCGACGGATCGGACCTCCACACAACTGTTGGCATCCTTGCTGAACGTGGACTTGAACCATGAAGTTTCGGACAAGTCAGTGCTGTTCACGCTCACACCCCTCCATCGCTAGGCGACCAACTGTACCGAGTCACCGTCAGCACCGAGTGAACTGACCGTCCGCCACGCCCTTGGTGAACGCATCCCACTCGTCCGAGTCATAACTCAGGCGAGTCGTCCCAGCGGCGATGACACCACCGCCGTCACCATTCACAGTCACCCAGACATCCGCCCCGGCTACACCCGACGTACGCGACAACACGAGATCCAGAAGTGTCGACCAATCGGCAGCAGGAACGGTGATGATCGGCTGTTCCGATTCAGGACCGGAGTACTTACTGTCGCGGATGAGCACTGCCTCATGCCGGTTGGCGACCTCTACGCACGTCTTGTCTGCGCCGCTGAAACTCGATTTGAACCAGGTGGTGCTCATGTTGTCAGAGTAATCGCCCCGCGATCCGGTCGATCAGCGCCGCTGAGGCGTCTCGATCCAAGGCGATCGACCACACTCGCGAGTACAGGTAGTCCAGGGCATCGACTTGCCGCTGGTCTGAGCTGAGTTGGCCATGGATCGCCGTTTCGAGCCACCCCACCGCAGGTAGTCGGGAATTGTCGAACTCCAGCAGGTGAAATGTCGCCGCGTTGAGGCCGGCCATCGATCCTTGGGCATCGAAAGGCACCACCCGTAGGTCCAGGTTCGCCGGGTGCCGCTCGATCATGTGAAGAAGATGTTGCAACTGCGCTTGTTGTACGGCCGGGCCACCGACTTCTTGCATCAGGGCTGCCTGGCCAACGATAACCGAGAACTCGAGCGCGTCAGCCCCCTCGAGGCGACGCTGACGCTGCAGGCGAGCACGAACACGCTGGTTGGCTTCGGTCGGACGACCGGTCGCGCCCACAGACGAAACCAGAGCTCGCACATAGTCTTCCGTCTGAAGCAAGCCCGGGACGACACCGTTGTCGACACTGCGGATACGGCAAGCACCATCTTCGAGCCCGTAGAACCTGCTCTGTTCGTCGTCGAACAACGCCGAGTACTCGTCCCACCACCCCTTCCCCTTCGCCAGCTCGCGGAGCGCCATCAGTTCGCGCTGTTCGTCGGGTTCGAACTCGAGCAGATCCAGCAACGGCCGCAACTTCTCCTCGGTCAACACCCCTTGGAAGTGCGTGACCTGGGACCAGTACGCGGCACTGATCCCAAGCGCCCTCTGAATCTTCGTTGCTGTCACGCCAAGAGTCTTGCTCTGCTCCCGAATGCGCAGCATGAGTTCCCATCCCGCCACCGTGGGCGATGTACGGCTCATCCCATCCCTTCCCGCCTCATCCGATACGTCAAAGATAACACCTACTTGCAGACTGAATTTAAGTAACGTACGGTTTCGGGTGTTCGGGGTCACAGTCTTCCAAGTTCGATCCATACCGGTGGGAGTGGGTTGCGGTGGCAGTGCAGATCATTTCGACCTCTTCGAAGTGGCGATGGAACACCTCAAGATGCGAGGCCGGCTTGCCGGGCCCGTGGGCTGCACCGCCCCTACCTGGGCACAGGTTATCCAAGCACCATCCGCCGCGTTGCTTTACACCGAAATAGCCAGCCACCCAACACGTTTGGCGCCATAAATGGGATCACGCCAGGCCAAACCCTTCGGGTTCGCGATGAGCCACTACTGGTCCGAAATACCCAATAGCCCAACCAGTCCGGACGACGGCCGACACCGAACCGACAGCTCGGCACGGATTCCCGCCAACGGTGCGGGAAACAAACAGAGGGGACTCTCATGACCAGTTGTGATTGGTGCCTGCTGCTTCTGATCTGCAATCTGACCGGGCTTACGTTGGCGCTGCTCCGGCTGCCGCTCAATGGCGAGCGGCGCCGGGACCGGCGATGAGGGGCGATCGCCCGATTGCGCTGGGCTTTACCCATCCGGATGCGGATGTGTCGGAGTGGGATCTCGCGCAACTGCGGCGACTGGCACGGCACCTCGGGTACAGGCTGGTGTGGCCGCCGGAGACGAGCCGGATACCGCTCGTCGACCAGGTCCGCGCGACCGGAGCCGAGGCCGTGATCGCACCGTCGACCGACCACATCGGGCCCGTCACCCTGCAAGCGGTGATGTGCGTTGCCGACGTCGAAACCGTCCGACCACGACTGTCCTTCGCTCGCTGGGCGAACGGAACTCGACCCTGAACTTTCCAGTACACCGACGGCCACATCGGCCGGTCGGAGCGAATTCGTTCTCGTCCACCATGAATCGAGGTTCGATGAGTGTGTCCCGTCCGGTCGACAGCGATATGAACGCTGTATTCAACTACTACCGAAAGCACCGTGGCCTGCCCGTATCAATCGATCCTTGCTCGGGTCAGTTGGTCGTGAAAACTGGTGCCATAGCGGCGATTACCATGCCCGACACGCTCGGCGAGCGGGTGTCGACTTCCCTGAGTGCGGTAGGTACCGAAGCCGGGCCGATCATTCTGCATATCCGCAGTCGGCGGTGGACGTTCCTGCTGGAGCCGGACATCGCGTTCGAGGACTATGCACTGTACGCCGAGATGTATTGCCGTTCAGTCACTGTCGCACCGCTCGGAGCCAGTGTGGCACTGCCCTTTCCGAATGATCCGGGCGACAGATATCGCCGCTGGAAGCAACTGCCGCTGGGGAGCTTCCGTCCATCCGCCGCACTGGTGCTCGAGCACGTCCGGAACGAGGTGGTCTGACCATGTTCGCGATCGTGACTGCACTGATGGGGGCCGTCTGCTGCGTATTCATCGGCATTGGATGCTGGTGGCCACCGCGTGAGCCGGGATTGACCGTTGCCGGTGTCCAACGCCGACTAGCATTCGAAAGTTACTGCCGCCGACTCGAATCCCAATGGCCCGCACGCACCGGCGCCGAATCCGACCACGACCTGGTCCTGACCCGGCTGCACACGATGGCCGCCACCGACGCTCAGCGGGCACAGGGATACCGGCACAATGCCATTCACCGCTGATCCCACCGTGGTGATCGTGCCCGGACTGCGCACCCACGCCCCGGACCACTGGCAGACCAGACTCGCCGCAGAGCTCCCCCGAGTACGCATCGTGCCGCCACCCGACCCGGACGCACTGAGCCTGGCGGCCCGAGTCGCGGCTCTCGACCGGGTGCTATCAGCGGTGGACAGTCCGGTGGTACTCGTCGCCCACAGCGCCGGAGTGATCATCACCGCGCACTGGGCTCGACAACCATCCAGAACGATCCACAGTGCACTGCTGGCAACCCCGCCCGATATCGAAACTCTGCTTCCCCCAGGCTATCCGACGACAGCCGAGTTGAACGGAACCGGTTGGATCCCGATTCCGCGCCGCCGCTTACCGTTCCCGAGCATCGTCGCCGCCAGCACCACCGACCCACTGGCCTCGCCGTCACGAGTCACCGAGTTCGCCGAGGGATGGGGAAGCCTACTGATCGAACTCGGCGACGTCGGCCACCTCAACCTAGCCTCCGGATTCGGACCCTGGGCTCGGGCACACGAGCTACTCGACGCCACAATCGAGCTCGGCAGTTCGTCGACCCACACGTGACATGCCACCACCCGCCGCTAGACGAGTAATTCCCAGGGGTGATCCTGGCTTGGTGCGGCCTGGTGCTTGTAAATATCAAGCCGGCCTGCGGCACGCCGCGCTCAGGGGCCTACTCACCCGTCAGGCGAAGCGCACCGTTAGCCTCTCGTCCACCGGGTTCGACGCATCCCGCTCGGCTGCTTCGGTCAGCACGGAGGCGATCGCTTCAAACGCTTCAACACCCATCAGCTCCCGGCTGACCCCGGAGCTTTCCCAGACGATCTCGACCGGGCGTTCGACGTCCGTGGTCAGGCGGTCCCACAGGGCGTCCAGGTTGTGCCCGTAGTACGGACCGAAGTCCAGGGGTCCCGACAGAGCGTTGTGCAGGTCCGCATGGGTTCGGATCTGTGTCCCGTCGATGGTGGCGCGCATGGTCTCGCTTCCAGTTCGACAGTGGGTAGAAGTAGAGGTAGTGGCTCGAAATAGGTTGGGCGGCAAGGTGTTGTGGCAAGAGGATTGAGCGAGGGTGTTCAAGATCGTGTTGTGACGAACGAAATCAACACCCTCGCAACAGCACTCTATGTCAAGATCAGACGCCACGGCGGCAAAACCCCAGCCGGAGTCACCGTCCGCGTCCTGCAACGACTCCTCGCCCTCACCGCTGCGATCTGGCACAACGACAGGACCGGCGCACCTATACACCGATCACTCACCGCCTATGGTCACTGACCCCTGGGAATTACTCGTGTAGATGATCAGCGCTACTCCAGGAGAAGTACCTCCGGCCCCGAGCATTCACCGGAGGTCTTCGATCACCTTCGCCAGGTCTGTCATCTGCTCCTCGTTGACCGAGTAATGGGTGATGGAGTATTCGTCGCGGTAACGCCGCAGGGTGTCGGCGATGCCGCGGGCCGACCCGTGGAGGAACCCGGGCAGGTGGCGCAGCTGCGCATCGGAGAAGTCGGGCTGGAACATGCGGGGCAGTGTCAGATCGACCTCGCCGTGCCCCTCGACCGCTACCGCCTGCACCGTCAACCCCAGTTCGATATCGGCGAAACGTGGTCCGGCAGCGTCACGAACGAATTGGGCGCGGCGGCCGAGCGCGGCGTCGCCGATCTCGTCGGAGTCGATATCGGCACCGACGGGTATCCCGGCCAGCGATATGGTGTCGGCATGTTCGGCGGCCACCCGCAGGAGGCGGTCGCCGCCGCCGGCCACCAGTAGCGGAATGTCGTGATGCACCGGCGGTTGGTGATCGCCCGCGACCAGAGCCTTGGTGTCGACGATCAGGTCGCGCAGGTGCTCGATGCGCTGCCGGGCGCTCGGGAACGGCAGCCCCAGTGCCTCGAACTCGGGTTTCGCGAAATCCGGTCCGGCACCGAGCCCGAGCTCGAACCGCCCGTCCGTCAGTTGCGCCACGCTCGCGACATCGCGGGCCAGCCAAGCGGACCGATAGAAGGCCCCGTCCAGCACCATGGTGCCGACGTGCACGCGATTCGTCGCCTCCGCCATCGTGATCAGCGCGGGGAACGGCGAAATCATGCCCAGATGATCGGGCACCGTGATCACGTCGTAGCCCAGGTCCTCGGCCTGTTGCGCCTTCTTCCGCCACTCGGCACGCGAATCAGCGCCGCCGAGTCCGACAGAGAACCGAAACGGGCGCGGTGCCATATTATTTCGATCTGCTTTCACTCCGTCGACGGTACGCACACCACTTGCACCGATCTTGCATGTTGCTTGCGCGCGTGACGAACGCAGCGTGTGGAACACCAGATTCGACACGACTCAGCCCATGCTGCTCAATCATCGCCTGCTCAGCGAGATAGGTTTGCGTCCATTCCAGCGCTTCCTGAGCAATAGGCACCGGCGATTGGCCCATTATACGTCGCGAATACCGCTGTGCAGCAGCAAGATTGGCTGTACATTCCGGTGTTGCATCAGACCCCACTGTGCGACAGTGGTTTTCACACGCTAGTGTGAGCGTGCGCCGTTCAAGGGGGACGGTTGAAGTGGAGGGAAATCAAGAATGAAGGTCGGAAAGATCACTGCTGCCGTTTTCATGGCTGTTGCCGCGGTGGGTGTCACCGCAGCTACCGCCAATGGTCAGCCCGCTGTGGCGACCGAGCAGCCGGCCGTAGTGGCTTCGGGGGACGCGACCTCGGGTGTTGTGAACGGAATCAACTACAACACCACGGTCTCTCCGGTGGAGAAGACCATCACCTGGGCAGTCGACAGCGGTCGGTTCGAGGTTGCCTCGGACGGCTCTGCGGTGCTGCTGCAGGGCGACAACGGTCAGACGGTGGATCAGGTGTCGCTGCGATCCGAGGTGGCCGGACTGCCGGTCGAGTTGACACCGGAGATCAGCCAGGACGGACGGAGCGTGCAGTTGGCGGCGTCGATGACTCCGCAGGACAGTGCGACGCTGCAGGATGTCGCTGACGCACAGGACATCAGCAGCTCCTACGACCGGCTCATGGTTCAGGTCAACAAGAACATGCCCGGAATCATCGTGGGCGCCGTGATCGGCGCGTTCGTTCCGTTCCTGTGGCTGGTGTCGATCCCGGCCGGTGCGCTCATCGGTGGATACGTGATGGGTGGCCAGCCGTTCCTGGACGCGGTGATCGCGTTCGCGACCGGTCAGCCCTGATCTGACGCCACAACCTCCTGTGGGCCCGCGAGCGATTGCGGGCCCACAGGGGCGTCATCCGGTCGGCAGTCACCACTCGAACGTCGGTCTGTCAGCGGATGTGCAACGGGGACGACGGCGGGAACTGCACGCGCAGTGACGACAACGAGCGATGGAAGGGGCCGGGCCGCCAGGTCAGGGCCTCGGCCAACCTGATTTCGGGGAGCGCGTCGAGAAGCTGGTCGATGGCATCCTGGGCGATCAGGTATGCCATCGACTGAGCCGGGCAGGTGCGCGGCCCGGCCCCCCATGCCAGATGGGAGCGGTTGCCGGTGCGATCACCACCGCGAACCTCCGGATCGTTGTTGCAGGCAGCGATACTGATGACGACGGGCTGATGAGCGGGCAGCCAGGTGTCGTCGATGAGGATCGGCTGGCGCGGGTAGGTCAGTAGATAATTCGCCAGCGGCGGGTCGTTGAAGAGAACATCGTCGAGTGCCTCCCGGGTGGACAGACTTCCACCGAGCACTCCCCCGCCCACGCGGTCGTCGGTGAGGATGAACAGCAGCGTATTGACGATGAAGTTCTGCTGGAATTCGATCCCGGCGCCGTACTGACTCGCCAGTTGATGAACCATCTCCGTATCGTCGAGTTCTGCCGGATGTCGCAGCAGCGCGGAGGTCAGGTCGGCACCGGGGGCGGCCCGTTTCAGGGCGACCAGTTCCAGCATCGCCGCACTGATCATCTGGTTGCCCTGATCGGCATGGACGCCCTCGACGATCGCCGCCATACCGGCGGCCATCTTCTGGCCGATCTCCGGCGGGCAGCCGAACAGCGAGTTGAGCACTCCGAAGATCAGTGGAAACGTGTACTGGCTGATGAGGTCGGCGCTGCCGTCCTCGCAGAAGGAGTTGATCAGCGACACGGCGATCTCCTCCACGGTGCTGTGCAGCGCGTAGAGATCGACCTTTCCGACGCTCTCGGTGGTCGCCCGGCGATAGCGCGCCGCCTCCGCCCCAGCGCTCCTGGTCGCCATCGGACGCCACTCCATCATCGGCAGCACCGGGCAGTCGGGCGGCATTTGCTGCTGCCAGGTGCGTGGATCGGCTGGAAAATGCTCGGGATCGTTGAGAATCCGCACCGCGGTCCGGTAATTGATGACCAAAGTGGCGGGCACACCGGGCGCCAACTCCACCGGAATCAGGGAGTGATCCCGCTTTCGCATTTCACGATAGTAATGATGCGGATCGGCGGCGAATTCCGTTGCAAACAACGGCATTCGCGGCTCATCGGAGTCGAACGGCAAGACGGCGTGCGTGGGGCACGACCGGTCGGACGTTCCGGACGGGACGGTACTCAACAGAAAACTCCAACGGAAGTTAGGACAGCTAGACTGTTCCCGGCTTGCTCATGCGGAAGATGTGCTCGCCGAATATTTTCGCGCCACGAGTTCCGCCGGGGCGGTGCGACGGCCGGCGGTCGAGCCTCGAGCGGCGACCGATAGGAGGGAGCGCAGTGACCACCGGGTCGGCGGCGCAACACCCCCGGCGAGGCCGCGGACGCCCGCCAGGATCCAACGGTGTACACACGCGCGACTCCATTCTGCTCGCGGCGCGCGAGCTGTTCAGCGAAGTCGGCTACGAACGTGCGACATTCACCGGCATCGCAATCCGGGCGGGGGTAACGCGCACCAATATCAACAACTACTTCCGGAGCAAGGACGAGCTCTACCGCACATTGTTCGACACGGACAAGGACAGTGTGATCACCGCCGGCATCGCCGAGGCCGGGGCGGCGGCCGACCTCGCCGATCGAATCGCCGCGTTCCTGCACATCATCATGCGAGCTGATTCCGAGAACCGCACCTACGTACGGTTTCTCGCATCCTCGCTGTTCGACGCCCTGCGCAATCCGGAGCTCGGTGAATGGGCAGCGGGGCAGATCGACAATGTGCGCGACTTCATCCGATCCATACTCGACGCCGCTGTCGCGGACGGGACGATCGGACCGGCAGTCGACCTCGCGACCACCACCGAGGTACTCATCGCGGTGGTCTGGGGGATGAGCATGTACGCGGGGTTCGTCGGAACCGAAGACCAGCTCGAGCCGATGATCGACTATCTCGCCGCCCTGCTGCGCGGCACCCTCTGGTAGCCGCGGCCGGTGCCCGCGGGGGCCGGCCCACCGTCCGGTGCGCCGGCCCCGATACCGCATTGTTCGAATCATCCGAGGATGGTGACCGTGCCCGCGTCACCATCGAGTCGAATGCGTTGCCCGTCACAGATCCGGTAACTGCCGTTTCCGGTGCCACACACACAGGGAATCCCGAGTTCACGGGCCACGATCGGACCGTGACTGAGCAGACCCCCGTAATCGGTCACCACGCCTGCCGCCACGAGAAACAACGACACCCAGCTCGGGTCCGTAGTCTCACAGACCAAGATGTCACCGTCGTCGAGTTCGGTGGTCGCCGGATCGCGAACCACCCGGGCGCGCCCCTCGACCACCCCACCGCTGGCGGCGACGCCGGTGACGACGCTGGAAACATCCGGGACGGGAGCGCCGGACTCACCGGCCTTGGTCAGTACCGGCACACCCGCCCATGCCTGCGGTAGCCGGAAGTCGCAGCGCTGTTCATATTCCGCTCGGCGAGCCTCGACCAGTTCCCGACGATCATCAGTGATCCCGGCGCGCACTTCGTCGTAGGACAGATGGAAGATGTCGTCGATACGGTCGATCACACCCGATTCGACCAGTAGGGCGCCCTGCCGCCGCGCGGCGGCCCGCGCGATGTCGAAGGTGAGCAGATATCCGGCTTTGCCCTGCTCGCGCAGGGCAATCCAGCGTGCAGCCCACCGTACGTACCGAGCGGCCCCACGACGCTTTCGCCGCGGCAGGGCTGCCTGGAGTTCGGCCAGCGCGCGTTGTCTGCTCGCGATCTGTTCCCGGCTCCTGTTGCGCGGCGCCCGTGGGCTGTCCACTGGAATCGCGCGGTAGTCGGCAAGGCGGTTGAGGATCGGGGCAGGGTCCTCTCGCCAGGTCACCCCGGACAACTGGCCCTCGTTGTTGCCGTGGTAACCGTGCCGATCGGTGAACTCTCGCAGTGAGATCTGCTCGTGCGCCAGCGCCCACAGATCGTGTGCGATCTCGCTCTCGTCGGATCCGACTCCGGACAGCAACGCAGGCGCCAGATGGACCAGGTCCAGCCCCGCCAGCATCTCGGTCACCCGGTCCGCAAGCCCGGAACTGACGAAGGCCACCAGCATATGTTTGGTCAGCATGCGCTGGAAACGCTCACGCGCGTCGTCGAGCAGCGCCACACATCCCGCATGGTCGAGCGTGTCGATACTGTCCAGATGGGCGAGCCGCCAGCGGCGCAGGTCCGCGAACTCGGTGTCGTGCTGCTTGGGCAGTCGCAGCACCGCCGCAGGCGCCTTCGCAACGATGACGGGATAGCGTCGAGCACTGTTCGCATCGACGGTCTCCGGTCGGACATAGCCGAAGAGCTGCTGTTCGACCGCTGATGCCGAGGTGCCAGGGGTGATGTTCGCGATCTCCCGGAAGTTATCGATATTGGCCGCGGCCCGCCCGGCGAACAGCGTCCAGAACATGTCCTCCGATCGATCGGGAACGACGACCTGCTTCGTCGTCAGCACCCCCAGGTTCCGGAATGTGGTGCGAGTGGCCAATTCCACCGACGCGTTGATGAATGTGAAGCCCAGCGTCGTGAAGACCCCGGGAAACGCCTCCGCGACATTGCCGGTGGTCCAGGTAACCGAGGGGTCGATCGTCGCATTATCGAGCGTTTCCTCGACGATCTCACGGGTGCTCATCGATGCTTCTCCATCCGGCGTCGCAGCAGCAGCTCGGGCAGGGCACCCGGCGCATCGTGGGGGGATTGTGCGCGCGCCCATCGGGTCAGCAGCGCGATATCGGGATCGTCGACCGGGGCGCCGGCGGTGACGGCCAGCTCACCCGCGTATACCACCCCGGACACTGCGTCGACGGTGACGGTCTGCCCAGCCAGCATCATGAGTGATCCGGTGCCGCAACCGACTACGCAGGGCACCGCCATCTCACGACAGACCACTGCCGCATGCGAGGTCGAGCCGCCCAGTTCCGTGATCACCGCAGTGGCTACGGCCATAGCCGGTACATCGTCCGGGTCGGTAGTGGGCCGGGCCAGGATCACTTTTTCCCCCTGGCCCGCCCTTTCCTCGGCTTCGGCGGAATCGGTGACGACGACACCGGTGGCGATGCCCGGACACGCCGGTTTACCGGTCGCCACAGGCTCGGACGTATCCAGCACACCGTGATCGAGTCGCGGGGCCAGGAGCGCCCGAACCTGCTCGGGCCCCACACGGTCGAGCGCTTCGCTCTCGGTGATCAACCCGGCCTGCCGCAGGAGCACCGCATGCCGGACCGTGGCCTCCGGAGTACGTTTAGCGGTCCGGGTCTGCAGTAACCACAGTCTGCCGCTCTCGACCGTGAACTCGATATCCTGCACATCGCGGTCGAGGGCTTCCAACTGGGCTCCGGCCGCGAGCAACTCGGCATGCACCGCGGGCAGCGTGGCAGCCAGCTGTGCGAGCGGCTGTGCGTCGGTGCGGCCGGACACCACATCTTCGCCCTGGCCGCGCGGTAGCCATTCGCCGTAGGGTTCAGCTCCGCCGGTGAGCGGGTTGCGGGTGAACAGCACGCCGGCCCCCGAACGATGGTCGAAGTTACCGAACACCATCGCCTGCACCGTGACCGCCGTGCCGGTGTCATCGGACAGGCCTCGGCTCTCGCGGTAACCGACCGCCCGCGGCAAACGCCAGGAACGCAACACCGCAATGATCGCGTGGCGCAGCTGTTCCCACGGGCACGCGGGCGGCGGGCAGCCGACAACATTCTCGAACTGCGCACGAAAGCGGCGCCGGGTATCGGCCGCAAAAGCGGCATCCGCGGAGTGTTCCGCCAAGGCGCGTTCGACCTCGTCGGTCATCCCGAGGTTGAGGACGGTATCCATCATCCCGGGCATACTGGTCGCTGCGCCCGAGCGTACCGAGACGAGTAGCGGCTGTGGGCCGGCACCGAATCGGCGGCCCGTGCTCGCCTCGAGTTCGGCCACGGCAGCGGGCATGGCCTCCCATACCTCCGGCGGCAGCGACTCACCCGTCCGCTGCATATGGCGGCACACCTCGGTGGTGATGACGAAGGCAGGCGGGACCGGGAGTCCGAACGCCGACATTCGCTGCAGGCCCCAGGCCTTGCCGCCCAGTAGTTCGGGTCCGGCGGTAATGGTCGGTCCGAGCGAGAGAACCGAAGGATGTCCGGTGGTGGTCACCCCACCTGCCCCGCAGCTTCTTCCTGTACTCGGGTCAGGCCGGCGAGACCCATCAGCTCCTCGTGTAGTTCGAACCAGATGGTGTGGTAACTGTCGACGAGTGGCCGGGCCAACCAGGCCGTATCGCCGGAGCGAACCCTCGCCAGTGCCGCGGCGAACCGGTGCGGGTACTGAGCAAAGCGTGGTACCAGCTCGATGATTTCGGCGAGCAGCGGCGCGAAACCTTCATGCAGTTCGCCCAGCCGGGCCACGATCCGCTCGTCGTATTCGGCATCGGTATGGTCGTTCGGACGGGTGCCACCAATGAGTTGCCAATCGGTGATCAGTTGTTTGATATCGGCGTTCACTGCACGGAAGCGCAGATACCGGGGACCGAGCAGAGCTTGATCGACGCCGACCCGCTCGGTCACCAGCAATGTCTCCAGTCGCGCGCGGCCCTCGGCCGTGATCGCGATGCGGGGACCCATACGCCGGAGCATTCCCGCGGCCAGTAGCGGTTCCACCACCGCGAGGAGATCGGCCTCGGCGAGCCCAGCTGCCGTGGTGAGATCGGCCTCGGTGGGTCGTACTTTGAATCGTGTGGCCTGCAGGATCTGCAGTTCATATGACATGGTGTATCCCCTTCTGTCGTCGCCGGCTACGCGACCCGATGCAGGATCGCCTGCTCGAAAATGCCCGCACCGCTGCGACCGTCGATATCGAAGGACAGGAAGTCGTCGTAGACCCCCAACGCCGGCCCGTCGGTCTCGGCCGGCCCCGCCGGTACCCGGAATCCGCCGTGCCGGGCGTCCAGTGCTATCCGGCGGCTGGTCTTATCAGCGAGTTCGAGTCGAGCCCAGCGGAATTGTGCGGCACCGTCGCGGGCGAAAGTGATTCCGGTAATCGCTGTCGTACCGGCGCTGTCGACGACGAACCCATCTGCTGTCAGTGTGTCGTCGGCACGTCGGAACTTCATCGCCGAGACGAACGCCGAGTCGCCCACCGCGAACAGTGCGGCGAATTCGACCCATTGCGATGTCTCGTCACGAAACCCCCATGTGCGGTCGCGCATGCCATGACCGGCGGTGACCACAGTCTGCCCCTCCACGGTTACACTGCCGGTGACGGTGCAGGCCTGCTGGAAATGCTGCAGCGGCGCGGCCTCCCCGAGCGCCGGGATGGCATTGTTGACGGTGTAGTCGGCGGCGACGAACAGCGGCGCGTTGACGAGTTCGGCCCGCACGGATGGGTGCTCGATCCGCACCCGGCCGTCCAGCCCGAAACGAATACTGTCGCTACTGAAGGTGCCCGCATCCAGAGTTTCGACCACTTCGGTGGTCCGGCCCGCCACCGAGACGCTGAACCGGGCCCGGCGGGTGTCGGGCGCGTTCGGCGAGGTCGAGACATGAACCGTGCCGAATACCTGTGCGGCGCAGTCCCAGAACGAGAGGTAGGCGTTGTCCTTCCACACCGGGTCACCGGCACCGGCGGCATCGGCGTGGATGGGTTCGGACAGCTTGCCCCAGTGCTGCTCGGTCGGGGTGACGGTGGTCATCGACGGCTCCTTGCGGTCAGGACGCGCGAGAGATCTGGACACGGAACCGGCACCACCAACGATAGAGGCGCCGGGCAACTATTCCCAGCGGGGGCGACACCATCGGATGTCTCGACACTCATATCGGAACCTCCGATTGCCGACCCAGCATGCGAGTGCGCGGATGTGAGCAGTGAACGGCCGCATGGGAATACGGTCACACCGGCATCAGGGACACTGCGCAGAAGTGAGGCTATACGAAATGACGGTGCTGTCAATTTATACAGCGGGCACCGCGACGGCATCGACATCTCGGGCGCGACACCAGGCATGCGCAACGGCCGGCCCCCAACTCGGGGACCGGCCGTTGTGCCGGTGCGAAACTACTTGCGCCGCTTGGACTTCGGCGGCTTGTTGCGCTTGGAATCCGTCCGGGCGGCCTCGCGGCGTTCGCGGCGGGTGGCACCGTTGGACTGGTCCTCCCCATATTCCTGGGCGGCGCTGTGCACCTCGGCGCGGCCGCCCTCGTCGGGGCCGGAGTAGCTGAGGCCACGCGGGCCGCCGTCGTCGATTCCCTTGGCGCGCAAGGGCGCCGGGGCGTTGGCCTCTACCGCGGGGGCCGGGTGGGCAGCGCCCACCGGGGAGCGCAGGCCGGGGTTGACGGCGGGCTGCTGTTCGGGGGCCGGCTGGACCTCGACCTGGAGGTTGAACAGGAAGCCGACCGACTCTTCCTTCAGGCCCTCGAGCATGGCGTAGAACATGTCGAAGCCCTCGCGCTGGTATTCGACCAGCGGGTCACGCTGGGCCATCGCGCGCAGGCCGATGCCCTCCTTGAGATAGTCCATCTCGTAGAGGTGTTCGCGCCATTTGCGGTCCAGCACCGACAGCAGCACCTGACGCTCCAGGTTGCGCATGCTGCCCTCGCCGGCGAGGTCGTCGATCTCCTTCTCGCGGCGCGCGTAGGCGTCGTGCGCGTCGTCCAGCAAGGTTTGCAGCAAGTCCTCACGGGTGAGCTCGCCGATCTCACCGTGTTCCGCTTCGCCGGTCAGGGCCTGGTATTCCATGCTCACCGGGTACAGCGTCTTCAGCGCGGTCCACAGCTTCGCCAGATCCCAGTCCTCCACATAACCTTCGGCGGTGGCGCCGTTGACGTAGGCGGTGATCACATCGGTAATGAGGGACTGAACCTGGCCCTCCATATCCTCACCGGACAGGATGCGCTGGCGCTCGTCGTAGATGACGGTGCGCTGCTGGTTCATCACCTCGTCGTACTTCAGCACGTTCTTGCGGATTTCGAAGTTCTGCTGTTCGACCTGGGTCTGGGCGCTCTTGATGGCGCGCGAGACCATCTTCGCCTCGATCGGCACATCGTCGGGCAGGCTGAGCCTGGTCATGATCGACTCGAGCGCGGCACCGTTGAAGCGCCGCATCAACTCGTCACCGAGCGACAGATAGAACCGCGATTCACCGGGATCGCCCTGACGTCCGGAACGACCACGCAACTGGTTGTCGATACGCCGCGATTCATGGCGCTCGGTGCCCAGCACGTAGAGCCCGCCGGCCTCGCGCACCAGGTCGGCGTCTTCTTCGACCTGGTTCTTGACCTGCTCGAGCGCGGGCAGCCAGTTCGCCTCGTACTCGTCCGGCGTCTCCACCGGGTCGAGTCCCTGCTTGCGCAACAGGGTGTCGGTGATGATGTCGGGGTTGCCGCCGAGCACGATGTCGGTACCGCGACCGGCCATATTCGTGGCCACGGTGACCGCGCCGGGCCGGCCGGCCTCGGCGATGATCTGCGCTTCCTGCTGGTGGAACTTGGCGTTCAGCACGCTGTGCGGGATACCGCGCTTGGTGAGCTGCTTGGACAGATATTCCGAGCGCTCGACCGAGGTGGTACCGATCAACACCGGCTGGTTCTTCTCGTGCCGCTCGGCGATGTCGTCGGCGACGGCGGAGAATTTCGATTCCTCGGACTTGTAGATCAGATCGGCCTGATCCATGCGGATCATCGGCTTGTTGGTGGGAATCGGCACCACACCGAGGCTGTAGGTCTGATGGAGCTCGGCCGCCTCGGTTTCCGCCGTACCAGTCATACCGGACAATTTGTCGTACAGGCGGAAGTAGTTCTGCAGCGTGATCGTGGCCAGCGTCTGATTCTCCGGCTGGATCTCCACATTCTCTTTGGCCTCGATGGCCTGATGCATGCCCTCGTTGTAGCGGCGGCCGACCAGAATCCGGCCGGTGAATTCGTCGACAATGATGACTTCGCCGTCGCGGACGATGTAGTCCTTGTCGCGAACGTAGAGTTCCTTGGCCTTGATCGCGTTGTTCAGGTAGCTGACCAGCGGCGAGTTCGCGGCCTCGTACAGATTGTCGATACCGAGCTGATCCTCGACGAATTCGACACCCGCCTCGTGCACACCGATGGTGCGCTTCTTGATGTCGACCTCGTAGTGCACATCCTTCTTCAAAAGCGGTGCCATACGGGCAAATTCGGCATACCACTTACTGGAGGCGTCGGCCGGGCCGGAGATGATCAGCGGGGTACGGGCTTCGTCGATCAGAATCGAGTCGACCTCGTCGACCACGGCGAAGTTGTGCCCGCGCTGCACCAGATCGTCCAGCGAGTGGGTCATATTGTCGCGCAGGTAGTCGAAGCCGAATTCGTTGTTGGTGCCGTAGGTGATGTCCGAGTTGTAGGACTGACGACGTTCGGCCGGGCTCATCCCGGACAGGATCGAACCGACCGACAGACCGAGGAAGCGGTGCACACGCCCCATCCACTCGGCGTCACGCCGGGCCAGATAGTCGTTGGTGGTGACGATATGCACACCCTTGCCGCTGATCCCGTTGAGATACGCGGGAAGGACCGACGTGAGGGTCTTACCTTCACCGGTCTTCATCTCGGCGACATTGCCGATGTGCAATGCGGCGCCACCCATGACCTGCACCTTGTAGTGCTTCTGATTCAGTACCCGCCACGACGCCTCGCGAGCGGTGGCGAACGCCTCGAGCAGCAACTCGTCCAGCGATTCGCCGTCGGCGTGGCGCTGCTTGAATTCGTCGGTCTTGGCCCGCAGTTCCGCGTCGGTCAGGTCTGCGAATTCATCGTCCAGGCTGAGCACTTCATTCGCAAGATTTCCGAGCCGCTTGACGGTGCGACCTTCACCGAAACGTAGCAACCTCGTCAGATTCAGCGCAGGCACGGGTCTCGTCAGTCCTCTGGTCGATGGTGTCGTCTTACAGTGCTACATCCTCGGCACACCCCGTTGTTCCACGACATACCGGAGCCCCACCACATGGTATTGGCGAAATCCCCGGCGCACGGAAACGCGGCATCGTCCATGGTAATGCGGGCTCCATCGTAGGCGCCCGGATGGAGACAGGTCACACCCCGCGTCGAATATCCCCACACCGGCGCGCGGTGACCAGGCCGCCGCCCGGTGTCGGCCCCCTCGGGAGTTCAGCGCATCCGGACCGCGCTCACCCGCCAGCGGCCCCGCTGCTCGACCAGCCGTGCCGCGATCGCGAAACGGCGCGGGCCACGCTCGTAACCTGCGAAGACTTCGGCACCGTCGCCCGTCCAGGAGGTACGGACGCTGACCAGGGTCGCGGTGCCCAGCCGGCGCTCGCGGGCCGCCGTGCGGGCGAGTGTGTCCACCGCGGCCAGCACGGTCGGCTCCGCCACCGCGCGCAACTGGCCGAGCGGGCGACGGCCGTCGACCACCTCGAGGATCAGGCGCAGCGATCGCTCGGCGAACTGTGCCACCGCGTCCCCGGGCGCTGCGGGCACGGCCACGCCACCGGGTCGCACCGGGCCGCTGTGCTGGTCGCCGCGGGCCTCTCCGCTGCGGCGCAGTTCGGCGCCGGCCACGGCCCGCACACCGGACGATCCGGGCGAACGACCGCTGTGCGGCGATCGGCGCGCTGTCCGCATCCCGGCCCCACGAGTCGGCACACGCCGCCGTGGCGCTGTGATACCTCCGAGTTCCAGCGGCGGTTCACAGTTCGGCGCATACTTCGATGGATAGCGGAGGTACACCGGGTTTTCGAAAGACTCGAGCATTCGACACTCCCCTTGTCGGCCTGCCTCGGGCACTGATCGGATCAGCATGTCACGACCGAGGACCGCACGGAGAGTTTTCGTCGACCGAGACAAGTTCCACAGCCGGTCGCAAAACAGCTGTGTCCCATCACAATGGAGCGACGGGAACGGATAAGGAGTATCGGACAGCGTGATCACGAGACTGACGCCGCGGGATGCGTCGTTCTTCCGGCTCGAGTCGGAATGCAATCCCATGCTGATCGGCTCGCTCGCGATCGTGCGCGGCACCGACGCCGCTACCGACACCGGTCACGGTCTCGACTACCAGCAGCTGCTGCAGCTTGTCGACAGCCGACTGCCGATGGTGCCGCGCTACCGGCGCAAGGTCCGCGAGATACCGCTGCAGGTCGGGCGGCCGGTCTGGGTCGAGGACAGTCGTTTCGACCTGAGCTACCACGTCCGGCGCTCGGCGCTCCCGGCGCCCGGGTCCGACGAACAGCTGCACGAGCTGGTCGGCCGGCTGTCGGCGCGACCACTGGATCCGGCGCGGCCGCTGTGGGAGATGTATCTGATCGAAGGGCTGGCGCACGGGCGGTCCGCACTGTTCACCAAGACACACGCGGCACTGGTGGACGGCGATGCCGCACTCGAGATCGGGCACGTGATCCTGGACTCCGAGCCCGCACCCCGTGCCCTGGCACCCGACACCTGGGTGGCGCGGCACGAGCCCGGCGATATGGAACTGCTCGCGATGGCGCTGGCGGAGGTCGCCACCCAGCCCAGCACCGCCCTCGAGGTGATGCGGGAGGCCGGAGCAGGCGCCTCGGCGGTGGTGTCGGCCGCCGGTGGTGCGCTCGGGACCGCGGTCTCGCGAGCGCGCCGGTCCGGGCGCAGCGCACCGCACAGCATCTTCAACAAGCCGACCTCACGCGGGCGCCGGTTCGATATCGCGCGCACCGAGCTGGAGAACTATCGGCGGATCCGCCGGCGGTTCGACTGTTCGATCAACGATGCGATTCTGGCGGTCGTCACCGGTGCACTGCGCATCTTCCTGCAGTCGCGTGGTCAGATGCTGGTGGAGTCGGCGGTGCTGCGCGCGGTGGTGCCGATGTCGGTGTACCTCGATGACACAGCCGATACAGCAGACACCGCACCCGGACAGCTGCGTCCGCCCAGCGAGGTCTCGTCGTTCCTGATCGGGCTGCCAGTGGGTGAACGCAACCCCGTGATGCGGCTGTCGCACATCTCGCACGCCACCGCCGAACATTCCCGGCACCGGCGCGGGGTACGCGCCCGGACACTGGTGCACATGACCGGCTTCGCCCCTGCCAGCCTGCATGCGATGAGCGTGCGGGCGGCGAGTACCTTCGCAGAACATACGTTCAATCTGGTGATCACCAACGCCCCGGGACCGCAGCAGCCGATGTACATCGGCGGCGCGCGGATGCTGGAGATGTACCCGGTGTCGCCGTTGCTGCGTACACAGGCGTCGAGTATCGGAATAACCTCGTACGACGGACAGGTGTTCTACGGTTTTCACGCCGACCGCGAAGCGATGGCCGACATCGCCGTACTGGCGGCGGCGGTACACGAATCCATGGAGGAGATGCTCGGTGCCTGCGTCTGATCAGGGCAAGCTACGGGTCTACGTTCCGGCCACCATTTCGATGCTCCGAGAGCTGGTGGCCGAGCGCGAACTACGCGCGATCAACGACACGGCGTTCGCGCTGACCCCGACGCTGCGGGAGGCCTACGCTTCCGGCGACGACGAGGAATTGGCCGAGGTCGCGATGGGCGAGGCGGCACGGGCGTCGCTGCGGCTGCTGGCCCAGGAACGCGAGGCCGCACTGCTGCAGGCCGAGGACTCCCCCGTCGACGGTGACGACCCGGACGCCAACTCCGGAACCGGCGACGACACCGGCACCGGGTATTCGGCGCCGGTCTACCGCCGCGCGGTGATCGCCGCCGACGTCACCGGCACCACGCTGCGCCCGGATCTCGACGATGCCGTGGTGCGGCTGTCGGGTCCGATCACCTACAAGCGGATCGCCTCGGTCCATGTCGACCTGGCCGAGGCCGAGCCGGAGGTCGCCAAGGCGGTGGATGTGATCGATGCCGCCGACCTGGGAGATCCCGATGCGGAGTTCGTCCTGGGCGACGCCGAAGACCACCAGCTCGCCTGGTATGCGGCGCAGGAGTTGCCGTTCCTGCTGGACCTGCTCTGAACCCCACTATCAACCTACGATGCCGTAACCTTGGGTCGAAGGGTGCGCCACAGGCGCGTGATCACAGGAAATGAGCATTCGCACGATGGTGTCGAAATCGGTACAAGGCCTGCGGGCATGGCTCGAGGCCCCGGTAGCCGATGCGAAATTGGCAGGACGCACGGGGATGGACGCACTGCGTGGTGCGGCCGCCCGTATCACCACCCCGCTACTACCCGACGATTACCTGCATCTGGTCAATCCGTTGTGGTCGGCACGTGAGCTGCGGGGACGGATCGTCGAAGTCCGCAAGGAGACCGCCGATTCGGTGACTCTGGTGATCAAGCCCGGCTGGGGTTTCGATTTCACCTTCACCCCGGGCCAGTACATCGGGATCGGGGTGTTGGTCGAGGGCCGCTGGCACTGGCGGTCGTATTCGCTGACCTGCCCGCCGGACTGGACCGACGCGTCCGATCGCACCGGCCGGCTGATCTCGATCGCGGTCAAGGCGATGCCGGAGGGCTTCCTGTCCAGCCACCTCGTCAACGGCGTACCGAGCGGCACGGTGGTGCGACTGGCCGCGCCACAGGGCGGATTCGTGCTGCCGGAACCGGCGCCGGAGAAAGTGTTGTTCGTCACCGCGGGCAGCGGTGTCACCCCCGTGATGGCGATGCTGCGCACGCTGGCCCGCCGCAGCGCCGACCGCCCGGGAAGCACGGCGATGAGCGATATCGTGCACATCCATTCCGCCCGCACCCAGGCCGATGTGATGTTCGGCGCGGAGCTGCGCGCACTGCACGACGAACATCCGGGCTTCACCTCGCACGTGCATCTCACCGGTGAGCACGGCAAGTTCGACCTCGCCGAACTCGACTCCCACTACCCCGACTGGCGTGAACGCGAGACCTGGGCCTGTGGTCCGGGCGGTCTGCTCACCGATGTCGAGAAGCACTGGGCCGCAGCAGGTATCAGCGACAAACTGCATGTCGAACGGTTCGAGGTGGAGCGCTCCGCCGCCGGCGAGGGCGGCACCGTCACCTTCGCACGCACCGACCGCAGCGCCCAGATCGACGGCGCGACGAGCCTGCTCGAGGCCGGCGAGGCCGCGGGTGTGCAGATGCCCTTCGGTTGCCGGATGGGGATCTGCCAGACCTGTGTAGTGACCTTGACCGACGGACATGTGCGCGACCTACGCAACGGTGCCGAACATCAGGCCGGTGAGAAGGTACAGACCTGCATCAGTGCCGCGGCCGGCAACTGCACCCTGGACGTGTAGCGTCGGCGCAGCACCGGCGGCGCCCCGTACGCTGGTCGGTGAAGCAACCGAGACCTCCTATACGCCGCGCGGCGGAGGCGATCACAGATCCGCCCACCGTTCGTCGGGCCGAGGCATCCACACCACTTCGCCGAAGCGAACCGGAGGCAGACCGACACCGTGGCGATTACCGACATCAAAGCGTTCTCCCATCTGACCGCGGCCGATATAGACACTCTCGGCCAGGAGCTCGACACCATCCGGCGCACCGTCGAGCAATCACTGGGTGAACGTGACGCGCAGTACATCCGGCGCACCATCCGCGGTCAGCGCATTCTCGAAGCCGCCGGACGTGCGGCACTGTTCGCCGGGCGGAACAAATACGCCTGGGTGGCGGGCACCGCGATGCTGTCGGTCGCCAAGATCATCGAGAACATGGAGCTCGGGCACAACGTCAGCCACGGGCAGTGGGACTGGATGAACGACCCGGAGATCCACTCCACGACCTGGGAGTGGGATATGACGGGCACCTCGGGGCAGTGGAAACACGCCCACAACTTCTCCCATCACACCTACACCAACATCGTCGGCATGGACGACGATGTGGGTTTCGGCATCCTGCGGATGACCCGCGACGAACAGTGGCAGCCGATCAATCTCGTCCAGCCGGTGGCGAATCTGATCCTGGCCGCACTGTTCGAATGGGGTATCGCCCTGCACGATCTCAAGATCACGAAATTGCAGGCGGGAATCCCGCGCAGTGAGTTGTTGTCGGAGCCGAACCGGCAGTTCCTGCGCAAGGCCGGTCGGCAGGTCGCCAAGGACTTCGTCGTCTACCCGCTGCTGAGCGGCCCGGGGTGGAAGAAGACACTGCAGGCCAATGCGACCGCCAATTTGGTCCGCAACCTGTGGGCATACGCCGTGATCTTCTGCGGTCATTTCCCGGACGGCGCGGAGAAGTTCACCGAGGAGCAGTTCGCCGAGGAAACCCGGGCCGAATGGTATCTGCGTCAGATGCTGGGCAGCGCCAACTTCCGAGCCGGGCCCACGATGGCGTTCATGAGCGGCAATCTCTGCTATCAGATCGAACACCACCTGTTTCCGGACATCCCGAGCAATCGATACCCGGAGATCGCACGGCAGGTGCGCGAGCTCTGCGATAAATACGATCTGCCGTACACGACCGGATCGCTCGGTAAGCAATATGCGCTGGCGTTCCGCACGATTCACAAACTTGCCCTGCCCGATCGGTTCCTGCGCCGCACGGCCGACGATGCTCCCGAAACCTCGTCGGAGCGGAAATTCGCACTGCTGAACCGGACGGCCGCCACCGGTTCGGAGGCTGCACTGCTCGGTGTCGATCCGGTCACCGGACAGCGCCGGGGATTGCGTTCGGCAATGACCGAAGCGAAAGCGGCACTGCGCGACAAGGCCCGTCAGGAAAAGGAAGCGCTGCGCGAAGCGAAAGTGGTGCTCCAGGAAAAGGCGCAGGCCGAGAAGCAGATATTGCGGCGACGCGCACTGCGGGAGCGAGCGACCGTCCGCGTGCGGTTGCGGCAGCGCCGAAAGCGACTAACTTAATCAGATATCGGGCACATTCACAATGCGGGATACGCCACAGTTGTCATACGATCCAGAGACAACCTACGCAACCGTAACCTACGGTAGTGTAACCAGTATGGCGATCTCGGATGTCAAGGAATACGCCCACCTCACGCCTGAGGATGTGGAGGCCATCGGTGCCGAGCTGGACTCGATCCGGCGCGAAGTCGAGGCCTCCCGGGGCGAGAAGGATGCCCGCTACATCCGTAATGTGATTCGTCTGCAGCGCGCCCTGGAGATCAGCGGCCGGGCGACCCTGTTCGCCAGCTTCCTCCCCCCGGCCTGGTTCGCCGGTACCGCCATGCTGTCCGCGGCCAAGATCATCGAGAATATGGAGATCGGCCACAACGTCATGCACGGCCAGTGGGACTGGATGAACGATCCGGAAATCCACTCCTCCAACTGGGAATGGGACAACGCCGGACCGTCCGAGCACTGGAAGATCACCCACAATTACCTGCACCACAAGTACACCAATGTGCTGGGCATGGACGACGATATCGGCTATGGCCTGCTGCGGGTGACGCGCGATCAGCGCTGGTCTCCTTTCTACCTGGGTCAGCCGGTCTACAACCTGCTGCTGCAGATGTTCTTCGAATACGGTGTAGCCATCCAGCATTTGGAGCTGGGCAAGGTGGCGAAGAAGAAGTGGGCCCCCGGTTCTCCGGAGCGGCTGCAGTTCGAAGCGGACCGCCGGGTGGTCCTGAAGAAGGTGGGCAAGCAGGCGGCCAAGGATTATGTGATCTTCCCGCTGTTGACCGGGCCGGCGTTCCTGTCGACCCTCACGGCGAACCTCACCGCCAACGTGGTCCGCAATATCTGGACCAATGCGGTGATCTTCTGCGGGCACTTCCCCGACGGTGCGGAAAAGTTCACCAAGGGCGATGTCGAAAACGAAACCCACGGTGAGTGGTACCTGCGCCAGATGCTGGGCAGCGCGAATATCACCGGTGGCCCGGTCACCCATTTCATGACCGGAAACCTGTCCCACCAGATCGAACATCATCTGTTCCCGGATCTGCCCAGTAACCACCTGGGCCGGATCGGCGTGCGGGTGCGCGCACTCTGCGACAAGTACGACCTGCCCTACACCAGCGGATCACTGCCGGTGCAGTACGGGAAGTCGTGGCGCACCATCATCAAGCTGTCGCTGCCGAACAAGTACCTGCGTCGCACTACCGACGACGCCCCGGAAACCAAATCGGAGCGGGCCTTCGGCGGAATCGGCACGATCGACCCGGTGACGGGACGCCGGCGCGGCCTGCGGACCGCGTTGCGCGAAGGTAAGCGCCGCGTCGCCGACCGCCGCCATATGGTCGGCTCGGCCGCCTGATCCACCGGCCACACCACGACAGAAGGGGCTCACCGGCAGACGAATCCGGTGAGCCCCTTCTGCTGTCGGTGCCGGCCTGATTGACTGGTCCGATGTCCACGCCAGAACCCACCATTTACGACGTGATCCGGCAGCGCCGTGACGTCCGCGCCGAATTCACCGGAGATCTCGTCGACGACGCGACCCTGCTGCGCATCCTCGACGCCGCCCACCGCGCGCCGAGCGTCGGCAATTCGCAACCCTGGGATTTCGTCGTCGTGCGTGATGAGCAGACGTTGACCCGCTTCGCCGGCCATGTCGCGGACAAGCGCATCGAATTCCGCGATTCGCTCCCGCCGGAGCGGGCCGCCACCTTCGAACCGATCAAGATCGAGGGAATTACCGAGAGCGGGACCGGCATCGTGGTCACCCACGACGACAGCCGGGGCGGACCCCAGATCCTGGGCCGGGCGACGGTCCCCGAGACCGGCCTGTACTCGACCGTGCTGGCGATCCAGAACCTCTGGCTGGCCGCCACCTCCGAACAGATCGGTGTCGGCTGGGTGAGCTTCTACGACGCCGATTACCTGACCGAGCTGATCGACCTACCGGCCGGGATCCGGCCGGTTGCCTGGCTGTGCATCGGCCCGGTGCACCAGTTCCAGCAGACACCGGATCTGGAGCGGTTCGGCTGGCGAGATCGCCGTCCGCTCGAGAATGCGATCCACTGGGAGCGCTACGGCACCGCCGCGGGCTAGACCTCCCGACGAGTAAGGCCGGGGCATCCGATGCCCCGGCCGCGCTGCTCTCCAGACCCGGTCACGCCAGCCGGATCAACCCGTAGTCGAAGGCGTGGCGCCGGTACACCACCGAGGGACGGTCGCTCTCCCGGTCGTGGAACAGGAAGAAGTCGTGCCCGACCAGCTCCATCTGGTACAGCGCGTCGTCGACCGACATCGGGGTCGCCGAGTGCACCTTCTTGCGCACGATATGACCGGGACCCGCGTACTCGTCCTCCGTGATGGTCTCCGTCGACGCCGCACCGTCCACCGGCATGGCACCGACCGGAAGTGTCGCGGTCGCCTCGGCCACCGACATCGGTGTCTTCTCCCCGTAGTGCACCCGGCGGCGATCCTTGCTGCGCCGCAGGCGGGACTCGAGCTTCATCACGGCCTGCTCGAGCGCTCCGTAGAAACTGTCTGCACAGGCTTCGGACCGGACCACCGGTCCCTTGCCCCGCGCGGTGATCTCCACTCGTTGACAGTTCTTGCGCTGGCGGCGATTTCGTTCGTGGGTCAGTTCCACGTCGAATAGGTATATCGATGGATCGAAGCGTTCCAGGCGGGAGAGACGGTCCGCGACGTGAATGCGGAAATGATCGGGGACCTCGACATTGCGTCCCTTGACCACGACGTCCGCGTCCGGCGTCCGAGGCACATCGGAGACGGGCGATGTGGTCTGGGTCGGTTCAGCGGCACTTGCTCGAGTACCCGAACCGGTCGAGGGATCTACTTCTTTCACTGAAGGACGTGAAGTCGTCACGCGTACCTCCCGGATCTGGCCGCACATTCGATGCATGTGCGGCGGGGAATCAACCGTGCCGGGCGGGGGTGATCCGAGTGTCTCGAGGAGCCCGGAAGGAGGATTACGGCCTGCCACCGTGGCCCGCTGTTCACACCGGAAGCTCGGCACGAAGTCGTCCGAGTCGCCACCTCCAAACTCTGAGTTCGGGTGTCAGATCGCTCTGCCAGCAACGCTAATAGGCCGACGACGTGTTTGCCACTGTTCACGCGAATTTCTCCCGGTTAGGCTGCGCATGTCACCATCACCGCGCGCACCCGTACCCCCGCCGCGGCCAGCACCCGCACCGACTCCGCCGCCGTGGCACCCGTGGTCAGGACATCGTCTACCAGCACTGTTTCGATGCCACCGGACAGCAGCAGCGGTGCGCACGCGTCGGTGCCCCGGGCGACGACACGGCCCGCGAGATTCGCCCGGCGTTCCGACGCGCCCAATCCGACCGAGTCGCGAACCGCACCGCGTGTCGCCAGCACCGGCATGCTGCGGCAATCGATCAGACAACCGGCCGCGACCCGTGCCGCACGAACCACCGGATCTCCGCCGCGCCGTCGGGCCGCGACCCTGCGGCCGGGCGCCGGCACCAACACGAGTGGACGGCCGGGTGTACGCATCCGATCGAGGCCCCGGGCCAGTGCCTGCCCCAGTGGTACAGCGAGGTCTCGGCGGCCCGATTCCTTGGCGGCGAGTACAGCCCGCCGCGGCGGACCCGCGTACTGCGCGAGCGCCCAGCACGGCACTCCCGGGTCGGTCCGAGGCCACAACCGCATCGGCCGGCTCCGCAAGGTGAGCGCGCACGCCGCGCACCAGCCACTGCCCGGCGTGCCACAGCCCGCGCAGTACTGCGGCAGGATTACATCCAGCAGTGTCCGCATCGGCTCAGTGTCGCCGAGGGCACCGACATGTCACCGGTCAGCCGGGCAGCACCGGCACCGCTGTCGAGCCGAGCCCCTGTACCTCGCGCCAGAAACGTCCCGTTGCGGGATCGGCGGAGTGCAACTGCATCACCGCACGCGAATCCGCGGCATACAGGGTGTCCGGTGCCGCGCTCACCATACGTACCGGCGACGTCAGGTTCTGGCTCGACAGCGGAGTCAGCTCGGAACCATCGATGAACACCGAGTTCACCGGAGTCACATCCCCTTCTCGGGCGACCACCAGCATGTCGGAGCTGGTCCAGTCGATCGACACCGCTGTCGCGCTCGAATCGACCACTACCGGCTGCGGGGAGACGAGGGAGAAGTTGCCGCCGGGCTGCGCAACCACCACCGCCATGTACACCTTGCCGCCGGCGATGATCGCCGCGCGCGCCCCGTCCCGCGAAATGCGCAGATCGGTGATCGGTAAACGCAGGGCCGGGTCGGTGCTGCTCGGCTCCGCCACCGTGAGTGCGGAACTGTCGACATCCTGCTTCGACACATTGCCGGTGGCACGATCGTGCACCACGCGGATGACCCTGGTCCCGTCGATCACCGTCCACACCGCGTCACCGTCGGCGGTCCACGACGGCCGAGTGAAGGTATCCCCCTGTTCCACCGAGAAGGTGGAGGCGCCGTCGTACGAACCGACCACCAAGGTCTGCTTCGGAGCCGGAGGAGGCTGACCACTATCGGCCACCGCTGCTACCAACTGACCGTTCTCGGACAATCCGACCGACCGCAGATTGTGGGCATTGCCGAAATAACCGGGCGCGGGAACGATCCCGCCGCGGCCGGACTCCACCTTGACCAGCGCACCGTCCTGCAGCGCATGTAACCCGGCCCGATCGTCGGCCGGCTCCGTCAAGTGCAGCGCTTTGACGTCGTCGAGTGACCATCCGACCCCGGCGTGCCGCTCGTCGAGCGGCCTACCGTCCGCGAACAGCACATACGGTCCCAGGATTCCGGCCCCGGACAATGTCAGCACCACCTGAGCGGCGAGCAGTTCCCTGCTGCGCTTGTCGAGTCCCGAGGCTCCGGAGAAATCGATCCGCACCCCGCCGAGACCGACCCCGACATTGGTGGTCGTCCCGTCCGCCTTGGTGACGTCCGCTGCCAGGCTGATCGGTGCGGCCAGCACGTTGTGCACCGCGGGAGCGAGTCCGGGCTGCGGTCCCGCCGTCAACAGCGTCAGCAGCTCTTGCGCGAGATCCTCTTTCCGGGCCGCGACCCAGCGCAGATCGGGGACCATGTTGGTGTCGGCATTGTTGACGAAGAACAGCGAATAGCGGTGATAGGACTGGTAGAACGCCGTGCTGTCGACGACGACGCCCGGTTCCAACTGGTTGATCCGCCACTCGTCGCCGACCTTCGTCATCTCGATTCGGGCCTCGTAGGTGTTCGCCTGCGCGCGGAAGGAGCCGTCGGGTTCCAGTTCCCCCAGCTTTCGGCCGCGCACCCGGTAGGTCGCCGTGTCGGCGCTGATCGATTCCCGCAGCGTATCGGGCTTGTCGATGACGACGGTCCGGGCCGTGTCGTCCCAGCCCTCCGCCGCCGGCGGTGTCAGGTACTGCCGGGCGGTGCCATGGTTCTCGGCCGGATCGGCGGTGGCCTCCAGGAAGTCGTGGAGCAGGAGGTCCGGATCCCGCCCGTTGGCCGGCGGATGTGGTCCCGTCGAGGTCGGCTCGTTGCTGATCGTGCCCAGGGCTTGCGGCGCCGAGGAATCCGGCAGATTGGCACATCCCGAAAGCACCAGCACGCAACTGAACAGCGCGCCGAGCAGCGTTGTCACGCGGGTGCGGTTCATGGGTTGATGTCCTCTTTGTCGGCCGGAGCGGCGGGATCGGGACCGTCCGAGTCCGTGCCCTTCGCGGCGGCATCCGGAGAATTCTTCCGCCCGGGTGACGGTTCCGCGTCGACGGTACCCGGCTCCGCCGCCGCGTCATCGGAGTCGACCGACGAGCCGGGACCCGACGGCGAACCGGCGACTACCTCGGAATGTGCGGCGTCGGCCCCGGTTTCGGCAGCGCCGGTCTCGGCATCTGCGGCACCGCCGGACTCGGCACCTCGGGCAGCGCCGGACTCGGCGTCACGGACACCGCCCGACTCGGCGTCACGAGCACCGCCGGACTCCGAGTCTCGAGCACCGCTCGACTCGCCGGCTCGAGCACCGCCGGATTCGGCCTCCGATGTTGTGGGGGACGACGATGTCTCGCCCTTGGCGCCGGACTCGACCGACGGCCCCTCGGGATCGGACGGGTCGTCCGTCCCGCCGGGCTCCGCATCGGCCTTGTCGGAGGTGGTGTCGGGAGCTCCGTCCGTGGGGTCGCCGGTGGTTTCGGCCGGGAACTCGGCCAGGCGACGTTTCGGTGGTTCCAGTGCCAGTGGGCTCGGCCCCAGTTTGCGACCCCGTTGCAGCGGCAGGGTGAGCCGGAAACTCGCACCCACACCGGGTTCGCCCCAGGCCTCCAGGCGGCCCTCGTGCAGATTCGCGTCCTCGACACTGATCGCCAGTCCCAGGCCGGTTCCGCCCGAACGGCGCATCCGCGAAGGATCCGAGCGCCAGAAGCGGTTGAAGACCAGCTTCTCCTCACCGGGCCGCAAACCCACCCCCTGGTCACGCACGACCATCGCGACAGCATTGACCTCGCTGTCACCGCGCATCCGGATCAGCACCGGCTTGCCCTCGCTGTGGTCGATGGCGTTGGCGAGCAGATTGCGGAGCACCCGTTCGACGCGACGCGGGTCCACCTCGGCGATCAGCGGCTCGTCGGGCAGATCGACGATCAGCTCACAGCCGGCTTCCTTGGCCAGATGCCGGACCGTGGACACCGCGGCCCGCGCACACATGCGCACGTCCAGCGATTCCACCTGCAATTCGGCCACACCCGCATCGTGGCGGCTGATCTCGAGCAGATCGTTGAGCAGGCCCTCGAAGCGGTCCAGCTCGGTGACCAGCAGTTCGGCACTGCGCGCCAGGGCCGGATCGAGTTCGTCGCTGGAGCCGTGGATCAGGTCCGCGGCCATCCGCACGGTAGTCAGCGGGGTACGCAGCTCATGGCTGACATCGGAGGTGAAGCGGCGTTGCAGATTGCCGAATTCCTCCAGCTGAGTGATCTGTTTCGACAGACTCTCGGCCATCTCGTTGAACGACATGGCGAGTCTGGCCATATCGTCCTCGCCCCGCACCAGCATGCGTTCCTTGAGGCGGCCGTCGGCGAAGCGGCCCGCGATACGGGCGGCGGAGCGGATCGGCAACACCACCTGCCGGGTCACCAACGCGGTGATCGCGGCCAGCAGGACCAGCAGCACCACCCCGCCGATCAGCATGGTGCCGCGCATCAGGCTCAGACTGCGCTGTTCGTTGTTGAGCGGGAAGATCAGATAGACCTCGAGGGTCGGCACCTCGATGCTGGGGCTACCGATGATCAGCGCCGGGCCGCTGTAGCCACCCGGATCCGACATCGTCCAGAACTGGTAGCTGACCTGGTTCTGCTGTACGAAGCTGCGCAGTTCCTCCGGCACCTGCATCAGCGGACCCGCGGTCACTTCCTGCTGGCCGTCACCGGCCATGGCGAGTGCGACATCGTAGGTGCCGGCGCCGCCACCGGAGGCGGAACCGCTACCACCACCGGCCGACAGCGAACGCACCGCCTCCTGCATCCGCACGGCCTTGGTGTTGGTGTCCGATACTCCGGTCAGCTGCGCCTCGACCGTATTGCGGGCGCGGCCCATCTCCTCGACGGCCGCATTGACCTTCGCATCCAGCAGGCGGTCGGTGATCTGACTGGTCAGCACCACACCGAGGATCGTGATCACGATCAGTGACAGCGTGAGCGTGGATACCACCACGCGCACCTGCAGCGAACGACGCCACATGTGGCCGAGCGATTCCCCGACGGATCGGAACCAGGCCACCACAGCTGCCAGCCACCGCGCGACGCGGTCCCTGGAGCCAGCGATCACGATTGCCCCTCATGGACGCACGACTGCTCGTCGGCGCTCGCTCGTACCCCGGTGTTGCTCGGCTGTGCCGTGTCGACTCGCGGCCGTGCCGCTGTCCTGACCGCCGCACAGCGGTCGATCACGGCGGTCCGGCCTTGTAACCCACACCGCGTACGGTGAGCACGATCTCGGGGTTCTCGGGGTCCTTCTCGACCTTGGCCCGCAGTCGCTGCACGTGCACGTTCACCAGACGGGTGTCGGCCGCGTGCCGGTAACCCCAGACCTGTTCGAGCAGGACCTCGCGGGTGAATACCTGACGCGGTTTGCGTGCCAGCGCCACCAGCAGATCGAACTCGAGCGGGGTCAGCGAGATCTGCTGGCCGCTGCGGGTCACCTTGTGGGCCGGTACGTCGATGACGATGTCGGCGATCGACAGCAGTTCGGCCGGCTCGTCGTCGGTACGGCGCAACCGCGCCCGCACCCGAGCGACCAACTCCTTGGGCTTGAAGGGTTTGACGATGTAATCGTCGGCACCCGATTCCAATCCCAGGACGACGTCGACCGTGTCGGTCTTGGCCGTCAACATCACGATCGGCACACCGGAGTCGGCGCGCAGCACACGGCAGACATCGATACCGTTCATGCCGGGCAGCATCAGGTCCAGCAGTACCAGGTCCGGGCGCAATTCCCGGACCGCGGTGAGCGCCTGCGTGCCGTCGCCGACCACATGGGGATCGAAACCCTCGCCGCGCAAGACGATCGTGAGCATCTCGGCGAGCGCCATATCGTCGTCGACGACCAGAATCTTCGGCTTCATAACTACTATGTTGTCATCTCTCCGGCTCGGAACGGGCAACCACGCCAACACTGGTTACATTACCGACGCACATCCTCCCTATCGGGCAACCAGATCCGACAGGCGTGCGGCGAGTCGGCCCGGATCGTCGTGTGGCGCATGGACCCACCACGACCCGTGCCATTGGGATTGCGCCAGCATACGATAGACCGCCGCAGTACGTTCCTGCAGCGGTATATCACGTTCGTAGGTATCCAATGCCCGGGAGCTGTCGAGTTCTCCGCGGTGCCGGGCGCGCTCGGCCGCCAACTCCGTGGGAACGTCGAGCAGCACCTGCACATCGGGCGCCGGGAGTTCGAACCGGCCGAACTCCAATTCGGCTACCCACGAGACGATTTCACCGTCGGGCTGCTGGCCGGCCCGGGCGGCGCTGTAAGCGGCGTTGGAGGCGACATAGCGATCCAGCAGCACGATATCGTTGTCCGCCAAAAGCTTCGACAGCTCGTCACGAGCCCCCGACCGGTCCAGCGCGAACAGGACCGCCATCGCATTGATCGACGCCGCGACGTCGCCGTGCCGGCCACGCAGCGCCTCCGCCGCCAGATCCGCGTGCACCGACCGTCCGTAGCGCGGAAATGCGAGCGTGGCCACGCGTAGACCCCGCCCACGCAGGTCCGCGACGACAGCATCGATCAGCGTCCGTTTCCCGGCGCCGTCGAGCCCTTCGACAGCGATCAGTGCACCCATGCCGTGCAGATTACCGGGCACGGTGCCCACCGTTCCGGGTACCACCACGCCCCGCTACCCGAAGTGACGTCGTTCCGGAAGCCGGTACTTTTGCGGGCTTCGCGCACGATAACGCCCGGGCGGCCACGCAAGATCAACAAGGGTTCCGACATCCGAAAGGCCGATATGAACCCCCCTCGCGTATTGCTTACCGCCGTAGCATCTTTCGTCGTCACCGCCGCCCTGAGCGCCGGTGTCGCGTCCGCCACGGCACTCCCCCCTACCCCGGTCGCCGATTCCGGAAGTTTGTCGACCGGAAGTGTTGATTCGGGAAGTATCGACGGCGGCGGGAGCAGCGTCGTCAGCATTCTGAAATTGCTCGAGCAGATAAGCCAGGGATGCACCCCGGGAACGGTCTGCTAGATCCACGCGCTGCAGCCGCGTGACGACCACGATCGCCGCTGCCACACCGGGCAAAACGCCCGTCCCGCGAACCCACCAGGGTTTGCGGGGCGGGCGCCTCGACGCGCCGGCACCAGTAGCGCGGCTCAGTAGCGGTAGTGCTCCGGCTTGTACGGGCCCTCGACGTCCACACCGATGTACTCGGCCTGATCCTTGGTCAGCTTGGTGAGGGTGCCACCCAGCGCCTCCACGTGGATGCGGGCGACCTTCTCGTCCAGCACCTTGGGCAGGCGGTAGACCTCGTTGTCGTACTCCTCCGGCTTGGTCCACAGCTCGATCTGTGCGATGACCTGGTTGGAGAAGCTGTTGCTCATCACGAACGACGGGTGCCCGGTGGCATTACCCAGATTCAGCAACCGGCCCTCGCTCAGCACGATGATCGACTTGCCGGACTCGAAGGTCCACAGGTCCACCTGCGGCTTGATGTTCAGGCGGCCGGCACCCGAATTCTCCAGGGCCGCCATATCGATCTCGTTGTCGAAGTGGCCGATATTGCCCAGGATCGCCTGATCCTTCATGGCTTTCATCGCGTCCAGGCCGATGATGTCCTTGTTACCGGTCGAGGTGATCACGATGTCGGCATCCCCGATGGCCTTATCGACGGTGACCACGTCGAACCCGTCCATCAGTGCCTGCAGCGCGTTGATCGGATCGATCTCGGTGACCTGCACGCGCGCACCCTGGCCGGCCAGCGACTCCGCGCAGCCCTTGCCCACATCGCCGTATCCGCAGATCAGCACCTTCTTACCACCGATCAGCACATCGGTGCCGCGGTTGATGCCGTCGATCAGCGAGTGGCGGGTGCCGTACTTGTTGTCGAACTTCGACTTGGTGACCGAGTCGTTCACATTGATCGCGGGGAAGGTCAGCTCACCCGCGGCAGCGAACTGGTAGAGCCGCAGCACGCCGGTCGTGGTCTCCTCGGTGACGCCCTGCACCGATTCCGCGATGGCGCCCCATTTGGCCGGCTCGGCAGCCAGGCTCGCACGCAGCAGGTTCAGGAACACCTTGTACTCGGTGGAGTGCGTCTCGTCCTCCGGCGGCACGACTCCCGCCTTCTCGAACTGGGCACCGCGCAGCACCAGCATGGTGGCATCGCCGCCGTCGTCGAGAATCATGTTCGCGGGTTCGTTCGGCCAGGTGAGCATCTGCTCGGCCGCCCACCAGTACTCCTCGAGGGACTCACCCTTCCAGGCGAAGACCGGCACACCCTTCGGCTCCTCGACGGTGCCGTGCGGGCCGACCACGACGGCGGCGGCAGCATGGTCCTGGGTGGAGAAGATGTTGCAGGACGCCCAGCGCACCTGCGCGCCGAGCTCGACCAGGGTCTCGATCAGCACCGCGGTCTGCACGGTCATGTGCAGCGAACCGGAGATGCGCGCCCCCTGCAGCGGCCGCACCTCCGCGTACTCGCGACGCAGCGCCATGAGGCCGGGCATCTCGTGCTCGGCCAGCCGGATCTCCTTACGGCCGAACTCGGCCAGCGACAGATCCGCCACCTTGTAATCGATGCCGTTGCGGGCATCGGGGGTCGGGGTGGTGCTCGCGGAAAGTTCTGAGGTCGTCATGCGCCTGGATCAGCCTCTCGGTGGATGTCGGTTCGACAACTCAGGCTAGCCGCTCACCACGGATCGGTGCGCGCCGACGGGGGCGGTGCTATCCGGCCAGGCCGTAGGGCTCCAGAATCCGCCGGCGCTTGCGTGGGGCAATATTCGCGCGGCTCAGATCGCCACCGTAGTGCGCCTGCACCTTCGGGTCCATCACGCGCCGCCACAGCACGGGCACCGTCGCCAGCACGACCATGGTCGCGTATCCGGCCGGTAGCTGCGGTGCCTCGTCACTACTGCGCAGGGTCTGGTAGCGCCGGCCCGGGTTCGCATGATGATCACTGTGCCGCTGCAGATGGAACAGGAAGATATTGGTCACCAGCCGGTCGGAGTTCCAGCTGTCGGCCGGTGAGCAGCGCGCCCAGCGCCCGCCGGGCATCCGGGCTCGCAGCAGGCCGTAGTGCTCGACGTAGTTGACCGTCTCCAGCAGCCCGAAGCCGAGGACCGCCTGCAACAGCAGGTAGGGCAGCATCGCCGGACCGAAGGCCAGTATCAGCGCACCGTAGAGCACCACCGTCATCGACCAGGCCTGCAGGATGTTGTTGCGGAAACTCCACCAGCCCAGCCCCTTACGCCGGAGCCGGGCGCCCTCCAGCCGGATCGCCGAGCGCATCCCCCCGGCGATGCTGCGCGGCAGGAACATCCACAGCGACTCCCCCAACCGGGCGCTCGCCGGATCCTCCGGCGTCGCGACCCGCGCGTGATGCCCCTTGTTGTGCTCGACGTAGAAGTGCCCGTATCCGGACTGGGCGAGCGCCAGCTTGGCCAACCAGCGTTCCAGGCGCTCGACCCGGTGCCCCAGCTCGTGTGCGGCATTGATGCCGATCCCGCTGACCAGGCCGAGGGTTGCGGCCAACCCCAGCTTGTCCACCACGCCGAGCTCGTCACCCGCCCACATGTAGGCGGCGATCACCAGGCCGGCCAGCTGGATCGGCAGGAACAGATATGTGCACCAGCGGTAGTAACGATCGCGCGAGAGACGTTCGTAGTCCTCGTCGCGCGGATTGTTGCCGTCCTCACCGATCAGCCAGTCCAGCAACGGAATCGCGACCAGAACGATCATGGGACCGAGCCACCAGAACGCGGCGACGCCGGTATGTAGGACCAGTTGGGAGGGGAGCAATGCGCATCCCGGCGCGATCAAGCCGAGCATCCATAGGGACTTCTTCGGGTCACGCGAATATTCACGTTTGCCAACTGATTGCACACTGCCCCGCTCGAACCGAATCGGACCTTTCCCCGATAAATCTGTACCGACTGTACGTGCGTTACGCAGGGCGGACGTAGTCGAAGTGGTGACTGTTACAACGCGAGCAGCCCCGCTCGAGCGGGTTTTTCACGGGTACCGGCAGGCAGCGAACGTTCAGCGATCCAGCCTCCCGGAACACTCTGCACGGTCATCGGTCACCACCCGGGCCTCGCCGGGCCACCCGCTACGGATCTGGTTGCTGTCCAGCATCCGCACCGTGCCGCGACGAAATCGTTATACACCTGGACCTGCGCCCTCCCCCTGCGCCGGAAGGTGCTCGCAGTACCGATCACGGTGCGGCCACGGCCGCGAAGGCACGACCGGACCTCGGTCACGCCACCGCTACGAACCGGTCACCTCGACCCGGGCGGGCGCGAGCACCGGGCGACCGTCGACCGGCGTGCGGTACCGGACTCCAGGGTCCGGTACGGCCGGTCGAGAGTCGACAATCGGATTGCGGGAACTTCGCGGGCCGACCGGTCCGGTTCGCCGCATCCGGCATTCGGTGCGCCCGAACGGGCCCCGCCGGACGGTGACGCCTCACCGCAACAGCACATCCGAATCGGGCGGGAGGGCATCGACCGGCCACCAGCGCAGATCGGTCGACTCCGCACTGCGCACCGCCACCGCATCACGCGGCGCCCGGATCTTGAACAGCAGATCCAGGTGCCGGGTCGGCACACCCAGTGAACACGTGATCGGATGCGCCTGCGCGCCGTACAGCTCCGGCTCGACCACCAGGCCGTCGATGCCGGACTCCTCGGTGGCCTCCCGGAGAGCGGCACCGACCACGGTGTCGTCCTCCGGTTCGCAATGACCGCCCAATTGGATCCACCGGCCCACCCTCGGATGCAGGGTCAGCAGCACCTCACGCTCGTCGGCGGAGAACACCACGGCCGAGGCCGTGATGTGCCCCGGCGCATGGTCACGCAGACATCCGCGCGGCGCCGAACCGAGGAACGCCAGCATCGCCTCCCGCACCGAATGCTCGGAATGCATTGCGGGACGCCACCGCTCTAGCAGGTCGACAGCCGAGGCGTGCAGCGATTCCGCACTCACAGTTCGACCAGCCCGAATCCGTCCGCGCGCGGCGGGCGCGGCGCCGACTCCTCCAAGGGATAGCCGACCGCTATCGCGCCCAGGGGATTCCAGTCGTCGTCGACCTCCAGCACCGCACGAGTCACCTCGGGCGCGAAGATGGTCGAACCGATCCAGCAGCTCCCCACCCCGCGCGTGGCCAAGGCAACCAGCAGTCCCTGCACGGCCGCGCCGGCCGCCACCGTGAACATGGTCGCTTCGGCGTCGCGACGGCGCTGATCGGGATAGTCGTGTGCCCCGTCGGGCACCCAGAACGGAATGATCACCTCGGGGGCATCGAACAGGATGCGTCCCCGTGCGACCCGTCGTTCGACCCGCTGCGGCTCCAGGCCGTCGCCGCCGAGATCCGCACGCCATTTCGCGGCCATCGCATTCAGCAACTGTTCGCGCAATTCCGGCCGACGCACCCAGACGAACCGCACCGGATGGGTGTGGTGCGGCGCGGGAGCGGTCAACCCGTCCGCGACCGCCGCACGGATCAGCTCCGGCTCCACCGGGGTCTCGGCGAATGCCCGCACCGAACGCCGAACCAGCAGCGCCTCCCGACGACCCCGCTCGATCGCCTCCGCGGTGCCGAGCCAGAACAGGTCCTCCTCGCCGCCCCGCAACAGATCCTTCGCGGTGGAACCGTCGTCCTCGGTGACCAAGCCGCGCACCACCGCCACCGGCACGCCGCCGAGCTTGCCCTTCGCCAGATCCGCTGCGGCAGCGAGCTCGTCGGCCACCGCGACCTGCGTCACCTGAAGCTCGTTGCCCTGCCCGTCGACCGCACCGGCGTAATCGTGCACCACCCGCAAGCCGGCAGCACCGATCGCCGCGTCGACCTGCCCGATCCGCCAGGCACGGCCCATCGTGTCGGTGATCACCACCGCGACATCGACACCCAGCCGCTGCGCCACGGTCGCGCGGATCGCCTTGGCGCTGGCGTCGGGATCGACCGGCAGCAACACCAGTTCACCCTGTTCGACATTGGAGCCGTCGACCCCGGAGGCAGCCTGCACGATGCCGATCCGGTTCTCGGTGATCAGCGTGCGGCCCTTACGGGCCACCACCCGCACCGCCTCATCGTCGACCAGCTGCCGGCGCAGCTCATCGCGCTCCTCCGGGTCCGGCGGCGCCGCGACGATCCGCCCCTCCGCCTTGGCGACGATCTTGCTCGTGACCACCAGCACATCACCGTCGACGAGCCAGGGGGCTTGTGACGCAATACTTTCGGCGACGTCGTCACCGGGCCGGAACTCCGGGAGCCCGGGAACCGGGATGATGCGAAGCTCCCCGCCGGGCGCATGATC
>NZ_BDCA01000012.1 GCF_001613265.1 Nocardia vermiculata NBRC 100427
ACCGCTCATGCCGGGACCCCCGCGATATCGAGGGCCTCGCGCACCATCTCGGCGGTGGTGGCCGGGTCGGTCATCAGGAGGGGCACGCTGCGGACCTCGACGCCCGGAACGTCTGCGGTGTCGGTGGAATGGATCAGCCAGCCGTCCAGGATGCCGGTGTCGGATCGGGCACCGAAGTGCCGCCCGATGGCCTCGGCCGAGGTCTCGACGCCGATCACCTCCAGGCATTCGTCCGCCATGCCGCGCAGTGGTTTTCCACCGATCACCGGAGATAAACCCACCACCTTGGCGGTGGTGGTGCGCAGTGCGCCCCGGATTCCCGGCACCGCGAGGATCGCACCGACGCTCACCACCGGGTTCGAAGGAGCGAGCAACACCACATCAGCACTCTCTATGATTTCGGTCACACCTGGGGCCGGAGTGGCCTGTTCGGCCCCGATTGTGACGAATCCATGGGTCTCGACGTTTGCCCGATACCGAACCCACCACTCCTGGAAATGAATCGCGCGGCGTTCGCCAGGATTGCCCGGCTCACTGATCACGACATGGGTTTCGCACCTGTCATCGGTCGCGGGGAGAAGTTTTACGCCGGGCTGCCATCGGTTACACAGCGCCTCGGTAACCGCCGACAGCGGGTAACCTGCGCGCAGCATTTCACTGCGTACGAGATGAGTGGCGATATCGCGATCTCCGAGTCCGAACCAATCGGGCTGCGCACGATATTTCGCGAGCTCCTCCTTGGCGTGCCAGGTTTCCCCGACCCGACCCCACCCGCGTTCGGTATCGATACCCCCACCCAGGGTGTACATGCAGGTGTCCAGGTCGGGACAGATACGTAAACCGTGCATCCAGACGTCGTCACCGACGTTCACCAGCGCTGTTACATCCGCATCCGGCAGCAGTTCCCGCACACCCTGCAAGAAGCGCGCACCACCGACTCCACCGACCAACACCGCAATGCGCGGTTTACGATCATCTCGCTCGATCTCGGTCGCGATGTCCGCTTGTTCTCCAGTCACATCTGCACAGCCTATGCGGTGCCACGAAGAGTGTGTACTAGAGCGTATTTGCTGGTCATTTGCCAATCCGGGGTTACCGAGTCGCGACGAAGGTGCCGGCGGATAGTAACGGAATTGTGTCGGCAGCTTGACCATCGCCGCGTCCGGCGTGTCTAATCACAGACATGTCATTCCGGGTCTGCGTGAGAGCGTATGGCGCAGATAGAGTTTCGAACAGATGTTCGCACCGGAACGACAAGCTCGGGGATGGCCGCGGGACTACGCCGCGGTGTGGGACCGTCGGTGGGCAGGCTCGGTCCGACGGAAAAAACATTCTGCGCTAACACACAGTGAGGAGGCGGAGCGATGGCCGAGGAGCTGGCCCCGTCGGGCATTCCGGGCGGTGTATCGCAAACCGATTCCACAGCGTGCGCGGCAACACACGACTGCGCCGACAGCCGGAACGACGAACGAGAGGGGGGCAGCACGGTGAACACCGAGGGATCGCTCGACAGAACCCCACACGGGGGACAATGGGCACGTACACAACGCAAACCCGAACCACCACAGCTGAGTCTCATCGTCACCGACTTCGATGCGATGTTCGACACCATCGAAGAACAGTGGCAGGAACGCGCGCTGTGCGCCGAGACCGATCCGGAAGCCTTCTTCCCCGAAAAGGGCGGTTCCACACGGGAAGCCAAGCGGATCTGCCTCGGCTGTGAAGTACGCGACGAGTGCCTGGAGTACGCACTCGCGCACGACGAACGCTTCGGTATCTGGGGCGGTCTGTCCGAACGGGAGCGCCGCCGCCTCAAGCGCGGCATCAGCTGACTGTCCCGCCTCTCCGCGAACTTTGCGGGTCGTGAGTGCCTCGTTTCGGGGTAGCTGTCGGGAACGTAATCGGGTTCTGGGCGTTCCCGGTGAGTTACCCATGTACTCACGAAATCTGTTGTCTTGTTTCCTGGTTCGCCTCGCTTCGCTTCGGCGGAGGGAGGCGAACCGGGAGATTTCTAATGGCCGAACCGCTTTTACGGCTGTGCCACGTCGGTGACTACCGGCTGGGCCGGTCAGGGTTTGCGGCCCTTCACTCCCCCGTGGGGTCGATGACGTCGGGGTCCACTCCCAGGTAGGTCGCGATCTGCTGGACCAGGACCTCGCGGAGCAGATCCAGGAGGTCCTCCGGGTCCTGGGCTCGCAGTTCGATGGGTTTGCGGAACAGGACCACTCGGGCTCGGGTGGCGACATTGTGGCGGTCCATCCCAGCCGGGATGAGGCGCGACAGCGGGACCGGGCCGTCGGCGACCACCTCGTCGGGCCAGGTGACCGAGTCGGGGTGCAACGGGCGGATCTTCGGGACGTCGTCGACCGCGATATCGAGTTTGGTGAGGCGATCGTGCCAGCGCGCGTCCAGCGGCGCGAACGCCTCCAGCACCAGTCGGTCGAACTGTTCACCGCGGGTGCGCCGGGCGGGCACCGACGGCGGCAGCATCGGGCCGCGCACACCGCGACCGCGACGTACCACCGAACGGGCCGTCACGGAGCGCCTCTTCGATCGGGTCATACCGGCGACAGTAGTCGGCGCAATCGCGCCACACCGATGCCCGCTCTCCGGACACACGCCCGTCGGTCCGCGTGTCTACCTGCGACACACGGCGCGGGGGGTTAGTCTGCTTGGCGTGATTCCCATGCGTCGCTGCTGCCGCCCAGGCTGCAAGAATCCGGCCGTTGCGACGCTCACCTATGTCTACTCGGACTCCACCGCCGTCGTCGGGCCGCTCGCCACCGTCGCCGAACCGCATTCCTGGGATCTGTGCGAAACCCACGGATCCCGGATCACCGCCCCCAAGGGCTGGGAAATGGTGCGGCACGAGGGCGGATTCTCCTCCAGCACACCGGACGACGACGATCTCACCGCGCTGGCCGAAGCCGTCCGCGAGGCCGGGATGCGCCGCCGCGCGGCCGAGCCCGAACAGGGCGGTTACTCCGACTACGCCCCGCCCCCGGCGCGACCACAGCGCCCCGGCCGGACCGGACGTCGCGGACACCTGCGCGTGCTGCCCGATCCGCCGAACTGAGCGCAGACGACGCGCGGCACGCTCGCAACCGGCCTGAAGCCCGCCGCGGCCCGCCGCCCTATTAGGGTGTTGGTCATGACAGTCGCCCGGTCCGCCGAGTCCGTTCACGCAGTTGTCAAGGCATACGACATACGCGGAGTTGTCGGAGAGCAGATCGACGCCGGGCTGGTCCGGGACGTGGGCGCATCCTTCGCCCGGCTGATCCGCAACTCGGGCGAGACCGATTCCGCCGCAGCCGCTACCCGCGTAGTCGTCGGCCACGATATGCGCGACTCCTCCCCCGCCCTCGCCGCAGCCTTCGCCGAGGGGGTCCTGGAACAGGGGCTCGACGTCGTCCATATCGGGCTCGCGTCCACCGACCAGCTGTATTTCGCCTCCGGTCACCTCGAGTGCCCGGGCGCCATGTTCACCGCCAGCCACAACCCGGCCCGCTACAACGGCATCAAGCTCTGCCGCGCGAACGCGCGCCCGGTCGGGCAGGAAACCGGTTTGGCCACCATCGCGGACGAGCTGATCGACGGTGTGCCGGCCGGCACGGGACCGCGCGGTCAGGCTACCGAGCAGGATCTGCTCGAGGCGTACGCCGAATTCCTGCGGGGCCTGGTCGATCTGAGCGGGATCCGGCCGTTGAAGGTCGCGGTCGACGCCGGCAACGGGATGGGCGGCCATACCGTGCCGGCGGTACTCGGGCCGGTCGAAGCGCTGACCATCGCCCCGCTGTACTTCGAACTCGACGGCTCGTTCCCCAACCACGAGGCCAACCCGCTGGACCCGAAGAATCTCGTCGATCTGCAGAACTTCGTCCGCGATACCGGCGCCGACATCGGACTGGCGTTCGACGGCGACGCCGACCGCTGCTTCGTCGTCGACGAGCGCGGTGAACCGGTCTCCCCGTCCGCGATCACGGCCCTGGTCGCCCAGCGCGAGCTGGCCAAGGAACCCGGCGCGACCGTCATCCACAACCTGATCACCTCACAGGCCGTGCCCGAACTGGTCGCCGAACTCGGCGGCACCGCGGTACGCACCCGGGTCGGGCATTCCTTCATCAAGCAGCAGATGGCCGCGACCGGAGCCATCTTCGGTGGTGAGCATTCCGCGCACTACTACTTCCGCGATTTCTGGGGTGCCGACTCCGGTATGCTCGCCGCGCTGCACGTCCTGGCCGCGCTCGGCGGGAGCGAGGGTGCGGAGGGCGGCCCGACGATGTCGGAGCTCGCATCCGCGTATGCAACATATTCGGCGTCCGGGGAGATCAACTCCACAGTGGCGGATGCGAAGGAGCGGACCATGGCGGTTGTCGAAGCGTTCGAGGAGCGCGCCCGGTCGGTGGACCGGCTCGACGGTGTGACGGTGCACTTGCCCGGGCAGGCATGGTTCAATCTGCGCGCATCCAATACCGAACCGCTGTTGCGGCTCAATGTCGAAGCTCGTTCGTCCGAAGAAGTAGACGCACTCGTGACCGAGATTCTGAGCATCGTGCGCGGCTGACTGGAATAGTGGAATCACAGGGCTCGGATCCGGCCGGGAACAAAGACTTCACCCGGCGTGGTGGCCCGATTGAGGGGAGGTGGCAACGCCCGATGATCGCAGGGACACCGGTACTCGACCTCGATGACGTCGCCTCGTTGGAGGCCGCCGATTCCGGAGGGATATTGCGCTCGGCCGCATCGGGGGGCGCCCAGGTGCGTGCCACCGCGGCCACGGTCGGCGACGACGCGCTCACTCGCCTTCAGGGGCTGCAGCCGCGCAGTCTGGTGCTGGTATCGGGCACCGGCCGCGCCGCACGGGCCGCCACGCTCTTGCAGGCGGCGCTCGGTGACCGCGCCGGCCTGCCCATCGTCAGCACCACCACCATTCCGCAGTGGGTCGGTTCGCTGGACGTGGTGATCGTCGCGGGTGACGACTCCGCCGACCCGCGCCTCACCGGCACCGTCGACCGCGCGTTGCGCCGTGGTGCCGAAGTGGTCGTCGCCGCGCCGGACGAGGGCCCGATGCGGGCCGCGGCCGCCGGACGCGCCACCGTGCTTCCGCCGCGGGTGCCGGTGCTCGACCACAACCGCTTCCTGCGTTTCCTGGCCGTCGGGGTCGCGGTGCTGCGCGCCGTCGACCCCATGCATATCGGCCCACTCGTTCCCGACCTCGAGGAACTCGCCGACGTGCTGGACGCCGAAGCGCTACGCGACGGCCCGCACAACGAGGCATTCCACAATCCGGCGAAGACGCTCGCGGCACGGATGCGGGAGCGGCGGCTGGTTCTCACCGGAGACTCACCCGCCGCGGCGGTCGTGGCTCAGCACGGCGCCGAGATCCTGCTGCAGACCGCCGGTCAGATTGCCGCCTCCGCCGATCTCACCGAGGCGGTCGCCGCGAACACCCGGCTCGTCGAATCCGCGGAGGTGGCCGCACCCGGCTACGATCCGCTGTTCCACGACGAGCAACTCGACGGTCCCCCACCGGTCGACCGGGCCCGAATCTTCGTGATCAGCGCGGACTCCGATCAGGTCGCCGCACGGCGCAGGCTGGCCGTGTTCGGTGCCGGTGCCGGCGTCGTGGACGCCGACCTGGTCAATATCGATGCCGAGCTGATGGGCAGCGACGCCAGTGTGCCGCGCGACGCCGGTGCGGAGAAAACTCGCGCACCCGGCGCCGGACGCGGCAGTGAGCTCGAACAGCTCGCCGTGCTCGCGTTGCGGCTGGAGATGGCAGCGGCCTACCTGCGGCTGTCCAGCGGCCCGGCGGCCGCGGACCGCCCTGCCCACTACGACGGGGGCCGCAACTAGTGCACGAACTCGTTGGTGCGTTGCGTACCTATGCCTGGGGTTCACGCACCGCACTCGCTCAGCTGTGCGGCCGGGACGTCCCCTCCCCGCACCCGGAAGCCGAACTGTGGTTCGGTGCCCATCCCGCCGATCCGGCGAAAATCCGTGCCGACGGCGATGTCCGGTCACTACTGGAACTGCTCGACGACGATCCGCAGCGTGAGCTGGGTGCGGTGGCAACGGTATTCGACGGCCGACTACCGTTCCTGTTGAAGATCCTCGCCGCCGAGGAACCGTTGTCGCTCCAGGCCCACCCCAGTGCCGATCAGGCCCGCACCGGGTTCGCTCGGGAGAACCACACTCGGGTGCCGTTGGATTCGCCGATGCGCAACTATCGCGACGACAGCCACAAACCCGAGTTGGTGGTGGCACTGGACCGATTCGAGGCGCTGGCCGGTTTTCGTGATCCGCTACGTACCGTCGAGCTGCTGCTCGCCCTGAACGTGCCGGAACTGAAACAATACGCCGAACTACTGGCCGCGCAGCCGGATTCGGGCGGCCTTCGCACCCTGTTCACCACCTGGATCACACTGCCGCAGGCGATCCTGTCGACGCTGCTGCCGAAGGTACTCGACGGCTGTGTGCGGTATCTCGAACAGGGTGATACTCCCGAAACCTCGGGACACGACAAGGAATTCGCTGCCGAAGCGCGCACCACACTCGAACTCGCCGAGGCCTATCCGGGAGATGCCGGGGTACTGGCAGCACTGTTGCTGAACCGGCTGACCCTCGAGCCCGGACAAGGGCTGTACCTGGACGCCGGCAGTCTGCATGCCTATCTGCGCGGAATCGGTGTGGAGATCATGGCCAACTCCGACAACGTGCTGCGCGGCGGCCTCACCCCCAAACACGTCGATGTGCCCGAACTACTGCGTGTACTCGACTTCGAGCCCTTGCGGCTGCCGATCGTCGAGGCCGAATCCGACGGCGCGGGATCGTTCCGATACCACACGCCCGCACCGGAGTTCGCGCTGCGGCGGATCGAACTCGCCGCGGGCGCCGAACCGGTGGAGATACCGCGCGCCGGGCCGGGCATCATGCTGGTGACCGCGGGAATGGTGCGGTTGACGCACGTGAGCGAGACATTGACGATCCGCGCCGGCAATGCCGCGTGGATCTCCGCCACCGACACCGATATCCACGCGCACGCCGTCGACGGCCCGGCCCAGCTGTTCTGTGCCGGCGTCGGTGAATGAGTCCGGCGCCGACCGAGCGCGAGCTGAGCCGGGACCACACTCCGCACACCTAGTAGATTGATCGAGCAAATCGGACACCGGCATGTGCCGGGAACGAAAGGACCGGGGCTGCACCATGTCTGCAGGAGGCGGTAAAAAGGCGATCTTCGCGGCACTGTCCGCGAACGCCGGCATCGCGGTGGCGAAGTTCGTCGGCGCCGCGATCACCGGATCGGGATCGATGCTGGCCGAGGCGGTGCACTCGGTGGCCGACACCGGCAACCAGGGGTTGCTGCTGCTCGGCCAGAAACGCGCCGAGCAGGAGGCCGACGAACTGCATCCGTTCGGATACGGACGCAACCGGTACTTCTATTCGTTCGTCGTGGCGCTGGTGTTGTTCTCCCTCGGCTCCATGTACGCGATCTACGAGGGCATTCACAAGGTCCAGCACGGCGAAGAGCTGTCCTCTCCGATCGTGGCGATCGTGATTCTGCTCATCGCCGTGGCGCTGGAGGGATTCAGCTTCGTCACCGCGATGCGGGAATCCTCACCGCTGCGCCAGGGGGCGAGCTGGTGGCGGTTCATCCGCAACTCGCGGAGTCCGGAGCTTCCCGTCGTGTTGCTCGAGGACACCGGTGCGCTGATCGGCCTGCTCATCGCACTGGTCGCGGTCATTATGACCAGTGTCACCGGCAACCCCGTCTGGGACGGGATCGGCACGCTCTGCATCGGCCTGCTGCTCGGGATCATCGCGGTGGTTCTGATCGTGGAGATGAAGAGCCTGCTCATCGGCGAGGGTGCGACCCCGGCCGAGGACGAGGCGATCCGCACCAATCTGGTGGACGGCCGGAGCATCGACCGAGTGATTCACCTGCGCACCCAGTATCTCGGCCCGGAGGAGATGCTGGTGGCAGCGAAGGTTGCGATCGTGCCCGGTCTGGATATCGCCACCATCGCCACCGCGATCGACGAGGCCGAGGCCCGGGTACGTGTCGCGGTCCCGGCTGCACGCGTGATGTACATCGAACCGGACCTCTACCGCACCCAGCCCGCCTGAGGGCCTACCCTGTGCTCGCCCGGCCCGCGTAGGACGCCCGGGCTCGCACCGGAAGCCCGACCGGGGTGGCTCATCGCCGGAACACGAGGCGTCGGCGGCGGCTCAGACCAACGCCGGCGTCCGCAACAGCACCTCCGGAGCGCTGCGGATACCGAAACGGTCGCGCAGGGCATGCCTTGCGGCGTTCATCCCGCACATGCCGTGCACTCCCGGGCCGGGCGGGGTACCCGAGGAGCACAGGTAGACGCCGGGGAGCGGAGTGGAATAGGGATTCCAGCGTGGAGTGGGGCGGAACACCGTCTGCCGCAGCGTCATCGCACCCGCCGCGATATCGCCGCCGACGTAGTTGGGGTTGTGATCGGGCATCCGGGTCGCCGGACACACGTGAGTGGCCTGGATCAGGTCACGGAAGCCGGGCGCGAAGCGTTCGATCTGCGCGATGACGGCTCCGCTCACATCGCGCGCCGAGCCGTTGGGGACATGCGCGTAGGCATAGAGGGTCTGCGAGTCGGCAGGAGCGCGTGAATCGTCGACCACGCCGGGCTGAATCACCAGAACGTAGGGCCGGGAGGCATGCCGGCCGGACGCGACCTCCTGCTCGGCCACGACCGCCTCCGCGCGGGAGCCGACTACATGCACGGTGCCCGCCGCGGCGAGATCGGTCGCCCGCCACGGCACCGGACCGGAGAGCGCGAAATCCACCTTGCAGGCCGCACCGCCGAATCGGTAGCGCTGCAGCATGTTCCGGTAGGTGCGCGGCAACCGGGCGATCCGCAGGAGTTCGGTCGGTGCGGTGTCCAGCAGCACGGCGTCGGCCGTGGCGAATTCGTCCAGCGAGGTCACCCGGTGGCCGGTGTGCACGCGACCGCCGTGGCGCAACAGGTCGTCGATCAGCGCATCGACGATGGCCTGCGAACCGCCGCGCGGGATCGCCCACCCGTCCGCGTGAGCGAGGGTGCCCAACAGCAGCGCCACCCCGGCGGCCGAGAACGCCTGCGGCGGGATGATCGCATGCGCGCTGACCCCGGTGAACAGAGCGGCGGCCCGATCGCCGGAGAAACGCAGGTTCCAAGCGGGGCTCGCCTGTTCGAACACTCGGCGACCGAAACGCACCGCGGTGATCAGGTCGCGAGGTATGTGACGGTAATCCGACATCGCGAGTGCCACCGCTGCCTCGGGGTGCCGCAGCAGCGGTTCGAACAGACGCCGCCAGGCCGGGCCGTCGGATCCCAGCCCCTCGACCGTGCGGTCTAGATCACGCCAGGCCAGGGCGGCATCCCCGCCGTCGAGCGGGTGCCCGTAGGAGATCTCGGGCGTGAGCAGGTCGACACCGTGCGCGGCCAGATCGAAGGCCCGGAAGAACGGGGAGGCCACCGCCATCGGATGGGCTCCCGCACAGATGTCGTGGTGATATCCGGGCAGCGTCAACTCGGCGGTACGGCAGCCACCACCGACCGTCTCGCTCGCCTCGAACACCTCGACCGCGATCCCCGCGCGCGCCATCAGCACGGCCGCGGCCAAACCGTTGGGTCCCGAACCGACCACTACCGCATCCGCCATGCACCCACTGTAGGCCGCCGGGATACATCGGCGGCGGGGCAGCTTTCGAGTGACCGGCGAAACCGGCAGGCTCCCATCGAATTCCGGCGGTGTTCACAACCCGTCCGGACATGGCCGGACCACATGGTGTCCGGTCGGTCAGTCCCGGTGCTCACCCCAGCGCATCAGTACCCGCATGCGCTGTTCGACCAGGTCCGGACGCAGTCGCCCACCACGGTCCAGTTCGGCCATCCCGTGCACGGCGCTCCAGAAGACCTCTGTATACGCACCGGATTCCGCGGCGCCGACCTTGTCGATGAACAACTGCTCGAGCTCACCGAACGAGGTGCGCAGCGCTTCGGGTGCGTCCGGCCCGAACACCAATTCGGTATCCAGCACGAACATCGCCTCGTAGAGCGCCGGATTTCCGGACGCGAAATCCAGGTAGGCGCGCGCCATGGCCTCCATGGCCGCACCGGGCCCGCTCGCCCCCACGCGCGCCGCATGCAGCACCCGCCCCAGCTGCGCGAAGCCCTGCTCGGCGACGGCCGAGACGATGGCTCGTTTACCGGAGAAGTGGCTGTAGAGCACCGGCTGGCTGTACTCGATCCGGTCGGCGAGGCGGCGAACCGTCACCGCCTCCCAGCCGTCGGATTCGGCCAGCTCACGGGCGCTGTCGATAATTGCCTGCCGCCGCTGCGCGCGTTCGCGTTCCTTACGTTCCTGTGCGGTCATACCGAAATTCTAGCAATGCTAGGCATGGTAGCGATGCGCGCACCGCGCGCGGCTACACGTCGGTGGAAAAGCGGATGCCACCGTCGGGCAGATCCACGCCCGGCCAGATCCGCGCCCCGCGCAGCAGTTCACAGCGGGCGCCGACGCTCGCGCCGTCACCGATCACACCGTCACGGACCAGCGCGCGAGGACCGATCCGCGCGCCGAAACCGATGATCGAACGCTCCACCGTCGCACCGGCCTCGACCCGGGCACCGTCGAACAGCACCGCACCGTCCAACCGCGCACCGGCACCGACCTCGGCGCCGCGCCCGACGACCGTGCCACCGATCAGCAGCGCACCCGGCGCGATCCCCGCACCGGCATGCACCAGCGACTCCCCACGCTGGCCCGGCAGGGCCGGCGACGGGGCGATACCGCGCACCAGATCGGCGGAGCCCCGCACGAAATCCTCCGGCGTACCCATATCCCGCCAGTACGAGGCGTCGACGTGGCCCTGAATGTGGGCTCCCTCCGCCAGCAGCGACGGGAAGACCTCGCGCTCCACCGACACCGGGCGCCCGGACGGGATCTTCTCGATGTACTCGCGGCGGAAGACGTAGCAGCCGGCGTTGATCTGGTCGGTCGGCGGATCCTGCGTCTTCTCCAGGAAGGCGGTGACCCGGCCGTTCTCGTCGGTCGGCACGCAGCCGAAGGCACGCGGATCACCGACTCGAACCAGATGCAGTGTCACATCGGCACCGGTGGTGGTGTGGGTGTCGAGAATCGCACCGAGATCGGCGCCACCGAGCACATCGCCGTTGAACACCATCACGTTGTCGGCGCGCAGTCTGGGCAGCACGTTACGAATGCCGCCGCCGGTGCCCAGCGGTTCGGTCTCGGTGACGTATTCGAGCTCGAGGCCGAGCTCGGCACCGTCGCCGAAATGCTCCTCGAAGACCTCGGCTTTGAACGAGGTGCCCAGAACCACGTGGCGGATGCCCGCGTCGGCGATCCGCGCCAGCAGGTGGTGCAGGAACGGCAGACCGGCTACCGGCAGCATCGGCTTCGGCGCCGACAGTGTCAACGGGCGCAGCCGCGTGCCCTGGCCGCCCACCAGGATCACGGCATCCGTAGCGGTGTTCACGCCCGCTCCCTCCGGAGTATCCGGCATCTGTCTTCCTCTGTTCAGCTTCGGTTCACACGCGCGCTCACACCGCAGTGCGGTCGCGCTCACGCAGCGCAGATCGAACCGCAAGTTTGCAGCGAATCGCAAGTCCACCGCGCAACGCCCACCGCAGCGGGGCCTGCCACCAGTGCGGATGACGATCGGCCTGAAAACGATAGGCGGAGGCGTGGTGGGCGGGCAACATCGTCTCCGGGTGCTTGCTCGCCGCATGCCCCTTGGCGTGGGTGACCTCGGCTTCCGGCACGAAGACGTTGTGCCAGCCCGCGCGGCCGATCCGGTCGCCGAAGTCGACATCCTCCATGTACATGAAGTAGCGGGAGTCGAAGCCCTCGATAGCCTCGAACGCGGCCCGTCGGACCAGCAGGCACGAGCCCGACAACCAGCCGACCGTGCGCTCGGCGATCTCCTCGTTCTCCTGACGGTAGCGCCGCGACCAGGGATTACCGGGCCACACCGTGCCGAGGATCGCATGCCCGGCACCGTCGAGCAGGCCGGGAACCGCACGCGCGGACGGATAGATGCTGCCGTCGGGCTCGTGGATCAGCGGCCCCAGCGCGCCGGCCCGCGGCCACCGTTGTGCGGCCACGAGCAGCCGATCGAGCGAATCGGTGCCCCAGCGGACATCGGGATTCGCGATGACGATGTATTCGATCTCGGGACCGAGCTCGGCCACCGCGCGGTTCACCGCGCCGCCGTAACCGATATTGCCTCCGGTACGCAGCAGGGTCACATGCTCATTGGCTTCGGCGGCCAGCTCCGGGGCACCGTCGGTCGAGCCGTTGTCGGCCATGATGACGCGCGGTTTGGTCTCGGTGGCAGTGGCCAGGGTGCTGATGAAGTGTTCGAGGTGCTCCCCCGGCGAATAGGTGACGGTGACAATTGCCAGTTCGGGGGTACGGTCCGCGGGAGAGGGTGAATCCGAAGCGCTCACGGGTTCTCACCCTATCCGGTCGGAGCCCGCTGCAGGCAGCCGAGCAGAACCGCGCAGCACGGCCATCGCTTCGGCCAGCGCGGGTCGCCACCCGCGCAGCGGGGTCAGCCCGGCGGCTGTCCAGGACCGCTGCGACAGGACCGAATACTGCGGGCGCGGTGCAGGTCTCGGAAAATCTGCGGTGGTGCATGCGCTGACCCGTTCCGGATCCGCACCGAGTTCGGCGAAGATGGCACGGGCGACCTCGAACCAGCTGACCGCACCGTCGTTGACGGCGTGCAGCAGGCGTACCTCGGGGCAGCGGGCGGCGAGCTCGAGCAGCGCGGCGGCGAGATCCGGCGCGTAGGTGGGTGAGCCGATCTGGTCGTCGACGACCGATACCGGGCCGCCCGCGGCCGCCAACCGCCGCATGGTGGCCACGAAATCGCCGTGATCGCCGGTGTAGACCCAGGCGGTGCGCACCACCGTCGCCGCCGGGCAGGCACGCAGCACCGCCTGCTCACCGGCCAATTTGGAGCGCCCGTACACCGTGACCGGCCCCGTCGGATCCTCCGGTTCGTAGGGCCGGGTGCTGGTGCCGTCGAACACGTAGTCGGTGGATACGTGGATCAGTCGCGCGCCGGCTACCCGGCAGGCGGTGGCCAGCACTTCCGGACCGGTCTCGTTTCCGGCGAAGGCGGCGTCGGGATCGGATTCGGCGGCGTCGACCGCGGTATAGGCGGCACAGTTGATCACCACGTCACCGGGACGCAGCACCGACCGCACGGCCGCGGCGTCGCAGATGTCGAGGTCGTCGCGGCGCAGTGCGATCGCTCCGGCGGATCGGGCGAGCAGGGCGCGGCCGAGCTGACCACCGGCGCCGGTCACCACGAGCCTGGATTGCGAAACGGGTCTCACGCGGCAAGTCTGGCACGCCGCGCCAGCAGCGGTTCAACGGTGCAGCCGGAACGGTTGGATAGCCTCGGGCGAGGATCGATCCAGAGTCGAGAAGGAATTCGAAGTGCCGCAGAACAGAAGTGCACGGCCGCCGGCACGCGGCGCCGGCGCACCACTGCGCGGCGGCCGCGTTCCACGCGCACGGGGGGCTCGTCCGCGTCCGCACCCCCAGCCGAACCGCTCCGCCGGCAAGCTGCTGGCCGCCGCCGCGGCGGCGGTGGTGTTCATCGTCACCGGATTCGGCTGGCACAGCGTGGGCACCTTGATCTCCGGCATCGAGCGGATCGGCAATCTGGGCCTGGGCGGCGGGCACGACGGCGCCGTCGACATCCTGATGGTCGGCATCGACAGCCGCACCGACGCGCACGGCAACCCGCTCAGCGACCGCGAACGCGCGATGCTGCATGCCGGTGACGAAGTCGGCACCAACACCGACACCATCGTGCTGGTCCGAGTCCCCAACGACGGTCGCTCGGCCACCGCCATCTCGATCCCCCGGGATTCCTATGTCGATATCCCCGGCATCGGCAAGGGCAAGATCAACTCCGCATACGGCACGACCAAGGCGAAGACCGCCGACGAACTGGCCGGCGAGGGTTTGTCGGACGCCCAGATCGAAGAGAAGTCCAACCAGGCCGGGCGGCAGGCGCTGATCAAATCGGTCGCCGGACTCACCGGGATCACGGTCGATCACTACGCCGAGGTCGGATTGCTGGGCTTCGTCCTGCTCACCGATGCCGTGGGCGGTGTCGACGTATGCCTGAACAATCCGGTGGACGAACCGCTCTCCGGTGCGAATTTCCCCGCCGGACCACAGCGATTGGAAGGGGCGCAGGCGCTGAGTTTCGTGCGTCAACGCCACGCGCTGCCCCGCGGCGACCTGGACCGGATCGTGCGCCAGCAGGTGTTCATGGCTCAGCTGGTGAACCAGGCACTCAGCGCCGAACTGCTCGCCAACCCCGCGAAGCTGCGCGAACTCAGCGACGCGGTGGGGCGCACCATCGTGCTGGACCAGGACTGGGACGTCGTGGCTTTCATGCATCAGCTGCGGGATCTGTCCGGCGGAAAAGTGAATTTCGAGACCATCCCGGTGGAGGATCTCAACGCGACGACCTCCGATGGTGAATCCGTGGTGAAGGTCGATCCGGGTTCGGTGGCCTCCTTCGTCGCCACCGCGGTCGGCGCCGAACCCGAGAAGTCCTCGAAAGACGACCACCCCGCGGTGGCCCCCGAGTCGATCACCGCCGACATCTACAACGCCGGCACCACCGGCGGACTGGCCGGACAGGTCGCACAGGAGCTGACCGGTAAGGGTTTCCACACCGGCACCGTGGCCAACTGGTCCGGGGAGCCGGTCCGCAGCAGCAGGGTCCTCGCGGCGAAGGATTCCGACCCGGCGGCGAAGACCGTCGCCGAGGCGCTGGGCGGGCTGACCGTGGACACCGATCCGGACCTGCCGGAGGGTGCGGTGCGGGTCGTGCTGGCCGATGACTATTCTGGTCCGGGCTCGGCGGCCGGAAGCCTGTTCGACATGTCGGGAACCTCGAGTTCCAATGGCACCGCGACCCCGGTGCCGCCGGCGCCGCCCATCGACGCCGGCCAGAACGGACCGAAATGCGTGAATTGAACGACACTCTCACCGATGCGCTGCTGGAACCGATCCTCGCTCGCGAGCCTGCGGCGCCTCGAATCACCCACTACGACGACAGCACCGGCGCTCGAATCGAACTGTCCGGGCTGACGCTCGCGAACTGGGCGGCCAAGACCGCCAATATGATCCGCGACGAATTCGGGCTCACCGCAGGCGCACGGGTGTCGGTGTTGCTGCCGGCGCACTGGCAGACCGCCGCGGTGCTGCTGGGTTGTTGGTGGGCCGGGACCGAAGTGGTCCTGGTCCCCGACGCCGATGCCGAACTGGCACTGGTATCGGCCGCTCGGATGAACGAGACCGACGACATCGCGGAGGTGGCGGCGCTGTCCCTGGATCCGATGGGCGGGCCGGTGGCCGATCTCCCCGTCGGTATCACCGACTTCGCCACCTCGGTGCGCGCACACGGCGACCAGTTCCACCCGGCCGGCGCGGGTGCGGCCCTCGACGGCGCCTCCGTCGCACAGACCCTGGAATCGGCTCGCGCCTCCGCGCAACGCCAGGGCTTCACGGCGGCGGACCGGGTGCTGTCGACGAGCGAATGGGACACCCCGGTCCGGCTGCTCGACGGTCTGCTGGCGGTCTACGCGGCCGGTGCATCGCTGGTGCAGGTCACCGCCGCCGATCCGGAGCGGATGGAACACCGCGCCGACGTCGAACGCGTCACCGTGCGCCGGCCCTGATCTCCTACCGCGGTAGGGGCCGGTGCTCCACCCTGAGACCGTTTCCGGCCGTCCCCGGACTCCGTAACCTGGAGTTCAGGGGTCCGGACGACGAACGGGGAAGGCGATGAAGCCTCAGTACTGGTTTCGCTGGCTGGTGGTTCAGGGCACACCACGACTGCTCCTGAAGACATACGCCCGGCGAGGCGAGACCTTGGCGCAGTTGATGTCCAGCCCGGCCGCGGTCCAGGATCCGGTACCACTGCTGGAATCGCTGCGGGACCGGGGCCGGTTGGTGCGCTCACCGTTCGGCTGGGCCACGGTCGACCACGAACTGGTCCGTACCGTCCTGCGCGACACCAGCTTCGGAGTCGCCGCGGTCGAAGGTTTCATTCCCCCGGCACTGCGCCCGCTGACCGATCTGGCGGAGCTGCCACCGAATCCGGTGCAACCACCGTCCATGCTGGTGATCGATCCGCCCGACCACACCCGGATGCGCAAACCGGTGGCCTCGGCGTTCACGCCACGGGCGATCGGCCGGCTGCGCGACCGCGTCGAGTCGGTCACCGAAGAGCTGCTCGACGCACTACCCTCCTGTGGTTCGGCTGGTTCGGCGGATCTGGTGGCCGATTTCGCCTCCCAGGTACCGATCGCGATCATCTCCGAAATGCTGGGCTTCCCCGATGCCGACCGCCGGCGCTTCCTGGCCTGGGGCGATGCCGCCTCGCCGCTGCTGGATATCGGTCTGAGCTGGCGAACGTCCCGCACCGCGGCCGCGTCGATCCTGGAAATGGACGGCTACCTGGACGAGCACATCGCACGGCTGCGTCGCGAGCCGGGCGAAGACATCCTGTCCGGCCTGGTGAGTTCGGGTGACCTCGACGATCGCGAATTGAAGGCATCCGCAACCCTGCTGATGGGGGCCGGCTTCGAGACGACCGTCAATCTGATCAGCAACGGCGTCGTGCAGTTGGTGAACCACCCGGATCAACGGGAATTGCTGCGCGCCGATCCGGACCTGTGGCCCAACGCGATCGAGGAGATCCTGCGCTTCGACGCGCCGGTACAGACCACCGGCCGGATCGCCGGTCGCGATGTGGACCTGGGCGGAACCACCGTACGGTCGGGCAGCACCGTGGTGCTGATGCTGGCGGGCGCCAACCGTGACCCGAAGGTCTTCACCGATCCGCACCGCTTCGACGTCACCCGCGCCAACGCCCGGGACCACCTCACCTTCTCCAGCGGCATCCACGCCTGCCTGGGGGCCAGCCTGGCCCGGATGGAGGGCCTGCACGCATTGCGGGCACTGTTCGACCGGTTCCCGAATCTGACACTTGCCGGTACCCCGGAACGCCGGCCGCTGTTCACCCTGCACGGTTACCGGCGGCTACCGGTGCTCCTGGGACAGCGCGCGCCCCAGACCACCGGCGTCTGAAACGGCTCAGCTGAATCCGACAGCCTGATCGCCCCACACGGTGTGCTGGTCGTGGTCGGGAGCATCGACGATGCGGTCGGTGGCGTCCACGACCAGCGTGGTGCGGGTGCTCTCTCGATAGGGCGGCCAATGCTTGGAGCCGTCCAGCGCCGCCGGCACCCCGTGCTCGGCGAAGGCCAGCCACCGCCGCATCATCCGGCCCGATATCTCGGTGGCGATCTTCCGTCCACCCAGCCAGAACGTCGGATCGTGATCCAAGGTGCCGAAATTGCCGAAGATGTAGGGCAATTCGGTGGCATGCCCGGCACCGACCCGCGCCGCTTTCAGCATCGGCGTGGCCTGGTCGAAGCGGTACATCCAGGTGCGGGAGTGACGGGAGTGCGCGTCGGCGACCCAGTGCGCCGGCATCCGGAAGGCGGCGTCGGTGGACATTGCCATCGCGCCCCGCGGTTTACCCCGATCCGGATATGCCGAGGTGATCTCCGCGATGCGCTCGTGCGAGAGCCCCGGATGCTCACCGGCGACCGCCTCGAGCATCGCGTTCACCGCATCCGGAGTCACCGGCATGATCGGCGACCGGAAGAACCGGAACAGTGACGCCTCGTCCTTGTTGGTACCGATGATCAGCGGCACCCGGTGCGAACGGCCCTGCTGGAAGCGGTCGGTCGGGTAGGTCGGCAGCAGGTCCCCGTCGACGACGGGCGCCGCGCCCAACCGGCCCGGCGACTGCAACGGCACCTCGTCGAAGAGCACACCAGCCGCCTCCACGATCCGTTCGATCGGACATTCCAGCAGCTCGCCGACGCGTTCGGGGGCCAGTTCCAGCAGTTCCAGAAATCGTTGCGCGACGCCCGCGGCCCGGTCCGGGCCGAAGACCGTGGTCGCCGGTGGGCTCTGCGCGATCGCGCGATGGAACAGGCCTGCCGCCCGCGGCGAGGTGAGCAGCGCGGTCACACATCCGCCGCCGGAGGATTCGCCGAAGACGGTGACATTGCCCGGATCGCCACCGAACGCAGCGGCATTGTCGCGTACCCACTCCAGCGCCGCGATCTGATCGTGCAGGCCGAGATTGGGGACGAAATCCTCGCCCAGCGAGGACAGGTCCAGGAAGCCGAGTGCCCCCACCCGATAGTTGACCGCCACCACGATCACGTCCCCCGCCTCGACCATGCGGCAACCGTCGTAGATCGCCTGCGCGGCCGTCCCGAGGCAGTAGGCACCACCGTGCAGCCACACCATCACCGGCCGCGGCCGGGCAGGTTCGGTGGACGGCGCCCACACGTTCACCCACAGGCAGTCCTCGCCCATGTGCAGTCCCGAATCCACCGGCACCATCACCCCCATGGCCTGCGGGGCGATCTCACCGAATGCGGTGCAGTCGCGCACTCCGGACCAGGGTTCGGGGGGCTGCGGACGGGCGAATCGAGCCGGCCCGGCGACCGGAGCGGCATAGGGGATGCTGCGCCATACGTTCACCGAACCCTGCCGGAATCCACGCACCGCGCCGGCGGTCGTGTCGGCGACCGGTCCGGCGCCGAGGCTGCCGGTGTCGGCGTCCGCCTCGAACAATCGCGTGCTCATCTCGCACCTCCTCGTACTCCCTGCTTCCGAGAGTACGTCCGCGACCCTGCCCTCAGTCCCGGTCGATATGACCGAGGTCACGGGCGGGATCGATGCGGTCACGCACGCGTTGCTTCAGCTGAGCCGCCTCCGGGAAGCCGCCGTCGGCCTTGCGCTCCCAGATCTGTGTGTCGTCGACAGTGATCCGGAAGACTCCGCCGGTCCCGGGGACCAGCGCCACCTCGTCGAGGTCGGTTCCGAAGGTGCTCAGCAACTCCTGTGCCAACCATCCGGCACGGAGCAACCAGCGGCATTGCGTGCAGTATTCGATCGCGATTCGCGCCATGCTGTGACCCTAGTGAGGGTTCCGGTGGCCCGGTTCGCCCAGCGCACCTCGCGAATGCGGTAGCAACTCCTTCACTATCCGTTCCATGCAGAAATGTATGACGCCATGGTAGTGAACTACCAGGTCGTACCTTCCACCAGGCGATTACGTTTCGATATCGCCATCGACGTAGAACCAGTCGCCGTTAACACGAGCAAATCTGCTGCACTCCGCGAGAACGCCCCTGCGGCCCTCGAAACGATAGGTGGCGCGGAATTCGACCACCCCGGATTGATCGAACAGCCCACCCGCCTCGGTACCGAAGATCTGCAGCGAAATCCAGTGCTGCCGGGGATCCGGTTCCAACGTCGACGGACGAGTACGCGGATGCCAGGACCGCAGCAGGTACCCGCTGTCGCCGACGGCGAAGGCGGTGTACCGCGAGCGCATCAGTGCCTCGGCGGTGGGTGCCGGGCTGGTGCCGTCCAGACGGGGGCCACAGCATCGGCCGAACTGTTCACCGCTGCCGCAGGGACAGCGATCGGTGTCCTCCGGGCGGTGCGGCGCGGTATGCGCGGGCGAGGAGTCGGTCATCGCTCGATTATCGCCGGGTGGCTCGTGCGTCAGTGGTGGCGGGCGAACACGGCCGGCGCCTGCCCCGGCTCGATCCGTTCCAGTTCGGCGGCGAGTGCCGCGGTCTGCTCGTACCAGTCCCGTAGCTCGGCCACCGACGGCGCCGGCTCGTAGTCCAGATGATGACCCGCCCGCGACAGCACCGCCCACAATCCGGCGACCTGCCCGGCGACGTCGGGACCGGCACAACCGTCGAGTGCGAGCAACTGCGCGCGCATGCTGCAGCGCGCCAGCGGTGGGCAGATCCGCGACCACAACCGATCCACCGATTGCTCCAAGGCGATGCGCAACATCCACACCGTCGCCCGTGACCACACACCACCGGCGTCGGTCACGGTGCCGTCCAGCAGCTCCGCTGCCGCCGCGAGGCGCTGTCCCACCGTGGGTCTCACCGATCGAGCCATGTCACGAATCTCTTCGTCTCCGCGATGACCGCGGCCGGACGGCGTTCGATGCGGATGTGGGCGCCCGCCGCGACGTCCCGCAGGACCGCACGCGCCCAGGGGGCATCCCGGTCGAGCAGCTCGTTGAGCTCGTCCACCTTGTCCGGCAGACCGAATACCGCCAGCGACACCGTTTCCCAGGTGGTGCGGGCTCGATCGACGCGACGCTGGACCTCCCGGTGATCGACCCCGGCGCCGAGCAGCTCGCGGCGCGTCCGAGCCAGTGCCGCGGCCTCGACCGCGGAGCGGCAGCAGGTGATGACCAGTTCGGTGGCGATCGGCCGGGGCAGCTGGCGGGTGCGCAGCAGGGCACGGGCATCGCTGAGGTACCGCCGCACCGGATCGTCCGCGCGACGCACCTCCACCTTCGACCGTTCGCGCCGCTGTACCTCGAGAACCGTTGCGTTCACGCGTAATCGGCGCACCGCTTCGGCCAGCCGCTCGTCGTGGGTGAACACGACCACCTGGCGCCCACTGCGCGCGGTGTCGGCCAGTACCCGGGCCAGACCGTCGACCTTCGCCGGATCCATCGCCTGCACCGGATCGTCGATCACGACGAACCCGAACGGACTGTCGGCGACCGTGGCGCGGGGCAGGAACAGTGCCAACCCCAGCGCGTGCAGTTCCCCCTGGCTCATCACGCCCAGCGCCCCGGCCCCGGAGTCGTCGACGGTGACGTCGAGCAGCACCTTGCGACTGGCTCCGGCATTGCCCTGCAGCCGGACGGCCCCCAGATCGACATTGCTGCGCTGCCGCAACCCGGACCAGATGTGGCGGGCACGTTCGGCCAGCGGTGCCATCCGCTCGTCGCGCAGCCCCGCAGCCGCCGATTTCAGCCAGTCCTCGGCGCCGCGGACGGTACGCAATTCCGGCGCCGCCGCGGCGACCAGGCTGGCCTCCCCCAACCAGGCGGCGATCCGCGGCACCAGCGGCGCCCACACCGCATCGATGCGGTCGAGTTCCTTGTACACGGAACGTTGCAGCACCTCCAGTGCCGCGGCCAGCTCGGCATGGGTGTCCCGGATCCGGGCCGCGGTACCGGCACCCGCCTCGGCGGCGGATCCCGCCCAGGCGACCCAGGCGCGGCGCACGCCGGCCGGATCGATACTCGGAGCGACTGCGGGCGAATCCAGCACCGGCGGTACGGGTTCGATCAGTGCCTGCGCACGGCCGAGAGCCGTGGACAGCGCGGCGCGGGCAGCGGTGAGAACTGCCGCACGGCGCTCGGCGGTTTCGATCCTGGCCAGTGCGTCGCGCTGCCAGCCTTCGTCCAGAACCCCCGTGCCGCAGACCGGGCAGCGACAGGCCGCCGCGGCACCCACATGCTCGCGCGCCCCGCGCAGCAGCTGCGCCACAACCAGATCCGCCTCCAGATCACCGGTCGCCGCGGCGAGTACCGCGTCGGTACGCAGCTCTACGGCAGCAGCGACCTCCGCAACGCGCTCGAGCGGCGGGATCCGCAGGCGGGCAATCGCTTGCAGCGTGGCCACACCCCCGGGGTCGTGCCGAGTGCCGCCGAGTTCGTGCGCGATGGCGGCCAGATCCGGGTCCGCCGCGTGCAGTAACTGCGCCACCCGCGCTGCTCGCTCGTCGGCAACGGCACCGAGCTGCCGGAGCAGGGCTTGCCGGTCCTCCCGTGACTTCCTCGCCGCACGCTCCAATTCGAGTCGGCGCGTCCGAGTTTTCTCCAACGCCGCACTGACGGCATCGAGACCCAGCAGCCGGTGCAGGGCGTCGAAAAGATCACTGGGACGGCCGTCTACGACCGCCCCGAGTTCGCTGTAGGACAGGAACGGACGGTACGCCGTGGTCGCGCCGAGCCAATCATCGGCGCGGATACCGCTGTGACCGTTATCTTTTCGGCGAATGGACCAGGTTCCGTCGGGTAATTCGTCGGCGTCGTCCCACGCGCGGACGATGGAGAACGGGTCCGAGTCGCGCGCCACCAGGTCGACCGAGACCCGGGCCGGATTGTCGCCGTGCAGATTTCGCCAGCCTTCCCGCCATACGGCGGATTTGCCGACCCAGCGTCGGTTCGCACCGGTGAGCGCCATTTCGGCCGCTTCGGCGAAACTCGATTTGCCCGAACCATTGCGGCCCACCACGAGCGTCAGTCCCGGCCCGGGCGCCAGGCGCAGTACCGCCTCCGGGCCGATGCCGCGGAATCCGCCGACTCGGATGGCACGCAGGAAGATATCTCTCGGATAGGTCTGCGCGCCGGGCTCGGCCTGCTCCCCCAACGCCGCGAGCACGGCCTGTGCAACATCCGGGCCGACCGACGGGTCCGCATGCAGCCGGGCCGCTACCAGTTCCCGCAACGGTGCCGCGGCATCGACCCGCGGCGCGGACACAGCCCCACCCTGGTTCTGCCCCACTGCCCCTCCCGGCCTTCGCGCGTGCTCGATCGCGGCGAACGCTACCGGAGAACCAGCCCGGGCGGGACGCATGGTCATCGAACGGCGAACCGTCCGATGACCACCCCTCGGCCGTCCCGGCCGGGCAGTTCCACGGATAACACCCCTCAGCGGGCGGCTCGGTTCGACCGAACAGGTCAGAATGCCAGAGATCACAACCCGGCACAACACGATGATGCTGCGCAAACCTCCTCCGCAGCAGCGCGTTTCGTCGCGCAACCAGCGGGCGAACCGGCGGACACAGCAGTACCGGCCGGTCGGCGCACTCACTCACCGAGTCTTGTCGGTGCCTTCGGGTACAACTCCGGGGGTACCGAACGAACGGGGGAACAGATGGCGAGAACTCCGGGCGCCCTCCAGGCGATCTCGACCGCCAATGTGCTGGCACTGGCGCCCGATGCCGCATCGGCCCGGGCCGCGCGCACACTGACGTCCGCCTGGCAACGGACCGGTGTGCACGACGGTGCGGTGTGGGGGTTGTGCATCGACAGTGGCGCCACCGCGCACCGCACCGTCGTCGACCTGTCCGGGCCCGTGTACCGCTGCTCCTGCGCCGACCGGAAATTTCCCTGCAAACACGCCCTGTCACTACTGTTGCTCTGGTCTCGGGGATCGGTCACCGAGCAGGCCGTGCCCGGCGAGTTCGTCGCCCAGTGGCCCGCGCCTCGCACCGGACCGGAGTCGAGACCCACCGGCACGAAATCCCGCGGCAGCAAGCCGTCGGCTCTCGAGCAGCGGCGCCCCCGGGTCGCCGCCGGCCTCGGGGAGCTGGCGATCTGGCTGGCCGATCAGGTACGCACCGGACTGGCCCAGGCAGACCGGTCGCCCGCCGCACTGGAAGCGATGGCCGCCCGCATGGTCGATGCGCAGGCTCCCGGAGTGGCGGCGGCACTGCGGCAGTTGCCACGGCGCATGCACGACTGTGAGCACTGGCATGCCGTACTGCTCAGCGAGTACGCCCGGCTGCATCTGCTGATCGATGCGCACGACCGGCTGGAGGAGTTGCCGCCGGAGTCGGCGGCCGCGGTCCGCACCCATATCGGCTACTCGGTCCGGGCCGACGCCGTCCGCGACGGCGAACCGGCCGTACCCGACGAATGGCTGGTACTCGGGGTACGGATCACCGAGGAGGAGCGGGTATTCACCCGTCGTACCCTGTTGCGCGGACGCAACACCCGGCGCTGGGCACACATCCTCGAGCACAGCTTCGGGGGCGCGAACTTCTCCGGACCACTACCGGCTCCGGGCACCTCGATCGAGGCCGAGCTGCATTTCTACCCAGGTGCCGTACCGCTGCGCGCCGTCTGGGGCACCCACCGCAGGGCACCGGTCCCGTTCACAACCATCGTCGCCGAATCGGCCACCATCGCCGAGCAGCTCACCCACCACGCCGGTGCGCTGAGCAAAGACCCCTGGCTGCGGGCCTGGCCCGTGCTGCTGAGCGAGGTGGTTCCGGTGCAGAACGCGCCGGGCTGGTGGCTCGCGGAGTCCGACGGCACCGCCGTGCCGATCGCGGCGACCGCCGACGTGCCCTGGCAGCTCATCGGGCTGTCGGGCGGACATCCGCTCACCGTGATCGGCGAGTGGACCGCGGCGGGACTGATTCCGATCTCCGCGCTGTCGTGCGGCGAGCTCATCGACGTGCAGACCCCCTCCCGCACCGGCGTTCCCACCGCGACCACGCTGCCGCCGGAGTCCTCGGATGCGGTCGCACCGGTGGCACTGCTCGGTACCGCACGACGGGGTGTCGATCTCGGCGGCCTGCCCGCGGTGGTGGCCACGGCGGTGCGATCCGGCAGCCGTGAGCAGACACTGCTCGACGCCGCCGCGCTGCTGGAGCTGTACCAGCGCGGCGGGGTGCAGCCGGTACGCGTCGAACCGGGCCCACCGGCAGTCGACGACGAGCGCCCACTGCTGTCTCCCGCCGCAGCGCGACGGCTGCGCGCGCTGCTCGCCGCGGGCTCACCGCTGCTCACGGAATGGTTCGACGCGGCCCGGCCGCTCGATCGGCGTGCCCCGGATGCGCTCTGCGCGATGCTGCTGGAGCAGGCGAGAACCCATGCCACACTGCGGGAACCGCTGCTACAGCTGGCCGGTCCGCGGGGCCGCTGGCTGGCCGAGTTGCAGCCACGCTGGCGGGCCCTGCATCGCGGTACCGATACCGATGCCGCGGTATGGAGCCACGGCCGTCCCGCGCAGCGTCGTACCTGGCTGACGGCGCTGCGCGGCCGTGATGCCGACGCCGCCCGCGCCGCGCTCAGCGAGACCTGGGCGCGCGAGCCCGCCCGTGGCCGTGCCGAACTACTGGCCACCCTCGCCACCGGTATCGGTCCCGGCGACGAAGCACTGCTCGAGACCGCCCTCGACGATGTCCGCGGCGAAGTGCGGCGTACGGCCGCGGACCTGCTCGCCCACCTGCCCGATTCCGCCTTCGCGGCGCGCATGTGCGAACGGGCCACGGCATGGGTGGTACTGCGAACCAGCGGACGGGCGGCGGCGCTGAGCGCACAGCTCCCCGACGAGCTCGACGCCGGCGCCCGGCGCGACGGACTCGACACCCCTGTCACCCATCCCGGCGGCAGCGGTACCCGCTCCGAGCGGGTGCGCCGATTGCTGGCCGCCACCCCGCTGCGGTACTGGGAGTCGCGCGGCTGCGGCCCGGCCACGATCCGCGCCCTGGAAATGCCGGCGGACCTGGTGCAAGGCAGCTATGTCGGCTGGTCCGAGGCGGCACTCGCACAGCAGGATCCGCGCTGGGCCGAAACACTGTTCGAGATCCTCACGGCGACACCGCAACTCGGTGTCGACGCCCGCCTCCGCCAGGAGCTGTTCGCACTGTTACCGAGCCGCCGGCAGGTGCACCACCTGTGCGGGCTGGACAACAGCTGGCTCGCTGAGCTGGAACTGCTCACCGCCGCGCTGCCACGCCCCTGGCCGTTGCCCGTGGCCGAACATCTGATGCGGCTACTGCTGGAGCGTGCGCACCTGGCCGCGGCCCGGCCGGGCGCGGCCGGATTGTCGCCCGCCTCCCATCGCATCCTGTTGCAGAACGCCGCAATCACGTTTCCGGTCACCGCGATCGCCGCGGTCACCGTCGCCACCGACCGCTGCGCCGACCCGTCCTGGCAGGCAGCCTTCGCTCGCCTTGCCGACACCCTGACCCGACGCACCGCGATACTCGAGGAGCTGAGATGACAACGAACCGGAATCCGCCCGCCGCACTGCTGCGCCCGCATGCCGAACAGGCCTTCGCTGCCGAACTTCGGGCCCTGCAAGCCGTAGACGATCGCCCTCGCCCACCGTCGTGGCAGCTCTCCCCCTGGGCCGTGGTGCGGTATCTGCTCGGTGCCACCCTGCCCGACGGTACCGTCGTCACACCCAAATACGTCGGTCCGCGGCGTCTGATGGAGGTGGCGGTGGCCACCTTGGCGACCGATCGGGCGCTACTGTTGCTCGGGGTCCCCGGCACCGCGAAAACCTGGGTTTCGGAGCATCTTTCGGCGGCAATCAGCGGATCTTCGACCCTGCTGGTGCAGGGCACCTCCGGGACGGCCGAGGAGGCCGTCCGGTACGGCTGGAACTATGCGCGGCTACTCGCCGAAGGCCCGACCGACGGCGCGCTGGTGCCCTCACCGGTGCTGACCGCGATGCGGACCGGAGCGATCGCCCGCGTCGAGGAACTCACCCGGATACCGTCCGATGTCCAGGACGCACTGATCACAGTGCTGTCGGAGAAGACGCTGCCGGTTCCGGAACTGGGCACCGAGATACAGGCGGCGCAGGGATTCAACCTCATCGCCACCGCCAACGACCGCGACCGCGGCGTGAACGAGCTCTCCTCGGCCTTGCGCCGCAGGTTCAACACCGTGGTGCTGCCGCTGCCGGCCGCCGAGGACGACGAGGTCGCCATCGTGACCCGCCGGGTCGAACAACTCGGGGCCACACTGCAATTGCCCGCTACTCCGGCCGCGGCCGACGAGATACGCCGCGTGGTACGGGTCTTCCGGGAATTGCGTGCCGGGATCACCGCCGACGGCCGCACCAAGCTCAAATCCCCGTCGGGCACGTTGTCGACCGCGGAGGCCATCTCGGTGGTCACCAGCGGCATCGCGCTCGCAACGCACTTCGGCGACGGCGTCCTGCGTGCGGGCGATGTCGCGGGTGCGGTGCTCGGTGCGGTGATCAAGGATCCGGTGGCCGACACCGTGGTCTGGTCCGAATATCTGGAGGCCGTGGTCCGCGAGCGCCCGGAGTGGTCCGATTTCTACCGTGCCTGCCGCGAGGTGCACGGGTGAACGGCACCCCCGCCACGCCGGACGAACCGCATACCCGGGTCTTCGGTATCCGCCACCACGGCCCGGGGTCGGCGCGATCGCTGATCCGCGCCCTCGAACACTTCCGTCCCGACACCGTCCTGATCGAGGGGCCCGCCGATGCCGACCCGCTGACCGCGTATGTAGCCACCGAGGGCATGCGGCCGCCCGTCGCATTGCTGGCCTACGCGAGCGACAATCCCGCCCGAGCAGCGTTCTGGCCGTTCGCGGTGTTCTCCCCCGAATGGCAGGCCCTGCGCTACGCCGCGGACAACGCTGTGCCGGTGCATTTCTGCGACCTGCCGGCGGCGCATACGCTGGCCCTCGACGAGGCGGGCGGCGACAGCGGTGATCCCCTGGCTGCGCTCGCCGCCGCCGGTGGCTACGACGATCCGGAACGATGGTGGGACACGGTGATCGAATCATCCGGCGACACCACCGGGGACGGCACCGAGATTTTCGACGCGCTCGTCGAGGCGATGTCGGCGCTGCGCACCGCGATCGACACGGGGGCCGGAATCCCGCCCCAACACAACGGCGACGAGACCGGCGGCGCCGGGACCCACGACACCCCGCCCGCCATGCCCGCCAGGATCGGCACACGCACCCTGCAGCGCGAGGCGTACATGCGTCAGCGGATGCGAGCAGCACGTAAAGCCGGCGCCCGGCGCCTCGCCGTGGTGTGCGGGGCGTGGCATGCGCCGGCCCTGTCCGGACGGCTCGGCCCCGCCGCACCCGACCAGCTGTTACTGATGCGGCTACCCAAGGTGAAAACCTCGCTGACCTGGGTGCCGTGGACCCACTCCAGGCTCGCCGGGACCTCGGGGTACGGCGCGGGAATCACCTCTCCGGGCTGGTATCACCATCTGTTCACCCGCACCGAGGAACCGGTCACGCACTGGTTGACCAGGGTGGCCGGCGCACTGCGCGAGCGCGACCTACCGGTGTCGAGCGCGCACATCATCGAGGCGGTCCGTCTCTCACACACCCTGGCCGCCCTGCGCGAGCGACCCGCTCCCGGTCTGTCCGAGGTCATGGATGCGACGAGATCGGTGCTCTGTGAGGGTGACGAGACGCTGCTGCGTTTCGTCAGCGCCGAACTGGTCGTCGGAGAGGCCCTCGGCTCCGTGCCCGACAGCACCCCGACTGTTCCGCTGGACGCCGATTTGCGGGCGCGGGCGCGCACGCTACGCCTGAAGCAGCAGGCGCCGGTGCGACAACTGGATCTGGACCTGCGCAAGGACCGGGACGTGGCCCGCTCGCATCTGCTGCATCAGTTGCGCATCCTCGGGATCGACTGGGGGACACCGGTAACCGGCGAGGTACGCAATACCGGAACCTTCCGGGAATCCTGGTCGCTGCGCTGGGACCCCGACCTGTCGGTCTCGGTCGTCGAGGCCTCGCGCTGGGGGACCACCCTGCGCGCCGCCGCCGAAGCGAAGCTCCTCGACCACGCCGGCGCGAGCGACGCCACGGTCGGCGAGATCGGTGCCGCGCTGGAAACGGCGTTGCTCGCCGACCTGGGCGGCGCGGTCGACGGCCTAGTCGACCGGCTCGAGGCGGTCGCCGCACTCGATCACGATGTCACGCATCTGCTCGCCGCACTGCCCGCCCTGGTTCGTACCCTGCGCTACGGCGATGTGCGCAGCACCGATGTGCACGCGCTGGCCCGCGTGGCCGACGGCCTGCTACTGCGCATCTGCACCGGAATGCCCGGTGCCGTCACGGGTTTGGACACAGATGCCGCCGACCGGATGCGCGGCCTGCTCGACGCCGCCCACGTGGCCGTCGCCACCCGCGACGACCGGCGTGCCACCGAGATGTGGCTGGCAACGCTGCACCTGCTCGCCGACCGCGACGATGTGCACGGCGCGCTGACCGGCCGGGCGGTGCGGCTACTCGCCGATGCCGGAATCATCGACGACACCGAGGCGGCGCGGCGGTTGTCGGCGGCACTGTCGATCGGCGCCACCCCCGCCGCCAAGGCCGCCTGGATCGAGGGATTCCTCGGCGGGCACGGCCTCCTGCTGGTGCACGATCGACAGCTGCTGGGACATATCGATTCCTGGCTGCGCGAACTGGACGAGGAGCAGTTCGTCGCCGTACTGCCGCTGCTACGACGCACCTTCGGCGCCTTCGAGACCGGGCAGCGCCGAGCGATCGCCCGCTCCGTCCGCGACGGCACGCCGGTTGTCCCGGAACCGGGAGCACCACCCGGTCCGGACCACGAACGGGGCGCGCTCGCGATGACGGCCGCCGCCGAGATTCTGGCACTCGCATCATGACGCGGCCGAGGAGGAACCGACGATGACCCGGGACGGAACCGACGACGACCAGGCCCGGCGCTGGCGGCTGGTGCTCGGCTCTCCCGCCGAGGACGGCCTCGGCGGACTGCCGGGTGCCGAGGACGCTGCGATGGATCGCGCCCTGGCGGCGCTCTACAACCAGCAGGATCCGGCACCGTCGGACGAGCGCACCGCGGGCCTGGGCGGTTCGGCGCCCCAGGTGGCCCGCTGGCTGGGCGATATCCGCGACTACTTCCCCGCCACCGTGGTCGAGGTGATGCAGCGCGATGCCATCGATCGGCTGCAGCTGACCCAGCTGCTGCTCGAACCCGAACTACTCGGCGCCGTCGAACCCGATGTGCACCTGGTCGGCACGCTGCTGAGCCTGAACACGATGATGCCCGAAACCACCCGGGCCACCGCACGATCGGTGGTGGAGAAAGTGGTGCGCGAGATCGAGCGCCGCGTGGCCACGCGCACCGTGTCCGCGGTGTCCGGCGCGGTGGACCGGGCCGCTCGCGTGGCCCGGCCGCGCTTGCGCGATATCGACTGGGATCGCACCATCCGCCGTAACCTCGCGCACTATCTGCCCGAACATCGCACGGTCGTGCCCGAAACCATGGTCGGGTTCGGCCGCAAGTCCCGTGCGGTGCGCCGCGACGTGGTGCTCGCCATCGATCAGTCGGGCTCGATGGCCGCCAGTGTCGTCTACGCCTCGGTCTTCGGCGCCGTCCTCGCCTCGATGCATTCGCTGCGGACCTCACTGGTGGTATTCGACACGGCCGTGGTGGATCTCACCGACCGGCTGTCGGACCCGGTGGATGTGTTGTTCGGCACCCAACTCGGCGGCGGCACCGATATCAACCGTGCCCTCACCTACTGCGGTCAGCTGATCACCCGCCCCGCCGACACGCTCGTGGTGCTGATCTCGGATCTGTACGAGGGCGGTCACCGCGACGAGATGCTGCGGCGGGTCGCCGCCATGACCGAGGCCGGTGTCCAGGTCCTGGTGCTGCCGGCACTGTCCGACGAGGGCGCGCCCGCCTACGACCGCGACAATGCCGCCGCGCTGGCAGCGCTCGGTGTTCCCACATTCGCCTGCACTCCGGAGCGGTTTCCCGAACTGCTGTCGGTGGCGCTGGACCGCGGCGATGTGAGCGAATGGGCACGTTCGCATGCGGGCCGCCGTTGAGACAATCCTCACGTCGTATCGAAAGCGATTGTCACACCTGCACTCTCGGGCGTGACCGGAACCGCGAGGCGATAACCTGCGGTTCGGCGGAGCTGCCACGAACAGCAGCAGTGGTCGAGCTATTCGATCGACGGGTCGCGCGCCGCCGCGGAAATCGACGCGATAACTTGGATATGTGTTGAAGAATTCCGTAGCCACGACGGCAGGAGCATGGCGGGCAGGTGACGACACCTCGGTGTCGTTTCGGGAGGCGGCAGTCGCCTGGGCCTTGGCAGCCCACGCCGAACTGGCCGAAACCGCGACCGGATACGGGCATTTCATCACAGTGAACGAGTTGGCCGAGCGGATTCAGGAAGTCTCCGGTGTGCACACCGAGGCTCCCACGCGTACCTGGATGGCCGCGATTCTGCGCAAGGTCGCCCGGCGCTGCCACTCCGCGGGCGAGCCGCCGCTGACCGCACTGTGTGTGCGACAGAACCACACCGTCGGCAACGACTACAAGTACGTGCTCGAGCTTGCCGGCCTGCCGATTCCGGAAGATCTGGAACTGCACGCCGCCTACGCCCGCTGGCAGTGCTACCAGCATTACGGTGCGGAAATGCCCGCCGAAGTCGGCGTCCCACCGCTCACCCCCAAGGTCGATGCGCGCCGCCGCGGCCGCAGTGCCGCGAAACCCACCACCGCGGTGAAGGAAGACACGACCGCCGAGCCGCGTGCCGCGGTGTGCTCACAATGCTTCATCCAGCTGCCCGCCGGTGGGGTCTGCGAATACTGTCTCTGACCCCGACACCGCACGGACACTGCTCGACCGGGCCGCCGACTGCGCACAGTGGGCGGCCCGTCGGGTATCTGTCAGAGATCGCTGATCGCTGCCAACGGCGGTGTCCGCGCCGCGCGCACCGCCGGCCACAGCGCCGCCAGCACACCCACCACGGCCGAGCCGATCAACATCGCGACGACCTGAGACCACGGCACCGCGATCGTGCTCAAGCCCAGATCCGACAGGGTGCGCAGGAATCCGACCCCCAAACCCAGACCGAGCACCACACCCACCACGGCACCGAACACCGCGATCAACATCGACTCGAGGTAGATCGTGCGACGCACCTGCGGCCGTTGCATACCGACCGCACGCAACATGCCGATCTCCCGCCGCCGCTCCACCACCGACAAGGCGAGGGTGTTGACGATGCCCAGAATCGCGATCACCACCGCCAACGCCAGCAGTCCGTACAGGATCGCCAGCATCATGTTGATCTGCTGCGCCTGCGCCCCCTTGAACTGCTCCCGGTCCTGCACCTGCACGACCACATACGGTGCGGTCGCCTTCTCCAGGGCACCGCGCATCGCGGTCGGGTCCGCTCCGGGCGCAGCATCGACCAGCACGATCAGGTCGGTACGCAAGGCCACCGGCATCACCTGGTCGTACAGCTCCGGTGACACCATCAGCGGACCCAGCAACTGGGCGTCGGCGTACACGCCGGCGACGGTCACCGAGAACTTCTTGTTGTCCACGCTGGTGACCTCGACGCGATCTCCGGCGTGCCAATGCTGTTCATTCGCTTCGGTTTCCGAGACCAGAATCGAGTCGCGTTCCAGGGTGTCGGTCCCCTGCCGAATGTCGTAGCGCAGCACGCTGCCCATCGCGCCGTCCGGCGAGGTCCCGGTCACCTGATCGTCGCCGACCTGCAATGCCACCGGTCGGAATGCCACCGCATGCGTGACACCGTCGACATGGCGCGCCGCCTCCGCCGCCCCGGGCGGCACCCCGATCATCTGCGGACCGGTGAGCACGTAGTCGGCCTCCACCCCCTTGTCGACCAGATCGCTGACGCTGGCCTTCGCCGACGCGCCCAGCATGCCGATCGCGGTGACCAGCATCAGCCCCAGTGTGAGTGCGAACGCGGTGGCGGCCGTGCGCCGCGGATTGCGCACCGCATTGTTGTGCGCCATCGCTCCGATCGACCCGAACGGCCGCACCAGCAGTCCCAATGCGCCGAGCACCGGACGCGACAGCGCCGGTGCCGCGAAAAGCACTGCGAAAATCAATGCCGCGGCGCCGATTCCCACCGTCACCGCCGCGTTGCCGCCGGTATTGCGGGCACCCAGCACCACCAGAATCACGCCGATCACCGCGAGCACCACACCGATCGCGGTGCGCACCCGCAACGACTCACCGACCGAGGCGAACTCCTCACGCATGGCCTCCACCGGTGGGATGCGGGACGCGCGCCGGGCCGGTGCATACGCGCTGGCCACCGTCACCACCACCCCGATCACCACCGCCACGGCCACGGTGCGCGGCGCCACCGACATACTCCCGGTGGGCAGGCCGAGGTCGAAGGCGTTCAGCAGTGCCGACAGCCCGAAGGCCAGGCCGATACCCCCGGCCAACCCGAGCAGGCTGCCGATCAGGCCGATCGCGAACGCCTCGGAGACCACCGACAATCCGACCTGCCGGCGACCGGCGCCGACCGCCCGCAGCAGCGCCAGCTCGCGCAGTCGTTGCGCCACGATCATCGAGAAAGTGTTGTAGATGATGAACGTTCCCACCAGCAGCGCTATCGCACCGAAGGCCAGCAGGAAGTAGTTCACGAACTTCAGGGCGTTGCCGAGCTGTTCCTTCGCGTCGGCCCGGACCTGATCACCGGTCTGCACCTTCAGATCCGGTACCACCTTCGCGAGCCGGTCACGCAGCACCTCCGCCGAAACCCCCGGCGCCGCAGCCACATCCACATAGGCGACGTGGGAGCCGTCGGTGAACAGCTCCCGCGCCTGCGTGTCGTCGAACAGCACGCCGAGGAACCCGCCGGTATCGGAGGACACGTCGTAGATGCCGGCGAGGGTCACCTCGATGGTGCCGTGCGCGGGAATCAAGACCTTCGTCCGGTCGCCGACGTGCAGCCCGGCCCGCTCGGCGCCCCCGGAGTTGAGCCCGATCTGTCCCGGCTGCGACGGCGGTGCCCCCGCGACGAACCGGTCCGGTTCGGCCACCGCCCGCTCGGGCGGCAGATACGACCGGCCGACACTCGGCGCGCCACCGGTCTGCACGGCGTGACCGTCCTGCAGCAGCACGATCGGCCCCTGCACCGCGGGCGCCACCGTCCGGACACCGTCGGTGCCGGCGATCCGGTCGACCAGATCGTTGGACACTCCCAGCGACCGCGCATCCTCGGGCTGCACCCGCACGTCCACGCCCTTCGCCTCATCGGCGAAGATACCGTCGAAGGTGCGCTGCAAACTGTCGGTGAACACGAACGACCCCGCCACGAAAGCGGTACCGAGAATCACCGACAACAACGTCAACGCCAGCCGCACCTTGTGCGCAGCGAGATTACGCAAGACCACCTTGCGCATAGGAGCCCCGGACACCCTCAGCCCTCCCGTGCCATGCGGGACACCCGCACCCGATCGGGACAACGAGCCGCTCCGCGATTGTCACTCATCGTCCCCGCCAATCTGCGGGACACCCGCACCCGGTCGGGCCGATGAGCCGCTCCGCGATTGTCGCTCATCATCCCTCCAGGGACTTCATGCGGTCGAGTACCGAATCGGCTGTGGGGCCGCGTAGTTCGTCGACTATGCGGCCGTCGGCGAGGAAGATCACGCGGTCGGCGTAGGAGGCTGCGTGGGGTTCGTGTGTCACGATGACCACGGTCTGGCCGAATTCGTCCACGGCCGCGCGCAGGATCGACAGCACCTCTCCCGAGGATCGCGAATCCAGATTTCCGGTCGGTTCGTCACCGAAGACGATGTCGGGCCGGCCGACCAGTGCGCGGGCACACGCCACACGTTGCTGCTGCCCGCCCGACAGCTCGCTGGGCCGATGGTCGAGCCGATCACGCAACCCCAGCCGATCGATCACGGTATCCAGCCACTGCCGGTCCGCCGCACGGCCCGCGATATCCAGCGGCAGCGTGATGTTCTCCAGTGCGGTCAGCGTCGGCACCAGGTTGAATGCCTGGAAGACGAAACCGATCCGGTCGCGGCGCAACCGGGTCATCTGCTTGTCGGACAGACCGGTCAGCGCGGTATCGCCGATGTGCACGGCGCCCGAGGTCGCCGTGTCCAGACCCGCCAGGCAATGCATCAGAGTGGACTTACCGGATCCGGACGGGCCCATGATCGCGGTGAACTCGCCCTGTACGAACTCCGCGCTCACCCCGTCCAGGGCGCGGACCCGGGTATCCCCGGACCCGTACAGCTTCGTCAGGTCGGTCGCACGGGCCGCGACCTTGGTCGCGGTGGCGGGATCGGTGCCCACGGCATCGGCAATCATGCCCCCAGTGTGACCAACGCGCCCGGTCCGCGCCATCGGGGTTGTCCCCCCATTTTCCGGGGGCCGGGGACTAGGCGGTAGCCAGTACGACCAGCACCACCAGCAACAGCACCACCACGCCGACGATGATCCCGATGATCAGTCCGGTATTGGACTTCTGCGCGGGAGCCGGCCGATATCCGTACGGCTGGTTGTACTGACCGCCCCCGCCGTAGTTCGGCTGGTTCACCGGGGCCATACCGTTCGGCTGCGGCTGGGCCATCGGTTGCGGCTGGGCCATCTGATAGGGGTGCGGCGCAGCCCCCGGATGCGGTTGCGCCATGGGATGTGGCTGTGACATCTGCCGCGCGGCCTGCGGGACCGAGGGCCCGGTCGTCGGCCGCGGCATCTGGGCGTGATTGGCCGGCCCGGTCGGTGGGCGGCCCTGCGTCGCCATCGGCGGGCCGGTATACGGGCGCCCGGCGGTCGGCATCCGGGGGACGCTCTGCGGTGACACGGCCCGGCGGGCGGCGGCCGCGAATTCGGCACAACTGCCGAAGCGGTCCGCCGGACGCTTCGACATGGCTTTGAGCAGGACCGGATCCAGGGCGGCAGGCAGGTCGCGGCGCACGCTGCTCAGCGCCGGCGGCGGTCCCTGCAGATGTCCCCGGATCACCGCGGCCGGATTCGGCGCGTTGAACGGGCCCCGTCCGGTGAACAACCAGAACAGGCTGCAGGCCAGCGAGTACTGGTCCGAACTACCGTCGAGCGGGGCACCGGTGAGCTGTTCGGGTGAGGCGTAGGCCAGCGTCGCGGTGAAGGTGCCGGTCTGGGTGAGGTGGCCGCTGTCGTCGCGCAGCCGGGCGATACCGAAGTCGGTGAGGTAGACCCGCTCACCCTTACCTCCGGTGGAGCGAGCCAGGAGCATATTGCCGGGCTTCACGTCACGGTGCATGACCCCGGTGCCGTGCGCGTAATCCAATGCCTCGCCGACCTCGGCGATGATCTGCACCGCACGTTCGGGCGGCAGTTTCTTCGGGTCCACACTCGAGGCGTCGATACCGTCGATGTACTGCATCGAGATCCAGAGCTGGCCGTCCTCGAGCCCACGGTCGTAGACCGTGACCACCTTGGGATGGTCGAGCTGGGCGACCAGGTCGGCCTCGCGTTCGAATCGGGCCCGGATCTCCGGATCCGCCACCATTTCCCGGTTGAGCAGCTTCAGCGCGGTCATCCGCGGCAACCGCGGATGTTTGGCGAGATACACCTGTCCCATACCACCGCGGCCCAACAGTCGTTCGATGACGTAGCCCGCGAACACATCGCCGTTGGCCAGCATGCCCGCTCCCACTCCCGTGCCGAAAACACGACCATAGCAGCCCACGAGAAGGCGCTGCTGCGCGTTTGTCGGTGGCGACCGATACGCTCTCTACCATGCGCATTGGAGCACACGTCCGCCAAGACAGTGATCCGATCGGCTTCGGCGAGCGGCTGGGCGCCGAAGTGATCCAGATGTTCGTGGTGGACCCACAGAGCTGGGACAAACCACAGCCGCACCCGCAGGCCGAGCAGATCAAGGCCAGCCCGATCGACGTCGTGGTCCACTCCTCGTATCAGATCAACGTGGCCAGTACGAACAACCGCCTGCGGATGCCCTCGCGCAACGCGGTGGCGCTGCAGGCGCAGGCCGCGGCCGATCTGGGCGCGTTCGGCCTGGTCGTGCACGGCGGGCATGTGCGCTCGGATGCCGAGCGCGAGGCCGGAATCGTCAACTGGGGCAAGCTGTTCAGCCGCCAGCAGGACAAGGGCGGGTTCGCGGTGCCGATTCTGGTGGAGAACACCGCCGGTGGTAATCACGCCATGGCACGCCATTTCGATTCGATCGCCCGGCTGTGGGACGAGATCGGTGACTACGGCGCCGGGTTCTGCCTGGACACCTGCCATGCCTGGGCCGGCGGTGAGGAACTGATCGGTGTGGTGGAACGGATCCGCGCCATCACCGGACGCATCGATCTGGTGCACCTGAACTCCTCGCGCGACGACTTCGACTCCGGCGCCGACCGGCATGCCAACTTCGCCGACGGCACCATCGATCCGCAGTTGCTCGCCGAGGTCTGCCGCACCGCCGATGCCCCGGTCGTGCTCGAAACACCCGCCGATGGCGTCGCCGACGACCTGGCCTACCTGCGCGAACACGTCGGCTGAGGCCCGGCCCGGCCGGCGGCTTGTAATCGCGGTGACCGTAACCCTGGTTGCCCGCGGGCCACGATGGTGTGCTCGGACCACAGCAGTCCGAACGAAAGGCCCGCCATGACAGTCGATCAGGTAGCACCATCGGTAACGGTCACGAAGCTGGGCACCCACATCGGTGCTCGGATCGAGGGGGTCCGGCTGGGCGGGGATCTGTCCCCGGAGGAGGTCGCCGCGATCCGGTCCGCCCTGGGCGAGCACAAGGTGATCTTCTTCCGGGAGCAACACCATCTCACCGAGGACGGTCAGTACGAATTCGCCGAACTACTCGGCAGCCCCACCACCCCGCATCCGACGGTGACGTCGAAAGGGGTGAAGAGCCTGGCGATCGACTCCCATCACGGCCGCGCCAACAGCTGGCACAGCGATGTCACCTTCGTCGATCGCATTCCCAAGGCGTCCATCCTGCGGGCGGTGCAACTCCCGGCCTACGGCGGCTCCACCACATGGGCGTCGACGGTCGCGGCCTACGAATCGCTGCCCGATCCGCTCAAGCGCCTGGCCGAGGGATTGCGAGCCCGGCACACCAATCAATACGACTACGCGGCGACGACCGATGATCGGCCCGATGCGAATTCGCGCGCCTACCGCGAGGAATTCGAATCCACCTACTACGAGACCGAACATCCGGTGGTGCGCGTGCACCCCGAAACCGGTGAGCGGGCACTGCTGCTGGGCCATTTCGTCAAACAATTCGTGGGCCTGTCCGGCAACGAATCCCATGCGTTGTTCCGCTTGTTCCAGGATCGGGTGACCCGGCTCGAGCACACCACCCGCTGGAACTGGGCACCCGGCGATGTCGCGATCTGGGACAACCGGGCCACCCAGCACTACGCGATCGACGATTACGACGGTGCCGAACACCGCAAGCTGACCCGCATCACACTGGCCGGCGATATCCCCGTCGGTGTGGACGGCAGCGCGAGTACGGTCCTGACCGGCAATGCCGAGCACTACTCGATCGTCGAAGAGCTTCCCCACGCGGCCTGACGGAACCCACCCTTGACCTGAAGTCAGGTTGAGAATTTAGGTTCGGGTGCACACCGCTCGCCCTAGGCGCGCGCTCTGAACGGCGGCTGCCTCAAGCAGATTCGTTGGTGTCCGCGCGCAGCTTCAGCAGAACCAAGCCGGATGTGAACGCCAGAATCAAACCGACCACGGTGATTTCGACACGAAGCCCGGCGATGCCGAGCACCGCGCCGACCAGCCCACCCAGGAAGACCACCCACGCCACAATGCGAGCGGTAGCCATCCAAGCGGTGCGCGAGGATCCGGCCCCGACCGAATCATCCTGCGACACCACGCGTGTGGGGGATGTCGAATAAGCTCCCATCACTTCTCCTCGATGACGCCTGCCGAGACGTTCGAATCCGAAAAGTTCGAATCATCGGCGTCGCCGGCACGCATCACGCGTCGCACATGTAACTTCGCTCACAAGGTACTCGTTCGTCACCAAAACTCCATAAGACACGTCGGTGCGACACGCCGCATGTGACTATTTCGTTATTTGAGCACGTAGCGTTTCAGGTTACTGTCCGGTATTTTGCCCACCGGCAGCGCGTTCTGGCCCTGCCGACCGGTCTCCGATACTGTGAGGCCCACTCGGAACAGTTGAGGGAGCACCACATCCATGGACGACAGGGTGGACACGGGGGATCGCGCGGATGCCGAAACCTCCGGCCGCCTACAGCTGAACGGCCGCCTGAACATGAAGGTGGCAGGTCCGGCCATGGCGGCCGGGGCGGTGTCGCTCGGGCTGGTGCTGATCGGCGCCTGCGGGATCGGACAGGACGACGTATATGTCGCCCCGCCGCCGCTCGCAGCCGATCTGCAGGTGGCCTCGACGCCGGTGAAGCAGGTGAGCGGCACCACCACCGCCCAGGTGGTGATCCCGCCCTCGCCGACCTGGCGAGTCGCGGTGAACACTCCCCCGCGTCGCACCACCACCTCCGCCCCCACCACGATGGAATCGACGGAGTCCGTCGAGTCGACCGGTTCACGGCCGAGCGACCTGCCGTCCCGGCCGCCGACCACGACGTACAGCACCACGCGCACCACCGAACCGGAGACCCCCGAGACTTCCGACCGCGCAGACGGCTTCACGATCCCCGACACCACCCACAGCGACTCGAGCGACACCGAAGAGACCACGACCACTCGCCCGTACCCGAGCACGGAATCGTCCCCCACCACCGACTCGTTCTTCTCCGACGACGGCTACGAACCGTACGAGGACAACTGAGCCTGCGCCCGGCCCTCGGGTCCCGGCCACTCGTGCGATGAAAAGGGCGGTGGTCACGCGGATCCGCGACGACCACCGCCCCACGGCATCAGCAGATGCCGGCTGCGCTGACGATCAGAGTTCGGCCAGGCCGTACTCGCCCACCCTGCTGCTCAGCACGCCGAGGTGCTCGCGTCGCCCACCCAGCGTCTGGTCGATCGCGGTGAGCCGGGCGACGTAGTGCCCGACCGGATATTCGGTGGTGATGCCGATACCGCCGTGCATCTGCACCGCTTCCTGGCCGACATGACGGGCCCCGCCGCCCACCTGCAGACGCGCACGCGACACCGCCGTCGCCACCTCGGTCACCTCGGCGAGCGCGGCCGTCGCGTAGTAGCTCATGCTGCGCGCCAGTTCCAGCGAGACGTACATGTCGGCGGCGCGCTGGGTCAGTGTCTGGAACTTCGACAAGGTGACGCCGAACTGCTTGCGGGTCTTCAGATATTCGGTCGTCAGGCGCAGTGTTTCGGTCATCGCACCGATCGATTCCGCGCACAGGCTCGCCTGGGCGGCATCGAGGGCACTCGCGACCGCTGCCGCGGCATCCGCGTCGGCACCGAGCAATTCGGCGGGCGCAGAGGCGAATTCGACCTGCGCGCCACGACGTCCGTCGAAAGTGCGATACGGCGTGCGAGTGACCCCGTCGGCATCGGCGGCCACCGCGAAGACGCGGGTCGTGCCGTCGTCCGCCCGTGCGGTGACGATCAGTTCACCCGCACAGTCACCGTGCGGAACCCGGCTCTTCACACCGGTCAACCGGTAACCGTCGCCGTCGGCGGTCGCGGTGGTGGAGATCGCCAGATCGGGCCAGCGTGACCCGGCTTCCTCATGTGCGAAGGCCAGCAGCAGGCTGCCGGCGACGACCTCGGGCAGGATGCGCTGCCGCTGTTCGGCGGTGGCCACCGCCGCGACCACCCCACCGGGTAGCAGCACGGCGTCCAGCAGGGGTTCGGGCGCCAGCCGAGCGCCGATCTCCTCCATCACGACCATGGTCTCCACGGGCCCCGCCCCGACACCGCCGTCGGACTCGCTGAAAGCGAGCCCCAGCACACCCAGCTCGGCCAGCTGCGACCAGACCTCACGGCTCCAGCCGAGTTCGGTGTCGACCACCTTCAGCCTGGTCTCCGGATCGTAGGTGCGGGCCAGCAGATCGCGCACCGTATCGCGCAGCATGACCTGTTCATCGGTGAGTTCGAAATCCATGATGCCGCCTCACAATCCGAGGATGGTGGAGGCGATGATGGTGCGCTGCACCTCGTTCGAGCCTCCGTAGATGCTGGTCTTGCGGTAGTTCAGATAGGTGGGGCCGGTGCGCTGCGCCCACTCGGGTGCGCCGATGCCGGTCGCTCCCACCGGGACGGCGTCCGGACCGGCGACATCGAGCATCAGCTCGGTGGCGGCCTGCTGCAGTTCGGTACCTCGCAGTTTCAGCACCGACGACACCGGATTCGGCTTGCCCTCCGCGGAATTGGCGACCACCCGCAGCAGCGTCAACTCCAGCGCCAGCAGCTCGTTCTCCAGCTCCGCGACCCGGGCGGCGAAGACCGGATCCTCGAGCAGCGTCCCGGCACCGGATTTGATCTGTGCCGCATGTTCTTTCGCGGTGGCGATCACCACCTTGGTGTGACCGACGCCGGCGATGCCGGTGCGCTCGTTGCCGAGCAGGAACTTCGCGTAGGTCCAGCCCATGTTCTCCTCGCCGACCAGCTGATCGGCGGGCACCCGGACGTTCTCGAAGAAGACCTCGTTCACCTCCTGCCGGCCATCGACCAGTTTGATCGGCCGGATGGTGACACCGGGCGAATTCACGTCGAACAGCAGCATGGAGATGCCGGCCTGCTTCTTCGGCGCATTCGGATCGGTGCGAACCAGGCAGAAGATCCAGTCGGCGTACTGCGCGAGCGTGGTCCAGATCTTCTGCCCGTTGACGATGTAGGAATCGCCGTCGCGCACCGCGGTGGTGCGCAGCGAGGCCAGATCCGATCCCGCGTCGGGCTCGGAAAATCCCTGGCACCACCAGATGTCCAGCGCGGCGGTCGGCGGCAGGAAACGCTGTTTGAGTTCCTCGGAGCCGAACTGGGCGATGACCGGGCCGATCATGTTGGCGTTGAAGGTCAGCGGCTCGGGCACACACGCCAGCTGCATCTCGTCTTCCCAGATGTGGCGCTGCATGGGCGTCCAGTCCTGGCCACCCCACTGCACCGGCCACTTCGGTACGGCGATTCCACGCTCGTGCAGCAGTTTGTGGTTCGCGACGATGTCCGCACGGGTGAGTTCCCGGCCGTTTTCGACCTTGTCCCGGATTTCGGCCGGAATCTCGGTCCGGAAGAACGTCCGTAGTTCGTCCCGGAAGGCCACCTCATCGGATGACAGGGCAAGTTTCATGGGCATCTCCCACCGTTCGGCGAAGGTTCGCATCGAATCTACGCCTCGAATCGAACCGCTCAACGATCGGATCATAAACGGCGAATCACCTGAAAGCCGCGCAGCACATCCCACCGCCGGATCACCATCGCCGATGCGGAACCGTTAGGTTGCGGGACACCGAAGCCGGACCGCCGTCATGCCCCCACAAGCTCACTAAGTTAATTAAAGTTCGCATCCGGGCACGGCTCGGTGGCACGACGAGACGGGGCTTTCCCGTGCCGGTGGGGTAACCCCGTTCACCGGCTCGCCAACAGTGCGGTGAGCCAGCGCAGGACCACGGCCCGGAATTCGTCGGGATTGTTCGGCGCAGGATCCGAGTCGAGTGCCCGGGCACCCACGAGACTGTCGAAAAGCAGTCCCTCCAGCAGACTGATCAAGTCACGTGCCGCCCGGGACGGGTCCGGCGCGTCCAGCGACACCATCAGATCCCGAGCCGCCGCACGGGAGAACAGGCAGCCCGCCAGTGCGCGGCGCAGCTCGTCGTCCGCAGCGGCATCGGCGGCCAGCGCGTAGCGAGCGAGGGCGTCGCGGCGGCGCTCGCCGGTCAGGAGTGCGAGCTGATCGGCGATCAGCCTCGCGGCACCGTCGACCGGATCGTCGTGGACCGCTTCCGCCGCCAGCGCGGTGTGAAACGCGGTGCGCGAGGCCGTGGTCAACGCGACGATCGCCGCGTGCAGCAGCTCGCCGCGAGTGCGGTAGTAGTACGAGGTCGACCCGCGCGCGATGCCCAGCCGATCATCGATGCCGTGATGGGTCACGGCCCGATTGCCACCCTCGGCAGCCAGTTCCAGCGCGGCCGCGCAGATGGCATCCCGGCGCGACGGACGGCCCGTCGCGCCCGCGGTGTCTGGTAGTGGCTGCGGCAGTGCTCGCCTCCGGTCAGCTGCGCGGCTTGCGGCGGTCGAACTTGCGACCACCCTCACGCCGGGGACCACGGCTCATCGGGCGATGCGACGGCGGCCCCTGATCCAGCTGCAGCTGAATGAGAACGCCACTGATCCGGGTACGCCGCAGTGCGTCCAGCGTCGCCGAGGACAGGTCCGCCGGCAGTTCGACGAGGCTGTGATCGGGCCGGATGCTGATATGCCCGAAATCGCTACGCCGCAGGCCGCCCTCGTTGGCGATGGCGCCGACGATCGCGCCCGGCACCACGCGGTGCCGCTTACCGACCGCGATCCGGTAGGTCGCCATCCCTTCCGCGGTGGGGCGCGGACGCGGCGGGCCGTCGTGGCGGCGCTCGCCGCGCTCCTCGCGCGGACCACGTTCGCGGCGCGGCGGGCGCACCGGCTCGGGCTCGGCCTCCATGAAGAAGCTGTCCCCCTCGTGCCCGCCGACGGCCAACGCGGCGGCGATATCGGCGAGCGGGATGTTGTGCTCGGCCTCGTAGTCCTCGACGAGCTTGCGGAACAACGCGAGATTCGGCGAGGCCAGATTCTCGGTGATCGCGTCGTGGAACTTGACCACGCGCTGCGCGTTCACATCGTCGACACTCGGCAGCTGCATCTCGGTGAGCGGCTGACGGGTGGCCCGCTCGATCGCGTCGAGCAGGCGACGCTCGCGCGGTGCGACGAACAGCAGCGCCTCACCACTGCGCCCGGCCCGGCCGGTGCGTCCGATGCGGTGCACATAGGACTCGGTGTCGTGCGGGATGTCGTAGTTGACCACATGTGAGATGCGATCCACGTCGAGGCCGCGTGCCGCCACATCGGTGGCGACCAGGATGTCCAGGGTGCCGGCCTTGAGCTGACCGATGGTCCGCTCGCGCTGGTTCTGCGCGATATCTCCGTTGATGGCGGCGGCCGAGTACCCGCGCGAGCGCAGTTTCTCGGCCAGCTCCTCGGTGGCCTGCTTGGTGCGGACGAAGATGATCATCGCCTCGAACGGCTCGACCTCGAGAATCCGGGTCAGCGCGTCGAGTTTGCGCTGATGCGAGACATGCACCCAGCGCTGCGTGATGTTGGTGTTGGTCGACGTCTTGGACTTGACCGTGATCTCGACCGGATTGTCCAGGTACTGCTTGGAGATCTTGCGGATCACCGACGGCATGGTCGCCGAGAACAGCGCCACCTGCTTCTCCACGGGAGTGTCGCGCAGGATGCGCTCGACGTCCTCCTGGAAGCCCATCTTCAGCATCTCGTCGGCCTCGTCGAGGACCAGATACCGCAGCTGGGTCAGATCGAGGGTGCCGCGCTCCAGATGGTCGATGACGCGGCCCGGCGTACCGACGACGACCTGCGCGCCACGGCGCAGACCGGATAATTGCACGGCATAGTTCTGGCCACCGTAGATCGGCAGCACGTGCACCCAGGGCAGATGCGCCGAGTACTTGCCGAATGCCTCGGCGACCTGGATCGCCAGCTCGCGAGTGGGCGCCAGCACCAGCGCCTGCGGCGGCTTCGAACGCTTCTCCAGCCCCATCAGGATCGGGATGGCGAAGGCGGCCGTCTTACCGGTACCCGTCTGCGCCAGGCCCACCACATCGGCGCCGGCCAGCAGTGGCGGAATGGTGGCCGCCTGGATCGGGGAGGGCGATTCGTACCCGACATCGGCGATAGCCGCCAGCAACCGATCGTCGATGCCGAGATCGGCGAACGATGGCTCGAGTGCGGTGGCGGTGTCGGCGGGTCCTTCGTGCGTGCGCTGGGCCGCGCTGTCGGGACTGTCGTCCCCGTCGCCGCTGGGAACGCTGTCGACCGATGAGGTATTCATATTGACCAGCATTTTAATGCCTCGCGGTGGCCGCCCGAACCATCGGGCCAATACGGTGGGACCTATGCAACCGCAGCAGCCGGCCCCGCGGGCCGTTCCGGAATCCGCCGAAACCCTGCGGCCCACCGCATCTGCAGTCGGCGCGCCGGATTCTCCGCCCGCCGGTGAGGCGGGGACAAGTGACGAACCGAACATCTCCGGCACGGCCGGAACGACCGGTAACGTGACCTACTCGGCCACCGTCGACGGTGATTCCGCCGCACCGGGCGAATCCGGCACCACCGACCGGGCGCGCCCGCAGGAGCGGCACGACGACACCCCGCACCCGGCGGAGTGGATCGATATCGCGGTCGTGCAGTTCGGGCCCTACACCGACAAGGCGGCCAACCTCGCCGCACTGCGCGAGCACGTTCGCGCAGCCACCGAGCACGGCGCGAAGGTGGTCGTCGCCCCCGAATACTCGATGTTCGCGGTGACACGACTCGACGAGCGGGTGGTAGCGGCGGCCGAGCCGCTGACCGGCGAGTGGGTCAGCGAATTACGCGGGCTCGCCGCCGAATTCGATGTGCACGTGGTCGCCGGGGTGGTCGAGACACCGGGTGGGGAGGACGCCGGGCGGATCTACAACACCCTCGTCGCCGTCGGACCCGACGCCGAATTCGCCGCGATCTACCGCAAGGTGCATCTCTACGACGCCTTCGGCTTCCGGGAATCGGAAGTGGTGGCACCCGGACCGATCGCCGAGCCCGCCACCTTCACCGTCGATGGTGTGGTCTTCGGCCTGCAGACCTGCTTCGACCTGCGATTCCCCGAGAGCTGCCGCCGAGTGGCCGCCGCCGGTGCCCATGTGCTGCTGCTCCCGGCGCAATGGATTCCGGGCCCGGGCAAACTCGATCAGTGGACCACCCTGCTGCGCGCCCGTGCCATCGAGAACACCGTGTACGTGGCCGCAGCCGACCATTGCGCCCCGCGTGGTGCCGGCGCATCGATGATCGTCGATCCGTCGGGGACCCTGCTGGCCGAGCTGACCGATTCGCCGGGTATCGCCGGCAGCCGGGTGGACCTCGACCATCTGCGCCGGGTCCGCGCCACCAATCCGAGCTTGAGTCTGCGCAGGTTCACCATCGAGCCATAGACTGGTCACACCATGATCTATCCGGACCGGTGGGCGGCCGGACACACGCTGGGTCAATCACTGCTGCACCTGCGGGCGAGCAATCCCCTGGTGCTGGGGCTGCCGCGGGGTGGGGTTCCCGTCGCGGCAGCGGTACGGCAGGTCGTCGGCGGAGATCTGGATGTCCTGCTGGTCCGCAAGCTGGGCGTGCCGTGGCAGCCGGAACTGGCGATGGGGGCCATCGGTGAGGGCGGCGTCCGGGTGCTCAACGACGATGTGGTCCGTCGATCCGGAATCCGCGGCGATCAGATCGAGTCCGTGGAAGCCGCGGAGCGGGCGGAACTGTCGCGGCGGGAACGGCTGGTGCGGGAGCGGGTACCGCGGGTGTCGCTGCAGGACCGCACCGTAGTGGTCGTGGACGACGGTATGGCGACCGGCGCGACCGCGGCCGTGGCCTGTCGGGTCGCGCTGACCCATCGCCCACGGTGGATCACGATGGCGGTACCGGTGGCCGCCCCCGAAGCGCTCGACAGACTGCGCGGACTGGTTCGCGAGACCGTGTGCCCGTACCTCCCACGCTCACTGGGCGGGGTCGGCGGGGCCTACCACGATTTCCATCAGCTCGGCGACGAGGAAATGCTGGACCTGCTGCCCACCTCGGCGCCCCCCGACCGGTGACCGCGGGCCGGAACCGCACGGTCATCGGTCACCACTGTTGTGCCTCGGCGACAACGCGTTCCGCGGCCGCCACTATCGGGCGCAACTGGGCGGCGAAGGATTCCGCGGTAACCCCGACGATGTCGACATCCGCGCGGGTCCGCACCGCATAGCGGCCGTCGCCGGTGACGTCGAACCAGCACAGCACGCCGAGCGGCCGCATCGCGTCGTCGGCACGGCGTGCCGAGACCACGATCTGTCCGATCCCGTCGCGGGGTTGCCGGAGCAGTCGCCGCATTCGCGCGGTGGTCGTGGGCCCCGCGACCGGTACCGTCACCAGATCACGACTGTCCTCGCGGACCCGGTCCAGCGGAGCGGTGTGCGGCGGCTGGGTGCCGGGAACGTTCTCCGGCAGCAGGGAGACGACCCGCGCCGCGAGATTGTTCGAGTTTCCCACGAACAGTCGCACCTCCCCGCCCCGATCGGGTCGGTCGCCGGGCCGCTGGGCCGCCACCACGGTGATCTGCCCGGCCGCTGTTCCCAGCACCCGCACCAACTGGGATCCGCCCGTACGCTGCTCACCGAAGACCTCGACACTCACCGACGGCCGGGCGAGGATCCGCAGCGCCGCCTCGAGGTCGGGATCCAGTGTGCGCTCACACCATTCGGTCAGCTCCGGGAGCTGCGCGGTGCGTTCGACGCTGTCGCGCGCCGAGCAGCGGACCGCGAGCGGATACGGAATCCGGTCGCCGTCGATGCGCTGCCAGGCCATCGCGAACTGGTCCGGGGTCAGAGTCCATTTCACGGCCGCCGGACCGCCTCGACAGCCGTTGCGCCGGTAGTTCGGCGGCGCTCAGCTCTCATCGGACCATTCCCCCAGTACCGGGGGCGTGGTGGGGTCGAGCTGCCCGATCAGCGCGCCTCCGGGCTCGGCCGGTTCCAGGAAGGTCGGCTCGTCGAAATCGAGATAGTAGTCCTCGTCCTCGTCACCGAATTCGTCGAACTCGTCGTCGGTGCGGACCGGCTGCTTGGGTACCTGGGACGAGCCCTGCCGCACGGCGTCACCGGCCGCGAAGACACCGCCGGCCAGACCGCCCATGACCCCGGCCCCCATTCCGGAGATCGAGTCGGCGCCGGATGCCCGATCGTCGCGCTCGTCCTGTTTCCCCGGCTCGGTGCTCTGCGAATTCGAGGCGGGACCGGAACTCGCCGCGGTGGTCGCGGCGGCGGCTGGAGAGGTGCTCGGGGCAGCTGCGGGTGATACGGGCGGCGGCGCGACCGGACCGGCCGGCGCGACGGGAGTCGCCGCAGCCACCGCGGGTGCCGATGCCGTATTCGACGGCGGCACCACCTGATTCGCGGCGGGCATCGCAGGCGTCTCGGGCGCCACGGCGGCGGCCACTGTCGCACCCGGTGCCGCGACGAACCGGGCGGGCTCGGGGAGGGTGGGGGCCGCGACGGCGGCGGGAGCGACCGCGGGCTCTTGCGCGGAGGACTCGTCCGCGGTCGGCCGATCGGCGGGAGGCGGGTCATCGGACCGCTCGCCGGATCCGGGCACCGCCACGGGCTGCTGCACACCGGGACCGGACTCGGTTGCCGCTGTGGGGATCAGCCGCGCGGGATCACCGGCCAGGTCGGTCCGGCCGTCGCCCGGCACCGGCGCGCCCGGCTCCGGGGGTGCGATATTCGGATACATGCCACCCTCCGGGAAGGCGGGCACGCTGTTACCGCTGGCGAGGAACACCCCGGTATAGACCGACTCCATCACCCGGACCGTGTCCTGGCGCAGGTTCTCCGCCGCCTTCTGCAGCGCCGCGTTGGCGGCGGCCTGTTTCGGGTCCAGCAGTGCGGCTTCGAGATTCGGAGCCTGGTCGACCTGCTGCGATACCGAGGCCCGCAATGTCTCGGCTGCGTCGTTGGCCTGTGCGAGCCGGTCCCCGACGACGCCCATCACATCGGACAACTGCTGACCCAATTGCTCGAACGCGGTCACCGCGCCGGCCGCGAGCTGCGCCGCACCCCCGCGCCAGCCGTCCGCGATGGCGCCACGGATCTCGGTATGGGCCGACTGCACCGCCTCGGACACCCCGGACGCCGACTGCTGCCACACCTGACGGCCCGCGGTGAGCACTTCCGGATTCAATTCCAGCACACCGCGCTGGATATCGGCATGGGTGAGATTGTCGAACACCTCGGCGGTCGGTGCGTAGTCCGGATCGGTATGCCCGGGCTCCGGCTGCCAGGTTCCGTTCCCCCCGGGCCTATGCATGCCCGACCCTCGCCGGCGGCACGACGGTGCCCGCGATGGCCGCGGCGGCATCGGCGTCGTGCTGCCCGTAGGCTCCGCCGGCGGCACGCAGCATCTGCGCCAATTGCCGTGCGGCATCGGCATATTCCTGAAGGCGCGCGACCGCATCGTCGGCCTTGCCCTCGAATCCGTGGCGCAACGCCAGCCCCGATTCGAAGCCGCCGAACCCGGGCAGCGAAGCCGCGGCGGAAACCACCCGGAGCTGCGCTTCGACTTGTTCGGCGAGCGTCTCGTAGCGGCGGGCGCACCGCTCGTGCGTACCGTCCCCGACGAGTACGCCGTCCATCCACAGATCGCCGTCTTCCACCGCCTGGGCCAGCGCGCCGACCTCCGTGCGCAGATCCGCGTCTTCCCGCGAGTGCATTGCGGTCCCCCTTTCTCAACCCACTTCCGCGGCACCGTGACGGTGGGCCGCCCGCTCGCGAATCCACTCCGCGATATCGGCGGTCACTGCCGCTCGCACCGGTTCGTGCAGCAAATCGTGCCCGGCATCGGCGTACTCGCGCAACCCTACCGACCGGTGCCCGACCGTCCAGTCGCGTACCGCCTGGATCGGCGCACGGCGGTCGTCGGCTCCGTGCAGCGCCAGGATCGCGACGTCGGCCGGCACCGGCAATGCCGTGGCCCGCTTCGGGGTGCCGGTGATGATCAGTCCGGCGCATCCGGAACTCTCCGGTAGGACCGCCGCGGCGAGACAGGTCGCCGCGCCGAGCGAATGGCCCGCGAGGAAGTACGGCACCGCCGGCACCGTCCGCCGGATCAGCCCGGCCAGGGCGACGGCATCGGCCGCCAGCTCGACCAGCGTTCCGGGCGCCTGCGGATCACCTTCGCTGAGGCCCTGGCCCGCGGGATCCAGGCACCACGTATCGATTCCGCCCGCGGCCAGTGTCCGACCCAGGTGGTGATAATGCCCACTGTGCTGGCCCGATCCGGGCAGGAATTCGACCACTGCCACAGGTGGTGCGGAAGTCTCGACGCTCCAGCGCCGGTAGTGCATTCGGCCACGAGCTCCCGGAAAGTACGCCATAGTGCGAACCATTGTTCCCGATCCGACACGCACCCTCACGCCACGCCGTCCGACCTCGAATGATTACGCTGTTGCCCGACTCGGCACGCACCGTCGCGTCGGCCGCGTGCGGGTTTTCCGGAACTCAGGAGGACCGCGATTGATTTTGTTCGGTGATCGTGTCGTGTGCAGCACTGCTGCCCTGGTGAGGGCGGCGCGCTGCGAATTCGCGCTGCTCCGCGCGCTCGACGCCGAACTGGGCACCGTCACCGCACCGGACTCCGCCCTGCCACGGCTGCCCCTCGGCTCGACCGAGCCGGACGAGGCGGAACCGAACGCCGTCGAGGCAGCAGTTCGGATCGCTGCGCCCGCACCCACCCTCGAGGACCTGGCCCGCGCCCACGAGCAGACCGTGACGGCGCTGCGCGACGGCGCTCCCGTGGTGCTGGGGCCGACCTTCTTCGACGGCGAGTTCGCGGCCGGCTGCACGGCTGTCGTCCGCCTCCCCGGCAGTCCCGGGCTCGGGCTGCGCTCCCGGTCGCCGGTGCTGGACGTGGCGACGCTGATGGAGCTGTCCGCGTGCGCGGCCATGCTGCGGGACAACGGTTTCGAGGTCGACCCCTGGATTCGTTCGGGGGCCTCGTCCGGCACCGAGCCGATCCACGAACTACGGTCCGCGGAACCGGTGTACGCGGCACGGCGGCATCGGCTGAATACCATCATCGCCGCGAAACAGGACGAGTTGCTGCCCGTGCAGTGGGGCGACCGCCGCTATCTCGCGTGCGGACACTGCGAGACCTGCAGGGCAGAGCTGATCGCCGGCCGTGATCTGCTGCTGGTGGCGGGGATGCGGCCCGCGGTCCGGGCGCAGTTGCGCGACGCCGGGATCACCACGGTCGACCGGCTGGCCCAGGCCGATTCGTCGGTGACCGGCGTAGCAGCACAGACCTTTTCGACATTGCGCCGGCAGGCCGAACTACAACTGCGCCGGAAACGGACCGGCGAGCCGGCCTACGCGGTGACCGATGCGGCGGCATTCGGGGAACTGGCGCAGCCGGACGCCGGCGACGTATTCGTCACGCTCACCGGATCGGCGGTCGGAGTCGGGGTGGTGGCCCGGGGTGCGGACGGTGGCGACGGCGTGCTGTTGTTCCACACCTTCACCACCCACGACCCGGTGCCGCTGCTGGAATTTCTCGCCGACCGTCAGCAGCACTATCCGGACCTGCGGATCTACCATTACTGCTCACCGATCCGCCCGCTGCTCGCCGATCTGTGCGCACGCTGCGGAGCAGACGACGAAACCGCGGACGAACTACTCGGTGCGCTGCTGGATCTGTATCCGATCGTGCGCTCGGCCCTGCTGATCGGTGCCCGCTCCTACGCGCTGCCGGAAGTACTGGAACTGCTCGACCCGGATGCGGCGCCGATCGAGGGCGATCTCGAATCCCACTGCGCCGCAACAGTGCGTCTACGCGACCGGCTGGGCGAATTCGCGGCCCACCACGATATCGCGCCCTGCCCGGTACCGAGCCCGCTCGCCGCCGAGCAACCCACCGCGGTCGAGGCCGCGCTACGCGAGTTCGCCTTCGACTACGAGCAGACCCGCACCGGCGCCCAGCAGGCCGCGGCAGTGATGGCGGCCGTCCTCGGCTATCACCGGCGCGAACAGCAGCCGCTGCACTGGGCGCACGACGATCGGCTGCATCGCCCGATCGGCGAATGGGCCGATACACCGGGCGTCCTGGTCGCCGACTGGGCCGGTGTGGAGACCAAATGGCAGCACACCGACGACCGGCCGGTCCGGCGGTACCTGACCTTGATCGGCCGGTTGGGCACCGGCCGTCCGCCCCCACCCGGCACCCCCGTGCGCACGCTCTACGACGGTCAGGTACCCGATCTGCCGGCCACACCGGGCCGGCGAGCCACCGCCGCGGCGACGGTGCTGGGTTGCGCCCTGGACGACAATTTCGACGATGTGGTCCGGGTGGAGGAACTACTGCCGCCGGGCTGCGCGCCCTACGACGAACTGCCGGCCGCGATCGTGCCGGACCCACCGGGCCGCGACGAGAATCTGGAGCAGGCACTGGCAGTGGTCGCACACGAGCTGCTGATCACCCTGCCCGAGGTTCCGCATACGGCGGTGTTCGATCTGCTCTGCCGGCGCCGGCCACGGCTGCGCGAGTCCACCGCGCTGCCGGAGGTCTTCGGCGATTACGCGGCCGCCGTCACCGCCGCAGTCCTGGATCTGGACGACTCCTACCTCGCCGTGCAGGGGCCGTCGGGCACCGGTAAGACCGAGACCGCGGCACGGGTGATCGAACGCCTCGTGACCCGCTACAAGTGGCGGGTCGGTGTGGTCGCGGGCTCACATTCCGCAGCCGAGGCGCTGCTCGATGCGGTGGTCCGCGCGGGTGTCCTGCCCGAACTCGTCGCCAAATCGGATGCGCATACGGTGGCACCGGAATGGCTTGCCATCACCGCCGAATGGTATCCGCGTTTTCTGGACAATGCGGTCAACGGCTGCGTGATCGGTGGCCTGACAGCTGATTTCACCGACGCCGGACAGGTCGCGACCGGCAGCCTGGACCTGCTGGTCATCGCCGACGCGGGCTATTTCCCACTGGCCCAGGCGATCGCGGTCGGCACCGCCGCGCACAATCTGCTGCTGCTGGGCGATCCCGCTCCGCTGCCGGGCAACGGCCTGCATCCCGAGCCGGTGCACGAATCGGTACTCGGCCGGATCGTGGGCGAGCACCCCACCCTGCCCGCCGATTTCGGTTACTTCCTGGAACGCACCTGGCGGATGCATCCGCAGCTGTGCGGGCCGATATCGCGGCTGCGCTACGGCGGGCGGCTGCGCTCCAACGAGACCGTAACCCTGGCCCGCGAACTCGACGGGGTGGCGCCGGGAGTTCGGGCGGTACCGGTCGAACACCACGGCAACAGCACCGAATCCGCGGAAGAGGCCCGTGAGATCGTGCGCCAGGTGCGCTCGCTACTGGGCCGCACCTGGCGGCAGGGCGCACTGACCCGGCCGCTGCACCCACACGACATACTGGTGGTGGCTCCGTATCACGCCCAGGTCGCGCGGATCCGAATGTTGTTGTCGCGTGCTCGTATCGAAGATGTGGTGGTGGGTACGGCCGATCGATTCCGCGGCCGGGAGGCGGCGGTGGTGCTGATCTCGATGACCACCTCGGCACCGGGCGATGCCGCGGACGGGATGGACCGGCTGCTGTCGCGGCACTGGCTGACCACGGTCGTCTCGCGGGCGATGTGGTCGGCGGTCGTGATCGCTTCCCCGCTGCTCACCGACTACCTCCCCGAAACCCCGGCACAGCTACCCGATCTCGCGGCCTATCTCGAACTCACCGGCGGCTGAACCGCTAGCCGAAGTTGCGCCCCTCACCCCGGTAGGTCGGTACCGCGGTGCGGCGACCGTCGGGATCGACGAGGTGCAGCTGATCGAAGCGCTCGCAGAGCTCACCCGCTTTGGCGTGACGCATCCACACCCGATCCCCGACCGCCAACTTCCCGGCCCCGGTGAACGGGGTCTGCACCTCACCCGCCCCCTCGGTGCCGATCAGGCGCAAACCCTTGGGCCATACCGGTTTCGGCACCCGCGCGGCACCCGCCGGCCCGGAGGCGATATAACCGCCCGCAAAGACCGTGGCAATATCGGCCGCAGGTCGGCGCAGCACCGGCAGCGCGAAGTACAGCGCCGGATGCGGTGTGAAGGCGCGATATCCGTCGAACAGGGTCGGAACATAGAGGCCCGATCCGGCGGTCACCTCGGTGACCTCGGGCGCGGACACACTGACCTCGATCGAACCGCTGCCACCGCTGTTGACGATCTCGAGCTCGCCCACGGCCGCGCGGACCGCGTCGAGCACCTGTACCCGCCGCGTACCGATCTCGGACGCGGACAGACGTTTCACCACGCGCACAGCGGGATTGGTATCGGGCAGGCCCGCGATCTGCGCCTCGTAGGTCATCACACCGACCACCCGGAAGCCGCGGGCGCGGGCGGCGGCGGCCAGCTGCCCGGCCTGTTCCGGGGTGCGAATCGGGGAGCGGCGGACCCCTAGATGCAGTGGTCCGATCCGCAGCGACGCGTCGACGTCGAGACAGATCCTCGGGCTGACCCCGGCACCGCCGACCGCCGACCGGATCAGCTCGAGCTGAGCTACATCGTCGACCATGAGGGTGATCGCGTCCAGCGCGGCCGCATCGGCGCCGAGTCGGGCCAGTGCCGAGCGGTCGACGCTGGGGTATCCCAGCAGTATGTCGCGCGCACCGTGCCCGGCCAGCCACAGCGCCTCACGCAGTGAGTAGGACATGATCCCGGCGAATCCGCCCTGTCCGGTGAGCTGCGAGCCCAGCACTTCCTCGAGGACCGTGCGACAGCGCACCGATTTGCTCGCCACCCGGATCGGCACGCCGCGGGCGCGGCGAACCAGGTCGGCAGCATTGGCACGCAGTGCCCTCAGATCCAGAGCAGCCAGTGGTGGGTCCAGATCCGCGGTCGCGGCGTGCAGGTCGGCAATCGGCGACGCATCTGTCACATCCACCAGCCAATCACGAAACTGGTCATACGTCCAGAACCGTAGACAGCGCAACAGTGCCGACCACCAGCAGCAGCGGCGTCAGCGGCAAACAGCCTTCGTGGTCAGCGTCGATACCAGATCGTCGCACACCACCAGGATGATCTCGTCGTCTCCCTCGGCCAGCCAGCGCATCACGGCACCGTGCATGACGGCGACGACATAGGCCGAAATCGCCTCGACCGGTTCGAGCCATTCGGTATCGGACCGCTCGGCACAGAGCTTCAGGTACGCGCCGACCTCGGCATCCAGTTCACGGAACAACTCCGGCCCGGGCGTATCGGCCGGGTCCAGCCGATCCTCCCAGCGCCGCCGCAATGCGGCGACCGCCACCTCGAGGGTGTGAATCTGCCGTTGCGGCTTCGCCTTGATGGCCGGCCAGACGGCACTCACTCCGGCGTGCAGCAGAACGCGCAGCTTCCGTGTGCCATCACATTCGACGGCACCACAGGCCGTTTCGATGGCCTCCTGGACGGCCGGCCGCGGCCGGGTCCGGATCATTTCTCCACTAGCGCTCAACGACGACTCCCTCGGCGAAAGAACTCGCGCACCTCGCCTGCGCGGCTCGCTCAACGGGCTTTCGGATCAGGGGCGATCACTCCGAGCTGTCCCTCGGGGACCCGTTCAACGTTCACTATGTTAAAGGTTTTCCGGGGATTGCGACCAGGTTCGATGGGACATTACAGACCGAAAGATTGTTTTGTTATCTACCCGGCAATCCATACCGAACGGTGCGATACCGAATCCCCCACGGTCAGCGCGACCCTTTTCGGAGCACAAACGATCAGAACTCTACGGCCCGGAGCCGGAATCGTTATAACGCTGTGTTCAAGCCCACAGCCACGACAGCTCGACCCCACGACGACACCGACGCCGATAACCTGTACTGCGTGACCACGGTGCGACCCGATCATCTGCATATTTCCGGGACTTTCAACTATCGCGACGTGGGCGGTCTGCGCACGGCAGGCGGGGCGAAGATCCGCACCGGCGTCCTGCTCCGATCGGCCCAACTCTGCCGCCTGGACGCACGCGGACACGACACCCTGCGCCGCCTCGGCGTCGCCACCGTGCACGATCTACGCGGACCGGGCGAGGCCGCCCGCATGGGGTCGGACTTGCTGCCCGAGGGGGTGCGGCTCGAGGTGACTCCGTTCCATCCGGACGTCGGCGCCGGTGCCCCGCACGAATCGGGCGCAGCCGACGCCGCGACCGAGGCGGAGTTCGCGTCCGGGTCCGGGTCCGGCAGGGCCCCGCACGAGGCCGGCACGACCGGCGGACACCCCCTCGACCTGCTCGGCGTCTATGCCGAATTCCCGACCATGCCACTGGCCGGCATCGCGATCGAGGCGATGGCCCGCTCCCTGGCCCGCGGCGACGGTGCGGTGCTGGTGCACTGCGCGGCCGGCAAGGACCGCACCGGATGGGCCGTCGCCACCCTGCTGCGCGCCGTCGGCGTCGACGAGGACGACATCATGGCCGATTTCCTGCTCTCCAACGAAGCCGCCGATGCGCTGGCCGCCGATATGGCGCGCAGCTACGGCACAGGCGCGACCATTGCACCGGACCTGCTCGGCGTGCGCAGCGACTATCTCACCGCCGGCACCGATGCGATGCGCGAGCGATACGGCGACCTCGACGGATACCTCGCTGCCATCGGCATCACCCCCGAACTGCGCGCCGCACTGCACACCCGGCTGCTCGAGTAGCCGCTAACCGGCGCGGCGTACCAGGCCGTCGGTGTCGATGCTGACCTGGTGGCCGGTATGAAACCAGCTACCGGTGAAACGGGATTCGGTCCGGGCGGGATCGTTCCAGTAGCGCGGGGTGATATTCGGGCCGCGACAGAGCAGTTCGCCGCTGCCGACCTCGGCCCGCGGGCCCGCCAGCGCCAATTCGGTACCGCCGAAGGGCACGCCGAGCACGTCACCACCCGGTTCACCGCCGTCCGGCAGTGCCAAGCCGATGCCGCTGGTTTCGGTGGCGCCCCAGACCGACCATTGACGCGCCTGCGGGAACGCCTCGCGTAGGCCCGCGGCCACCTGCTCGGCGGTGCCCGCATCGGTAGCGGCCATTTCGGCTCGATGCCCCGCGGTGCAGACCTGACGCACCCGCTCTCCTCGCAGGCCGGCCAAGGCCGGAAGCAGCCCGGCGAAGGTGCGCGGGGTCGCGGCGACCATATCGATCCGTTCGTCGACGATCGTTTCCGCGACCGTCGACGGATCCGGCGCGAGCACCACGGTGCCGCCGACCGCGAAGGTCGGCAACAGCTGGTCGACACAGCCGCTGGCATGGGCCAGCGGCATCAGGACCAGATTGCGCAGGCCGTCGGTCGGCAGATCGAATGCGCCGACCACCGACCGGACGGCCGAGAGCAGATTCTCGTTGGTCAGTTCCACACCGCGCGGAGCGCCCGCGGCATCCGAGGCCGCGACGCCGCTGGTGTAGCAGAGCAGCGCCAATTCGGTCAGGGAGGCGCCGTCGTCGATGAACGAGGCACCATCGGGCAGGTCGCCGTAGCCCGACTCCGCACCGCCGCCGTCGAGCACGAAATCCGCGCAACTGTCGGCGATGACCTGCGCGGCCACCGACTCGGGCAGGCCGTCGTGCACCAGCACCGGCACCGCTCCCGACAGCAGGGCGCCGAGGAAGGCCTGCACCCAGCGTGCCCCCACCGGCATCCGCACCGCGACCCGGTCGCCGTAGCCGATTCCGTGTTCCTGCAGCCCACCCGCAATGCGGGAGGCCGCGTGCCACAACTGCCGGTAGGTCAGCCGCGGGCCGCCTATCTCGACCACCGCCTCGCGGGCGGCGAACGCGTGCACCTGCACGTCGAGCAATTCGGTGAGCGCCGGGTTCAGGTTCCCGTACCGCAGTACGCCGTCGGCTCCACGAGCGACGGGGTTACCGCACAGCGGATTTCGCGGCTGCGGACATTCGATCAGAAGCTGCGTCATCAATCCCTCCGGATGCCTCGCACAACAGGCATCTGCGACTATATGACGCAGATCACAATCGCGGGGCATTAGGCGACAAAGATGTCCGCGCGGTCACCTCCCGGTGTAACTCGCCTTACCCGGACCTACCTCGAGGAAGCTGCGCACCCCACCCTGCAGATCCGCGGTGGCGAACAGTTCACCGGAGACCTTCGGCGTCACCGCATCGGCGTGCGCCACACCACCGGAGCGCCAGGCCTCGATGATTTGTTTGGTGGCCGCATGTGCCCGCGTGGGACCGTCGGCGAGCCGGGCGGCCAAGGCGCGTGCGGCGGCGTCGACGTCGTCGTGGACCGCATTGACCACACCCCACTCCGCCATGGTGGCCGCGTCGTACACGTCACCGGTCATCACCAGCTCCCTGGCCCGGCCGGAACCGGCCCGCTCGGCCAGCCGCTGCGGACCGCCCATCGACGGGGTCAGGCCGACCACCGTCTCCACCAGACCGAACTTGGCCTTCGGCGAGGCCAGCAGCACATCGCAGGCCAGGGAGATCTCGAAGGCGGCGGTGAGGGTCAGCCCGTGCGAGGCGAAGACCACCGGGCACGGCAACTGCTCGATCGGGCGGATGATCCGCTCGAACAATCGCTCCCAGAGCGCGGTTCCCTGCTCGACACTCAGCCCGTCGAATTCGTGCACATCGACACCGCCGGACACCAGCTTGCCCTCCGCGCGCAGCAGCAGCGCACGCGGCGGATCGGCGGTCAGCTCCGCGAGGTCGGTGGCGAGCGAGTCCAGCAGCACCGAATCGAACAGGTTCAGCGGCGGATGGTCGATGGTGATGGTCGCGAGTTGCGCGCCGGCCGCGGTCTCGGTTCGCTCCAACCGGGTGGGTTTCGAATCGCTCATCGAGCGAATCTATCCAGATCCGATACGTTCCGGAAACCCCGGACGCAACCCCGCCCGGATCGCCGCTGGTGTCTGCCACACTGGTGCGGTGACCACCTCCCCGACCGAGAATGCCGGTTCCTACGTCGAGCCGGGAGCGTTCAACCGGGACACCAACTACATCACGACCCGGATCACCGCCGACGGGCGCGAGGGGTACCCGGTCGAACCGCAGCGGTACCGGCTGATCGCGGCCCGGGCGTGCCCGTGGGCCAACCGCACCCTGATCGTGCGCCGGCTGCTCGGTCTGGAACAGGTGCTCTCCCTCGGACTGTGCGGCCCGACCCACGACAAGCGCAGCTGGACCTTCGATCTCGACCCGGGCGAGACCGATCCGGTGCTGGGCATCCACTTCCTGCGCGATGCGTATCTGGCGCGCGACCCGGAATATCCGCGCGGAATCACCGTGCCGGCCATCGTGGACGTCCCGACCGGACAGGTGGTCACCAACGACTACGCGCAGATCACCCTGGATTTCTCCACCGAGTGGTCGCGGTTCCACCGGACCGGCGCGCCGCAGCTGTATCCCGAACCGCTGCGCGCCGAGATCGATTCGGTGAACCGCCGGGTCTACACCGAGGTGAACAACGGCGTGTACCGCTGCGGTTTCGCCGGCAGTCAGGACGCCTACGACGCCGCCTACGACCGCCTGTTCACGGCGCTGGACTGGTTATCGGAGCGGCTGAGCGAACAGCGCTATCTCGTAGGCGACACCATCACCGAAGCCGACGTCCGGCTGTTCACCACCCTGGTTCGCTTCGATGCGGTGTACCACGGGCACTTCAAATGCAACCGGGAGAAGTTGAGCGAACAACCGGTGCTGTGGGCCTACGCACGCGATCTGTTCCAGACTCCGGGTTTCGGCGATACCGTCGACTTCACCCAGATCAAGCAGCACTACTACATGGTGCATCGCGATATCAATCCCACCGGGATCGTGCCCAAGGGCCCGGAGCTGTCCGGCTGGCGCACCCCACACGGTCGCGAGGCGCTGGGTGGCAACCCGTTCGGCGACGGGACCCCGCCACCTCCGCCGCTACCACCGGAGCAGGTGCCCGCCGCACACGGCGCCTGACGGGCGGGTCAGCCGGCGGCGCCCGCGTAGGTCCCGAAGCTCCAGAACACCCCCTCGGGGTCACGGCAGGTGAATCCGCGCGATCCGTAGTCCTCGTCGCGCAGTTCCACCTCGATCGTCGCCCCGGCGGCGCGGGCTCGTTCGTAGCGGGCGTCGGGATCGTCGACGACGAGGTAGACCGATCCGGACCCGGGCGCCTGCTTGCACAGGGCGGCACCCTCCCGGACCGAGCCCAGCATGATTCCGCCGCCGCCGGGCCAGGCCAGTTCGGCGTGGTCGACCACCTCGCCACTGCCGTACCGGGCCACCTCGACGAATCCGAACGCCCGCTGCAGGAAATCGATCGCCGCCGGAGCATCGCGGTAGAGGAAGGTCGGCCAGATCGGAGCGGCTCGCCCCGTCCGGCCGGATGTCGTTTCGCTGGTCATGGTTTCGCTGGTCATGACCTCAGCATGACGCGCTCAGCACCCCTCGGCTTGGACGAATGGGAACACCTCGCGCGCCCGCCAGACCGACGGCGAGCACCCGGCGAGCGACCGCCACTCCCGCGCCATATGCGCCTGGTCGTAATAGCCGGCCACCGCTGCCACCTCCGCGATACCGGCTCCGGGCCGTCGAAGCATCCGATGGGAGCTCTGGAAACGGGTCAGACGGTCGGCTTCCTTCGGGGTGATGCCGAACTCGGTGCTGAAACGAGTGGCTAGATATCGCCTGCTCCAGCCGATATCGCGAGCGACGTCCTCGACCGAGAGCGGATGTGCCGGATCGGTGAGCAGCCGCCACGCCCGCGCGAGGTTGGCATCCATCTCCCACCGGCGGGGGTCGGCCGCCGCCGCCCGGGCGAGCAGGACCTCGTCGAGAATGTCGAACCGGGTACGCCACTGTGGGGTCGCACCGATCCGTTCGCGCACGCGCCGGGAATCGGCCCCCAGCAGATCGGAGAGGTCCACGATCCACGAACCCAGTTCACCGGCCGGAATGCCGAACAGCGCCCGCGCGCCGGCCGGGGTCATGGCCAGCTGGATGCCGTGCTGATATCCGTCGTGCGCGATCAGCGTCGGCCGCAGCGTGATCCCGCCGGCCAGCGCGTCCCAGCACCCACCCGCCTGCTCGGGATGCGACGACACCGGTACCTCGATCGGGTCGTCGATGGTCACGATGACCGTGATCGCGGTGCTGGGCATCCCGACGTGCACACCCGGGCCGAAACCGCGCAACAGATAGCCGTCGTAGCTGCCCAGGAACGGCCGCAACGGCGGGGCGGGTAACCGGCGAGCTCCGGCGGAGACACCACTCACCTCGTCCACGGTAGGCGCCGTGCCGGAGCGACGGAACCACCACACGACACCGTTCGTTGAGCAGGTGGTCGCCGGGCACCACTAGAGTTTGTGCGGACCGGACGAGAGGGGATGTGTTGCCGATGTTCGACCGCGGCGTGGACAAGGCCGTGAGGTCTCTACTGGACAACGGGGCACAACTGCAGGCTCCGGCGGTCGCGAAGTACGTCGACCGGTTCCGCCGAGCGCATCCCGAGGACAATCCGGCGCAGCTCCTCGAACGCCTGGAGAAGATCTACCTCACCACCGTGACCGGCAGCGGTACCGCGGTCGGCGCGACCGCTGCCGTGCCGGGCGTGGGAACTCTCACCTCGCTCGCGGCGATGAGCGCCGAAACCACGTTCTTCCTCGAGGCTTCCGCGGTGTACACCCTCGCGGTCGCGGCGGTCCACGGTGTCGCTCCGGAGGACTCCGAACGCCGGCGGGCGCTGGTTCTCGCGGTGGTGCTCGGCGATACCGGAATGGAGATCGTCCAGCAGAGCGTGGGCCATTCGGCGAAGAACTGGGGCACGCTGCTCGCCGAGCACATCCCCGGGATCCGCGGGATGAACGAATCGCTCATGAAGCGCTTCGTCGTCCAGTTCGTCACCAAGCGTGGAGCGCTGATGTTCGGCAAGGTGCTACCGGCCGGAATCGGTGCGGCGATCGGTGGATTCGGCAACCGGGCGCTGGGCAGGAGAATGATCGACAACGCGCACAAGGCCTTCGGCCCGGCTCCGGCCGGGTGGTCCAGAAGTGCGGTGCCCACTGTCGTCGTCGACGCGGATCCACTTCCCACGGTCGACGAGGTGGCCGAGCCCCGCTCCTCCGACACCGCGGGCGGACAGCGATGAGCGCCGCGCGGCCACTGGCCGTCTCCGTCACCGGCCTGCACAAACAATTCGAAGGCGTGGTCGCGCTACGCGATATCGGTTTCTCTGTTCCGGCCGGGACCACTGCGGCCCTGGTCGGCCCGCCGAGCTGCGGCAAATCGACCCTCCTCGAGATTCTGCTCGGCCTGGTGCGGCCCGATTCCGGTGTCACGGAGGTCGATCGAACGGGTGGCGTCGGTGCATTGTTACAGCCGCGCGGTCTGCATCCGGCCCGGACCGCACGAGCACAACTGCGGGTGTACGCGGCCGCTACCGGCGCGGACAATGCCCGGGTCGAGGCCCTGCTGGCCCTGGTGCGGCTGGACCAGGACGCCGAACGGCGGGTACGGGATCTGTCCGAGGGGCAGCAGACCCGGCTCGCGCTGGCGCAGGCACTGCTCGCGGATCCGCGGCTGCTGGTGCTCGACGACCCCTTCCACGGGCTCGACCCCGCCGAACGCACCTGGCTCTTCGACTATCTGCGCCGGCACGCCCGGCGCGGCGGCACGACCCTGCTCACCTCGCCGAGCCTGGCCGCGGCGGTACCGATCTGCGATCAGGTCGTGGTGCTCGCGGGCGGGTCGGTGACCTATCAGGGCAGTCCGCGCCGGCTGCGACGCACCCATCCGGACCGGCTGGTCGTCGCGGTGTCGAGTCCGATCGCGCTGGCCACCACGCTCGCATCGCAGGGCTTCACCGATGCGGTGATGCGCGGGGACGGCAGACTCGCGGTGGCCGAGGCAGATCCGGCCGAGATCGAGGCCGCGGCGCGGCTGGCCGGGGTTCGCATCGAGCATATGGTCGCCGAACCGGTCCATCCCGATCGCGTCCTGGCGATCCTCACCAAGAACGCGCCACCCGCCTATTCCGCTCCTGCCGCCTCGACCTACGGAACACGATGATGCAGCTGCCCACCTTGCCCAGCGTCCCCGCCGAGGTGAGCCGGGCCGCGACCGCCGAACTGCGCAAGATCACCGCACTGCGAGCGGGATTGCTGTCGGCACCGATTCTCGCGGCGCTCGGGTTCGTGGCCGCGACCGCGTCGGCGGTGAAGGGCACCGGCCCGCAGCGCGACGGGGTACTGGCCACCGGCACCGCCACCGTCGGGCTGTATCTGGTGATCGCGGTGGCGGTCGGCGCGGCCGCGATCTGTGGCGCCGTCGCCGCCGGCGACGAATACCGCTATCGCAGTATCGGAATCACTGCGGTCACGACACCGGATCGCGATGTGCTGCTCGGCGCCAAAGCCGTGGTGAGCGCAGGTTATGCGCTGCTGCTGGCGGTGAGTGCGGAGATCGGCGCGGCCATCGGATTCGCGGCCTTCGGGCGCGACACCGTCGAATTCGGGGCCACGCTCACCGGCGTCTTCGGCGGTGGCCTGCTGGCCGCGCTGTGCTGGGGCGTGATCGGGGTGGCCCTGGGAATGCTGTTGCGCTCCCCGAATCTGGCGGTGGTCGCGATCGCGGGCTGGCTGTTCATCGTGGAGCCGCTGATCTGGCTGATCGCCAAGGCCGCCGGCATCGCGGGCGTGGTGGTACTGCTGCCCGGCTCCGCCACGATCGGCACGGTGACGATCGGTTCCTTCGCCGACAGCCCCTATCTGCCACCGAATGCCGCCTCGGCGGTGGTACTGGTGCTCTGGACCGCGGCCGCGGGTGCCGGGGCGTGGTGGTATCTGCGCAGCCGCGATATCTGATCCGATCGGACGCGCGCCGACGAACGGGGTGCGGGAACAATTCGATGTCGGAACGGGTCGGTACCTTCGAATCACCATGAACGACACCGACCGCGCGCCCAGATCCCAGCACCGGACGACGCCGGCGGGCGGCTGGTTGCGCAGGCTCTGGGCCGCCTGCCGCGCGCATCCACGGCTGCTCGCCGGCGTGGTGGTGTCGGTGGTCGCCGGTGCCGGTGCCGAGGCCGCGGCACCACTGGCCGCGAAGGCCGCGCTGGACCATGCCCGGCTCGGTGAGGTCTCAGCGCTGGGGCCGATCGCGGGAATCATGATCGCCCTGGCCGTGGCCCGCTTCGCGGCGACGTACGGGCGGCGGTGGCAGGCCGGGCGCCTGGCGCTGAATGTGCAGCACGAGTTGCGGGTGGACCTGTTGTCGGCGCTGCACCGCTACGACGGACCGCGGCAGCAGCGGCTGCGCACCGGTCAGGTGGTGTCGCGATCGATCAGCGATCTGCAACTGGTGCAGGGGCTGCTGGCGATGGCCCCGTTGTCGGCGGCCTCGCTGCTGATCTTCGTCTTCGCGGCGGCCGCCATGCTGGTGTTGTCGCCACCGCTCGCGCTGGTGTCGCTGCTGACCGTCCCGCTGCTGGGCCTGGTGGTGTACCGGGTGCGGCCCCGGTTGCACGCGGCGACCTGGACCGCACAACAACGCGCCGCCGACCTGGCCCAGCATGTCGAGGAAACCGTCACCGGGGTCCGGGTGGTGAAGGGCTTCGGCCAGGAGTCACGCATGGTGCGGAGGCTGGAGGGGCACGGCCGCCGGCTCTACGCGCACCGGATGCGCGCGGCCCGCATCGACTCCCGGTTCGCACCGACGGTCTCGGCGATTCCGCAGGCCGGACTCGTCATCGTCATCGCGCTCGGCGGCGCGCTGGCGCTGCATTCGGTGATCAGTATCGGGACCTTTCTCGCCTTCGCCACCTACGTGACGATGATGGCCTCCAGCACGCGGATCCTGTCCAACATCGTCGTGATGGCGCAGTTGACCCGCGCCGCCGCCGAACGCGTCTATCAGGTCGTCGACGAGGCTCCCACCGCCATCGATCCGGTCGCGCCGCGGCCGCTACCCGAGGGGCCGCTGGGTATCCGGATCAGCGGGCTCACCTTCGGGTTCGAGCCCGGCCGTCCGGTCCTGCACGATTTCGACCTCACGGTGCGGCCCGGTGAGACGGTCGCGGTGATCGGCCCCGCGGGTTCCGGGAAGTCCACTCTCACCCTGCTACTGCCCAGGTTCCACACCCCCGAGTCCGGGCAGATCACCCTGTTCGGCTCCGGAGGCGGAGAAACCGGCGACGACAGCAACGGTGTCGACATCGCGGAGGTGGCCGCGAGTGAGCTACGGGAGGCGATCGGCGTCGCCTTCGACGAACCGTTCCTGTTCTCCGACACCATCGCCGCGAACATCGCACTCGGCTCACCGGATGCGGACCCCGAGGAGATCCGCGCCGCCGCCCGGATGGCCGCGGCCGACGAATTCATTCGCGACCTGCCCGAGGGATACGACACCGTCGTCGGCGAGCGCGGACTCACCCTGTCCGGTGGGCAGCGGCAACGCTTGGCGCTGGCCCGGGTGTTGCTGGCCGATCCCCGCATCCTGATCCTCGACGACGCCACCTCCGCCGTGGACGCGGTCACCGAAGCCGCGATCTTCGACAGTCTGCCCGCCCGCGGCCGCACCACCCTCATCCTCGCGCACCGGGAGTCGACGCTGTCGTATGCGGACCGGGTGGTGCGACTGCCGGGGCCGGCCGTTGCCGACGGCGCAGCCTCGGGCGACGGCGCTGCCGGGCCATACACACCAGCGGCGCCCCCCGACGCCGGCACGGCCGATTCCGGACTCGACGCCACCAATGCCGAGCCGGACGCACCGGTGGAGATGCGGGCAGCACTGGCTCGGCTGAGCCCCGCGACCGAGCAACCCGGTCTCGACGATCACGAACTCGAACAGCCGGACCCGAGGTTCCGGCTGGTACGGCTGCTGCGTCCGGTGCGCTGGCTGCTCGCGGCCGTGGTGACACTGCTGGCGGTCGACGCGGTGATCTCGGTGGCGTTCCCCGCGCTCACCCGATTCGCGCTCGACGACGGTGTGGTCGAACGCAACGGCACGGTGCTCGCCGTCGCGGCCGGGGTGGGCGCCGCGCTGGTACTGGTGGGCTGGGCAGGCGGTGCGGTCGGCACCCTGCTGTCCGCACGCGGTGGCGAGCGGGTGCTCTACGGCTTGCGGGTCCGCAGCTACTCCCATCTGCAGCGGCTGGGTCTGGACTACTACGAGCGTGAACTGTCCGGCCGGATCATGACCCGGATGACGACCGACATCGACGCACTGTCGACGTTCCTGCAGACCGGGCTGGGCACTGCGCTGATCAGCCTGTGCACCGTGGTCGGCGTTCTGGTCGCGCTGCTGGTCATCGACGCCGGGCTGGCCGTGGTGGTCTTCGCCGCGCTGCCGCCACTACTGGTGGCCACGGTGTTCTTCCGCCGGGTGTCCGCATCGGCGTATTCGGCGGCGCGCGAACGGGTCGCGACGGTCAACGCCGACTTCCAGGAGAATGTGGCCGGGCTGCGCGCGACCCAGGCCTACCGTCACGAGCAGCGCGCCGCCCGGCGGTTCACCGAATACTCCGATCGATACCGCCGTGCCCGGCTGCGAGCGCAACGAGCGATCGCGCTGTATTTCGCCTTCGTCCTGGCGTGGGCGGATCTGGCGCAGGCGGCGGTCGTGTACCTGGGCGCCCGCGAGGTCGCGCACGGCACCACCACCCCGGGCACCCTGGTGGCGTTCGTGCTGTATCTGAGCCTGCTGTTCGGGCCGATCACCCAGTTGTCCCAGGTCTTCGACGGCTATCAGCAGGCGCGCGTGGGGCTGCGACGGATCGAGGCGCTGCTGCACACCCGGTCCTCGATCTCCCCCGACCCGCCCGACGCGGCCACCATCGACGACCGGCTGCACGGGGAGGTGAGCTTCGACGCCGTCACCTTCCGTTACCCGGATGCGAGGACTCCGGCGCTCGCGGACGTCTCGCTGCACATTCCGGCGGGGACGACACTCGCCCTGGTGGGTGAGACGGGTGCGGGCAAGTCCACGGTGGTCAAGCTCCTGGCCCGGCTCTACGATCTGCCGCGCGCCGAGCACTCCGGCGCCGTTCGAGTCGACGCGGTGGATATCCGCGACTATCGCCTCGGGCAGTTCCGGGCCCGGCTCGGCGTGGTCCCGCAGGAAGCTCACCTGTTCACCGGAGACGTGGCGAGCAACATTGCATTCGGGAAACCTTCCGCCACACCCGCGGAAATCAGCCGTGCTGCCGCAGCGGTCGGGGCCGAAGAGATGATCGCGGCACTGCCGGGTGGTCTGTCCCAGCCCGTCGGTGAAGGTGGCCGCGGGTTATCGGCCGGACAGCGCCAGCTGATCGCGCTGGCACGGGCCGAACTGGTCGACCCCGATCTGCTGCTGCTCGATGAGGCCACCTCGGTGCTCGATCCGGAGAACGAGGAGAAGGTGCTGGTAGCGAGCCGATCGCTGGCGCGCGGACGGACCACGGTGATCGTTGCGCACCGACTGGCGACCGCAGCGCGCGCCGACCGGATCGCGGTGATCGCCCGTGGACGGGTGGTGGAATTCGGCACCCACGAGCAGTTACTGGCCGAGCACGGAATCTATAACCGACTCTGGGAGGCAGCCGATTCCGGCGAAGGAATATTCTCGACACGGGACGAGTCGTCACCTATGAGGCTGGGTCTGTCCGGTAACGGTTAACCGGGCAGTGGCGGGACGATGTGGCCCGGTGACGGCGACGGGTTGGTCCGGAAAATGACCCGCCCATGCCGCGGCGGGGCACGGAGTCGAGGCTGCGCCTATCCTCGGAAAGGGCGCGTGGAACGTGAATCGCGCCGATGACCCGTGCCGGGCACGTCACAAACGTCGCAGCGCGAAGAACGAAATGAGGCGAACACCTGCTGTGAGCAGCTCAACATCCCAGTTCGGACAGAACCAGTGGCTCGTCGACGAGATGTATCTGAAGTACAAGCAAGATCCGTCGTCGGTCGATGAGAGCTGGCACGAGTTCCTCGCCGACTACACACCGGAGTCTCCGGGCGAGATAGTCAACAGCAATCCCGCCTCGTCGGCTCCGACGGCGTCGGCACCTCCCGCCTCGGCCGCGCCCGCACCTGCCGCCCCGAAGCAAGCGGCCGCTCCGGCGCCTGCTC